>NZ_JAFBEX010000008.1 GCF_016908975.1 Neobacillus cucumis
GACTTCGGACAGCTCTGCGTGTTTTCTGAGTCATGCTGTCCGAACTTGGCTTGACTTCGGACAGCTCTGCGTGTTTTCTGAGTCATGCTGTCCGAACTTGGCTTGACTTCGGACAGCTCTTCGTGTTTTCTGGCTTGTGCTGTCCCAACTTGGCTTGACTTCGGACAGCTCTGCGTAATTTCTGACTTGTAATGTCCGAACTCGGCTTGACTTCGGGCAGCTCTGCGTAATTTCTGACTTGTAATGTCCGAACTCGGCTTGACTTCGGACAGCTCTGCGTGTTTTCTGAGTCATGCTGACCGAACTTGGCTTGACTTCGGACAGCTCTTCGTGATTTCTGAGTCATGCTGTCCGAACTTGGCTTGACTTCAGACAGCTCTTCATGTTTTCTGAGTCATGCTGACCGTATACGAACACGATTCGGCAAGAAGGCCTTTGTTTTAGTTCCAACCTGTCCGAATGACCACCTGTTTCGGACAAGTAGGCAATTGGGTTCTTCAAACCTGTCCCAATGGGGAGCTAATAGGGCTAGAGCAGGCGATACATATATCAAAACTGTCCAAATGGACCTCTAGCTGAAATACAACAGAAAATTAATATAGCTAAACATAAAAAAACAGGCTGATTTTACTCAATCAGTCTGAATTGATTAAACGTTTATTCTATTTTTACGGAATATGGTTTAAATGTTTCTAGGACTTTCACATAATGGTCCTTCGATTTGATTGGAATACCTTGAATTAATTCCTCTTGTTTTTTACTCTCAAGCTTTTTAATATCTATTTGAAAGAACGACTGAATAATCCGTGATTGCCCTGGGCGCCCATTAAAGATGGTTAATACACCATTTTCTGTGACTCCAAAAAATCCATTTGCTTTTAGTAATGGAGAGATATCATCCACTTGTTTTCGAAATACATAGGTTGATTGGTTGATGTTTGTAAGCTGCCATTGGTCATATTTCGCCCAAAAATTCTCCATCTTCCAGCAAGTCTCGTGCACTACTTCCTGACTGACTTCTCCATCAAGATAGACTCTTTCTAATATGACGGTCAAGTTTTGCGGCTTGGTGTTGATGGTTTGGTCTTCCGGTTGTGCTGCCAAACTTTTCGTGATCATCCCAGGAACGCTGCCGATAAACATGAAGAGAATAACAGCAAATACGGCTAATGTGTACCGGTACCTTGCTATCCCAACGACCCTCATGTTACTCACCTCTTATGTTTATAATTGAACATACCTTACAGTCCTAGTTTAGCCTAATTTTGCCTTTTTATCCTCAGAAAAGTGAAAGCGCCTTGATCAGCCCCGTCAAGCACAAGACAAGCCGGCCGAAAGGTTGTTTTTTAACCTTTTGGACGGCTTGGCTTGTGACCTCGAGGCGCTAGGCGCTGTAGCTAAACAATTCTCAAAGTCGATTTTTAATAAAAAGAGGCAAAGCCCGAAAGCTTTACCTCTTTGTTTTTGAATGGGCTTAGCGACCGCCCTTTTCCCTTTGTGCATCATTATGAATGTTCCGGTCACGACCCATGGTGCCTTCATCGGTAATCACTTGTATAGACTTTCCTTTGGCGTAAGGCTGCACGACCTTTTTAATAGCAGTTTTTGTTGCTGCTGCTTGGGTCTGATCATGTAAGGACACGGAAACAATCACATTATTGCCATAGGCAACCGACCTGACATTTCTGACATTGTCGATTTTTTCCACTTTATCTCTTATTTTTGCCGTAAAACGATCCTGAAAGTCCGGATTAGTGACAACACCATTGTTACCGTTCTTCGCGCTTAAATGTCCGTGATAATTTAAATCGCTGGTACTATAACGGTTATCCCGCTGCAAGAAGTTCCGATCGGTTTTGGCTCTAGGGACTGTTGGATTTATAGGATTTCCATTCTTATCTCTCGTTTGCAGGTCCGATCGGGTTCTTTCATCTATAGCATGGTCTTCCGCTCCTAAATTGTGGTCCATGATTTCCGTTAAAGCACCATCATTGTCACTGAAATTGTAACTTTCATTTTTATCATGCTTTTCGTTGGAATAGTAACCAAGCGGCTGAGCTAGGTTATTTTTTCCGGCATTATTTTTATCATTTGCACACCCAGTAATCCCTACTAGTAATGTGAAGGAAAGAGGAATCATCCACTGTTTTTTGATCAAGCGATAAACCCCCTAGAGAACAATCTGAGCGATTATTTATGCTCATTTATAGGGTGTTTCTTCAGTGGAAATTCATTCTGATAAAATCATTTCACTTTTTCCTGTAATTGGCTGAAAAAATTTTTTCTTAGATGAAATTGATTTACAGTTAAATCCATAACCTGCTTTAATTTTGATTGGTCCGTATAAGACTTTTCCCGGATGAGCCGATTCCATTCCCGAAAAATATCCGCTGGGAAAGCTAGAGCATAGATGAAAGCTTCTTCGTCTAAATATTTTCCAATATCCTTTAAACTTCCCAGTTTGCCCAATGACCAATCAATGCTGGGAAGAATGCGATTAGCATATTGTAAATAATCAAAGGAAGGTGGTCCGATACTAATTAAATCAAAATCAATTAAATGGAGCTTTGCATTTTTATCGCGCAGAAAATTATGATGGGCTACATCCCCATGGAGAATGACAGACGGTTCCTTTTGAAAGAAACGGCGTTTCTTTACCATACCGGCTATTGACCAGTTTGCCCAGGAAATCAATTCCGAAATAATGTAATCATCCAGAAAATATTTTATAGAAGATCGATTATGCATAAACAGCCGCAGTCGCTCTGTCCATTTTTCAATTAACTGTCCTTGTGGTATTAACGTTTGGTATCGACTTTCAAACAATGCAGTTGTTTGATGGAACTGTTTTAACAGTTCAAGCCCTTCTTGACGATTTTGCTGATTATCGTACGAAAAGGCTGTTTTATTTGGTGGAATATATTCGATACAGCCAAAATAGGTATCCTCAAAAAAGAGCGGTTCTTTTATAGGATGGGTCAAATATTGGTAGGTTTTCAAAAATCCTTCGGTTCGTAATGTTGCGGTGAAAGCCTCTTGAAGTTTAAGTTTGTGATTGGCACGATATCCTTTGATGATATAGGTATTTTTCTCCGTTTTTAGTAAAAAAACAGCCTTTCTGATCCGACTCAGCTGGACAATTTTTTCATAAAACTGTGATTGAAAATAAGAGAGGAGACGACTTAAATAAGCATCGTCTCCTTTTTGGTTACCCCGTGTATTAGTTGCTTTCATCACGGTAACCTGGCATACCGTAAGGATTTATTCCAGCTGGACCCATGCCGTATGGATTCATATATGGCGGCTGAGCAACATTAACTGGTCCTGTATAAGGAGCGCTATAAATTGGCGGTGTTGGCGGTACAAAACTTGGCGTTACAGGTGTTGGTACAGGAACCATTCCGGCTGGCTGCATTCCAGCTGGCTGCATTCCTCCTCCACAGCCACAGTCACCACCTGAACTAGTTGGCAGAGTCTGTGTTGGGACTTGCTGCATGTAAGGCATTTGGACTCCGGTTGTAGGTGTTAGAAGATCGGATGATTCAATCTCATGTCCACCCATTACTGGAAATCCCTGCCCCGGCATATGTGGATAACCGTAAGTGGCTCCTCCAGGGCCATATGGAGCTGCCATTCCTGGGTTTCCATACAGAGGGCCAGGGTTTCCTAGAGCAGTTTGGGCTGTTCCAACTGGATATTGAGGATAACCTGCTCCGCTCATCCCTGGATTCATAGGGCTTCCTGGCGGCATTCCTTCATAGCCTCTTGGCATCTGCCCAAATCCTTGAGGCACCCCTTGAGCTGGCATTTGACCATATCCGGCTGGTACACCGTCGTAACCCGTTGGCATTTGACTGTATCCTGCTGGTACACCATCATAACCCATTGGCATTTGACCGTATCCAGCTGGTACACCATCATAACCCGTTGGCATTTGACTAAATCCATGAGGTACCTCTCCGTAGCCTGTCGGTGATCCGGCTGGTACTCCCCCGTAGCCCATAGGCATCTGGGTTGGTCCGGATGGTACGCTACCATAACCGAACGGTGCTTGAGTTGGACCAACTGGTGCGCCTCCATAGCCGACTGGCGCAGAACCGTATGGTACACCTCCATAACCGGCCGGTACTTGACCGTATGCTCCAGGCTCAAATACTGGGGTTTGAGGTCCCATTACCCCTCCTGGATGGGCTGGATTCACAACCGGCATTTGCGGCATAAAGGATGACGACTCATCATGGTAAAATTGTCCCGGCATGAATGATGTACCAGCAACAGCTGGATTCACCCCTGGTGTACCAGGAACCATTCCTGTATAAGGAACAAATCCGGTTTCCTGGACCGCTGGAAATGGCATAATAGGCGGCATTGGCATCCCGCCAAATGGCGGCGGACAGAAACCAGGACCAGGCATGACAGGTGTCATCGGTACACAATTTTCTTGCGCTGGCAGTGTCTGAATCGGCATCTCTTGTATTGGTGCTGGTGGAGGTACTGGAATTTCTTTCATTGGAACTTCTTTAACCTCTGGAAGGATATTGGCTTTTGGAGGAAGGTTTGGTTGAACCTCCATCTTGGTCATGTTAGTCTGATAATAATTGTTGATATCTATTTCTGGGATGATTTGCAGAGGCATTTTGGGAGTATAGGGTGCTTTTGGTGCTTCTTTTATTATCGGCTGTTCCTTTACGATTGGTTGCTCTTTGACAATCGGCTTTTCTTTTACAATCGGTTGTTCCTTTACAATCGGCTTTTCTTTTACAATCGGTTGTTCCTTTACAATCGGCTTTTCTTTCACAATAGGCTGTTCTTTTGCGATCGGCTTTTCTTTCACAATAGGTGCTTCCTTAACAGGCAGCGGCACTGGTTTTTCTTTGGCGAACGGATGCTCAGCAATCGGATGTTCCTTCTTTGTTCCTAAATTGATTGTCGTTCCCGATTTCGTTCCTATCGGTGCTTCTTTCTTTACGGATCCACCTGTAGTTGGAACTTTTATTTTCATACCGGGCATAATCATATCAGGGTTGCTGAGCTGTGAATTTAACTTTTTCAGCTCTTCAAAATTCACGCCGTACTTCTTGGCGATCTTCCAAAGAGTATCCCCTTTCTGTACGATATGGATCTTCACTCTGATTTCCCTCCTATGGCATAAGTCCATATAGTGTATGTGAAGATGGGCAAAGTGCTATCATTCTTCAGAAAAATCTATGCTTCCTTTTATCAAAATATGAATAAGTCCCCAAAGATTAGGCTATGACTCATTGCGCCGAAAAAATAGAATTTTCGCCGAAATGGCGCTAAATCCCGCTGAATAATTGAAAATTACGCTGATATAGTAGAAAAAATCGCCGAATAAACTTCTAAAGATTAAAACTAGACTTTAAAAACAAGAAAAAAAGATGCAATTAGTTAAAATTGCATCTTTTTCCGCTGTCTATGAATTTTTTAACATCCGATCTAAGGCTAGTTTTGCATTTTCACTAATTTCTGGATCCACTTTAATGATATTATTCGTATCTTCTAATGTATCTAAGCTCCAAACTAAATGCGGCAAATCAATCCGGTTCATGGTTAGACAAGGACACATATGAGGGTTTAACGAAATAATCTGTTTATCTGGGTGTTCATTGATAATCCGGTTTACAAGATTCATCTCGGTTCCAATTGCCCAAGAAGAACCCTGCTCAGCCTGCTCAATCGCATTAATAATGTAACTGGTTGAACCCGCCATATCTGCTAGTTCAACGACTTCGCGTCGGCATTCCGGATGGACAATAATTTTCATATCAGGATATTGAACTCTTGTATCTGCTACATTTTGAACGGTAAAATTTTCATGGACCGAGCAATGCCCTTTCCAAAGAATGACTCTAATATTGGAAACCTCGCCATCATATTCAAGTTCATTTGTGATGGGATTCCAAATCGCCATTTCATCTAAGCCAATTCCTAAATCCGCTGCTGTATTACGTCCTAGATGCTGGTCAGGTAAGAATAAAATCCGCTCTTTCATTCCTAAAGCCCATTTAACCATGGTTTCTGCATTAGAGGAGGTAACCGTTGCTCCGCCATGTGCCCCGACAAACGACTTAATCGCCGCAGTTGAATTTACATAGGTTAGCGGAAGAATCGTGTCATCAAATAATGCTTGCAGTTTTTCCCAGGCTCTTTCTGTTTGTTCAATGTCTGCCATATCGGCCATGGAACAACCTGCACGCATATCGGGTAGAAATACCTTTTGGTTATCATTTGTTAAAATATCGGCGGTCTCAGCCATGAAATGAACACCGCAAAATACGATAAACTCTGCTTCGGTATTTTCAGCAGATAATTGCGCCAACTTTAACGAATCACCCGTTGCATCGGCAAACTGTATAACTTCGTCTTTTTGGTAATGATGTCCGGGTATAAACAGACGGGAGCCCAGTTGTTTTTTCACTTCCATAACGCGATTTTCAAGTTCTTCCCGCGTCATTTGCTTGTATTTTTCCGGAATCATGGCATTCTTTTGTAAAGTTTCTAAGAAGCTCATTCTATTCATCTCCTTTATCCCATAATACTTTTACACTGATATCTAGGGCTCTATATGAATGGGTCAAGTACCCAAGGGAAATATAATCGACACCGGTATCACGGTATTCGGCGATGTTTGTTAATTGAATGCCGCCGGAAGCTTCCGTAATAATACTAGCAGGGACTAATTTGATAAACTCCTTCACTTCATCAGGTGTTCGATTATCAAACATAATCACATCGGCTCCGGCCTTGACTGCTTCCAACACTTGTTCTTCGGTCTCAACTTCCACTTCGACCTTTACCATATGACCCGCTTTACTTCGAACTGCTTCTACCGCCTTTGTAATGGAACCAGCAAATGAAATATGGTTATCCTTAATCATGACAGCATCGTAAAGTCCAAAACGATGGTTAAAGCCTCCGCCGCAGCGAACCGCATATTTTTCAAGCATTCTAAGCCCTGGCGTCGTTTTCCTTGTATCACAAACCTTTGTATGACCACTATCAAGTGTATGAACTGTCTTTTGGGTTAAAGTAGCGATTCCACTCATCCGTTGGATTAGATTAAGAACGACCCGCTCTCCTTTAAGTAAATCCGTAATCTTGCCTGAAACATGGGCAAGCTCTTGTCCCTTCTCGATTGCTTGACCATCTTTCACAAAAAGTTCAACCTTAATATCGTGATTTAACAGCTGAAAACCGGACCTAATAATCTCTTCTCCACAAAAGACCCCTTCATCCTTTGAAAGAAAAACAATTTTCCCCTGTGTCTGATCTGAAAAGATTAAATCCGTCGTTAAATCCTGTTCTCCAATATCTTCAATGAAAAATTCCTCAAGTTGCGAGCGCAGTTTTAATGAATTCATGATTTTTCTCCATTCCCCGATTGTATTTATGAATAATGGATCTACGTAACCAATGTTGATCGTTTTCTACCGGATAATCACTACGAAAGTGACCACCGCGGCTTTCTGTCCTTTGTAAGGCAGATTCTGTAATCAAACTCGCCGTAATCACCATAAAAATCCTCGACAGGTCATGAACGGAACAATGATCCAGAGGGATTTTATCAGCATTAAATTGAGTTAACCAGGTTTGCTGCTTTTTTAAATCCTCTTTGTTTCTAACAATTCCAACCCGCTCCATCATCGTTTCTTGTATGAGTTGACGGTCAGGTAAGGTTAAATGTTTGGAAATGGCATGCTGTAAGGAATCACTGATTTTAGATTCTTGATGGGCTGCCTTCGTTCCATTAATCCATTTGGATAGCTGCTCTCCTTGGTACAAGCCTTCTAATAAAGAATTACTTGCCAAACGATTGGCCCCATGAAGCCCCGTGCAGGCGGCTTCACCGATTGCATATAATCCTCTAATGGACGATCGGCCGATTAAATCTGTTTTAATTCCCCCCATTAAAAAGTGGCTTCCAGGTGCTACTGGAATTTTTCCATCTTCAATCCGAATGCCATTTTCAACGCAAATGGTTGTAATAGAAGGAAATCTTTTCGTAAAATCTTTTATGTTACGAATATCTAAATATACTTGCTTACCATTTCTAAGAAATTCATAGATTCTTTGTGAAACCACATGCCTCGGTGCAAGGTCCTTCATCGGGTGAATTCCAGCCATAATCGGCGTTTCGTCGTCGGTTATGAGAATCGCCCCTTCACCTCTGACGGCTTCAGAGATCAGACCTTTGGTTTCGCCGTTCACATATAAAAGGGTCGGATGAAATTGAATAAACTCCATATCAACAATTTCTGCACCAGCAAGGTAAGCCATGGCAATGCCATCACCACACACCGTTTCAGCGTTGGATGTGTAGGTAAACAATTGGCCACATCCTCCGGAAGCGATGATGATATGACTCCCATAAAAGCTTTTAATCGTATCATCTGATTGCTTCGCTTTCACACCGATGCACGTTGTTTGATCAGAATTTAATATTAATTCGTAAGCAAAGACATCTTCTTCGATGATGACATTTGCCTTGAGCTTGGTTATTAAGTGCTCCATCATATTTTTACCCGTTGCATCCCCGCCCCCATGGACAATTCTCTTTTCGCTATGGGCACCTTCCATCCCTAAAAATAATTCACCATTTGGATCTTTATCGAAAACATCACCTTCAAGAGACATATTTCGAATCAGAGTGGGTGCAGCGTTAATGATTTCTCGGACAACTTCTTGATCATTATGAAATCTCCCCGCTTCAAGCGTGTCAACCATATGCTTTGATGGGTGGTCATTTGCGCCGATGGCGGCAGCGATTCCACCTTGGGCAAGATACGAGTTTGCTGTTCTTAATTTCCCCTTTGTGAGTATCCTCACATTTAACTGGTTATTTAATTGAGTAGCCAGCTGTAATGCGGCTATTCCACTGCCAATTATAATTACATCGTCTTTTGTCATGGATGACCCTCCTGGAATTTACAGGTGTCTTGACATATATATTTACACAGATTTAAACTAAAAACAAGTACTAAAAAAATAGATTATGGGGGAAGTAGGATGATATATTTTGATTTTGCTGCAACAACTCCATTAGACCAAGATGCTGCAGAGGTTTATGTAAAAGTGGCAATGGAATATTTTGGCAACACCCAAAGTCTTCACGATTGCGGCAGTCAGGCAAATATACTCCTAGAAAATTGCCGCGAAGAATTGGCCCAGCTAATGGGCATTCATAAAAAAGGATTGTATTTTACAAGTGGCGGTTCTGAAGGGAATTTTTTAGCCATAGAGGCTTTGCTTTCTTCACCGTTAAAGGATGGAAATCATATCATTGCAGGTATAGCTGAGCATTCATCGATCCATGGGGTGTTAAATCGCCTCCAAAAACAGGGCTATGATGTCACACTAATTCCTTTTAATGCAGATGGCTTGATTGACCCAGAACTGCTGCTGCAATCAATTAGACCAGAAACGATTTTAATAACCGTGCAGCATGTGAATTCAGAGATTGGAACGATTCAGCCTATCGAGAAGATAGCAAAAATTGCCAAGAACAACCACATTCATTTTCATAGCGATTTTGTCCAGTCTTTTGGAAAAATAAATCTTAAAGCAATTGCTCCATTGATCAGCAGTTTTTCTTTTTCCGGTCACAAGATCTATGGACCAAAAGGAGTTGGCGGAGTCTATATCAAGCCTGAAATTCCTTTGATTCCGTTTTTTCCGGGTGGTTCACATGAAAGCGGGTTTAGGCCTGGAACGCTGAATGTCCCGGCGATTGCAGCCATGACAGCAGCAGCCCAGAAAATCATCGGAAGACTTGAAGAGGATCAAAATAAGTTCCAATTGCTCCGAAAGGCGTTTATTGAAACACTGGAACCAATTAAACAATGGGTAAAAATCTATCAAGCGGATTATGAACGGCAGTTGGCTAATATTATTGGAATGAGAATAGCAGGAATTGAAGGGCAATGGATGATGCTTGAATGCAACCGGTTCGACTTTGCGATTTCAACCGGAAGTGCCTGCCAAATTGGGATGCAGACTCCTGCAAAAGTGACAGAAGCACTGGGATTAAACAAAGAGGCAGCTAAAGAATTTATTCGAATTTCGTTCGGTCATTCCTCGACAACAGAAGATATTATCAAGCTGGGGGAAACTATTGTCCAGATCGTTGAGGCTTTCAAACCGGCACCCGTTATAGATTGAAATCAACTGTGCTAGAATAGGAAGATAGATAATTATTTATAGGAGGTCTACATGACTGAACAAAAGAAAGTTTTGGGAGAGGAAAGAAGGGCGTTAATCCTCCAGCAGCTTAAAGACAGCTCAGAACCGCTCACCGGAAGTGAACTTGCGGCTAAAACGAATGTAAGCAGACAAGTCATTGTTGGGGATATCACCCTTTTGAAGGCTAAAAATGAACCAATTATTGCAACGAGCCAAGGCTATATCTATTTAAAGACGAATTCCGGCACTGTCGTGTTTGAAAGAACAATCGCCTGCAAACATTCCCCAGAAGACACTGAAAAAGAGTTAAATATCTTGGTTGACCACGGCGTACTTGTAAAAGATGTGAGGATTGAACATACCGTATACGGTGATTTGACCGCTTCTGTAATGGTTTCAAATCGCCAAGAAGTGAAGCAATTTATCGAAAACATGCAGACTACAAAAGCTTCGTTACTGTCAGAGTTAACCGGCGGCATACATCTTCATACCATAACTGGTTCTAGTAATCAGATTTTAGATCAAGCAGAAAATGCGTTACGAAAAGAAGGATTTCTAATTGAATAAGAAAAGAGACCCGAACTATAAATGGACGGGTCTCTTATTTATGAAAAAGAAATAAGTTTTGACTTCAAGAATTGTCTAGCTCCAGGCGCCATCGGCTCGAGGTCACAAGACAAGCCGTCCAAAAGGTTAAAGAACAACCTTCCGGCCGGTTTGTCTTGTGATTGTCGCCGAAAGCTAAGCGCCTTCCGCTTTTCTTATTTAATCAAGATTTACCATGACGTGTGGATAGCTTCCTAACACTTTGACACCACAGCCAAGTGCCTCAAGTTCGGCAATCGCGCCTGGAATTAACACATCGTCGAGCTTCATTTCAATATCGATAATAAAGAAATAATTCCCAATTCCTGTTTTCATTGGTCTTGATTCAATTTTGGAAAGATTCAATTTTCTCCAGGCAAACGCTGATAATACCTGATGAAGAGCTCCTGCTTGGTCTGAAGGTAATGTAACCATTAGAGAGGTTTTATAATGTTCGGAACCGCTTATTTCTGCAAAATTCAAAGCCTGCTCTGACAACACAAAAAAGCTGGTATGGTTAAAATGAAAATCATGAATATCTTTCTGAACGATGGCTAAACCATATTCCTTTGCTGCCAGTTCATTCGCAATGGCTGCAGCATTTAGTTCTGGCTGTTCCATGACCATCTTGGCAGCTGCCGCTGTTGATGAGACACTTTCAATTGGCACCCCTTTAAAATGGGTATGTAAAAACTTATGGCACTGAGCAATCGCATGGGAATGACTAAATACTTTTGAAACATTTTGCCAATGGTCTTTATTATCAGGATGTACCATCAGATGCTGTTTAATGGGTAATGTGATTTCTCCTAAAATGGGAATATCGACTACATGTGTTAGATAATCCAGTGTAATATTAACGGAGCCTTCCAACGAGTTTTCAACTGGGACAACTGCCAGTTCTACTTTCTTCTCGACAATGGCATCAATGCTTTCTGGAATTGTGCTATAGGGCTCTAAATCAAAGCCTTGAAAAACCTTTCTGACTGCTAATTCAGTGAATGTTGCCTTTGGCCCTAAATAACCAACCTTCATGTCTTTCTCCACTCCCCTGTATTTTTAAAAAGAAGACAAAGAACAGGTATAAGAGCGGACTTTGTCCGCTACGCTCCTGTTCCTAGCACTTCTACTTTTTCAACAAATTCAAGTTTTCTTAGTTCTGTAAGTAAATCATCTAACTTTGTTGTGATGTTGGATGTATTTAATGATAACGTTACGTTAGCCCTGCCTTGGAGAGGGATCGTTTGGTGTATGGTCAGGACATTACAGCCTGAAGAGGCAACGACCCCTAACAAATTAGACAAAGTACCCGAGCGGTCTTCTAAATGAAAGAAAAGGGAAATAATCTTCTCTTTCTGAATCGTAGAAAAAGAAAAAACGGTGTCCCTGTATTTATAAAAGGCGCTTCGGCTTAGATCCGCTTTTAGAACGGCTTCGGCAATCGAGTCTGCTTTACCCCTTTCAAGCATCTCTTTCACTTCAATAGTTTTCTTCATCGCTTCTGGCAAAACATCCTCACGGACTAGGTAAAACTTTTTATCTAAGTTATCCATTTAACTCAACCTCGTTCTCCTGCAGAAAACTACTCAATAAACTCAAATTCAAAGTCTAACAATTTCACAATATCCCCGTCTTTTGCTCCTCTTTGTCTTAAGGCATCATCCACCCCAAAACCACGCAGCTGGCGTGCGAAACGGCGGACAGATTCTTCTCTTGAAAAATCGGTCATTCTAAATAGTCGTTCGAGCTTTTCGCCAGAGAGGACAAATGAACCGTCCGGATCTCTTGTAATCGTAAAGGCATCTGGGTCTGCTTCATGTTTATATAATACACGATGGACACCCGTTACCTCTTCTTCATGCTCAAGCGGGAATTCCGGTGTTTCCTCAATCTTATCTGCAACCGCAAATAAGAGATCACGCAGCCCCTTTCTGGTTAAGGCTGAAATAGGGAAAATTGGATGATCCTCTTCTAATTGTTCCTTGAACAATTGTAAGTTTTCTTCGGCATCCGGCATATCCATTTTATTAGCGACAATGATTTGCGGACGCTCTGTCAGTCTGAGATTATACTCTTTTAACTCTTTGTTGATGGTCACGTAATCCTCAAACGGATCTCGTCCTTCAGTTGCAGCCATATCAATCACATGGACAATAACCCTTGTCCGCTCAATATGCCGCAAAAACTGATGACCAAGTCCTACGCCTTCGCTAGCACCTTCAATTAATCCCGGCAGGTCAGCCATGACAAAGCTTCGACCATCCTCCGTTTCGACCATTCCAAGGTTTGGAACAATCGTCGTAAAGTGATACTCGGCAATTTTAGGCTTTGCTGATGAAACAACCGATAATAAAGTTGATTTACCAACACTAGGGAAACCAACAAGACCAACATCTGCCAGTAATTTTAATTCAAGTATGACATCACGTTCTTGACCTGGCTCTCCATTCTCCGCAATTTCAGGAGCTGGATTTTGCGGAGTGGCAAAGCGAGTATTTCCCCGGCCACCGCGCCCGCCTTTTGCAATGATGGCTTGTTGCCCATGTTCCACTAAATCAGCGATCACTTCTTTTGTTTCCGCATCAATCACGACTGTTCCAGGCGGTACTTTTACAATCATATCCTGAGAACCTCTGCCGTGCATTCCTTTGGACATACCATGTTCCCCGCGCTCCGCTTTAAAATGGCGCTTATATCGGAAATCCATTAAGGTACGTAAACCTTCGTTCACTTCAAATACGACATTAGCCCCTTTACCGCCATCACCGCCGGCAGGACCCCCGTTTGGTACATATTTTTCACGGCGAAAGGCAACCATTCCATTGCCACCGTCTCCGCCTTTTACATATATTTTGACTTGATCGACAAACATCAAATTCCTCCAGTCTTGCACATTAAATAAACTGATATTATTTCTCGATTGGCATAAATAACTCTAAAGACAGTTCGGTTTCTGTAAATTCAATGACTGAAACTTCCACCGTTTTGTCAGACAAGAAACCCTCTATCAGTTCTCTATTCCTTATTATTCCGCTAAAATCAAAAAAGAAACGAACACCATTTGTTTGCGGTTCAATGGTAATCGATAAATTATTTTCATGATATGGCTCAATCGCTTGCTTCAAACTTCCAAAAAAGGTGTTTGTCCAGTTGGTCACAGCCATGTCATTAATGTTTGAAGCATCTGGTTCAAGGAGTACTTCATATTCCAACTTAAAAGAAGGATTTTCCCAATTAGATTTTAAGAGCAGCGCAGCAAACAATGGTATATGTAGATTTGATAGTTTTGCTTCATGCTGGGCCTCATTCACGATCTCGTCAATCACTTGTTTTACCCGGTCAATCCGATTTAAGTCAAGGTTTCCCTTTATTAACTGCAGCTTGTTTAACCAATCATGTCGTGAGTGCCGCAGCACCTCCACGATATCCCATTCATTCCCCATATGTACACTCCCACTTTTAAGTGTTGACACTGTTTGCTGTTAGTATATCAAAAAAACAAACACGAGTAGACTTTTTTCGACTAGAAATGTTTTTTTAGAGGCAGAAATTAGAAGATTCCCCGAAGTGTTTAGTGAAGATATGCTTTTTTTATAAAAAGGCTGTGTTAAACTTGAATGTTGAATTCCGCTTCAGACGCTCGCTTTCCGCGGGCGTGCCGAGGAGCCTCCTCGACGCTGAAAGCGTCTGCGGGGTCTCCCGCAGGAGTCGAGCGCCTTCCGCTCCAATCAACATTGTTACAAAATCAACCTTTAACACAGCCCATAAAAAAGAAAACTCTAACCAAACAGGTTAGAGTTTTCTGATGTTTTTAAGCCTCTTGAGCTACAGGATAAACACTTACTTGTTTGCGGTCGCGACCTAAACGTTCAAATTTTACAACGCCGTCAACTTTTGCAAAAAGAGTGTCGTCACCACCGCGGCCAACGTTTTCACCTGGGTAAATCTTTGTACCGCGTTGACGGTAAAGGATAGAACCACCAGTTACAAATTGACCGTCTGCACGCTTAGCGCCAAGACGCTTTGCGATAGAGTCACGTCCGTTCTTTGTAGAACCTACTCCCTTTTTAGATGCAAACAATTGAAGATCTAATTTTAATAACATTTCATTCCACCTCCTGCTTTTTGAAGGTTATTTTAATGTGCGCTCCGTACTCTTCTTCTATCGTGCGTAATGAAACAGCCATACCCTCAAGAAGAAGTTGAACTTTCTCATTTATGACTTCCGGAAGGTTTTCCGGAATTACACAGCGGAGAAAGCCATCTCCTTGTTCAATCTCTGGAGTGATACCTGTTATGGCATGAACTGCATTAATTGAACCAACGGAAACTGCAGATGCACCTGCACAGACAATGTCTTGTCCCCGATTGGCAAAAAAAGCATGACCGCTTATTTCAAACGATTGAATCGTGTCGGACTCAGTACGATAAATCGTAATGTTAATCATCTATGATTCAACACCTTACGCGTTGATTTTTTCGATGACAACTTTAGTGTAAGGTTGACGATGACCTTGTTTCTTACGGTTGTTTTTCTTCGCTTTGTATTTGAAAACGATGATTTTCTTTTGACGACCTTGCTTTTCAACTTTAGCTGTAACTGTAGCGCCAGCAACAACAGGGCTACCAACTTTAACAGTTTCACCGCCAACGAAAAGAACCTTGTCAAAAGTAACTGTTTCACCAGCTTCAACATCTAATTTTTCAATGTAGATAGCTTGGCCTTCTTCGACTTTCAATTGCTTACCGCCAGTTTCGATAATTGCGTACATGAACTGCACCTCCTTATAAACTCAGACTCGCCAAATACAGGCGCTTATGCTATTTTAAGAGCAAAAGTCTTAGTACCTGAATTGTGCGGTTGTAGCACGGGTGCTACAAACATAACAGTAAGATACTAACATAGATTTGATGAATGTGTCAATAGTATTTTGGGTACTTCACAGGCTGGCATTTTCCTTAGAGCCGAGTTCATCCCTACTGCCAAACTGCTTTAACTGATAGTAATGTGGAAGTGATGCTTGAATAATAAAATAAAGTTTGACATGAAGCAGCTCCTCTAGTGTCCCCCTGTGGGTTTCATTTTCACCCAGCAATGCTGCCTTTACTTCAGGTGTTGTCTCGATAAGGATGGCCTCAAAATCTGCCTGCCGGTGCTCAAACAATTCTCTTTCTAACCGGAATGCAACCGTTTCTGGACTAAGCATCCGCCCAGTGCCTTCGCAGACCGGACATTTCACTTTCAGCGCCTCGGACAAAGTGATTTTTGTTTTCTTCCTTGTCAGCTGGAGGATGCCAAGCTCAGTAAATCCGATTATTTTTGTTCTTTTTTCATCTTTCCTTAAGTTTTCTTCCATCGTGTCGAGAATCGCCTGCTTGTCCTGCTCCCTTTTCATATCAATAAAGTCAATTAAGACAATTCCACCGATATCGCGAAGCCGAAGCTGTCTGACGATTTCCTTGGCTGCGAGTTGATTTGTTTTAAGAACGGTATCCTGGTAGTCCGTCTTACCGGAAAATTTCCCTGTATTCACATCAATAATCGTTAGAGCCTCTGTTTCATCATAGATAAGATAGGCCCCATGATCGAGCCAGACGATTCTTTTCAGCGCTTTATCAATTTCATGCTCCACATTCCTGTTTGAAAAAATATTCTCTTTGCCGTTGTAGTACGTAAGCTTAACGTTCTCATTACTCGGCTCGAGCATTCTTTTTAGTGCGAGATCGTCCACGATGATGTCGCCTGTTTTCATCCTTGCTGCTTGGTTTCTGACCATTTCCATAAAGGTGTCTTTTTGTAGGATTAACCCCGGCTTTTTCATCGGTGCTGCTTTTTGTACCATATCCTGATATTGTTCTCGTAGGGCTTGAAGTTCTGTGGAGATTTCTTCTTGTGTGCTATAAATTCCGGATGTCCGAAAAATCATCCCTTCTTCTTCGGTTTTTAACTGGCTTCCGATTCGGCGTAGGGCAGCTTTTTTCGATTCATCGGCAATTTTTTTGGATACAGCCACATATCGTCCCTGTGGCATGTAAATCAGGTGATTTCCCTCTATTTCAATGATGGCTTTGACTTTTGGACCTTTGGTGCCTGTTGCATCCTTTTCGACCTGAACCAGCATTTTTTCTCCCTGATGAACATAGGAGGTAATATTTTTCTGCTTTTCGGTTGATTGAACAAATGAAGGCAGAACATCGCGGTGCAAATAAGCATTTTTCTCCTCGCCGATATCAATGAAAGCCGCGTTCATCCCTGGAAGGACTTTTGTGACGGTTCCAAAGTAAATATTACCGACCAGTGAGCGGTGTTCAGGCCGGTCCATGACAATATTTTCAACACGGTTATCTCGAAGATAAGCAAATCGTTTTTCCCGTGAATAATAGTTAACAATTAATGTTTCCAAATGAAGCGTCCTCACTTTACACGTATACTTCATGAAGGCTATCTAAAATTAGGCTGTTGATTTCCGCTCCAGGCGCTCAGCAAACCCGCGGGTGTGCCGGGGAGCCTCCTCGGCGAAGACAGCGCCTGTGGGGTCTCCCCAGCCCCGTACTCCCGCAGGACATTGAAATTCTTCCTTGAGTCCGCCCACGCACGAAGAAAATGCGATAGCATTTTCGAGGAGTCGAGCGCCTTCCGCTCCAATCAACTATTTTGACCTTCACACAGCCTTCATGAAGGAAGCGCTCGTTTCCGAGCGCTCCACTTAATTATTTATTATACCCTAATAGTACGAAAAAAGAAGGTCGCTGATTTTGTCGGTGAGGCGCTTTTCTGAAAAGTAGGCATGCAGGAGCTCATTTTCATCCAAGGTTCCCTTTTCTCGGCCGTCTCCTTCGACAATGATGGGATGCTTGCAGCCGCGCTGGAATTTTTCAAGAACATGGATGACAAGATCCTCTTCATTGGCCTGAATGGGCTTTAGGATATCTGGTGTTGCTGCCTTTTTTCCGTAATAGCGCTCTAGTAAAAAGCGCATAAAAATAAACCGGCGCTGCTTCCACTCATGATAAAGCGAGAAAAACAAGAAGCAAACCACCACCCAAACATTTAAATGCAACGGAGCTGTTAATAAAATCATGATTGAAAACAAACTTAAACTGAAAAGAGAAATCAGCAGTGTCAGTTGATGCGCCTTTGGAAAAGCATCTTTTAAGGAAAGCAGTAAAAAGACAAGCTTTCCTCCATCAAGCGGCCAAACCGGCAGTAGGTTAAAGACCAAAATCATGACATTATATTGGATAAATAAGTGATATAAATCCTCTGGGATTAGCTGCAGTGAGAACAAGACATAAGCAAGTGCTACCATCCAGACATGCTGAAGCGGACCCGCAAGTACGACAATCGTCTCCTCTTTTAGAGGTCGATTACCGTGCTCATCCATTTCAGCCACCCCGCCAAACGGCAGCAAGGAGATCTTTTTAATCCTCCAGGAAAAAAAAGAAGCCGCAGCCGCATGTCCCATCTCATGTATAAAGATAATCCCTAGAAGCATTGAGACTTCAAGAAAATGCGCTGTAGCAATGGATAATGCAATCACAATCCACAGCAAAGGATGGATTGTAATGAGTCTGAAAAGTGATAAAGTTCTATTCAAAGCGGATCACCTGAATCGGATCGATAAATTGATCACCTTTTTTAATCGCAAAATAATATTTACCTTTTGTCTTATCTTCACCTGCAGAGGTGGAAACCGTCCCAACGACTGTCCTCTTATTAACATATTCATACAATTTCACTTTAACATCATCCAAGTTGCCATACCATGTTTCTGACTGATCAGAGTGCTGGATGATGACTGTTTTGCCTATCCCATCTTTTACACCTGCAAACGTCACAAGTCCATCATTTATCGCTTGGACCGCGGCACCTTTACCGGTTTCAATCATGATCCCCTGCCCATTCTTTTCGAAGTTTTCAAGAATTTTTCCCATCGCTGGTACGGCATAGTTCTGATTGTTTGCCACTGTTTTCTTATCTGAATTTTTATCCTCTGTAAAAGGCAGCAACGCTAAGGGTTTGCCGAACTTTTCCTCATACCAATTGGAGACAACCGCAAATTTAAAATCCTTGTCCATTTGACTGGTAATAAAATCCCTAGCCGGATTCAGTTTGGTTGTATGATTACGGAACAGTATCGCAACGGCTAAGAATAATAGTGCAGACGCCAAGATTTTGAAAAAGAAGACTTCTTTTTTAAAGAGTGGATGCCCATCATCACCGCCTCCGCCTCCCGAAGAACTTACATACTTTAAATCATAATGGTCCTCATCACCACCCCCGCCTCCTGAAGGACTTAGATACTTTAAATCATAATGGTCCTCATCACCAGGCCAGTTAATCTGATGCACAGGACTTTTTGAACTGACACCTTGTTCCTTTTTTCGTTTGGCGATTCGCCGCCGAATTTCTTCTGGAGTAGACCGCGACATACCATCAACCCTTTTCCCACTTTTTGTACAAGTTTATGAGGGAGAATCTGAGAGTATGACAACAAAAGCGGAAGCGACCGTTTAGCGGCGTATGGCCTGGAGTGTTTCGACTGAGATAAAGAAACACGGTGAGCTCTAGAGAATCGATGTTGACTTATCGTAGGGAGAAGCATGAAGGACACTAGCCGTTGGGCGTTGGAGCTGGACGTAGAAAAGCCCGTCCATTATTTATTAAAGGGTACTTGAATGTTTTAGATAAAACTCACTCCCCTTTAAATAAGATTTCTTGTCCTTAATCGTGTAAGCAGCGAAAGTGAAATAAGCGGAGATTTTCCGTTTAGATGTAGCATGGAGCTCGTTTCGGGGTAAATAAGCGGAAGATTTCCGGTTATGCAAAGCAAAATTCCCTATTTTCGCATTTTTCGAGTCAATAGGCGGAATCTCTCCGTCTATTTAAGCCTTTTTTAATAATAATTCCTAATTAAGCGGAATTTTTCCGTTTATTTATCAGATCGGTTGCTAAACCTGATCCCGCGTCAATTGTTATGTCAAAGTTAATGAAATTTCATAGAAAATCTTGATAAAAAACAGAAAAAGACGTATGCCAATCCATACGTCAATTCTTGTGTCTTTAAATAAAAAAGTACCCGAAAACGGAACCATTTAATTATTTATACGGACAGTCTACTAAAATTATCTAACACCAAAGAACTTTTTAAGTTTGGTAAAAACACCTTTGTTGGCTTCCTCAAGCGACTGCAACGGAATCGATTCCCCAAGAATTCTTCTAGCAATATTCCGGTAAGCAATCGATGCCTTACTATTTGGATTTAAAGCAATCGGCTCGCCATGATTGGAGGCTTTAATGACCTCTTCATCGTCGGCCACAATTCCGATTAGCTCAATCGATAAATGCTGGGCGATCTCATCAATATCAAGCATATCGCCGCTCTTCATCATATGATTGCGAATCCGGTTAACGACTAAGCGTGGCGCTTCCATATGACTTTGCTTTTCTAGTAAACCAATAATTCGGTCCGCATCACGTACAGCAGAAACCTCAGGTGTTGTGACGACAATCGCCTTATCAGCCCCTGAGATGGCATTTTGGAACCCTTGCTCAATACCGGCAGGACAATCAATGATGATATAATCATAGTCTTGTTTTAAATCCGTAATCAATTCTTTCATTTGCTCAGGTGTAACAGCAGATTTATCCACGGTTTGTGCTGCCGGAAGTAAAAATAATAAACCGTCAAAACGTTTATCTTTTACTAAGGCCTGGTGAATTTTACATCTTTTTTCTACAACATCAACCAGGTCATAAATGATTCGATTCTCTAATCCCATTACAACATCCAAGTTTCGAAGACCGATGTCTGTATCTACTAAGCATACCTTTTTACCTTGAAGGGCTAAAGAAGTGCCTATATTAGCAGTAGTAGTGGTTTTTCCCACTCCGCCCTTACCGGATGTAATTACGATTGCCTCTCCCACGCTTAAAGTCCCCCTTCGAATCTATTTAAATTAGGCCTTAAATGAACTAAAACTTGTAATCTATCAACAATGATTTTCCGGTTCTCATCTATGTATGCACATTCCATTTCCCGCGATTCATTGTTTTCTGCATGATCCGGTGCATGATCAATTTGTTCACTGATCCTTAGCTGTGATGGTTTCATGCTAGACGCAACTATGACTGCCTCCTCATTGCCAAAGCAGCCAGCATGTGCCATACCTTTTAAGGTTCCCATGATAAAAATATTTCCGCCGGCGATAACTGTACCTCCAGGATTCACATCACCAATTAATAATAAATCACCAGGGGCTTCCAGCACTTGCCCTGAACGAATAATTTTTGAAACCGTCTTTACCTCATTTGCCGTCCTTACCTGTTCCGCTTCTTCCAGCGTAATGACATTGGAAACAATATCATCGACCATTAAATTCTTTTTCTCGCGGATTAAATTATTTAATTCTTCGCGCTGCTCTATGCTTAAATAGCGGTTGCCTACATTTACTTTTACATAAATATAATGACGGTCATCCTCTATCCGGGAGTTTGCTGATAGCTTTTGATCCAGTTCCTTTTTCAGCTCTTCAAATGAACATGTATCATCAAGATGAAGGACAAGGCCTTCCTTCGTACCTTTTATTGTAACATTTTGCCGCTTTTTCATGGAGAACTTTTCACCTCATAATCAAAAAAACAATTTGGGAATAAGCAGTCCTGCCACTTATTCCAAATAAAAAACACAGTCCTTTATTAAAAATTCGACACGTACGGTTTATTCTCCTTTTTTAAAAAAAGAAAACTATTCAGCCCTTAGTGCTTCACTATGTTTCTCAAATAGTCTTCTTAGTGGGTAACCCGCAATAATTACGAAAAGAGTATTTAAAATAAGCGTTGGATAAAAGCGCAAATTGAGAAATTTCATAAAATCCATGTCCGTAACATTGATGAGGTGGTCCATTTCATATACACCCACTTCTAATAAAGCAATCGCTACAATGGTTATGATAATAGAAACCAAAAAATTGCTTTGCAAGATATTCAACATTTTGGATGCTAAATAGCAGACGAATGGATAAAGAAAAAAGTAAATTCCAATAATTTCAACGTAGACAACATCAAATAAAAGCCCAAAAACGGCCCCATAAATAATCCCCTGTTTTTGACCAACAAAAATAGTGAGAAAAACACAGGCTGCAAAAAGAAAGTGTGGGGCAATGATTTTATTTCCACCAAAAAGATCATCTGGAACATATTGTACATATAAACTCTCTAAAATAAATAAAAACAGAAACAAAAGGGGAAGAAGCAATTTTTTCATGACTACTCCCCCGTCCCTGTTGTAGTTGACGTATCACTAGCTGTCGCCATACTTCTTTTTGTCACGATGACTGTTTTAATATCATAGAAATCAGCCCCTGGTTTTACCAAAGCCGTTAGGTTTAATCCATATTGATCCTGCTTTACTTCCACTACTTTCCCGATCATTAAGCCCTTAGGAAACACATCTCCTAACCCAGAGGTAATGACGGTTTGCCCTTTTTGAATATCAGCACCTGCAGGGATTGCTTTAACTTGGAGTAAATTTTTCTCACTATCATAGCCTTCTACTAGTCCATATACATTGGTCTTTCCTTGTACAATAGCGGAAATTCGGTTCTTCGGATCCATGGAACTCAACAGTTGAACGGTTGAGCTAAATTGGGTAACACTTTTCACTTTACCAATCAGGCCGTTGGCTGTGACAACTGCCATATCTTTCTTGACTCCGTTTAATTTACCTTTGTCGATTATAATCATTTCATGCCAACGATCAGGGTTTCTTCCAATCACAGTAGCTGGAAGTGGTTCATAGTCTCGCAGGGTCTTTTTTTCACCAAGAACAGCACGCAAATCTTGATTGTCTTGCTTAAGCTCCTGAACTTGAGCTTCAAGGCTGGCAAGATTTTCAACACGTGATTTTAATTCCTTATTCTCTTGGTATGTAGTAGTAAGGTCCTGGAGATTTTCAAAAAAGCCTGCAACATAGTTGGTAGGCTTTGAAACCAAGGATTGGACCCAGCCGGTTGTATCTTTGATAAATTGCTCCGGCCAGGTTAGTTTGCTTCTCTCCCTTAAAGAAAACCCAATCAATGCCACGAGAACAATAATGCTGACAAGCAAAATAATCAGTCGTTTATTCATAAAGAACTGTGGCATGATTATACACCTCTTTTTTCCTATAAAAATAAGAATATTAACGTCTCTTAAACCTGTTATTAACGTGAATCTCTAGCTTTGCTTTTAAACAAATGGATATGGTCGAGCGCTTTGCCAGTACCGATTGCTACGCAATCCAATGGATTCTCGGCAATTAACACAGGCATTTTGGTTTCTTCACTAATGACTTTGTCTAAATTGCGCAGCAACGCACCTCCACCAGTTAAGACAATCCCACGGTCCATAATATCGGCCGCAAGCTCTGGCGGTGTTTTTTCTAATGTGGCTTTAACAGCTTCTACAATCGCATACACCGTATCACTTAAAGCTGTTGCAATTTCTTTTGCAGTAATTTCAATGGTCTTTGGCAGACCAGTTAATAAATCACGTCCGCGGATCTCCATATTGTCAATACCTTCAGGCGTGCCAGCAGAACCAATCTCTACTTTAATTTGTTCGGCTGTACGTTCCCCAATCATCAAATTATAGTTTTTACGGATGTAAGAAATGACGGAATCGTCCATTTCATCACCAGCGACCCGAATCGATTGGCTTGTTACTATTCCGCCTAACGAGATAATCGCTACTTCTGTTGTACCACCGCCAATATCAACGACCATACTACCAGTTGGCTCCCAAACAGGCAAGTTCGCGCCAATCGCTGCTGCAAATGGCTCTTCGATGGTATAGGCATCCTTTGCACCAGCTTGTCTGGTGGCATCAATAACCGCTCTTTCTTCTACGGCCGTAATGCCTGATGGTACACAGACCATGACATATGGCTTACCTGAAAAAAGATTATTACTCTTCTGAGCTTGACGAATATGGTATTTCATCATCGAAGCGGTCGTTTCAAAATCAGCGATTACGCCATCCTTCATAGGTCTCATGGCCACGACGTTCCCCGGTGTCCGTCCAATCATATTCTTTGCGTCGTTTCCCACGGCCACAATACTTTTGGTATCGGTTTGCATAGCCACAACAGATGGCTCGCGTAATACAATGCCTTTGCCTTTTACATATACAAGGGTATTGGCCGTACCCAAGTCAATTCCAAGATCTCTAGGTTTAATTCCAAACATAATGTTGTATCTCCCTTTCTTCTGATACGAAATGCACAAATTTTTATAGGCAGGTAATCATTTACCATGTCTTTTTTCGTAAAAATTAACTAGTCCTTAAAAAACAATCCTAAAAAATCATACCCAATACATAACCTAACGTCAAATAAAATCCTATTGTTATAAATATCCTTTTTCCTTTAAACTCACAAACTTGTTTTCGCCGATGATTAGATGGTCAAGAAGGTCTATTCCAATAATCTTTCCACACTCCACTAGCCGCTTAGTAACCTCTATGTCTTCGCGGCTCGGAGTGGGATCCCCTGAAGGATGATTATGCAGGGCAATAATCGATGCCGCTGACCGCTTTAGGGCTTCACGGAAAACTTCCCTAGGGTGGACAATTGAGGCATTTAAACTGCCAATAAAAACCGTTTGTTTATGGATGACTTGATTTTTGGTGTTTAAAAATAAACAAACAAAATGTTCCTGGGTCAAAAAACGCATGTCGTTCATGACATACTTTGCCCCGTCCTCTGGAGAGCGGATAACATAACGGTCCGTGAAATTAAGATTGGCAATTCTACGACCAATTTCAACCGCTGCGAGAATCTGGATGGCCTTTGCCGCCCCAATCCCTTTGATTTCGGTCATTTCTTCTAATGTCGCACTCTTTAGTAAGCGCAAGCCTTCAAAATGCGTTAAGAGACGATTGGATAATTGCAAGACCGATTCATCTTTCGTTCCGGTTCGAAGCAGGATCGCAATCAATTCATGATTGGATAAACTTTGAGGACCATGGTTAATAAACCGCTCTCTAGGCCTTTCATCCTGCGGAAAATCACGGATCATTAAGTTATTAGTGGACACATAATTTCCTCCCTTTTTCTTGGGAGTCCTTTCTAATATGGCAACTGGTAGCCTGCCTTCTTCAATTCTCTAATGGTCCTTGCAACAGGCAGACCGACAACCGCAAAATAATCTCCATTTATTTTTCTGACAAGCATACTCCCAAGCTTTTGGATTCCATAGGCACCTGCTTTATCAAACGGTTCACCACTTTGCACATAGGCGTTGATATCTTCATCTGTTAACTCCCAAAACCATACTTCTGTTCTTTCAAAAAATTTCGTTATACCTGTAGCAGATAGAATCGCGACACCTGTGAACACTTCATGCTGTCGTCCTGCTAATCTTTTTAACATACTAATGGCTTCTGCTTCGTCGGCTGGTTTCCCTAAAATTTGGTTGTCCGCAACCACCACCGTATCCGAGCCAATCACAAAGGCATCTGGATTCTTTTGAAAAACAACCTGGGCTTTGCGCTCGGCTAACTCCATTACGACTTCCTCTGGAGTAAGTTTAGAATCAAAGCTTTCATCAACTTCACTGCTTGAAATCGAGAATGATAAGCGGAGATTTTCTAGAAGTTCTTTTCGCCGTGGAGAAGAAGAGGCTAATATGAGGTTTTGCATTCAATCACCTTACCTTTTGACATTTTGTATAGGGAGATACATGTTAATCGTATCAGAAATGATAATGACAAACAATTTATATATCATTAAATTTTGAGGAAAAATGTAAAATTATGCAATTTTTTGTTCGACAACCAGAAAAAAAGCCCTACCCATGTGGTAAGACTTATTTCCCGGAAAATATCAGCTATTGTCGATTACAAGCTATAATATTCATTTAAGAAGTTTAATAGATGCTGTTGTGCTTGACTTAGGCTCTTTGTACTTTTGGATTTTTGAAAACTATTAACTTTATCGACCGCGTTTGTTAATTCTGTTTTGATTTTCTTAACCTTCGCATTCTTTAGACCGCCCGTGTTTAATTGGTCCTCGATATCCGTTAACGACTTAGTAGTAGCATCTGATAGAGAATGATTTAATAGCGCTGTGGAAGTTGCTGCTGATAACACCTGATAAATTTCCGGAACCTTTTGCAACAAGGTTTTTTCTTTAGCATTTAGGCCGGTAACTTGTTTTTCATCAAGTGTAAGCGGCTTGGCAAAAACATCTCCGACACCATCTGCCTTATATTGGCTGCCTAGCGATTTAGCTGTTTCGATTGAATCAGCTACGCCAAGGAAGAGGTATTGCTTGTTATTCATTTCCATTAATTGTGATGGCACACCTTTTGAGGTTACATTATCAGAGGTTTCCTTTGCTCCGTCCTTTGAGAGAAAAACCCCGCCTTGGATGACATAGGTTGAGACTTGTTCCAATGTTACCCCATCTGTTTTAACGCCAGTGCTTTCCCCAGTTGTGGGTGTATTTTGTTGGACGGAAGTGGTTATGGTACCGGTTCCTGCCTTATCCGAAGGGTTTGATGTGACCAATTTCAACATCACAACACCAATCGTTGTACCAATTAAGATAGCAAAGGAAACAGAAATGAGAATGGGTACGATATTACGATCCTTTTTCTTTTTTGGATTTGTTGTAGTTGAAAAGGATGTTAATTTGGGGAGGCTGGTCTTTTTATTTTTTTTATGTCCTGCAAATGTAAACTCTTCTATTGGTTGGTGAGAGGATTCCGGTAAAATCCAATCAAAACTTTCATCGACAGATTCCTGAGAGGCTGCCGTTTCTAAAAATACATCTGCCTCTTGTTGATCTAAAACCAGCTGTTCTGATTCTCCTTTTATCACTACCGGAGCCGATTCGATGATTGGTTCCAGGTCCATTTTCTTTGATTCTTCCAAATCATTTTTCGTGTCTCCATTTAATTTTATCGTGATTGTATTGCCTTTTTTAGGCTTGTCCACTGCTCGCACTCCTCTCTCTTCGAAGGGTCATTGGGTTCATCCTAACATACAGGCAAAAAAAAATAACAAGACTTTTGTCGTCTTGTTATGCCAGACTTTCGCCAAATTATTTGTACGTTCGCTAAGGTGGAAACTATGGCTGTGTTGTTGAAGTCGCAGGAAATTGAGTTAATGGATTATCTTTACCAGCCGATGCCCGGTCTAATTTATGATACAACCGGTAGAGTGAAAGCGGAGAGATATCTGCTGCGACTGGATTCACTTTTAAACGACTGAGCAGGTCAACATATTCCATGACATACTGCTCGGGTGCAGCAAATAATAGTAAATCCTTCGTCTTCCCATTATCCGTCAATGTATAATAGTCAAATATTTACAATGAATCAGAGTCGACAATCTTCCTGTCCGTAATAATTTCAGGGGGTAAGAAACGTTCCAGCCATCTTTGCGGTGTTGGCGAATTCTATGTTTTAATTCTATGAAGCGAATGGAATGGTCATTTATTACCAGGTTGATTATTCTATTTTTTGTTAAAAAGAGGGAAAATGCCATATCTAAAAACCCCTTAATAAAGAATCCCTAATAGATAATTTTAAAATATAAGTCAATAAGCTCCGTACCCCAAAAATAGGCGGTCAAAGTTCCGGCAGCAATAAATGGTCCAAACGGAATTGGCTGTCTTCTTTTAACGATTCTAAGCAAAAGAGCCAAGCCACCAATTACTGATCCGTATAAAGTTGCGAGGAAGAATGATAAAAAGACGAGTTTAAATCCTACTACCAAACCAACTACTGCATATAGTTTGACATCACCAAAGCCCATTCCTCCCTTGCTGACAATAGCGATAATAAGCAATAGGAGAAAGCCGGTGACTGCACCTAGCAGGCTGTCCCACCATGGGGATAACGGCCACATGAATCGCTCCAATAAAAAAATCCCAGCAAACCAAAGCAAAATTTTATCAGGGATGATCATATAATGAATATCGGACACAATGATAATCATGAACATGGAAATGAATGTCAAGGCAACGACTAATTCTCCAGACCATCCAAAAACGGTTGGCGCTAAGGCAAAGAGGATTCCAGTTAATAGTTCAAAAGCTGGATAGATAGGAGAAATCCGCGACTGACAGCCGCGGCATTTCCCTTTTAGAAGCATATATGATAAAACCGGAATTAGTTCAAATGGTGTTAACTGATGCCCGCAAATCGGACATGCAGATCTGGGTGAGATAATTGATTGCTTTACAGGAATCCGAAGACCCACAACGTTAAAAAAGGAACCGAGGAGTAAGCCATATATAAAAAGTATACAATACATTATCAATGATTACCCCTCCAGTAAAATATTAAGAACTTTAGATTATAATTCAGATTCTGCTATAGTTTATTATGAATCTGGTGCTGGCGCTTCTGGCGTTGCTGGCTCTGTTCCTACCGCATCTATACTGTCGATTTGATCGAGTGTTTTACCATCAACGGCGAGATATCTTTTGTCATCTTTATTTCTTAAGCCATATTCCTAATATATTTTCTCTATGAGTATACAATAATTGACATCATTGTGACAGAAGTTTTTATCATCTTCTGTCACAATTTATGGATATTTGTAATCTTTGTTAGAATTTCGTAATAAATAGACATTTATTTGCTCATTTGGTCATACATCGAGAACATCGGCATCAATATCGACATAACTATGTCCCCGACGACTCCGGCCAAAAGACAATCATGATCGGCTCACTTAAGGATTTTAATCGGTTAGTTACACAAATGATTATGATTAGTGAGGGGACAGGAGCATTTGATGCGATGCTGGCAAAGATTTCGGAATTTTATGAAAAAGAAGTGGATACTGGCACAGACGGTGGAAAGGCCCAATGGGCAAGCATCGGCTCGGTCATCGATCTACCCTTTTCCAACGAGTCACGTGATTCCCGAATTACCTTTGAAATCACTTCATTTTCAACAACCTTTTCGACAATTGACATCGCCTTGAGAGTGGGGGCGGAACTTGAGAACAATGTACTAAGTGTCCTCATCATTCAGGCTAATTGAGTCTTTTGAACCATTTCCCCAAATATCGGCATTTTTAATGTAACTACATCTAATAATGCACGTTTAAGTCCCTTGCTCTCGGTTTGGGCTGCAAAGACAGCTTTTACCTCTACAATGGTGACTCCTGCCTTTAGCAAGGTCGCAAATTGCCGCAAATAAATGACAAAATCCTGCATTTTGTCGGGATTCCCAAAAGAAAGTTCCATTGTCATCAGGGTCTTTAGGACTTCCGACATTTCAACGACCCGAACACCATCATCTTTCAGCTTTACCATGGCCTCACGACGGGATGCGGCCGTAATCACGCCCTGCTCTTTCCCGCGCTTTTCTCCCAATAAGCTGACCATTTCTTCTTCTTCTAAAATGTATGTACACGGGAATTTATATATTGATAATAGTAAAACGGTAGATAGTTCAAGCAGTTTTTTAGTACTAGGTAAGGTATATCTAAAAAATAATTCCAATTTCTATGTAGAGGTTGCCGGAGAAGGAAATACGAATCTTGATACATTCAAAAAACAGTGCAGAACATATGTTCATACTTCTTTCCAAATAAATTGGGGTAATAATGTGTCCCCTATAATCAATAATGTAGATTATTAAAAAAGAGGTATGACAAAGGGAATCTCCGTTGTCATACCTCTCTTTATATATTTTCTCTACATATTTTTACAAATAACAGGTTTCGCTTCTGCAATATAATAGAGAGAACCGGTAACTACTAACATCTCGTCAGACCCCAGCTTTTTTATTTTTCCCAACAGATAGGACTGCCAATCCTCCACTGCCAATTTGTTTGCCGAATGGCTTATTTGGTATAATTCCTCGGCTTTAGCAGCACGAGGAAAATCAAAGCTGACAAATGATATTTGATCTGCTATCCCGTCTAACATAGCAATCATTTCATCCAATTTCTTATCCCGTAAGGCAGCAAAAACGATCTGAATACGGCGGTCACTATATCTGCTAGACAACTCATGGACTAAGGCAGTAATCCCTTCTTGATTATGAGCTCCATCAATAATCACCATCGGATTTTCCGAAAGGATTTCCAATCTTCCTGGCCAATATGCTTCTTTTAGCCCTTTTCGAATCGCTTGTTCGGTTACTTGGAAGCCCGCTTGATTTACATAATCAGCGGCAAGTACAGCAAGAGTGGCATTCTCCGTTTGATGCTGTCCGATCATACTAATCTCAAGCTCTTCCAAGGATAAAGATTGCGATTTTAAGGCGAAAAGTTCACCTCTAGCAATCGATTCATGTCCGGAAATCTGAAATTCTTCATTTAATCTGAAAATGGGGGCAGACTTCTTTTCTGCCACTTCCTCAATCACCTTTAAGGCACCCGGGTGTTTCACCGCCGTAAAAATCGGTGTGTTATTCTTAATAATCCCTGCTTTTTCGAAAGCAATCTCCTCATAGGTATCACCAAGGATATTAGTATGGTCTAAACCAATGTTCGTAATAATCGAAGCCAATGGTTGGATAATATTTGTTGAATCAAACCGGCCACCCAGCCCTACTTCAAAAATAACGATGTCGATATTCTTTGCATGTGCGAAATAATAAAAAGCCATTGCCGTAATCACTTCGAACTCTGTAGGTCCACCTAATTCGGTTCCCTCTAATTCATCTGCGAGCGGCTTAATGACATTGGTTAGTTCTAATATTTCCGCATCACTAATGGGTTTTCCGTTAACACTGATTCGTTCATTAAATTGTTCAATATACGGTGAAGTAAACGTTCCAACCGTGTAACCAGCCGCCTGAAGGATCGACCTTAAAAAGGTGACGGTGGAGCCTTTGCCATTCGTCCCGCCGACATGGACCGCCTTGATTTTCTTCTCCGGAGAGCCGAGCTTCTCCATCATCCATTCCATTCGTGTTAAACCGGGTTTAATCCCTAATCTTAATCTCCCATGAATCCAGTCGAGGGCTTCTTGATAAGTTGTAAACAATTTGTACACCCCTTTTATGTAAGCGAGACGAACCCAGATTGGAATTCGTCTCGCAAATTTTTATCCTCTTAACTCTTTAATACGAGCTTCGACCGTATCTCTTTTTTCTAGATAATCTTTTTCTTTTGCTCGTTCCTCTGCTACCACACTTTCAGGGGCTTTTTTCATAAAGCCTTCGTTGCCTAGTTTCTTCTGAACACGTTCAACCTCTTTATTTAAGCGATCTAGTTCTTTATTCAGACGGGCAATTTCTTCGTCAATGTTAATTAAACCTTCAAGTGGGAGAATGATTTCTAAGCCGGTCACAACAGCTGTCATTGCTTTTTCAGGCACTTCAATGTCAATACCTATTTGTAATTCTTCTGGATTACAGAAGCGCTCAATATAGCTGCGGTTAGTTTCCACTGCTTTTAGAATAGATTCATCCTTTGCTTTGACAAGCATTTTAATCTTTTTGCTTAATGGTGTATTCACTTCAGCTCGAATATTACGGACCGCACGGATCATTTCAACCAACAGCTTCATTTCTTGGGCAGCTTGGTCATCTGTTAATTCTGGTTTTACCACCGGCCATGCAGCAGTTGTGATGGATTCTCCAGCATGCGGCAGGTTCTGCCAAATTTCCTCCGTGATAAATGGCATGAATGGATGTAACAAACGCATCGTATTGTCTAACACATAGGCAAGGATCGAACGAGTCGTTTTCTTCGCTGCTTCATCTTCCCCATAAAGTGGAAGCTTCGCCATCTCAATATACCAATCACAGAAGTCATCCCAGATAAAGTTATATAAAGCACGACCCACTTCACCGAATTCATAGCGTTCAGATAATCTTGTGACATGCTCAATTGTTTCATTTAAGCGGGTTAAGATCCACTTATCGGCAACTGATTTTTCACCACTGAAATCAATTTCTTCATATGTTAAGCCATCCATATTCATTAACGCAAAGCGGGAAGCATTCCAAATTTTATTGGCAAAATTCCAAGTAGACTCTACTTTTTCAAAGCTGAAACGTAAATCCTGACCTGGTGAGCTGCCAGTAGATAAGAAGTAACGTAGGGCATCGGCACCGTATTTCGCAATGACATCCATTGGATCAACACCATTGCCAAGTGACTTACTCATCTTACGTCCCTGCTCATCACGAACGAGACCGTGAATGAGAACATCTTTGAATGGGCGTTCCCCTGTGAACTCGACACTTTGGAAAATCATCCGTGAAACCCAGAAGAAGATGATGTCATAGCCTGTTACGAGCGCATCGGTTGGGAAGTAACGCTTATAATCAGCTGCCTCTTGGTTTGGCCAGCCCATCGTCGAGAACGGCCATAAGGCAGAACTGAACCATGTATCCAATACGTCTTTATCCTGTTCCCAGTTTTCAGCATCTGCCGGTGCTTCCGTACCTACGTACACTTCACCTGTTTCCTTGTGGTACCAAGCCGGGATTCGGTGGCCCCACCAAAGCTGTCTGGAAATACACCAGTCGCGGATATTTTCCATCCAACGCAGGTATGTTTTTTCAAATCGGTCTGGAACAAAGTTTACTTTATTTTCTTTGTCTTGAAGCGCAATCGCTTCGTCTGCGAGCGGCTGCATTTTTACGAACCATTGTGTAGAAAGATATGGTTCCACAACTGCACCGCTGCGTTCAGAGTGACCAACTGAATGCATATGTTCCTCAATTTTGAAAAGAACACCTTGTTCTTGCAGGTCTTTGACAATTTGCTTGCGGCATTCGAAACGGTCTAAGCCTTGGTACTTGCCAGCTTTTGCATTCATCGAACCATCTTCGTTCATGACAAGGACACGCTCTAAGTTGTGGCGGTTCCCCACTTCAAAGTCATTTGGATCATGAGCAGGCGTAATTTTTACAGCCCCTGACCCAAATTCCATATCCACATAATCATCGCCGACAATTGGGATTTCCCGTCCAACGATTGGCAGGATCACATTTTTGCCGATTAAATGCTTGTAACGTTCATCTTCCGGATGGACGGCAACAGCAGTATCTCCAAGCATCGTTTCCGGTCGAGTGGTGGCAACTTCAATAGAGCCAGAACCATCTGCAAGCGGATAGTTCATATGATAGAACGCCCCTTGAACATCCTTGTAAATAACCTCGATATCAGATAGAGCCGTTTTAGTGGATGGATCCCAGTTAATAATGTATTCACCGCGATAGATTAAGCCTTTTTTATAAAGGGTGACAAATACTTCTTTAACGGCATCTGATAGCCCCTCATCAAGTGTGAAACGCTCACGGGTATAATCAAGACCTAAGCCTAGTTTCGCCCACTGCTGGCGGATATGGGACGCATATTCTTCCTTCCACTTCCATGTTTCTTCAACGAATTTTTCTCGACCTAAATCATAGCGGTTTTTGCCTTCGTTCCGAAGTTTTTCTTCCACCTTTGCTTGAGTAGCAATACCTGCATGATCCATACCAGGCAGCCAGAGGACATCATAGCCTTGCATCCGTTTCATCCGTGTCAAAATATCTTGCAGAGTTGTATCCCATGCATGACCTAAGTGAAGCTTTCCGGTAACGTTTGGCGGCGGGATTACGATGGTGTACGGCTGTTTACCTTCATCGTCCTTTGCTTCAAAAAATTTACCCTGCAGCCACCATTCATAACGACCCTTTTCAATCGTTTGCGGATCGTACTTAGTCGGCATTGTTAATTCCTTTGTTTCCATTTTATATCCTCCTTCAAAAAATCCGGTTAACACAAAAAACTCCAATCGTCTTATAAAAGGACGAATGGAGTTTGCTTCGCGGTACCACCTTTTTTCCAATCTTAAAAACTAAGATTGGCTCTTAACAAAGATAACGGATCTTCTCCGTCTTCCACTACTAAGATTTCTCCGTTCGCAGAAGAAGCTCATGGGCGACCTTCCAATGTTCCTCTTAGGAAATCTTCCAGCTACTGATTTCCCTCTCTTCAAGCAGGCGTGCATTGTACTCTTCCCTGTCGTTGCTTTCATGTTCAATTCTATTGTTTATACTACCCAAAAAAGGGGAGTGACGTCAATCAGTCTGACCAAATTTTTTATTTTTATACTTTATGTAATTTTAATCGAACTTATATGGGCTAATAGAATATAAATAAATAAATAAATATTGAAATAACTTAAGGGAGGGTCGACATGAAGCGTAATAAGTTCCACAAATATAAATACAGTCCCTGGTTTATTACTTCACGCAGGATTGCGGGGCAATTCATTGTTCCCTTTACCATCTTCCAATTTATTCGGACGCTGTTTTTACCGACCGTACTGGATGTTTTATTGTTAATGATTTTTCTAGTGATCGCTATTTCAATTTATTTAGACATTATTTAAGGAGCCCAATGTGCAGGTTATGACTGCTGCTGGGCTCCTTCCTTTGCTTGTTTGCGCTGGTTTTCAATTTCCGTCATCCGCATCACAACATATTCGGAATTTTTGATATGCCAAAAACGCTCCTGCAGCTGCCGGACAAATTTCATTTCATTCTTCCGTCCTTGTTTTTTATAATAGCCTTCTACCACTTGCATAATCGGGACCGGCATGGCTAAATAGCTGCTAAATAATAATTTCTCATCCTCTTTATAAGGAAAATATTTAAAGTAATGGTACACCCAATCGATGGCCGTGTCATTGCGCTTTGGTCTCGTATTTAATGCCCTTGATAAATAAGGAAGCAGATCATGGATAGGCGACCCATAACGCGCATTCTCAAAGTTAATAAAAAAACCGTACCCCCGGTCATCATACAGAAAATGCTCTGAGGATAATTTGCCATGGGTTATGACCATGCGTGCTTTTTCGTTCTCCTTGGTATTTTCGTACCATTCTTCAAATTTGGCTTTCGAAAAGCGCAGTGCCTGACTGATTTCGTTGTAGTATAAGCAATATAACAATTGAAAAGGGGACATATACGTTTTCTTTTCACATTCATCGATATACCCATCGAGAAATTCTTGTTGTTTCTCATACTGTTGAATTGTCTTTTCATAATGCTCCGTACGCTCTTCTTTGCTGACGGTCACTTCTTTGGCAGACAGGGTATGCAGTCTGGCTAATTCCCGAAATAGTTCATGATTTCGTTGATCACGGTTTTCTTTTTGGCCATTGGGCATCCACGGCATTAAGTAATAAAGATTATTTTCATGTAAAACAGCATATCTTCCATCCATGGTTGGATAGATGGGGACGATGCGGTTAAAGCCTTTTTGATAGAGCAAGTGAACATGGCGGATAAAATCGGTCCCGGTTGTCGGAGGGATTTTTTTTAAGGCAAAGGTGCCTTTATTGGAATAAATCTTTTGAACAATCCCGAAATCTTCTACAAAATAGGGCTCAACTAGATAATGCTGTAAAATCGGTGCCACCGTTTCTAATCGATTCATATCGCTCATGAAATGTCATCTCACTTTCAAAGCGAAGTTATATTGAAGGAAATGAGCAGGTCCAAAAACCTGCTCATCTTGTAATCCATGGTTATTTTTTGGCTAATGTGCCCGGAATGTACAGAACCTGACCTTCATATACATCTTGATTTAAATCAAGATTATTTTCACGAAGAAGGTTTGGTACTGAAACATCATAGCGGTCAGCTACACTGGCTACGGTATCCCCTTTTTGTACAATGCAGACCTTTAGTTTCGTTTGGGAGTTTCTTTCATCCTTACGGGCAAAGAACTCTGTTAATGTCATGCTTTTCTTTTTGGCGGTCTTTTTCTTTTTCTTTGGCGGTTCTTCCGATGAGGACGATGAACTTTCTTCACTTACTTCTGCAACCATCACTTCTTCATGATGCTGTGTTACATGCTCTTCCACTACGACTATTTCTTCAACCTTCGTTTCTTCTGGTTTGCTGGCTTCTTTTCTAGCCTCTTGGTAACCCCATGCAGGCACGTAATCTTCTTCTTCCTTAGCCTGTGGCTGGTAGTTGAACGTAGGAAATTTCGGTAAAATTTCAACAGGTTCTTCTTCTTCTTCCTGCGGCTTCCTTGCCTCTGCTTCAAATAAAAAATGGTTTTCAAAGCGGCTGTGAACGGCAGGCTGTTCTACCTCGATTTCTTCTTCCTCTTCATAACGGTGGAGAAGCTCATATTCTTCCTCTGCTTGTTGCACTACTTGTTCTTGTGCTTCTTGTTCTTGTGCTTCTTGTTCTTCTTCTTCCTGTGGCTGTTCAATTTGACTCGTTCCATATAACCCGCTAATTGTCAATTCTGCAGAAAGTTTCAGGCAGCTGCGTTCAGGGATTGAATAGTCAAATGATTCTACAAGGACGTCGATATCATAAATACTTTGAATCCGATTATTGGGAATCGTGATATCAACCGGGAAGCGGTGTGAAAATTCACAGCTCCCTTCCTCTTCCTTTTGAGCCACCCTCTCGACAAATTTCTGAGAGGTAAATCCTTCTTCTTCACTTGCAGCACTATCTTCGTAAGTTTTATATTCGCCAGTTAGTTCGAGCGAACCACGTATGGTTACGTACTGGTCGTTTTCCTGGATGGTGATGTCCGGGTCTAGAGAAATCGAAATAAGCTCTTCGACTTCCTGTCCTTTTCTAAACCACAATGACTCCTCCAAGGAAAATCGCAGGCACGATTGATTCTCTTGGGACAAAGCGACTCCTCCTTTCGTATCCTATAAAGCAAAATCACTATGTCAATTACACTTTATGAGGGAGGTTTTTTAAATATGATAAAAATGCGATTGTGATATGAAAAAGAATTGTTGAAAGGGAACCATCTTTTGATGATTGGCTGATTTTTTAGGGAAGTGGCTCAGATTTTATTGGGATTGGCTCATTTTTTGGCAGGAGTGACCCCGATTCTATTGGGATTGGCTTATTTTTGGCAGGAGTTACCCCAATTCTATTGGGATTGGCTCATTTTTGACAGGAGTGACCCCGATTCTATTGGGATTGGCTCATTTTTTGGCAGGAGTGACCCCGATTCTATTGGGATTGGCTTATTTTTGGCAGGAGTGACCCCGATTCTATTGGGATTGGCTTATTTTTCTACGGTTTTGGCTCATTTTTTTTCATAAATGGCTCATTTTTCAACTCGATTGGCTCATTTTCGAAGGATATTGGACTATTTACCATTAAATTACAAAAAATCACATAAAAAAACACCCACTTTCCAAAGTGGGTGCAGGATACTTATTTAAGTTTAGAAAAAGCAATCTCTGCTGCTTGAATTGTCTTAGCCAGATCCTCATCAGAGTGCTCCGTTGATAGGAATAATCCTTCATATTGAGATGGAGGCAGGAATACTCCTTGATTAGCCATTTCACGATAATAGGCCGCAAAGAATTCTAAGTTAGACGTCTTGGCCTTTTCATAGTTAATGACCGCTTCATTCGTGAAGAAGAAACCAATCATCGAACCAGCACGGTTAAAGCTAATAGGAATCTCATATTTGTCAGCCGCTGCTTCGAAACCTTTTTGCAGAATATCTCCTTTTCGGATGAATTCCTGGTAATGCTCTGGAGTTAACTGGCTTAACGTTTCATAGCCAGCCGTCATCGCAAGTGGGTTACCTGATAAGGTACCAGCCTGGTAAATTGGACCACTCGGAGCGATTCTCTGCATGATTTCCGCTTTACCGCCATATGCACCAACAGGAAGTCCGCCGCCAATAACCTTACCAAGACAGGTAAGATCAGGGGTAACATTGAAATAGCCCTGTGCACAATTATAGCCCACACGGAAGCCAGTCATAACCTCATCGAAAATAAGTAGAGAACCATTTGCGGTCGTCAGCTCACGGAGACCCTCTAAGAAGCCTGGAAGCGGTGGAACGAGGCCCATGTTTCCGGCAACAGGTTCAACGATAATACAGGCAATATCTTCGCCAAAGTGTTCAAAAGCATATTTGACACTTTCCAGATCATTGTATGGAACGGTAATCGTATTTTTGGCAATTCCCTCAGGAACACCAGGGCTGTCAGGCAATCCTAGAGTAGCCACACCAGAACCTGCTTTGATTAGTAATGAATCGCCATGGCCATGGTAACAGCCTTCAAACTTCAGAATTTTATTGCGGCCTGTATAGCCTCTTGCTAAGCGAAGGGCACTCATGGTTGCTTCTGTTCCGGAGTTAACCATTCTTACCACTTCAATCGATGGCACACGCTCAATGACAAGTTGTGCTAATTTCGTTTCTAACACAGTTGGAGCGCCGAAGCTTGTCCCGAGTTCAGCTGTTTTTTTCAGTGCTTCAACGACACGGTCATTGGAGTGTCCTAAAATTAGCGGTCCCCATGAGAGTACATAATCAATATATTCATTGCCATCTATATCGTAAATTTTCGACCCTTTTCCTCTTTCCATAAAAATAGGGCTCATATTGACAGATTTAAAGGCACGAACCGGGCTGTTGACACCGCCAGGCATTAGGTTTTGGGCTTCTTTAAATGCTTCAATCGATTTCGTATACGAACGCATTCTACTCCCTCATTTCAAATGTTGTTTATTCCTCTTCTTTTAACCAGCGGCACGCATCTTTTGCATGATAGGTAATGATTAAATCTGCACCAGCACGCTTCATTCCAACTAGCAGTTCTAAGACGGTCTTTTTCTCATCGAGCCAGCCGTTTTGTGCAGCTGCTTTAATCATGGCATACTCACCGCTTACGTTATAAATCACGACTGGCAGATTGAAGGTATTTTTGACATCACGAACGATATCAAGGTAAGGCATACCAGGCTTTACAATTAAAAAGTCTGCGCCTTCGGCCACATCGGATTCAGCTTCTCTGAATGCTTCTAGGCGGTTGGCAGGATCCATTTGGTATGTTTTTCGATCCCCAAATTGTGGTGCGCCCTCAGCCGCTTCACGGAATGGTCCGTAGAATGCGGAAGCATATTTAACAGCATAGGACATGATAGGAATTTCGGTAAAGCCAGCTTCATCTAATCCAGCACGGATTGCCGCCACAAAGCCGTCCATCATATTGGAAGGAGCGATGATATCGGCGCCCGCTTGCGCTTGAGCCACAGCTGTTTTAACGAGCAAATCAAGTGATTCGTCGTTAAGGACTTTGTCTCCTTCAATCATTCCGCAGTGACCATGGTCGGTATATTCGCACAAGCATGTATCGGCCACTATGATAATTTCCGGGAAGTTTTCTTTTATGTAACGGGTGGCAACTTGAACGATGCCGTGATCATGAAATGCTTGTGTACCGCAGGCATCCTTTGTTTTTGGAATCCCGAATAATAAAACGGATTTAATGCCGTGGGCAACGATATCTTCCATTTCGGCATGAAGATGGTCCATTGATACTTGGTATACACCAGGCATAGAGGAGACTTCGTTGCGAATATTTTCTCCCTCATAAATAAATAACGGATAAATAAAGTCTTCTGGTCTTAGGTGGTTTTCCCTTACAAGTGCCCGCATGTTAGCGCTTGTACGCAGGCGGCGATGACGTTGAAATTGAAGTTCCATTCAGTAATTACCTCCATTTGATTTAAATGTACCTATAAAAAAAATACTCTTAATTATTCTCAAGATAAACCATTATGCTCTGAATCATATCCTTCACGGTAAACTTCTTAGGAGACGCATGAACCGTTAATCCGTACTCCAGCAGTTTTTTTTCGGTAGTTGGTCCAATACAACCGATTATACAGTCTTTCAATTGCTTCTCCAAACCGAACTCACTGACCACTTCCATCAGGTGATCAACGGTTGAAGGGCTAGTAAAGGTGAGAATATCTAGCTCACGTTGTGACAGCAGCTGTGCCATCCTCAGGCGGCTTTCCTCAGGCAGATAGGTCTCATAAATCACCACTTCATCCACACGAACTCCCGCTTCCGTTAAAGAAGCAGCAATATGTTCACGTGCCAAATTTCCTTTTGGGAGCAACACCTTGGCAGAGGGATTAACGACGGGTAAAAACTCCTCGGCAAATGTTTCGGCCACATAAACAGAAGGGACAAAGGACACTTGAATGCCCTTTGCCTGTAAAACCTCCGCCGTCTTCTTCCCGATTACCGCAATTTTAGGCAGCGTGCGAACATCTCGATCAAAATAAGAAAAAAAGGTTTCAACCGTGACATTACTCGTAAAAATAATCCAATCATATGTATCCAGGGCCGTCAAACAGTCTTGAAGGCTCCTGTTTGTTGCAATCGGACGAAAAGCAATCAGAGGGATTTCTACTGGAATCCCTCCATACCTTTCGACTAATGTTGAGAATGATTTTGCTTGATCTTTTCCCCTAGGAACAAGAACTTTTTGACCTAGCAAAGGGGAGGCATCACTCATGTCCCTCTAGCTCCCGCTTAATCTTTTCGATCAAGTCCTTGGCTCCTTTTTTAATTAATAAATCAGCTGCCTGATTCCCAAGCTCTTCTGGATTTTGTCCACGCAGTTCTTCTTTGAAAATCTGTTTCCCTTCTGGTGAGCCTACTAACACATTTAGAACCACTTCATCATTTTCATTAACTTGTGCAAAGCCGGCAATCGGCACCTGGCAGCCACCCTCCATTTTTTGAAGGAAGGCGCGTTCAGCACGAACAGCCATTTCTGTTTTTTTACAAGTGAATTTTTCAAAAAGTTCTAGTAGTTCACGGTCGTCTTCACGGCATTCAATTGATAATGCCCCTTGACCCACTGCTGGAACACAGATATCAGCATCAATAAATTCAGTCACGACTTCCTTCGCCCAGCCAAGTCGTGATAGACCTGCTGCTGCTAGAATAATCGCGTCATATTCACCAGATTCTAGTTTTTCTAATCTAGTATCGACATTGCCACGAATCCACTTAATTTCAAGGTCAGGACGAGCCGCTAACAGCTGGGCACTACGGCGAAGTGAGCTTGTTCCAATAATGGCACCTGGCTTTAAGTCTTTTAATTTCACATGCTCTTTAGAAATCAAAGCATCGCGGTGATCTTCCCTGAATGGAATACAGCCAATGGTTAATCCTTCAGGCAGGACGGCAGGCATGTCTTTCATACTATGAACAGCCATATCAATCTCTTTGTTGAGCATCGCCTGTTCAATTTCTTTAACAAATAACCCTTTGCCGCCTACCTTTGAGAGGGTTACATCTTGGATTTTATCACCTTTTGTAACAATTTCTTTGACTTCAAATTCGAAATTAGGGTTTAGCTTTTTAAGCTGATCAATGACCCAATTCGTTTGGGTTAAAGCCAATTTGCTTCGTCTTGAACCAACAATAATTTTTCTCATGATTGCCTCCTAATATTATGCGTACCATAAATGAAAAGATGATAATCGACCAAATAAGAAAAAATTGATTAATACTATTAAAAAGGACGCTGTATTCCAGATGGCTAATTTTTTACCATAAAGATTTTTCACAATTCGCAAGTATAAATAAACACTGTAAGCTGAAAGTAACAGGAACGACCCAATGATTTTCATATCGTACCAGGGCATTCCCGGAACCTTTAGAAAGGCCCATTGCAAACCCAATATGAGAGCGAGCAGAAGCATTGGAACGCCAATGACAGCAAATATGTATGATAGTTTGTCTAGCTTCTCCAAATCTGCCAGTCTGATGAGACGTTTCCCCCATTTTTTCCGTTTTAACAAATCATATTGAAGTAAGTATAATGTTGAAAAAACAAAGGATAGAGAAAATGCCCCGTAAGAGAGAATGGCCATCGTAATATGAATCAATAGTAGTTCCGATACAAGTTTGTTAGCCATGACCGTTGAGTGGTATTGCATTGGAACAAACGTATGGATGGCCATGACTGTAAACCCAAGTATATTGGTAAAAAAGACGATAAAATCAACTCTTAATAAGTGATTTATGATAATAGATAATGTGACTAATACCCAGGCATAAAAATAGAGTCCCTCGAAAATCGTCAATACAGGGAATCTGCCTGTTTTTGTCATATATAAAAAGAGAAAGGCGGTTTGTAGTATCCATACAAATGCAAGTAACCAGAAAGCAATGCGGTTTGCCTTCCGGTTATGGTGAATGAAATCGAAAAAATATAACAACACACTGAAGGCATATAGAACAACTGTAAATTCATGAAGCCTCGTCAAAAGAGTGTTAAACATAGCAACAACTCCTTATGACTGAAAAGAAGCATGAACTTCTCCAACCTGCATTTTAGTAGTTTTGGCTGCTTTCGAATGTTGTTCCTGAACAAGCCCCTCAATATTAAATATCTTCATAAACAATTCCATTGCCTGATCGGCATCCGGTCTTGCCGCCAATTCTTTCGCTTGTAAAATCGGATCCTTTAAAAGCTGGTTGATGATGCTCTTCGTATGCTTATTCAATACTTTTATATCGCGATCCGATAAGTTAGGCAGTTTGCGTTCGAGGCTTTCCATCGTTTCTGCCTGAACTGCAAGTGCTTTTTCCCTTAATGCAGATATAACAGGGACAACGCCAAGCATGCCAAGCCATTGATTGAAATCAACAATTTCTTTTTCAATCATAAGCCTTATTTTCGCTGCTGCTTTTTGACGCTCCTGTAAGTTTGCTTCGACAATTCCTTCTAAATCGTCTATGTCATATAAAAACACATTTTCAAGCTCGGCAATTCGTGGGTCTAAATCACGAGGAACGGCAATATCAACCATAAACAATGGTTTCCCTTTCCGCTTTTTCTCCACGTTTGCCATTAATTCTTTGGAGATAACAAAATCTTTAGCACCTGTTGAGCTAATTAGGATATCGGCTTCAGCTAATGATTTCTCTAATTCAGCAACATCTCTTGCCACACCGTTAAATCGGTTTGCAAGGGCGGTAGCTTTTTCAAATGTGCGATTAATGACCGTTACCTTTTTAACACCATTGCCATGAAGATTTTGGGCAGCAAGTTCACCCATTTTACCAGCGCCAAAAATAAGCACATGCTTATTCTCTAGAGACCCAAAAATTTTCTTGGCGAGTTCGACAGCTGCATAGCTGACGGAAACGGCATTAGCACCAATATCGGTTTCAGAATGAGCGCGCTTGGCAAGGGTAATCGCTTGTTTAAAGAGATGATTAAACACCGAACCGATCGTTTCTTCCTCTTGTGCCAGCATAAAGCTTGTACGTACCTGACCCAAAATTTGTGTCTCACCTAGAACCATGGAATTTAGTCCGCAAGTCACATTGAATAAATGGTCAACCGCATTTTCGTCTTCGTAAACAAAGAGAAACGGCGAGAACTCAGATTGCTCGATTCCAAACCATTCGGACAGAAATTCCTTTATATAATAACGGCCGGTATGAAGCTGATCAACGACCGCATAGATTTCTGTACGATTACATGTTGACACGATGATATTTTCGAGAATGCTTTTCTTCCCATTTAGTTGTTTAATGGCATCCACAAGATCGGTTTCATTAAAGGTCAACCGCTCGCGGATTTCCACAGGGGCAGTTTTATAATTAAGACCGACAACGACAATATGCATTTAATTCAATACCCCCCATTTTCTAACTAATCTAGTTTAAATTATATCATGAGCAATTTTGACTTTTGCTCGAAAAATGTGAACATAAAATGACACAATATGCTACTATATAATCAAACTCACATAATGATAAGTTTACATTAGCAGATATTTCTTTACATATTCTTAACTTTGATATAAATTAGTGCTTTCTTATGTACAGTATCAAAAAAATAGAATAGATTCAAGTGAACCTTACTGGAAGTGATGGTGTTTCTTCATGAAAAATCAACGTATTTTCCCTGGGATTATTTTGATCGGATTCGGCGCTTATTTTCTTCTTCAACAGACAGGGATTACTCTTTTTCAACAATTTTATACATGGCCGACATTGCTGTTGATTGTCGGACTTGCTTTTTTGGGTCAAGGATATTCGGCACACGAATATGATGCCATTCTCCCTGGTGTGATTATGTTTGGATTTGGTCTTCATTTTCATCTTGCTGGTCATCTTGCCTTTTGGCCGACCAATACAATTGGCATGCTGATTTTAATCATATCGGTTGGTTTTTTTCTGCGGTTTCAGAAAACCAATTCTGGACTGTTCCAAGCATTCCTTTTTCTCATTATAGCGGTATTGCTGCTCTTTTATGATAAAATTGCCGGGTATTTTGGTCTGCTGCAAAATGGAATGAATTTAGTCTGGAAATTTTGGCCCGCACTACTAATCGTTATTGGTATTTATTTTTTACTTAAAAAGAAAAAATAACCGCCTTAGGCAGTTTACAGCTGCCATGGCGGTTATTTTTTGTTGTTTCATCAAATATCGGCGATTTTTTCTATCTTTCCAGCGGTTATTACTAATTTTTCAGCAATTTTTACTAACTTATCAGCGAAACCAACAACCACCATCTATTTTACATATAACTTTTCAGGATTGACCAGACCTGATCTTTTCCTTCTCCTGTTTCGGAGGAAAATACAACGATATGGTCATTTGGGTCGAGGTCTAAGGTCTCACGTGTAACCTTTAAATGTTTCTGCCATTTCCCTTTAGGAATTTTATCTGCTTTAGTTGCAATAATGATGCAGGGAAGTTCGTAATGTTTCAAAAAGTCATACATCATTACATCATCACTAGTCGGTGGGTGGCGCAAATCCACAATTAAGACAACGGCACACAGTTGCTCTCTTGTTGTAAAATACGTTTCAATCATCTTGCCCCATGCTGCCCGCTCGGTCTTTGATACCTTTGCGTACCCATAGCCCGGCACATCCACAAAATGAAGGATTTCATTAATCAGATAAAAATTTAATGTCTGTGTTTTACCAGGCTTTGAAGAGATACGGGCTAAACCCTTTCGGTTCAGCATCTTATTAATAAAAGATGACTTCCCTACATTTGATCTCCCGGCAAGCGCAAACTCTGGCAGCTCCGTGTCCGGGTATTGTTCCGGCTTGACTGCACTAATTACGATTTCAGAACTTACTACCTTCATTGAGCATCACCTTCTAAAAGAGCGCGCCTCAATACTTCATCCACATGTGAGACAGGGACAAATTCCAAGTCGTCTCGAACACTTTCAGGAATATCATCGATATCTTTGACATTATCCTTCGGAATAATAACAGTCTTGAGTCCGGCACGATGGGCGCTAAGTGATTTCTCCTTTAAGCCTCCGATTGGAAGAACACGGCCTCTTAACGTGATTTCACCAGTCATCCCTACTTCACGGCGAATAGGTTTTCCAGTTAAAGCCGACACGAGTGCTGTTGCCATTGTAATCCCTGCTGAAGGACCATCTTTAGGAACCGCTCCCTCTGGGACATGGATATGAATATCATATTTTTCATGGAAATCTTCAGAAATCCCCAGTTCACTTGCATTAGAGCGAATATAACTGAAAGCCGCTTGAGCAGATTCTTTCATGACATCGCCGAGCTTACCTGTTAAAACAAGCTTTCCTTTACCAGGAGCTAAGGCAACCTCAATTTGCAAAGTATCCCCGCCAACCGTTGTATAAGCTAAACCGGTTGCAACTCCAACCTGGTCTTCAGCTTCTGCCATACCATAGTGGAATCTTGTTTTACCAAGGAACTCTTCCACATTTTTCTCTGTAATGACGACACGCTTCTTCTCACCAGCCACAATAATCTTAGCCGTCTTCCGACAAATGGTCGCCATCTGGCGTTCGAGGCTGCGGACACCTGCTTCACGGGTGTAGTAACGAATCACTTTCAGGATTGCATCATCACGCATTTGCAAGACCCCTTTAGAAAGGCCATTTTCTTTAATTTGCTTTGGCAGCAAATGATCGCGGCAAATGTGAACTTTTTCAATTTCGGTATAACCTTCAATCGTAATAATTTCCATCCGATCTAATAACGGTCCTGGAACGGTAGATAGATTATTGGCCGTTGCGATAAACATAACCTTCGATAAATCATAGGTTTCTTCAATATAATGATCGCTAAAATTATGGTTTTGTTCAGGGTCTAATACTTCTAGCATTGCACTTGATGGGTCCCCGCGAAAATCACTCGACATTTTATCAATTTCGTCGAGTAAAAAGACAGGATTAATAGTGCCTGCTTTTTTCATCCCTTGGATAATCCGGCCTGGCATTGCCCCAACATAGGTTCTGCGATGACCACGGATTTCAGATTCATCCCGAACGCCGCCTAGTGAAACACGGACGAAATTCCGGTTTAAAGAAGTGGCAATAGAACGAGCCAAACTTGTTTTACCAACCCCCGGAGGTCCAGCAAGACAAAGAATAGGACCTTTGATGGAATTGGTTAGTTTTTGTACCGCTAAGTATTCAAGGACCCGTTCCTTCACCTTTTCCAATCCGAAATGTTCCTCGTTTAGAATCTTTTCAGCACGAAGGATATCGATATCGTCTTCCGTTTTTTTCGACCAAGGTAGTGAGATCAGCCAATCAATATAGTTACGGATAACAGCACTTTCAGCCGAGCTTGCCGGAACCTTTTCATAACGGTCAAGTTCCTTCATTGCTGCTTTTTGGGTATGCTCCGGCATGCCTGCTTCTTCAATCTTTTTCGTCAGCTCGGCAATTTCACCCGTTTTACCTTCTTTATCGCCTAATTCCTTTTGAATGGCCTTCATCTGCTCACGAAGATAGTATTCTTTTTGCGTCCTTTCCATTGAACGTTTAACACGCTGGCCAATCTTTTTCTCAAGGTTTAGGACTTCTTTCTCATTATGAATGGTATCAATCACAAGGTTGACCCGTTGTTTGACATCAATCAATTCAAGAATTTCTTGTTTTTCCTTTAATTTAATTGGCAAATGGGACGCAATAATATCCGCCATTCGGCCCGGTTCCTCAATATCAGCAACGGATGCATATGTTTCAGCCGAAACCTTTTTGGATAATTTTATGTATTGCTCGAAATAATCAAGCATCGTTCTCATTAAAGCCTGATCTTCTACATCTTTTGTCACGGGATCTTCAAAGGTAACGATACTAACGGAGTAATAGTCGTCTTCTTCATAAAAAGATACAACTTCTGCTCTATTTAAGCCTTCCACTAAGACACGAATGGTACCATTAGGAAGCTTTAACATTTGTTTAACCTTTGTCAATGTTCCCAATTTATATAAATCCTCTTCTCCCGGTTCATCAATGGAGACATCTTTCTGGGTTGTTAAAAAAATCAGATGGTCATCTACCATTGCTTTTTCAAGTGCCTGCACCGATTTGTCACGGCCTACATCTAAATGAAGGACCATGGTCGGATAGACAAGCAATCCTCGAAGCGGCAGGAGGGGGACGATCAATTCATTCTGTTTCGCCATTATACTGCACCTCCACATGCAAAAATCCTTATTTACTATTGCCAAAGCAGAATAGTCTTTGTTGTACAATTCTATCTCATTTGGTATTTCGTGTCTATTTTTAGAGAGCGTGGGTTGTTAGTTTTTCAATATAATTATTTTCCCCAATTGTCCCGTTTTCTTTCTAAAAAAAAACTTCGGTTTGATTATACTGTCAAACCGAAGCTTTTATTCTAAATAGATTCTTTTTTCGATAATTCAATGGATGCAGGAATCGCACCATTTTCTTGATAAGATGAAACTAAGGCAATATCAAAGACCTGCTGCAGATGAGTCACAGGAACAATATTAATTCCTTTAATTTCATTTAATATCGTTTGCATATTTTCTTCTGGAATAATAACCGTTCTGGCACCTGCTTTTAGGGCTGCCTTTACCTTTGGATAAACTCCGCCAATCGGTTTTACATTGCCATGAATGCTTATTTCCCCCGTCATCGCCACGGTGTTATCAATTGGAATCTTATATATCGCTGAATAAATTCCTGTCGCCATTGCAATCCCCGCCGATGGACCATCGATTGGAACTCCGCCTGGGAAATTCACATGGATATCATAATCACTTGCCGGAACCCCCATGGAACGTAAGACGGTAATAACATTTTCGATGGAACCGCGCGCCATACTCTTGCGCCGAATGGATTTGCCTTGTCCGCCGATGCTTTCTTCTTCCACAATTCCAGTGATATTAATCGAGCCCTTTTCTTTGGCGGGTATTACGGTTACTTCGATTTCGAGCAATGCGCCGGAATTTGGCCCATAGACAGCTAGTCCATTCACAAGTCCTATATGTGACATATCATTGATTTTTCGTTCCATTCGCGGTGTCATCTGACTGGAATGGATCACCCATTCGATATCTTCATCTTTAATAAAATTGCGGTCTTCGGTAATCGCGAGACCCGCAGCAATCTGAATCATGTTGACCGTTTCCCGGCCGTTTCTTGCATATGTAGAAAGCGTATTGACACCGTTCTCACTTATTTCCATATTGACTTTATCAGCCGCTTTTCTTGCTACCGTCACAATCTCTTCTTGACTTAAATCCCGGAAAAACACTTCCATACAACGGGAGCGAATGGCTGGCGGTATTTCACTTGGTGTTCTTGTGGTGGCCCCGATTAACCTGAAATCTGCAGGGAGACCATTTTTAAAAATATCATGGATATGCGTAGGGATCTGGTTATTTTCTTCATGATAGTAAGCACTCTCTAGGAAAACTTTTCGATCCTCTAAAACTTTTAACAGTTTATTCATTTGGATTGGATGTAATTCGCCAATTTCGTCAATAAAGAGGACCCCGCCGTGAGCATTGGTTACTGCTCCCTGCTTTGGCTGAGGAATACCGGCTTGCCCCATTGCCCCCGCGCCTTGGTAAATTGGATCATGGACCGAGCCAATTAGTGGATCCGCAATCCCTCTTTCATCAAATCGAGCAGTGGTTGCATCGAGTTCAATAAAAACGGACTGTGGTTTGAATGGTGATTTTGCATTCTTTTTAGCCTCTTCTAAAACGAGGCGGGCAGCTGCTGTTTTTCCGACCCCAGGAGGCCCGTAAATGATGACATGTTGCGGGTTGGGTCCGCAAAGGGCTGCTTTTAGTGATTTTATACCATCTTCTTGTCCTACAATATCATTAAAACTTGTAGGGCGAACTTTTTCTGATAACGGTTCTGTTAAGGATATGGATCTCATTTTGCGTAGCTGTTCCATTTCTTTTCGGGATTCCCGATCAATGGTTACTTTTTGTGTACGCTGACCTTTTAGCAAATTCCAAAAATACAGCCCAATAATAATTCCGAAAAATAGCTGTATAAATAAGGCAATCCCCGTCCAACTCATTTTATTCCCTCCTACAACTAGTACTGTCTATAGTAATAAGTATTTCCTGTAGATTGGCGGAATAAACCAACAATGTAAAAACAAATCGCTGACTGGAAAGTGGGAGTGAGGTCTTTTGGGATGAGGATTGGCTTATTTTTTAGAGGAGCGGACTCTCTTTCGAGATGTGGATTGGCCCATTTTTATGGGGATTGGCCGATTTTTGGTGTAAATTGGCTCATTCTCCCAGGGTTTTGGCTCATTTTTGACGATGATTGGCTCATTTTTCAGCATAATTGGCCTTTTTATCAAAAATTGGGATAGAAATACAAAAAAGACCTAGCTATAATAGCCAGGTCACTATACTTTATGCAGATTTTTCTTCTACTACAACAGTTCCATCTTCTAAAACCAGCTTAGGTACACTGCTTCCTAGAACTGTTTCTTCCGTTATAATACATTTCGTAATGTCCTCACGTGAAGGAAGGTCGAACATCACATCCAACATAATTCCTTCAATGATTGAACGCAAACCACGGGCACCTGTTTTACGCTCGATTGCTTTTTTGGCGATTTCAGTTAGAGCGCCTTCTTCAAATTCAAGCTCCACATCATCGATTTCAAGCATCTTCTGGTATTGCTTCACAAGTGCATTTTTTGGTTTGGTTAAAATTTCAATTAATGCCGCCTCATCTAATTGCTCTAGACTCGCAATAACTGGTAGACGACCAATAAATTCTGGAATTAAACCAAAACGAAGCAAATCCTCAGGTAATACTTTGGAAAGTAGTTCTTTTGAGCCAATATCTACTTGCTTGACATCTGAACCGAAGCCAATAACCTTTTGCCCTAAACGGCGTTTGATAATTGGTTCAATTCCATCAAAAGCTCCACCGCAAATAAACAAAATATTGGTTGTGTCAATTTGGATAAATTCTTGATGCGGGTGCTTTCTTCCACCTTGTGGCGGAACACTTGCGACCGTACCTTCAAGAATTTTTAGTAGTGCTTGCTGAACGCCTTCACCTGATACATCCCTTGTAATAGAAGGATTTTCAGATTTACGGGCAATTTTATCGATTTCATCGATATAAATGATCCCTTTTTCAGCTTTTTCCACATCGTAATCCGCTGCCTGAATTAATTTTAATAAAATATTTTCAACATCTTCACCGACATATCCTGCTTCAGTAAGGGAGGTCGCATCAGCAATGGCAAACGGTACGTTCAAAATTCGAGCTAGTGTTTGTGCCAATAATGTTTTACCGCTTCCTGTCGGTCCAATCATACAGATATTACTTTTTGAAAGCTCAACATCATCGATTTTACTATTGGAATTGATCCGCTTGTAGTGATTATAAACCGCTACAGACAGCGATTTTTTCGCCTGATCTTGACCAATAACATACTCATTTAAAATCTCACAAATTTCTTTTGGTTTTGGTACATCTTTGAATTCTACTTCTTCTTCTGTTCCAAGTTCTTCTTCAACAATTTCCGTGCAAAGCTCGATGCATTCATCACATATATAAACACCCGGCCCGGCAACTAATTTACGAACTTGATCCTGTGTTTTCCCACAGAAGGAACACTTTAACTGTCCTTTTTCATCATTAAATTTAAACAATTCTTTCACCCCTTAACACGTGTTAAAACCCTATTGAAGCTCGTGAATTACACAAACAAAGTCCGAGTTTTTCTTTCTCTTTTAATGGTATGTATTTTGCATTGTAACATATTTGTTTAACAGACTGGAAATAAAACGCTTTTACTATTATGTTTTCTTAACTCTCGATTTGTTTGTGAAATCCTTTTGAAAAAAATATGTACTCATTAATCTTAACCATTATTAGTAAAAATAAATCTTAAATGGCTATGGAAATATTTATTCGCTGTTCCTTGCTTTTTTTCCTGCTCATAAAAAAAGAAAAGCTAAAGGAACATTAAAAAGGTTTCCCTGCCCTTATTATAATATGTAATAGGATAAAAGTATAAAACAAGGCACGATAAAAATCGCGCCTCTTTTGTAAATAAGTATTTCTAATGAACTTTGAATATTGTTCAGCTACAGCGCCTAGGGGCTCGAGGTCATAAGACAAGCCAACAAAAAGGTTAAAAAGCAACCTTTCCGCCGGCTTGTCTTATGCTTGTCGCCCCTGTGCAAGGCGCTTCCGCATTTCTATTTATTTCTTGTTTTCAACAAGAAAGCTTACTGCTTTTTGAAGTTTAAGATCGCCTTCGATACCTTCAGCGCCACCAAGAGCTTGTTTGATTGTGTCAACAGGCATATTGTACATACCAGCCATTTTTTCAAGCTCAGCATTTACATCTTCTTCTGTTACTTCAAGGTTTTCAGCTTTAGCGATTGCTTCAAGCGTCAAATTGATTTTCACACGCTTCTCAGCATCAGTTTTCATTTGTTCGCGTAAAGCATTTTCATCTTGACCAGAGAATTGGAAGTAAAGCTCAAGGTTCATACCTTGCATTTGTAGACGTTGTTCAAATTCTTGAAGCATTCGGTTTACTTCGTTTGTAACCATTACTTCAGGAATTTCTACTTCTGCATTATCAGCAGCTTTTTCTACTAATGTATCACGAAGGTTGTGCTCAGCTTCATGCTTTTTGCTGTCTTCTAAACGAGTTTTGATTTTTTCTTTTAATGCATCTAATGTTTCAACTTCATCATCTACATCTTTAGCAAACTCGTCATCTAATGTAGGAAGCTCTTTGCCTTTGATTTCGTGTACAGTCACTTTGAATACTGCTGGTTTACCAGCAAGTTCAGCTGCATGATATTCTTCAGGGAATGTTACTTCCACATCTTTTGATTCGCCAGCTTTTACGCCTACTAATTGCTCTTCAAAGCCTGGGATGAAAGAGCCAGAACCAAGTTCTAATGAATGATTTTCAGCTTTTCCGCCTTCAAATGCTTCGCCATCTACGAAACCTTCGAAGTCAAGAACAACTGTATCACCATTTTCAGCCGCGCTGTCTTCTTTTACAACAAGCTCAGCTTGACGTTCTTGCATTGTTTTTAATTCGTTCGCAACATCTTCATCTGTAACAGTTGTATCTAATTCTTCAACTTCTAAGCCTTTGTACTCGCCTAATTTCACTTCAGGCTTTACTTGTACAGTTGCTTTAAAGATAAGTTCTTTACCTTTTTCCATTTGCTCGATATCGATATCAGGACGGTCGATTGGCTCGATGCCTGTTTCGTCAATTGCATTGCCGTATGCTTCTGGAAGAAGAATATCTAGAGCATCTTGGTAAAGAGCTTCTACACCGAAGCGCTTTTCGAACATTCCGCGAGGCATTTTTCCTTTACGGAAGCCTGGAACGTTTACTTGCTTAACCACTTTTTGGAATGCTGCGTCTAAACCTTTGTTTACTGTTTCAGCACTTACTTCAACAGTAAGGACACCGCGGTTTCCTTCTAATTTTTCCCATTTTGCTGCTGTCATAACCTATTTTCCCTCCAACAAATCTATTCTCATTTCATTCGATAACGAATTTGAGTCGAAAAATGTCTTTTCTATTAAGTCATTTTTCCATCTTTTAAATGTAAAATATAGCTTTTTACACAATGCAACCCCTACATTATAACATAGGTTCGCCTTCTTTCAACACCATACCTAAATATTAGGGTAGGAAATTTTCTCAATTGCCTCTATTCGCTCTCTAGCTTTCTCTAGATCAGGTATTTCAGCCCCATATTTTCCTGCAATTTTGCTAATTTCCGGGTCCATTCCCATATATTCTCGTCCAAGCATGTCAAAAGCTGCTGCCCATGACTCCGCAGACTTCGGCTCTAGTTCTATAGGGTAACTGATAAAGAAGGTTCTTTCTACCATATTGACCGTATTTTGAAAGAGACCAGGATTCTTATTTTCTAGTTGTTCCGCTAATAGTCCCTTTACTTCTAACATTTTAAGCTGCTCCCTTACTTCAGGAAGCTGTGCAGGAACGATCTTTTCCGCTATCGCAAATTTCTCCACGATTAGTTCTTGAGCGATTTCTTGTTCTTTTAATAGGTTTAATAACATGGTCTTTAAAAAGGGATGTCCATCTTTGAACTTTAAATAGTCTGTAATCTCGTCCAAATAGGGACGGATATTTTTGTCTGTCAAATTGGCGATTAGGAGCAATTTCTCATTAATGTGATCATTCGAGAGCAGATTTAGCTCTGGGACCTCCGAGGTCTGGGCTTCTTCCCAATCAGCCTCTTCTTGAGGCCCATGACTTTCAGCCATTCGGCGGCTGAATTGCAATAGGGTTAAAAAATGGTCATGCTTCTCGGGTGGAATTTCTCTTTCATCTAAAAGCGCTTCAATTGTTGTCACAATTTCCTGATATTGGTGAAGCTGAATCAGAACGGTCAAATAAAGATCGACCATCTGAAAATAATCGCCTATTCCCTTTAGTAGCATCTCATTTGCAAGTACTTTTGCTTTTTCAAACGCCCCTGCCTCAAAATAGGCCAGGACGAGTCCAATCAGTATGTTTTCATTATCAGGATCGAGTTCACGCGCCTCTTCTAAAAGTGGTATCGCTTCGCTAAATTTTTTCTTTTCAAGGCTCTCCAAACCTTTGTCTGTTAATCGTTTGTCAAGTCCGGGAAAGAAGATGATATTATCTTTTCGTTTGATTCGTTCCCGTTTTTTCATAAGATCCGTCCTTCGATATGTATTGGAAAATAGTGTAACACAATTATGGTATAAAAAAAACTCACCAGCGTGGTGAGTTTATGTTTTGGTATGTAGTATAGCGTCCCAGAAAGCACTACACTACATTTAAGGACATCCTTTCACAATTTACACCTGCTTAACGAGAGGGTGTCCTACTGATGTTATTTTGCAAGAAAAATTCTAGCAAATCGGCAATTCCACCATAAAAACGGTCCCTTCATTTTCTTTACTTCTTACATGGATACTACCTCTATGCAAATCGATAATTGTCTTAACGATTGATAGTCCCAGCCCGGTTCCCTCGACTGTGCGGGTACGTGCCTTGTCTGCCCTGTAAAAGCGTTCAAATATTTGACCTAATTCTTTATCATTCATGCCGATTCCTGTATCTTCAAAGGTTACGATGACTGATTCTTCCTTCTGATCAATCGATATCTCGATGCTGCCATTCGGTTTGTTGTATTTAACGGCGTTGGCTAGGAGGTTATCCCAAACCGTATTAAGTAAGGATGGATCGCCGACAATCTCTATTCTCGGCAAGGAGTAGCCAAGCATAATCTCCTTTTCACTTATAGCCCATTGATAATTTCGCACCAATTCCTTCAATTGTTTTCCAAGATTATAGTTTTTTTTCTTCATAATATCCTCATTTTGGTCTAATGAGGACAGGAGCAGCAATTGTTTTGTTAAGGTTGAAAGCCTACTGATTTCACCGTTAATGATTGATACGTATTGGCTTCTTTCTTTTTTGCTTAAAGATTCAGTATCTAACAGGTTTGTATATCCTTTTATATTAGACAGAGGTGACTGTATATCGTGGGAAATATTCGAAATAAATTCCTTTCTCATGTCATCTATTTGTTCCAATTTTCTCGCCATCTGCAAAAAACTGTTGGATAGTTCTCCAATCTCATCATGACGGTACACATTCATTTTGACATTAAAATCTCCATTTGCTAGGGATTTTGTTGCTTTTGTAAGGTTCGAAATCGGTTTTACTAGATACTTTGTATTAATAACAACCATAACAATGGTCAACGTAATGGCGATTCCCAGAATCCAGCCAAATAAAATGTGCATCTCGTTGAAAAGGAATTTAATGTCCGGTCTAATAAAAAGAGCAAAGGTTTTTCCGTTGTACTTCAAAGGTACCCCAATCGTATTTTTAAGTTCATTGGCAAAAAAGCCTGTAACAAAGGTACTTTGCGGAAAATGAAGCATCCCGTGAAAAATCTGACCATTTAATACTTCCTTTTCAGTTGTAATAGAAAGACTTTTATCCCGGAAAGGCTTACCAAAATAGGTTTTGTTTCGGTTGGTTTCCACCAGACACATTTGATAGCCAACTTTAGAAATGCTGTCCAAATACTGTGTTAAATTTATTTGAGGGTGACCCTCTACAAATTCAGCAATATCTAACGCGACTTTTGTATTTTTATTGTCATTATAAGGTTTTAACTTTTGTTGATAATAGAAATTTGAAATGACAAAAGCTAAGATAAAGCTAATAAACATCATTCCAATGGTTATGACAATAAATTTTACATAAAGTGTTTTCATATGCGTTGGACCTCCAAAAGATATCCCACCCCTCGTACTGTTTTTATTTGAAAATCATCTGTTAATTTATTAAAACGTTCCCTTAATCTTTTGATATGAACATCTACCGTTCTTGCATCTCCTTCATAATCCAAACCCCATATTTGTTCAATTAAATGTTCCCTGGAAAATACTTGTTTAGGATTCGACATGAGATAAGATAATAGTTCGTATTCTTTTAACGGCAAGAGCAAACTACGGTTCCCTACTTGAACTTCATAGCTCTTTTTGTTTATGGCGGTCTTGCCAATTTTTAGTATAGATTCATCCAGCTGGTGATCATATCGCCGCAGTAATGCTTTGATTCGGAAGATTAATTCTTTTGGTTCAAATGGTTTGGTGAGATAATCATCCGTTCCCGCTTGATAGCCTTGCTCCTTATCCTCAATCTCACTTTTGGCTGTTAAAAGAAGCACTGGAATATCATACAGTGTTCGAATCTGTTTCGTAAGAGTGTAGCCATCCATAAATGGCATCATTACATCCACTACGGCTAAATCACAGGTAGCCTTTTTCAATATTCCTAATGCTTCCATACCATCTTTTGCTTGGAATACTTGATAGCCTTGTTCAGATAGGTGAATATCCACAAGCTTTAATATATTAACATCGTCATCCACAATTAAAATATTGGTCATCTATTTTTCTCCTATACTTTTAGCAATATCTGCCCATCACTCATTTTAATGATATGATCAGCAAATGAAAGCATTTCTTCGTCATGTGTCACCATTAAGGTAGCAATGTTTAATGTTTTCGTTAGATTTTGGATTAACCTCATTACATCTTTCGATCGTTTTGAATCCAAACTTGCAGTTGGTTCATCTGCAAATAGAACTTTTGGTTTATGGATAATGGCACGAGCGATCGCAACACGTTGCTTTTCACCGCCGGATAATGAGGCGGGATAAGCATTTTTTCGATGATCCATTTCAACTAATTTCAAGATTCTATCAATTTCTTTTTTTTGTTCACGTTTCTTTATTTTCGATTCGGATACATCCAACATCAGCATCAACTGCTCTTCTACTGTAATAAAAGGAACGAGATGTGCGAATTGAAAGATAAAGCCGAATTTAGTTCCCCGTATTTTTCGGACTTGTTCTGATTTCATCGCCGTTATATCTTTCCCTTCGAATCGAATATGCCCATCCGTAGTGGGCTGAAGTCCTGCAGCTATCGTAAGGAGGGTACTTTTACCGGAGCCTGAAGCACCTACTAACGCTGTAATCTCTCCTTCACTAAGCGAAAGATTAACCCCTTTTAGGATTTCCTCTTTCATTTCACCGTTTGTAAAGGTTTTTCTCACTTCATCTATTGTAAATATTTCCATATTAAACCTCTCCTTGTTGAATTGCGTGTAATGGTTCGACTTTTTTGATTTGGATACCTGAAAGAGTAGCTCCGACAAATCCAATCATAAGAAAAACTAGTGACAATTGTACGGTAGTTTCAAGGGTTAAACTAAAAGGCATTCCTTTAGGTGCTATCCGATTAAAAACCTGACTAAGTACAATAGAAATGCTAAGAGCAATGACCGTTATCAAAACCATCTGCGTCCACATCATTTTAAACAAGGTACTGGTCTTAACTCCAATAGCCTTAAGAATACCGTATAACCCCATTTTTTGAACGTTCATCATGTAGAAAAAGATTGCAAATAGCATTCCGCTAATGACAACTAAAAACCAAATAATCATATTTAGGGACATTTGCTCTGCTTTATAGCTCGAGATGGTATTAAGAAACTGATTTTTTGAAAAGGAATGGAGTCCCACGAATGTTTGTGTTGAATTTCCTTCAGGGATGAAAAGCAATTGCATTTCATTAAGCCTGTAAATTTCTTTGTAGTCCTTTATACTGACATACACGACTGGAGCATGGCTAAATTTGCTGTGTTCCACAAAACCTTTGACAATAAACTTACCATTATATTGATTAGTGGTTAATGCATCTCCAACCTTTATACCATCATCTTTCATCGAACGATCCAGTACGATTTCCCCTTTTTTTACGTTTTTAAACATCTTTGAATCGGTCGATGTCACAAAAGCGACGCTTTGCTGTTTACCATCAGTATTATTTAAAAATCCCATCTGAATTGAAAATGCAACAGCATCTTTTTGTTTGTTTAAAATTTTATCCTGGAGACTGTAATCGATTCTTGACAAGCTGTAGGTCTTATCTGCCTCTTTTGTCATATAAAATTGACCGTCAGGCAAATCTTTTATTAATCCTGCACTGTCTTGTGATAGTCCATTTGCCAAGCCGGAAATAATAAACGTTAATAAACTAATGAGAAAAACAATTGATCCTAAAATTAAAAATCTAGATTTATTTTTTTTCATTTCCTTCCATGCGATGTACATCTTCATTCCTCCACACTTGTTTTAATATCTAAAAGTTTACAATCGCTATATGAATGGAACATGAACAAAAAATTACATTATGGATTTTAATTCTCCGACATAATAATCCAAGCATTCCACTGTGTAACGGATTCCGTTTAATCAGAAAAAACGCCACCGTTATGATGACGTCTCGCTAAGTACTATAAATATTTCCTTAGGTTCTCGGCTACTTCTTCTTATAGAATAATCGCTAATTGTCCTTGGGCAATTACCGCTGATTTCCATTTACCGTGTAATCGTTGTGTGTGTCTTTTTAATGTCATTCGGTCGAAATCGACGGTTGCACATGGCGTAGAATTTGCCGAGAATAAACCGCATAAATCATCTGAAACCGGTAGAATACTTTTCTTTTTCGTCATAACAAAAAACCTCCTAAAACGTTAATGAATTATCGAGTGTAATTCGGCATTTTGACCGATGCACTGACCGTTTCATTTGTCGTCCTAGAAGGCTTATATATAGCGGTTTATAGGTATGTAGTATGGCGTCCCAGGAGAGATTCGAACTCCCGACCGTACGCTTAGAAGGCGTATGCTCTATCCGGCTGAGCTACTGGGACATTTATTAAAGACAAGATTTATTATATTCTCCTAATAAGATATTGTCAACAGCTTTATCTAGTTTTTTATAAAAGGGGAGACATGACTCCCCCTCTTGTTTAGAGAACAAATTCCCTTGCTAGTTCAGAAATCTCTCGCCCCGATGATTCAAACACTGACATGATGATTTTATCAGATTGCAAATCAAGAATCACATATGTTTTTTCAAAGCGCTCACGCGGGAGGCGAATGCTTCCCGGATTAAGATAAAGTCTACCAGAGACAACTTCTGCCCCCAGAATATGCGAGTGGCCAAAGCACACAATATCAGCATGAACCTCTTCTGCTTTTAATTTTAAATTCATCAACGTAGACTTAACGGAATAACGATGACCGTGGGTAATGAAAAACTTCCGTCCTGCAATTTCAGTTATAGTCTCTAATGGGTACTCGCCCATAAAGTCGCAATTCCCCAATACGGATAGGTAACCGCTGATGGCCTTATCAGTAGGCATTAATTGTGAATCACCGCAGTGAATCATTAAATCAACTTCATTCAAATGCCGTTCTCTGATGATCTCTAGTTCCTTTGTTAACCCGTGACTGTCACTAACAATTAATACCTTACTCATCCCTTATCAGCTCTTTCTAATATAGTATCTAAGACAGCATCGAGTTTTTTTAGTGCATCGGAACGGTGACTGAGTTTATTTTTTTCATCTGAAGATAGTTCGGCCATGGATTGGTCTTTTTCCGGCAGGTAAAAAACAGGGTCATAACCAAAACCATGTGTACCGCGGCGTTCAGTCAGAATCCGACCTTCACAAGTGCCTGACACCGTTCTTGTTTCTTCCCCAGGAATGGCAATTGCCAAGGCACAGTAGAATCGAGCTGTTCGCTTTTCCTCAGGTACTCCTTGTAATTCAGACAAAACTTTATCGATGTTGTTTTGGTCATCTTTTTGTTCACCAGCATAGCGTGCAGAATAGATGCCGGGTCTACCTTCTAAGGGATCAACGATCAATCCTGAGTCATCGCTTATCACCATTTTATTGAGTGTGTGGGAAACCGATTCCGCTTTGAGGATGGCGTTTTCTTCAAACGTGCTCCCTGTTTCCTCTATCTCTGGTATGTCGGGAAAATCTAGCAATGTTCGGACTTTTATCCCCCTTGCAGCAAAAATATGCTCAAACTCTCTTGCCTTGCCAGGGTTTTTTGTTGCAATAATGACTTCGTTCATATCTATCGCCTCTTACTTAATTATTCATTTCATCTTTACGAGAGTAAAGACATGTTATCCGAGAGTAAATTTGGCTTATCCAAGAGTAACTTCATCTTAACCGAGAGAATTTACACCTCATCCGAGAGTTTCACACTCATTTGAGAGTAATCTCACCTTATCCGAGAGTAATTTCATCTTATCCGAGAGTAGTCACTCCTCATCCGAGAGTAACTACACCCCATCCAAGAGTGAACCCACATCTCCCAAACAAAACCACTTATTTCTTCCTTCTACCCTCAATTCTTCTAGTAATTTCCTCACCCAATGCTGCTTTCTGCTGTTCAAATAACTCCATAAGTCCTTCTTGAGCGGCATGGAGTAATTGTTGGAGTTGATCATAAGAGAACGTGGACTCTTCACCCGTTCCTTGAAGCTCGACAAATTCTCCATTCCCTGTCATCACCACATTCATATCCACTTCCGCTTTAGAATCCTCGGCATAATTTAAATCTAGAACCACCTTGCCGCCTGATAGCATCCCGACACTGGTCGCCGCTAAATAATCGGTAATCGGATATTTTGCTAGAGCCTTCTTTTCTGCTAAGGAATGAAGGGCAAGCGTTAACGCGACAAACGCTCCTGTTATCGAAGCTGTCCGCGTGCCACCATCTGCTTGGATGACATCGCAGTCAATCCACACCGTTTTCTCACCAATTGCTTTTAAATCCACAATTGAACGAAGAGCACGTCCGATTAAACGCTGGATTTCCATTGTTCGGCCAGACACTTTTCCTTTCGATGATTCACGGATATTTCTTGACTCCGTTGCCCTTGGGAGCATGGAATATTCAGCGGTAATCCAGCCTTTCCCTTCACCTCTCATAAAATGAGGAACTCGGTCCTCAATCGTCGCTGTACAAATGACCTTTGTGTTTCCTACTGAAATAAGGACGGAACCTTCTGGGTGCATTAAATAATTTGTTTCAATATGTATGGGTCTTAACTGCAATGTCTCTCTTCCATCAACACGCACATTTTTTCCTCCTTAGCTAAAATCTCAAATAAAGAAGAGGCGGCCCAGAAGCCAACCTCTTTCATGGTCACTATATAGTATAACAAAAATGTTTTTTTAATAACTACCTGTATTGACTTTTTCTGGACGAGTTACTGGTTCAGAAACCTTTTTGCCTTTATCATTTTTAATATCTACTTTCCCGTCGACCTCTACTGCCACTTTTTCAACCCCCTGTTGTTCTGTTAGGGAAAGTACGAGCGTATCAAGTAGATTTTGGGAGATTTCTTTACCCTTTAAGCTATCATAAATATTTTTGTTAAAGTTTAAGGTTACGGTACCATTTTCATATTTTGGTGTATCTAGAAGCTTTACATCCGACATAAATTCAGACACAAGCGTTGAATTTTGACTAGGTCCTTGGATTAGTTCATCTACAATGGCTGCATAATTATCTTTGGTATCATTACTAATGCGGCGGGTAACCGGAACATAGTAATAAGAGCCTTCTTCACCACCAATATAGTAGACGGTTACCGGCTTTGTATTGGTAATATCCGCTACGTCTGTGTTATCAAGATTGATCCCGGTTGCTCTTGAAAGATTCTCACTGATTGGTGTGCCACTGACCGGCATTTCCGTCAGGTCATGACCGTTCATTTTAAGCTTGACCGATTTTATATTATCGAATTGTGTTAATGTCCAGGTAACAGATTGTAGGATCTTCTGTTCATCCTCTGGCTGGTAATTTTTAAATTCTTTAGAGAAATTAACCGTTGCCACACCATTGTCCTTATTTATGTTGACTGAAACCTGTGTATCTTCAGGGAGTACCGCTCTAAAATCATTTGGAAGCAGGTCTGTTACCGGACCATTTGTTACAAGATATTCAAGCGCTTGTTTGGCGACTGAAGTGGTTTTGGGCAATGCTAACGTTCGCGGCACCACATAGCCATCCTTATCAATCAAGTAGAGTTCAGTTTGAACAGTATTTTTCGTCGCCGCCTCTTTTTCTTTGGCGCTTGTTTCCTTACTTACAACATCCTCTTTCACGGTAACCGTTTTTGGCGGATCGATTTTCTGTTGTGTTTCGGTATTAAACAATCCGCAGCCCGAAAGTAAAACAGTTGAAGTAAATACAGTCAAACCTATCATTTTTGCTTTATTTTTAGACACCATAATTCCCCCTATGACAGTTTGTACTATCATGTATACGAGCCTTAGGAGAAAATAGACCGCCTTAACAAAGAAAAATAGAATTTTTTCCATGTAGGAAAGGAACTCCTTTACGAGTAACGGGTCCTTTAACTATCGCAAACATTAAAAATGTAATGGAAAATGACCTTCAAATTGTATGGTAATTTGGAGGTCTATTTTTGTTGATATAAAGGGATATTGATAATGGGACAATTTGTAGTGCGATTTTTATATTAAAACGCTGGGGTACAATAGCAATGTACCCCCAGCAAAATATACTATATTTTTACTTACAAATTGATTAACAGAAAAATATTGTTGTTTTTCCATTTAGGTTAGGCGCTATTATAACTTGTTGGTTTCACTGCGAATGAAAAATAAACGGTAAAATTCCGTCTAAATTAGAAAATACCCATACTTCCGTTTAAATAAGGGAAGTTTTTCCGTTTATATTATCCAAATCTTTGGATTTTGTCCTATTAAGAGCAGTTAAACGGAATATCTCCGTTTATATCCTCTTTTTAAACTTCCCTTATGGACAATAGCAGGAAATTCTCCGCCTATGAGTTCTCATACCTACACAAAAATCGATACAGTGAAAGGCGGAAATGGTTGGTTTGCAAACTACCGAAGAATTAGCAATTAAACGCAAAATAGCAAGGGTATTAACCCTTGCTATTTCTAATGTTTTTTAATCTCCTTAGCCTTAAATTGGCCTACATTTTATAGTGCAAAAAGGATTACATTTTGAATTGTATTTTCCTATACCAATTGACGTTTTGCGATAGGAGACGGAACCCGTTCCTTTACGAAGGAGTTCCTTTTTATAGTTTTATTTTACTGACGTTGTCGACAGGGGTTCCGAGCCACTGAGAGGCGATTTTAGAAAAAAGCCATTTAGAGCCTGTTGTGTAATATTCATGCTCTGGTTCTTCTTCGCATTCGTCAAGCAGTCCATTATATTGAAGAATGGCACTGATTTCACGCGCCGTTTCGTCTCCTGAACTAATTACATGTACCCGTTCACCCATTACCTCTTTCACGAGAGGCTCAAGCAATGGATAGTGCGTACACCCCAAGATCAATGTATCTAAATTTTGATCCATGAGGGGTTTTAACGATTCCAAGACAATTCTCTCAGCAATGGGTCCAGAATATTCTCCACTTTCTACTAGCGGAACAAACTTAGGACACGCTTGACTGGTGACAAATAGTCGGCTGTTCAATGATTTTAATGCCCTCTCATAGGCACCGCTTTTGACTGTACCTTCTGTCCCGATAATACCGACACGATAATTTTTCGTCCGTTTAATTGCGGCCCGTGCCCCGGGATTAATGACACCGAGAACCGGTATCGACAACTCTTTTCGAATTTCGTCCAATGCAGCAGCTGTAGCTGTGTTACAAGCAATGACCAGCATCTTTATATTTTTTTCTAATAGAAAGCTAGTTAATTCCCAAGTAAATCGCTTGACTTCATGCCTTGACCTTGGACCATATGGGCAGCGAGCCGTATCTCCTAAATAAATAATTTTCTCATTCGGAAGCTGTCTCATTACTTCTTTGGCAACGGTTAAACCACCGACACCGGAATCAATCACACCTATTGGTTGTTTCAAACATCTCGCCTCTTTTTATCGCATTTCCTGATGTAGCTGACTCAAGCAGGATTGAAGAAGTAAGATTTCATCCATTGAAAAGTTTTTTAATATCTCATCTAAATATCCTTGACGCTTTTTAATGACTTCATCAATGATTCTTTTGCCTTCTTCAAGTAAGTGAATTCGGACCACACGCCGGTCGTTTGGATCCTTTACCCGCTCAACAAGTAAATTTTTCTCCATCCGGTCAACCAAATCCGTTGTCGTACTGCAAGCTAAATACATTTTATTTGAAAGCTCGCCAATGGTCATATCTCCGTCTTCAAAAAGCCATTGCAAGGCCACGAATTGCGGGGGAGTAATTTTATAATTACTCAGCATTTCCCTGCCCTTTTGCTTAATAATACCGGAAATATACCGTAAGTCTTTTTCAATATTCGCAATGATATCCACTGAAGCTTTTTGTGGGGTTTCGCGTTCCATTTTTAATACACTCCTATTTTTTGCTTCTCCTCAGAACCAATCTCTATAATCCATGGCCTTTTCCGAGCTGTTTGACTTAAAGCTTGTACTTATTTTCTTCTTTTTCGGCTAAAATTTCAAGCTCAAACTCTTTTATAAAACCAATACTCCTGAAAAGCTATTATGCCATACAAGTGTTATAATAAATTTATTTTAACAGATTAGTTCATAATATGTTTATGTTTGAATTTTAAAACAAAGGTGCGTAGAAAGATGGAAATAAGTTTAAGCAATGCAGCAATCCACTGGTTTAAGGATGAAGTAGAATTAAAAAAAGGGGATAAAGTAAGATTTTATGTTAAAATTTACGGCAGCAGCCCCGTTCAAGAAGGGTTTTCCTTAGCTTTTACTGTTGATAACGAACCAATCGATATTGCGGTTAAAACAGAAAAGGATGGATTAACTTTTTTCATTGAGGGTGCAGATTTATGGTTTTTTAATGGGCATGATCTTTCTGTCGATTACAATGAACAAATGGATGAATTAGAATTTAATTATATCCTTCCAGGTGAATAATAATAAAACCGGCATCCTGATACAGGGGCCGGTTTTTATTTTTTAATGTAGCCGTTCACTTGCAATAGGAAGAATTAATTCAATAATCGTGCCCTGCTCATCGCTCCAAATATTGATGTTTCCACCATGATTTTCTACAATTTGTTTTGAAATCATAATTCCGAGGCCAGTACCATCCTGTTTGGTCGTAAAAAAAGGCTCTCCGACACGTTTTAAGATTTCTTGGGGCATACCCCTTCCTGTGTCCTTAAAATAAATCTTAACCATACTGAAACCGTATTGCTTTACCTCAATGGTGATGTTCCCGCCATCAGGCATGGCTTCCACTGCATTTTTTAATAAATTAATAAATAACTGCTTTAACTGATTCTGATCACAATGGATCGTTAGGTTATGAATATTGTAATTCAGTGTAATCTGAATCCCATTTAAAACGGCTTGAGTATCGATTAATGTTTTGACATTTTCCAACAAGGTAATTAGATCAACAGCATTAAACTTTAATTCATGTGGTTTAGCTAGTACTAACAGTTCACTTAAAATGAGTTCAATTCGATCCATTTCAGACTGAATGATTTCAAAGAATGATTTATGATTATTATCCTCTGTCTCCATAATTTGAAGAAACCCTTTAATCGCGGTAAGCGGGTTTCGCACTTCATGGGCAATACCTGCGGCAAGCTGTCCTGCTACACTTAATTTTTCTGAATTAAGAAGGAGTTCATGTGTCTTTTTTCGTTCGGTAATATCGCGAATAATAATATGTCTGGCAAGTTGGTTCTCATAAATAGTCGGGATGCCTTTCACCTCTGCCACAAATTCAGATCCGTCTAACCGGAGCAATTTAAATTCTGTGAATTCAGTGACATGACCTGCCATCACATTTAATTCCCGTTCCTTGGCAATCTGATGGAAATCAGGATGAACCATTTCGTCTAATGTCTTGTTAAAGATTTCCCTTTTATTAGCTGCCCCAAACAATCTAGCCCCTGTTTCATTTATAAACAGGATTAGGGAATCTTTTGCAATAATCACTGCATCGGGTGAATATTCGACTAAATTCCGATAGGTTTCTTCTCGTTTTTTGGCTTCTTCTTCTACCTTTTTACGTTCGGTTATATCTCTAATGACACTGACAATCTCTAAAACATGCAGGGTATCATGGGCAATAATCGGTTTACTTAGTGATTCAACCCAAATATATTCACCGCTCTTTTTACGAATCCGAAACGAATCTCGTCCATTTTCTTGGCTTGAGAGTACCTTTTTTCGATTATCGAATGCATTTTTGACGTCATCAGAATGGACCAAGGCTAAGACGTTTTGGTTGATGATTTCATTTGGCTCATAACCGAGAATATATTCACTGGAAGGAGATACATAGACAATTTCCCCTTGCAGATTTGTACTGATAATAACATCAAGAATATTATCCGTTAAAACACGCTGCATCTCTTCTACTTTTCTTATTTCTTCTTTTTTTCTTTTTAATTCTGTAATGTCTTTTCCGACGGCCCAAACCCCTACGATTTGATCATCCACACTGATGGGGATAAAGGAAATATTTAAATCAAAGATTTCCCCTATTTTAGTAATGATTTTACAATCAAAGTTTGGAAATCGACCTAAGACCGCATTACTGAAATGGTGAAACACCCTATTGATCTGGTCTATAGGAAAAAGCAACTGAAGTTTTAACTTTTCATCCACTTCCGTATGCGAATAACCTGTTAACTGCTGGAATGTTGGATTTGACTGAACAACATGCCCTTCTATATCTAGTACAAATATACTATCTTCATTGTATGAGAAAAGCGTCTCATACCTGCTGTGATTTTTTTTCAAATATTTTAATAAGAGTATTCTCTTTTCACTTTTAATCTCTTCGACAGGACTGTTCATCTTTCTCCTTCAGTTCCTTTCTCCTCTGATCATCCGTCTATCAACACGTTATCTTCATTTTAAGTTTTGCTGATAAATCTTTCAATATATTTCTACTATTTGCCAATATCTTATGTAAATATATATACCAACCTTTACACGAAAAAGGTTTCCGATTCATTTTGTCATGCCATAAGTAAAAATAAACAATCTATTTTATTTTTCCAATAAAACTTTTTAGCAAAAATGAACCGGCTCCAAAATGGAACCGGTCATTCTTATAGTTCAAGCTCTCCCATTCGAAGGAGCTCTACAACAGCTTGTGAACGCCCCTTGACACCAAGCTTTTGCATGGCATTTGAAATGTGATTCCTTACTGTTTTCTCGCTTATAAATAATTCACCAGCGATTTCTTTTGTTGTTTTGTCTTGTACTAGTAATTCGAATACTTCTCTTTCGCGTTTGGTGAGTAATGGCTTGTGATTATAATCATTCTCCTTCAAGTACTGTAACCCTCCTTGCCGTCGCCAGTAATGTATCGTGGGATGGGTATATATTTAGTCACCATATCTTATGTAACCGATACAAATGGAGTGACTATATTTACATCAAGGAGTTCTTTTTTTATGAAAAAGTTAATAAATTATTCCATCTTTTTTAAAAAAACCTGTACTTTTTAGTTTTTAATGGGCTTCGCATAAATAATGTATCGTTTTGGAGCATTTCCAACATAATGAAATGGATAGCAAGTGGTCAGAATTAACTCTTCCTGTTTATGTTGCAAGGTAATGATGCTCAAGTCGTTCGCCTTCACAATTTTTGTTTTGGTGATTTCGTAGGTGAAATTCCCATTAGGCATTTCCATTATTAGTTGATCACCTATTTTTAACTCACCTAATTTGCGAAAAACGGTATCACGATGACCTGACAAAACAATTTGTCCCTTATCTCCAGGAAGATAAGAGCCTTTATAATGACCCACACCCTTTTTTAGATCATCAGGATTAGTTCCTTCCACAATGGCTAGTTCGGCTTTTATCTTTGATATTTTTAGAAGACCCACTGTGTCCCCTGTTTTTGGAGGTGCGCTCTGTTCGATTTTCTTATTAACAGCTGCAGGTAGTGACTGTTTTTTGCTAATCAGCTTCTTTGCCTTCTCTAAAGCATGATTAGTTTGTATCTTGGTTTGGGTAGACTGCCAGAGGCTAGTACCTAAAAGAAGCAGCCCAATTAAAATGATAAACAAGGGAAGTTTTTTTTTCACCGTTAAATACCTTTCTTTTTTCATAGTTCATTTCTATAAGTATAACAAAAATTTTCACGTAAGGACCAAAGAAACTTCCTGTAAAAAAAAAAGAACCTTCTTTGCTAATTAGAAAAGAAGGTTCTTAAATGTAAACTGTTAGATATTATTGTCGCTTCCAAAGAAGTTTCTAAATGCTTGCATCGTTGCAGCACGGTTAACAGCGGCAATCGAAGTCGTAATTGGAATCCCTTTTGGACATGCTTGAACGCAGTTTTGGGAGTTACCGCAGCCCTGCATACCGCCATCCTCCATAAAAGCATTTAAACGCTCTGCCGCATTCATTTCGCCAGTTGGATGAGCGTTAAATAGGCGAACCTGATTAAATACAGCCGGACCCATGAAGTTTGTTTTACTGTTCACATTTGGACAAGCCTCTAAACAAACACCGCAGGTCATACACTTGGAAAGTTCATATGCCCACTGACGTTTTCTTTCCGGCATCCGTGGTCCTGGTCCTAAATCGTAGGTTCCATCAATCGGAATCCATGCTTTAACTTTTTTCAATGAATCAAACATTCTGCTACGGTCAACGGAAAGGTCACGAACAACAGGGAATGTTTTCATCGGTGCTAAGCGAATCGGCTGCTCTAATTGATCAACCAATGCCGAGCAAGATTGACGAGGCTTCCCGTTAATAACCATTGAACATGCACCACAAACCTCTTCAAGACAGTTCATTTCCCAAGTCACGGGGGTGGTCGCTTTCCCTTGTACGTTTACTGGATTTTTACGAATTTCCATTAAGGCCGAAATAACGTTCATATTCGGACGATATGGAATTTCGAATGTCTCCTCATAAGGAGCAGCATCTGGGCTATCTTGACGAGTAATAATAAAAGTTACCTTTTTATTTTCAGACATGTTTCTCTACTCCCCTTTCGATTAATGTTTTGTTGTGTAATCGCGCTTTCTTGGTTTAATTAACGAAACGTCGATCTCTTCGTAATGGAAAGCAGGAGCAGTTTTAGAATCAACAAATTTCGCCATCGTTGTTTTCATGAATTCCTCATCATTACGTTCAGGGAAATCAGGTTTATAATGTGCACCACGGCTCTCATTTCGGTTATATGCACCAATCGTAATCACCCGTGCCAATTGCAGCATGTTTTGTAATTGTCTTGTGAACGCAGCTCCTTGGTTGCTCCATTTCGATGTATCATTGATATTAATGTTTTGATAACGCTCCAATAGTTCTTGAATCTTTTCATCTGTCTTTAACAGATTGTCATTATAACGGACAACGGTTACGTTATCTGTCATCCATTCGCCAAGCTCTTTATGAAGAACATAGGCATTTTCCTTACCATCTAAAGACATGATATTATTCCATTTTTCTTCCTGTTCTTTCACATGACGATCAAATACAGTAGAAGAAATGGTCTCTGAACTTTTTTCAAGTCCTTCAATATATTTCACAACATTTGGTCCTGCTACCATGCCGCCGTAAACCGCTGATAACAAGGAGTTTGCACCAAGACGGTTTGCACCGTGCTGTGAATAGTCACACTCACCGGCAGCAAATAAACCTTTGATGCTTGTCATTTGATCATAATCAACCCAAAGTCCGCCCATTGAATAGTGAACAGCAGGGAAAATTTTCATTGGTACTTTTCGTGGATTATCACCCATGAATTTTTCATAGATTTCAATAATTCCGCCTAGTTTTACATCTAATTCATGTGGATCCTTGTGTGATAAATCAAGGAATACCATGTTTTCACCGTTAATACCAAGCTTTTGACGAACACACACATCAAAAATTTCACGAGTTGCAATATCACGAGGTACGAGGTTTCCATAGGCAGGATATTTTTCCTCCAAGAAGTACCATGGTTTTCCGTCCTTGTATGTCCAGATACGGCCGCCTTCACCACGAGCAGATTCACTCATTAGGCGAAGCTTATCATCACCAGGGATAGCAGTTGGATGGATTTGAATCATTTCACCATTTGCATAATAAGCACCTTGCTGATAAACAATCGATGCAGCAGATCCTGTATTAATAACGGAGTTCGTTGACTTCCCAAAAATAATCCCAGGACCACCTGTTGCCATGATAACAGCATCAGCGGCAAAAGATTTGATTTCCATTGTTTTTAAGTTTTGGCATACCACTCCACGGCACACTTCTTCATCATCCAATACCGCTCCAAGGAATTCCCAGCCTTCATATTTGGTGACCAAACCGTCCACTTCATGACGGCGAACCTGCTCATCGAGCGCATAGAGAAGCTGCTGACCGGTTGTGGCACCGGCAAATGCTGTACGGTGATGCTGCGTACCACCAAATCGACGGAAGTCTAGTAGACCTTCAGGGGTACGGTTAAACATAACTCCCATACGGTCAAAAAGATTAATAATTCCAGGTGCAGCGTCACACATCGCCTTAACCGGAGGCTGGTTCGCTAAGAAATCTCCACCATAAATGGTATCGTCAAAGTGAATCCATGGGGAGTCCCCTTCACCCTTTGTATTTACCGCTCCATTAATACCGCCTTGGGCACAAACAGAGTGAGAACGTTTAACCGGTACTAGTGAAAAAAGTTCAACCGGTGTTCCTGATTCTGCCACTTTGATTGTAGCCATTAAGCCTGCAAGGCCGCCGCCGACTACGATCACTTTACCTTTACTCATTCGTGACTCACTCCTCTAATCCAACTTTCGAATATTTTTCCGACGCTAATCTATTAAGATACAAAAGCAATTAATGTTTGAATTCCAACAAATGAGAGGACAACAAACACACCGATTGTCACATAAGTAGTAATAAGTTGTGAACGCGGTGATACAACAATCCCCCAGCTGACTAGGAATGACCATAAGCCATTCGCAAAGTGGAAAATGGCTGAAAGAATCCCAACTAAATAGAAACCAAACATAAATGGAGATGATAAAATATCATGCATCATATCATAATTTATTTCAGTTCCCATTGCTGCAGCTATACGTGTTTCCCAAACATGCCACGCAAGGAAAATCAGCGTAATCACGCCTGTTATACGCTGCAATACGTACATCCAGTTTCTAAAAGTACCAAATCTATTAATATTGCTAGAAGATGTAAAAGCAATATAAAGTCCATAAATTGCATGATATAACAATGGTAAATAGATAAGTACTGTTTCTAGGACAATCTTGAAAGGCAGATTTTCCATGAAACCTGCAGCCTTATTAAAAGATTCAGGTCCTCCTGTAACATAATGGTTGACGACAAGATGCTGCGTCACAAATAGTCCAATCGGAATTACTCCAAGTAATGAGTGCAATCTTCGATTAACAAACTCTCGATTACCCGCCATTTTTTTTACCCCCCTTTTAGTTTTCAAAAAATGTTTTTTGCTGTTTCCTTTTATATCCCTTTATAAAATCTGTAATTATCACCACTGTGACAATTATGTGACATGTTCATTTTACTCCCAAGATTTGAGAGCGTCAAGAAACCGGATACAGAATCTTTAGCAAAAATATAAAATTTTTTAAATATATTGATATTATAATAATTTATATAACAATTTATATAACAGTTGCATTTTTTCTGTTTTGTTATGTAATAATCCAATATTTCTCAAACATTTTCCAACATCTAACTGTTAATAATTATTTTCTACAGGTCATAATAATTATGATGAAAAATAGATAAAATATTTTGCAATAATTTATTTATCAGGTAAAACATTAACGAAATCCGCCTTAAATTGTATATAATAGAATGATAGAAAGAGGGGAAGTATATTGAAAGAAAGTACTGTCATCGATGTAAATATAAACCCAGAGGAACCACGCACAATATCCCTTTTTGGGTATGAGTTAATTCGAGAAATCCTCCTGCCTGAAATTCTTGGTAAAGATACACCGGAGATCCTTTATTGGGCAGGAAAGCGCCTGGCCCGGAAGTACCCATTAGAAGATTTTGACCAAGTTATTGAATTTTTCCATAATGCTTCGTGGGGACAGCTCGACGTTAAAAAAGAAGTAAAAAACGAAATCGAGATTGAATTATTAAGTCCATTACTTGTTTCGCGGGTAAAATCAAAGGCAGAGCATTTCTTCCAGCTTGAAGCAGGCTTTCTTGCCCAACAAATGGAACTTCAAAAAGGAGTCGTCGCTGAAGCCTTCGAACATCCCATCAAAAAAGGAAACACAGTACTATTCACCGTCAAATGGGACAGCAAAGACTACTTAGATTAAGAAAAGCGGAAAAAAAGGGTGCCTGACACCCTTTTTTTCATTATCATATGAAAATATAAATTTCGACTTCGAGAATTATCCAGCTCCAGGCGCCATCGGCTCGAGGTCACAAGCATATCCAGTTGCGGCTCCTTGGGACTCAAGTCATAAGCCACCCCCTGAAGAAGGCAAAAAACGCCTTCTTACAGGGTGCGTCTTATGCCTCCGTCCCAATACAGTCGCCTCCACATTTAGATCAATCCGTCCAAAAGGTTAAAGAACAACCTTTCGGCCGGCTCGTCTTGTGCTTGTCGCCGAAGGCTAAGCGCCTTACGCTTTTCTTCTATTGTTGACCTAGTTCAAATGCTGTGTGCAGGGCTTCGACTGCTTTTAGCATATCCTCTTCTTTCACTACTGCTGAGACCTTGATTTCCGATGTGCTGACCATTTTGATTTGGATATCATTTTCGGCAAGCACCTTGAACATTTTCGCAGCGACGCCCGGATTCGAAATCATTCCTGACCCAACAATAGATACCTTGGCTAATTTATTTTCTGCATCCAGCTGTTCGTAGCCAAGTTCTACTTTATTTGCTTCTAGGACCTTCACCGTTTCCATCAAATCATTTGTATGAATCGAGAATGAAAGACTCTCACTTCCTTTTTCGGTAGTACTTTGAATAATGATATCAACGTTAAGATGATTTTGTGCTAAAGTGGTGAAGATCGTTGATAAACTTGTAAGCGAGTTAGTCAAGCCCAATACGGTCACCCTTGTAATTTCGTCCTCAAATGCCACTCCACGTACGACTAGATTTTGTTCCATTGTTGCTTCCTCCTCTATGACAGTTCCTTCTACTTTTTCCATACTTGATCGTACAACCAGCTGTACATGATAATTTTTCGCAAACTCTACTGCTCTTGGATGGAGCACACCTGCACCTAAATTGGCAAGTTCGAGCATTTCATCATATGAAACCGATAATAGTTTCCGTGCATCTTTCACATATCTTGGGTCTGTCGTAAACACTCCGGTTACGTCAGTAAATATATCACATTTATCAGCTTTTAACGCTGCGGCTAAAGCAACTGCGGTTGTATCTGAACCACCGCGTCCAAGCGTTGTAATTTGACCATCCTCTGTGACTCCTTGGAAGCCGGCAACAATAACAACTTTCCCGGCAGATAGCTGGGCTTGGATGGCTTCTGTATTGATTTGGGAAATTCGGGCATTTCCATGAACAGGTTCCGTAACAATCCCAGCCTGCCAACCTGTGAAGGAAACAGCTTCAAGCCCTTGTTGTTGTAAGGCCATCGAAAGTAAAGCAATCGTGACTTGCTCTCCTGTAGACAAGAGCATATCCATTTCACGCTTGCTCGGCTCCCTCGTAATATCATTAGCCAAGCGAACTAGTTGGTCTGTTGATTTTCCCATTGCAGAAACAACAACGACCACATTATTGCCCCGCTCTTTTTCTTCTCTTACATATGATGCTACATTTAATATTCTCTCAACACTTCCAACTGAAGTGCCGCCAAATTTTTGAACAACTAACCCCATCATTTTCCCTACTTTCCATTTGCTGTAACTAGTATACTAGTAAAATAAAAAAAGCAATGAGAAAGTTATCTCATTGCTTTTTGAACACGAAACATAAAAATTCCTGTACAAATAACGTTAAGATAGCTCTCCAAGACAAAAAGGTCTTGACAATTCTGGATTTCTTCAATACAGAACCAGCGAAAAAGGATATGAGCCCTTCTTCACTTCGGCGAATCTTCCCTTTCATGATTCTTCATCGAAGCTCACCCTTCTCAGAATCATTACTATTGAATCTCGCACCTCTACCTTCACTTTATTATGATAAAGTGACTGATTAAATTTTCATTATTATAGCATGAACATTTTTTTCTGACAACCGTTACGAACGAAGTTTCTCGATTAATTCTTCTGCTACATTGGTTGGTATACCAAGTGCAGTGAAATCCTCTAGCGTGGCTTCCTTCATTTTTTTTACAGAACCAAACTGTTTTAATAATAATTTTTTGCGTTTTTCACCAATCCCTGGTATATCGTCAAGTAAGGATTGGAAGGCACTTTTACCGCGAATCTGCCGGTGGAACGTGATCGCAAAACGGTGAACTTCATCTTGAATCCGTTGCAGCAAGTAAAACTCTTGGCTATTTCTGGCTAATGGGACAATTTCAAGCGGGTTTCCATACAGCAGCTGCGAAGTACGGTGCTTCTCATCCTTCACAAGACCTGCGAGAGGAATGTCTAACCCCAGTTCATTTTCTAACACATCCCGAACTGCTTCCACATGACCTTTTCCTCCATCAATAATAATTAAATCCGGAAGCGGCAGATTTTCTTTTAAGGCCCTCGAATACCTTCTTCTTGTTACTTCACGCATAGATTCATAATCATCTGGACCTTGTACCGACTTGATCTTGTATTTTCGATATTCCCGTTTATTTGCTTTTCCATCTGTAAAAACAACCATTGCAGATACAGGGTCTGTTCCTTGAATATTGGAGTTATCAAATGATTCAATACGATGCGGGGTATAAATCCCGAGGAGTTCCCCCAGATTCTCAACCGCTTTAATGGTTCTTTCTTCATCCTTCTCGATGAGTGAAAACTTTTCCATTAGGGCAATATTGGCATTTTTTATCGCCATTTTCACAAGATCCTTTTTGGCTCCTCTTTGCGGCTGCAGAACTTTTACTTCTAGCAGTTGTTCTGCCATTTGAAGATCCACTTCGTCTTGAATAAGGATTTCCTTTGGCTTAAAATGATTGGTTTTTGTATAAAATTGACCAAGGAATGTTAAGATTTCTTCTTCCGGCTCATTATAAATCGGGAACATTGAAACATCCCGCTCAATTAACTTACCTTGACGGACAAAAAAGACTTGGACACACATCCATCCTTTATCGACAGCATACCCAAACACATCACGATCCGTGAAATCTGTCATCGTAATTTTTTGCTTTTCCATGATGGTCTCGATATGAACGATTTTATCTCGGTATTCCTTCGCACGCTCAAAATCTAGTTCTTCGGCTGCCGCTGTCATTTTTTCTGTCAGCTCATTCTTAATTTCCTTATATCCGCCATTTAAAAAGCGAGTAATTTCATCGGTCATTTGCTTATATTGTTCACCAGTCACTTCATACACACATGGTGCCAGGCACTGCCCTAGATGGTAGTACAAGCAGACCCGATCTGGCAGGGTCGCACATTTCCGGAGCGGATAGATGCGATCGAGTAGCTTTTTGGTCTCGTTTGCCGCCCCGACATTTGGGTATGGCCCAAAATATTTCCCTTTATCTTTTTTTACTTTTCTCGTAATAATTAGTTTCGGATGCCGTTCCGCCGTAAGTTTAATAAACGGATACGTTTTGTCATCCTTTAGCATAATATTGTATTTAGGGTCGTACTTTTTGATCAGGTTTAATTCAAGCAGTAACGCTTCTATATTGGAAGAGGTAACAATGTATTCAAAGTCCTCAATTTCATTCACTAGTCTTAATGTTTTTCCATCATGTGAACCGTTGAAATAGGATCGAACACGGTTCTTTAATATTTTCGCTTTGCCCACATAAATGATCGTTCCCTGACGGTCCTTCATTAAGTAGCAGCCAGGCTGGTCAGGCAGCAGCGTTAATTTTTGCTTTATCGTTTCATTCATTCCGGCCACTCCTCCGTCAAAATTCTATATCTCTAAAATTTTAAATCAAACCGTTCATAAATGGAAGAGGAGGTTTTTGTAAAATAAGAAAAGCGGAAGCGCCCTGGTTAGCGGCGTATGGCCTCCTCGGAAAAGCTATCGCTTTTCCTCCGTGCGGTGCTTATGCTGCCGAAGCGTTCCTTGTGATGTGCTCCAACTGAGATAAAGGAAACACGACATGTTGACTTATCGTAGGGCGGAGCACGAAGGACACTAGCCGCTAGGCGCTGTAGCTGGACAATTCTCAAAGTCAGAATTTTTTTCTTATATAAAAATAGACCTTAGCCAAAGTGTCTTTAGCTAAGGTCTATTTTTTGCTATTAGATTATACGTGCTTTTCTAATACGCTTGCTAATGCATCTTTAGGTTGGAAGCCAACCACTTTATCAACCACTTCGCCGTCTTTGAATACCAACAATGTTGGAATACTCATAACGCCAAAGTTGGAAGCTGTTTGTGGGTTTTCATCCACATCAAGCTTAGTGATTTTTACTTTATCGCCCATTTCAGCGTCAAGTTCTTCAAGAACTGGAGCGATCATTTTACAAGGTCCGCACCATGGTGCCCAGAAATCAACAAGCACAAGGCCTGAACCTGTTTCAGTCGCGAAGCTTTGATCTGTTACGTGTGAAATAGCCATTTATATTGACCCTCCTTATAATTACTGAAATACTACGGAAAGTATAACATTTATTTGTCATATCACGCTAATAATATGTCTCAAATAATTTTCCCTGTTTTACTCTAAGTATTCTATTCTTTACCATATGAAAAAGCGGGCAGAAAACTCAGCCCGCTTTTAGTATTTACTTGATTGTCAGTCCGTAAACCATCATATCATCTTGAATGTTGATTTCCGCTCGAGGCGCTCAGCAAACCCGCGGGCGTGCCGGGGAGTCTCCTCAGCGCTTTTAGCGCCTGCGGGGTCTCCCCTGCCCCGTACTCCCGCAGGACATTGATTTTCTTCCTCGAGTCCACCCACGCACGAAGAAAATGCGATATCATTTTCGAGGAGTCGAGCGCCTTCCGCTCCAATCAACATGGTTATAAAAGCAACTATGACTACAACAACACAATCAATTCTTAAGAGTGAACTTTTAGTTTTCTGAATTCTTCTGTTAATAATGGAACGACTTCAAATAAATCTCCGACAATTCCATAGTCCGCCACTTTAAAGATATTGGCTTCGGGGTCTTTGTTAATGGCTACAATCACTTTGGAGTTGGACATTCCTGCTAAGTGTTGAATAGCCCCAGAAATTCCGCAGGCAATATAGAGGTCTGGTGTAACCACTTTTCCAGTCTGACCAATTTGCAAGGAATAGTCACAATAGTCCGCATCACAAGCACCACGAGAAGCGCCAACTGCTCCGCCTAACACTTGAGCTAATTCCTTCAATGGTGCAAATCCTTCCGCACTCTTCACACCTCGACCGCCAGACACAACCACCTTTGCTTCACTTAAATCCACACCTTCACTTGCTTTTCTGACCACTTCTTTGATAATGGCGCGAAGATCCTTAATATCAACAGAAAGTGATGATACATCCCCCGTCCTGCTTTCCTCCTTTTCTAATGGTGTAATATTATTTGGACGAACGGTTGCAAAAATCAGACCATCGGTCACAATTTTCTTTTCAAATGCTTTCCCCGAGTAGATGGGTCTTGTAAACACAATGTTACCGCCTGCTACTTCTATTGCAGTCGCATCCGAAATTAGGCCGGAAGAAAGTTTCCCAGCTATTCGCGGTGCTAGGTCTTTTCCTAATGCTGTATGACCTAGGACTAATCCTTCTGGTTTTTCTTGGTTAATGACTGCCAATAAAGCTTGCGCAAAACCGTCAGAGGTATATTGTTTCAATTTCCCATTCTCAACAGCCACCACGCGGTCCGCACCATATTGGATTAACTCTGTCCCTAAAGCGCTTACAGATTCACCGATTAATACCCCAACCACTTCTCCGCCCTCTGCTACTGTTTTAGCTGCAGCAATGGCTTCGAAAGACACATTACGTAATGATCCGTCGCGAACTTCTCCAAGTACCAATACTTTTCTTGACATGCTTTTCCCCTCCTGAAAAACTTTTTTTATGTGAATGGATTAGATTACTTTCGCTTCTGTATGAAGAAGATGAACCAGTTCTTTTACTTGGTCCTTTAAATCGCCAGCTAAAACTTTTCCAGCTTCTTTCTTAGGCGGCAAGTAGATTTCAATGGTCTTCGTTTTTGCCTCTACATCGTCTTCTTCTAGGTCAAGATCATCTAGCTCTAATTCATCAAGCGGCTTTTTCTTTGCCTTCATGATCCCTGGTAAGGATGGGTAACGCGGTTCGTTAAGTCCTTGCTGCGCTGTAACCAATAGTGGCAGGCTGGTTTCAATCACTTCTGAGTCTCCCTCTACATCACGAGTTACCGTTACGCTAGTACCGTTAATTTCTAACTTTGTAATCGTCGTCACGTATGGTATATTAAGCAGCTCTGCGACACGAGGACCAACTTGGCCTGAACCGCCATCGATAGCGACATTTCCACCTAAGATTAAATCAGCTTTCTTATCTTTTAAGTATTCAGCAATGATTTTGGCAGTGGTAAATTGATCGCCATTTTCTAGATCGTCTTCGATATTAATGAGAACTGCTTTATCCGCTCCCATGGCAAGAGCTGTTCGCAGCTGCTTCTCCGATTCTTCATTACCTACTGAAATAACGGTCACTTCTCCGCCATTTGCATCTCGAACTTGAATTGCTTCTTCAATCGCATATTCATCATAGGGATTGATGATGAATTCCGCACCATCCTCATTGATTTTGCCGCCTGCAATCGTAATCTTCTCTTCTGTATCAAAGGTTCTTTTCATTAATACATAAATGTTCATGGTTTCCCCTCCAAATAAATTCAAACATTAAGTCAGTTCGAAAGATTGAGAAAATTTTTAGCAAAAAAAATCTTATATGACTTTTTAGACAGTGTGCCTGCCAAAAAAGGTTATACCCCTTTAAAATTTGGCTCTCTTTTTTCAAGAAAAGCTTGGATTCCTTCTTTCGCATCCTTAGAAACAAATACTTCACCAAATAATTCTGATTCCCTTTTGGTTCCTTCGTAAAACTCTTCTGTTTTAGCATAATTGAGTAATTCAATGGTTGCACGGATGGAACCAGAACTTTTGTTTGCAATTTTTCCTGCTAACTTATAAGTTTCTTCTAATAATCGGATCTCAGGAAAGGCCCGATTGACTAAACCATATTGAACCGCTTCAAGTCCAGTAATGGGCTCTGAGGAAAACAGCATTTCCGCAGCACGGGCAACACCAATGTATCTAGGCAAACGCTGGGTCCCTGCAAAACCTGGAATCAATCCTAATTGAAGCTCCGGAAGACCCAGTTTAGCATTTTCACTTACATAACGGATATGACAAGCCATTGCTAATTCAAGTCCCCCGCCAAGTGCTGCCCCATGAATCGCAGCAATGATGGGTTTTGGAAATTTCTCCATTCGGTCAAATAAATCCTGGCCAAACTTTCCAAGGTTTGTAAATCCCTCTGATGAAGTCACAGTTGTAAATTCCTTTATATCGGCTCCCGCTGAAAAAAATCGCCCTTCACCATGAATGACGACTACCCCGATTTCTTGGTTAGACTCGATTTCATCCAAGACTGCTGAAAGCTCTCTTAACAGACCGGATGAAAGAGCATTTGCCGGTGGACGCTCGATTGTAATCGTAGCTATACGATCCTGATACGACCATTTCAAGTATTCCAATGCAACTCCCCCTTTACATTTCTTACCTTTTCCCGCAGCCATTAATCAATAGTTTATGGACTGGAGAAGCCAATGACATTAAATCATACTTTTCCTCGTTCATTACCCAAGATGTGACGGTTTCATCAATCGTCCCGAAAATCATTTGCCGGGCAAGACGAACATCGAGATCATTTGAAAACTCCCCTGTTTCTTTACCTTCTAAAATAATTTTATCAATCACCTTCAGATATCCTCTGAGAACTTCATTGATTCTCAAGCGTAGATCTTTATTTGATTGGCGTAACTCTAATTGTGTTACGATAGCCATATGGTGATCCTCTGATAGAAGCTGAAAATGGGTTTCAATCATCATTAATAACTTCTCTCCGGCAGTCACTTTTCCTGCTATTTTTTCTTCGATTTTTTCGACGAATTCGCCCATTTTTTCTTCAAAGAGAGAGATAAGGATGTCTTCTTTGTTTTTAAAATATAGATAAATGGTTCCATCCGCAACGCCAGCCTGTTTCGCAATCTTTGAAACTTGAGCTTGATGGTATCCATTTTCAGCAATCACAACAACTGCAGCATCTATAATTTGCATATATTTCGGTTTGTTCTTTTTCAATATATCCACCCACTTGAAGAAATTCGAAAAGCGGAAGTGCCTTGTCGCCCCTAGGCACTGTAGCTAGACAATTATCGTAATTAATACTGTAAAATTGAAAATATGAATGAATCATCATTCATATTTTTATAATAAAATTTAGATGGTCCCCTGTCAAGGAAAAACAATCTTTTTTATCCTAATATGAATGGTTATGGTTGACAAGCTTTCTTTCTCAAAAAAAAAATAAGTTTATGCTTGTTTCTTTCTCTCATTCTCGATTTTTTGTTTTTCTTCCTCCACAAGGGTTCTTCTTAATATTTTACCAATTGCGGTTTTCGGCAATTCCTTTCTAAATTCATAAAGTCTCGGTGCTTTATAGGCTGCTAAGTATTTTCGAACGAATAGGTTCATCTCTTCTGAAGTGACTGTAGAACCTTCTTTCAATACGAGATAAGCTTTAACCGTTTCCCCGCGATAAGGGTCTGGAACACCGGCTGCAACGGCTTCTACCACATCTGGATGTTCATATAACACTTCTTCAATCTCTCTAGGATAGATATTAAACCCTCCAGCAATAATCATATCCTTTTTGCGATCCACGACATAAAAATAGCCCTTTTCATCCATATAGCCAAGATCCCCGGTATAAAGCCATCCGTCCTTCAAAACTTCCTCGGTCTCCCTAGAACGGTTCCAATAGCCTTTCATTATTTGCGGTCCTTTAATGACAATCTCCCCAATTTCTAAGGCCGGCAAAGGTTCTCCCGTTTCAACAGATAAGATAACGGCTTCCGTGTCAGGATATGGAACACCAATACTGCCTTTTACCCTTGGAACATCCCATAAAAAGTTGGAATGGGTTACAGGTGATGCTTCGGAAAGTCCATAGCCTTCGACGAGCTTTCCACCAGTTACTTCTTCAAATTTTTGTTGTACTTCGACTGGAAGAGGTGCGGATCCGCTGATGCAGGAATCAATAGATGAGAGGTCATATTTTTTCAAATCAGGATGTTTTAATAAACCAATATAAATGGTTGGCGCACCAGGAAAAAGGGTGGGGCGCTGTTTATGGATCGTTTTCAAGGTTGTTAAGGCATCAAATTTTGGTAACAGAATCATCTTACAGGCCATCTTTATCGATAAGATCATAACGGTCGTCATTCCGTAGACATGGAAGAAGGGCAATATTCCCAAAATGCTTTCTTGGCCAGGTTGACATTTATATAACCAAGCCTCACTCATGCAAGTATTGGCAATTAAATTTTTATGGGTCAGCATAACGCCTTTCGGGAACCCCGTTGTCCCGCCGGTATATTGTAATAAGGCAATATCTTCATCAGACATAAACTCGTGCTGGATTAATGATTTGGAATTTGTTTTGACAATTTCAGTGAACAAATGGGAGCTTCCTTCATGTTTTACTTTTACGACAATCCCATATTGCTTTCTCTGGATGAAGGGGTAAACAAGATTTTTAGGAAATGGCAAGTAATCTTTGATAGCGGTTACAATGATATGTTGTAATTGAGTCTGCGGAATCACTTTTGTGACTCGCGGATAGAGAATGTCTAGTGTGATGATGGCAATGGCTCCCGCGTCTTGCATTTGATACTCAAGTTCGCGTTCGGTGTATAAGGGATTGGTCTGAACCACAATTCCGCCCGCCATTAATATGCCAAAATAACTAATCACCGCTTGAGGAGTGTTTGGCAGCATGATGGCAACCCGGTCACCTTTTTGAATACCTATCGTATTCTGTAAATAACTAGCTAGGCTTAATGTTTCATCATAAAGCTGTTTATAAGTCAGTTCCTTGCCCATAAAATGAATGGCGCTTTTCTCTGGAGATGTTCTTGCAGTATTGATTAAATATTCTTGAAGTGGTTCTGTGGAGTAATTTAGTGTGGCGGGAATTTCCTTCGGGTAAAGGTCCAACCATGGTTTTGACTCCAAAATGATAACCTCCCTTATAGAAATATATTAGAAAATTCTAAATTCTCTTCTATTATAGTACAGCGCTTAACAATAGACAATGAGGCTTAATAAAGTAAGCTGCGCTACTTTCTCGCAAGATAAAATTGAAAAAATCATCGCTAAATGACTTTAGCGATGATTTATCTTATGCAAAAAACACCATATAAATAATGCCTATCAGTAAAAATAAAGCGCACAATCCCATTAGTACCTTAGCTAATGTCTCCATCGCTTTTCTCCCCTTACAATTACGTATCTCCCCACATTATTTAAATTCGACGATGGTTACACCTGTACCACCTTCTCCGGCATCACCGAAGCGAATTTTTTTAACAGAACGATGGTTTCGCAGATATTCTTGAACCCCCTGCCTTAAGGCTCCCGTACCTTTCCCATGGATGATGGAAACACGCGGATAGCTTGATAGAAGTGCATCATCAATATATTTTTCTACTTTCAATAGTGCGTCTTCATACCTCTCCCCACGGAGATCTAATTCCATTTTTACAAGTGTGTCCCTTCCTTTGACAATCGCCATTGGTCTTGTTTCCACTTGTTTAGGTGTACTCAAGTACTCCATATCCTTTTCTTTAACCTTCATCTTTAAAATCCCAATCTGAACCTGCCATTCGTTATCTGACACACGATCGACCAAGATTCCCCTTTGATCAAAGGTCAAGACTTTAACCTCATCGCCTGGCATGAATTGATGCTTTTTATTTTTCAAATTCGACAGCTTCTCAGATTTCTTGATTTCTGGTGCTGCATGTTCAAGCCGCTTTTTGGCATCAATTAGCTCATGTTCTTTAACTTCTGCCTGTTTATCCGTTCGCATTTTGCGTAAATCGCGGATGACCTTCTCTGCCTCTTGCTTGGCTTCATCCACAATATCATGAGCCTTTTCAGCGGCCTGTTCAAGCATGGTATCTTTTTTATCATAAAACTCCATCATTTGTTTTTGTAAATCTTGATGAAGCTTTTCAGCCTGTTTTAAAAAGTCTCGCGCTTCCTGGTGTTCACGCTCAGCCTGGCGCTTACTTTCCTCAAGGGAAGCAATCATTTTATCAATTTGATTCGTATCTTCACTTACATGGGAGCGGGCGGCATCGATTACCCGTTCATTTAAACCAAGCCGTTTCGAAATTTCAAAGGCATTACTCCGTCCGGGTACTCCTAATAATAGTTTATACGTCGGGCTTAAGGTCTCTACATTAAACTCCACACTGGCATTTAATACGCCCTCACGATTATAGCCATACGCCTTTAATTCAGGATAATGGGTAGTCGCAATAACCCGTGCCCCGCGCTTGTGCACCTCGTCTAAAATGGAAATGGCTAGGGCAGCGCCTTCTTGTGGATCCGTTCCAGCTCCAAGTTCGTCAAATAAGACAAGGCTATTAAAATCAACTCGCTTTAGAATATCCACAATATTGACCATGTGCGAGGAAAACGTACTTAAACTTTGTTCAATCGACTGCTCATCACCAATATCAGCAAAAATGTCATCAAAAACGGCCAGCTCGGAACCATCCTGAGCCGGTACTTGCAGCCCTGCTTGAGCCATTAACGAGCATAAGCCTAGTGTTTTTAATGTAACGGTTTTACCCCCGGTATTCGGACCAGTGATTACAATGGTTGTGTACTCATTTCCAAGCATAATATCGTTCGCCACCACTTCCTCAATCGGAATTAACGGATGGCGGGCTTTAAATAAAGTAATTCTGCCTTCATGATTCATGATCGGCATGGTTGCCTTGATTTTTTTACTATATTTCGCTTTGGCAAAAATAAAATCAAGATTAGCTATAGTCTCGACGATTACCTTAAGTTCGCTTTCAAATTCTGCTGTTTTAGCAGATAGCTCAGTCAAGATTCGTTCAATTTCAAGCTGTTCCTTAACGCGAATATCTTGAAGCTGATTATTTAATTGAACAATAACCTGCGGCTCAATAAATAGGGTTTGACCGGATGAACTTTGGTCATGAATAATCCCGCCATAATGTGCACGATACTCCTGTTTAACCGGAATCACAAAACGATCATTCCGAATGGTCACAATCGCATCGGACAACATTTTGGCAGCGTTAGAGGAACGAATCATACTTTCCAAACGTTCACGAATTCGTGACTCACTAGACCTAAGCTGTTGTCTTAATGAGCGCAGCACGTCACTGGCGCTATCCAAAACCTCGCCGCTTTCATCAATGGCATGTTTAATTTCATGTTCTAAATTTGTAAGAGGAATAATCTGCGCTACTTGTTCTAATAAAATCGGAAGTTCGGTTCTTTCTTCCGCAAGCTCCTCAATAAATCGCTTCATTTGGCGGCTTGCATGAATTGTGCTGGCAATTTGAACCAGCTCATGCGTGCTTAAAACGCCCCCAATAACGGAACGTTTAATATGGGCACGAATATCATGGATACCGGATAACGGTACATTTCCTTTTATGCGGATAACAGTTGCCGCTTCATCTGTTTCTGCTTGAAGTCTGACCACCTCATCAAAATCCGTCGATGGAACTAAATGCTTTATTTTGTCTCTCCCAAGTGTGGATGAGGCATGTTCAATTAGCTGTTCTTTTACTTTTGTAAATTCTAAAACCTTTAAAGCTCTTTCGTGCACGGAGTTTCCCCCCTCTTTTTGAGTTGTCTAGCTACAGCGCATAGGGACTCGGGTCATAAGCTTTCAGTCAAGAAGGCTAAAAATCAGCCTTCCCGCCGACTCGTCAAGCCTCGTGCCCCTGGTCAAGGCGCTTCCGCTTTTCTTATCGATGATGTAAAAATTCAAGTAACTCATATTTATCTAAGGCATTTATAACGGTAGATTTCTTAATCCAGCCTTTTTTTGCAGCTGATACGCCAATTTCCATATGCTTTAATGTATCCAATTGATGGGCATCTGTATTAATAAGGATCTTCACGCCGTTCTCTTGGGCTTTCCGTAAATAGTCTGCCGCCAAATCCAGCCGGTTGGGGTTGGCATTTAATTCTAGTGCGGTATTGGTCTCTTTTGCCAATTCAATCAATAAATCAATGTCGACATCATACCCTTCACGTCGGCCAATTTTTCTTCCGGTTGGGTGGGCAATTAAATCCACATGAGCATTTTCAAGCGCAGTCTTTAACCGCTCCATAATTTTTTCCTTTGGCTGAGTAAACGCAGAATGAATGGAGGCAATCACAAAATCCATTTCTGCCAATAATTCATCATCAAAATCAAGCGTACCATCAGGTAAAATATCCATTTCAATGCCTGAAAGGATTAAAATATCATCGTATCGTTGATTTAATTTTTTTATTTCTTCTTTTTGCTTTAACAATCTCTCACGTGTCAGCCCGTTGGCCACCTTTAGATACTGAGAGTGATCGGTAATCGCTAAGTATTGGTAGCCTCTGGCCCGGCAGGCCTCCACCATTTGCTCGATGGTATGAGCCCCATCACTCCAGGTGGTGTGCATATGCAAATCACCTTTTATATCTGCTAGTTCAATCAATTCTTCCGACTCCGAGAATTGCTCTACTTCTCTTCCGTCCTCCCTAATTTCCGGCGGAATAAATGGCAAATCAAAATGTTTGAAAAATTCTTCTTCCGATGAAAAAGTAAGAATTTCACCTGTTTCGACATTTTCGACTCCGTATTCACTGATCTTTTCCCCGCGTTCTTTCGCTAACTGACGCATCCGAACATTATGGTCCTTTGATCCTGTAAAATGATGCAGAGTTGTAATAAATTCCTCAGGTTTTACGAGGCGGAAATCAACAGAAACGTCATAATCAAGAGCCAAAACAATTGAGACCTTTGTTTCTCCGGCACCGATAACTTCCTTAATGTGCGGCAGATTTAGCAGGTGATCGCGTACCCTTTCCGGATTGTTTGTAGCAATAATGAAATCGAGATCCTTAATCGTTTCTCGCATTCTTCTTAAACTCCCAGCTCTTGAAAACCGAGTAATTTCTGGTATTTCCGCCAGTCCTGACTCGATTTGTTCAGCAACTGGCAGCATATACGCAAGTGGCAGCCGCTCCGGTCTTGTTCCCACATTGGCGATGGCACTTAAGATTTTCTCTTCCGTTTTCTTGCCAAACCCGGCAAGCGCCTGAACCCGTCCAGCTTGACAAGCTTCTTTTAAACTGTCGACATCAACGACACCCAATTCCTTATAAAGCTTGGCTATTTTTTTACCACCAAGACCTTGAATCTGTAATAGAGGAATTAAGCCTGCAGGCACTTCTTCCTTTAGTTCTTGTAAAACAGTAGAGGTACCTTCTTTTATGTACTCATCTATTACCGCAGCGGTGCCTTTACCAATTCCGGAAATACTTGTAAAGTCTTCAATTTCTGTTACTGCACGTTCATATGTTTCAAGTGCGTTTGCTGCTTTGCGGAAAGCAGAAACTTTAAATGGATTTTCACCCTTCAATTCCATATAAATCGCAATGAATTCTAATAACCGAATAAGTTCTTTTTTATTAACTTCCATCAAAAACACCTGCTTTCTCAAATAGCATTTTCATTTTATCCTTATCTTTTGCATGCATAGAAAAACTCCTCTGCTACAGAGAAGTTCAAGCATTTGTATATTCAATCCACATGCTTTTGATCTGCTGTGAAAGGATAGGGGTGTGATTCACAATTGCTTTTGCCAAAGCAGACTGGTCCATTGCATCCTGAATAAATGCGATTGGAACTAGAGCTCCAATATATAATAAAATAAAGATAATTAAATAGGCTTCACAAAAACCGAAAATACCGCCAGCTAGTAGATTTAATTGTCTTAGAACCGGTAAATGAGCGATAAAATCAAGCATCGAGCCGATGATTTGAAATAATATTTTTACTGCAAAAAAGATGATAACAAAGGCAATCGCCCGGTAAAATGCACTTTCCATATCCGTTGAACCGGTTAAGACCTTTAATGACGTGGAATCACCAAAGTCTGGGTAAGGAATCCAAAGAATCAGTTTGGATGAAAGTTCTTCGTAGTAGGAAGTGGCCGCCACATATGCAATAATAAAACCAAGCAGATGAAAAATCTGCAAGATAAAACCCCTTTTAAGTCCAACAAAGAATCCAATAATAAGAAAAATGATAATGGCTAAACCTAACATATTTTTAGTCCTTTTCTTTTTGTATTTCTGCCTGCAGCCGCTCTAACTGATCTTTTATTTTCAAGTAATCATTTACTGCATTAACTGCAGTTAGAACAGCTAGTTTATTTGCATCTAAATTTGGATTCTTAAAAAAGATTTCGCGCATTTTGTCATCAACTAACGAGGCCACAAGCCGAACATGACTTGGACTTTCCGTACCCATTATGACGTAAGCTTGACCGTAAATTTCAACGGTTGTTCGATGTTTTTGTATATTTGACAACGTAAAGCCTCCATTCCAGAATCCTACTCTATACTATAACACGAACGTACATAAGACGAAAAGTCTAACTAATTGAAAATGCGAATCCTGTTTTTTTTCAGAAATTTTATAGAAATGTGGTGTTTTTAGTGGGAAATGTTGTTCTTAATTTAGAAATGTCAAAGATTAACGAAATGAAAAACTATTATGCCAAGCAGCTTTTAGCTAAAAATATTCCTGGAGGTTTGTTTGCAGCCAAAACGGCAGGCTGTATGATAACGGCCTATAAATCTGGAAAGGTCATGTTCCAAGGGAATGATTGTGAAAAGGAGGCCGGGAAATGGGGCAGTCTGACTGCTAAAAAGCCTTCTGCTGTTAAGGAGAAATCTACTGCTAAAGGAGACCTTCCCGCCGGGATTAGTGGGATGTCTGCTATCGGGTCAGATGAAGTCGGAACCGGTGACTTCTTCGGACCCATTACTGTTGTGGCCGCATATGTAAGAAAAGAAGATATTCCGTTATTGAAAGAATTAGGTGTACGAGATTCTAAGGACTTGAATGATGAAAAGATTATTTCAATCGCTAAGGTGATTAAAGATGTGGTTCCCTTTAGCTTGATGACTCTTAAAAATGAAAAATATAATCAGGTACAGAGTTCGGGGATGTCACAGGGGAAAATGAAGGCATTGCTTCATAATCAGGCGATTTTGAATGTATTAGAGAAGCTTGCTCCCGTAAAACCGGAGGCGATTTTAATTGACCAGTTTGTCCAGCCAAGTACTTATTTTCAACATTTAAAAGGACAAAAAGCAATTGCCAATGAGAATGTTTACTTTAGTACAAAAGCAGAAGGGATTCATCTTGCGGTTGCCGCGGCTAGTATCCTTGCAAGGTATGCATTTATTCAGTATATCGATAAGTTAAGTGAGGCGGCCGGGTTTAGGATTCCCAAAGGGGCCGGTTCGCAGGTAGATGAGGCTGCAGCCAAACTGATTTTAAGTAAGGGACGGGAAAGCCTCCCAGCCTTTGTCAAACTTCACTTTGCCAATACGGATAAAGCGCTAGCGCTGGTGAATAAAAAACGCAGGTAAAGACGTTTTTGGGAGTCCTGATGAATAGAGTGATAGTAGCGGGCGATTGGGAGGGGTACTAGTGGCAAAAAAATTAAGTTTATCGGAAATTGATCAGGCTTTGTTAGTGCTGCCAGGATGGAAGTTAGACGGCAAGTTTTTGGTTAAAAAATATCGGTTTGGGGAGTTTTTAAATGGTGTGGCGTTTGTTAATGATATTGCCCAGCTGTCCGAAGAAAAGAATCATCATCCTTTTATTGCGATTGATTATAAATTAGTAACTCTCCGGCTTACGTCTTGGCGTGCCGGTGGATTGACGGATTTGGATGTGACGTTGGCGAAGGTTTATGATGAATTTTATGAAAAATTCAAGTAAAAAGAGGTTGTTCCATTGTTGAACAACCCCTTTTAGCATTTTTGTTGTCTCTGGATGCTAATTCGGCGATTTTGAGTAACTATTCAGCGGTTTCAGGAACTAATTCAGCGATTTTATTGGTTTATCGGCGGAATTTTGAATTTATCGGCGAAAATCAATTTTACCAGGGGATGGACTTTGGAAAATAGACCCTCCCCTTTGTTGTCCCAGAGCAATTAAGATTTGCCGATAATAAGATTCTTTTAGAGATATCTTGTGACGTTAAATGACAATATTCACGGAATTTTTGATTCGTTATCTTTGAGTCTATCAGTAAAAAATAGTCCAATAAAGCATTTAAGTGAGCTTCTTTTGAAAAATTTTTACAGGAGGTACAGTACCATTTTGATTTCTTACGAATAAGGGGAAAATGATTGCAATATGGACAGAAAACACCGGTTATTAAGTCAGACTTGTCAATTCCATACTTTCTTAAGACAAAGTTTGTGGGAACTGAATTCATTTTAACAAGCTGGCGGCATAGCTTTCGGAGAACTTTAGTATCGAGAACAGAATTGGTGAATTGATTTTCAAAATAGCGGATTTTATTTTGAAATACATCTGCTTTACATACTCGAGGCTTTACTTTATGTGTATTCTTCCCAGTTATGAAATAGGTAGCATAACTATTGCTGATCACTACTAAATATTCAATAGGGATTACGGGGTATTTATGTACTTTTAATAGATTTCTCAGATATTCTTGGTGTCTTTCAGCTTGTGCAATTGGATAGGGGTAGCCTTTTTCTTTATCATTGTTAAGTTGAATAAACTGTTCATTGTCGGTATCAAATATTAACTTACCAGCCATATTTTTCACTTCAATGATTAGGACGTATTCTGGGGTAATGAGGAGTGTATCGTTTTGGCAGTTATAATCACCATCTGGAAGATTTAAGTCGTGGAGTATCATGTATTTGTCCTTTGGCAGGTACCTAAGATAGTAGTCAAATGCTAATTCACCTTGGTATCCAGCGCGTCTCCTTCCTAACTCTTCTTGTATTTCTTGATAATTGGGATGAATTTGGGGAAGACGGCGGCAAAGGGCCTCTAAAATTAGTATAACTAGTGGAATTTTCCTTTCTTTTAATAACAATCAGCTTCACTCCTTTCATTTTATGACTATTATTCTGATTAGTAAGCTCTAATTCCTGTAGAAATTTGGTGAAATTTGTATGACTTTTTTTATTCGGCGATTTTTTTATATTTATCAGCGATTTTCTAAATATATCAGCGATTTCAAACAGTATTTCAGCGAAATTTTCATTTTATCGGCGAAACGCGAAACGCCAAATACAATTCCACAAAAAAGCCGGTTCGAATCAATTCGAACCGGCCATTTTTAGTTATTAACCTCTAAGCACTGCCCCAGCCTTATCTTTTAAGGCTTCAAGCACACGCTCATGTACCTTTGTTACCTCTTCGTCCGTCAATGTACGCTCAGGGTCTAAATACTTTAATGAGAAGGCAATCGACTTCTTGCCCTCTTCCATTTTATCACCCTCATACAAATCGAACACTTCTGTTTCTTTCAATAGCGGCGCACCGGTAGTGACAATAATTTCCTTTAAGGTGCCTGACACCGTTTCTCTGTTTACCACAAGGGCAATGTCTCTTGTGATGGTTGGGAAGCGTGGGATGCTGTTGTATTGTAATGGTGCAGTTTCTTCTTGAAGAACCGCTTGTAATGACATTTCGAATACGTAGGTATCTTTTAAATCTAGTTCTTTTTGGACAGTTGGGTGTACTTGACCGACGAAGCCGACACTCACACCATCTAAACGGATTTCTGCTGTACGACCTGGGTGCATGCCCTCTACTTGCGCCTGCACATATTCCACTCGCTCTTCAAGGCCAAGCTTTGCAAACATTCCTTCTAAGATGCCTTTCACAACAAAGAAGTCAACAGCCTTCTTTTCTCCTTGCCATGGATGATTGTGCCATAGGCCGGTAATCGCTCCTGCTAAGTGCTCATTTTCAACTGGAAGTGCCTCTTCCCCATTTGATAGGAATACAGCACCAGTTTCGTATACAGCTAAGCTGTCATTTTGACGAGCACTATTGTATTTTAAAACTTCTAATAGCTGCGGCATGATGCTTAAACGAAGCACACTGCGTTCTTCACTCATCGGCATCGCTAAACGAATTGGCTCACGTTTTTCAAGAGCATATTGTGAAGCTTTTTCTTCGCTAGTTAAAGAATATGTGACAGCCTGATACAATCCTGCACCTTCCAGATACTGTCGAACCACACGGCGTTTCTTTTGATATTCAGACAGTTTACCTGGAGTAGTTGATCCAACAGGCAAGGTTTTAGGAATATCGTCATAGCCGAAAAGACGAGCAACTTCTTCCATTAAGTCTTCTTCAATTTTAATATCCCCGCGGCGTGTTGGTGCAGTAACGGTAATTGTATCTTGTTCGATACTTACTGGGAATTGCAAACGATCAAAAATTTCTTTTACATCGTTCATTTGAAGGTCAGTACCTAGGACACGGTTAATTTTTTCAAGTGTAATTGAGACAACTGCCGGTTCAATAGTTAATGTATCAACCTCTACAGTACCGTCAAGAACTTCTCCGCCAGCATATTTTGCCATTAAGTAAGCGGCACGTTCGCCAGCCGCACGAACACGGTTTGGATCGACCCCTTTTTCAAAACGAGAGCTCGCTTCACTTCGTAAACCATGGTCTTTGGACGCTTTACGAACGGTTTGACCATTAAAATAAGCCGCTTCTAATAAAACAGTCGTAGTATCAGAAGTTACTTCTGAATTCGCACCGCCCATAACACCTGCTAAGGCAACCGGTTCTGTTCCATTTGTAATAACCAGATGATCAGATGATAAAGTCCGTTCAGCATCATCAAGGGTTACAAATTTTTCACCATCTACCGCACGGCGAACGAGGATTTCTTTTGAACCTAAACGGTCATAATCAAAAGCATGCAGCGGTTGACCGTATTCTAATAAAATATAGTTCGTAATATCAACGACATTATTATGCGGACGAATGCCTGCTGTCATTAAGCGGGTTTGCATCCAAAGCGGCGATGGACCAATTTTTACATTCTTAATAATTTTAGCCGCATAAAGTGGATTGTCTTCTTTTGCTTCCACCGTAATCTTTACATAATCGGCTGCCTTTTCTTGAACTGGTTCTAGTGACGTTTCTGGAAGTTTAACCTCTCTTCCCAAAATCGCCGCCACTTCGTAGGCAACACCGAGCATGCTTAAGCAATCAGCACGGTTAGGGGTTAAACTAAGCTCTAACACTTGATCATCACGATTAAGCTGCTCTAACGCATCAACGCCAACTTCTGTGTCAGCCGGAAAAACAAAGATACCCTCTGAATATTCTTTTGGAACGATTTTTCCTTCCATCCCAAGCTCTGTAAGAGAACAAATCATCCCATTTGACTCTTCACCGCGAAGTTTTGCCTTTTTAATTTTAAAATTACCTGGCAGTACGGCACCCACTGTAGCAACGGCAACCTTTTGGCCTTGTGCCACATTTGGTGCGCCACAAATAATTTGGACCGGTTGTTCTGCACCGATATTAACCAGACATTTGCTTAATTTATCGGCATTTGGATGCTGTTCCCGTTCAAGGACATGACCGACAACTACCCCTTTAATGCCTTCGTTAAGGACTTCTACTCCTTCTACTTCGATACCGCTTTTTGTGATTTTTTCAGCTAATTCAGCTGCTGTTACACCGTTTAAATCAATATAATCCTGCAGCCATTTATATGATACGAACATGTCGCCAACCTCCTATTATTCAGCTTCAGCGCCTAGTGGGCTCTTTGGTCTAAGCCAATCCGTCATGAAGGTTAAAAAACAACCTTCCTGCCGGCTCGTCTTATGCTTGTCGCCCCTGATCAAGGCGCTTCAGCATTTAGTTTTACTCGTGTTTTGAGAACTGTTTTAAGAATCGTACATCGTTTGTATAGAAATGGCGGATATCATCGACACCGTATTTCAACATCGCAATCCGTTCAGGGCCCATTCCAAAGGCAAATCCTGTGTATTTCTTTGAATCATAGCCAGCCATCTCAAGCACGTTTGGATGGACCATACCGGCTCCGAGGATTTCAATCCAGCCTGTTTGTTTACAAACATTACAGCCGTTTCCGCTGCAAATTTTACAAGAAATGTCCATTTCAACAGAAGGCTCTGTGAATGGGAAGAAACTTGGTCGAAGACGAATTTCACGATCTTTCCCAAACATCTTCTTCGCAAAAACTTCTAATGTCCCCTTAAGGTCACTCATACGAATATTCTCGCCGACCACTAAACCTTCAATTTGCATGAATTGATGAGAGTGTGTCGCATCATCATTATCGCGGCGGTAAACCTTACCAGGGCAGATGATTTTAATTGGTCCTTTGCCCTCATGCTTTTCCATCGTCCGAGCTTGTACTGGTGATGTATGGGTACGAAGGAGAATCTCTTCTGTAATGTAGAAGGAGTCCTGCATATCGCGTGCCGGGTGGCCTTTTGGTAAATTCAAAGCCTCGAAATTATAATAATCCTGCTCGACCTCAGGACCTTCAGCTACTTGATAGCCCATGCCGATAAATAGGTCTTCAATTTCCTCAATAATTCTTGTCAACGGATGATGGTTTCCAACCCTGACTGGACTGCCTGGAAGTGTCACATCAATGCTTTCAGATGCTAATTTTTCTAAAACAGCCGCTTCTTCTAACCCTTTTTGTTTCACTTCAATTTTAGCAGCGATGGTTTCGCGCACTTCATTGACAAGTGCCCCCATGACTGGACGCTCCTCAGCTGAAAGCTTCCCCATTCCTCGCAATACTTCGGTAATCGGTCCCTTTTTACCTAGGTAAGCAACGCGGATGTCATTTAATTCTTTTAAGTCTGCAGACTGCTCAACTTTTTGAAGAGCCTCTTCCTGCAATTCTTTTAATCGTTCTTGCATATCATCTATTCCTCCTTAATGGTATTTGGTCACTTTAGGTAGTAATTAAAAAAACAAAAAAACCCCATCCCTGGAAAGGGACGAGGTTTATCATTCGCGGTACCACCCTTGTTAACACGTTATGTAAAAACATTTGTGTTCACTTCATTCAAATAACGGCTTTTTATGCCGAAACACCTTTACACAGAAAAGCGGAAGCGCTGTAGCTGGACAGTAATCTATTCTCAAGCTATTGCCTTTTATTGTGGTCCCGGTGCCAACTCAGGAGGTGAACTTCTCAAGCTACGAACCATAAAAGTGCTTGCAGTCACGGCACTTTCTCCCTAAATGGTCGATCACAAGATACTTTTCTCCGTCATCGTTTTTAACTTTTTTCAATTGTTCACTATTATATAACGTTTTTTAACAAATGGTCAAACGTATTCGACCTATTTTTTTAAAAAATAGAGAAGAATTCCGGTTGCCACAGCTACATTTAATGATTCACTTTTTCCGTAGATTGGAATATACAGGTTCTGATCTGTGCTGGATAAGATATCCTTTGCTACACCGTTACCTTCGTTGCCAACGATAAGACCAAATGAATCTCCACTAGAAATATCCGTATATTCGGATGCACTTTCAAGCGCTGTCCCATAAACCGGGATATTTTTTTCTTGGAGCTTTTCGATCCATTCATGGAGATCGCCTCGAATGATAGGCAGGTGAAAATGGCTTCCCTGTGCCGCACGTAATACCTTCGAGTTGTAAATATCGACACTTCCACGTCCAACAATAACGGCGTCAATTCCGGCTGCATCCGCTGTGCGAATCATCGTTCCAAGATTCCCTGGATCCTGTACAGCATCAATGAATAAGAAGGTCTTTCCCTTCTCAGCCAACGCTTCTGCCATCTTGCTTGGTACCCGGCAAATAGCGTAAATTCCTTGAGGAGCTTCGGTTTCGGTTAACATTTTAGATATTTCCTCTGTAACGAGAGTGACTGGTGTAGAACTTACATCCCAACGCGGCGGCAGACCTACCTGATCCGAAACGATAATTTCTAAGATCTGCTCCCCTTGCTTCAGTGCTTCCTCTACTAAATGAAAACCCTCTATGATAAACGACTCGGTTTTATCCCGCTCTTTTTTGGTTAAAAGTTTTCTCCATTGCTTTACCTTAGGATTATTGACAGATTCTATATGTTTCAAAACAAATCTCCTTTAAATTATCTCTTATGATTTTCTCATTATATCCTAAATACATTACATAATAAAACCAATAACTAGAAAACATAATATTGAATGAAGGTTAACAAAAGGAGGATGCAAACATGAACTTAAACCTAAGAAACGCTATTCTTCACAATGTTTCTGGAAATACGCAAGATCAATTAGAGGATACCATTGTTGACGCGATTCAAAACGGTGAGGAAAAAATGCTTCCTGGTCTTGGGGTATTATTCGAAGTCATTTGGAATAATTCAACCGAAGATGAGAAGAAAGAAATGCTTGCTAACCTTGAAAAAGGTGTAAAGTAATGTCCAAGCTGCCAATAGGCGGCTTTTTTTATTCTAAAAAATCCCTCGGCAAAAACGAACCGAGGGACTGCCAATTTTATTCATACGTAATTTTATCCACCGCTTCACGGTCCAAACGCTTTATCACTTCTACGATCAATTTAACAGCATTTTCATAATCATCCCGATGAAGCATCGCTGCATGTGAATGGATATAACGAGTCGCAATCGTGATCGCAAGAGCAGGTACTCCATTATGTGTTAAATGGATGGAGCCCGCATCTGTGCCACCGCCAGGAATGGATTCAAACTGATATGGGATATTTAGCTCGTCGGCTGTATCCGTAACAAAGTCGCGTAAGCCCTTATGTGCAACCATTGAGGCATCATAAACAACTACTTGCGGACCCTTGCCCATTTTGCTCATAGCCTCTTTTTCCGTGATTCCTGGGGTATCACCAGCAATACCTACATCGACCGCGAAACCGATATCCGGTTGAATTTTATAAGTGGCAGTTTTAGCACCGCGTAATCCTACCTCTTCTTGAACGGCACCCACACCATACACAACATTGGGATGATCAACATCTTTTAATTGACGCAACACATCAATCGCAATGGCACAGCCAATTCGATTATCCCATGCTTTTGCCAATAACATTTTTTCATTATTCATAACCGTAAATTCAAAGTATGGCACGACCATATCTCCTGGACGGACGCCCCACTCTGATGCTTCTTCCCGGCTTGATGCACCAATATCAATAAACATGTCCTTGATGTCAATTGGCTTCTTGCGCGCTTCTGCAGATAAAACATGCGGCGGTTTAGACCCGATAATCCCTGTTACTTCTCCTTTTCGCGTTACAATCGTTACGCGCTGGGCGAGCATGACCTGGCCCCACCAGCCGCCAACTGTTTGAAAACGAAGAAAACCTTTATCGTCGATTCGCGTGACCATAAAGCCAACTTCATCCAAGTGACCGGCTACCATAATCTTTGGTCCGCCCTCTTTGCCCACTTTTTTGGCAATTAAACTGCCAAGTCCATCGGAAGAGATTTCATCGGCAAATGGAGTTATGTATTTTTTCATTACTTCACGGACTTCACGCTCATTGCCAGGAATTCCTTTAGCATCTGTTAAGTCCTTTAACATTGTTAATGTTTCGTCTAGTTTAGCCATATTTCAACCCCCTAATTGGTATGTATTACCTTTATTATACAAAACGAAGGAATCATGCAACAAATTTTAAACTAGTAGTTATTTTGCTGTCTTTGATAATTTACTTCGTTTTTTGCAAAATATGCCTTTTCTATATCTTCGTTTGTAAAACCTAATAAAGAGGATAATTTCAAATATGATTCAAATAATTTTACATAATCAGCAAAAGCTTTGTTTTTACGAAATTGACTAATGGATTCATAGGTATGGAGAAATTGCTCTGTGACATTCCCCATCGGTTCCGCCACATTTAACCCATATGTTTCTTGGTCAAAGCCACATTCTATCCCTAGTGACAAGATAAAATGGATTCCATCGACAAATTCTTCTAATACGACTTCTTTTGAGGAAGAGGGTTTCACACTCCAAAACTTGAAACAGCGTGTTTCATTTGCTAATTCACCGATTTCGACTAGTAATGCCAGCACCTTCCTGTCAAACAAATCCTCATTTTGAAGCATATGTTTTTCTTCAATATGTTGATCCAATGCTTTTTGCATTTGAAACAGTTTGGATAGTTCCATTTCCAGCACTCCTTAAATAAAAATGATTTTAAAAAAAATGATGAACTCGATAATGGCAAGAATCGGAAAGCCGAGCCTAAAGGATGTGTGCTTGGTTTTATGACGGAAAGCTTGCATGCCCGCGGTAGTCCCAATGGCCCCGCCTAAAATTGCTACCATCCAAAGTGTCTTCTCACTTATTCTATATTGATGCCTTTTGGCACGTTTTTTATCCTCACCCATAATCACAAGCCCGACTAGGTTCATTACAATAACAATAATAAAGAATATGGTCATGTGAGTATATCCCCTTTTATAGAAAAAGCCATCCTCACGAAGAGAATGGCATTTATTCATTACTTGTTGTATTGTTGTTTAGCAACGTTTGCTAATTCAGCAAATGCGCTTGCATCGCTGATTGCAAGTTCAGAAAGCATTTTGCGGTTTACTTCGATACCAGCAAGCTTTAAGCCGTGCATTAAACGGCTGTAAGAAAGACCGTTGATACGAGCTGCTGCGTTGATACGAGTAATCCAAAGTTTGCGGAAATCACGCTTAACCTGACGACGGTCACGGAAAGCATATTGTAATGATTTCATAACCTGTTGGTTAGCAACTTTATATAATGTATGTTTTGAACCGTAATAACCTTTTGCTAATTTAAGAACTCTTTTACGACGTTTGCGAGTAACAGTACCGCCTTTTACACGTGGCATGTAATTTCCCTCCTATAAATCAATCACTTTATATTATTTTACGTAAGTTAACATTTGACGAATGCGTTTGAAATCGCCTTTTGAAACAAGACTTGATTTGCGAAGCTTACGCTTAGCTTTAGTTGATTTGTTAGCGAATAAATGGCTTGTATAAGCATGGTCACGCTTAAGTTGACCAGAACCAGTTTTCTTGAAACGCTTTGCAGCGCCGCGGTGAGTTTTCATTTTTGGCATTGTAATAGTCCTCCCTATATTACTTATCGTTTTTAGGTGCTAAAACCAGGAACATGCTTCGTCCATCCATTTTAGGATGTGATTCAATCGTAGCAACTTCCTTGCACGCTTCTGAAAAACGGTCTAACACACGTTGACCGATTTCTTTATGGGTAATCGCCCGGCCCTTGAAACGGATTGACGCTTTTACCTTGTCGCCCTTTTCCAAAAACTTAATGGCATTACGAAGCTTTGTATTAAAGTCATGTTCATCAATCGTTGGGCTTAGACGAACTTCTTTAGTAGTAATAATCTTTTGATTCTTACGAGCTTCTTTTTCTTTCTTTTGATTCTCGAATTTGAATTTGCCATAGTCCATAATTCGGGCTACCGGAGGCTTTGCATTTGGTGCTACAAGAACCAAATCAAGATTTACTCGTCCGGCAATTTCCAATGCATCGAATTTAGATTTAATCCCTAACTGTTCGCCATTCTGGTCAATTAAACGAACTTCTCTTGCACGGATACCCTCATTTAACAACATGTCTTTGCTAATAATTAGCCACCTCCAAGGTTTTATCAAGAATACAACATCTGGGTATAAGAATAAGATCACCTTATTGTTTGACACCCTAGTTGGTTTCCACAGGTATGAAATACTTTTTCAAGTGCTATTTCTTAAGTACACAAACAAAAAAGTGCGGATGAATACACCCACACTTTACGAAACATAAGTAAATAAACAAAAAGTTCACGTAAAACCTGCCAACTGCTTAAAGACGCGTCAAATCAGGTGAGAAGCGGGTGCTTCTTCTTTTCCCAAAAATAAGTATTCAATTTTTCACCTTAGTAACTATAACATAGCAAAGATAACTTGTCAAACGAACTATTTTCTTTGACAACGAAAATTATTGTAGCAAGAAACGATAAATTATTCAATAGTTTTTTTCTAAAAAGCCTCTAAGTCTATTTAAAATCCTAAAAAAGCGCCGGGAAATGGTCTTCCCGGCGGTTTCATACGTTAAAAATTATTAGTGTTATTTCTGGGTGGTAACAGTTAAGCTGTAGTTTCCTGAACCGCTTTTGGCTGTTGGGACAATGTAATATACTCCCGTTTTTGTCGGTTTAAACACGATGGTTTCATTTGAATTTTTATTGGTTGATTTGGCAATAGGACTTGTCCCGTAAATGGTCGATGTGCCAATCGTGAATAGCTTAAGATCAAAATTTGCTGCCGTCGGCCCTGTTAACATCAATTTGTACATTTTGCCTTTTTCTAGTTGCTTGGACCAGACGTCATTAATATCTAGAGAAGTAGTATTTAAGTGCCCAGATACTTTACTAGAAGTGATGGAAATACTTCCTTTACTATCATCATCAAAAATATAGGTAAATGGCACCGATAATCCTGTTTCCTGATTGTCCTTTGTATTCAGCGAAACGGCATAGACATAGGTTTTACCCAAAACCGCAGTGGCATCAGTAAAGCTAAGGCCAGTTACAGGCGCTGAATTTAATTTTTTATAATCGGCATCGGACGCTGTAGCTGCCTTACGATAAATATTGTAAGAAGCTGCCCATGAAGATGCAGTCCAGGAAACAACAGGATGTTTAATGGTTGCATCATATCTGACATTAACCGCATTTGGAATACTTTTTACAATAAATCGATCAATGTTAATGCCCGCTGCGTTCTTCTTCGCAGCTGGATCTGAAGTACCTGTCCAAACGATTTTCACATAATGCTGACCATAAGTAGAATAGGTTTTCTTGAAAATCGTTTGCTTCGCTTTATAATCGGCTGAATAAAGCGATGGGGAGGCTAGTTTAATTCCATCGATATAAATATCAGCTACACCCTGAGTTGGATCCTTGAAGCCTTGCCACTCAAAGCTGTATCCGATAAAAGAAAAGTCAGCTTCACCATCAGAATTTAAACTGTTTGCCTGGCCGCCCGACAATTGGGCGTTTACTGTTGTCGTCCATGGTCCATTATAGGATATAAATTTAGAGTCATTTTCATATGTTCCTCCAAAGTTGCCTACATTTAATTTATAAGTTCCTGTACCTTTGTAGGCATAGACATCCACATAATAAACACCTGCTTTTGGAGCGGTAAATTGAATCGCTTCTTTGGAAGAATTGAGCGTTTCTGAAGACGCAACAATTCCTCTGGCCGTATTAATATCCTTCGCTGATTGATCGTATACATAGAGGTCAAAATCCGTTCCTGACTTTCCAATTAATGACAGGCTAATATTCTCACCTGCTTTCAGCGATAGAGCGTAGACATCATTTTTATCTGTAGAATTATTGACCGAGTTTGTAATAATATTTTTCGTTAATGGTGTTCCAGGAAAATTATTATCACTGAACGTATTAAGTTGGGATTCCTTTACGATTTTACCATTCTTCAAAAGACCATCCAGCTGTGGCAGACTTTTCCCTTTTTCGGAAATATACAGTTTTAATAACTCTGGCGACAAAGTAGGACTTAGCCCCATTAAAATCGCTGCCGTACCTGTTACAAACGGAGTTGCCATGGATGTTCCACTTTCATAACTATAGGCCTGACTGTAATCAGAAACATATTTTAAACTTACAGTAGCTTCAGGACTGTTGGAATCAATAAAATCAGCAAATGGGTATGGTGCTTCGAATTTGTTGATAGCATATTTCTTACCCGCATAAATACTGCCAGTTAGTCCTTCAACATTTAAAATCGGACCCAGATCGGAAAATACCGACAAATGCAATAGATTGGTTACAAAAGGTGAACTCTCATTACCGCCAAGTGCATCCTGCCCTGTCAATAATAAGCGGCCGCCTGCATTTAGATAGGTTGTTAAAGCACTGACATCATCTGTTGTTAATGCAGTTAAATCCTTTGTATTCAAACCAAATCCGTGTCCAGTAAACCAGATTACCGCATCATATGACGCAAGGTCCACACCACTTTCCTTAATCGAAGAGTCAGAGCTAATCGTGATCGGAGTATAGTTATACCCTGTCAGTAATTTTTTATAGACTGATAGATAATCCTTAAAATAATTTTGAATAGTAGGGTCATCAATTAATTTTCCCAGATCATGTTCATCATCTTGGACAAGCAGGATTTTCTTCGATGTATCTTTCGGAATATCCAAATAAGTTAAGGCTTTTGTCAGAGCATCTGTTCCATCTGTACCAGTGTATTTTTCATAGCCAACCCCATCAAAAATCGCTTTATAGCCGAGCTTTGAATTAGTGACTTGGGCAGCAGCTCCTAATTGTTTCATCCCGAGTAAACCAGAAATCTCATCTGCCGGAAATTTTGGCACGCTACTTAAGACATCTACACCCGGAGCAGCAACATCAACAGTGTTCGCACCGTAATTTGAAAAATCGGCTAAATTCCCCTGGTTGTCAAGAGCAGCAACAGAAAGAATATTAGAACTGTCAAAGCTAACCGGATAGGATTTAGTGCTATCAATGTTCACTCCATCATTTCCGGCCGCAACGATGAATAAACCGTTGTAATTCTTAATAGCCTTCTCTAATAATGGATCATAATCTCCTCCGCCCCAGCTGTTATTCAAAACCTTAATTCCAAGTTTTTCAGCATACTCGATGGCAGATATGGCGTCTGCAGAAGTTCCCCCTTCAGGGCCTAAAAATTTAATTGGAACAATTTTTACATTGGGGGCAACACCTGCAATACCTGTATTGGTACTAGCAGAGCCTCCTTCTAATTGACCAGCAATGATACCAGATACATGTGTTCCATGTTCATCTCCATCCAATGGATCGTAAACACTATTATCCTTATTATAAAAATCCCATCCATGAACGTCATCGACATATCCATCATGGTCATTATCAATGCCATCATTCGGAATTTCTTTTGGATTTGTCCAAATTTTATTTTTTAAGTCTGGATGATTAATATCAACTCCTGTATCAATGACACCAACGAGGACTGTCTTTAGGACCCCGCTGTATTTAGCCAGAGCTTCAGGAGCATCAACATCAATATTTTTCAGACCGTATACGCCATTAATCGATTGCCCCGTATTGTTTGCTCCCCATAATTGACTATAATAGTTGGGAGCGGTATTAGTACCCGCTGCATAGTATTTATAGTTGGGCTGGACCGATGCAACGGCAGGGTCCTTTTTAATAGTGGCAGCATAATCTGTTACCCTTTTGCCTTTTGGAATTTTGACCACTTCAGAATTTACCGATTTTAGCACCTTTGTTTGTTTAAGTGAGTATTTTTGTTTAAAAATATTTTTGGTAGATTCTTTTGTCTCCTTTTTGTATGTAACAATGAGTTCATCCGTCAGGTATGTTGCAGTGTTTTGGCTATCTTTTGTCATTTTGCTATTAAACTTTGTTTCTAACAAGCTTGCTTTTTTCTTTGGAATCGTTTTGCTTATTACTGTGTTTGCCTTTGTTGTCAACCCGCCTATTTGGCTTTTTTTCGGTTGTTCCGTCACGCCTTGAGCAGCGCTTTGGACCTTTGACGGTGCATTTGCAGATACTGCCAAGGGCAGAACATTTGCAGATGCTAGTAAAATGGATAGTACCAAAGTAGTTACTTTTGTTCTTCTCATTTCTACTCTCCTTTAAAGTTGTTGAAGAAGAAATCCACTGATAAAAATTGTAAGAAACTATCATTTTTTACCATCTTCTCTTCTACTATTTTACTAATATCCCAGACAAAAGTCTGTATTTTTTTTATAAGTCCAAAAATTTCGGGACTAATAGAGCAAATACGAGGGCAGCGGCAAATTTATCATAAAAAAAATACCACAGCCAATAGACTGTGGTAAGACTCCCGAGTTTATATTGAAAATATTAGCCGCGTTTCACTTCTGCTAAAAGTGTATCAAGGAATGAAGCAAACGCAACAGTTTCTGATTTTTGTTCGCCATATTTCCGAACGTTGACAGCATTTTCTTCCACTTCTTTATCACCAACGACCAGCATGTATGGAATTTTCAGCATTTGAGCTTCACGGATTTTATAGCCGATTTTTTCATCACGGCCATCTAATTCGACACGTAAGCCTTCATTTTGCAGCTGCTCCTGAACCTGTTTCGCGTAGTCGTAATGAGCACCAGGAGAAACCGGTATTACTTGCACTTGTACCGGAGCCAGCCATGTTGGGAATGCCCCTTTATATTCTTCAATCAAGTAAGCAACAAAACGTTCCATTGTAGATACAACGCCACGGTGAATAACCACAGGACGGTGCTGCTTACCATCTTCACCCACATAATTTAAATCAAAGCGTTCAGGAAGTAAGAAGTCTAATTGAACAGTCGATAAAGTTTCGTCTTTACCTAATGCAGTTCTAACTTGAACATCAAGCTTAGGGCCATAGAAGGCTGCTTCTCCTTCAGCTTCGAAATAATCAAGTCCTAGGTCATCCATTGCTTCCTTCAACATGCTTTGCGCTTTTTCCCACATCGCATCATCATCAAAATATTTTTCAGTATCTTGTGGATCACGGTAAGAAAGACGGAACGAATAATCATTAATATTAAAATCTTTGTAAACATCAAGTATTAAGTTCACAACACGTTTGAATTCATCTTTAATCTGATCTGGACGGACGAAAATATGAGCATCGTTTAGTGTCATCCCCCGGACACGCTGCAAGCCTGCTAATGCTCCTGACATTTCGTAACGGTGCATTGTTCCCAACTCAGCAATACGAATTGGAAGTTCGCGATAACTATGCATGCTGTTTTTATAAACCATCATATGATGCGGGCAGTTCATTGGGCGGAGCACCAATTGCTCGTTATCCATTTCCATAATTGGGAACATGTCTTCATGATAATGATCCCAGTGACCTGAAGTTTTGTATAAATCCACACTTCCCATAATCGGAGTGTAGACATGATCATAACCAAGACGCTGCTCTTTATCGACAATGTATCGCTCAATCACACGGCGGATGGTTGCGCCTTTCGGAAGCCATAAGGGCAATCCTTGACCAACCAATTGGTTGCTTGTGAAAAGGCTCAATTCTTTTCCGATTTTACGGTGATCACGCTCTTTCGCCTCTTCTAATAGGCGAAGATGCTCTTTTAAATCTTCTTTCTTGAAAAAGGCAGTACCGTAAACGCGCTGCAGCATTTTATTATCGCTATTGCCGCGCCAATAAGCACCAGCAATGCTTAACAATTTAAATTCTTTAATTTTTCCAGTTGAAGGAACATGCACCCCACGGCAAAGATCGAAAAAGTCACCTTGCTCATAGATTGTGACTGTTTCTTCGTCAGGAATCGCTTCAATTAATTCAAGCTTGTAAGGATCTCCTGCTTCTTTAAACAGTTGAACCGCTTCAGCACGGCTTACTTCCTTCCGTACAATTTCAATATTTTCATTGACGATTTTTGCCATTTCTTTTTCAATCTTTGGCAGGTCTTCAGGTGTTAAGGATACATCAAGATCCATGTCATAATAGAATCCGCCCTCGATGACTGGACCAACACCAAGATTTACATTGGGATATAGCCTTTTTACTGCTTGTGCCATTAAGTGGGCAGTACTGTGTCGTAATACTTCTAAGGCATCTTTGGATTCAGGTGTAACAATTTCTATAGTACCGTCTTCTAGGATTGGACGGCGAAGATCATACATTTGTCCGTTCCATTTGCCGGCAATGGCCTTTTTCTTAAGGCCTGGGCTGATGGAAGCGGCAATATCTTCTGTTGTTGTTCCTTGCGGGAACTCCTTTACTGCCCCATCAGGAAACGAAATCTTAACAACATCTGACATATTAACTCCTCCTAATTGAAATGCGGAAGCGACTTGCCCAGGGGCGACTGGCATAAGACGAGCCGGCTGAAAGGTTGTTCTTTAACCTTTCTGACGGATTGGCTTATGTCCCGAGCCCCTAGGCGCTGAAGCTGGACATTTCTTATTTTAAAATAAAAAAACCCGTCCCTAGGAAAAGGGACGAGTTTAAATTAACACGTGGTTCCACCCAATTTTTCACAAACAATGATTGCCATTGATTATGACTTTGGTCAGATAACGGCTGTTGACCGTCAACAATTACTAATTTCAATAAATGAAAAATTCACTGTCAAAGTTTAAAGGCGGTAAGCATTTCATCCGTGTTAGAAGACTTTCAGCCGGTGGTCTCCCTCTCTATAAACCGTAAAGAAATACTATTGTCCTTATCATTACTTTTACTACTGTATTTTGCTATGTACGTTATTATAATGATTTACCGCAAAAAAAGCAAGGTACATAAAACTATATATTGACATTATTTTATTCTTTTATGCATGATTTTCTGAAGAATCCATTTTTGAATTACTCTGTTTGAGATTACGAAGGGCCCCATAGGTTTTCACCGTTACTCTTTCTTCAAAAATATTTTTAATCGTTCTTAAGAGAGGGGCATCCGGGTCATTTGTATAGATAAAAATGGATGTCGGAGCAATTGATAATAGCGGTGCAATCGAAACAGAATCCACATATACCGGATGATTCACTAACAATTTACGATCAATCATCCGTATTAATTCCCCCCGTTTGATTTCGATAAAATGTTCATTGTAAAAGATGATTTCTTCATCAAACAATACATGCAGTGTATCCATTTTCGGCTCCCGGTTCACCAAAAAGTCCCGGAGCATTTGGATAAACATTTGATATTCCTGTTCCATTTTATATTCATCGATGGCGATTTCTACATATTCCTCGAGGATCTGGAAGTATGGCCGCAAACGAAATCTAAGCAAGGAATCAAACGAAAACGTAACATTTTCTTGAAAAATATGATTCACTGCAGCCTCAATAAAAGACAACTCTTGATGGTTCGCTTTTATGAAAACAGCAAGGTCTTCCCTTTGCCCTTCAAGGATTGAATAAATAATTTCCATAATCTGCTGCTGTTCTTCTTCATCCTGAAAAAGATAGTGATTCTTGATAATGTCTCTAAACCAGTCGTCCCGTTTGATGGTTGTAATAAATTCATTAAAAGCCGTTTTCACCTTGTTGAGCATTTCTCTAGAAAAGCTATCATTTAATATTTTTACTATATATTGATCTTCATTAAGAAGAATAGTATTTTCAACAGAATCGAATGGAACATACATTTGTATGTGGTTATAAAACCGCTTAGCATCCAACCTGCTTTGGAAGATGATTTCCGCCAACCAAATCCCCCCTTTTTTAGAAAAATCTCTTGTTAATGTATATGGGGGACTTGGCCAAAATAGAAGTACACTGACACTAGGAATATTAATATTTAAATGGCTGTGTTAAACATGAATGTTGATTTCCGCTGCAGGCGCTCGCTTTCCGCGGGCGTGCCGGGGAGCCTCCTCGACGCTGAAAGCGTCTGCGGGGTCTCCCCTGCCCCGTACTCCCGCAGGAGTCGAGCGCCTTTCGCTCCAATCAACATTGTTCCAAAATCAACAATTGCCTTCAAACACAGCCATTTAAATAAAAAAGGATTGCCGGTTTATCCAGTCAATCCTTACAAAACGATTATTTATCTCCGGTTCGGTCCGTCGACTAGGACAGGCTCACTTAATGTGCGGATCCTCTCCATGATTCGGCGGGCCTTCATTTTTTCTTCCTCACCACGCTGGCTATAGGTCAAGTGATGCTCCAGCCCTTTAAAATCAAAATTAGACGTAAAAAATGTCGGCAGACTTTCTAGCATACGAAATTGCAGGATGGGTCCAAGCACCTCATCCCTAGTCCAGCTTGACACCGCCTCCGCTCCGATATCATCAAGCATTAAAATCGGTTCTTTTTTTAAGGCCTCGATTTTTTCGTTTAAGGTTGAATCAGCAATCGAGCTCTTCATCTCTCGTAACAATTCTGGAACATAGACAATCATCGATGAAATATGTTTTTGGGCAAGCTTATTGGCAATGGCCCCTAGCAAATAGGATTTTCCCACCCCAAATTCGCCATATAGGTATAATCCTTTTATCTGTTTCCCATGTTCATAATTCAATATAAAGGAAAGAGATCTTTTAATGGCCTCAATACGATTATCATCATGTGCTAAATCGTCAAACGTTGCATTCAAGATGTCTTTAGGCACGTATAGACTCTTTATTAATCGTTCATTCTTCCGTTTTTCATCATCCATTATTTTTCTTGGACAACGTTCATAACGAACATCGATTGCATTTCTTGTTAGAACCAGCTCTGGCTGGTACCCTTTCATCATATTAATACAGCCGTCAAGACTTTCACACTTTTGGCATTCTTTACTTTGATTGATATATTCATAAAGCTTGCTTAAACCTTTATCGATCATATCACTAGTAAGACCATCTTCATTTTCTCTTATAAATTCTCTAACACCCGAATTCGCCAGCGTATCTTGCCGCATTTTTTCAAAACGTTTTTGGAAATTCTCACTTGAGGCTATCCGTTTCAGTGTTCGGTTTATCTTTTCCATATGTCACCTCTTAATCATCGATTGCCTTTAGCATTTCTTCAATTTCACGTTTCCTAGCCTCTATATCAGGACTTTTTTCCTTTGGTTGCTCCTCAGTGGCTTTATTCGTTTCCTTATCAAACCAATCAGGCAACAGTTCTGTTCGTATCGGTTTTTTATTAGAAGACTTTCTTGTCTTTTTCTCTTCATTCCAAGAAAGATACTTACTATGCTCACTTCTTGCCAATTCCATTGCCTCTTTAACGGTTTTTACCTCTTTCCGTGCCCAATGACTGGCAATTTGCTCCACATAATTCTTTGTAAACTTCGAATCCGCTTTTAACAGGACATATTGAATTAGAACATTGACAACACCTGGTAACAGTTTTTTCTTAGACATCATATCTTCAATGATTTTCAATTCGGTTTCCGAAGGTTCAATCCCGTGGGAAGCGTCTTTAAAAACCCTAATAGGAGAAGTCGTTTCTAACGATCGAACTAGCAATTCTTCCTGAGTCTTTGGCTCCTCTGCTTGCACACGATATCTTGGAGGCTGTGTCCGTTCCACTAAGCTTGGATATTGCTCATTATTTTCGAATTGATACCAATTTCGCGCGGCTTTCCTTAAGTCTTCCACATCGATGTCATTATTTGGATCAATGGCATCTAGGATTAGGTTCTTCATTTCAATCGGATTTATATTATAGAGGAATGAAAGATTGCTAATCACTTCTTTTACCTTTTTCGTTAAGGCCTTTTTGGGAACAAGAGATTCATTTAACCCTGCCATAAGCAACCCAAAATCAAATGTTTCGACATCGATTTGAATCCCTTTTTGCTCATGGCGTCCGATGAATTGTTCCTCGTCTTCTGCCTTTAATTCTCCAGCCACATCCTGTAAATATTGCATGCTTCCAAGTGTCGCTGAAGTATACACATCCTGAAACGCCTTGGTTACATCTTGAAATTCATTTTCTTTTGGTTTTTGTTGATCGGTAAAAAAACGTTTCAGTCGGGCAAAGTGGTTTTTTCCTATTTTTCGAAACAGATAAATATTTAACATCCCATCTGAAAAGAACTGCTCCGGATTTAAAGGTGGATGGAGCTCATAAATAAATGAACGTTCATCATCCCCAGTTTTCACATAGGTTTTAACTAAGCCAATTCCCTCGAGCTTTAACCGCGCTTCATATATATCCCTTAAATTCATTCCCATCAAATTCATTAATAGGTGATGTGTCGACGACTCTGACCAAAGTCTATTTTCCTCCAACTCTGCCCAAAGTGTCATATACAAACTTAAACAAGTGGATCCAATCAGAGGCTGATATAAAAATGTCAGCACTTTTCGGTCATACTCATGAAGCAGTCCCTCTGATGCAACAACATAACGGTCGATCGGAAGTATTTCCTGCCAATGCTGCGCCATATTTATCCAACCTTTCCCTAAAAATTAATACAGTCTAGCTACAGCGCCTAGGGGATCGAGGTCATAAGACGATCCGGCAAGAAGGTTAAAAAACAACCTTCTCACCGGATCGTCTTATGCTGGTCGCCCCTGAACAAGGCGCTTCCGCTTCCTAAACAAAAAGAGCCAAAAACTCTTCAGCTCCTTTAAGACTTTTCCTTTTTTATTAATTCTTTTAGTTCGTCAATAAATACATTTATATCTTTAAATTGGCGGTAAACGGAAGCAAATCTAACATAGGCGACTTCATCAACATGCGCGAGCCTGTCCATGACCATTTCACCAATTGCCTCACTTTTAATTTCCGAAACCCCTTGGCTACGAAGCTCTTTTTCCACACCATGGGTAATATCTTCTAATTCCTTTAAAGCGACAGGACGCTTTTCGCACGCCTTAATCAGACCTCTAAGGATTTTATCACGGCTGAATTCTTCTCGTGTCCCTTCCTTTTTTACGACAATTAAAGGAATCTCTTCGATTTTCTCAAATGTGGTAAAACGATATCCGCATTCTTCGCATTCTCTTCTTCTTCTCGTGGCACGTCCTTCATCAACAGGGCGGGAATCAAGCACACGTGTACCATAATTTTGACATGAAGGGCACTTCATTGTTAATCAACTCCAAATCTAATTAAAGGAACCTCGCTTACTGTTGTTCCCTAAATCGCGAAGACTTAAGGCGTTAGACATTTAGAATTTCTTCTTTCCATTTGTCATAATCCCGAACAATATCCTTTAACCTTATCTTATAAAAAAGAAGACTATTACACAAGTAGCGGATTACGAGTTTTTTCTAGTTTCAAGAAGGTTATGTAGTCGATTGATTTTTTCATAATAAGATTCAATCCGTTTTTTCAACTGCGGATACATGCCTAGTAATGAAAATCTCTCAGAAGAAATATGAAAATCCACTGCCGTTTCCATCGGTTTGACTGAAACAATGGTTACGATCAGGAAGCACGGAACTGGTTTATTAATCTCAACCGCAATTTCTCCATGTTCTTTTGATACGGTTGTTACTCGGCAGTCCGCATCATCATGAAATAGTTTTTCAACCGATTGAAATACTTGATTGAATGTTCCCTTATAATAATGTGTTTTCAACGAATTTTCTGTGTTTCGGTCAGATGTTTCAATTTGTTTTTTAAAGCGAGTAAAAATATTTGCCATAATGCCATGCTCCTCCAGACTACTTCCTTTTACCTTATTTTACATCATTCTGTAAAAAAAATAAAAAGAGGTGTACAAAATTGTACACCTTTTAAGAAAAGCGTAAGCGCCCTGTTCAGCGGCGTATGGCCTGGAGTGCTCCAACTGAGATAAAGGAAACACGAAGAGCGTTAGCTTTTTCGTGTTGACTTATCGTAGGGCGGAGCGCGAAGGACACTAGCCGCTAGGGCGCTGGAGCTAGACAATTCTCGAAGTCCAATTCTTTAAAATAAGTCAGCTGACTTTCACTTCAGACATTTTCGCCATTTCCTTTGCCACATATAAAGCTAAATCGACTACACGAGATGAATAACCCCATTCATTATCATACCACGCGAGAACTTTGACTTTCCTTGTCCCCATTACAATAGTGGAAAGACCGTCAATTATAGCAGAATGGGAATTTGTATTAAAATCAACTGATACTAAGGGCTCCATGGAAACATCCAAAATCTCTTTTAATGAGCCGTTTGCTGCTTCTAAGAAGGCTTGGTTTATTTTTTCGAGTGACACATCCGACTTTAAATCAACGACCAGGTCTACTAATGATACATTTGGTGTAGGGACTCGCAGGGCCATTCCATGTAATCTTCCCTTTAAATGTGGTAAAACCAATGATATGGCTTTGGCCGCACCTGTAGTGGTTGGAATGATAGATTGTCCACATGAGCGTGCTCTGCGTAAATCTTTGTGCGGATTATCGATATTGTTCTGATCATTTGTATAGGAATGGATGGTTGTCATTAAGCCACAATCAATCCCAAATTTTTCATCCAATACCTTGGCAACAGGTGCCAGGCAGTTGGTTGTACAGGATGCATTGGAGATAATTTCATGCTGAGTAATGTCCAGCATGTCTTCATTAACCCCCATCACAATGGTAACATCTTCATCTTTACCTGGTGCTGTTAAAATAACCTTTTTGGCACCTGCTCTAAGATGCAGCGCCGCCTTCTCGCGTGCATTAAATTTCCCTGTTGCTTCTATGACAATATCAATACCAAGTTCTCTCCATGGCAATTCTTCTGGACTTCGATTATTAAGCAGTTTCACTCTTTTTCCATTGATGATTAATTCATGATCTAAAGGGATGACATCTCCCTGGAATGGTCCATGATTTGTATCATATTTAATTAGATGTGCTAACGTTTCTGCCGGATAGCTTGCATTAATTGCTACCACTTCTAATTTATTTTCAAGCATCGCTTTTCTAAAGACCATCCTTCCAATTCTCCCAAACCCATTAATGGCAATTCTCGCTTTCATTTTTACATCCCCTTCCCCATTAGTGTTATACCGTTTAACGATATTGTTACAATTAGTATAACACATTAGGTTTTATTTGTGATAATGTAATAGCGGAATTTTTTTTATTTTTTAAGATTTGCTACTTGGAAATGTTTTTTAATGCAAAAAAAGAGAAGGCAATAACCTTCTCCATTTCCTTTATGCCCTTTTGATTCCCCATTGTGCTAATACCTTTAGAAGCTGTTGTTTTGTATCAGCAAGCGCTCCATTATTATTGATTACCGCATCAGCCAGTTTCATTTTTTCAGATAAAGGCATCTGTGAGTTGATTCTGGCTCGTGCCTCTGCGGATGATAGATGATTTCTTTCCATTAATCGCTGAATTTGTACGTCACTATTAACATATACAAGAATGGTTTTCTCAACCATATAAGTCAGTTTACTTTCAAATAATAACGGAATATCAAGTACAATGACCTCTTCTTCGTTCTTTTTGGCCGTTTCCACTTGTTCTAGCATTCTTTTTCTAACTTCTGGATGAGTGATTTCATTTAAACGTTGTCGTTTGTCAGCTTGGTGAAAAATAATGGAGCCCAGTTTTTGCCGGTCGATTTCTCCATTCTCTAATAAAATGTTATTGCCAAATTCTTCAATAATCTCCTTATATGCAGGTTCTCCGTTCATTACCGCTAAGCGGGCTTCAACATCTGCATCAATGACGTTAATAGACATTTCTTTCAACATGTTGGATACGGTACTTTTTCCACTTGCAATTCCGCCTGTTAACCCAATTACTAGTGACATACTTATTCCTTTCTAGGGTTATAACTTCATAACTCCAATAATAATTAGTAAGACTCCTGGTAAGAATGTGAATTTTTGAATCCATTCAAATTTATGAAAAAATGTTCCACTCTTGATTCCTAACAGAACAAATAGGGAACTCATGACAGCGACTGCAAATGCTAAGGAATAAGGGGAATACCCGAGCATCGCTGCTCCAATCCCTGCCCCAAAAGAATCTAATGATAAGGCAAAGCCCAGCATTAATGCTTCAATACCAGTAATGGTGCCTGATTGGTCAAAATCAGCCGACAGCGGTTTCTTTAAGATATTTATGGCAATCCCTAACGAGCGGATTTCAAAGTTTACAATTGTTTTTTCATGCAGGAGCTCTTCTTTTTCCTTCTCCGGACGAAAAAACTGATACAACACCCAGGCACCCAGACCAATAAGGATGATTCCCCCAAGGCTTGCCGTTAGTTTTGGTGATATGATCTTTTCAAGACCATGTCCAATTGACACGGCTATCATTAATGAGACGGCCGAGCAGCAGGCAATAATCAACACTGATTTAAATGGCATAACCATTTGCCTTAACCCATAGGTAAACCCAACACTGAAGCTGTCAAGACTAAGAGCAAAAGCTAATAAAAGTAGTGAGAACAACTGAACCATGATGTTTAGTGCTCCTTCCTCCAAAATACTATGATAGTATATGGCAGGAGCCCATCCAATGTTATTCGAAAAGCGAAAGCGCCTTGAATATGGGCGACCGGCATAAGACGAGCCGGCTAGAAGGTTGTTCTTTAACCTTCTTGACGGATTGGCTTATGACCCGAGCCCCTAAATCGATAAGCGGAAGCGCCTTGAGCATGGGCTGGAGCTAGACAAAACTAATTCATCTTTTGGCAATTCGGACAAAAAAAAGAAGACCTACTGTCTATTTTAATATTCTCGATGTCACCTCCGCATTCAGGGCAAGTTTTTTTATTATACATTCTATGTAATTCTTGAAATGTACCTTTTTTTCCTTCCGAATTAACATAATCCCGTATAGAGGAACCACCTAACTCAATTGCTAATTTAAATGTTTCCTTTATATGCTTCAAAAGCTCCAATAACTTTTCATCAGATAACTCTTTAACAGGAGTTAATGGGTGTATCCTCGCAAGGAAAAGACACTCCGCAGCGTAGATATTACCAACACCTTGTACATTAAAGGGTTGCATGATGACAGATTTAATGGGCTTATTCATATTTTGCTTTTTACGCATATTTTCAAGAAACCTTAATTCGGCGTCAGGTTCAGATGGGTCTGGACCAACATTTTGTACAGGTTCATACGCAAGATATTCATCCTGTGTTAATGCTCCAACCCATCCAAACCTTCTTTGATCCGAGTAAACAAGTTGAGTATCATTGTTTAATGTAAAAATGATATGAACGTGTTTCCTGTATTGGTCAGGTATCTGGTCAAATGAGGTTATATTAAAGAAGCCACCTGTCATTCCTAAATGGGAAACCATATATATAGCAGAAGAATTTTGTTGCATGCAATGAAATACCAAATACTTTCCTCTACGCTCTAGACTGTGAAAAATAGCCCCCTCTAATCGCTGTCTAAACATAAAAACGTCCTGTCTTCCTTCACTCTTTAAGGGAATAGTAATTTTAGGCTTATAAACTTCCACATGAATAATTTGTTTTCCCATAATTTTAGGTTCTAACGAATTTAATACTTGTTGGACTTCAGGACCTTCTGGCATTTCATCCATCCCACCTTTTTATTCTTTACTTTTTCTCAACCATTTCACTAAAAACGTCATATTGTAATTTTCACATTCAATTTCGCCATTTATAATACCACTGATTAATTCATTTGCATATTTTTCGAAGGGGTGATAGTGTTACCCTACCCTTAATGATGTTGTTATATTTATGGCCATATTTATATCCCTTTTGCTTTATTTCTTTATAAAAAAATAATAGGAAGAAAAAATAATAAGGGCCAAACAAATCATGATAGAGCCAAGAACATAGTACCCCAGGATAACTGCTGGTATAACTGGGACAAATAACAGCAATATACCTAATATGACAAAAACCTTACCGCCAAATCTATGAGTTTTTTTCCATACATCTTCATTTGCTAATGTCCATGGTGTTCGAATGCCAATAAAATAATTCGGTTTGAATTTTGGACTTAAGTTTCCAATAAATATAAATAACAAGCCAATTAGTTCAGGGATCACATATTTTGGATTGATGATCCCTAAATCACCTGTAATTTTCATAACCTGAAACAAGAAAAAGAACAATAAGAGTCCATTCATAATCCAGTAATATGTTCCTTCAAAGCGTTGATAGTTGTTTTTATTTGGATCGATTTTAGGTAATACGATTCTAAAAATATATAAAACAACCATAATTCCAGGAAAAAGGAATGCTCCATAGGATTTATCTACAAAATGATCTGGTTCACCATTGTAGTTCCAATGGATAGCAATCTGTTCAGGTAAATACGGATAGAAAATCGACGTTCCAATAATGGCAATTATGATCAAAAACAAGCCAAACCAATGTCTTTTCATTTAATATCCTCCTCTTCATCTTTCTTAAGAAAATCCATAAACCAAGTGACAACATCTTCAAAAACACTTGTATTTAGAGAATATATAATGTGTTGCCCCTTTTTTTCCGATTCTACCAGGTTAGCTTGTTTTAATAAATTTAAGTGATGCGAAATACTTGGTTTCGTCATGTTAAAATGGTCTGCGATTTCTCCTGCAGATAAGTCCTTCTTTTTTAGCAAGTGTAAAATTTTCCTTCTACTTGGGTCGGACAACGCCTTAAAAGCATCATTCATGCCATCCCTCTTTTCTTGTAAAAACCTACATAAAAACAATTTAGTTATTTAGATAATTATCTAAATGTATAATATGTCTACGCTTAAAAAAAGTCAATTTTTCCATCATTAAATTTCTAAATATTTATGTGGTTAGTTTCATCGACTATACGATGCCATTTAAAAACCCATTAGAATAAAAGTCTAATGGGCTTTGGTTTACAATTAGTTTTTCTAACGATTTCTACCGCAGAAGTTTCGGGCCAATTCAATCCTCATCTCTATTTGGCATCGAACCAGGTTGGACCATAGGCATAATCCACCTTCAATGGTACCTTTAGTTCAAGGGCATTTTCCATCACACTTGGAACTAATTCCTTCAAAATTTCAATCTCCTCTTCGGGAGCTTCAAAGATTAATTCATCATGTACCTGCAACAGGAGTCTTGTTTTAAGCCCTTTATCCTTCAAAGCTTCATCCATATCTATCATTGCTTTTTTAATAATATCCGCTGCAGTTCCCTGAATCGGCGTGTTCATGGCGGTTCTTTCCGCAAAGCTTCGTAAATTAAAATTACGGGCCGTAATTTCCGGAAGATACCGTCTTCGTTGCATTAACGTCGTGACATACCCTTTTTGTCTGGCCGAGTGGATAATATCATCCATATATTCTTTTACCCCTGGGTAGGTATGAAGATAGCGATCAATAAACTGTCCCGCTTCTTTTCTAGTAATACCTAACGATTGTGAGAGTCCGTAATCGCTGATTCCATAGACAATCCCAAAATTGACAGCCTTGGCTTGACGCCTCATATTGGAGGTTACCTCATCCTGATCCACATGGAATACCTCCATCGCCGTTTTTGTATGGATATCCAAATCATGCTGAAAAGCATCAATTAACTTTTCATCACCAGCAATGTGGGCAAGTACGCGCAGTTCAATTTGCGAATAGTCAGCAGCAAAAATAACCCAGCCTTCCTCGGATGGTACAAAGGCCTGACGAATCTTTCTTCCTTCCTCAAGGCGAATCGGTATGTTTTGCAAATTCGGATCGATAGAACTCAATCTACCCGTGGCCGTTAATGTTTGTTGGTATCGGGTATGGACCTTTTCCGTTTTTGGATTAATCACTTTTAATAATCCTTCAATATAAGTTGATTGCAGCTTCCCAAGCTGGCGATAGAGCAGGATATACTCAATAATCTCATGATCCTCTGCTAATTTCTCTAATACATCCGCTGATGTGGAATGGCCTGTCTTTGTTTTCTTGAAGGAATGCAAGCCTAATTTTTCAAAGAGTATGACGCCCAATTGTTTTGGGGAATTGATATTAAACTTTTCACCAGCTAACTCACAGATTTTCTCCTCAATTTCAATCAGTCTCTCTGTGAGTTCTTTGCCCATTATTTGGAGCCGTTCACGCTCGACCCTAATCCCGCAAGATTCCATATCCGCTAAGATTAACGACAGAGGCATTTCTAGATCCTTAAATAATTCATATTGCTCATTTTCACTTAATTCATCTTCTAGTTTTTCCTTTAAATCAGACATGGCTAAGCTTTTGCGAACAAGGTGTTCAGCAAGCTTTGCATCCTCTGGAACCTTACGTTTCGCTCCTTTTCCATAAAAGGATTCATCTGATTGAATATTATGGATTTCATATCTGCTGGCAATCGCGGCTAAATCTTCAATATTTTCCGATGGGTTAACCAGATAGGCGGCCATAAGAATATCAAAATCGGTTCCTTTTAAATGGATATCATATCTTCGAAGAGAAACTTCGGAGCGCTTGGCATCATAAACAATTTTCTTCTTCTGTTCATCTTCCGCCCACTTTTTAAAAATATCCGAAGATAAGGCCTGCTCCGTCGGTAAATAATAATGCCCTTTTTCATTCACAATGGAAAAACCAATAATATCTGCATAATGGTAATTATCATCCAGCATTTCCACATAGAAAAAATTACGATCCGTAAATAGGTCTTCGGTAATTTCTTTAGGGATGACATATTCTATATCCTCGAGCACATGTTCTACAGGTTCGCTTGGACCATCCCCGAGCTTTTCTAATAAAGAGTTAAATCCTAATTCCTTAAATAAGCTAATTAGTTTATCTCGTGTAAAACCTTCATATAAAATGTTTTCTATATCGATTTCTACAGGAGCTTGCCGTTCAATTGTCGCCAGTTCTTTACTCATGATGGCTTGGTCTTTGAATTCCGCTAATTTTTCTTTCAGTTTATTCCCACTTACTTGATCAATGGATTTTAATAAATTCTCTAATGACGTGAACTCTTTGAGCAGTTTTATTGCCGTTTTTTCACCCACACCTGGAACTCCGGGAATATTATCGGATTGATCTCCCATTAACCCTTTCATATCAATAATTTGATTAGGGGTAAGTCCATATTTTTCAGCGACATGTTCAGGAGTGTACTCCTCAATATCTGTTATCCCTTTTCTCGTAATGCCGACAGTCGTAATCGGTGAAGAAAGCTGGGTTAAATCTTTATCTCCCGAAATAACCTTTACCTCGAACCCATCTTGCTCCGCTTTAAGCGAAAGGGTGCCAATGATATCATCTGCTTCGTAGTTTTCAAGCTCATATCTTGAAATACCATACGCATCTAGCAGATCACGAATGAAAGGGAACTGCTCGGATAATTCTGGAGGTGTTTTTTGCCGGCCTCCCTTGTACTCGACAAAAGTCTTATGTCGAAAAGTGGTTTTTCCTGCATCAAAAGCAACAAGTATATGGGTGGGTTTTTCATCCTCCAGGATTTTCATCAGCATCATCGTAAAACCATAAACGGCATTTGTATGTATTCCTTTATCATTATTAAGTAAAGGGAGCGCAAAAAAGGCGCGATAAGCAATGCTATTCCCATCAATCAGGACAAGCTTTTTCTTTTCCATTAACTTTCACCATCCATCATTTCTTTTGGCAGTTCAATGATAAATTCACTGCCTTCGCCCAATTTACTTTTAACACCTATACTGCCATGATGAGCTTCAATTAAATGTTTAACAATTGCCAAACCTAGACCTGTTCCGCCTGAATTTCGGCTCCGGGCCCGGTCTACGCGATAAAACCGTTCAAATATGCGGGGAATATCTTCTTTGCTTATGCCAACACCAGTGTCTATAACAGAAATGCGTACCTTATCTTCCATTTCGTGAATGGCGATTTTCACGGAGCCGTTTGCTGGAGTATAGGTGATTGCATTATTAATCAAATTAATAAACACTTGTTTTAAACGGTCGATATCCGCTTTTATGAGGACTTGTTTTTGATTACAATCAAGCCCAAGCTGTATATTTTTCGCTTTTGCTTTGCGGTTTAATAAATTTATAACATCATGAAGCAGGGCATATAATTCCACCGGCTGCCAATTTAGTCGAAAACCTTGCTGTTCAATTTTTGAAAGGTCTAAAAGGTCTGAAATAAGTGATTCTAGCCTGTTACTTTCTTTCAAAATAATGGAAAGAAAGGATTCTAAGGTTTCTTTGTTATTCATGGCACCATCGAGCAGTGTTTCGGTAAACCCCTTAATTGAAGTTACAGGAGTTTTTAATTCATGAGAAACATTGGCGACAAAATCCTTGCGCATTTGTTCTAGTTTCTTAATTTCTGTTATATCATGGAAAACGAGCAAGACCCCTTTCCAGACATTGTTAGTTCCAATAATGGGAACACCATAGACAATAAAATATTTTCTTTCAATCTGCAAAGGCAATAGTAACTGTTTACTTACCTTATGTTCAGTACGGAAAACTTCAGCGATGAGCTGATTGATTTCATCATAATCAATAACCTCATAATATTGTTTTTTCAAATATTCATGTGGATTGATATGGAAAATATCGATGAAACCCTTATTAATTAGATTAATAAACCCTCGGCTATCAATAAGAATTAAACCGGCTCCCATATTTTCAATCAGAGCGCTAAGCCGGTCCTGCTGCATTTCCCGAACTTTGGTAAGATCTTCAAGATTTTCAGCGAGCATATTAATCGTAGAACCTAACATTCCGGTATCATCTAATCGGTTTACTTTTGTCCGGGCACGGTAGTTTCCATGCGCAAGTTCAATTGCCACTTCGGTAGCTGCTTTAATCGGCTTGGTATATCTTGTGGTAATTCTAATGGCAAGAATGATGGTAACGATTACGGCTATCCCTAAACCAGCACATAAGAGCCACCAGATTTCTATTTTTATTTGACCATTTAAAGTGTCTAAAAAATTAAATTTAAATAACTGCCCAAGCACTATCCCTAAGCCAATTAAAACTAGTACAACTAAACTAATGAATATTATAAAAGTCCTTGTACGGAACTTCATCATTCTCCTTTTGGCTCCTCCAGTTTATATCCTAAGCCCCTTATTGTTTTGATATAGGCAGGTTTTTTCGTATCTTCTTCAATTTTTTCCCTTAGGTGCGAAATATGAACATCGACAATTCTAGTATCGCCCGCAAAGTCATAATTCCAAACAGCACTCAGCAATTGATCTCTTGTTAGGACACGACCTTTGTTTTGTCCAAGATAGAGGAGGAGTTCAAATTCCTTTAACGTTAATTCCAGTTGATTGCCTTGAAAATAGGCTTCATATTTTCCTGGATAAATCATCAGATTTCCAATATTGATTTGCTCCTCTGTTTGATCAGTGTCTACGGATGTTTCTGGTTGTACCTGTGTTCTCCTTAAGATGGCTTTGACCCGTGCAAGGACCTCACGAGGGCTAAAGGGCTTGACCATATAATCATCAGCACCTAGCTCAAGTCCTAATATTTTATCCAGCTCATCATCTTTCGCTGTTAACATGAGGATTGGGGTCATTATATTCTGCTGACGCAATTGTTTGCAAACTTCCATTCCATCTAAATTTGGCAGCATTAAATCTAAAACAATAATATCAGGGGACTCGCTCTCTGCTAATCGTTTTCCTTCTGCCCCATCCATAGCGGTAACAACCTCAAATCCCGCTTGTTCCAAATTATATTGAAGTAGTGTCACAATAGATTGTTCATCATCGACAACTAGTATTTTATTTTTCATAAAAACCCCCCATTTCTAGATACTCTCATTATATCTATAAGGAATATGGATTATCTAGTTTTATGGAACATTTGTTATATTACAACGCTTTCATGTAAAAAAATTTACAAAGAATTCATAATTGTCCTCGGATATGGCTTATTGGTTTTATAAAATATTAATTGTAAAAGAATGTTGTGGCGTATGGCATATAAAGCTCGTTCGCTCCCGGTGGACCTAAAGATTCTAAGAATATTGAGGAATCGAATGGACTTCACACCGGAACAAGAAAATTACTATTTATCTAAAGTGAAAGGGTTTGAAGGAGAAGTTCAGTTTGATCTATTAACAGAGCAGCTGCGTAGTGATTGTTTAATTTTAAATGATTAGTGTTTTGAAGTGAATCACACTTCGTTTCAGCTTGATACTTCCATCATTTTTCAAGATACTTTTTACTTCTTTGAAATCAAGAATTTTGAAGGTGATTATTGTTATCGAGCGGACCGTTTTGAAACTATTAATGGAAAGGTTATTATGAATCCACTTGACCAGATAAAAAGAAGTCATACTCTGCTCCTCCAATTGCTCCAGAAGTTAGGCTATCATATAGCTGTTGATGCCTCGGTTGTCTTTGTAAGCCCCGAGTTTTTCTTATATCAAGCTCCTAAGGACAAACCTATTTATTATCCAAATCATTTAAATCGATTAATGCGAAGATTAAATAATGAGTCTTCTAAATTATCGGAATGGCATAAAAGTCTTGCGGATAAACTTATATCTTTACATCAGGTTGAATCAGCTTACTCGAATGTAAAGATCCCCACTTATGATTACAAAGTCTTACGAAAAGGGAATACATGTTGTATCTGCCATTCTTTTTCGTGTTCGGTTTGTAATGGAAAGGTTATTTGTGCGGATTGCGGGCATGTGGAGGGGGTGGAATCTGCCGTTTTAAGATGTGTGGAGGAGATAAGGTTGTTGTTTCCGGGGATGAAGATGACTACTAATGGTGTTTTTGAGTGGTTTGGAATAAGTGATTCGAAAAAGATGATTCGGCGGATACTTAATCAGAATTTTAATTCAATAGGGGAAAGAAAATTACGATATTTTGAGTGAAGATTTTTAGAGCGGCTGACGTATGGTCATGCATACAGTACCCTTGTGAGCCGCTTTTTAACTTGAGTAGCTTTTTCTTTCTCCATCGGTAAATGAGCCTCTCTTTCATTTACCCTATTGGCTTCTTTTTCCGCTTCTCGGTCCATGAACCCCTCTTTCATTTACCCTACTGCCCTCTTTTTCTTCTTCTCGGTCCATGAACCCTACTTTCATTTACCCTATTGCCCTCTTTTTCTTCTTCTCGGTCCATGAACCCCTCTTTCATTTACCCTACTGCCCTCTTTTTCTTCTTCTCGGTCCATGAACCCCTCTTTCATTTACCTTACTGCCCTCTTATTCCGCTTCTCGGTCCATGAAACCTACTTTCATTTACCCTATTGCCTTCTTTTTTCGCTTCTCGGTCCATGAACCCCTCTTTCATTTACGCTATTGCCCTCTTTTTCTTCTTCTCGGTCCATGATAACCACTTACTTTTACCTGAGCAGATACCTTTTTCCCTAAAATCATGTAAATAATAATTCCTAACACTGTCAAAAATTATCCAACACTCTCCCATGTAAATCCGCTAACCGGTGGGGCGGGCAAACCTTAAATAGCCCTGCAATCACACGCTCATTCACTTCATTCATCCCCTCAACCCGAATCACCACCACATGCTCGGACCGTAAAACTTCAACGACTTCGAACAGAAACTCCACCGAATCATAATGAAAAACAGGTTTCAGAAACTCAATTTCCTGTTTTAAAATATGGCTTCCAGGACCGGGCAGATATTTTGAGATTGCTGAAGTAATAATGCCGGTTAACATAACACTTGGCACTATGGGCTTTGCAAAAGGAGTTTGGGATGCATAATCATGTTGGATATATAGGGGATTTGCATCATCGGTCAAGCCTAGATACAAAAGGAGGTCCTTGTCTTCCATCTTCTCCGTTAACGATAGCTTTTCACCTATATTTATTTCTTCAATTCTACGCCCAAGTTTTCTTTTTTTACCTAATACCATCAAATTCCACCTCTTAGTATGTAAGCGATTACAAACCAACCAGAAAATTCGGGGATCGCCTCGTGATCCCCGAATCCAATAGATTATACTAATACTTGCATTACATTACGAACAGAATCAACAGATTTATCTAATGCTGCTTTCTCTTCTGCCGTAAGATCTAATTCAATTACCTTTTCAATACCATTTGCACCAAGGATAGTCGGTACTCCGAGATAAATGCCATCGTAGCCGAACTCGCCTTCTAAATAGGCAATGGATGGTAATACACGCCGCTGATCTTTAAGAATAGCTTCGCACATTTCTACCAAAGAAGCAGCTGGCGCGTAGTATGCACTACCGTTACCAAGAAGATTAACGATTTCGCCGCCGCCTTTTCGAGTACGCTCCACAATCGCTTCTAAGCGTTCTTTTGGAATCAACGTTTCCAATGGAATACCACCAGCGAAAGAGTAACGTACAAGTGGAACCATATCGTCACCATGTCCGCCAAGAACAAATCCTGTAATATCTTTAACAGAAAGATTTAATTCTTGGGCAACAAAGGTACGGAAACGTGCCGTATCAAGTACGCCTGATTGACCTATAACACGATTTTTTGGGAAGCCTGATTCTTTGAAAACAGTATATGTCATCGCATCTACAGGGTTTGTTAATACAATAATCGTACAGTTTGGAGAATGTTTTACAATTTGCTGCGTCACACTTTTCATCACTTTTTGATTGGTTTGCACTAAATCATCACGGCTCATTCCTGGCTTACGAGCAATACCAGCAGTGATTACCACGATATCAGAATCCTTGGTATCTTCGTAATTAGAAGTACCAATAATGTTTGAGTCAAACCCTTGAACTGGACTGGCCTCTAGCATATCTAATGCTTTCCCTTTAGTTGGGTTCTCCATTTGCGGAATATCAACTAAAACGACATCTCCTAGTTCTTTCTGTGCTAATAAAAATGCGGTTGTTGCACCTGTAAAACCGCCGCCGATTACTGAAACCTTTTTACGCTTTAATGACATTTCACTTCTCCCCTTTTTCGTATTAATAATTAATACTAAGAGGCTGTTAATAAACAGCCTACTTTTAGCAAATGTCTTGAAGCACTACACGACTAGATTTCCCCTTTAATGTAGTCGTTTTACATTATTCCATGTTCTTAATTAACTCATCGCCAAATTCAGAAGTCTTAACTTCAGTTGCACCTTCCATTAAGCGAGCAAAGTCATATGTTACTACTTTTGAAGCGATTGTTTTTTCAACTGATTTAATCACCATAGTAGCTGCTTCATTCCAGCCTAAGTGTTCAAGCAATAACACCCCTGATAAAATAACAGATGATGGATTTACTTTATCTAGACCAGCATATTTTGGTGCAGTACCATGTGTTGCTTCAAAAATCGCATGGCCAGTTTCGTAGTTGATGTTAGCTCCAGGAGCAATACCAATACCGCCAACTTGCGCTGCTAGTGCATCGGAAATATAGTCACCATTTAAGTTTAATGTAGCAACTACATCGAACTCGCGTGGACGAGTAAGGATTTGTTGTAAGAAAATATCTGCAATCGCATCTTTTACGATGATTTTGCCAGCTGCTTCAGCATCAGCTTGTGCTTTATTTGCAGCATCTGTGCCTTGCTCTTCTTTAATGCGGTCGTATTGTACCCAAGTGAACACTTTATCGCCGAATTCTTTTTCAGCAAGGTCATAGCCCCACTTTTTAAATGCACCTTCAGTGAATTTCATGATATTCCCTTTATGCACTAAGGTAACAGACTTACGTCCTTCTTTAATGGCATAATTGATTGCCGCACGTACAAGACGGTTTGTTCCTTCTTCAGAAACTGGTTTAATTCCAATACCAGATGTTTCAGGGAATCTAATTTTGTTAACTCCCATTTCATTTTGCAAGAAGTCGATTACCTTCTTAGCAGCTTCAGAGCCTTTTTCATATTCAATACCAGCATAAATATCTTCAGTATTTTCACGGAAGATAACCATATCAGTATCTTCTGGGCGTTTCACTGGTGAAGGAACACCTTCAAACCATCTTACTGGGCGTAGGCATACAAATAAATCTAATTCCTGACGCAGAGCAACGTTTAGGGAACGAATTCCTCCACCAACAGGTGTAGTTAATGGTCCTTTAATCGCAATCAGGTATTCATCAATAACATCAAGTGTTTCTTTAGGAAGCCACTCACCAGTTTGGTTGAAAGCTTTTTCACCAGCTAGAACTTCTTTCCAAACGATTTTACGTTCGCCTTTATAGGCTTTTTCTACTGCTGCATCTAGAACTCTCTCGGAAGCAGCCCAGATATCTGGTCCAATACCGTCTCCCTCGATATATGGGATAATAGGATTGTTTGGTACGTTTAATACGCAATTTGTGACTGAAATTTTTTCGCCTTGCATTAGATGATCTCCCTTCTAGTATGTAAAAGTACTTTGTTCGTGATGATTTATCAAAAAGACTGAATCAAAGGTTAGAGAACGAATCCTCTAACCTTTATTAATTCAATACTATTGAATCAATTTTTTGAAAAAAAGTAAAATATTATCCTCTTTGCTCAATTGGCACATATTTCTGCATGCCAGGGCCGGTATATTCCGCACGAGGACGGATTAAACGGTTATTTTCATACTGTTCTAAGATATGCGCTAACCACCCTGATACACGGCTAACAGCAAAGATTGGTGTCATTAGATCATGGTCTATTCCTAAACTATGATAAACAGATGCAGAATAGAAATCTACATTTGGCGGTAATTTCTTCTCGCCTGTGACAATGGCTTCAATCTGAACAGACATGTCATACCAATGAGGCTGACCAGTCAATTCAGTTAATTTCTTGGACATTTCTCTTAGATGTTTGGCACGTGGGTCTCCTTTACGGTATACCCTATGGCCAAAGCCCATAATTTTTTCTTTGTTCGCAAGCTTACCGCGAACATATGGATCTACATTTTCAAGAGTGCCAATATCAGTTAACATTTTCATTACAGCCTCGTTTGCACCGCCATGAAGAGGACCTTTTAGAGCACCAATAGCAGAGGTTATACCTGAATAAACATCTGATAAAGTTGCTACACATACACGGGCAGTAAAGGTAGAAGCATTCAACTCATGATCAGCATGTAATACTAATGCTTTATTCATCGCTTCTTCCGCGATTGGTGCAGGCTCTTTACCAGTTAACATGTATAAGAAGTTGGCAGCAAAGCTTAAATCCTGTCTTGGTGCAATTGGTTGGAGCCCTTTTCTGACACGGGCGAACGTCGTAACAATAGCAGGCATTTTGGCTTGTAAACGAACTGCTTTTCGATAGTTTGCTTCCTCATCCATTAAATCCGCTTCGTCATCGTATAAACCTAATAATGAAACGGCTGAACGGAGGGCCGCCATTGGATGAACCTTCTCAATCGGATACATGTTAAAGTGTTGAATCACTTCTGGAGGTAGAGCAGAGTTTTCAGCTAGCTGAGTTTTTAACTCTGCTAACTCTTCTGCACTTGGCAGTCTCCTGTGCCAAAGTAAATAAATGACTTCTTCAAAACTAGCATTCACTGCTAAATCATCAATGTCATAACCAACATATGTTAGTGTGTCATCAATAATAGAGCTTATGGACGAAGATGTTGCCACTACCCCTTCAAGACCACGTGTTACTGTCATAGAAAATCTCTCCTCACATTCTAAATTTCCCCAGCTTTCTTTAAAAACTGTCTGCTGACTGTTACTCCCAAGAAAAAAGCCAGCTCATCCTTAAATTTATGCCAAATAAGACTGTTATACCCTTCTTTTAGACAAAAATCCTTCATCCAACCGAAAACTGCATCATTTCAATTGAGTTAGAAGCATGATATATGGTGTTTAACTTAGTCTAGTGATTCCTAATATTTGTTCCCTTTAATCGACTGAGCGATTGCTCGGAATGAATCCACAGAAAAACGATCCTTTTGAACATTAAAAAATGCTTTACAATTAATTCACCGTTAATATGTGGTTTATGTAAATAAGGATACGCTTACAAGCCTATTATAAACAATTATCAGATTTTTGTGAACGAAAAGACACTGAAAAAAACAAAAAAATATTATTTTACAAAAAATCTAGCTAAAAAATCCGAATATTTTCATTGCCATATAGGCTATTCCGGCACCAATAAGAGGGCCTACTGCAACACCCTTGAAAATGGATACGGACAAAATCGTTCCAAGAACTAAGGCCGTTGTGATTTGTGGATCATCTGCTAGAAGCTTAACCCCTCCTTTGGCTAGTAATGCCACAAGCATTCCCGAAATAAGGGCTATCCATGCATACGGTGACTTAAAAGAGGCCGTTAAGTCGCGAAAGCCGATTTCTCCACTAGCAATAGGAGCCAGCACGGCAATAGTAATTAGTGTTACCCCCCAGTTTATTCCCTTTGATTGAAGGAATGAAAATGATTTGGCTTCCAAACCAACCACTTTTAACAAAAGCAAGACCCCAATTGCTATCATAAGAGAACTATTTTTTGCTATAAAACCAATCACGAGTAATAGCAGAAGAAATACTAATGATTCACTTAGCATAATGCTATCAACCCTTTCCATAATATCGCACCATAGTATTGAAAAATGAAACCTTTCTTGGTGCGGTTCGTAATATTTTTAGAGAATAAATTAACTGGAAAATTATGCAGGTTCAATCATAAAATGTTAAACTGATATTACTTATTTTCTTACAAAAGGAGGGCTGTTTTTTGGAGCTTAAATATATATACCGGACCATCCGTTTTTTACTTGTAGTGGGTGGTGTATTTTTAGCGTTATATTTGTTTTACTTCTTGTCAAAAGTTACCTATCCATTTTTAATTGGTCTTATTATTGCCTTTTTGATCAATCCATTGGTGGATTTCCTTGAGAGGAAGGCAAAGATGCCGCGTGTTCTAGCGGTCTTAATCGCGTTAATTGTCATTTTTGCTATCTGCGCTGGTTTCATTACACTTTTAGTTGCTGAAATCGTTTCTGGCACGGCCTACATAGCTAGAGTAGTTCCAGAGCATCTTGATACACTGATTAATTATCTCGAAGATTATTTTACAGCTCAAATTATTCCTTTATACAACCAACTAACAAGTGTATTTAATAAACTTGATGCAGGTCAACAAGGCACGATTATTGGTAATATACAAAATGTAGGGACAAAAATCGGCACAACCGTAGGGACATTTATCAAAAATCTTTTTGGGAATATCCCTAATATTCTTTCTTGGTTTCCAAACGCAGCTACTGTCCTCATTTTCTCTTTGTTAGCAACCTTTTTTATTAGCAAGGATTGGCATCATTTAACGAGGATCGGTGGAAAGATTTTACCAGGTAAAGCGAAAACGAGCGGTAAAACTGTTTTTCTAGACTTAAAAAAAGCGTTATTCGGTTTTATCAAAGCACAGTTGACCCTTATTTCGATTACAACCGTCATCATTTTAATCGGCTTGTTGATTCTTAGAGTAGATTATGCCATTACCATTGCTTTAGCAACTGGGATTGTGGATATCATCCCATACTTAGGAACAGGTGCCGTGTTTGTACCTTGGATCATTTATGCATCGATAAGTGGAGATACTGGCCTTGCGATTGGTTTAGGTGTTCTTTATATTATTGTCCTTGTTCAGCGGCAAATTATGGAGCCAAAAATTCTATCCTCAAGCATCGGCTTGGATCCATTAGCCACCCTTATTGCCTTATTTGTAGGCTTTAAATTAATTGGCTTTTTAGGCTTAATTGTCGGACCAGTTACTCTTGTTATTTTTAGCGCGCTTAAGCGAGCGAATGTTTTCCAAGATGTCTGGTTATTTATAAAAGGCAAAGAAGTTTAAAACTGGCATGAATCAGCGTTTTAATCACCAAATTAGGTGTCCAACAAACATATTTCAAAAAAAACGTCAGCTCCTATTGGATGCTGACGTTTTTTTATCAAATTTCAGTCCTCTTAAACAGATCTTATTGATTAAAGTACACTTGCATGTCCGTTATAGACTATTCCTCGATTAGCATCAACTGTAATTTCTTGACCATCTCTAAATAGTTCAAGCGCGCGGTCTACGCCAACAATAACTGGAATGCTTAGGTTTAAACCAACTACAGCAGCATGGCTTGTTAAACCACCCTCTTGTGTGATGACTGCAGCACATTTTTCAATGGCTGGCATCATGTCACGATCTGTTCCGAATGTGACAAGAATGGAACCTTGCTTTACTTTTTCCAATGCTTCTTTTGCATCATGGGCAATTACGACCTTACCAAAGGCGGAACGGCGTCCAATTCCCTGTGCTTTTGTAAGGATATCCCCTACAACATGAATCTTCATTAAGTTTGTTGCTCCTGATTCTCCAACAGGTACACCTGCAGTAATGACAACTAATTCCCCATGTTTAACAATGCCGCTATTTAAGCTTGTTTCAACAGCTGTATCAAGCATTTCATCTGTCGTTGTTGAGGTTTTACCAAGCTGTGGATACACACCCCATACTAACTGTAAACGACGGACAATGTGTTCATTTGATGTTACAGCAACAATCGATGCTTTCGGACGATATTTAGAAATCATTCTAGCAGTGTGGCCGCTCTCTGTTGGTGTAATAATGGACTTCACTTCAAGATTTAAAGCAGTATGGGCAACCGATTGACCGATAGCATCTGTTAGGTTGTGCTCAGTGTCCTTGCTACGGCTTGATAGGATTTCCTTATGATCTAAAGCTTGTTCTGCTCTTGAAGCAATATTATGCATCGTTTGAACGGCTTCTACAGGGTATTGTCCTGCAGCTGTTTCACCAGATAACATAATGGCATCGGTACCATCAAAAATAGCATTGGCAACGTCACTTGCTTCCGCACGTGTTGGTCTAGGGTTGCGCTGCATAGAATCAAGCATTTGAGTAGCTGTAATAACTGGCTTTCCAAGCGCATTACATTTTTTAATTAACATCTTCTGTACTAGCGGTACTTCTTCAGCAGGAATTTCTACCCCAAGGTCTCCACGGGCAACCATTAGGCCCTCGGAAATTTCAAGGATTTCGTCGATATTATCTACGCCTTCTTGATTCTCGATTTTCGGGATAATTTGGATATGTGCTGCGTTATTTTTTTCTAAAAGCTGACGGATTTCTAATACATCTTTTGCTCTACGAACAAATGATGCTGCGATAAAATCAATACCTTGTTCGATTCCAAATAGAATATCGTTAGTATCCTTGTCTGTAATACCTGGTAAATTAACGGATACACCTGGAACGTTTACACCTTTTTTATTCTTCAAAGTACCACTATTTAAAATTTTTGTATGAATTTCCTTTTCAGACTGGTTAATTTCGATAACTTCTAAACCGATTAATCCATCATCCAAAAGAATCTTAGAGCCTACATGAACATCTTCAATTAAACCTGGGTATGTAACAGAAAATTTCTCAGTTGTTCCTTCGACTTCTGTCATAGATACGATGATATTGTTACCAGCAACAAGTTCAATTGCGCCGTTTTGCATGTTATTCGTACGAATTTCAGGGCCCTTAGTATCGAGCAGGATGGCTACAGTCTTTCCAGTTTGCGAAGCCGCTTCCCTGATATTTTTAATTCGTGCACCATGTTCTTCAAAGTCTCCATGTGAAAAGTTTAATCGGGCTACATTCATTCCAGAATTAATCAATTGTGTTAATTTTTCTACTGATTCACTTGCAGGTCCAATCGTACAAACGATTTTTGTTTTACGTAGCATGCTATTTTTCCTCCTATATTTTGAAAAGAGAGACTTCTAGTTCCTATATTGATAATTCTTTAGATAATTGGTATAGGTCAAGATCAAGTTTATGTTTTCTCTCTAATGCTTCAATAATGTCGTAGTCAACAAGCTTATTATTTTCTATTCCTACTGCTCGTCCGCCTTTTCCTTCAATCAAGAGTTCAACTGCTCGTGCACCAAGTCTGCTCGCTAACACTCTATCCGCTACAGTTGGCGAACCACCGCGCTGGATATGACCTAGTACCGATACTCTTGTATCAATTTCAGATGTTTCTTTAAGCTGACGGGCAAATTCATAGCCACTGCATACTCCTTCTGCCACAACAATGATACTATGCTTTTTACCGCGTTCATGACCACTGCGCAGCCTTTCAGCTACTTCTTTCATATCATAATTTTCTTCCGGAATTAGAATGGTTTCTGCTCCACCTGCAAGACCTGCCCATAAGGCTATGTCACCAGCATCCCGGCCCATTACTTCAATGACAAATGTTCTTTCATGTGATGTAGCTGTATCACGAATTTTATCAATGGCATCGATAACCGTATTAAGAGCAGTATCAAAGCCGATTGTCAATTCTGTTCCTGGGATATCATTATCGATGGTTCCAGGTACACCAACACAAGGATAGCCTTGCTCTGTCAAAGCTCTGGCTCCGCGGTAAGAACCGTCACCACCAATGACAACTAATCCTTCGATCCCGTGAGCAATAAGCTGGTCAATTCCCTTTTTTTGCACTTCTTTATTTGCAAATTCTGGCAGGCGCGCTGATTGAAGCATGGTACCACCGCGATGAATAATATCACCGACAGAACCAAGTTCAAGTTTTTGAATATTCCCATTTACTAATCCTAAATAGCCACCATAAATACCATAAACCTCTACATTATGAAAAATCGCTTTACGAACAACAGCACGAATCGCTGGATTCATCCCTGGAGAATCGCCGCCGCTTGTAAGTACGCCTATTTTTTTCATGTCCTTCACCTCATTCATTGATTAAAAGAGTATGTACATTGTCCATCTGTCTGTTATTCTAATACTTTTTTTATTATTGACATAAAACCTTTGAATATTTATAAAATAACATGAAGAAATCACGTTAACAACCGATTGATATTAGTATTAAAAATAGACGGAATAGTTAGTAAACTGAAAGCGTTTTATCTAAGGATGTACACGCTATCATTAGCGGTTTTCGAAATTTTTCGTGAAGGTTTTGTGAACTCGCAAAAATAAAAACGTGCCCTTTAAGAGCACATTTTTTTAATTGACACTAATGTAATCTTTCACATTAGAGAACTCACCAATGGTTCTGAAGCGGTCATAACGATCGGCAATTAATTCATCTTCAGATAGTGTTAGTAAGTCCGCAAGAGATGATTTTAGTACTTTTTCAATTTCTTCTGCTTGTTTCTTTACATCCTTTTGAGCTCCACCTTTAATCTCTGGAATAATATCATCTATAATTCCAAGATCTTTTAAATCAGGTGCTGTTATTCTCATGGTTTCAGCTGCATTTTTAGCAAGAGACGCATCTTTCCATAAAATAGCGGCTGCTCCTTCAGGAGAAATAACAGAGTAGGTTGAGTTTTCGAGCATATAGATACGATTACCGACACCAAGTGCCAGCGCTCCACCACTTCCACCTTCACCAATTACGATGCAAATTACAGGGACTCTTAAACCAGCCATTTCAAATAGATTTCGAGCGATTGCTTCACTCTGACCGCGCTCTTCAGCCGCTTTCCCTGGATATGCCCCTTTTGTATCAATAAAACAAATGATAGGGCGCTTAAATTTATCAGCCTGTTTCATTAATCGCAATGCTTTTCTATACCCTTCAGGGTGTGGCATCCCAAAGTTTCTGCGAATATTTTCCTTCGTATCTTTCCCGCGTTGATGACCTATGACCGTAACAGGCAGTCCTTTAAATTTGGCAACACCGCCAACAATTGCTTCATCATCCGCAAAAGTCCGGTCACCATGGCATTCAAAAAAGCCATCAAAGAGAAAGGAAATATAATCAAGTGTTGTTGGTCTGCTAGCGAGACGCGCTATTTGGACCCGGTCCCATGGTTTGATATTTTCATATATGTCATGCTCCAAATTTTCTAACCGAGCCTCTAACTTTTTTATTTCTGTGCTTAGATCAACATCCGCTGTTTTAGTGAACTCTTTCAACTCAGTGATTTTATTTCTTAACTCCACAATCGGACGTTCGAATTCTAATTCTCCTGCCATTCGAGTTCGCCTCCTGGTTGATGAATTTCTAATAGGTTTGTTATTTGATCAACTAGATCCGTTCGAGTAATAATGGCATCAAGCTGTCCATGCTTTAAAAGAAATTCAGCCGTTTGGAAATCCTCTGGCAATTCTTCCCTAATCGATTGTTCAATGACTCTTCGTCCAGCAAAGGCGATTAATGCTCCAGGTTCGGCAAAATTATAATCACCTAGTGAAGCAAAGCTTGCAGATACTCCACCTGTTGTTGGGTGAGTCATAATGGAAATAATCAGACCGCCATTATGACTAAATCTTTTTAAAGCTACGCTTGTTTTAGCCATTTGCATTAAACTCAAAGCGCCTTCTTGCATTCTCGCGCCGCCTGAAGCTGTAAAAATAACGAAGGGAATCGACAGTTCGTCCGCTTTTTCAATTGCCCGGGTTATTTTTTCACCAACAACAGAACCCATACTTCCCATTCGGAAAGAGGCATCCATTATGGCCACAACAATCTTATGACCGTTTATGGATCCCATTCCGGTTACAACCGCTTCATTTATTTTGCTTTTTTGACGGTCTTTTTCTAGCTTTTCCAAATAGTCCGGGAAATTTAACGGATTCACCGAGACCATTTCTTCATTTAATTCAACAAAACTGCCTTCATCAATAAAACTATCGATTCGTTCTTGTGCAGTCATTTGAAAATGAAATCCGCAGCTTAAACAAACCTTTGAATTTTTTAATAACTCTTTGGTATACATGATTTTCTTACATGATGGACATTTAGTCATAATTCCTTCTGGAACGTCATTCTTAACCGTTTCTTTGGGAATTGTTGCATATTTTTTCTTTTTTGGTTGATTCTTTGTAAAAAGATCTTTAAGAGCCAAATTAAAACCTCCCTTGTGTAACGCGACCTGTCATTGGCGAGATTCTCCAATTCTTGCTATTATAGAAGTCTTTCTATCCTGCCCTCACTTCATACCTATTAACTTCTTCCGTGGTCAAACCACATTTAGAATAAAAAATAGCTTTTTAATCAGGGCTTGTATAACTTTCACTATAAAATATAATAAGTTTAAATTCTGTTAGTATTTGTCGGTTAAGTTTGACAAATTCCGAAGTTTTTTATACGCATATAGTGTTTTTTCAAGATTCTTTTCGGTTAAGCCTTTTAGCAATTCCAGATAATCCTCACGGCTATATAATGGTTGAGTTTCCTCAAGTGATTGATAATACTCTTTTAAAATAGACCATAACCGCTGGAACAAATGATTATCTGACAGGTCAATAATTCTTTGAAAAAATTCATCATCAGAGAAATGTTCTGTTCTCTCAACCCAATCACCTAGACTGTTGGTTGCCTCATTATTTGCCTTTTGGAATGCTAAACGCAAGCAATCCATTTCGATAAAGCTTTTTGTTTCGAACACATCACGTTTTGCTTTTTGATCCTGCAAAATAAATGTGCTAAGGAGCTGGACAAGCTGATGACCGCGAAAATCCCTAATATACGTTCCCTCGCCTCTTCTTGTCTCAATTAGCCCCAGTAACTCTAATGCTCTTAGGGCTTCCCGAACGGAAGAGCGCCCGAAATTCAGGCGCTCCGACAATTCACGTTCAGATGGGATTTTATCCCCAGTTTTAAGACCATCAACGGTAATCATTTCTCTTAGTTGCTTCACAATCTCTAAATAAACCTTGGTATTCGTCACTTACGAATCACTCACTTTTACCAATGATCGCAAGCCTTCCAGTTCTTTCCTTCACGTCTTCAGGATCGACCTTTATACGGGCTACACCCGTTTCCATTGCGGCCTTGGCCACTGCAGCAGCAACATTTGGAGCCACTCGGGGATCAAACGGTGCTGGGATGACATAATCTTCATGCAGTTCATCTTCACTAATTAAGCTTGCAATAGCTTCTACTGCTGCAATTTTCATTTTTTCATTAATATGGGTTGCCCGAACATCAAGCGCGCCACGGAAAATCCCTGGAAATGCGAGAACATTGTTTACCTGATTCGGAAAGTCCGAGCGGCCTGTTCCCACGACTTTTGCTCCTGCTGCTTTGGCTTCTTCCGGCATAATCTCAGGATCAGGATTTGCCATAGCAAAAATAATCGAATTTGGGTTCATGGAAGCAACCATTTCTTTGGTCAGTGCACCTGCAACCGATACTCCAATAAAAACATCGGCACCTTTTATAACATCGGCAAGACTGCCTTGTAAATTTTCACGGTTCGTGTATTTCGCTACTTCGGCTTTGACCGTATTCATCCCTTGCGGACGGCCTTCATAGATAGCACCTTTTGTATCACACATAATAATGTCTCTAACGCCGTAGTGATATAATAGCTTAATAATGGCAATTCCAGCAGCGCCTGCTCCATTTGCCACAACTTTTATTTCAGTCATTTTCTTTCCAATAATTTTAAGGGCATTGACAAGTCCTGCTACGGTAACAATCGCGGTACCATGCTGGTCATCATGAAAAATCGGAATATTGGCTTCTCTTTTTAATCTTTCCTCAATGACAAAACAATTGGGAGCGGCGATATCTTCGAGATTTACTCCTCCAAAGGTTGGCTCCAATAATTTAACAGTTTCTACGATTTTGTCAACATCTGTGGTGTTTAAACAGATTGGAAAAGCATCAACACCTGCAAAGCTTTTGAAAAGAACCGCTTTTCCTTCCATAACAGGGAGAGCGGCCTCAGGACCGATATTACCAAGTCCTAAAACAGCTGTGCCATCGGAAACAACGGCAACCATATTACCTTTCATGGTGTAATCATATACTGTTTCAGGTTTTTCATAAATATCTTTACATGGCTCCGCAACACCTGGCGAATAGGCTAAGCTTAAATCGTGTGCATTTCGAACTGGAACCTTTGATTTTGACTCTAATTTCCCCTTATGAATGCGATGCATATGCAATGCTTCTTCACGTAGTGTCAAGAAATGTCACCCCTAATTTAGAAAGGCGGAAGCGCCTTGCCCAGGGGCGACAAGCATAAGACAAGCCGGCGGGAAGGTTGCTCTTTAACCTTTTCGACGGATTGGCTTAGACCCAAGAGCCCCTAGGCGCTGGAGCTAGACAGCTTTCTAAGTAATTTAATAAATTTATATAATTTATTCTAAAAGCAGCATTTTTAGTGGTCTGACCACACTTGTCTCATTATCACTATAACATATCTTAGAAAGTTGTAAAGAATTAATCCTTTAGAACGACGTTTTTTGAACCTAGGATGTTTCTTAGTTCATTGAGTACATTTGAATCTGGATTTACCTTGTACTCATTACCTAAACGAATCGTTTTTCGGGTCTTCTCGTAATGTAACACAACCTGAACGTTCCCTTTATTTCTCTTTAATAGCTGATTGATTCTAAGAAGTAAAGTTTCATCTTGGTGTTCCAAGGAGACTTTAATATATAAGACAGGCTGTTTTTCAGAATAATTTTGCAACCATTCCTCCAAATCAAATACCTGTTGAATGATAAATTGCCTTGTATCCTCTCTAACTTCCACTTTCCCCTCCAGAAGGACAATATTTCCCTGTTTCAACAATACCGGAAACCTTTTAAAGACATTTGGAAAAGCAACAGCTTCCATTTCACCACTCGCATCACTTACCGTTAAAAAAGCCATGCTCTCTCCTTTCTTGGTACGAATGGTTTTCAATCCAGAAATATAGACTCCTGTATGAGCCATTTTTGCCTCGCTGCTTAATTGAAATAAAACAGATGCACCGCTCAATCTGAGCCTTTTTTGATAAACGGAGATGGGATGGTCAGATAGATAAAAACCAAGTGCCTCTTTTTCAAAGGCCAATTTATTTTCTAAACTAATCGGATCTACTTGAACATATTTTGGCTTTGGTATGAGATCATCCTCAAATAAGGCAAATTGGTCAAGGTCATCTGGTTTAAAGATTTGAGCATGTTCAATGGCGACATCCAAACTGGCTAAAAGGACAGCCCGATCTTCGCCAAATTCATCAAAAGCACCGGAATGAACTAGAAATTCAAGCGTTTTTCGGTTAACGGCTTTAGGTGACACTCTGATACAAAAATCAAATAAATCATCAAATCTCTTTCGTTTCCTTGCTTGAAATATTTCCTTTAGAGCTGCAGCCCCAACATTTTTAATCGCAGCAAGACTATAACGGATTCCACGGTTTTCTACCTGAAAAGAGTACTTACTTTGATTAATCGATGGGGAAAGAACAGCAATCTCCTTTTGCCGAGTTTCCATGACATATTGTGCAATTTTGGTATCATTCCCAATTGCTGAAGTAAGTAGACCAGCCATAAAATGAACAGGGAAATTAGCCTTTAGGTAGGCTAACTGATAAGCAATCATACTATAGGCAACGGCATGGCTACGGTTAAACCCATAGTTTGCAAATCGGACAATTAAATCATATATTTCATTGGCCAGTTCTTCTGAATATCCTTTTTTTAATGCACCCTGAACAAAATGATAGCGTTCTTTGTCCAAGACTTCTTTTTGTTTTTTCCCAACAGCCCGTCGTAACAGGTCCGCTTCCCCAAGTGAAAATCCAGCCATTTTCGAAGCAATCTGCATGATTTGCTCCTGGTATACGATAACTCCATATGTATTCTCTAAGATGGACTCTAAATCAGGATGTGGATAATCAACCGCTGCTCGCCCATGTTTCCGATCAATATAGAGTGGAATATTTTCCATTGGACCGGGACGATACAAGGCATTTACAGCCACGATATCCTCAAATCGGGACGGTCTCAACCGAGTTAATACTTTCCTCATCCCCTCCGATTCCAGCTGAAAAATCCCGGTGGTTTCACCTCGGGCAAGTATTTGGAAGGTGTCAGCATCTTGTAGCGGAACCTGTCTAATGTCAACCTTCCTTTTGGTATCACGATAGATAGAAGATAAAATAGTCTCAATGAGTGTTAGATTCCTTAGCCCGAGAAAGTCCATTTTCAACAAGCCAATCTCCTCAAGGTGTTCCATTGAGTATTGGGTTAAGTAAACATTACCAGATCCTTGCTGAATCGGAATGAGTTCAATTAGTTGCTTTTCACTGATTACGACGCCTGCCGCATGTGTGGAAGTATGCCGCGGTAGGCCTTCAAGCTTCAAAGCTGTTTCAAAAAGCCTTTGGTTTAGGGGGGTATCCTTCACAAACTTTCTTAATGACTCTGATTCTTTAAAAGCAGCTTTAAGATCTACTCCCAAACGGGAAGGAACCAATTTTGATAAATACTCTAATTCTTTTGAATTTAAACCAAACGATCGGCCAACATCTCTTAATGCGGCTTTTGCAGCTAATGTTCCAAATGTAACAATTTGGGCCACATGCATTTCCCCGTATTTTTTCGCAACGTATTCGATTACCTCGTCACGTCGATGATCTGGAAAATCGATATCAATATCCGGCATCGATATCCGTTCTGGATTTAAGAATCGCTCAAATAGTAGATTATGTTTTATTGGATCTACATCTGTGATATACAATACATAAGCAACAAGTGAACCTGCTGCAGAACCCCTTCCTGGTCCCGTTAAAATGCCCGCTTCACGAGCATATCTCATAAAATCCCAAACAATTAAAAAATAGTTACTAAACTTCATCCTCTTAATTACGGCAAGTTCAAAGGCTAAACGATCAGTATATTCCTTATCTGGGCGGGAAAAGCGTTCAACTAATCCCTTTTCACATAGCTTTTCCAGAAACTCCTCAGCAGGCATTCCATTTTCCGTAGGAAAGGTAGGCAGGTAGGTCTTATTCAGTTCAATATTTACGGTACATCGTTCTGCAATTCTAAGGGAATTCTCCAGGGCCTCAGGCAATTCGGCAAATCCTTCAACCATTTCCTCGGGACGCTTCAAATAAAACTGGTCACTATTAAGTTTTTCTCGATGTTCGTCCTGAAGTTTATCGCCATTTTTAATCGCTAGTAAACATTCGTGGGCAAAGGTATCTTCCTTTTCTAAATAATGCACGTTGTTGGCGGCTACTAGTGGAATTGTATCTTCCCTTGCGATCTCACGTAACTGTTTGTTTATTTTTCGTTCTTCTTCGAGATGATGGTTCTGAACAGATATGAAAAAGTTGCCGTTTCCAAATATATGGTCAAATTTATGAATTAGCTTTTTGGCATATTCCTTTTGATCATTTAACAGTGCTTGCTCAATTTCCCCTTCTAAACCAGGTGTGAGAGCAATAAGTCCTTCAGAATAAGATTGCAGCCATTTAAACGGAATTCCCTTAATTGATTTTGTCTGAACGGCACTTGAAATTTTTAATAGATTTTTAAATCCGGCTTCCGTTTCAGCAAGTAAAACAAGCGGGTAAGCTGCATTTTCTACCCTTTCACTTTCTACATCAACAGTTAGACCGATAATAGGTTTTAGGTTATTTTTTTTGCAATGTTTATAAAATTCAATTGTTCCGTACATTACATTTCGGTCGGTTAACGCAAGAGCGCTGTACCCCTTTTGTTTGGCATTTTCAACTAAATGGGGGACAGATGCCGTACTTGTTAACAAACTATAGGCACTATAGACCTGTAGGTGAATAAAAGACATAATGTCACACCGTTCCTTAAAAATATTTCATTAGTTTAATTATAGAGCTTAATATGAAAAAAGGAAAATATGTTCTGTTTTAAAGTTGGATGTTGATTTCCGCTCCATTCAACATCGTTACAAATCAATAATGCATCTAGTTGTTCTAGTTATTATTATTGTACCAACTCATATTCCTAGAGCTTTGTCCATATAAATGAATATAACTATTTATAAGGGCGGTTGGCTGCATGAAAGAAATCGGTTTTTTTCCAGCTTTTATCGAAGGTTACTTTATAGCACTTGGAGTCGTGCTTGGCGGGTCCTTAATTGGAGGAATTGCTTCATTTTTAACAGGACAACCGCCGCTTACGACCGTCTACCGATTGTCCTCAGCACTAAGAATTTGGGCAATTGTTTCTGCAATTGGCGGAACATTTGATGCCGTCTACACTTTTGAAAGAGGATTATTTAATGCGGACACAAAAGACCTTTTTAAACAACTGCTCCTCATCCTTTCTGCCCTTGGCGGTGCCCAAACAGGGGCCCTCATTATTAATTGGTTAACCCAGGAGCATATATCATCATGAGAGTTCCGCAGTTATACCGAAAACCTGGCTGGCAGCGTTTTTTTGCAGGAACAGCTGTTGGAGGTGTTATTAGCTGGTGTATTTTTCTATATATTTACGGTGTTTGGCAGGAAAAAAATACGGAGCTGATTCGAAAACAACAGCAGGATATTGTTGACTTAAATAATGAGAAGAAAATTTGGCAGGATGAATATAAGGAAATTAATCGACGCAAAATTGAACAGCTAACCGTTCAGAAAATTAATATTAAAATCACCAACGCCGAAAAATACAAACTGGATTCGTTAAGTGTACTTGAAACAGAAGATTCTGTCCGAGATGATCTCAGTATCATGATTGCTAAAGATATTGAGTCGGTTTATAAGAGTAAGGACTTACTAAAAAAAATTATTGAGAACAAACAAGTGAAAATCAATGACAAACGATACAAATTAAAGGTTAAAGAAATGGTTATCTATACAAACCTTACAATACAGCTTGAAATTCAATTTGAATAAACGGCCCATAATTCGGGCCGTTCTTCTTTTGAAGTCTAGTTTGAAAAAGCTTCGCAAACCTTTCCTAATTCACTTACAACTGCATCAACTTCATCCCATGAATAGATGGTTGCACCTGATGCAAGCGGATGTCCGCCGCCGTTAAATTTCCTTGCCACCACATTGATAACAGGTCCTTTGGAACGGAGCCTTACCCGAATTTGTTTTTCTTCCTCGATGAAAAATACCCATGCTTTTATGTCTTTTACATTCCCGAGTGTGCTAACCAGCAAGGATGCTTCAGCAGGTCTTGCGTTATATTCCGTTAATAATTCTTTCGTAATCATAACAGAAGCAACACCGTTTGACAGCAGCTCAAAATTTTGGAGGATATATCCTTGTAATTTAATAATGTTAGGGTCTAATTCATACATTTTGTCAAACAGTTCGGTTCGAGAAAAATCGTAATGAATTAACTCCCCTGCATAGGAAAACGTTTTTTCCGTTGAGCTTGGAAACAAAAATCTCCCCGTATCCCCAACAATTCCAGCAAACAATAATCTTGCTGCATCATCGTTCATTTTTAAGCCCAATTCTTTTCCTTTTAAATAAAATTCATAAATCATTTCGCTGCAGGAGCTGGCGTTTGTGTCGACCCATAATAAGTCTCCATATGGTTCCATATTTGGGTGATGGTCAATTTTAATCAGTTTGTCGCCTAATGTGTAGCGGCGGTCATCAATTCTTTCCTGATTGGCAGTATCACAAACAATTACTAACGCCCCTTTATAAACCTCATCGCTGATTACATCCAGCCTGCGGAGGAAATTGAGGGTTGGTTCCTCTTGACCTACTGCATAAATTTTTTTCTCAGGAAAGGATTCCTTTAAAATGGCAGTTAATCCACCTTGTGAACCGTACGCATCCGGATCTGGACGGATATGCCGGTGAACGATTATGGTTTCATATTGTTTAATTGTGGTTAAAATTTGCTCTATCATGAACACTACTCCTTATGTACCCATTATGGCTTTTTTTCTCAATCCACGTTAAAATAATAACTAATTTCAAGAATTTGGAGGATTGGAATAATGGCTGTACTCGTTGTATTAATTGTTGTATTATTCGCTTTCTATCTATTTTATAAAACAAAATACTTTAGAAGCAACCGACAAGTAGAAAAGAAATGGCTTTCGGCAAAATCCAATATTGCTCTTGGGCTTTTTGTCTTTTTATTTGGCATTAATCATCTTCTCTTTATTTCTGAGACTACCCCATCCTATATTATTGCATCGATTTTTATCCTTTATGGTGCTTTCTTTAGCTGGATTGGCTTTAAAAAATATAAGCACTACCTTCCTTTTGCGATGGAAGAGGCTAAAAGTCTTGAAGCACAGAAATAGGCGGAGCCGCTTCTTTAGGAAGCGGCCTTCTTGTTATTCCCGATTTATTGTCTATCAATCAATTGACACATCATCATTGCTTTCCCAACTAACACACCTTCATTAAAAACCTCTACATCTACTTTCCCAAATTTACGGCCAACCTCTAATATTTTAGGAATAATTTCTAATGTACTCTCCATTTGTACTGGTTTTAAAAAGTATATGGTCATATTTTCGACAACCAAATCACCCTTTTTATAGCCCCGTAGTACCCGATTTGCTGCGTCAGAGACGATGGTTGTGAATACTCCGTAAGAAATGGTTCCAAGATAATTAGTCATTTGTGGTGTGACTTCACAAGAGTACGCTTCTTCTCCTTTCGCTTTTCCTTGTACCAAGACCATTTGATTGGTGATGATGTCATCAATTGTTTCTCCCACCTGCGGCTGACGCTGGTTCATTTGCAATGCTTTTAAGACATCTTGACGGCTGATAATTCCCTCTATTCGATTCGATTCATCGGTTACAGGAAGGACCTCAATCCCCTCCCAAACCATTGTATGCGCGGTTGAAGCGACACTTGTTTTACCGTTAACTGTCATCGGATTTTTCGTCATGATTTTATCAATGGGGGTATCCCAATCTTGTCCAAGTATATCTTTACTTGTAACCATCCCCTGAATCTTCATGTTTTGATCGACAACAGGGTAACGGCTGTGCGTGGTTTTTCGATTCAACTCGTGCCAATTGGATACTTTATCAGAAGTATTGAGATAATAGGTATCAGCAAGAGGGGTTAAAATATCTTCAACTAAAATGATTTCCTTTTTGATTAATTGATCGTAAATCGCGCGATTAATCATTGTTGCTACCGTGAAGGTATCGTAGCTTGTTGAAATGACCGGTAATTCTAGTTTATCAGCGAGCTTTTTTACATGATCTTCACAATCGAAACCACCCGTTATTAAGACAGCAGCTCCTTCTTTTAGGGCAAGCTCATGTGCCTGTGTCCGGTTTCCGACAATCAGGAGATTTCCAGCCTCCGTATAGCGCATCATCGCTTCTAATTTCATCGCACCAATTACAAATTTATTAAGAGTTTTATGCAAGCCAGTTCTTCCGCCCAATACCTGACCGTCTACAATATTGACAACCTCAGCAAATGTCAGCTTTTCGATATTCTCTTTCTTTTTCCGCTCAATCCGAATGGTGCCAACCCGTTCAATCGTGCTGACATAGCCTTTATTTTCAGCTTCTTTAATCGCTCTATAGGCCGTTCCTTCACTCACGGTCATCGCCTTGGCGATTTGCCGCACTGATATTTTTTCCCCAATCGGAAGTCCATCAATGTATTGCAAAATTTGTTCATGCTTAGTAGCCAAGACCTTCACCCTTTATTATTTGAATTCCAATTCATCCATTGTAAGTAAAAATTATGTCTATTTTCCATTATAAAGTGTTAAAAGCCTTGATTCAATGCGGTTTCTCACAAATATAAAGAGAAAGCGCCTTCTTTATAGGCGCTCTTCCAACTTATCAATGATTCATATACGTTGATTTCCACTGCAGGCGCTCAGCAAACCCGCGGGCGTGCCGGCGAGCCTCCTCGACGCTGAAAGCGTCTGCGAGGTCTCCCCTGCCCCGTACTCCCGCAGGACATTGAAATTCATCCTCGAATCGCCCACGCACGAGAAAATGCGATAGCATTTTCGAGGAGTCGAGCGCCTTCCGCTCCAATCAACATTGTTACAAAATCAACAATTGCCTTTAACACAGCCAAATTAATAGTAAGACCGGGATTTCTTTTTTAAACGTCCTGTCGGCATTTTTCTTGTCTTTTTCGGACTATAAAGAAGACCAGTGAGATTTCCTGCAATCACCATTAAGGCAAACGCGAGCCATGTTAATGAAAAGATTCCCTGAGCTCCGTCAAGGTTGATGGATAATCTAGGTACGGCAAAATAGAGCAACATACCTGCAAGTAACAAGCAAAGTAAATATCGATTTTTTTTCATATACATTTCCTCCCTCTAAAATACTGCTTGTTTCATTTTTATGCGAAAGGGAGGAAAAAAAGTATGTGAAAAATCTTTAAAGGTTAAATTTCGATGGACTCTCCCGGTGAAAGTACGAGTCCATTTTGGTTTGAAAGTAATTCAATAAATTGATATGGATCTTGTTTAATTGGCGGAAAAGTATTGTAATGAATAGGTACAACCTTTTTGGCATTTAACAGCTGTGCAGCATAAGCAGCATCTTCCGGACCCATGGTAAAGTTGTCTCCAATTGGCAGGAAGGCAAGATCAATCGGATGGCGCTCACCTATTAATTTCATATCTGAGAAAAGAGCAGTGTCTCCCGCGTGGTAAATGGTCTTCCCTTCATTCATAAAAAGAATTCCGGCTGGCATCCCACAATAAATAATCTGATTATCATTTGTATGATAGCTAGACCCATGAAATGCTTGGGTTAACTTTACTCTGCCAAAGTCAAATTGATACGAGCCTCCAATATGCATGCCATGGGTTTTCACTCCCTGCCAGTTTAAAAAGGTAGACAGTTCATCGGTTGCCACGACGAGTGCATCATTCCTTTTGGCAAGTTCCACAGTATCTCCAACATGATCATTATGTCCATGTGACAAGAGAATCACATCTGCGGTTACCTCTTCAGCCCTAAGGTCTGTTAGTGGATTGCCTGTAATAAATGGGTCAATGATGATGTTTTTTCCCCCTGTTTGAATTTGAACGACTGAATGCCCATGATATGAAACTTTCATGCTTTCCAACTCCTTTTTAGAAATAACAGTTTATTAACTTCCATAAAACTCTACGAAATTCCTCCTATCCTTTATACCCATAAGTTCCTCTTTTTAGAGCATGATAAGTTGTGATAGTTTACTTTTCTTTTTAATCTTGTTACGCTCAAATGGGTTTTTGATTTTTCTATATGGGGGTCCCCTGACATGAATCAACGATTAATAAAACTACAAACTTGGATGAAGGAAAACGAAATTGAAGTTAGCTTTTTGACATCTTCCGAAAATGTCTTTTATTTAAGCGGTTATTTTACCGACCCGCATGAACGGTTGCTGGCCCTTGTTGTCTTTCAAGAGAAAGAACCTTTTCTCGTTTGTCCGGCAATGGAAGTGCCTGATGCCAAACGCTCTAGTTGGGAGCATGAAATCATTGGATACAGTGACATTGACAATCCATGGGAATTGATTTTTAAATCGATTCAAAACAGAAATCATCCTATATTGAAGGTCGCTATTGAAAAAGAACATATGAATGTAGAGCGATATGAACAGCTTTTAGGCTTGTTTCCAAAAGCTTCCTTTATTTCAGCTGAAGAAAAATTACGAATGCTGCGGATGATTAAGGACGCCAAGGAATTAAAAATAATCGAAGAAGCTTGTGCCCTTGCCGATTATGCTGTTGAATTTGGCGCTAATGAAATTAAGGAAGGCAAAACAGAATTAGACATCCTTAATGCCCTTGAGTATGCCATAAAGCAAAAGGGTGTGACCGAAATGTCTTTTTCCACCATGGTTTTAACCGGGACAAATGCTGCTTCTCCACACGGTACACCTGGACAAACAAAGATTCAAAAGGGCGACCTCGTTTTGTTTGATTTAGGCGTTGTCGTCGACCGATATTGCTCAGATATCACGAGAACAGTGGCTTTCGGAGACATCAATGATAAGCAAAAAGAAATTTATGATACGGTCTTAAAGGCGCAGCTTGCGGCTATTGAAGCTAGCAAACCTGGTGTTCGTGCAGCTGAAGTTGATCTTACCGCCAGACGAATCATTTCAGATGCAGGATATGGCGAATTTTTTCCTCACCGCTTGGGACATGGTCTCGGGATTAGTGTCCATGAGTATCCTTCCTTAACAGAAACAAATGGTTTAATAATTGAAGAGGGAATGGTTTATACGATCGAGCCAGGTATCTATGTTCCAAATGTGGCTGGCGTCCGAATTGAGGATGATGTGTTTATAACAGCGGATGGAGCTGCTATTTTAACTAAATTTCCGAAAGAACTGCAAATTATTAAATAAATTTGGGACTTTTTTACATTGAAATCAATAGAGATTTGATGTAATATACAAATACAAGCTGCGTTGTACGTAATCATAATAAAGTTTTAACCTTTAAGCTGTAAAAGGGAGTTTAACTATCGAAGCCGAAATGACAAGCCTCTGTCTATAAGACATGGAGGACACGCAGGAAGGTTTCTGAGAACACCCACTTTGAGGAGTGGTGGTTTAAAACTTTCTTATCCAACTACGGCAAATGCGGCTACATAATTGTTTTAAAAAACCAGCTTCTTCGTGAGGCTGGTTTTTCTTTTAGAAAAACCTAACGGGTTCTGTTAACTTATCGCAAACATTAAAAATGTAATGGAAAATGACCTTCAAATTGTATGGTAATTTGGAGGTCTTTTTTTGATGATTTTTCCTATTTAAGGTTAGGCGCTGTTATAACTGAATGTTGGTTTCACTGCGAATGAAAAATAAACGGAAAAATTCCGGCTAAATTAGGAAATACCCATATTTCCGTATAAATAAGGGTAGTTTTTCCGTTTATATGTGCAAATCTTTGGATTTTGTCCTATTTAGAGCAGTTAAGCGGAATTTCTCCGCTTATTTCCTCTTTTTATGCTTCCCCTATGGACATTAGCCGGAAATTCTCCGCCTATGAATTCATTCTCATACCTACACAAAAATCGATACGAAGAAGGCGGAAATGGTTTGCAAACTTCCGAAGAATTAGCAATTAAACGCAAAATAGCAAGGGTATAAACCCTTACTATTTCTAATATTTTCCAATCTTTCTAGCCTTAAATTGCCCTACATTTTAAGTACCAAAAGGATTTGCATTTTCCTGTGCAAATGGACGTTTTGCGATAGGAAACGGAACCCGTTACTAAAAACCGCTTCTTTTTTTATTGCGTAAGTAATGTCCTTGCATCAGAGCAGTTCAGTCCCTGGGCTTCTGCAACGGCTTGATAGGTTACACTGCCTCCAAGCGTATTGACCCCTTTTAACAGGGCCTCATTTTCTAAGCAAGCTTGTTTAATGCCTTTATTAGCAATCTGAATAGCATAAGGGACCGTCACATTTGTTAAGGCAAAGGTTGATGTTCTCGGAACTGCTCCAGGCATATTAGCAACGGCATAATGGAGCACACCATGCTTTACATATGTGGGATGATCATGGGTGGTAATTTTTCCAGTCGTTTCAAATATTCCTCCCTGGTCAATGGCAATATCAACAACCACACTCCCCGGCGACATCGATTGGATCATTTCCTCTGTTATGAGCTTGGGTGCCTTTGCCCCTGGGATTAGAACTGCCCCAATAACTAAATCTGATTCTTTGACCGCTTTAGCAATATTAAAGGGATTTGAGATAAGTGTCGTCACATCAGACCCAAAAATATCATCTAATACCCTAAGCCTTTCAGGATTTACATCAATAATGGTTACTTTTGCCCCTAAGCCAATTGCCATTTTGGCAGCATTTGTACCGGCAACACCACCGCCAATTATCGTTACTGCCCCTCTCGATACTCCCGGAACCCCAGAAAGCAAAATCCCTTTGCCACCGTAGACCTTTTCTAAAAATTGAGCCCCAATTTGCGGCGCCATCCTCCCTGCTACCTCACTCATAGGTGTCAGTAGCGGAAGGCTATTGTTGGCTAGTTGAACCGTTTCGTATGCAATGCCAATTACTTTATGATCAAGTAATGCTTTCGTTAATTCCGGTTCGGGTGCAAGATGTAAATATGTAAATAATATTAACCCTTCACGGAAATAGTGGTATTCACTTGGGAGCGGTTCTTTTACCTTCATAACCATATCCATAGACCAAGCTTCGCTGGCGGTTTCCACGATTGTCGCTCCATTAGAGCGGTAATCTTCATCTAAAAAACCGGAGCCAATTCCTGCATCCTTTTCAATAAAAACCTCATGTCCATATTTCAGTAGACTAATAACTCCTGCTGGTGTCATGGCAACACGATTTTCATTATTTTTGATTTCTTTCGGTACCCCAATCCGCATGTGCTAACCTCCTAAGTCATTTTCTCCGGGTATTACAAGTTACTATACTATATCCTTTTATGAACGAAAAGGTAACCAATATTATGTAATATAAAGAGCTTCGCCAAAATGACAAAGCTCTAAAACGATTAATAGTAATAAGGATAATAAGGATATGGGTAGTAATATGGATAACCGTAACCATACCCATATGGTGCTGTTAATAAAGCACCTGCTGCTAGACCACCTAAAAATGGAAGCCCAAAGCCCCATCCCCACGGTCTACCAAAGCCAAAGCCGAATCCAGGACGGCCGAAACCAAAGCCCGGACGACCAAAACCTCCGAAATGGCCAAAACCTCCAAAATGACCAAAGCCGCCATGGTGAAGTCTTTCATCAGTAGGAATCGTCATTCCTTCATTCACAACATTATTGGGCATATCTAACATACTCAATCTCTCCATTTATTTATTTTGTAATCCTCATTAAAGAATATGCATGATTACCAATAAACTCTTGTGTAAAGGCCCAATCGCATAATTTCCAAGACAAATGTCTAATCCTAGCATAGCAATGAAAAAAGCTGCCTAATGATAGACAGCTTTCTAGATGGTTTTTAACCAAATTATATTACATACTATATTGCCTACTCCTCAATAGCTGCAAAATCACTGCTGTCAGCAAGCGCCGTTCCTTCTCCCATAAACCCACTGTTATAAGAATTAAGAATTTGCTGACTGACTTCTAATGTGCCTTTTTCATCAAAATCAAATGTGTACTTCTTTGATTCCTTTTTGATCATCTGACCCGCCTCCTTTTTCGTATGCTCTATGTTATTGTTCGAAAAATTGAAACAATTATTCCTTGTTAATTAATGTATAATCAAGGTGAGGAGATGATAATCATGGGACTTAAATATCAAAATATTTTAGTCGCTATTGATGGGTCAAAGGAAGCAGATTGGGCGTTCCAAAAAGGGATAGAAATTGCCAAACGCAATGGTGCCCGTATGCTGTTAGTTCATGTGATTGATACACGGTCGTTTGCCTTAATTGAAGCATATGATAGTGTTATTGGAGATCAGGCCGAAAAACAAGCTAAAGTGATGCTTGAAAATTATCAAAAAAAAGCGGTTGAGGCAGGATTAACAGATGTCCAATTCGAAATTGAGTTCGGCTCTCCAAAAATACGCATTCCTAGAGATATTGCCAAAAAACATCAAGTTGATTTAATCCTCTGCGGGGCTACGGGTATGAATGTGGTAGAAAGATTCTTTATCGGAAGTGTTTCAGAACATATAACCCGCTATGCACCATGTGATGTTCTCATCGTTCGAACAATAAAAGATGACGATTAACTTTTCATAACGAAAGCACGGAGCCTAAATGCCCCGTGCTTTTCCCTAAATGGTGCCTGACACCATTATTACTATTTGCAAAATTGGAGGGTAATAAAATGATTGATTATTTTACTTTTGATGAGCGTCTTGGTATTCATGTGCCTGATTTAATGCTTGAGTGGGATAAATATTGCAAGGAAACGCAGCAGTTTATTTTGCTAAATTGGGAAAGAGTTCGGGGCACAATTCCTGACCGGATTGCTGAACTGGAGCAGGAAATTAATCATAAGCAGGCGAAGCTTTCGGATGAAAGTGATTTCCCCCGTTCCTGTAAGTTAAATACTGAAATTGCGGATCTTGCTTCGATTATTAATGATCTATGGCTCTATTATCGAGCCGACCAAACGATTTCGACAAAAGTCCATCAATAAAACTCCCTAACTAGCAGGGAGTTTTTTTAGCTTAAGGCTCTATTATTATTCAGATTTTCGTTTAGGTAAAGAATTCATAGGCGGAAAATTTCCGGCTAATGTATATAGAGGTAGCTTAAGAAGCAGAGATAAGCGGAAATATTCCGGTTAATTACACTAAATAAGAAAAAATCCAGAGATTTGGATAATTTAAACGGAAAAACTTCCTTTATTTTAATGGAAATATGGGTATTTCCTAATTTAAACGGAATTTTTCCGTTTATTTTTCAAACACAGTGAAATCAACATTTAGTTATAACAGAGCCTTGCGCTTCTCTTATAAATCCTTTTTTATTTCTCTAACAACATGCCCAATCTCAGGCAAAATTAATTTGTTCATAGCCAATTTGACTGCACCTGTGGAGCCTGGAGTAGAAAATACTGCTTTGTCTTTCACAACACCTGCAATAGCTCTTGATAGAATCGCTGCAGAACCGATATCCTCCTGATAACTAATCATTCGAAATAATTCCCCAAACCCGACCATCTCTTTCTCCAGAAGACCTGCAACAGTTTCAATGGTAACATCCCGTTTAGCCATTCCCGTTCCGCCATTCGTTAGAATAACATCAATATCCTCACGTTCGCAGCCCTTTAAGATTTCATTTTGAATGGGAGTGGATTCATCTTTAACAATACAATAATCTACGATTTTATGTCCTGCACCCTCAAGCATTTCTATCATGAGTCTGCCGCTTTTATCTGTTTCTTGATTTCGTGTATCACTTACTGTTATAATTTTACAGTTAATCCCCTTCGGTGCTTCCTTTTTATGTTCTTGAATACTCATTTATTACTCCTCTTTGTGCAATAAATATCGCAGCTGATAATATTTATGGGCAAAATCCGTTACTTTTCGGGTGAGTTGATAATTCGTCCCCGCTCCTATAGCCATGCTGACTAACGGTATACCTTGAATGGTTCTTTTGCGGAACAGCATAATCACGATTGCTTTAAATAACTGCTGAGCGGGTTGTTCCATCCAAGTGATATCCGTAATTTCCTCATTACCCTCATAAAAGTATCGTTCATCCTGTTCCTCTAATTCTGTCACCAAGGAAGCCCAGCCCTCTTTTTGGATTCTTGGCGGCAATGTAGCGACGTGGAACACCTTTAAAGAGGTCATCATCTCAAAGGGAGTATTCACTTCAAACCCGTAGGTCATTGCAATCAATTGAACCACACGCAAATTAATGACGGCCATGGCAGGTATATCCGCCCCCAATAGAAGGGTCCCACCCGTCCCAGAGAGCCCGCCTTGTACAAAGGAATAGACACGATGCCTGGCAATTTGCTGCTCTGCTATGTATTGTAATTGATCAATATTCAATTGTCGCAAGTCCGCTATTTTCTCTACCTCTTTATTGAAAATTCTACCAGAAGTAAGGATTCTTTCCTTTGCATCCATTTGAAGCTGTGACCCTTGAATAATACTGTGTAAATGAAACAACCATCCATCAATAACCGAAAAAAATTGACTTTGCACTTTTTCAGGCAATAAGGAAAAGGACCGTTCCAAATATTTTTCATAGAGTAACTGAAAATCATTGGCTTCGTAATTTAATAAACTTTTTTCCCATGAGCGTATTTCATTCATTACCAATGTTTCACGGTCTGTCAATGGCATGTAATCCCTCCTGCTCATTGTTATATTTCCAGTATATCACAATCCTTAGCAAGACAGAAAAAGGCAAAAGCTTTTAAATCCAGCTTTTGCCTCATTATTGAAGTATATATTAGTGTGAGAGACGAACAACGTCACGCGCAATCATAACCTCTTCATTTGTTGGAATAATTAACACCTTAACAGGTGAATGAGGATAGTTAATAAATGCTTCTTCTCCTCTTACTTTATTTAAAGCAGGGTCCCAATAAACACCCATAAATTCTAATCCTTTTAGGATACGTTCTCTAATCGGGTCACTATTTTCGCCAATACCGGCAGTGAAAATAATCGCATCTACGCCATACATACGAGCAGCATATGAACCGAGATATTTATGAATACGATTAGCAAACACATCTAAGGCAAGCTCTGCACGCTCATTACCTTTGTTAGCTTCACCAATAATATCCCGAAGATCACTTGAAAAACCAGAAACGGCTAACATACCGCTCTTTTTATTCAACACATCAAGCACTTCTTCAACTGATTGATTTGTTTTTTCCATAATATACGGAATAAGGGCCGGGTCAATATTTCCTGAACGTGTACCCATGGTTACGCCTGCAAGTGGTGTGAATCCCATAGAGGTATCAATAGACTTCCCGCCTTCAATCGCAGCAATACTTGCTCCGTTTCCTAAGTGACAGGAAATTAAGCGAAGCTGTTCGATTGGACGACCTAGTAACTCAGCAGCGCGCTGTGAAACATATTTATGGCTTGTGCCATGGAAACCATATTTACGGATACCATATTTTTTATAGTATTCATATGGCAAGCTGTATAAGAATGAGCTCTCAGGCATCGTTTGATGAAAGGCTGTATCGAAAACAGCAACTGCTGGTACATTAGGAAGAACCTGTTTGAATGCTTTAATACCAGTAACATTTGCCGGATTATGCAATGGAGCTAATTCTGATAATTCCTCAATTTTAGTCAATACTTCGTCAGTTATTAATACGGAATCCGTAAACGTTTCACCTCCGTGTACAACACGGTGGCCAATCCCTTCAATTTCATCTAGAGACTTAATAATGCCTAACGAAGTCAATTTATCGAGTAGCATTTTAACAGCTACCTCATGATCTGGTATATCAAGAATTTCTTGGATTTTTTCACCATTAGCTGTAATATTAAAAATTGAATCGTTTAGACCAATTCTTTCAATTAACCCTTTTGTAATAACATCTTCGCTTGGCATTTCAAACAACTGAAACTTCAAGGAAGAACTACCTGCATTGATCGCAATAACTTTTGCCATGTTTAACGCTCCTTTTATATAACAACATCAACTTGTCAAATAAGATGTCCTAATACACCTTATTTTGTGCAAACCGACCGTGTTTATTTCCCTCAATTTTTCATTTAATCACTGTAGTTAAGACATTTCAAGGAATAAATCACATGGTAACGATTACATGACAAATGTTCATATATTCACAAATTTCTTAATTTAAGGACAAATAGAAAAAGGATAAAACTAGGAATATTCCTGCTTTATCCTTTATTTTCTTGAAACCATTTTTCCATTTTGGTGAGCATTTTATCCATCTCATATGCGTTCGAGAGACTGGGCAGATTTACGAGAAGTGCTTGCTTTGGCGGCTGAATACCTTCTCCATTTTTTTGTAAAATTAATATACTTTTCGCTGAATTTTTATTTTTAAAAATGCTCGTTGGCAATTGAAGCAGCCCCTGGATATAGACATGCTCTTTTATATACTCATGAAGGGCAGCTGCTTGTTCACTTTCAAACAAGCCATTTGGCACTAGGAAAAACAAATATCCCCCGGGATTCGTATGGCGAACACTTTGTTCTATAAATAAATGATGGGAATAAGAATGCCCCTTATCTGATTTTAATTCATAATCTGCCGCTCTAATATCATTAGGGTAATACCCAATAGGTAAATCAGCTATTACTGAATCCACTGGTTCAATAAATAATGATTCTAAGCTGTCCTGGTTAAAAAATTGAATCGGATGACCTTGCAAATTCGCATTAACATAGGCCAGTTTAATAAGAATGTCGTCAATTTCGACCCCAACAGCAGAAATTTGTTTATTCGAATGATTTAACACTGTTGTTAAAAGATTACCGGTTCCAACAGCAGGATCAAGGAGACGGAAGGCAGGTTTCTTGATAAATTTTTCAACAAGATAGCCAAAAAGCATTCCTATAGAATCAGGTGTCATCTGATGATTCGGCTGAACATTTTCCTTCATTCCTTTTAATATCACTAATTGAAAGGCTTTACGAAGGTCTTCGTTTGAGAATTGATCCAATTTTAGCTCACTGTATTGTTTCTTAAGCCTTTTGACGGTTAATTCACTTAACTCTTCCTGTAAGATGGCCCCCTGAAATAGATTTTCACCTGTCTCTGCCAGTGCTTCGAGATAACTGCAGGCTAATTCATCTTGTAAAATCAGGGCAGTCTCATTAAATAAGGTAAATAATTCTTCTACTGGAGAAATATTCATTGGTTCCCTCCATAATTAAAATTTCCTTATCCATTCTATACGAGTATGTATTTTTTAAACAAGTAAAAAGACCTCGCAATTTATGCCGAGGTCTTTAGCTAATATTATTTTGCGCTTTTAGCAGCTTCAAGTGCTGCTTCGTAGTTTGGATGATTTGTTGCTTCACTTACATATTCTACATATACCACTGTATCACTTGAATCAACGACAAATACAGCACGAGTTAACAATCTTAACTCTTGGATTGCCACTCCATATGCTTCACCAAATGAAAGGTCACGGTGGTCAGATAGAGTTTGAACATTCTCAATACCAGCAGCGGCACACCAGCGTTTTTGAGCAAATGGTAAGTCCACACTTACTGTTAAAATTTTCACATTTCCTAAAGAGTTTGCTTCTTCATTGAAGCGGCGAGTTTCCGCATCACAAACACCTGTGTCTAATGATGGTACGGATGAAATCAAACGAACCTGACCCTTTGTATCGTTTAGAGTTACTTCTGATAAATCGTTTGCAAGAACGGTGAAATTAGGAGCCTTGTCCCCTACCTTTACCTCATTGCCTAAAAGTGTAATTTGATTTCCTTTAAATGTTACATTTGCCATTTCTCTTCATCCTCCTTTGTCGTATTAAAGTCATTCGCCTTCAAACAAATAACTCTAAATATGTACAGTGTAAATATATCTTTTCATAGCTTTTTTTGCAATTATTTGAACTAAGGAAATTTTTTTAGAATGCCTTGTTACTAAGAAGTGCAAACAAAAAGTTAATCCTCCTGCAAAGTGGAAGATTAACTTTTTGTTCTTTAGAATTCTAAATCTACTTTAGGTTGATGTTGTTGATGCTGTTGTGTTTGCGGCTGCTCTTGTTTATTGGATTGCTGCTGCTTATTCTCATCTTTCTTTGAAAACATTTGCTGGATTTTATCGACCGCCTGCGGGGCAAGCTCGAGAATTTTTTCATATAAATGAGTGCTTTCGTCTAAATGAAGCATTTTAACACCTTGAGAATTAACAATTAAAAAGGCAATCGGAGTAATTGATACACCGCCGCCGCTCCCGCCTCCAAATGGGAGTTTAGGCTGGGCGTCTTTTTGACCGTCTTTTTGACTATCTTTTTGGCTATTATCGACTTTAAACTCACTGCCCCCGGCAGCAAAACCAAATCCAACCTTTGATACTGTTAAAATAACACTTCCATCAGGGGTTTCTACCGGATCCCCAATAATGGTATTCACGTCAATCATTTCTTTTAAACTTTCCATTGCGGTCGTCATCAGACCTTGAATTGGGTGGTCAGACATAGGATGATTCCTCCTCTATTAAACGGTTTTAGTTTTTTCTTCCCGAAAATCTGTCTTACTTTTTAAGTGCGGTTTCCCGCCCTTCCAGAATTTCATCAGTTTTAATCCTGCGAGAATAGCATACCCGATTCGAAACTGAAACATACATATTAACCTAGTATGAATGACAGATGCTTGAAAATGGGGATTGATCGATAATTGGGGCATCTCTTTCATCTTCATATAAGAACTGAGGATTCCCATTATCCCCCCTTTAACAGCCCACAAAGCCCCCGTCATCATTCCAGTATAAGCGGCGTCACCAACGCCTATTAAGGTCTGCCACTCTATATGTTTAATCGTGACCCTTTGTAAAAACTTTTTCACAATTACATGCAATCCTAATACCTTATGTATCAAATCTTTTGTTTTCTGAAGATTACTTAAAAATTCATCGTTATCGATTTGATTGACTTTAGGCTCGGTCTCGTCATTCGGTGAATCCTCCATATGTGCTTCACTTTTTACAATCAAACTAGGAGAGTCATCATCCACCTTAATAGAGGGTACTTTTATTTTGTATTTGATTAATCCAAACCAGATTCTTAACTCAACCTTTAAATCGTCATTATCATTAAAATGGGAGTAATGAACATAGATACTTAACTTTGTAAAAATAATTAATAGGAATAAGAACAATATCAAGAGAAATGAGATGAACAGCCAGAACATTTTCTCACATCCTTTCAGCCCATTATTATTTGCTTTTCAATAAAAAATAAACCTGTCATCATGATATTAAGCGGTTACTTCTCTTTTTATATTGTTTCAAAAAAATGCTAAACTAATGATAGAAGATTATATTTTTATATTTTCAGCTTAGAGCCTACATCATCATCAACAGCTTACAGGGGGATTAGAGATGGATACTAGACGCAATATATATTTTTACCACAAACGGGATCCTGAATTGCTTGTAAAAATAGCACCACTATTAGACTTAGCTAAACAGTTTGATTTTACTATTGTTGATGATTTTCGAAGGGCCAATATTATTGCAAGTGTCGGTGATGATGGAACATTTTTGCAAGCGGTAAGAAAAACAGGCTTCCGTGACGATTGTCTTTATATGGGGATTTCAGTCTTGGATAACTTAAGCATGTATTGTGATTTTCGAATCAATGATACATCGAAAATGATCGAAGCTATGACCTCAAACACACAAGTGAAGGTTCGCCGCTATCCCACAATAGAAGTAACAGTGGATGGACAAAGTACGTTTCGCTGCTTAAATGAATTTAGTATTCGCTCGGCCATTATTAAAACTCTCGTGATAGATGTATTCATTGATCAACTGCACCTCGAAACCTTCCGGGGTGATGGCTTAATTGTCGCTACTCCAACCGGTAGCACTGCTTATAATAAATCAGTTAATGGGGCAGTTGTCGACCCACTCCTCTCCTGTATGCAAGTAAGCGAGGTGTCTTCTGTTAACAATAATCTCTACCGAACACTTGGTGCTTCCTTTATTGTTGGAAGTGAGCGGACACTCACCTTAAGAGTCATTTCAGAAGGGAATGACCACCCAACAATGGGAATGGATAATGAGGCATTAAGCATCCGTCATGTAGAAACTATTCAAATCAAAATAAATGATAAAAAAATCAAAACATTAAAATTAAAAGACAACTCTTTTTGGAATAAAGTAAAGCGTACATTTTTATAAAATTTGGCTCTGTAAACGATATTGTTGTTGTTTTTTACCCTGTTGATTGGAGCGGAAGGCGCTCGACTCCTCGAAAATGCTATCGCATTTTCTTCGTGCGTGGGCGGATTCGAGGATGAATTTCAATGTCCTGCGGGAGTACGGGGCAGGGGAGACCCCACAGGCGCTTTCTTCGCCGAGGAAGCTTCCCCGGCACGCCCGCGGGTTCGCTGAGCGCCTGGAGCGGAAATCAACAGCCCAATTAACAGAGGCTAAAATTAAAAAACCCTTATCACGTCGGATAAGGGTTTTTAATTATAGTGCGGCTCCATTTTGTTTTGGCAGCTTAACTTCTCTTTGTGGAAACAGTTTTGTTTTGGAAAGAGAATAGATAGCAAGCGCAGACCAAATAAAGATAAAGGAAACTAATTGTATTTTAGAAAAATGTTCATGGTAGACGAAGACACCAAGGATTAACGTTAGTGTCGGTGAAAGATACTGCAAGAAACCAAGTAAGGACAACGGAATCTTTTGTGCCCCTTTTGCAAAATAGAGTAACGGAATAGCGGTGGCAGCACCTGCACCCATTAATAATAAATCAGTTCCACAGCCTGCTTGAAATAAGGAATTAGTTCCAGTGAAAGCTAAGTAAATCATATAAATGGCAGCAATCGGCGCTAACACCATAGTTTCTAATGTTAAACCTACAGATGATTCCACATTAATAAGCTTCTTAGCAAGCCCATATAAACCAAAGGATAAAGCCAATGAAATAGCAATCCATGGAAAGACACCGTGAGAAACAGTTATGATCACTACCCCAATCGCTGCTAAGATAAAGGATACATATTGATACACAGTTAATTTTTCCTTTAAGACCATCATTCCTAATAAAATACTGATTAGTGGATTTATATAATAGCCAAGACTTGCCTCTATCATATGTCCACTATTCACCGCCCAGATATAGACAAACCAATTAATACTAATTAAAACGGAAGCAATGGTTAAGGCGTACATTTGTTTTTTATTTTCAGCAAATCCTTTTAAGGTTCGAACAAATAAACTCCACTTTTTCGTACAAATGAGAACGATCACCATAAAAATAAACGACCAAAAAATTCGATTAGCAAGAATTTCTTGTGCATTTACTTGGTGTAGGAACTTCCAATAGATCGGTAATAGCCCCCAGAGAAAATAAGAAAAGCCAGCTTGGATTACTCCCACTTTAATATCATTTTTTTTCATTTGTTTTCCCGATCCCCTTAATGTTTCTGATTTCGAAATACTCTTTATTATACCGCTAAAACGAAGAATGAGAAGAACTTTTTGCTTTCCAATTTGTATAAATAGAAAGAGAGCGGGAGTTGCCTCCACGCTCTCTGTAGCCATCTTATTCAATTGATTAACGAGCAAATCCGCCGCCTAATTGTTGTTCAGCCATTGCTACTAGACGCTTAGTGATTTCACCACCAACAGATCCGTTAGCACGTGAAGTAGTGTCAGCACCAAGATTTACACCAAATTCTTGAGCAATCTCATATTTCATTTGATCAAGAGCTTGTTCAACACCAGGAACTACTAAGTTGTTTGAGTTATTTGCCATGTGATAATCACCTCCTTGTGAGTATAGAATGTGTAGAAACCCAAAAGTTCATTCTATAATCCAATTGGTAATTGTTCACAAAAAATTAATATTTTGTTAATCAAAATAATGAATCAAATTCTGATTTTTGCTCAACAGGTTGAATGATAAGAGTTTCAACCTCCTGAACGGCCTCATCTATTAATGGATTAAAATCAAAATAGCTTTCATAACGCTGGACTTTTTCCCGCCGTGGTTTGGTTTTTGGTGAGGCTGGAACAAAGATTGTACAGCAATCCTCATAAGGTCTATTTGATATTTCAAGTGTATCAATTTCATGCGCGATTTTAATAATATCTGTTTTGTCCATCATAATCAAAGGACGAAGAATGGGAGTGTTCGTTACTTCATTAATCGTAAACATACTTTCTAAAGTCTGGCTCGCCACCTGACCAATACTTTCACCCGTAATAATGGCAAGAGCACCCTCTTTATTTCGAATTTCATCCGCAATTAGAAGCATCATTCTTCTTGTCGTCGTCATGGAATAGTTTTCAGGTATTTGATTACGAATGGCTTGTTGAACATTGGTGAAAGGCACTATATGAAGCTTGATGCTGCTTCCATATATTTCGGCCAGCTTTTTCGTTAAATCCACAACCTTTGCTTTCGCACGCTCACTTGTATAAGGCGGGCTAAAAAAATGAATCGCTTCTATTTCTAAACCACGTTTCATAGCCATAAACCCAGCAACAGGGCTGTCAATACCTCCTGAAAGCATGAGCATAGCTTTTCCGCTCGAGCCAACTGGCAGGCCACCAGGTCCCAAAATATTTTCACATGATAAATAAATGGCTTCTGATCTGACTTCAATTTGTAAGTTAATATCCGGATTCCGAACATCTACCCGAAGACCTGGAATATTCCCAAGTAAAAAGCCACCAATGGTTCTGTTAATTCCATCTGTATTTAACACGAACGTTTTATCTGAACGTCTAGGGGTCACTTTAAAGGTTTGCCCTTCCTTGTATAATGACTTTACTAATTCCAATGCGGAGTGCTTGAGGGCCTCCACATCTCTTTCTACCTTAATTGCCGGACTAAAGGATTGAATCCCAAATATATGTTGTAGTTTTTCGATAATTTCTATACCATCTTCTCCATTTAATAATACATACATACGATCCCGGCCTGCCTCTATTTTAATATTCGGAAAAGGAGCCAGAGCTATTTTCACACTTTTTCTGAGTTTTTCAACAAACTTATTGCGATTTCGTCCTTTTGTGGAAATTTCTCCATAACGTATAAGAATACGATCATAATTCATTTACTTCATTACCTTTCGTAATTGGTCTGCACACTTTTTAATTACCCTCACAGCTGCTTTGGCCTCTTCTTCCGTATTATCAAAAGAGAGACTGATTCGAATGGAACTATCGGCTAAGTTCTCTGATACCCCCATTGCAAGGAGTGTTTTACTTGGGGATTTCTTTTTAGATGAGCAAGCACTTGTGGTTGATACGAACACATTCTCCTGTTCTAGTGCATGAATAAATACTTCCGATTTCATTCCTTCTAATGAAAAATTCAAGATATGAATAGCGGCACCTTCAATTGGTGTATGAATTTTCACACCTTCCATTTCTTGCAATTCTGCCCGTAAAATCGTTTGGATTCTTTTTATTTTCTTTGTGCCTGTTTCACTTATTTCTAATGTCATTCTAAGGGCCTTCGCTAGCGCAACGAATCCTGCGACATTTTCCGTACCGCTTCGCATCCTTCGCTCTTGATTACCACCGGCTAATAATGGAGAAAGTCTTACACCTTCACGAATAAATAAAACCCCTGTCCCTTTTAAGCCGTGGAATTTATGGGCCGATAATGAGCAAAGATCTACCCTGTTTTGGTATAAAGACAAAGGAAGTTTTCCAATTGCCTGAACAGCATCGACATGAAATAAAATCGATGGGTACTTTTTTAAAATTTGCCCAATTTCAGAAATGGGCTGAATTGTGCCTACTTCATTATTCACCTGCATAATGGAAACTAATATGGTATCTTTTCGTATCGACTTTGCAACATCAGCTGCCGAAACCCTTCCATCCTGGTCCACTGGCAGATAGGTAATCTCAAATCCCTCATCATTAAGCTGCTCCATCGCTGCTAATACAGATGCATGTTCCACTCTAGTCGTGATGATATGCTGTCCCCTATTTCGGTTCATATAAGCAGCACCTTTAATGGCTGTATTGTTGCTCTCCGTGCCTCCAGAGGTAAAATATATTTCAAAAGGTTTTACCTTTAATAGTTTTGCTACTTGCTCTCTCGCCTGTGTGAGCAAGTTCTCCGCCTGTCCACCCATACTATGCAAGGAAGAAGGATTTCCATAATATTCAGTTGAAACGGTTAAAAAAGAGTCTAAAACTTCTTTATATGGTCTCGTTGTTGCACTATTATCAAAATAAATCATGATGTTACTCCTCCCCCCCTTTAGACACTTAACAAAAATAAATCTTACCATAATTAAATTCATTTGAAAAAAAAAAGAAAAGCGTAAGGCGCTTAGTCTTAGGCGACAAGCACAAGCCGAGCCGGCCGAAAGGTTGCTCTTTAACCTTTTGGACGGATTGATCTAAATGTGGAGGCGACTGTTCTGGGACTCTAGGCTAAGACGCACCCTGAAAGAAGGCTTTTTGCCTTCTTCAGGGGGTGGCTTATGACTTGAGTCCCAAGGAGCCGCAACTGGATATGCTTGTGACCTCGAGCCGATAGCGCCTGGAGCTAGACAAAGAAAAAAACCAATTCAACTTTTGTAGCTGAATCGGTTTCTTTTTAGTTTTTTATTCAGTAACCGCTGCTTTGATTTTCTTTAATGCTTCCGGATCAATCCCCTGAAGTGAAGCAGCTACCTGCTCTAATGCCTCCTGATAATCGTAATGCCTAAATGCCTCTTCCGCATTGGCTAAACCTTTCGCAACAGATGGGTTTTTACTACGATATCGATTTCCATACTGGATGGCTTTTTCGGCCAGCGTGACATTTTCGATTAACTCATGAGTAGTCATTACCAGCTTGTCTACAGTTAAAACAGCAACCTCTAGATATTGATTAAGTGCAGAGATATTAAGCGGCTTTTCTTGAAGCTGAAAACGAACATTTTGGATACTTTCGTTGGTTTCCTCGAATAAAAATTGGTAATTCGCCGGCAGACCTGGTACATTGTTTTTCTTTACAATCCGAATGGTTTCACCAAGTTTTTTGGTTAATTCCTTTACCTTTTCTCTCGCTTCAATCTCATCTTTTCTTAACGCCTGAAGTTTTAAGGCAAATTCCTGCTGTCCTTCACGGATATTATCTAATTGTACTTTTATCGCATTTAATTCATCATAAAGGACTGATTGTGCCGTTTCATTCATCTTTAATTTTTCAACTAATATTTCATAGTGCTTATATACCGTTGTTAGCTCTTTCTCAAGCTGCCTCTGTGTCTCAAAGTCACTGTCAGATATTTGATAGCTTTGCTGAACGGCTGAAAATTCGTTAGAAAGAACTCTATTCTCTTTTTGAGCAGCATCTAAAAGCTCAAAGGCTTCTTTTTCATTTTTGACCACAAAATGCTTGGCGTGTACTTCCTTCTCTAAAAGATCGAACAATACATCAATTCGATCCTTGACTTCTTTCATTCCTTCTTCTGCTTGATCAATTTCAGCTGATTCAATTAATGCATGATTTTCAACCAATTTTTCTTCTAACATTTTAATTTCTTGATCCACACCGATATGTTCTAAATAATATCCCTGATCAATCATTTCACGCTGTCCTACTAAACAATCCGATAATAGGTTTGGAAGCAGGGACTGACATTCAATTAACATCTGTGGGATTATATCCATGTGATGTTTAATTTTTCCAAGCTGACTATGTATTTGTAAAACAACTTCACGAGCTTCGAGGTAATTGCCCAGTTCGGTTTTTTCATCACATTCTTGGAATTTCTGTGCCACATCATTTAGTTGCTTTTCTAACTGTTTTTCCGAGTTTCCAAAACTATGCCTGTGAGCCAAGAGCATCTTTTTGGCTTCACGGTATTTGTCTTTTAACTCTTCTAATTCTATTCTATTTTTTTCCTCACTGCCGACCAGTTCATGCAATTCATCTAGAATATTTTTAATTTGATCTTCTATTTCCTGCAATTTTTTTTCAATTGAATGTTGTACCTCCTTGGCCTTTTTGAAACGATAACGGTCTGTATGCTCTTCCGCATCAAAGAGCATTTCTTCTAAATCAGGGAGCTTCACAGTTACAACATCATCCCATTCATTCCGCCAACGTTCAAATAGCTCCTCCGTTTGACCTGTCATGTTTAACTGTTTTACCTTCAACATTTCCTCTAGTATTGGACGATTTAGTAAATCAATTTTCCAAGCTTCCAGCCTGTCGATTTCCTTAAAATACTTTCGTTTTATTAAATATCCCCATACAAATAAGGCAAGTATTAGGATGATAAATCCAATAATATACTTCACAAAAAAAGCCCCCTATTTCCCAACAACATTGATTAAAATGATTCGATAATCCATCTATATTAAAAAGTTTTAAAATGTTCTTATTCAATGCTATTATGATACCATGTTAACGACATTTTTTGACTATTAATTTCAATTTTTTTGTAAAATAGAAAAAAAAAAATAGCGATTACGCTATTTAATAACCGCACCTTTCATGATTGGACCTTCAAAGGTTAAGGTTTTATCAATCCAAGCATATAGATCTTTTAAATATTTTTGTTCAAAAAATGGTTCGTTAGGAAAAATATATAAAACTTCCCTCATATATTGAGCATTCATAAATGGCATCATTAACAAACTCTTTAACTGAATAATTAAATATGGGATGGAATGTGGACGAAATTCCTGCCACTCAAATCCTCTTTCAAAGATTTTCTGTAAATAATATTTTTCCTTTAAGGAATAAGTTGACATGATTTCTCTTACTACTTGGGAGTCCATAGACATTTCTCGATAAACAAAACTAGCAAGTTGAGTATTTTCACATTGATAATGAAGCAGGTCTGCGACAATTCGCTTTAAACATTCTTTTGCACCACGATCAATGGAGAGATACCCTTCTTCAATCTTATGGATATACTGTTCAAAAAAATACATAAAACAGTATTCTAAAAGTCCTGCTTTATTATTAAAATAGTAGGCAATAGTGGCAGTATTGACTTTCGCTAAATTGGCAATATCCCTGACGGATGTTCCCGAATACCCATTTGAATTAAACAACGAAATGGCAGCCTTCACAATTGCTTCCTTTGCATTTTGCTTCATGTCATCTCCCCCTTAAGGAATCCCGTACATTAGGATTTCTGTATAATCATGACTGATTCCTTTATGAAAATATCGACAAAGTCTGCTCATTTTCGCCTATTTTTGATAAAATAAAAAAGAAATTATAATGGAAAAAGGTGAAATTACTTGTTTAACGCCGAAATGTATACTGGAAGTCGTGAAGAAAATTACCAGCTTGTCAAAAAACAATTGCAAGCACTCCTTCATGATGAGAAGAATCAAATTGCGAATCTTAGCAATGCCTCTGCACTCTTAAATCAATTTCTTGACCGCATTAACTGGGTAGGGTTTTATTTGATTGATACAAATGGGGAACTTGTTCTGGGTCCTTTCCAAGGATTACCTGCTTGTGTAAGAATTCCTATTGGCAAGGGCGTATGCGGTACCGCAGCAATGAAAAAGGTAACGCTCCTTGTGGAGGATGTTCATCAATTTCCCGGTCATATCGCCTGCGATGCTGCTTCCCAATCTGAAATTGTCATCCCCCTTTTAAAAGACGGAGAATTATATGGCGTATTAGACATCGATTCGCCTGAAAAAAATCGCTTTGATGAACTTGATCAACAACAGCTTGAAGAGTTCGCGGCCATTTTAATGGATAATATTAATTAAGAAAAGCGCAAGGCGCCGATAGGAATAATTAGGATATACCTCTTTAGCGTAATAAAAAGTTCTCCTACTTTATAGTTATTTTTAGGATGAATTTGGTATCTCTTTTTGATTAATTTATTAATTTTTCAAGAATATTTTTTAGTCATTTCAAGGGCAAGTAAATTATACTTGACTTTCCATGTATAAAAATCATATAATACTCTTTGTGTAAAATATATGCAGCCTATTGAGTTTACTTTATTGGTCTCATTTTGTTCCTCAAATCATTTTTGATGGTGTATCTTGTAACCCTTAGCTGCTAGGGCGAAGGTGCATGAAAACAAAATGTCTACTAAAGAGTCTCATAACGGTTTTTATTTTACCCAAATAAAAACACAAGGAGGAGTCATTCATGGCTCGTTATACCGGCCCAAGCTGGAAACTATCCCGTCGTCTTGGAATCTCTCTAAGCGGCACAGGTAAAGAATTAGAAAAGCGTCCTTACGCTCCTGGACAACATGGTCCAAACCAACGCAAAAAGCTTTCTGAATACGGATTACAATTACAAGAGAAGCAAAAGCTTCGTCATATGTATGGTGTAAATGAGCGCCAATTCCGTACACTTTTCGAAAAAGCTGGCAAATTATCTGGTATCCATGGTGAAAACTTCATGGCTCTACTTGAGTCACGTTTAGATAACGTTGTTTACCGTTTAGGTCTTGCTCGCACTCGTCGTGCTGCTCGCCAATTAGTAAACCACGGTCATATCTTAGTTAACGGTTCTCGTGTAGATATCCCATCTTACCGTGTAACTGCTGGACAAACAATCAGCCTACGTGAAAAATCACGTAACCTTGATGTAGTTAAAGAAGCAGTTGAAGTTAATAACTTTGTACCTGATTTCTTAACTTTTGATGCTGACAAGTTAGAAGGAACTTTCACTCGTTTACCAGAGCGTTCTGAACTTCCAGCTGAAATTAACGAAGCACTTATCGTTGAGTTCTACTCTCGTTAATAATCACAAAAACCCTAGAAACTGCGTTATTAACGCTTCTAGGGTTTTTTACTTTTACTCAGCTTGATAGAATTTTAAGGGGCCTGATTTAGTACGACCCTCCTCTTTATTATTTATTGTTTTCTTTTTCCATTTCAATCTCATTGAAAACCTCTTGTGCGATTCTAAAACTATCAATAGCCGCCGGTACCCCACAGTAAATAGCAGTTTGTAAAAATACCTCTTGGATTTCTTCCTTAGTTATACCATTATTAATAGCTCCGCGAACATGCAGCTTAATTTCATGTGGACGATTGAGCGCAGTAAGCATAGCAAGATTGATAATGCTACGTGTTTTTCTAGGAAGACCTGGTCTAGTCCAAATTTCTCCCCAACAGTATTCTGTAACTAGTTCCTGCATTGGACGATTAAAATCTGTAGCGTTATTAATGGATTTATCCACATAATCCGCACCTAAAACCCCTCTTCGCACTTCTAAACCCTCATCGAATCTGTTCTTATCCATTATTCAACACTCCTCATAATTTTATTGTTAATTCCTATTAAAGACTACATTTCCATTTCACTAAATCCTCGATTTCTTTTTCCAGCCTAATCCAAGTCAATAATACGTTCTGGATTTGTATATATGTTTAATGCTTTGTTACGGATAAAGCCAACAACGGTAATACCTAGTTCTTTTGCTAAGCGCACTGCCAGCTCAGTTGGCGCAGATTTTGATAGAACAATACCGCATTTAATTTTTGCTACCTTTAATAAAACCTCTGAGGAAATACGTCCACTAAATACAATTACTTTATCCTCTATTGAAATGGAATGTTTGAGACAGTAGCCATAGATTTTATCTAATGCGTTATGTCTGCCAATGTCTGTTCTTGCAACGACAATTCCATTTCGATCACATAAGGCCGCATTATGGGCGCCACCCGTATCTTGAAAAATGGTCGATGATCTCTGCATCATCTCCATGAGACGGAAGCAATCTTCAATCGAAAGCATTTTGTTTCTTGTTTCAATCGGCTTCACCGTTCTGGCATCGTTATAAAAATAAAAACTCTGCCGGCTCTTTCCACAGCACGATGTCACGTACCTCTTGGAGTGGAACATTTCATCTAATTTATTTACCCGATGTGTGGTAACAATCGCCTTGCCTGTTGTTTCAATAAAATGAAGTTCCTTTATGCCCTCATAGCACCTAATAATACCCTCTGATGCCAAAAATCCGACTACGAGCTCCTCAATATGTTCTGGACTGCATACGAGGGTTGCGAATTCTTGGTTATTTAAAATAACCGTAATCGGATACTCCGTTACGATTACATCATCTACAAGTTGAACAACTCCATTTTCATAACGGAGCACTTTATTTGTTACCTGCATTTGCTGATCCATCGTTCATGTCTCCCCTTATCATTCATCTCATTTGGCTTTTAGATCAACTGATTGGTCGAAGACAAAAACAGTCATCGTGATATTTCTGCAGCTTCTATCCCTTTAATCCTTCGCCGATCCCCTTTAGAAGATTCAATCCAAATCCGATTGCACGGTTAATATCCGGATCGTTTAATACCTTTATTAGATCCAGTATTCCAACTTTTGAATTGGATTGAAGTCCTTGCTCGGCTTTTGCCAATCCTTTTGCAACGCTTCCCATTAACTTCTTTGTCATTTCAGGATCTAGGGTAGCCAATGCTCCGCCTGCAGCCATCGTGTTGTTGAGAATATTTGTAACCGGCTCTCGTGTCATTTGGCCAACAGCAATTTTTGCCACTTTCTCTTTTGCTTTGACAAGGCTGCCTGCGGCCTCTAAAATACCGCTATTATGAAGCTCCTGCAGTAGATGAAGTGTTTCAAGCAAGGAATCTTTATTTTGTGCAACTTCACCGAGAAGACTTTCCAAGGATTGTGACATTTTTTGCTCTTCTGTCAACTCGACTTTTTTAATCATTTTAATTGGATTAGCCATTATGCATTCCTCCTGTCATACAAACCTGGCTGTACATGGTGATTAACACTAGCGATTGGCACATAGTCGTCACGTTCCCATTTTTGGTAAATTTCAAGACCCATTTGAGGTGTGCGTGTTTTGTTGCGCGGATTGAATTTTGGAAGTGGATTTTCCCCCTCAATCGTAAGCACCTCCATTCGTACCTTCGTCTGCTTATAAGCAGGTGTATGTGTCGCCACATCCACGGCACCGCCCGTCAGTAAGTTAACAGCGCTTTCGTGGCTTGCTGAGTGCATTGGCATATACACAGTTTTGCCCTCCATTCTGTCTGTAACAAGAACCGGAACACGAACGGCACCATATGGTGATATAAGACGGACAAGCGTTCCGTCCTGCACACCGCGCTCTTTCGCAAGTTCAGGTGATACCTCGACAAATACTTTCGGTAATTTGTATTGAAGCCCTTCTGACTTATGAGTCAAGTTTCCTTCATGGAAGTGCTCAAGCAAACGTCCATTATCAAGTAACAGGTCATACTCTTCTGGGTATTCCACCGGCGGAACATAGTCATACAATCCGAAACGAGCCTTCTTGTCAGGAAAATTAAAGCCATTCATATGAAGGACCGGAGTATCAGTACCTTCCGGTGAACCCCAAGTAAAGCTGTTCCAGCCTTCAAGTACATCGTAGTTACAATGTGTAAAGAATGGTGTTAAGCTTGCCATTTCAGTAAAGATTTCACTTGGATGCATGTAATTCCAATTAAAGCCCATTCTGTTTGCTACCTGCTGAAGAATCCACCAGTCCGGCTTGCTGTTGCCCGTTAGCTCTAATGCCTGGTATAAACGCTGTACACGTCGTTCCGTATTTGTAAATGTTCCTTCTTTTTCGAGTGAAGGCGCTCCCGGTAAAATGACGTCTGCAAATTGAGCCGTTGTTGATAAGAAGATTTCTTGTACAACAAGGAAGTCGAGTTTAGAAAGCATGTTTTGTGTATGGTTGGAATCAGCATCTACCCAGGCCATATCCTCGCCGACAATATACATTGCTCTCAATTCACCCTTATCAATCGCTTCAAGCATTTCAATATTATCAAGACCTGGCTTGGCAGGTATGGTTACTCCATAGGCTTTCTCAAACTTCGCCCGAACATCAGATTCCGTTACTGGCTGATATCCAGGAAAGATATTTGGCATGGTGCCCATATCGCTTGCGCCCTGCACGTTGTTATGTCCACGAAGTGGAAACGCACCTGCATTGCGACGCATCATATTTCCAGTTGCAAGAAGAAGGTTAGCAATAGCAACAGATGTATAAGATCCGGCTATGTTTTGCGTAACACCCATCCCCCAGCAAATGGCTGTGCCGTCCGAATCACGAATCATTTCAGCTATTTGGATTAATATCTCTTTAGAAATGCCAGTAATCTTCTCTGCTTCTGCCAGTGTATATGGTGAGATCATTTTTACGAATCCATCATATTGGTTCACATGATTGCGGATAAACGTTTCATCGTGCAAGCCTTGGTCAATCATGTATTTGGTCACAGCAGTCAGCCATACATAGTCAGTTCCTTGCTTTGGACGAACAAAAAGGTCAGCACGGTCGGCCATTTCATGTCTGCGCACGTCAATGGTGATTAATTTTTGACCATGAAGCTTGTGGGCACGCTTAATACGTGATGCAAGGACTGGATGCCCCTCAGCAGGAGCACATCCAACAAGGATCACAAGTCCAGCACCGGCGATGTCTTTGATGGATCCGGAGTCGCCGCCGATGCCGCCAGTTTGCTGTAAACCCCATGATGCTGGGGACTGGCAATAACGAGAGCAGTTGTCTACGTTGTTTGTGCCAAATACTTGACGGGACAGCTTTTGGATTAAGTAGTTTTCTTCATTTGTAATTTTAGAAGATGCGATAAATCCCAATGCATCGCTTCCATACCTATCTTTAATGCCGCCTAATTTTTCGACGACAAGATCCAATGCTTCTTCCCAAGTTGCTTCAACAAACACATCGCCCCTGCGAATTAATGGGGATGTGATTCGTTCCGGTGAATTGACGAAATCCCAGCCGAATTTTCCTTTCACACATGTAGATACGCTGTTTACCGGTGCGTTTTCAGATGGTTCAATTTTTAAGATTTGGTGATCTTTTGTCCAAACCTCAAATGTGCAGCCTACGCCGCAGAATGTACAAACCGTTTTTGTCTTTTTCGTACGTGTATCACGCATAGCTGCTTCGACTTCAGAAACGGCAAAGATTGTTTGGTAATCAGGCTCTACCGCTTTAACAAGATCGATCATGGGAGTAAGCAAGTCGTCTTTCATTGATGTCATAAATCCGGCATTGCCAAGCATGGATTTTTCCATTAATGCATTACAAGGACAAACTGTGACACACTGTCCACACGAAACACAGGAGGATTCATTAATACTTTTTCCGCCATCCCATAAAACACGTGGTTGATCGCTCTCCCAGTTTATGGTCAATGTTTCATTTACCTGCAAGTCCTGGCATGTTTCAACGCAGCGGCCGCACAAGATACATTGATCGGGATCGTAGCGATAAAATGGATGAGACATATCCACGTCGTAACCCTTTGAGCGATGCGGGCGTGTTTGATGTTCTACTCCCATCATTTCAGCTGTATTATGTACTTGGCAATTACCGTTGTTATTATCGCAAACCGTACAGTATAATAAATGATTTTCTAAAATCCGGTCCATCGCTTCTTCTTGCGCCTTCTTCGCAAGCAGAGAGGCCGTTAGAATATTCATACCGTCCTCTACTACTGTAGAACAGGCACGCATCAAGCTTCCATTTACTTCACACATACATGTATCACAGCTTTGAACTGGACCAAGAATTTCTGAATAACAAATATGGGGATGCTGTATCTCCTGAGAAAGAAGGTAATCTAAAATACGTGTCCCTTGTTCTAGTTCATGTGTTGTTCCATTAATAAGAACATGCACTTTTTCAGACAAAGTATTTCCCCCTAATATTATCTTTTTAGCTTTAATAACCGGCTTTTTATTTCTGCCGTTTTCACATTTTTTTGAGCTACACCTGTTTCAATAGCCGCTTTAGCAACTGCTTCCGCGACATGTGCAGCAACAAGCGGATCAAACGGATCTGGAATGATATAATCCGGGTTAAGATCCTCATCTGAAATTAATCCGGCAATCGCATAAACAGCTGCCTGTTTCATATCTTCATTGATTTCTTTTGCGTGGACATCCAATGCTCCGCGGAAAATCCCTGGAAAAGCCAGTACGTTATTTATCTGATTGGGGAAATCAGAGCGGCCCGTTCCTACAACAAACGCTCCTGCTTCTTTTGCATCCTGTGGCATAATTTCTGGTATTGGATTGGCCATTGCAAATATGATAGGGTTTTGACTCATGGATCGAACCATTTCTTGGGTGACAGCACCCGCAGCCGAAACACCAACGAAAACATCAGCTCCCACAAGCGCCTCTGCTAAAGTCCCCTTTATTTGATCTTTGTTCGTTATTTGTGCCAATTCTTCCTTAAATGAATTCATTCCGCCAGGACGACCTTCATAAATAATTCCTTTTGTATCACATAGAATGGCATCCTTTACCCCCATATTAAGTAACAGCTTTGCTGTCGCCACTCCTGCCGCTCCAGCACCATTTACGACAATGCGAATATCATCAATTTTCTTTTTAACAAGTTTAAGAGCATTGATTAAACCTGCGGCCGTGACAATTGCCGTACCATGCTGATCGTCATGAAAAATGGGAATATTGCACGATTTACGAAGGCGATCTTCGATTACAAAGCACTGAGGGGCCGCAATGTCTTCCAGATTCACTCCGCCAAATGTAGGCTCTAATAATTGCACCATCTCAACAATTTTATCTGTATCTGTCGTATTCAAACAAATTGGAAAAGCGTCCACATTAGCGAATGATTTAAACAGTAAGGCTTTTCCTTCCATTACCGGCATAGCGGCCTTCGATCCAATATCACCCAGCCCCAGTACAGCTGTACCATTAGACACAACAGCAACCAAGTTTCCTTTAATCGTATAATCATAGACTTTGTACTCATCCTGATATATTTCAATACAAGGCTCTGCAACACCAGGTGAATAAGCAAGACTTAATCCTTTTGTATCACTAATGTCTACCTTCGAATGAATACCAAGCTTTCCTTGATTTAATTTATGCATTTCCAGGGCTTCTTCTCTTAATGTCATGACAGTTCCCTCTCTCTTAATATTGAAATTTTAATTCTCTATCTTGGTTGCTGTACATAAAGTTGCTCGGACGAAGATCTTTTGTTCATAGCCCCACTTGGGAATTTCATATCACTATTCTTAGTTCTTAATTCAATAATTTAGAACGGGCATTAGTAGACTTGTAGCAGTTTCGATATCTTTGTTAATTTGTGCTCTGAGTTCTTGAATAGTATTGAACTTTTGTTCATTTCTAATTTTAAAAAGGGCCTCCACCTGAACAAATGTCCCATATATATTTTGATTAAAATGAATGATATGAACTTCGATGCTTTTCTCATACATTTTATGAAATGTTGGTTTTACCCCAATATTCATCACACCGTAATAATCGAAATCATTTACTTTGATTCGAACCCCATATACCCCGTTTTCCAACCATGGGGCTGAAAAATCAATGTTTGCAGTCGGAAACCCGATTGTCCTTCCTCTTTGCTCACCATGGACAACCTTTCCTTCCAGATAAAACTTTGTTTCTACTAGTAATTCTGTGCTCATATTGTCACATCCCAATTGTCTTAGTTTATCTTTCTAATTGGAACACCCATTAGAAATGCTTGAATGTCTTCTAATAGCATCGACAAGTTCATCCTCATTGTCATAGTGCTTACTAAATGTATGAACTTCTACTCTCTTTTAAATTACTTTTCAACCAGTATCAACGTATATAAATAAAGAGACCGTTTCCAGTCTCTTTATTTAAAGTTCAAGATCTTTACACGACCTTCCATTCTTTAAGCTCTAAGCGTCGTGATTCACAGACGACATGGGGATCATTTTCTGCTAATGTGAGCGCTTCTTCATAGGAATCGGCTATGTAGACCACTAGACCGCCCGATTCATCCGAAAAAGGCCCTCTTGCAAAAATCTTTCCTTTTTCATCCAGTTTGTCTAAATACTCAATATGACGTGGGCGGACTTCCAGATTTTTTTCTTTGTCCAACATATGCAAAATCGCAGCATAATAAGGCATTTTTCCCCCTCCCTAATTGCGAATCCAAATAACCAGCTTCATTTCAGTCATTTCTTCAACTGCATATTTTAATCCTTCACGTCCTGTTCCACTTTCTTTTACCCCGCCATAAGGCATGTTATCTACCCTAAATGTTGGAACGTCATTGATTATGACACCACCAACATGCAACTTTTCTGATGCATTCAGCGCTGTATGGACATCATTTGTATAGATTCCTGCCTGTAAACCATAATTAGAGTCATTTACTAAGTAAATAGCCTCATCAACAGACTTCACTTTATTCACTAACACAATCGGTGCAAACACTTCCTGACAAGAAACCTTTAATTGCTGATCAGCATTTAAAATCACAGTCGGGTGGACAATATTACCTTCAGCACCCCCTCCTGTCGCAATCGTTGCTCCTGCTTGTTTTGCCTCATCAATCCAAAGAAGTGTTCTCTTCACATCATTCGGTGAAATCAATGCTGAAACATCTGTTTCTGGATTAAGCGGGTCACCTAATGTTAATTTCTTCGTTGCTTCTACAAACCTTTCAACAAACGATTCGTACACATCTTCGTGTGCATAGATTCTTTGAAGAGAGATACATACTTGCCCCTGATTGGAAAAGGCACCTGTTACACATCGAGAGATAATCTTATCAATATCTACATTTCTATCGATAATAACAGCTGCATTTGATCCTAGTTCCAATGTGACACGTTTTAAGCCTGCCTTATTGCGAATGCCAATGCCCACACTTGGACTGCCCGTAAATGTAATCATACTTACTCTTGAATCAGTCACTAGTTTATCTCCTACAACTCTTCCGGCACCAGTTACCACATTTAATGCCCCTTTTGGCAATCCGGCTTCTTCCAATAACTCTGCAATGAAAAGGGAAGAAAGTGGAGTTTGCGTTGCTGGCTTTAATACAATGGTATTCCCTGCTGCAATGGCAGGGCCCACTTTATGAGCAACGAGATTCATTGGAAAATTAAATGGGGTAATAGCCCCAATAATCCCAATCGGTTCACGTACAGTATAGCCAAGGCGATTGACACCGCCCTTCGCAGCGTCTAATGGAATCGTCTCTCCATGAATTCGCTTCGCTTCTTCGGCTGCGAATTTATAGGTTTCAATGGTACGCTCCACTTCACCCTTTGCCGTTGTATAAGGCTTTGCAGCTTCAAGTGCAATGATTTTAGCTGCTTCATCAATGCGTTCTTCAAGCTTCCTCGCTAATGCTTCCAAAATATTTGCACGCTGGAAAGCCGGCATACTTGCCATCACGGTTTTCGCCTGTTCAGCAGCTTGAATAGCGTGTTCAACATCCTCCACCGTTGCCATTGGAATTTCAGCAATCACTTCTTCTGTATATGGAGAGCGTAATTCACTATATTCTTTTCCTTCGACCCATTGTCCATTGATAAATAGCTTCTTCTTTGTAATTTCACTCGTTACGTTCACCTTTTTAAGCCAACCTCCCCTTCAAAAAAACTAGAATTTGTTAAGATACATTAGAAAGATAGTATTCTTCTAATTTTACTGTTAAACCACCATGACCAAATTTACAGCGGCGATTATCCGTCATATATTTCTCTTTGATATATTCAAGAAATGAAAGAATCGTTTGGCGCCTTTTGATAATTTGATGAAGTCCCTGGTTATAAAACCAGGCATCGATTGTATTGTATACACCTCTATTAATTCCATATTTCTCGTTGCAAATATTTATAAAGGAAAGGTCGGGTACATTTACAGTTTCTTCCATCTATATCCTTATCCCCCTTATAACTTACTTCCATACAATTACGGAAGTTTTTTATTTCGTTACTAATTCATTTTCTGCCGTATTTAAAGCCTTTTGCAACATAACTACTTCTTCACTGAGGGATGTGATTCGGCGTAATACATCCTCATCAATAATTTCATTCTGCTTATTGAAATGATCATTATGTGCATATACAGATCCCGGTGCAACATAAGCACGTAAATAACCTGCAACTGGCTTCAATTGATTTTCAATGACTAAATAATGTTGATAGGTTCCGCCAGTAGCCACGAATCCCATAACTTTATGACGAAAATCCTGTGGAGGAACTAAATCAAACAGATTCTTAAGAGCTCCAGTAAGGGATCCTTGGAAAATTGGCGTTCCAATGACATAAAAATCAGCTTCTTTTACTAAATCAATGACTGCTTTTGTATCACCTGTATAGGTAGAAGGGTCTCGACCATCACAAAATTGAACATCATACTGCTTTAAATCAAGTAATTCTACTTCAATCTCCGGATGGTTTTTCTTAACTTCCTCTAATACTTTTTCCACAACAACTTTTGTTTTTGATCCTGTAATAGTTCCGGATATACCCAATAGTTTCATTTTCAATTCCTCCTAAAAAATTTTATATAACCGGATTTTTTATCTCATAATAAACGGATCAGGAATCGGTTCAGTGGAAGTATTAATCCAGACCGTTTTATCCTGCATATATTCTTGAATCGCATCAAATCCGCCTTCTCTACCGTAACCGCTTAGCCCGGATCCACCAATCGCTGCAATTGGCGAAATACTTCGATAGGTGTTCACCCAAACAATACCGGCACAAATGGCCTTTGCCACTCGATGAGCCCTTGCCACATCCTTTGTCCAAATTCCAGCTGCAAGACCGTAGTCTGTGCTATTAGCTAATTCGATGATTTCATCTTCATTTTCAAAAGGAATAACACTTAATACAGGCCCGAAGATTTCCTCTCTTGTAATTCGATCACTGTTATCTCTATGTTCAAAGATCGTTGGCTCGAAATACCATCCCATTTCTAAATGCCGTGGCCGTTTTCCTCCGTAGATAAGTTTGGCCCCTTCTTCTAATCCAATAGATACATAGTTTTCGACCCGATCCAATTGCGCTTTTGTCGCTAATGGCCCCATCTCTGTTTCAGCTTGAAACGGATCGCCTATCTTGATTTTGGACACGCGATCAACTAATCTTTCCATTACTTGATCGTAAATGTCTTTATGCAAAAAGGCTCTTGAACCAGCCACACAACTTTGACCTGTAGCGCCAAAAATTCCTGCTATAATGCCCATCGCCGCATTATCAGGATTCGCATCTTCAAACACAATATTGGGAGACTTTCCTCCAAGTTCAAGTGATAAATGTGCAAAGTTTTTAGCTGAATTTCGAACAATATGACGGGCTGATTCTGCACCTCCCGTAAAGGCAATACGTCTTACAAGTGGATGAGAAGTAAGAGCATCACCGACTGGATTTCCAAAGCCTGTTACCACATTGACGACACCTGGGGGGAATCCTGCCTTTTCTACTAACCTCACTAAATCCAAAAGAGAGGCAGAAGTTACTTCCGAGGGTTTAATAACAATTGTATTTCCCGCTACAAGAGCAGGTGCTAGCTTTAAGGTTGTTAAATAAAGAGGGGAGTTCCAAGGTGTGATGGCGGCCACTACTCCCAATGGTTCCTTTGATGTAAAGGCGAACATATCCTTTTTATCAATAGGTAGAGTTCGGCCATGGATTTTGTCGGCAAGTCCCGCATAATAATAGAAGAATTCAGGTATATAGTTGACTTGACCCCGCATTTCACGAATTAACTTTCCGTTATCAAGTGATTCAACCAATGCAAGTTCTTCGACGTGTTCAGCGATTAGTTCACCTAGTTTGCGAACTAATTTGCCTCGTTCTGTGAAAGTCATCTTCGTCCATTCTGAATGTAAAAAAGCTTTGTGAGCAGCTTGAACAGCTCGATCAACGTCAGCTGCATCCCCTTTTGCAACAAGACACCATGCTTTCTCTGTTGCGGGATTATAGCTCTCGAAATATTCACCGGTTGATGACTCTGTCCATTCACCATTAATGTACATTTGGTATTTTTTTAGCTGTGTCATTTTCGTCCCTCCTTTATCCCAATGAAATTGTCTGTTTCCCTATAAAAAAGCGAAGCTCTTTATTGATGATATCTGCCCCTTCTACTGGCAGCATGTGTTTCATATCTGGGATAATTTTTATGTCTGATCCTTTAATTTGTTCATGCATCATTCTAGCCATCTCAGGATTTGATCCAATATCATTTTCAGCTGTAATAATCAAAGCGGGTGTTTTAATGTTTTGCAATTTTGGCCAAACTTCTGCATCAGCCGTTGCAAAAAGGGTGTAGGCGGCTAAATAGGATGCAGGGTTATTAGTTTGAAGTCTCTTTCGAACTTGGTTCACAACTTCTTCATGGGATTGTATGAAAGTTGGATTAAACCATCGTTTAATGGCTGGTTCAATTGTAAATAGTGGCCCATTTTCGCGGACTTCCTCGACCCTTGCGAGGATTCCTTTTCGTTGCTCGTCAGTTCGATTCGCAACAGCATTCATGATGGTAACCGTTTTCAGTTTATTTTTATAGGTCAGTGCAAATGCTTGTGCGACCATGCCTCCCATTGAAAAGCCAACAAGATGGGTTTTTTCAATTTGTAAATAATCCATCAATCCTGAAAGCTGTTCAACATATTGAGTAATAGAATAAGGACCAGGGGGATGTTCGGATCCCCCATGACCTAACATGTCGTATACAATCACTCGAAAAGAGTCTGATAAGCTATCAATCTGTTGATTCCACATGGTGTGGTCTAATCCTACACCATGAATGAAAATCAACGGTTCTCCAGATCCTTTTTCTTCATAAAAGATTTTCCCTTGTTTGTATACGGCAATTGGCATTAGACAAGCCCCATTTCAACCATATCTAGATGGCGGTTTCCTATTCTAGGATGTGGACGTCCGCCTGTAGATACACCTATGGCTACAACGATTTCATCACATCTCGGTGCATCTGGAATTGTTGCTTCAAAGGTAATAAAGTGAGAACGCTGTGAATCATCTGTTTTATGAACCATAGGAATCATCACTGCTGTTCCTGCTCCGCCGCGCTTATTTGTAAAAGGTAAGATACTTTTTGCTTCTACCGCATCTCTAAATTTATTGCCAAATCTAAATGTATGAATGATAGCAGATGCATGTTCAATCTCTCCATCAACCCCAACAACCGCCGCTTTTCCGAATGCTTCTACGTCGTCAGCAGAGTTGATATGCTTAAATAATTCACTCACTAACAACTCGCCAAGTTGAGGTGCGAATTCTTCAATTTCAGGTTTTAAGTTTTCTACAAATCCTCTGCCTGCCCATGGATTTTTGATGACAGCCGAAGTTATGATCATTTTGATTGGTTCTTCTACTTGCTTTCCACCTTCGATACGTGTTTCTTCAATTGCTGTGTAAACTTTACGAATCTCTAACATTATGCAAGTACCCCCGTATTTTTAGTTGAAAATCTTGGCATTACTTCTTCTGTAAATAGTTTTAGACTTCTCATCATTTTGTCATGAGGTAATCCATTGTGATTAACCCAAAGTAATAATTCTTGCAGGTTAAGCTCTTCTTGTAATTCTTGTATTTTTTCAGTTACATATTCAGGTGTTCCAAATAATAGATTTCTAGGGTGTAAGAATTCATAGTTTAGCTCTTGACCTTGTTTTACTTGTTCGCCTGGATCCATTAGGTTGCTAAGTCCTCTCCAGTGGCAAATCCAACGGTAGTTATTTAACACAGCTTCTGCTGCGTCCTGGCGAGCTTGCTCCATAGTTTCTGCTACATAAACATCACGTACAAGGGCAATTCCTTCACCAAGCGCTACTTCATGTCCACGTGCTTCTGATGCATGTTCACGATATAATTCGAAGCGGCCTTTTAATTCCTTCACAGTTGGCATCCAGAACATACCTTTAATATTATTTTGGGCTGCAGCAATAATGGAAGTTTCTGAATCAATTACTTGCCATAATGGCAGTTCCTTCTGATAAGGTCTTGGCATAAGAGCAATCTTATTAATTTCTCCCTTCTCCATATCCATGAATTCGTCTGTTGATGGGCTCATTGGATGGCTCCATTTCAAGCCTTGTGGAGGGAATTGATAAATATCACCTTGGTGAGAGAAGAAGCGATCTGCCCATGATTTTCTTAAAATCTCTAGTGTTTCATTAAAAAGGGCACGGTTTTGTTGTTGATTTTTTGGATCAGCCAAAGAGTTTAGATTAGCAGCTTCTCTTCCGTATAACCCTCGAGCTAAACCAACTTCAACACGCCCCTTGCTGAGCTGGTCGAGCATGGCTATGTCTTCTGCCAAACGAAGCGGATGCCAGAAGGTAGCAACATTTGCTGCTTGGCCAATTCGAATGTTCTTTGTTCTTGCTGCGATATCTGCTCCCATTAAAATAGGATTGGAAATCAACTCATTTCCTTCATGGCCAAAGTGATGTTCCGTGTACCAAATCGAATCATACCCATTTTCATCACAGTACACAGCCTGCTCGCGCGCTTCATCGAGCACCTTATAGTACTCCTCGTGTCTACCCGGTCCTGAAAGATTCGCAAAGATTCCAAATTTCATACTACTCATTCCTCCTAAGAATTTTTTAGTTTTCTTTCAATGTCCCTTCTTAATTCCTCTCCACTTGCTCTTACATGTTCACGCATGGCTTTCTCCGCTTCCATCTGGTCACCTTTTTCAATAGCATTTAAAATAGCTTTATGCTCTTTAAGGGATTGTTCACGACGAACAGGATCTCCAATCGTAATAAACACATAGCGGTTATATGGGATTTGATTTAATAGAAGGTTCAACATATAGCTTAATTTGGAGCTGTTGGCACCTTCTAAGATGGTTTCGTGAAAAATACTATTTGCTTCAACATACAATTTGTTATCAGATGTTTGTAATGCTTTTTCCATGTCAGTGACTGTCTGCCGTACCTTTTCAATTTCGGCAAGATCCCCTTTTTCTGTAAACAACCCTGCTGCAAGCCCTTCCAAAACTTCCTTCAAGGTAAATAGCTCCCTTAGTTCCTGTTCGGTAGGTTTTGTAACACAGGTTCCAACTCTTGGAATAATTTCAACTAGCCCTTCTCTTTCAAGTTGTTTTAATGCTTCTCTAATGGGTGTACGACTTACTTGGAAGTGTTCAGATAGAGCCGTTTCAGATAATTTCTGGCCCGGTTCATAATCTCCCGTCACAATCGCCTCACGTATCGCATTGGTCACCTGAGCGGTGATACCAAGTGTCAAGATTGCCATAGTTCAAGCACCCCTCCTTTTTTCGTTTCTACCATGTACCATACAAGCTTTATAATTGGAAGTATATGCTATCAATTTTAGCTTGTCAATATAGATTTCTGAAAATTTTTAATAGTATATTTCCTATAAAATATCCCCATTTATGGCTTTGGTAACCCGAGCTTAACACCAAAGACCAAGATCACTATCATTCAAACACTCCTTCTTATTTCGTTTCTACCATGTACCATACAAGATATTTATAATTGGAATTATATGCTTCCCATACTGGCTCGTCAATATAGATTTTAGAAAATTTAAAATTAACTATTATTTTGGTTTCCAAACTTTAAAATTAGACGACTGCTTCCTATGTTTCATTTCTACCTGTTTCAAAGATAAAACAAATTTTTTTCGGATATTTTTTATCTTTTACTATTTTTTGTGTTAAGAAACATAACAAGAAAACCTCAAATCAATTGGGTTAATGCTATTATTCTTTTTAAAGTATTAAAAATTCCAAAGCTTTGCTTTAGTTGATACCCATCAACTTCTTTAGCACATCGGAGGGGGGAATGCACGATCTTTAATAGAACAAAATCTACTGATTTTTTTATTTTTTTCAGAATTTATTGACATTTGGGCACGCTTACATTTATAGTATTTCTTGTAAAACGTACTTGCATGGTACATGGTGGATGCAAGGAAAATTTGGATAGGGGGCGATTGAATGAAAGTTGAATCTCGGAGTATTGAATTTATTCCAATTGATGAAAGGTCAGGAAAAGCTCGCGATTTATTTCCTATTTGGTTTGGGGCAAACATGCACATTACAACTCTGGTAACAGGGGCATTACCCATTACAATGGGGTTGAATTTGTTTTGGAGTCTAGTGGCTATTGTAATCGGGACATTGATCGGTGCAATCTTTATGGCCTCTCATTCAGCTCAGGGTCCTCAACTAGGAATTCCTCAAATGATTCAAAGCCGTGCTCAATTTGGTGTCATTGGTGCTATTTTCCCATTATTTCTTGTCATGTTTGTTTACTTTGGTTATTTTGCCAGTAGCGGGATGCTGGCTGCTCAAACATTAAGCAGTTTAACTTCCATTGATCAAACCTACAGCATTATTATTCTGAATGCACTGTGTTTTATTGTAACGATTTTCGGTTATCAATTCATCCATAAGATGCAAAAAGTGCTGTCCTGGACTACGTTAGTTATCTATCTAATTGCTACCGTTCTTGTTTTTCAATTATCGGTTCCTGCAGGCAGCTGGAATGTCGGTCACGTGAATTTGTCACAGTTTTTATTAGTGGTCAGTATGATTGCTACTTGGCAATTATCATACGCTCCCTATGTTGCAGACTATTCGCGCTATCTACCAATCACAACGCCGACTAAACATACATTTTGGTATAGCTACGCCGGTACCTCAGTTAGCACCATTTGGATAATGACACTTGGCTCGGTCCTGGTCACTGCCATTCCTAATTTTCTTGAACATACAGGTGCCAATTTGGCCCACTTGTTTGGCGGATTCGCCATTATCATGTTTTTAGTGATTATTTTTGGACAACTTGCGATTAATGTCTTCAATTTATACGGGGCCTTTATGTCCACCATTACGACAATTGAACCGTTCGCAAAGCTGAAGGTTACTCCGAAAGTTCGCGTAATCATGATCTTAGCCGTCGCAATCGTCGGCACGATTTTATGCTTACTCGGAAAAAGTAACTTCTTATCGTTTTTCTTAAACTTTATCTGGTTCATGAGTTACTTTTTAATTCCTTGGACTTCGATTAACTTAGTAGACTACTATTTTCTTCGACACGGCCGCTATAGTGTAAAGGATATTTTTGATGTTAACGGACAATATGGAAAAATCAATATGATAACTTGTTTAGCCTTTTTACTATCCATTATTGCAGAAATTCCTTTTATCAACACGACATTATATGTCGGTCCAATGGCTAAAGCGTTTGGCGGCGCAGACCTGGCATGGGTGGTAGGATTAATTGTTCCGGCCGTTTTATACTATTACCCTATGAAATTTAAATTGAAAACAGAAAGTCATAAAATAGATACTCAGGAAAGTATTTTGTAAAGTCTTTGAGGCTATAAGTTGGGGGGAAGGAGAAAAGTGACCTTTTAATCACTTTTTCTCCTTCCCTTCTCTTTGCTGTCTCTTTGCTGTAATTTCAAAAAAATAGATTAAAAAAAGATAAATACAACTATGCTAAGGACAGCCCGTATGGATTAAGTGTTTATTAATTTTTATAACTTGTTTTGAAAGCTACGAGCGCACGAATCTGAGAGTTCCCATTCAAAAAAATAAGCACGCTTCAAACATTATGTTCAGTCTGCTATCACACATTCTATGAATTGTTGAAAATGAGGTCCTATCTGATTTAAAAGTATTTTCAAATCTTATCACCTTAAATATAATCAAGCTACATAAGAGAATTGGAGGAATATTTCATATTAACTATTGCTTATATCGGAAACGGAAAAAGTACCAACCGTTATCATTTAATATAACGCGGAGATATTTGCATAATAAAGAATGAGGTGAATGACAATGAAACTCGGAATAATAGGTTCTGGAAAAATTGTTGCAGATTTTTTAACTATAGCTGGTGATTTACCCGATACAGAATTAATAGCCATCTTTGGTACGGAAAGAAGTATACCAAAAATGGAAGTGATGAAAAACGAATATGGAATTGGAAAAATATATACGGACTATGAAGAATGTTTACAGGATTCGGATATTGATACCGTATATATTGCATTACCCAATCATCTTCATTATTCCTTTACAAAGGATGCTCTTTTAAAAGGAAAAAATGTCATTTGTGAAAAACCATTTACACTAAAGTTTAGTGAGTTTATTGAGCTAAGAAATATTGCTAAAGAAAATCATTTGATATTAATTGAAGCGATCACAACACAATATTTATCCAATTACTTATCAATTAAGGAATCCATTCGTGCTCTTGGAGATTTAAAGATAATCGAATGTAATTATTCTCAATATTCTTCTCGATATGATGCTTTTAAAAAGGGAGAAATCTTGCCGGCTTTTAACCCTAAAGCAGGTGGAGGAGCATTAATGGACATCAACATTTACAATATCCACTTTGTGGTTGGAATCTTAGGAAAGCCTGATTCGGTCACCTATCTTGCAAACGTTGAAAGGGATATAGATACATCTGGTATTCTTTTATTAAACTATCCAACCTGTAAAGTAGTTTGTATTGGTGCCAAAGACTCGACAGCACCGATACGTTCTCTCATTCAAGGCGATAAAGGATCCATTGTCTTAAACGGGTCAGCTAACGTTTGTGATTCTTTTGAGTTGAATATGAATGGGGAGGATAGCCGAATCATTGATAATAAAGTCCATCCACACAGAATGTTTGAAGAATTTTGTGAGTTTGCAATGATGATCAAAGAAAATGATTACACTAAAGCCGATTCTATGTTAGAACAGAGCCAAATGGTGATGGAAGTTCTCGAGGAAGCCTTACTTGATGCTGGAATTAAGTTAGGTTGATTTATCAAATCCTAAAATGCTCAAACTCCTTAGTTATGAGTTTAAATCAAAATAGAAGCAGGGGAGAGAGATCTCTCTCCCTTGCTTCTATAAAAAATCCTTATTCAGCTTCTCCTTGTAAAAACGATAGCTCAAACCAGTTAATATTCATACCAGATGCAGTAATTTGCAGCTTTAAGGAATGCTGACCTTCAGGCAGATTAATTTGGACCGGTGCACCTGTCACCCAATTCTGCAAGCCGCCTGTTGCCTGATTTTGGATGACTGTTCCGACCTTATTATTATCAACATAAATATCAAAGGCAGCACCTGCAGCGTTAACAGCTACCCTCGGAGTAAAAGTATAATCCCCGTTTCTTTGAACATTGATATTGTAGGAAAGCCACTCGCCTAGGTTGGTATTGTTTGGATTCACACCGCCATCAGTATCGAGAGTTACTTGAGTACCAATACCGTTGCTGCTCTAATTGAAATCCATTGCTTTGACTCTAGTATTCTCCTTTTGGCTGATTTTCGTAACCATTGGATGTAATACTCTCTTTTTAAAGACTTGGGTTTTCATAACCATGTTAAGGACGTTCTTAATGTTTCGTTCAAGTTCCTGACGGGTTAAGTCTCCCGAAGCGAGAGCACTCAATAAGTTGGCAGTATTTCCAGACGGCATTTTCACATCGTTACCTGTCTTTGCCTCCTTATAGTGTGTGCTGTTATTGCCCCAGTCCGTCATGACCATTCCTTTATATCCCCACTCACTGCGAAGGATATCGGTCAATAAATCCTTACTTTCTGAAGTTTCCTTGCCATTGATTAAATTGTAGGAAGACATCACTGCCCATGGCTGCGCTTCCTTAACAGCAATCTCGAAGCCTTTCAGATAAATCTCACGTAAGGCACGTTCCGACATCCGGCTGTCACTGCTGTTACGGTTTACTTCCTTATTGTTGGCCGCAAAGTGCTTGATGGTAACTCCTACACCCTCTAATTGAACACCACTGGTGATGGCAGATGACATTTTACCTGTAATAAGCGGATCCTCAGAAAAGTATTCAAAGTTCCGTCCATTTAAAGGATTGCGATGAATATTCATTGCAGGAGCAAGCCACAAATCAACATTATTTAATTGTGCTTCCTTACCCACTGCTTCACCCATTTGCTTCACCAAATCCACATTCCAAGTACAAGCTAGCAAGGTTTCAACAGGCCATGCCGTGGTATGACTCGTCAAACGTAATCCTGCTGGACCATCCGAAGTTTGGGTACTAGGAATACCGTAATCGGCAAGGCCCCCAATTCCACCTGTTCCCCCGGCTATTTGTGCTCTTTTACCTTGAGACAAATCAGCTAGCTGCGCATCGGATAGCTGTGTAAGGAATTGATCCATTAAACTTGGGTTTTCATACACATCTTTCAGCATAAGTTTGCTTTGTGGCGGCTGAACGGTTTGAGTAGGTGCTACAGAAACTTCTTGTGTAGTTGCAGAAGATGTTGCCGGTGTTAGAGTTTCATAAGTTCCATCAGCCAACAATCTTTTATCTAGTTGAATAGGAGCCTGTTCTTTTGAAAGCTGTTCTGTCACGGCTAGTTTGTTAACCTTGTAAGTATAGCGAACACCTTTTTCTCCGGCATCCTTGATGGAGTTCCCGACAAATATGTTATAATCTCCTGGTTCCAAGACGTAAGCTGATTTTTGTACTATACCAGTGTCATCATAACTTGACATATCATTGACATCATAAGACATGTGTACCACATCAGACTTGCCTGGTTCAATCAATTTCGTTTTTGCAAAGGCTGCAAGCTCCTTACCAGGCTTGCCAAGCTTACCTTGAGGGGCACTAAAGTAGGCTTGGACTACTTCCTTACCTGATACTTTACCTGTATTGGTAACCTTTGCTACCACGTTGACTATATCGTCTTCAACAGACGTATGGACATTGGAAATATCAAAAGTAGTATAAGAGAGTCCATAACCGAAAGGATAGTTTACCTTTTGATAAGTAGGGTCGAAGGTTTCAAAATAACGGTAGCCGACAAAAATATCCTCTTCATAGCTAACATGGTCTGTGTATTGATCAAAATTGTTTGCGGATGGGTAGTCATTATAGCTCTTTGCGAAAGTATCAACCAGTTTACCTGATGGGTTCACGTCTCCTGTAAGGACATCCGAAACCGCATTTCCGCCTTCCATTCCAGGTTGCCAAGCAACAAGGACTGAGATACCAGGAAAGTTTGCAATCCAGGAAGTATCAATGACAGCGCCAACATTAAGGACAACAACAACCTTTTTAAATCCTGCTTTTGTTACTTTATCAAGCATCGAAACCTCATCATCACTCAGATAATAATCGCCCTTTATGGCTTTTTTATCTGAACCTTCACTCGAAAATCTACTAATCGTAACAATCGCAGTATCAGCATTATTGGCTGCTGCTTGCACCTGATCATCAGCAAGAGGCATCTCGGCTTTTGTACTAGAAGTAACATATTTTTGATAGGCATCTGTTAATGGTTGATAGATCTTAACTTCCCCACTTGCCTGCTTGTTTTGCATGCCCTGGAGTAAATTGATGACATAATCAACGTTTACGTTTCCAGAACCGCCGCCGCCTTTTTGGAAGTTAATTTGTCCAATGCCAAAAAGAGCAATCGATTGCCCATGATTAAGTGGAAGACCGCCATGGTTTTCAAGTAATACCATACCTTCCCCGGCAATTTTACGGGAAAGATCATGGTTTCCAGGTACGGAAAGCGCATTTGCACGCGGACCATTTACTAAAGCAACCGAAGCCATGACAAAAAAGGCTAATATCAAAGACAGCACTTTTCTTACTTTTTTTGCCCTAACCTTCACCTTCATACCTCCCCTATTTTATTTGAAGCTGAACTGCATACTAACTTTACTCCAACACCTCCCTATTAAAAAATTATTTCGTTAGGCGAAAGAATCCGTTTACATTTAAAGTGTTAACATACTGAATATTCAAAATAACATTACGAACAACTGGATATTTTTGCTATATTCTGGATTATTTTGTTTTTATATCCCATTTATTGAATTAAGACTATCTACTTAAACACAGCAAAGTGAAAAGGTCTGTCCTAGACGTTCAAGAGCCTCTCTCACATCTTCCACTTCCTAAATGACTTTCTTGTCCTCATGAAATCTTTCATGCAGACAATTTCAGCTCCCCCACCTACCTTCAACTCCTCATAAAAGGCAATTCTTAATATCATCACACAAAAGACTTTGGAATCCTAAAGCCTTAATGTCTGATATGACCACCAAAATGGGCACGGTTATAACTAGGAATGAGGATCTTTCCTCCCAAAATAAAGCCCTGGAAGTTAAAGAAATGCTAATGCCCAACAGAGTTAGCAGCGGCAGGGGCAAGAACAAAGAAAAAAGGGATATTTGAAAGGTAATACCTATAGGTAAACCACTATATCCATGGGATATTGATATTCATAGTTATTTTTTTGCCTATTTTCTTAAAAAAATCTAACTAGCCAGTAATAACGTTTAAGTAACAATCCCTTGTCTTACTTGAGGATTTACTATTATTCAACTAGACGAAAGAACTATGGTGACAGAAGTAGTGAAAAGGACGGGCTGTTTTATTAGGACAATCCATTTCGTGGTACATATAAATAAATTACAGCTTAAGAAAAGGGGAATTGTATATGAGTGAACACATCACGAAGAATTTTATTGGTAAAGTAATCAAAATTGACCGGAATGGTCCAGAATCCAGAATTGGAAAGTTATTGCATGTGGGTGAGGATTTTATTGTCATTCTTACAGATGATGAGGTCGTTTACTACAACAGTCATCATATCAAAAGTTTTACTGAGAATGTAACAGGTAATATGACAATCAATGCTGAAGTTCCGGAAGACCTCGAAGTTAAAAAAGCACACAATTTTAAAGGGTTGTTTAAGTGCTCCCAATATAATTGGATACGAATTAATCGTGGCGGTCCTGACACTGTAGAGGGGTTACTAGCTGGTTTAGAAGATAATTTTGCTGTTTTAGTTAATTGTCAAGAGATTATTCGTGTTGCTCTTTTCCACATCAAAAATATCAGTTTTGGAAGCACTAAATCCGAACATGATGAATCAAATGATGAATCATATTATGAATCAAGTGATGAATCAAGTGATGAATCTAGTTCAAGTTCAAGTTCAAGTTCAAGTTCAAGCTCAAGTTCAAGTTCAAGCTCATATTAAGTCCCAGGGGTGAATGAGGACGAGTCCAGTTCTTTCATTCTTACTGCCGAAATCCGGACATCCTGAAAAGGGAGGAAGTCGAGAAACAGATTAATCAATCGGCAGTTTTATGATAAAGAACCCGCATAGCAATGCGGGTTCTTTATTTCTTACTAGTCCATTTGAGTGCTTTACGATAACAAACAGTGATAACGAGATAAAGGATTATGACAATAGCAGCAGTCCAAAATCTTTCTTGCATCGCTCCATCTGCCATGAGAACGGGACCGAGACCAAAAAAAGTTACAAGTCCAAGGAGAATAATAAAGAATATGTGTAAAAATATTTTCACGTCTTTCCCCCCATTACTCTTTAGATATTAATTGACGTAGTTCCTTATTCCCACGTTACCTTGGTTGCCGATTAAATATAAATTTTTTTGAGGACAGGTAGGCTTATCTTTCTGGATTTTGCGCCCTCATGAGGCATTCATGTGGACATCTTCTGCTTGATTTCTGACTTTCTGGTCCTCACGAGGCCTTCATGCGGACATCTTCTGCTCGATTTCTGCCTTTCCTGTCCTCATGAGGCCTTCATGCGGACATCTTCTGCTTGATTTTTGACTTTCTTGTCCTCATGAGGCCTTCATGCGGACATCTTCTGCTTGATTTCTGGCTTTCTTGTCCTCATGAGGCTCCCTTAAGAATCCAAAAATTTCAACCCTACTTATAAAATAAGGGCTTTGGAATCCCAAAGCCCTAACCTTTAATAGTTTATTAACGTATATTTCTTTTTCCCTCTTCTAATAATCGTAAACTGACCTTCAATCCGGTCTGTTCCCTGAAGAACATAAGCTGTGTCTGTCACCTTTTCTCCATTTACTGTGACTGCACCATTTGTAATATCTTCACGAGCCTGACGTTTAGAAGGAGAAATTTTTGCAGCGACGAGCAAATCAACCAGATTTTCTTCCCCTTCGCCAGCATCGTAAGAAGGAACGTCTTTAAAGCCCTGCTTGATCTCTTCAGCGGAAAGGTTTTTGACATCCCCACTAAATAACGCTTGAGAAATTTTAATCGCCTGCTGTAATGATTCTTCACCGTGAATCATGCGGGTAATTTCTTCAGATAAGGCTTTTTGTGCTTTGCGAAGATGCGGCTCTTCTTGAACGCTTTGTTCTAGACTTTCGATTTCTTCATGAGAAAGGAAAGTAAAGTACTTCAAATATTTCACTACATCGGCATCAGCCGTGTTAATCCAGAATTGATAGAATTCATACGGAGTCGTCTTTTCTGGATCTAACCAGACAGCACCGCCTTCTGTCTTCCCGAATTTCGTTCCATCTGCTTTCGTTACCAGGGGAATCGTTAGCCCAAAAGCCTTTGATTCTTCATCATGCATTTTGCGAATGAGTTCTAGTCCGGAAGTAATATTCCCCCACTGATCACTGCCGCCAATTTGTAATTTACAATTATGGTGGTCATATAAATGATTGAAGTCCATTGCTTGTAAAATCGTGTAAGTAAATTCCGTAAACGAGATACCTGTCTCAAGACGAGATGCAATGGTATCTTTTGCAAGCATATAATTGACGCCGATATGCTTACCGATATCACGTAAGAACGTCACGATATCCATTGAGCCTGCCCAATCATAGTTATTAACCATAATCGCTCCATTTTCACCGTCAAAGTCAAAAATATTGGAAAGTTGTTTTTGAATGCCTACAACATTGTCCTGAACGGTTTCCAACGTAAGCAATTTACGCTCTTCACTTTTCCCACTTGGGTCTCCAATTAATCCTGTTGCTCCACCCACCAACACGATTGGTCGATGACCATGCTGCTGAAATCTTCTCAGCGTGAGAAACGCCACTAAGTGGCCAATATGCAAGCTATTGGCAGTCGGGTCTACCCCGCAATAAAGCGAAATACTTTCATTGCTTAATAAATCTTTTAGGCCTTCTTCATCTGTCTGCTGATAAATGATACCTCTCCATGCTAAATCCTGTAATAAATCCATTAAAATCCCTCCAATTAATAAAGCAGCTAAAGTCTGGAAAAAATAAAAACGCCCCTGCAAAATGCAGGGACGTATAATTTACGCGGTACCACCCAGCTTGAGGAAAAAAATGATCCTCCAACTCAAAAACATAACGGATTTGACCGTTTTCTGCTACTTACCATTCGTGTTCACAGAAAAAGCTCAAGGATGTAATTCATTCTTCTACTTGTATCAGCTTTCACCACCGCTGACTCTCTAAAAACAGGGATAGAAGAACTACAGTTGATTCCCATCACAGCTTTAAATATAAAATATGCTATAGCTTTTTTTATCATATTTCAAACATCCTGTCAAACATTCAATTGGAAATTTACAGAAAATGTAGAAGGTTGTCAGTTTTTGATCCTTTGATATGCTATAATGAAAGGGATTTTATAATGAGGTGATGCCCCGAATGAATGAAAAATTGCAAGCGTGGTTGGAGAAAGCAAAATCCATACTGTACTTGTTAACCCATAAAAAAACCGTCAAAGGTGCACGAATTACCTATCAAGTTGTTTGGAACTTAATTCTCCTAGTTCTAACGGTGGGCATTCTAGGAGGATCCTTCGCAACTGGTGTTGGTGCGGGCTATTTCGCTGCACTTGTAAAGGATGAACCGGTTCGATCGTATGCAAGTATGAAAAAGGATATATATAATTATACCGAAAATTCAGATTTATACTTTGCAAATAATGTCTACCTTGGCAAACTTCGATCTGATTTGGTCAGGGAAGAAGTTAAACTTGACCAAGTGTCACCAAATTTAACCAACGCCATCATTGCCACAGAAGACCAATACTTTTATCAGCACGAAGGGGTTGTACCGAAAGCCGTATTCCGCGCCCTTTTTCAAGAAGTAACGAATTCTGCTGTACAGTCAGGCGGGAGTACATTAACCCAGCAATTGATAAAAAATCAAATTTTAACCAATGAGGTTTCTTTCCAGAGGAAAGCAAATGAAATCCTGCTTGCCCTTCGCTTAGAAAAATTCTTCAACAAAAAAGAAATATTAGAAGCATATCTTAATGTTTCAACCTTCGGAAGAAATTCTTCAGGTCAAAACATTGCCGGCGTCCAAGCTGCTGCAAAAGGAATTTTTGGAAAAAGTGCAAGTGATCTTTCATTGCCGGAATCAGCCTTTATTGCCGGTCTACCACAAAGTCCGTTTGGATATACCCCCTTTACAAGAGAAGGAATGGTTAAAAAAAATCTTGAACCAGGACTAACTCGGATGAAAACGGTTTTAAAAAGAATGTTAGATGGTGGATACATAACACAGCAGCAATATGCTCAAGCTTCTGCCTATGACATTACTAAGGACTTTATTAAGCCTGTCGCCAATCCGCTTGAAAAATACCCATGGCTGTCATTTGAAATTGAAAACCGTTCGATTGAAGTCCTTACAACCGTGCTAGCTAAAAAAGATGGCTACACAGAGAAGGATTTACAAAATGACGATACTCTTTATTATAAATACAAAACATTAGCCAATCATGATTTACATCAAAACGGCTACAAAATTTATACCACCATTGATAAAGGTATCTATGATGCAATGCAAGAAGTCAAGGATAATTATAAATTTTATGGACCAGATAAGGCCCAAATAAAAAAGGACCCTGAAACAGGGCAAAATATCACGGTTATGGAGCCAGTTGAAGTTGGGGCAGAATTAATTGAAAATAAGACAGGAAAAATTATTAGTTTTGTTGCCGGTAGGGATTATCAAAAACAACAGCTTAATCATGCAACAAGCGCCGTCAGACAAAACGGTTCAACCATGAAACCGCTTCTTGTCTATGCTCCGGCCATTGAGTTAGGTAAAGTCTCACCTGGCACGCCGCTTCCGGATGTAGCACTTAGTCTTGCTCCTGGTGTGAGTACACCATGGCCACGTGACTATGATTTAAGGTATAGCGGTTTGGTTTCAGCCCGCTATGCGTTGGCAAAATCATATAATGTTCCAGCGGTTAAAGTATATAAAGAAATCGTCGGTCAACAACCGGCGAAGTATCTGGAAAAAATGGGCTTTACTTCACTAAAAAAACCAGACTATACCAATCTCGCAACCTCCATCGGTTCAATGGAAACGGGTGTTACGATTGAAGAAAATACAAATGCTTTCAGTACATTTGCTAATGGTGGAAAATTTATCGATGCCTATATGATTGAAAGAATCGTTGATAAAAACGGAAAAGTTATTTATCAGCATGATGTGAAACCAGTGGATGTATTTAAACCGCAAACTGCCTATTTAACCCTTGATATGATGCGGGATGTTATCAAAATGGGTACAGCTGCAGGTATTAAAAGCAAATTAAAGTTCAGTACAGACTGGGCTGGTAAAACGGGAACTGGACAGGAGTATATTGATTCTTGGTTTGTTGCGACAAACCCGAATGTAACCTTCGGAATATGGACCGGCTACGATACACCAAAGTCGTTAAAAACATCGGGAATGTCCTATAGTCAGCGCACCAATAATTTGTGGGCAGAATTAATGAATGCTGCTTATGCCATCAAGCCTGACTTAGTGGCTCCAAAGGAATCCTTCCAAATGCCAGATGGAATTGTCAAACGCTCAATCTGTGCCGTTTCTGGTATGCTTCCTTCTGCAGCCTGCTCAAAAGCTGGATTAATTGAAAGTGATTATTTTAATGTAAATAATGTCCCAACTAAAGTAGATGATAGTTTAGTTCAAGGAAAATATGTCACCATTGGCAATAATAAATATTTAGCGTTGGATTCCACCCCAAAAGAGTTTTCCCAGTTTGGGTTGGTCCTAAACCCTGATTTTATTACGAGGATGGTTGGCAGTAACTTTAAGAATTATGATCAACTCATTCCAAAAAGAGATAGATGGGGAAAAATACTTGTTCCTACAGCTAAGATGGTAGATAACGGCAGAATTCCAAATCAAGTTACTCTTTCCGTATCGGGGAATACATTATCGTGGTCCCGTTCAGGAGATAATGATGTCGTAGGCTACCGTGTATATCAAGGCCATACAAAGGTAGCAAGCATTACGAACGGCTCCAAACTTTCATATAACGCAGGAAATGGGACCTATTATGTTACAGCTGTCGATATTGCTGGAAAAGAGTCAGTCCCATCCAATTTAGTTGAAGTTGGAGCAGCCGCCCCTCCAAAAGAAGAAGATAAGGAAAATAAAACAACCGCACCTTGATGGCGCGGTTGTTTTATTATGTTCCAGGAAAAACGGGCGCTTGCGCTTACGTTCAAAGATAAGAAAGTATAAATTTCAGCTTTGAGAATTGTCTAGCTCCAGGCGCCATCGGCCCGAAGTCTAAGCGCCTTGCGCTTTTCTTATTAATCCTCCATTGTTGAAAGATCACCTGCCGGCAGGTTCAATTCCCATGCTTTTAAGACCCTTCTCATAATCTTACCACTTCTTGTTTTCGGTAATTTATCACGGAAATCAATTTCTCTTGGAGCAGCATGTGCGGCGAGACCGATCTTAACAAATTGGCGGATTTCTTCTTTTAATTCTTCAGAAGCTACATAGCCGTCCCGTAAAGCCACGAATGCTTTAATAATTTCACCGCGGACAGGATCCGGTTTCCCAATCACACCGGCCTCGGCAACTGCTGGATGCTCAACAAGTTTACTTTCTACTTCAAATGGACCAACTCGCTCGCCGGATGTCATAATCACATCATCCACCCTGCCCTGGAACCAGAAATAACCATCCTCATCCATATAAGCAGAGTCCCCAGAAACATACCAATCCCCCGGCATAAAGTAGGATTCATATTTCTCTTGATTTTTCCAAATGGTATGCATCATGGACGGCCAGCCCTTTTTAATGGCCAAATTTCCCATTCGATATGGCGGCAGTTCATTGCCTTGATTATCAACAATGGCTGCTTTCACTCCTGGAATAGGTTTTCCCATGGAACCAGGCTTGATTGCCATACAAGGATAATTACAGATAAGCTGAGCGCCTGTCTCTGTCATCCACCAGCCATCATGGATGCGCTTATTAAATACCTTTGAGCCCCATTTGACTACTTCCGGATTTAATGGTTCACCAACACTTGAGATATGACGCAGACTGCTTAAATCAAATTTCTTAACCAGCTCATCGCCTGCTCCCATTAGCATTCGGAAGGCAGTTGGGGCACTATACCAAACGGTAACACCATAGTCTTCAATCATTTGATACCAAGACTCAGGGCTAAAACGGCCGCCGATAATCACATTGGAAGTTCCTGTTAACCACGGTCCAAAAATCCCGTAGGAGGTTCCAGTAACCCAGCCAGGATCAGCCGTACACCAATAAACATCATCTTCTTTTAAATCTAGAACCCATTTTGCCGTTTGATAGTGTTGAATCATAGCATTATGTACATGGAGTACGCCCTTAGGCTTTCCAGTGGAGCCCGATGTATAATGCAGGATTAAACCGTCATTCCGGTCAACCCACTCTATTTGAAGGTCTTTACTAGCTGTCTTAAATTTAGCTAGAAAGTCAATAATTAAATCTTGTTCTTCCACATTATTTCCGATTACAAAAATATGCTTTAATGCTGGCAAATCTTGAACAGGGACACGATTTAACAATTCAGGTGTTGTGACTAAAACTTTTGCTTCACTGTCCTGAAGGCGGTCCCTTACCGCCCCTTCCATAAACGCTTCGAACAATGGACCGACAATCGCACCAAGCTTAATGGCCCCCAACACGGTAAAATATAGTTCTGGAGAACGAGGCATAAAAATAAAGACGCGGTCGCCTTTTTCTACATTTCCATAAGATTTCAATACATTTGCAGCTTTGTTGGATAAATCCTTCATTTCCTTAAATGTGTACTTTTCATTTCTAGAACCATCACGATAGTATAAAGCTATCTTATTCTTACGATAGGTTTTCACATGGCGGTCAATGGCCTCGTATGCCAAATTAACAAGTCCTGTTTCACTCCAAGAAAATGTCTTTTCGGTTTCCTTCCAATCAAAACGTTCGTACATTTCTTCATAATTGCCAAGATTATACTCCCCCTGCACAACTGGCAGCGCTTCCACCTTCACCTAAATCTCCCCCTTGTTTGCTAGTATGAGATAATTATAGTACAAACAAGAATTATTCACAATTTTAAAAATATTTTTTCTTGAATTTTATGGCTATTTACCAGGTTCCTGACACAATTTTTTTGAAATTTCTTATTTCTAATAGTTTTTATGTATAATAGAATTAATACATAACCATCTCTCAGGTAGGTGAACGTATGGAACACAAAAAGACATACAATGCCAAACAGTTAAAAACTCCCCATGGGAACATCATTATTGAAGGTCCAATTTCTTCAGAAAAACTTTCGGGATATGAATTTCATCAAGATCTGGTGGCATTTCGCCCTCCTGAACAACAGCACCAAGCGTTAATTGGAATTGCTGACCTCCCTGAAGGAAGAATTATTATTGCCAGGGACCTGGCAACAATCGTTGGATATGTTACCTTTCTTTACCCTGATCCTCTTGAGCGATGGTCCGAAGGAAAAATGGATAATCTGATTGAATTGGGAGCCATCGAGGTCATTCCAAAATTCAGAGGCTGCTCCGTCGGTAAAAACCTGTTGATGGTCTCTATGATGGATGATGCTATGGAAGATTATATAACGATAACAACTGAATATTATTGGCATTGGGATTTGAAAGGTACCAAACTAAATGTTTGGGATTATCGAAAGGTCATGGAGAAAATGATGAATGCCGGCGGTCTTGAATGGTATGCAACAGATGATCCGGAGATTTGCTCACATCCGGCCAACTGTTTAATGGCAAAGATCGGGAAAAGAATAACGGCTGAATCCGTCCAAAAATTTGACCGGCTGAGGTTTATGAACCGCTTTATGTATTAATTTTTCCCCATACATCTAAGGATTAGGGTGATTCGATGATAATTGAAGAAATTATGAAAACAGATGTTGCCGTACTTTCACCTACTAATACCATTGCCGATGCCATTCGGTTAATGGATACCAAAAAGATTCGTCATATTCCCATCGTTGATCAAGATGGACAATTACAGGGGTTGGTAACCGTAGCTAAAATTAGAGAAGCCACTCCCTCCATCTTTCATGCCAATGAGCATCCTGAAGATTTAACAAAACCACTAGAAACCATTATGAAAAAAAACGTCATCACTGGGCATCCTCTCGACTTTGTAGAGGAAGTAGCTGGTGTGTTCTATGAGCACAAGATTAGCTGTTTGCCCATCATCAATGATGGAAAACTTATCGGAATTGTAACAGAAACGGATTTATTGAGAACCATGGTTGAATTAACCGGAGCACATCAACCAGGTTCACAAATTGAAATTAAAGTTCCGGATCTAGCAGGGGTACTTAGCGAAATTACAGCTGTAATTAAAAAGCGAAACGCTAATATTTTAAGTGTTCTTGTTTATCCGGATAAAAAGGATGAGCATTTTAAAATACTGGTCTTAAGGGTGCAAACCATGGATCCGACAGGACTTATCAAAGATCTTAAACAAGCTGGTCATCAGGTGTTATGGCCTAATCTACCGGGGATATCTCTATGAGAGATCCATGCTCGTTTATTTTTTCAGAAGAACTACTAAAGTATAAATTTAATGCTCATCATCCTTTTAATCAATCCCGGCTACAATTAACAGTGGACCTATTACATAAGTTAAATGCTTTAGCACCAGAACAGGTCATACAGCCAAAAATGGCATCGGTGGAAGAATTAGCACTAATCCATGACCAAAGCTACATACGCGCTGTCAAACAAGCTGGAGAAGGAACACTTCCAAAGGATAGGGCTGAAAACTATGGGTTAGGAACTGAGGACACACCCATTTTTCCTAATATGCATGAAGCCAGTTCCTTCTTGGTTGGCGGCACTTTAACGGCAGTAGACCAGGTAATGACTGGAAAAGCATTACATGCCCTCCACCTTGGCGGAGGATTACATCATGGTTTCCGCGGCAAAGCCTCTGGCTTTTGTATTTATAATGACAGCTCTGTTGCGATAAAATATTTGCAGGAAAAATATCATGCCCGCGTACTATATGTGGATACAGATGCCCATCACGGTGATGGTGTTCAATGGTCGTTTTATGATGATCCAAGTGTCTGTACCCTCTCTATTCATGAAACAGGAAGATATTTATTTCCTGGAACGGGCAATATCAATGAACGTGGACAAGGTCCCGGCTACGGGTATTCCTTTAATATCCCCGTTGATGCCTATACCGAAGATGAATCATGGTTAGAGGTTTATTCACAATCCCTCAAGGATGTAGCAGCCTTCTTTAAACCAGATGTGATTTTAACTCAGAATGGTGCAGACGCTCATTATTATGACCCCTTAACACATTTATCTGCTACCATGAAAATATATCGAGAAATCCCCAGGCTCGCACATGAAATCGCGCATCAATATTGCCATGGCAGATGGATTGCCGTTGGCGGCGGCGGTTATGATATCTGGCGGGTTGTCCCAAGGGCATGGGCCCTTATTTGGCTTGAAATGACGGAGAACATGATTGGCCACGGGCGCTTACCGGATGAATGGATTAGCGACTGGCAAAAGCTCTCCCCTTTCCCACTGCCTCTGGAATGGGATGACCCTGATGATCTCTATACCCCGATCCCTAGAAAGACAGAGATTACTGAAAAAAATCGATTAACACTTGAAAAAGCGCTTTATCCGATTCGAAGCTAGGTAAAAAGTGTAAATAAAAAATAGGGCTGGTCCAAAACCAGCCCTATTTTTTTATTTAGTTGACTGACGATGTTCAATTCGGTGCGGTAAAATAACGATTGAATCACTAGACTCGTCTTTATTCATTAACTTAGTTAACAGACGCATTGAAACAGCTCCAATGTCATAAAGAGGCTGCACAATCGTTGTCAGCTGCGGACGAACCATTAGTGACAGTCTGGTATTGTCAGATGTAATTACTTCAAAGTCTTCAGGAATTTGGAACCCTTTATCCTCTGCCCCATGGACGACCCCTAGAGCCATTTCATCAGACCCAACTAGAATGGCGGTAGGTCTATCAGCTGCTTCTAGTAACTTTTCGAAGGCTTCAATTCCGGAATCATAGGTATAGTCCCCTTCAGCAATCAGTTCTTCATTGTACGGAAGACCTGCATCTTGAAGTGCTCTTTGATAACCCTTTAACTTTTTCTGAGCATTTTTTGGTTCATGTAGTGGTCCAACAACAAAGGCAATATGCTTATGTCCTTTTTCCACAAATTCTTTGACAGAATCATAAACTGCTGCTTCATAATCAATATTAACAGACGGAATTTGATTGGATTCTTCAATAGAACCGGCAAGAACAATAGGGACTGGAGATTTACGGAATTCCTCTACATGATCAGCTGTAATATTGCCGCCCATGAAAACAATTCCATCCACTTGCTTGCCTAACATGGTATTGAGCAGGTGTAATTCCTTGTCCTTATTTTGGTCTGAGTTACTTAAAATGATATTGTACTTATACATTGTGGCAATATCCTCAATACCTCGTGCCAATTCAGCATAAAAGATGCTTGAAATATCTGGAATAACAACTCCTACGGTTGTTGTTTTCTTACTTGCCAATCCTCGTGCCACAGCGTTTGGACGGTAGCCTAATCTTTCAATTACTTCTAATACTTTCTTTCGAGTTACTGGTTTTACGTTCGGGTTTCCATTGACGACACGGGAAACGGTTGCCATTGATACATTAGCTTCCCTTGCCACATCATAAATCGTAATATTCACTTTTATACACTCTCCTAATACGTACATTGTTTTTTTTATTTTACATCTGTTTTTAAAAAACTAGTCATAATTATTTACCTAGTTTAAATTTCTCTATCTGACAACCATCCGTTTTGGTTTATGTGAGATATTAAACAAACTACATATGTACTTAATGATACGACAACTAGATTAAAGCCGCAATTGAAAAAGTCAATATTTTTTAGTAAAAATGAAAAAAACCTTCCGCAATGGATTGCAGAAGGCCTTTTAAATTCAATGGAACTCTTTGAACATTAAATTTGAACAAAATTTGATGCAAGTAATTGGCTATAGAATTCATCAAATTGTTTTAGATCCATTTGCTGCTGTGCATCTGAAAGGGCAACAGCTGGATCTGGATGGACCTCTGCCATTACGCCGTCAGCACCGATTGCAATAGCGGCTTTAGCACATGGAAGTAATAAATCTCTTCTGCCAGTTGAATGGGTAACATCGACCATTACCGGTAAATGAGTTTCTTTTTTCAAAATTGGAACGGCAGAAATATCTAACGTATTTCGTGTTGCACGTTCATATGTTCTAATTCCACGCTCACAAAGAATGATTTGACCATTACCTTGTGCCATAATGTATTCTGCTGCATTTATAAACTCTTCAATTGTAGCAGCGAGACCTCTTTTTAATAAAATAGGCTTTTTAACAGCACCGGCAGCTTTTAATAATTCAAAGTTCTGCATATTTCGGGCACCAATTTGGATGACGTCAATATAATCGCAAGCTAGCTCAATATCCGCCGGGTTAACGATTTCACTAATAACAGCCATATCAAATTCATCTGCTACACGTTTTAAAATTTTTAAACCTTCTACTCCAAGCCCTTGGAAATCGTATGGAGAAGTTCTTGGCTTGTAGGCACCGCCGCGAAGAAGTTTTAAGCCTTTTTCTTTCATTGCCTTCGCTACTGTTGCAACCTGCTCGTAGGATTCAACCGAACATGGTCCAAAAACAAAATGTTGTTTGCCATCCCCAATATTTTGGCCTTTTAATGAAACAATTGTATCTTCAGGCTTTTTCTTTCTGGAAACTAGGAGTGCTTTTTCGTGGTCATCCTTTTGCAAGTCTAGCCCAGCTTTAAAAATTTCCTTAAAGATATGATCAATTGTTGAATCTTCAAACGGTCCATCATTATGTTCTTTAATCACTTCAAGCATTTTCCGTTCGCGGACTGGATCGTAACGGTAAACCCCTTGGTTCCCCTTGACTCGTCCAATCTCTTGAACAAGCTGAGCTCTCTCGTTAATTAGTTTTAATAATTCCAAATTTAATTCATCAACGCGTGTTCTCAGTTGATCCAATTCAATATTGCTCATTATTCGTCCCGTCCCTTCTTTGGTAAATCATTTTTTCAAGTTTGAAGTTATTGTCAAAACCAAATGATTTACAAGCTTAAAGTTTTAAAATTTATTAATTTTTGAATAATTAGGCTAATTATATCTGAAAAATTTTTCTTTGTCACTTGTTTTTTCTTTAACAATTAAACGCTTTTAAGCGCTAAAGCGAATTGACTTATAGTAGAGTAATATATGCGTGTGATTCCTAAATGTTTACAAAATTTTTTAAAATCTGAACAAAAATTAATTTGCCTGCTTTACATCGGTAAGGGAACGGGTTGTAATTTTCCAATGGGAAGCATTCCAAAGCGGTTTTCCTTCTGAAAAAAGAATGGCCTGTGGTGATTCATGCTTAATTTCGAATCGTTCAGCAATTTCATTTGATAATGGACGTGAATCTTGTACAGCTAGATAATATGTAGGAAAATCTTGATTGGTTCCGGCAAACTTTTCATATTCCTTATATGCGGCTTGGCTAATCGGACATGTAAGACTATGTTTTAGAAGAAAGAATTTACTGTTATTTTTCACTAATTCATCAAATTGTTCTACGGTATCAATTTTTTCAAGCATTTCTACATTCCTCCAATTGTTTCATAAAATAATAAATGGTGAAGTAATTTTAACACTTCACCATTTTTATCACAAATATTTAGGGCTATTCTATAGTTTAACTTTACTTTCCTCTGCATCAAAAGCCTTTTGCGCTTCTTCCAATTTTTTCTTTATATCGTTGCTATCGGGTGTCTTTAGTTCTGACTTTGTAATCGATTTGGTTTCATTCGGTCCGTGAATCGGGATATAGGTTACATCAGAACCCTCTGTTTCTTCATTCCTTTGAGAAGTTTTCCCCGTTACTTTATTAACAAGTTCTGAAGATTGCAGGACAATTCCTTGTGAAATGGATGATGTTTTGGAAACCAGTTCATTGCTTTTCGCTATTACATTTTCTCTTAAATTGACCGTTTTATCCATAATAGAATCTTTCTGGCTGCTAATTGTGGAACGAATTTCTCTTCCGGATTTAGGTGCTAAAAGCAATGCTGCGGCAGCCCCTACTACCCCTCCAATTACGGCCCCCCATAGGAAAGTGCTAGAAGACCCTTCTGTCCGGGGTGGGTTCGATTCTCTTGATTCAAACTCTCTACTTGTCATTTGTTCTCCTCCTTCATTCATCAATGTGACCTTAGCTTTTGCCTTTCGGATATACTAACTTCCGGTTTTGATTGCTTCCTCGCCTGCCACTTTTCTTTTAATTCTAGGAAGATATTGCCCCATTGGACAATTTGCGAGATTTTTTCTTTACTTTCCTCTACTTGCTGGTCAACTGATTGGGTAATATTCTGAAGTGTCCCATTAAATTTGGTCACCGTTGTCCCTACATCTTTAACAGCTTCCACCACGCTATTTAGCTTTTCAGATTTTTGCTGAATATCTTCTGCCAATGCGTTTGTTTTTTGGAGCAGTAAGGTTGTTTCCGTTGTAACTCCATCCAATTGTTTCTCTAGGCCGCTCAATGTATTAGAAACGCTTGTCAGGGTAACCTGAAGTGATTTAAGTGTCTTTGATAAATAAATTACCAGCACAAGAAATGCGATCGCTACTAAGGCTACGCTTAGATATAATATAATTTGCATTGTGCACCTCCGCCTTAATTCTATCCATATGTATATCCTTTTCGTAACAGATATAAACCTCGCTAATTATCTTATACTAGTTCCATACATTTGTCGTGTTTTCCTGCTAAATTTTTTAAAAACAACCTAAATTAGGAAAAGGATGCCATATGCTGGCATCCTTTGTTTATTTCGTGACTTGTTTTTCATAAGACTCTTGGAATTTTTGAATATCTCCGGCACCCATAAAAATAATCACACTGTGATCATGCTTGTTTAACACAGCCGTATTTTCCTCTGATAATACTTCCGAACCGTTTATTTTATCCTGTAAGTCTTTAATCGACAGTTTGCCGTGATTTTCCCTAGCCGACCCGAAAATTTCACACAAATAGGTTTTGTCTGCTGCTCTTAAGCTCTCTGCAAAATCCTCCAAGAAAGCCTGGGTGCGAGAAAAGGTGTGTGGTTGGAAAACCGCAACAATCTCTCTATCCGGATATTTTTGATTCGCCGCATCAATCGTGGCCCTTATTTCAGTCGGATGATGGGCATAATCATCAATCAAAATTTGCGAACCCACTGTTTTTTCAGAAAATCTTCTTTTTACGCCTTGGAAGGTTTGTAAACGTTCTTTGACAATTTGTACATCTATTTCCTCGTAATGACATAACCCAATAACCGCTAGTGCATTTAATACACTGTGATCACCAAAGGTAGGAATCGAAAAATTGTCATAGTAGGTATTTCGAATAAAGACATCAAAGCTCGTTCCATCTGTCGTCTTAACAATGTTTTTAGCTTGATAATCGTTTTCTTCACCAAAACCATAGAATAAAACCGGAACTTTTGCCTGAATCTTTTGAAGCTGTTCGTCGTCGCCAAAAGCAAATATTCCTTTTTTAACCTGCACGGCCATCTCTTGAAAGGCTGAAAAAACGTCATCAATATTGGCAAAGTAATCGGGATGATCGAAATCAATGTTTGTCATGATGGCATAGTCAGGAAAGTACGATAAGAAATGCCTTCTGTATTCACAGGCTTCAAAGACAAAATACTCAGCACCTTCCTGGCCTTTGCCGGTTCCATCACCAATCAAAAAGGAAGTAGGTTTGGCCCCTGCAATTACATGTGAAAGTAATCCTGTCGTAGATGTTTTTCCGTGCGCACCTGTAATCGCGATACTTGTAAAATTTTGCATAAAATCACCTAAGAAACGATGATAGCGTATGATAGGAAGCCCAAGCCTCATCGCCTCTTGTATTTCTTCATGGGTATCAGGAAACGCATTTCCTGCAATAATGGTCATGCCTGGCTTTATATTTTCCTTCTGAAAGGGAAGGATCGTAATCCCTGATTTTTCAAGAGCCAGTTGTGTAAAAAAGCGCTTTTCGACATCGGAGCCTTGCACCTGAAATTTCATATCATGAAGAACTTGTGCCAGTGCACTCATTCCAGACCCCTTTATACCTACAAAATGGTAAATAGTCATAGAAGAACCTCCAACCAACGTAATACTGTTAAACAGTATATGAAATCTGTCTGTAATTGCTAATCAGTATGTAAGCACACGTTGTTTTATTATTATAATAAATCAATTCAATATTATAGCACTGTTCAGGAATAAAAACTATTTTATCCACTTAAATTTACTTTTGCCTTAAATATTTGTACTAGTTAGTATTTGTCCACCGTAATAAAGAATACAAAAGATTAATGAATAATACTAGTCTTGCATGGATTGTAAATCAGCCTCTGTGATTAACACATCCCGTGGTTTACTGCCGTTTGCACTTGAAATATATCCATTTTGTTCAAGCATATCCATTAATCTGGCAGCACGGTTATAACCAATTTTAAATCTCCGCTGCAAGCTGGAAGTAGAAGCACCGCCATTACTTACAATAAATTCACAAGCTTCATAAAACAATTCATCCTCTTCCTCGATTACCTGTGCCTTTTTCAATAGTTCTTCCTGCTCAAATAAATAATCGGGCTCCTGTTGGTCTCTCACATGTGCAACAACAAGATCAATTTCTTCGTCCGATACAAATGTTCCTTGCAGGCGAACAGGTTTGGATGCACCATTTTCTAAGAATAGCATATCTCCCCGACCAAGCAGCCTCTCAGCACCACTAATATCAATAATCGTGCGTGAGTCTACTTGAGACGAAACGGAAAAGGCAATCCTTGTAGGAATATTCGCTTTAATCAAGCCTGTAATCACATCAACCGATGGTCTTTGCGTTGCCACAATCAAGTGGATACCGCAAGCCCTTGCTTTTTGAGCGATCCTACAAATCGCTTCCTCGACATCAGCAGGTGACATCATCATCAAATCGGCTAACTCATCAATAATGATGACGATGAATGGCAATTTGTCTGAATAACGCTTATGCTGGTCTGCTAATTCGTTAAAACGGTTAATATCCCGAACCCCTGTATGAGCAAACAGTTCATACCGGCGCTCCATTTCATCAACAGCCCATTTTAAAGCGGCCGTTGCGGCTTTCACATCGGTAATAACAGGACTGACGAGATGTGGGATACGGTTATAGGGAGCAAGCTCTACCATTTTAGGATCAATCAGTAACAGCTTTAAATCCCGAGGATCCGCTTTATATAACAGACTAATCAAAATCGAGTTAATACATACACTTTTCCCCGATCCTGTCGCCCCTGCAATAAGTCCATGCGGCATTTTTTTCAAATCTGTCACGATAGGCTTTCCGGCAATATCCAGCCCCAATACTGCAGTCAATGGGGAAGCCGAAACTTTAAAAATAGGACTTCCAATTATCTCGTTTATCAAAACAGGTCTGGATTTCTGATTTGGCACTTCAATCCCAATCGTATGTTTTCCGGGGATTGGCGCTTCAATCCGGATATCACGAGCTGCAAGACTTAATTTAATATCATCACTTAGATTCGTTATTTTATTTACCTTTACACCTGGTTCTGGCTGTACTTCAAAACGAGTTACGGACGGACCCTGCGTCACATTAACAACACTTGCGCCAACATTAAAGTTTTTTAACGTTTGATTCAATAGTTCTTTCTGTTCGTCAATCCATTCTGTATCAAGTACTTCTGTAACTGGAGGACTTAATAATTGAGACCCCGGGAAAATAAATGAACCTTCCTTTGGCTCTTCCTCACAGTTGGATGGCAATACTACAGATTCGACCACAGCCGCTTCTTCAGTTGTTTTAATTTCTTGATGATGAGGCTTGAGCACATGTTCCTGCTCTCGTTTCCGCTTTCTTTCCTCCCATTTTTGTTTATCCTGCGTTAGCATCATCACATTAAATGGTAATCGAGACCGTGGTGCAGGAGGAACTTCGGACTCAGTGGTTGCTGAAATTTCCGCTAATGTTTGATCATTCTCAATCTCAAAGGTAAGCTCATTCGTTTCAACTGGAACCCTTTCCTCAAAGGGTTGCTCATTTACTTTTACTTGAACATCTTCTTCAGATTCCAACTCATTCGGCTTATCTTGAAGACTTTCTGTCTCTACAACAGAAACTGGCACATCCATCTTTAATTCCACTTGGTTAATTTGATTAAGTTGATTAAGTAGACCTTGAAGTGGGTTGTCATTCGTTTTGTTTTGGTTTTGAACAATTGTTTGATTGACACTTGAGTCCAGTCCTTTATCCACGTCGGTATCAAGTTGACCTTGAAAAAAGTGGCTTAATTCATGCTCCACAGTCGTCGTTGTCTTTTGAGGTCTGTTAAAGCCAAAAACAGGCGATGGTATTTCAGTGGGTTGAAAGGGTCCTCGTTGCCGTGGTTTTGGTTCCATTATGTTGTTAGTAGGTATAATTGGAATTTTTGATGTAATCTTTGGAATCTTTGATGTAAACTTTGGCAATTCTGATGTAACCTTTGGAATTTCTTCTAATCTGCTTTTACCACTAGAATCAACGGGTTTTTTTGGTCGGTTCGTTACCTGCCTTTGAGTTGATTTGGTCGTTCTTGGTGTCGGGGTCGTACTTCCTCCCTTTGGATATTGATACGATATTCTCGCATCCAAATCCTTTAGGTTATCAAATGGACTCTGGGAAATATGATTTTCAGGTTCCCTATGGAGGATGTAATCGGAGATTTTCTCATCATCCTCTTCTTTCCTTAACTTTTGGAAAAAGTTTTGGATCCAGCTCAAAACTATCACTCTTTCTTTTCATCTATCATTCTATTTTAACAGCTTTTTCTATTTTATCGACACAATTCTTAAGAATGAGTCGAAATATGTTCGAATTGGATACAATAGGTAAGTTACCATGAAAAAAGACCACTAGATGTGATCCCTTTTATGGCTTATTTATTTTTTCCTAAGATAAAAATGGGCTCTAATTCACCATCTTCATATAGGAAGGATAAAGCGGTAATCGGCACCCTCCCACTCGCAAAAAAGCTCATCGCCATTTGAGCAATCACATCGTAGCCCCGATCATTTCGAATATCAGCAATAATTAATACATCCTGATGGGGAACGGCCAGCACCATGGTTCCGGTAATTTGTTTCTCCATCTCATTAAGGAATCCCTTATTTAAGATTCTGCTCGCATCATAGCCGTCATTCGTGTTCAAGAAATAAAAGCTATTTCCAGCCACCTGATCTTCCTTTAGAGGAGTGGCAAGGGACCTAACATTAAATAATGCCATTTCTTTAATGCGGTTTGCACTCCATCCTTCTTTTTCCATGATCCGTTTATCAATCAAGCGGTAGGTTTTACCCATATCAATCGCATAATAGATTTTGGTTTCAGCCGTATGGTCTTCTGTGAGAAAAGGAACTCCTTCTTCCGCTTCTGCTGGAAAAGAAGCAGACCGAATAACAGGGAATATCTTTTTCACCTGTTCTTTTAAGTCAACCGTATTCTCCATGGCACGCAAACCTTCTTGAACATAATAAACAATTTCATCAATCGCCTTATCTTTTTCTACATGCCATTTGGCAATTACTCCTGGGATTGCAATACTGATTCCCTTGCCTGTTGATTGACTTTCAATTCGCAGCTGATCCTTTTCCCGGTCATACGAAATCAGTCGATCTTCCCCTGCCAAACGGGACTCTAATTTCTGGCGCATCTGCCTGCTGTCCATTTTCATGTTATACCCTGCCCTCCACGTGGTTAAAACCTCATTCATATTTTACACTAAAAAACCCCCTCTCAAAAGAAGAGAAAGGGGGAAGTTTCGGGTTACTTCAAACCAGAAATAAATGCTTCTATTTCTTCTTGTGTTTTCCTGTCCTTACTAACAAAGCGACCAAGCTCTTTACCATTTTCATAAGCAATAAAGCTTGGAATTCCATATACGTCTACTTGCTGACATAAATCAATAAATTGATCACGATCGACGTGAATAAAGGTAAATTCATTAAACTTTTCTTCAATTTCTGGCAGTACTGGTTCGATAAAGCGGCAATCTCCGCACCATTGTGCAGAAAACATAAAGATGGTTTTATCTTGATTACGCAGCTGCTCAAATTGTTCAAGTGATTCTAGGTTTTTCAAATTGAACGCCTCCGTTTATATTTAACTTTTTTTGTTATGTTCCTTTCAAATCATATCAGTATACTTTTTGTTCAGTCCAATGTTATGCTTATGCACCACTTGCTCAACTATCATTCCCTTATTCCTATTTTATAATTCTTTCATGTTGGCATAATAGTTAAATTGTCCAATTAAGAGGCTTGTGACATGTGTAAACATATCAACCCGATTGACTACACCATTTGTAAAAATCCCAACCGCGCCTTCGTGTTTTCGAACATTCTTCTTTTTAGCGTAGTCATCCATGACAGGTCCTAATTCCTCTCCTGCTCTCAGCCTTACTGCCACTTCTTCAGGTAGTAGGAATCTTGCTCCTCCAGCAATCAGAGGTTCCATCCCTTGAGTTGCAAGTGCCCCCCAATTACATAGAACTAAACCGAAGCTTGTTTCCTGTACACCGCCTTCGAGACCAATCCCAATATCTCCATTTCCTTGATTCAGTGCTCCTATCGCACGATTAATCGCACCTTGAATCGTTTCTTCATCAGAAAAAGGCTGGTTGTTGACACCTGAGGGGATATCTAAAGAAATAAATTCACAAGCTTCTGTCGAAAAGCCATTTTGTACAGCCGTAATTTTTGCCGGGTTCTTTGAACCGATAATTATTTTTTTCATTTTCTGTACTCCATTTCCAATTGCTCCTGGATGTTGCTTTCCGCTCCAGGCGCGAGCTTTCCGCGGGCGTGCCGGGGTGCCTCCTCGTCGCATACGCTCCTGCGGGGTCTCCCCTGCCCCGTACTCCCGCAGGAGTCTCGCACCTTCCGCTCCAATCAACAATGTTACATAAAGATTTTTAACATCGTCCAATAAAAAAAAGGGCAAAAGTGATGCCCTCATTGTCTAGCTGTTTGATTTAATGGCATCGACCGTTGACTGGTCACATGCCTTCACAAGCTTCACCAATAATTCTTTAGCAGCAGCATAATCATCAATATGGATGATGGAAGCGTGTGTATGAATGTAACGAGAACAAATACCTATCACTGCACTTGGTACACCTTCATTCGTTAAATGAACACGGCCTGCATCTGTCCCTCCCTGTGAAACAAAATATTGATATGGAATTTGATGAGTTTCCGCCATATCGAGGACAAATTCCCGCATTCCACGGTGGGTAACCATGGTACGGTCAAGGATGCGGAGCAAAGTTCCTTTCCCTAATTGGCCAAATTCTTGTTTATCCCCTGACATATCATTGGCCGGGCTGGCATCAAGAGCAAAAAAGATATCTGGCTTAATCATGTTTGCGGCTGTTTGAGCGCCTCGTAACCCCACTTCTTCTTGAACGGTAGCACCTGAATAAAGGGTATTAGCTAATGAAACATCTTGAAGCTCCTGAAGTAATTCAATAGCCAGTCCGCAGCCATAGCGATTATCCCAAGCCTTCGCTAAAATCTTCTTTTCATTGGCCATCGGTGTAAATGGACAAATCGGCAGAATCGCTTGACCTGGTTTAATACCAATCCGTTCAGCATCCGCACGATCATCAGCGCCAATATCAATCAACATATTCTTGATTTCCATTGGTTTATTTCGTTTTGATTCATCTAATAAATGCGGTGGAATGGAGCCAACCACACCAATAACCGGACCAGTTTTAGTGATAATTTGGACACGCTGGGCGAGAAGGACTTGACTCCACCATCCGCCAAGTGGTTGAAAGCGAATCATACCATTTTCAGTAATGGCCGTTACCATAAACCCCACTTCATCCATATGCCCTGCAACCATAACGGTAGGTCCTTGTGGATTGCCCTTCTTCACACCAAAGATACTGCCCAACTTATCCTGGACAATTTCATCTGAATATAAGGCCAGCTGCTCTCTCATGAAATTTCTAACTAAATGCTCATTCCCAGGTGCCCCTGGCAGCTCTGTTAATGTTTGAAAAAGCTTTAAAGTTTGTTCATTCATTTTTTTACTCCTTTATGTATTACTTTTTAACTCCTGCTCCCTTAGAGCACATAACCCTTCTAACATTCTAGATGCAGATGACGTTTTCCAGTTTTATTTTACCGATTATTTTCTTTTGTTACCAATCATTCATTTCATACAGTCATATTATATTCTTAACTATAAATACGATATACTTAAAGAAGATCTTTTTAGCAATCTTTTCCCACTTTGGAGGTGGATATATGAACTGGAAGTCTTTTTTCTTAGGTGCAGCGGTTGGAATGGCTAGTGGTTATCTGACCAAGGAAATCCTTAGCCAAAACACAAAAGTAACGCCTGAAAAGGTGTTGGGGCTGGTAAAAAAACAATTTAGACAACACGGACCTATTAGCGGCTCATGGATCCATATGACGGCAGAGCCCTATGTAAAAAACCATTTGACGTATGATGTGTATAAGGGTGGAATCTCGCGAAATAATCAAGGAATAAACCAGCAATTTGAATTTATTGCCGACGCTAAGACCGGAACATTAATAGAGGTAAACCCTTTTTCAAATGAACAAAGTGTATAGGAACAAAAGCGTAAGCGCCCGTTAAGCGACGTATGGACTGGAGCCCATCGACTGAGATAAAGGAAACACGGAGAGCGACAACGATTCGATGTTGACTTATCGTAGGGAGATAGGATAAGTACACTAGTCGCTGAGCGCTGGAGCTGGACGTGTCAATACCAGTAAAAAAAGTTATGCACGAGTACTAATCCTATTTGCTAGGCCATATAACAGCCGCATCCAAATAAGGATACGGCTTTTTCTTCTCTACGGTTGTCTATTTATAGTTGCAGTGATTTGCTTACCGTCTGCATCCCATTTTACCGCTCTGTAAAATGCATCATGATAAAAGGTAAACCAAGCATTTTTCGCGAGCCCTAAGCTAAGCCACTTTTGCTTAGCTGCAATGGAAGTCATCGGGTAGTCGTCATATGCCATGACCCATAACACGTTTTGATGAGCGTGTGTGGGCATAAGGTCGGCCATATGAATAAGCACTTCTCCCCCATCCTCAATATGGAGAATCGAATGTCCATCACTATGCCCGCCGGTATGAATCATGGTTATGTTTCCAAGTTCCCATTTTTCTTTAAAGGGAATAACCTGTGTTTCGACTGCCTCCCAGTTTTCCTTCCAATATGTATTTTTCGAACGAATATTGGGTCTTCTCATTTCGTCCCATTCCACTTGGGAAGTGATAATTTGGGCATTAGGAAAGACTGAGGCATACTTTCCATCTACAAGTTTGGTTAGTCCACAGGCATGGTCAAAATGCAAATGGGTCATTAAAACATAATCTATATCCTCAGGTGTTAGCTCCAGCTGTTCTAATGATTTCACTATCTCAGATTCTTTTGTAACCCCATAGTTTCGTAATTGTTTTTCCGTTAATTTACCTGCTCCCAAACCGGATTCCACCAATATATTTTTCCCATTCATTTGAATGAAAATTGGGTCTGTTAGACATTCAATTTGATTTTTCTCATTTGCCGGATATTTTTTGGACCATAATCCTTTGGGGACAACTCCAAACATAGCCCCGCCGTCCAGATAGGTAACTCCACCAGATAACCATGTAAGCGAAACATTTCCGATATTTAACGATTCCATTCCATCTCCCCCTTTTAATTTATATTAGCATTATCTAGATTTTGGATAAAATAAAAAAGACAGCATCCATAAAGGAAACTGTCAATAATACGTTTAGTTTTGATATTTTACTTCACATCGGTAAATCCGGTGTCCTTGTTCCGAAAATTTTTGTTCATATTCGGTCATGACGTTGCCTTCATACTCACTTTTATGAAAATCAAGACTTACATATTTCAATAATAAGCCATAAGCGGAAAAGCTCATGAGAGAGTACTCAAATAATCCCTGATTATCGGTTTTAAAATGAATCTCCCCGCCATCGACCAATATATTTTCATAAAGGCTCAAGAAATCCTTATACGTTAATCTTCTTTTTTCATGACGGGACTTTGGCCATGGATCGGAAAAATTCAAATAAACGCGGTCCACGTCATTTTTTGTAAAGTACTTATCTAATTCGGCAGCATTTACATTTAGCAGCTTAAGATTTGGTAAATCAGCTTCAATTAGTCGATCTAATGCAGCCACAATGACGCTGTCGTAAAGCTCAATTCCAATATAATTAATATCCGGATTGGCTTTAGCCATTCCCGTTACAAATTGACCTTTTCCTGTGCCTACCTCAATATGCAGCGGCTGGTCTTTTTCGAAAGCCTCATGCCACTTTCCCTTAAAACTTTCTGGGTTGGCAACTACAAATTGTGGATGCTGCTCTAGTTTGTCCTTTGCCCAAGGTTTATGTCTAAGTCTCATTCTGACACTCCTAAAAAACGTTATCCTTCAAAACATACCATGCAATACTTTTTCATGCAAGTCAAACTAAATGGAAATAAGGTTTACGCATAAACAAAAAAAGAATCCACAACCTAACTGTGAATTCCTTTTTCTATTTCCACTTGAAAGGATGTGCTTTTATGCCATTAAGTCATGGTGACCAAGTTACACTGTTAAAAGATATACTAAACAATCATCAAACGGATTGCTGTGGGTCTGTTTCAGAATGTGAACAATTAGAGCGTTTAGTGAAATCACTTATGGTTAACACCCAAATTGATACAAACGTCAAAAATATCTTACAGGAAGTATATCAATACAGTCAACATGGTTCCCAAACAACAGATTTAGATCAGCATATTCAATCTAATCAAGAAAATCTTTCTCAATGGGTCAACGATATTAACCAATTTTCTTAATTAGAGGATATTTCGCAAGAAAACAATCCATTTATTCATTTCTTCAAAACGGTTTTTATTTTTATACCATTGAATGGATGAAAGTGTTTGAATGGTCACATACCATTTCATTCTTAGTTTCAGATTTTCGGTAAGCTCCTTACCATAAAGCTTTAACCAGTCCTCCCAATTTTCTTCTGGGATGTACCAGTAAAGCAGTAAACCTAAATCAATGGCTGGGTCGGAAATCATCGCACCATCCCAATCAATCAAATACAACTGGTTGTCTTCTGCAAGCAGCCAGTTGTTATGGTTGACATCTCCATGACAAACCACTTTCTCATCACAGTTAACATTTAAGGCTTCCTCTTTAAGGAATTGTATCGCTTTTTGCGATTCAGGTAACGCGAGTACCTCTTTATCTAATTCCTTTAGAACCGACTGTAAAATAGGCTCAGGGTTTACAGGCGAATTCTCTATTCGGCTTAACATTCCAAGCATTGGTTCAGAACAGTGGATTTTCTTAAGCAATCTTGCAACACTTTCTTGGTTCATTTCTGAGGGATTTAACTCCCGGCCAGGTAGCCATTGCTGCGCTGTTATTACATCCCCGTTTTCCAATCGTTTTGTCCATACAAGCTTTGGGACAATCCCTTCTGCTGATAACACTGCAAGGAATGGAGAGGAATTTCGCTTTAAAAATAGCCTTTGATCTTGGTATTCTGCATAAAAGGCTTCTCCAGTTTTGCCTCCAGCTGGAGTAATCTCCCACTCTTGTCCTAGTAAATGTTCCAAAATTGCTCACCTTCAATTTATGCCGTTCTAATGGGCTTATTCCTCTAATAATAAAAGAGGTAAAACCTGTGTTGCCGGAAGGTCTAGTAACCACAATTATCACAAAAGCACTTTTTTATAAATAAAAAAAAGCTATTGAACCATTGCACACAATAGCCATCTTAATAAATTTTATCTCCTATTCCCTTTTTTCGTCAAGTAATCTTGAAAAACTATTTTTTTAGCAAAACATTTAAAGAAACTGGTTCCAAGATATATTCGGGTGCCTTTTTGAATTCTTTCGCCGTTAATCCTGCAAACTGGTGGTTTGCTAAAATCCCCCATTCCCCTTCAGGAAGCGTCATCGGCTGTGTTTGAGAAGAAGGGTTGATAACAAGAATGACTTCCTGACCAGAAAATTGATACAAACATCCAATCATTGGTGAGGGGAGGATCAGTTCTTGTGTGTGAGAACGAATTTCTTCCGAGGTGCGCATCCGAAAACAACTAAACTTCTGACGGATTTGAATCAGCCCTTGAATATACTCTACATTTGCCTTGAAGGTCATTTTTCGTTCCCAATCGAGCTGATTAACAGTATCTAATGAACGATAGCTATTTCCATCACCATGCTTTGTTCGAAAAAACTCCTGCCCACTGTGAAGAAAAGGGATCCCTTGTGATAACAGAACGATTCCTGTTGCAAGACGATGGTATTTTTCTCGAATCAATTGCCCCATGTCTGAATAGCAGCCTTCAAGTTTATCCCATAGTGTATGGTTATCGTGACATTCTACATAATTGACGGATTGAGATGGTTGATTAAAAAGTCGAGTTCCCTTTTTGGTAAAGCCAATACTGCCGGTTAAAACCTCCATTGCGGCATCAACCAAATGCTCATTTCCTAAAGCATATCCTTTATCAAACAAATTAAAAGTGCTTCCTTTAATCGTATCTCTAAATTTATCATTAAACTGTCCAATTTGTGGAATCTTTGCTTGATTAGCAATGGTTGCCTTTTGTGCTGCAGGTAAAGGGGTATTCAGGTTCCATCCTTCGCCAATAATCAGGACTCCATCAGCAAGACTGTCACAAGTCTTTTTCACTTCATTCATAGTAGTTACATCTAGAATCCCCATCAAATCAAATCTAAAACCATCAATATGGTATTCCTCCAGCCAAAACATGACGGAATCAAGGATAAATTTCCGTACCATTCTTCGTTCTGAAGCCACATCATTCCCAACTCCGGTTCCGTTTGAGGGTAAACCAATTTCATTATGACGGAAGTAATAGCCTGGAACGATTTTTTCAAAAGAGGATTGTTCACGAATATAGACATGATTAAACACGACATCCATAATGACTCGAAGCCCCATGCTGTGAATTTGATCAATTAATTTTTTTAACTCGTTGATTCGGGAATATGGATTGGATGGGTCGGTTGCATAGCTTCCCTCTGGAGCGTTAAAATGAAGTGGATTGTATCCCCAGTTATACTGTTTTGATGGATTTAATTCATCCACACCGGCAAAATCATTAAACGGGAGGAATTCCAGATGAGTTACTCCTAAATCTTTTACATAGGTTAAGCCTGTCGGTTCACCATCCTTCCCCTTGGTATTTAATTCCCCAGCCCCTAAATATAACCCCTTATGCTTAACACCGCTTCCCTGATGAATCGTAAAATCACGTATATGGGTTTCATAAATAATGGCATCCACTGGGTTTTCGAATGGAGGTAAGTTTGGTCTTGGTCTGCCAGTCTTTTCAAGTTTCACGATGACCCCTTGCTCTCCATTGGGAGTTACAGCCTTAGCATATGGGTCTACCGCGTCACGCCACTCTTGATTAACCAGTACAAGAAAGCTGTATTGATAATACTCCAAATCACGGTTAAGAGATATGGACCAAACGCCATTATGTTCGCGCTTCATTTTTATAATTTCTGAATAGCCATTAGCTGGGGAGCGCAATTTTAACTTAACCCCTGTTGCGGTGGGTGCCCATAGTTTAAAACAGGTTTGGCCAGTAGGAAAGGTTACCCCTAGGTCATCCCCTTCATAATAAAATTGTTGATCAAATTGTTCAGTGCGGATGACTGCCCCTATTTGTAATTCCGTTTTCCCACCATGCTCATCAAAAATCCAATAGGGCTTTCCAAAGGAAAATTCCCCTTCAAACTGACAAATATATTTATTGTAATCCTCAATCTCCGTCTTATCTAAAATCTCTAACGATGTCTTTGCAGCATCTGCTGCCATGAAAAACAATGAGGATAGTCCATGATGATATGAATAGGGAAGAAGAATAGTGACGATGTTCATTTCATCTAAGTAAGCAAAAAAATTCCTGTTAATAGAATTCATTCGATTCCCTCTCCTTCAAATCAGCTTCTTCCTTCCCTTGGCTTCTAGATAACACCTCTAAGGCTTTCGCTTGAAGGTGAATCGAAAGTGGGGTAAATCCGATATGTTCTCCGTCTGCATGGACATATTGTGTTCTCGATGATTGAATGGTAATATTTTTCCCCCTAAAAGTTTTTACTTCCTTAAAATGTATATGCCTTCCCCAAAACACACTAAGGAAAACCATTAAAAGCTTCCATCTTGGTAATTGGTGGACAATTGTAATATCAAAAAGACCGTCATCCGGCTCTGCTTCCGGTGATATTTTCATTCCACCGCCATAAAACGGCTGGTTGGAAACAGTTACAAACCATGTTTGTTCAAATATATGCTTATTCCCGTCAATTGATAAATCAAATGTTGCAGTTTTATAGGTAAATACAGTTTTTAATAGAAAAAAGACATAAACCAGCCTTCCTAAGGACCATTTATTTAACCATGCTTTTATTCGAGATTGGTTTGCTTCATAAGAAATAATGGCATCAAAACCTGCACCGAGATTATTAATAAAATAATGTTCCTTTTTTTCATTGATCACCGCTTTACCGATATCGATTTTACGCCCTGGCTGCTTTTGCAAGCGCAGAATAACTTTTAGAGCTTCTATTGGATCGATTGGAATAAGAAACCCTCTAGAAAAGTCATTTCCTGAACCACCAGGTATAAATCCAAGAGGAATTTTTTGATCATGAGCAATCCCATTAAGCACTTCATGAAGGGTTCCGTCTCCACCTACCGCAATTATGAGCTTTTCCTGTTGATTTTTCTCGGCAATCTGTTTGGCAAGGGACTGAGCATGACCAGGATATTCAGTAAAAAAAGCTAGATAGTGGATCTGCTCCAGCTTCAGTTTTGACTCTACTTCTTTCCATACATTTAAACAGTAACCATTTCTAGCGTTAGGATTAATGATAAAATAAATTTGTTTCATATGACCCACCTTTACATTCCAACTTCTATGATTTCAATGGGAATATGGTGACTGCTTCATATTTTGGCGTTTGGTTGAGATGTGTTTGATACACTACCACATCTTTCGCTTGGAAAGGTAATGGTTCCGGCTGCAATCCATGCCAAACATTTAATAAATCAGTTTGAAATTCCCCCGTTCCCTTCCACTTCCTAGCTAAGGTAATATGAGGCCTAAATGGTCGAGTTTCTAGTACAAATCCTGCCTTCAGACATGCTTGAAATACTTTTTTTCTACTATTTATCAATTCTTCACTATTCTCTGTATCAGCCCAAAAGACTCGGGGAGAATCTTCCTTCCCGAAAAAACCTAGTTTGTTTATTTTTAATGTAAATGACTCTTCACTATGTAATGCCTCTTTAACATACGTTTCAGCCAACTTAAGTTTCTCTGGTTCTGCCGCTCCTAAAAAAGCTAAAGTGATATGTAAATCCATAGGATGCACCCACCGGCTGAAAGGAAGTGTTTCTTGTAATTTTTCAAGATGATTCTTCATAATCCGTTTTGTTTCTTCAGGGATTCTTACAGCGAAGAAAAAATGGGGTTGTTGATTCATTCATCATCACAATCCTTTTTTTAATTTTAATCTATTTTGACCCAATTGTACCTACAATCAAACCGGTAATTAGGCGATATTTTTTACATTGTGTATTATTTTCTTTATGATAATAGAAAAGCGGAAGCGCCTTGACCAGGGGCGCAAGGCTACAGACGAGCCGGCGAGAAGGCTGCACTTTAGCCTGCTTGACGGATTGGCTGTAGACCTCTGAGCCCCTAGGCGCTGAAGCTGGACAATTCTAAAAGTCTTAAAATTACGTTTAGAAGGGAAAGCCCAAATGAGAGTTGTTAACAATATTGCTGAATTGATTGGAGAAACACCGCTTGTGAAACTAAATCGCTTTGCAGCTAAAGAGGGGGCCTCCGTTTATTTAAAACTGGAATATTTTAACCCAAGCAAAAGCGTGAAGGACAGGGCTGCCTATAATATGATTGTTCAAGCAGAGAAAAGCGGCAAGTTGCAAAAGGGTTCCACTATCATTGAACCGACAAGCGGCAACACAGGAATCGGCATTGCCATGAACGCAGCCGCAAGAGGTTATCAAGCTATTATCGTGATGCCTGATACCATGACAAAGGAACGAATTAGTCTTCTAACAGCATATGGTGCAAAGGTTGTCCTCACTCCAGGGGATAAAAAAATGCCCGGTGCGATTGAGAAAGCAATTGAATTAGCTAGCGTGATCCCTAATAGTTTTATCCCGATGCAATTTGAAAATCAAGCAAATCCTGATGCTCATAGACAATCTACTGCCCTTGAAATTTTTGAGGCTATGAAGGAAATCGGTAAACCACTCTCAGCTTTCGTTGCCACAGCCGGAACCGGTGGTACGATCACTGGAACGGGGGAAGCCCTAAAAGCGTATTATCAAGATTTATCCGTTCATGTAGTCGAACCAAAGGGATCTCCAGTATTATCTGGCGGAAAACCTGGTAAACATAAACTTGTTGGTACAAGTCCTGGGTTTATTCCAGACATTCTTAATCAACACGTATACGATGAAATTCATCCCATTTCAGATGAGAACGCATATGAAATAACAAGAAGATTAGCCAAAGAGGAAGGAATTTTGGTTGGTCCTTCGTCAGGGGCTGCTTGCTTTGCTGCATTAGAGGTAGCCAAACGCTTCACTCCAGAGGATGTCGTGGTTTGTATTGCTTGTGATACCGGTGAACGGTATCTATCTAGTGATTTGTTTCAGTACTAAACTCTTATTCACAAACGCTAAAACTATGTAGACAAAAAGACGTGATCACTTTAGCACGTCTTTTTGTCTTTTCAGAAAATCTCTCTATTTTAACTAAAAATTCAAATAAATTATCATAAAACAAGGACCTACGCCCATATTCTAAAGTATGAAATAATGTAGGAGGTGAGAAAACAAGCGGTTTTCCATTAATTACCGAAGAATTTTTTGACTTTTTTACTATATTGGTAGAAATTTTCTGAATTTATGGGTACAATAAGGTTAGATGTATGACATCTAAGTGTATCCTCAGTAACATTCCATTAAAGGAGATGTCTGCGCGGAAAAGAAACTACATATTTCTTGAAGAGTCTTCTTCAAATAGGCTGTCGGTAGATGGATTAAGCCATAGGTTTGAAATTAGGATAGGGAGTGGTTCTTTGAAACCTTCAACTAACCGGATGTTAAACCGCATCAAATGTATCTACATGTTTATCAGAAATAACGGCACTGTTACGACGCAAGAACTTGTAGAGGAATTTGGTATCACTCCTCGAACCATACAACGAGATTTAAATGTCTTAGCCTATAATGACTTGGTCATAAGTCCAAGCCGCGGAAAATGGACAACGACACAAAAGAAAGTCAAGATGTCATCTTAATTTAAAGAAACTAACCAATCAGCATAAAAAAGCATGCGATTTTATCGCGTGCTTTTTACATTTTATATCACCTTTTATCCTTTAGCAATACTTCTAATCTATTTGACAAGAATAATAATTATGATATATTAATATAGAAAGTTACTTTAACGCTTAAAAGCGTCTAAGCAAAAAAGAAAAGTAGGTACATATATGAAAAATAATCAGCAGCAAAATTTACAAAAGGGGCTCATGCCGCGGCACGTCCAGTTTATCGCCCTTGCTGGAATGATCGGAACAGGAATTTTCAAAGGGAGTGCTGATACGCTAAATATTGCCGGACCCAGTGTTATTGTCGCCTATTTAATTGGAGGATTATTATTATTCATTATTATGGCAGCATTAGGGGAAATGGCGCTCGCATTTCCAAACATAAACGTTCAGCATTTAGTGAACAAAGCATTTGGATTCCAAGTTTCCTATCTCATCGGATGGCTATATTGGATTAACTGGATTCTCGTCACGGTGGTTGAATTATTAGCAGCAGGAAGTTTTCTTCAATTTTGGTTTCCTTCTGTTCCATTATGGCTGTTAAGCTTTCTATGTGCTGTTATCATTGTTGGCATCAATTTATTCCAAGTCAAATATTATGGTGAGTTGGAATTTTGGTTTGCCGGAATTAAAATTATTGCCTTGATAGCCTTTATAATCCTGGGATTATTACTTCTTTTAGGATTAATTCCAAGTAATATTCAAGATCCAATCTCTAACTTTACAGAACACGGCGGCTTTTTCCCGCATGGACTAAGCGGAACATTTAGTGCATTCTTAGTTGTTATGTTTTCTTATGGCGGTGCTGAATTAATTGGAGTTGCGGTTACAGAAACAAAGGATGCAGAACGTGTCTTACCTAAAATTATCAAAGGCGCAGTCTGGCGCGTCATCATTTTTTATGTTTTCCCCATCATTATCATTTGCGGGATGATGCCTTGGAATAAAGTGACTGGGCAGGACAGTCCATTTGTTCAGGTTTTCAGTAGTACAGGCTTACCTGGGGCAGCGCATATAATAAACTTTGTCCTGTTAACAGCTGTTCTTTCAGCAGCCAATTCTGGTATTTATGCTACCTCTAGAACCTTATTTTCAATGGCTCAAAGTGAGGTAGCACCAAAGGTTCTTGCAAAAGTTTCCTCTAAAGGCATACCAGTGACCGGAATTATGTTGACAAGTATTTTTATTTTAGCGGGTGTTTATTTAGCGTACTTAACACCAAGCCAGGTCATTGGTTACTTAATGACAATCCCTGGTTTTACGGTCATGATTATTTGGATAGGCATTTGTGCCGCCCAGTTAAAATTAAGACCGCATTATAAAAATCAACCTGCCTTTAAAGTGAAATGGTTCCCTTATTCTACTATCTTTGCCCTTATATCATTAAGTATCATTTTTATTGGATTCCTCTTTAATGCAAATAATCTGATTGGGACTATTGTTAGTGTTGGAACCATTGCCGTTTTAGTCATTCTATCCTTTAAATACAGGAAACCTAAAAGGTAATTAAATAATAGCTTAGGATGTATCCAAAAAAATGGAGAGTGATTCAATTTGAATCAACTCTCCATTTTTTTCATATAAGGAAGTTTGTCCAAGAGTGTTTAAGAAATGTCTCACGCAGTGGCTAATTATTTTCCTTTTCCTTTTTTCTTTTTCCTTCCGAATAGTTTTTTCAGATAATACGTAATGATTACAAATACAAACATCATCCCAGTGTAAGTTCCAATAACTCCAAGGGCATTAGATGACCCGCCGCCGTCGTGTCCATTCATTTCAGCTTTAAAGTCCTGAGCACTATTTGCATTCTGTGTAGAGCTTTGAGCCGTACTATTTGTAGTAGTTTGTTCCGAGCCTTGAGCCGTGACACCATCAGGACCATGGAATCCCCCGCCATCGTGACCTTCTATATTTTGAGTGCTGCTACTGCCAAAGACAGAAGTTACCCCTGATAGCTGGTTCACAAAACCGTGGCTATTCATTTCGTACACTCCAAACACAAGGATAAGCACCGTTAATCCTCTTGCTGCATATCGCCCCCATGCGAATGTGGTTTTGATCCGCCAGATTTTGTTCCATACATTCACAACCCACTGCCAGTGTAACCCGACATGAACACCTATTAAGACTAAAGTTAGGTAGGAGACCGCAATATGGGTAACATGGAACCATCCTTGGTTCGTAACTTGGATATTTGGAAAAACGACTTTGGAAATAAGAATTCCACTTATGATAACAAAAGTCATGCAAATCAATAACAACAAATTTAACGCATAACTGCCTCTTAAATTCCATTGTAATTTTCTATCAAATATCTTACGTGTTACATTTACGACCCATTTCCAGTTTAAAAATATATGGGTAAAATACATGACTGCAAAGACCAGCCCTGCTATTTCGTGAAAGGACTGACCTCCCAAAACCCTTTTATTAAAAAACAATACAAACAATACAGCCATTAATAAATCTAAGGAAAATTTAATATAATTAATTTTTTTCAATGGAAATCGCCCCTGGTCTTCCACAAATTTTTTTCGAATAAAGTTAATATTTTTGATTTCTAAATCAGAGGTGGGATTCTCCACCAATTTGATGTTATGTACACTTGGTTTTGATTTTTAGGAATCAGACTACATTGCCTCCCTTCACTTCCCAAACATCGTATCAATTTAAGCTGAAGTCCACTTGAAGGTTGGCTGAAAGTTTGCTGAAAGATAAGAAAAGCGCAAGCGCCTTGGTCAGCCCCGACAACCATAAGCGCTCCAAAAAGGAAGGCGCTTTTTGCCCTTCCTTTTTGGAGTGGCTTATGACCTCGAGGGGCTAGGCGCTGGAGCTAGACAATTCTCGAAGTCGAAATTTATACCTTCTTATCTATAAAAAAATACCTATAGATGAAACACTCTTTTTCAAGTGTCCTATCTATAGGTACCATATTATTTAACGCATTATTTCTCGGGTTTCGAATCTGATTCGTCCGATTCTAAAAAGCGCCCCAGTGCACCCAGTTTATTTTCCCAAAATAGTTCAAAATATTGGAGCCAGTCTTTTAGTTCGAATAATGGTGCAGGCTCGAGCTTGTACCTTGTCTCTCTGCCTACCTTCCGCTCTTTCACTAAACCAGCTTCGGATAAAACCCTAAGATGTTTAGAGACAGCCGTCCGACTAATCGGAAAGTGTTCACTAATGGCTGTAACCGGCATTTCTTGGTTACTAAGCAGTTTTAAGAGACTTCGACGGGTTGGGTCAGCAATCGCTTGAAAAACATCATGTTTTGCTGAAGAAGCAGTCATTTATGCCTCAACATAAGCTTGAAGCTTTTTCACAAGGCCTCCCCAGCCTTGGTTCATGTTTTCACGAATTGGTGTATGCGGTGCCCCAAATTCAGTGACTTTATTAGCATCCCATCCGCCGTGGATTAACGTTACTTCTGTTTTTTCATCTAATTCTTTTAATTCAAATGTTAAGGTCCAGTCTTTTCCCCAATTAAAAGAGAGTCGGTTTGGCGGGTCTACATGTGTCACCTTGCATGGTGACATGCCGAATTGCCCTGCATTTATATGAAACTCATGACCTTCTACCGCCTTCAGGTCATTGGGCATGAACCAAGCACTAAGACCTTCTGCTGTTGCCACAGCATCCCATACTTTCGCAATTGGTGCATTATAAATAAGTGTGTATTTAATATCTTGTAATGTTTGATTTTCCATAGTGAATTCTCCTCTTCAATTATCATTATGCAACCATTTGGTTTCATAATTAAATAATATAACACCTTTTGGTTTCACGTCAAGCTTTTTAAAAATAGGCTCTGTTCTAACTTAATGTTGATTTCATATGTTTGAAAAAATAAACGTTAAATTTCCGTTTATATGATCCAAATCTATGGATTTCGTCTTATTTAGAACAGTTAAGCGGAAATTCTCCGCCTATATCCGCTTTTTAAGCTTCCCCTATGGACATTAGCGGAAATTCTCCGCCTATGAATTCTCATACCTACACGAAAAGCAACAATGAATAATAACACAGCCTTAAAAATTAAAGAGCTCCGAATGCATGAGCTCTTAAACGATATTTGTTCCATAAAATATTTCATCCATTTCGGTCTTTAATCGCCTGGTAATTTCAATATGTTCATCCGGAGTTAGCTTGTCCTTTGTATAGCCAAATAAATAGTTATTTAAATCAAATTCACGCAGTTTGCATTTGGTATGGAAAATGTTTTCCTGATAGACATTGACGTCAATCATATCAAATAATTCACCAACATCTTCAGGAATATAGTTCTGGATAGAGTTGATTTCATGGTCAATAAAGAGCTTATGCCCGGTCTTGTTTCTAGTAAAACCACGCACTCTGTAATCAATGGTAATCACATCTGTTTCAAATGACCTAATTAGATAGTGGAGTGCTTTTAGGGGCGAAATTTCTCCACAGGTTGAAACATCAATATCAGCCCTAAAGGTACTTATTCCCTCATCCGGGTGATATTCTGGATATGTATGGACCGTGATATGACTTTTATCTAGCTGCATGACCACCGATTCCGGCAGCGGCCCTGGTGATTCTTCAAAGGATTCTGACGGGACATCATGTGTTACTGGTCCCTCTGATACTAATAAGGTGACACTTGCCCCAGTCGGCTCAAAATCCTGACTTGCCACATTTAAGACATGAGCTCCGATGATGTCTGCTACATGTTTTAAAATCGTTTGCAGCCTTTCTGCACTATATTCTTCATCAATATATTTTAAATAGGCTTCACGTTCTTCTCTCGTTCTGGTAAAGCAAATGTCATACATATTAAAACTTAATGACTTAGTTAGGTTATTAAAGCCATGTAATTCAATAGCCTGTTCATGTGTTAGCTTCATGACAGTTCCCCCTTAACAACACTTCTTAACATGTAGATTACCCATTTTTATAGTTATCAACCACCTTATAAAAGAACATAAAAAAAGCAGCTAAAAATAGCTGCTTTTTTTACTATTTAACTTGATACTCTCTTAATAACTCCACTTCTTCATCTGTTAAATCACGATATTCACCAAGTTCAAGGGTCTCATCTAACGGGAGCGGCCCCATGGAGATACGCTTTAAGTAGACAACCCTTTTCCCTACAGCCTCAAACATTCTTTTCACTTGATGAAACTTACCCTCCGTAATCGTTAATTCAATATCTGAACGCATACCGGACTTTAAAATTTTCAATTCACCTGGCTTTGTTACATAGCCGTCATCAAGGGTTACTCCTTTGGCAAAGGCTCTTACATCTTCTTCGGTTACTTCTCTGTCAATAACAGCAAAATAGGTTTTCGGTACATGTTTCTTTGGGGACAGCAAGCGGTGCGCTAATTGACCATCATTAGTGATTAACAGCAAGCCTTCCGTGTCCTTATCCAATCTTCCGACAGGAAATGGCTCAAACACTTGATCTCCAATCTCTAATAGATCAATGACTGTCTCCCCTGCACTATCCTCTGTTGCTGACAGCACCCCTTGCGGCTTATTCATCATTAAATAGATAAATTCTTTGTATTCAATTACTTCACCATTTAAGGTGATGGTTTGATTTTTTTCATCCACATGTTGTTTTGAATCTTTCACAATGACATCATCTACACGAACCGAACCGCTTTTTAAAAGCTGCTTGACTTCTTTCCGGCTCCCGTACCCAAGGTTTGCTAACATCTTATCAATTCTCAACGCTATGCCTCCTTCTTGGCATCTTAAATTTACCGATGATTCGGTCAATCTTATTTCCGAATAGACGAGTTGCCAGTCCGGACTTTAATCCTAAATAAAAATAGATTGCTGCACCTACAAAGGCACTAATTAGGATAATGATAAGCGATTGAATTTTCGAACCTGGTGATAAGAATAACAGTAAAAATTTATAAATAATTTCCGTTCCCAGCCACATACATCCGGCAATAATCATGATTAATAAACTCCGTCTCCAAACAAATCGATATTGATAGCGGGAGAAATATTTAATGACTATTAAATTAATAATAATTGAGGCCAAATATCCAATAGCAGTTGCCAGTACCGCCCCTCTTGTTTCAAACATTTTTACGAGAGGAATATTAAGAGTTAGTTTAACCAATAGACCAAACAGTAAGCTTAAGATTGTATAACGCTGTTCATTAATTCCTTGCATGATCGCAGCTGTTACCGAATAAAGAGAAAAAAGAATGGCAACGGGCGCGTAAGCACTTAATACCTGCGTGCCAAGAGCATCATGTTCATAAAAAATTGTATAGACAGGCTCAGCTAACAATGATAACCCAATCGCGGCTGGTAAGGTTAAAAATAGTAATACTTGAAAGGTTTGATTTAATTGATTCGTTAAATTTTCCCGATCATTCTCAACAAATGCCTTGGTAATGCTTGGCACCAGTGTTAATGAAAAAGCGGTTGCCAAGGAAACAGGAATGATGACAATCTTTTGCGCCTCAAAGTTCAAGATCCCAAAAGCAGTATCAGCCAGTTTCTTTGAAGTTCCCATTTCCACCAAAGCCTTTGTAAGCGTAAATTGATCAATAAGCTGAAATAATGGGTTCGCGATTCCTACAAAAACAAAGGGTGCGGCATAAATAAAGATTTCTTTATAAATTTCTTTTAGTGAAACCTGTACTGTACCTTTATCTGACTCTAAAAGCTCATTTAAATATTTTTTCCGTTTATACCAGTACCAAAATAGGACGGCAAGCCCTCCTATAGCTCCCACGAAAGCAGCAAAAGTGGCTACACTTACAGCCGTTACCATAGAACCGTTTAAATATTTGAGAACTACATAGGCCCCTATAATCGTGAATAGGATCCTGACGATTTGTTCGACTACTTGCGACGAGGCAGACGGTCCCATGGATTGATGCCCCTGGAAGTACCCTCTAATTAAACTCATAAAGGGCACGAGGATTAAGGCATAACTAACTGCCCGCATCACTTGAATCACATCATCCAATTGACCATTCCCAGGATTACTCATCTCTGACAAAATCGGAGCAGCAAAATACATAATTAAAAACGCGCCAAATCCAGTTAAAGACATTACCACTAACCCGGATTTGAACAATTTCCTACCTACGGCATATTCTTCCAGTGCATTATATTTGGCAATAAACTTGGATACCGCCAATGGTACTCCTGCCGTTGCGATACTTATAAATATCGTGTAAGGGACATACCCGTATGAATAAAGCTGTGTCCCTTGTTTTCCAACTATTTGATAAAATGGTATGACATAAACAAGACCTATTACTTTCGAAAGTATGGTTCCTAACGTTAAGATAAACGTTCCTCTTAAAAGCTTTGATTGCATATAATCCCTTCCTACCCGAAAGATACGTTCGTTCTTTCACAAAGAATAATCGACTTTTTTTGCGCACTATTAGTAGTTTACAACTTCTTTTCCTTCGATGCTACTCACAACCGTGTTATTTCACTTAAAAAAATGGCTAACTTCGTTTTTTTTTCACAAGTTTTGTTTATAATGAAGTGACTACATAAAAGTTGGTGGAAAAAATGGATTATGATGTAATCGTGATTGGCGGCGGTCCTTCCGGATTAATGGCGGCAATTGCGGCCGGTGAAAAAGGGGCACGGGTTCTCTTAATCGATAAAGGAGACAAATTGGGCCGAAAGCTTGCTATTTCCGGCGGTGGGCGCTGCAATGTAACCAATCGGCTCCCCGTTGAGGAAATCATTAAGCATATACCAGGCAATGGAAAATTTTTATATAGCGCTTTTTCTATTTTCAGTAATGAAGATATTATACGCTTTTTCGAGAAGCTGGGAATTGACCTAAAAGAAGAAGATCATGGAAGGATGTTTCCTGTCAGCAATAATGCTCAATCAGTGGTTGATGCACTTTTACAACAACTAGAGAAGCTTCGTGTAAGAGTCTTCAAGAATAGTCCTGTGGCAGATGTCCTCTATGAAAATGGACATGTTGCTGGAGTGCTGCTTAAAGATGGGCAGAAACTAGCAACTCAATCGGTTGTCATTGCGGTAGGCGGAAAATCAGTCCCGCAGACAGGCTCAACTGGTGATGGATATGCCTGGGCCGAAAAAGCAGGACATACCATTACAGAATTGTTTCCGACAGAGGTGCCTGTCACCTCAACTGAACCATTTATCAAAAAGAAAACTCTCCAAGGATTATCATTAAGGGATATTCAATTAAGTGTATTAAATCCAAAGGGAAAACCACTGGTTTCACACCGAATGGACATGCTGTTTACCCATTTTGGCGTCAGCGGTCCGGCGGTCTTGCGCTGCAGTCAATTTGTCGTAAAAGCAATGAAGAAATGGAATTTAAAAGAAGTAACCATGAGCCTTGATGCCATTCCTGATCGAAAAGAAGAAGAAGTTTTTCAAGAAATCATAAAAATGGTCAAAGGTGAACCTAAAAAAAGTATTAAAAATACGTTAAAGGGACTGGTTCCTGAACGTTATCTATTATTTCTACTAGAGATTCATCATATCGATCCATCCGAGCAAGGTGGCACCATATCCAATGAAAAAATCCGTGCTTTTGTTAAGGGCTGCAAACAATTTCAGTTCAAAGTGAACGGCACTCTTCCACTGGAGAAAGCATTTGTGACTGGCGGAGGAATTACCGTTAAAGAGATCGAACCGCAGACCATGGCCTCAAAATTAATGGACGGTCTATATTTTTGTGGAGAAATCCTTGATATCCATGGTTACACGGGCGGCTATAATATTACTTCTGCCTTAGTAACCGGCAGGTTAGCAGGGACTAATGCTGCAAAATCAGTAAAAACTAAAAGGGCGTGATGTTTTTATCACGCCCGATAAATAATCATCGCAGAAAAGCAATATATCTGCTCTTCTTCTTCTTCCTCTGTCATGGCTGCCACATTGTACTTAATATCGACCAAGCTTTCCTCGTCAATTCCTTTTAAAAATCCGTTCATTTCCTTTTCTAGATCTTTTTCATGTTCCCTGTCAAATAACTTTACTTTAATCATCTAACTCTCCCTCTCTTTTTTTCTACTATTATTCACACTTTTTCAGAATTTTAAAAATAAGCAACAAAAAAAGTTAAGGATATTTTAAGTTTCAACTTGTAAACTCTCTCTGTGGGACAATTTGAAGGGAGCATTTCAAATGGATACTAAACAAAAAATTTCCTGGGGCGTTAGCTTTGGCAGCTTGGCTTTAGTTGCAGGAATGGTCTCCTATCTCGGATTATCAAACAACGGTAATCAAAACAATCAAGTTGCCGTTAACCAAGGGCAACAAACAAATAATAATACAAATCAGCAGCAACAAAGTGGCGTAAATCAACAACAGGGACAAGATCAGCAATCAGGACAAACGTCTGATAGTAGTTCCTGGAGCGGAGATAGTACATCAGAGTTTGATCAAAGCCAACAAGATCCAAATGATTCTTTGGACAATAGTGGACAAGACTCTAGCACAGATGATCAACAACAGGCTCCATTTTCAAATGGCGCCGATTCATTTTCTGGTCATCATCATGGCTTCGATACAACGACAGGTGGGACATGATAAGAAAAGCGCAGGGCGCCCGCTTATCGGCGACAAGCACAAGCCAATCCGGCCGAAAGGTTGTTCTTTAACCTTTTGGACGGATTGATCAAAATGTGGAGGCGACTGTTCTGGGACTCTAGGCTAAGACGTACCCTGTAAGAAGGCGTTTTTTGCCTTCTTCAGGGGGTGGCTTAGGCTTCGAGTCCCAAGGAGACGCAACTGGATAAGCTTGTGATTCGAGCCGATGGCGCCCGGAGCTGGACAATTCTCGAAGTCAAAAATTTTTACCTTCTTATCTTAAAAAAAACCGATTCCAATCTGGAATCGGTTATTCTGTGTATTCTGTTTCACCTGTCCAAGCAAGCATTCCGCCAATCATATTGCGGACCTTGTAACCTTGTTCTTGAAGATAATAGCATACATTCCCGCTTCGGTGGCTCGAGCGGCAAATAAAAATATATTCCTTGTCTTTATCAAAGTAATCAAGATTACCAGGAATATCCCCCATACGAATATGCTTGGCCCCCGGAATCATCCCAAAAACAACTTCCTCATCTTCTCGTACATCTACAAGCTCTAGCTCTTCCCCCGCTTTGAGCTTTTTTTGTAACTCTTCTGGTGTAATGATTTTAATTTCTTCCATCCCATTCATCCCTTTCAGAAAAACAACATCCTCCATCTTATAGGAGGATGTTCAGTTTTGCTACTCGATTAATTCGCCACGATATTGACCAATTTACCAGGTACGGTAATCACTTTGCGAATTGTCTTACCTTCGATTTGTTCCTTGACACGGTCATCGTCCATCGCAATTCCTTCTAATGCCTCTTTGGTTGCATCTGTTGGAACCTTTAATTTCGTTTTAACCTTGCCATTTACTTGAATCACAATCTCAATTTCGTCATCCACTAATTTCGCCTCATCATATGCAGGCCATGCTTCATATGAGATTGTTCCGCTATGTCCTAGTTTTTCCCAAAGCTCTTCAGCGATATGCGGACAAACAGGAGCAAGTAATTTTACAAAGCCTTCGATATAATCCTTTGGAAGAACAGTTGCTTTGTAGGCTTCATTGATAAATACCATCATTTGAGAAATAGCGGTATTAAATCTTAAACCTTCATAATCCTCTGTCACTTTTTTCACGGTTTGATGATACACTTTTTCTAAATTAGAAGCTTCTTCATTTGGCTGGATTTTCGGGTTTAATTCACCGTTTTCCTCAACAAGTAGACGCCAAATCCGATCTAAGAAACGTCGGGATCCATCTAAGCCGTTTGTTGACCAAGCAATAGAAGCATCAAGCGGTCCCATAAACATTTCGTATAAACGAAGGGTATCGGCCCCATGGCTTTCGATAATATCATCAGGATTAACCACATTTCCTTTTGATTTACTCATCTTTTCATTGCCTTCCCCTAAAATCATTCCTTGGTTGAAAAGCTTTTGGAATGGTTCTTTGGTTGGCACCACACCGATGTCATATAAGAATTTATGCCAGAAGCGTGCATATAGCAGGTGAAGAACAGCGTGTTCGGCACCGCCAATGTAAATATCAACTGGGAGCCAATGATTTAATTTTTCTTGTGACGCTAATTCTTGATCATTTCTTGGATCAATGTAACGTAAATAATACCAGCAGCTTCCTGCCCATTGCGGCATCGTATTCGTTTCGCGACGGCCTTTTTTACCTGTTATTGGATCTACAACATTAACCCAGTCCTCAATATTGGCAAGTGGAGACTCACCGGTTCCAGAAGGTTTGATATCCGTTGTTTTTGGTAAAGTCAATGGCAGCTGGTCTTCTGGAACGGCTGTCATCGTGCCATCTTCCCAATGAATAATTGGGATTGGCTCGCCCCAATAACGCTGGCGGCTGAATAACCAGTCGCGTAAACGGAAGGTTACCTTTTTCGTACCGATCCCTTTTTCTTCTAACCAAGCTATCATTTTTGAAATCGCATCTTCTTTATTTAAACCATTTAAGAACTCGGAATTGATGTGCTCACCATCACCAGTATAGGCTTCTTTCTCTACATCACCGCCAGCCACAACCGGCTTAATTGGTAAGTTGAAGACCTTCGCAAATTCCCAGTCACGCTCATCGTGGGCAGGGACGGCCATAATCGCACCTGTTCCATAGCTGACTAATACATAGTCCGCGATCCAGATTGGCATTTTTTCGCCATTTACAGGATTAATCGCATAGGCACCGGTAAATACACCTGTTTTCTCTTTTGCTAAATCCGTACGTTCTAAGTCGCTCTTCAATTTCACTTTTTCTAAATAAGCATCAACAGCGGCACGCTGCTCATTCGTCGTGATTTTATCCACAAAGGCATGCTCAGGAGCCAGCACTGTATAAGTGGCGCCAAATAAGGTATCTGGACGAGTTGTAAACACGGTAAAAGTTTCTTCATGGCCATCAATCTTGAAAGTGACTTCGGCACCTTCTGATCGGCCAATCCAGTTGCGCTGCATTTCTTTTAGGCTTTCCGGCCAATCTAATTCTTCAAGGTCTTCTAATAAACGATCGCCGTAAGCTGTAATTTTTAACATCCATTGCTTCATTGGCCGGCGTTCGACTGGATGTCCGCCGCGTTCACTTTTTCCATCAATTACTTCTTCATTGGCTAAAACGGTTCCAAGTGCCGGACACCAGTTCACAGCCACTTCATCAATATAGGCTAAGCCTTTTTCCCATAGCTTTAAGAAAATCCACTGTGTCCATTTGTAATAGTCAGGATCTGTCGTGTTTACTTCGCGATCCCAATCATAGGAAAAACCAAGTGATTTAATTTGTCTACGGAATGTATTAATATTCTTTTCCGTGAATTCAGCAGGGTCGTTCCCTGTATCTAATGCATATTGTTCTGCAGGTAAGCCAAAGGCATCCCAGCCCATTGGATGAAGGACATTATATCCCTGCATCCTTTTTAATCGTGAAAGAATATCGGTTGCGGTATAGCCTTCCGGGTGCCCTACATGAAGCCCTGCACCGGATGGATATGGAAACATATCTAAAGCATAAAATTTCCTTTTATCATATTCTTCGCTCGTTTTGAACGTTTTTTCCTGTTCCCATGTTTTTTGCCACTTCTTCTCGGTCTGTTGATGATTAAAGCTCATTTCGATGTTCCTCCTATTGAAAAATAAAAAACCCCTCATCCCAAAAGGGACGAGAGGATTGTATGTATCTTCCCGCGGTACCACCCACATTAGTGCCAAAGCACTCGCTTCATTATCCTTAACGCGGTAAACGGCAGATATTACTTTGGTTCATATCTGCAACTCAAAGGCGAGTTCATGATGTACTCGGTTGACTTTCACCAGCCGTCAACTCTCTATGTTTCGAGTAAAATTCACTACTACTCCTGATCACTGTTTTTTTAGTATAAAAGTATTACGGTTATTGTATTAAATTTTCTCTCACTATGCAAGCAAACAAATGCCTAAATTCAGGATTGACGAAGGATGTTTTTTTTATACCATTAAAAAAGCAGCTGACGATTGAAGTCAACTGCTTTACGAATTAAGCCACTTTTGAACCAAAATGAAATCGAGGAGAATTCCACAATGTTGTCCATTTCTTAATGGCTGTCACCATAATAATAATTCCGAGTACTAACATAATAATCGAAAGAACACCATTTAAGACACTGTACCCTGCTGCAGCTGGATTTAAGTAGACGTTTTTGACCATCCAATAGCCAGCATAATTAACCGTAACAAATAAATAGGCGAGCGGCACTAAACAAGTAAACATGTACCACCGTTTGTTCGCAATCTTTAGAATGACCGTTGCACCAATGATTAATCCAATAGAGGCCATTAACTGATTCGATACTCCAAATAGGGCCCAAACAGAGCCGATGTCTCCTGAGTAGAGCAGATACCCCCATATAAAGCAAGCTAATGCACTTGCAAAAATGGAACCTGGAAGCCAGTCTGTTTTTTTCAAAGGTTTATAGAATTCTCCAAAGAAATCTTGAATTAAATAACGAGCTACCCGTGTACCAGAGTCAATCGCCGTTAAAATAAAGACCGCCTCAAACATAATGACAAACTGGAAGAAGTAGGATGATAATTTCGCAAACCACGGAATGGCTGTGAAGATATATGTCATACCAACTGCCAATGTTACTGCACCGCCAGTTCTTCCTTCCAAGTCAATTCCTATTTCCTGAGCTAGCTTTGGTAATTGATCAACGTGCATTCCCAATGTTTTGAACATTTCTGGAGTTGAGTTGATCGCAAAATAATCCGCAGGCTGAAGGGCCGTTGCGGCAATCAAGGCCATGATCCCTACGACACACTCTACTAACATCGCACCAAACCCAACTACCTTAATGTCTGACCAGCGATCTAGCATCTTTGGTGTGGTACCTGAACCAACAAAGGCATGAAATCCAGAAATGGCGCCACAGGCAATGGTAATCGAAATAAACGGCCATACTGGACCAGCAATCACAGGACCGCCGCCTTGTGTAAATTTAGTTAATGCAGGCATTTGAATCGTCGGATTAATAATAAATACTCCGATAATAAGGGCAATAAATACGCCAATTTTCATAAAACTGCTTAAATAATCACGAGGTGCAAGCAACAGCCATACGGGCAGCGCCGCTGCAAAGAAAGCATAGATGGGCAAAATAATAGCTAATGTTTTTGTATCTAAAGTGAGCAGGTCCCCTATCACTGTATCTTGAATGATGGGACCAACAAATACCCCCACCATAACAAGTATAAATCCGATTGTAGTAGTCATTTTTAAATTGCCTGTTTTCTTATAAAAGATTCCTACTCCCATCGCAATTGGGATGGTGATTCCTACCGAAAAGGTTCCCCATGGGTTATTCTCCAAAGCGTGTAATACGACCATGGAAAGTCCAGCCATTGTAATCGTAATGATGAATAACATAGCAAGTCCAGTACAAAAACCTGCAACAGGACCTAACTCATCTTTTGCAACTTCCGATAAAGATTTCCCCTTCTTACGCATGGAAGCATAAAGTACCACGGCATCATGGACGGCACCGCCTATAACAGCTCCAATTAGAAGCCAAAGTAAACTTGGCAAATAACCAAATTGTGCGGCCAGGATGGGTCCAACAAGTGGACCTGCTGCTGCGATTGCAGCAAAGTGGTGACCAAATGTCACCCATTTATTGGTTGGTACATAGTCCTTTCCATCATTTAATTCGTGAGCCGGTGTCGGCTTAGAATCATCTAGCTTTAAGACCTTTACAGCCATGAAAGTCCCGTATAATCGGTAGGCAATCATTAAGATGCAAATGGAGCCAATGACAACTGTAATCGCATTCATTTTCTTCCATCCTCCCTCAAAAATAATAGCTTATCTTAATAATATTAAATGAAAACAATAACATGTGTTTTTCAAGATAAGTTGCGGTATTTTGGAGCTGAAAGACATAAATTTAAAATTGAAATACAAAAAACAGCTGTTAAAATCCAAGCAGCTGTTTTAAATCTTTTGTGTAGGTTCTGCTGACTGGAACCTTATCACCGGATTTCATAATTAAGTTGTATGTAGAATTAAACCATGGTTCAATCTCTATGATGGCATCAATATTGACTAAAAAAGCACGATGAACACGAACAATCGGGGCGGTTTGAAGCTTTCGTTCGAATGTAATCAACGGTTCATAGACCCAATACTTTTGCCGTTCAGTGGCGATAACCGTTTTTCCATCCTGTGTTCCAACATAAAAAATATCGTTTGTATTGACTAACACTATTTTTTCATCGATTGAAACAGCTAGTTTTTCAGATCGCTCATTTTGAAACGAATGCGGCCTAGATGAAAGAGGGATATTCTGTTCTTTACTGCCCGCCAGCTTATAAAGCTTATCAATCGTTTGTTGAATTCTTTTTTCATCGATTGGTTTTAATAGATAATCAACAGCATTTAGTTCAAAAGCTTTAAGAGCATATTCGTCAAAAGCAGTTGCAAACACAATTAATGGAGGATAGTCTAACTGATTTAATTGACTTGCTATTTCAATACCAGTTTGATCTTCAAGCTGGATATCTAAAAAAATCACATCAATATCAAGGTTTTTCAATTTTTCTAAGGCCGTTTCGACACAATCAGCTTCTCCTGCAATTTCCACCTGCTTACTGCGTTTAAGCAGATAGGAAAGCTCATCCCTTGCAAGCGGTTCGTCATCCACGATAAATGCTTTTAACACTTTCTTCCCCCCATTTTTGCCTTGTTAATGGCAATTTAATCACCACTTTGGTCCCTTTATCTATAAAACTATCAATCTCAAACGATGCATTCGGACCATATATTTCTTCAATCCTCTTCTTTATATTCCATAGTGCCGAGCCTGTCCCCTCAGCTGAATCAACGGTTTGATTTCCAAGGACATCTAGTTTTTCATTTGGTATCCCTTTCCCGTCATCTTCGGTAAGCAGGACCATTCTCCCCTCTTCTTGGAAAGCACGTACCTTCACTGTTCCCGTTTTTGTTTTTGAAAAGGCATATCGGATGGCATTTTCGACTAGCGGCTGTAAGGTAAATGGCGGTATTAAGACTTCTTCCAAAGATGGGTCAATCATTAATTCAACTCGATAGCGGTCAGGGAACCTAGCCTGTTCAATCGACAAATAGGCCTCCACATGCTCGAGCTCTTTTTCAAGCGGAATCAACATTTGACGAGCACCTTGGAGATTACTGCGAAAGAAAACACTTAATTGAATTAAAAGCATTCTTGCTTGATCTGCGTCTTTTCGGACTAGGCTTGAAATGGTATTAATGGCATTAAACAAAAAATGAGGATGCACTTGGGCCTGCAGCGCTTTAATCTCTGCATCTTTTAATAAACGTCTTTGCCGTTCCAGCTCTGCCATTTCAAGCTGCCCAGAGAATAACTTCCCTAAGCCCTCTGCCAGTTCCTGCTCTACCCTATCTAGTTTGCTGGAAGTAGTAAAGTAAAGCTTTAACGTTCCAACCGTTTTTTCATAAACCTTAAGAGGTAAGACAATGGCAGCTTCTAATGGACAATTGGGGTTAAAGCATTGAATTTCTTTGGCTGTTTTGGCCATAATGATTCTTCCTTGATCTAATACCTTTTTCGTTAATTCAGTGGCCATCATTCCGGACGGACGATGGTGTTCGGAGGCAGCTCCAACATGCGCTAATACTTGCCGTTGATTGGTGATGGCGATAGCATCTGCCCCTGTCCATTTCAAAATAATCTCTGCCGCTTTTGTACAGGAATCCTTATTCAAGCCCTGGCGGAAAAATGGGAGCGTTTGATTCGCTATATATAAAGCTTTATGTGTCTGCAACGCCCGTGTTCGTTCCTGCTCTCGAAAAATATCCTGAATAATTAGTAAAAAAAGAAACGTCCCAAAACCATTGATCGCAATCATCGGAAAGGCAATTAGTTTTACAAGATTAAGGGCTTCATCATATGGCTTGGCTAATAAAAGAATAATTCCCATCTGAAGACATTCCATCAAAATCCCCATGATAACGGCTTTCGAAGTAGAGCCGCTTTCCTGTATTTTAAAACGCTTACTTAAAAATCCTGTTACGACTCCTGCAAAAATGGTCGAGACAGCACAGGCAACTGCGGTGAACCCTCCCAGCGATAATCGGTGCAATCCAGCAATTAAGCCCACCCCTATTCCAATCATCGGCCCGCCAAGCAAACCGCCAATTACCACACCCATAATCCTTGTGTTCGCAATCGCACCTGTTGTATTTACATCTGTCAGCCAATCTTGTGACGTAACCATCCCATGTCCTATTTCTACACCTGTATAATTGCTGATAATTCCAAAGGCACCAAAGATCGCAATAATCGTAACTTTGGCCGTCATTCCCCGCTCATAATGTATGACTTGTCGGAAGGATTTCATTCTTGATAAAATAAACGCCACAATGATTAAAATACCCACCCGCTCAAGCATAAGAGGCAGTAAAGCAAGCATTTGTTTCCCCACCACCCTGTATACTTTTACTCACTATCTTTACTATACCAAAAAAGAAAGCAGGATTTCATTTAGTTTTTTGAAGAACAAAAGCGCAAGCGCCTTGAACAGCCCCGACAAGCATAAGACACTCAGGGAAAGAAGGCGTTCTTTGCCTTCATTCCCTGAGCGTCTGTAGACCATCGAGGGGCTAGGCGCTGGAGCTGGACGTAGACTGTCCTTTTATTAACAGTTATCCCACAAGCGAAAATTTTATATTTCCAAAACGATAAAAAAGACCTCTCAACAATGTGAGAGATCCATTCAATCGTTTAGGAAGATTGCTCCGGTTCTTGATGCATTTTAGACTTAACTGGCTGTCCGCCGGACTTCTCGTATTTCATTTTGGCTTCTTTTACTAAGTCACGGTCCTGACCTAGTTCAAGGTCTTGATTATTTACACCATTGCGGTTTTTTTGTTCGGGATTATTTTTCTTTGAACGTTTTTTCAAGATATTCTCCTCCTCTTAATGTACTTCAAGAATCATGGAATTCTGAACCTGCTGGATCTGAAGTCTCATTCGATGGAGTTGTTCCCGCTGCTGCGAGTTGGCACTATGAGCCAACTTACAAATATCTTGATAGGTTTGTTCAAGTTGTTGCAGCGCATTTGTGTAACCATCATCATTATATTGCTCTTGAAGGCTGCTTTGCTTGTATTGCTCCTCTGCGTAGCGGATTGTATCCTCAACTTGCTGCATTAAATTATCAATTGAGTCGCGAGTAGCCATCTAAGAACCCCCCTAATTGTTTGAAGCCCACGCTTCATTTCTTATTTTGTTCTCCATTCCATTTCCTATTACTTTCGAGTCGTGGATAATTTTTACCATCCTTTGTTTTAGGCTGTGTTAAACTTGGATGTTGACTTCCGTTCCAGGCGCGAGCGGTTCGCGGACGTGCCGGGGAGCAGAATGCAAGGGTGGTTAGGACAGGTAAAGCCGGAAAAAGCCAAGGGCTGTCCGAATGCTAGGGGAATTCGGACAGGTCCAGATGGAAAATCACGCAGATCTGTCCGTAGTCTAGCCAAGTTCGGACAGCTTAAGCCTAAAATCATACAGAGTTGTCCGAAGTCTAGCCAAGTTCGGACAACTTATGCTAAAAATCATACGGAGCTGTCCGAAGTCTAGCCAAGTTCGGACAGCTTAAGCCAGAAATCATACGGAGTTGTCCGAAGTCTAGCCAAGTTCGGACAGCTTAAGCCAGAAATCATGCGGAGCTGTCCGAAGTCTAGCCAAGTTCGGACAGCTTAAGCCAGAAATCATACAGAGTTGTCCGAAGTCTAGCCAAGTTCGGACAGCTTAAGCCAGAAATCATACGGAGTTGTCCGAAGTCTAGCCAAGTTCGGACAGCTTATGCCAGAAATCATACAGAGTTGTCCGAAGTCTAGCCAAGTTCGGACAGCTTAAGCCTAAAATCATACGGAGCTTTCCGAATATAAGGGTAATTTGTAATTCGGACAGGTTCAGCTGGAAAAATTCAAGGGTTGTCCTCAGCACTATCACTCCTGTGTGGTCTCCCCTTCCCCATACACCCTCAGGAGTCTCGGGCATTCCACTTCACTCAACTTTGTTACAAAATCAACAATGACTTTTAACAAAGCCTTGTTTTAATAAATTCCATTGGAGATGTGTTTACTTCATGATAAAATGGAGGTTATGCAATCATGATTATTTAAAAGGAGGTTTTCTCTAGTGCTTAAGACGAAACCTTTTCAATATGCCACTGACGATAAACGATACCATACATGGAATTACCACCTTCGAAACCATTTTGGTCATAAGGTATTTAAGGTAGCCTTGGATGGCGGATTTGACTGCCCGAACCGTGACGGTACGGTTGCCCATGGCGGATGTACCTTTTGTAGCGCGGCAGGGTCTGGTGATTTCGCTGGTAACAGACTGGCAACACTAGAAACCCAATTTAACGAAATAAAACAAAAAATGCATACAAAATGGAAAGACGGCAAATATATGGCCTATTTTCAGGCGTTCACCAACACGCACGCACCTGTAGAGGTTCTTCGGGAAAAATATGAAACCGTCCTAAAACAAGAAGGTGTCGTTGGATTATCCATTGCGACTCGTCCCGACTGCCTGCCAGATGACGTTGTTGAATATTTAGCTGAACTAAATCAACGGACGTATTTATGGGTTGAGTTAGGTTTGCAAACAGTTCATGAGCGAACGGCCTTACTCATTAACCGTGCCCATGACTTCCAATGTTATATGGATGGCGTTAATAAATTAAGGAAACACGGAATTAGAATTTGTTCCCATATTATAAACGGGCTGCCTCTTGAATCTTATGACATGATGATGGAGACAGCTCGTGAGGTTGCAAAGCTAGATGTTCAGGGGATCAAGATTCATTTACTGCATTTATTAAAAGGCACCCCCATGGTCAAACAATATGAAAAAGGAATGCTTCAATTCCTTAGCCAAGAAGACTATGTAAAATTAGTATGTGACCAATTAGAAATTTTACCACCCGAAATGATTGTGCATCGAATTACAGGTGATGGTCCTATTGATTTAATGGTTGGACCGATGTGGAGCGTAAATAAGTGGCAAGTTCTAAATTCGATTGATGCGGAATTAACCGCAAGAAACAGCTGGCAAGGGAAGTTTTATCAAAAGGATAAGGGGAATTTATCATGATCTTGGAACGGATTCTTCCTTTTGCGAAAAGTTTACTAAAAAAAGCCGTTACCCCTGGGGATACTGTGGTAGATGCTACCCTAGGAAATGGGTATGATACGGTGTTTTTAGCAGAATTAGTAGGTGAGCATGGAAAAGTGTATGGGTTTGATGTACAGCAAGAAGCGATTGACGCAACCATCGAACGTTTAAACCAGCACAACTTGAGAAATCGGGTAACTATTTTTCATAATGGACATGAAAAAGTGATTGACAGGATTCCTGTGAGTGAACATGGTTCTATAACCGGAGCGATTTTTAATCTTGGCTATTTGCCCGGCGGTGACAAAACGATTGTAACCCATTCCGAGACAACGATTGCGGCCATCGAGCAGTTATTAGCGATTATGGCTCCGGAAGGAATGATTGTTCTTGTTATTTATCATGGTCATGAACAAGGAGCCATCGAGCGGGACGCTTTGATGCAATATTGTCTAAAACTTGATCAAAAAACTGCCCACGTCCTACAGTACCAATTTATTAATCAACAGAATAACCCACCATTTATCATTGCTATTGAAAAAAAATTAAATTAGGTTGCGAAAGCAACGGGTTTTGTTACCCATCACAAAAAAAAAATTCGCATACATTTTACTTATTAAAGTGTGTTCGAAAAATAAACGGAAAAATTCCGTTTAAATTGGGAAATACCCATATTTCCCTAAAAATAAAGGGAGTTTTTCCGTTTATATTACCCAAATCTTTTGATTTTGTCTTATTTAGAGGAGTTAAACGGAAAATCTCCGCTTATATCTGCTTCTTAAGCCTCCCTATATACAATAGACGGAAATTTTCCGTCTATGAATTCTCATACCTACACGAAAATCAACAATGAATAATAACTGAACCAAAGCCCTGTTATTAAGGTTTGAATAAAAAAACACTGCAAAAAATCGCAGTGCTTTTTTGTGTACATTTTAATTAACATATAATGATGTAAATTTAACAGGTATCAGAACCCGTTGCCGCGAAAGCCGGGTTTTATTTTGATATTGACCTTGTTATGATGGCCGGAACTGATTTTTGCAGTGAACGGTATGCTAGTCCATTAAAATAAAAGAAATAGCTAATCCATCCACCTGATTTAATAATTCCTCTTGCTAATTTCCGGACATTTTTCTGTTTTCGAACCTTTTCATCAGAAAGATAAATGCCTAACAACCCGCGATTAATCAATTGGTGAAATTTTTTATGAGGCAGGAATTCTGTATGGCGGTCCGCCTCGATGACAAAGTGCTTTAACCGTTTAAAAAGGGTTTCTTCACTTTTATAATATGTACAGAAATTCAAGTCACCGCCCCTTTGGTCTTCCTCTTGATCAATAAAATAATCTAACAGAATATGTAAGCCCTGAATGTAGGGAAAATAGCCCCTGCGAATACTGATGGCATCCTCTAATTTAAAATCTGGACGCATCGCATAAGAAACTAAACAAAAAATCCCTAATGTGGAACCGGAACAGGCCGAGAATTCGTACCACTCCATCTCCGGCAGTTTGTCTTGATAACGGTTAAACCAATTTTTTAGGCGCGGGACCCGTTCCTCCTTCACCACGTGTTTGTGGATTTGTAAATCACAATAATAGCGGCAAAGCTCTTGAAGGTAATCTTTGATTAAATCATAGTGAGTTAACTCCCTTAAGCAAGAACGGCATGTTTCAGATAGGTCATGTAAATATCCAGCATCATCCTGGTCATCTCGAAGTCGGTAATAATTTTTCGTTTCCGCTTGTAGGCATAAGGCATCTGACATCGATTCATGAAGGGCAGCAAAATCTGCCGGGTCAAGAGAAGTACTTCGGTCACAAAGATTATCCAAGTAGTCACTAATCGTCTGATAGGCGACAATAAACTTAACAGCCTTTTTATAATCATCTCTCGCAGTGAGGGCAAGAATGGCGCCTCCTTCACAATGGAAGGTTTTATGCTCGATACTGGCTAATGCCTGTTTTCTTAATTCTGGATTGGGGATCTTTTCAGCCCGGCTTCTCCAATACGCCAATTCTTGATGGACGGCAGGTATGATTTTGCGGTAGACCCTGGACATGAGGGTGATTGGCATCATGGAAAACATCACCTTTCTAAACTATATAACCAATTGCTTTTAATTGACTATAAACAAAATCCTTCGCATATTCAAATACTTCTTCTCTTTCAGGCTCATTAAAGATTTCATGGTAACACTTAGACCATTCCTTGAACCTTTTTTCAGACAACGGAGCATGATTAAACCATTGTTTCACCGTCGATTTATTTACAATTTTATCATCCCCGCCCTGCATCACCAGCATTGGTAGATCCTGTGTATCTTCCATTTTTTCGAAAGCTTCTTTTATTGCCCCCACTAGTTCACGATACCAACGAATCGAAACTTTTGTCACGTAAAGTGTATCATTAGCATCGGCTTCTCGGACATCCTCATTTCTTGTCGCCATTTGAACCGTTAACCCTGAATTCATTCTAAGAGATGGATATACAATGTTAATAACATGTGAGAGTGCATTCAAAAATTTGGAAGGTCCATTCACAAGCCCCAAGCATGGTGAAGAAAGGATTACACCTGCCACATTCAGTTGTTCTTCTTGTAATAAACGAATCGAAATCAATCCGCCCATGCTGTGACCTAATAAAAACACCGGGAGGTTATATTGATAGGCGGCCTGTACCCAATCCTTTACCTCAATGATGTACTCATCAAAGGAATCAATATGACCACGGCTGGCCCTTGTCGTCATTCCTTGCCCTGGAAGATCACCCATGATGATATGAAACCCAGCTAAACGCCACATTTCAATTAGCCAGCCGTACCTGCCATGATGTTCCATTGCACCATGTACAATAACAATAACTGCTTTTGCCTCCCCTTCAGCTTCCCATTTCCACATAGATCGTCCCCCTTGAAAATATATATGCGTATGTTTATTTGTCATATAACGGATTTATTTTTTGAAAACTCCTTCATATATTCGTTAATATATATTTATCATATATAAAGGAGCGAACCCATTTGATCTATCCCTATAAAGATAAAAATCCGTTGATTGCTGAGACTGCTTTTATTGCTGATTATGTAACCATAACCGGTGATGTAGAAATTGGCGACCAGTCAAGTGTTTGGTTTAATTCTGTCATCCGCGGCGATGTTGCCCCAACAAAAATAGGTAAAAAGGTTAATATTCAGGATAACTCTATCTTACACCAAAGTCCTAATAACCCGCTAATTTTAGAAGATGAGGTCACGATTGGGCACCAAGTCATTCTTCATAGCTGTATTGTAAGAAAAGGGGCCTTAGTCGGCATGGGCTCGATTATACTTGATCAGGCGGAAATCGGCGAAGGTGCGTTTATCGGTGCCGGAAGCCTTGTACCCCAAGGGAAGAAAATCCCTCCTAATACTTTAGCATTTGGCAGACCAGCGAAAGTTATTAGAGAATTAACCCCCGAAGACAAAAAAGATATGGAACGCATCTATACAGAATATGCCGAGAAAGGGCAGTATTATAAGTCTTTACAGTCTTAAAGATTGACAAAAGCACCCAAAAATTTTGGGTGCTTTTTTATTAATGCTTTAATGATTGAAATTCTTTTTGCAAGGCATAATCACGTTGAAAAGAATAGACATTTTCTACATAGATCTGATGCCAAACCATAAACATCAGTACGGTCCAGATTTTCCGGCTGTTATCAGCTTTACCTTGACAATGATCTTCCAGTAAGCCCAAGACATAGGATTTATTGATGAGATGATCCGTATTACTCTCACGAATAATCTTTTTAGCCCATTCATTCATTTCATTTTTTAACCAATGGCGAATCGGTACAGGGAATCCGAGCTTCTTCCGGTTGAGCACATGCTCAGGCACTACGCCTTCAGCTGCTTTACGTAAAATATACTTGGTTGTACCATTGGCTGTTTTTAGGCTAGTTGGAATTTTGGAAGCTACTTCAAACACTTCTTTATCTAGGAATGGTACCCTTAGTTCTAGTGAATGAGCCATGGTCATCCGATCAGCTTTCAGTAGTATATCTCCCCGCATCCAAGTGTGGATATCAATATACTGCATCCGGTCCACTGGGTCATACCCTCTTGACTCTTGATATAGCGGCTTTGTAACATCGGTATAATCTAAACCTTCACGGTAAACATTTAATAAATCACGCTTCTCCATTTCAGTGAACATCTTGGCATTTCCGATATAACGTTCTTCCATAGGGGTAACGCCACGCTCAATAAAACTTTTACCTTTCATTCCCTCAGGCATCATCCCGGCAATTCCTCTAAGTAACACTTTACCTACTCTTGGAATTTTATTAAATACCTCTAAGGACTGCGGCTCCCGGTAGATATTATAGCCACCAAACAATTCATCCGCACCTTCACCCGATAAAACAACGGTCACGTGTTTACGTGCTTCCCTTGCTACAAAATAAAGCGGAACACAGGCTGGATCAGCCATCGGATCATCCATATGCCACATGATCTTTGGTATTTCATTCATATATTCTTCAGGTGTGATGACATAGCTGATATTTTCAACACCCAATTTTTCAGCTGTTTCTTTTGCCACATCAATTTCACTGAACCCATTGTGTTCAAAACCAACAGAGAATGTTTTAATCGCAGGATGAAATTCTTTCGCAATTGATGCAATGATAGAAGAATCAATTCCACCGGATAGGAATGACCCTACCGGAACGTCACTGCGCATATGTTTTTCAACAGAATCAAATAAAATATCGCGAATTTCTTTCGTAAAATCTGCTTCTGTTTTTTGAACAGGCTTAAAATGGGCCTTCCAATACTTTTTCATGATCATTGGGGAACCGATTTTTTTGGTAAAATAATGACCCGGCTCAAGCTTTTTAATTCCCACTGAAAGCGTGTCTGGTTCAGGAACAAATTGATAGGTCAAATAATGCTGTAAAGCATCATAGTTAAGTACATCATTCTCTAAAGCCAGCAAAATGCTCTTTTTCTCGGAAGCAAAGAAAGTCCGCTCCCCATCTTCTAAATAAAAGAAAGGTTTAATTCCAAACGGATCACGTGCCCCATAAAGAGTTTGTTCCTGCTTATCCCAAATAACAAAACCGAACATTCCGCGCAGCTTTTCTACTGCTTTTTCCTTAAGATGACTATAAAGGGCAATGATGACTTCTGTATCAGAATGAGTGGCAAAGGATAGACCTTCCTTTAACAGCTCTTCACGAAGTTCAAGATAATTATAAATTTCACCATTAAAAATAATCCAATAACGCTCGTTTTCGTACGTTAGCGGCTGATGTCCACTTTCAATATCGATAATGCTTAAACGACGAAAGCCAAATTGGATATGATCATCATAATAAAAACCATCATCATCCGGTCCGCGATGGGTAATTAAATCATTCATATTTTTAAAAAGTTGTTTTTGTTCATCACTATAGTTTTGTGTTTTGTCGTGTACACAACCGATAAAACCACACATTATGTACCTCACCTACTCCAATTCATATTAAACGTCTTCTAAAAAAACATCTCTCTTATACTAACACTATTATAAAAAAAATGGCACTGTGAACATCAGGAAAAATTAAAAGCGGAAGCGACCGTAAAGCGCACGACAGGACTGGAGCACATCGACTGAGATAAAGGAAACACGAAGAGCGGAAGCTTTTTCGTGTTGACTTATCGTAGGGGGATGTGCGAAGCCTTCTGGTCGCTGTAGCTAGACACTCATCAAAGTTTATCACTTTTAAACTTCATAGCCAAGCTATCCTTCATTTTTCACTTCTTTTTACCTAAGTAAACAGAAAAGAGAGTTACATTTTACATGCAACTCCCTTTTTACTTATACGTTGGCCTGCTCTTTTAAAGTTTCGGCCTTGTCGGTCCGTTCCCATGGAAGGTCCACATCTGTGCGTCCGAAATGACCATAAGCAGCCGTTTTCTTATAGATTGGGCGGCGTAGATCAAGCATTTTAATGATGCCAGCAGGACGTAAATCAAAGTTTTGTTCAACTAAACCAACTAAAGCATCTTCTGTTAACTTGCCTGTTCCAAACGTATCAATCGAGATCGAAACGGGTCTTGCTACTCCGATCGCATAGGCAAGTTGAACTTCACACTTTTCAGCCAGCCCTGCAGCGACAATATTCTTCGCTACATAACGAGCCGCGTAGGCAGCTGAACGGTCCACTTTGGTAGGATCCTTACCGGAGAATGCTCCTCCACCGTGACGAGCATAACCACCGTAGGTATCCACAATGATTTTCCGACCTGTTAACCCTGCATCGCCTTGTGGTCCGCCAATAACGAACCGGCCTGTTGGATTAATGAAATACTTTGTATTCTCATCGATTAATTCCTTTGGAACAACAGGATTGATGACAAATTCTTTTACGTTTCTCTGAATTTGCTCCAAGGCGATTTCAGGATGATGCTGGGTTGAAATAACAATCGTATCAATCCGAACTGGTTTATCATTCTCATCGTATTCAACTGTAACTTGGGTTTTCCCATCCGGACGCAAGTAAGGTAAAATATCCTCTTTCCGTACTTCCGTTAAACGGCGTGCAAGTTTATGTGCAAGAGAAATAGGAAGTGGCATTAGCTCTTTTGTTTCATTACATGCAAATCCAAACATTAACCCTTGGTCGCCTGCACCAATCGCTTCAATTTCTTCCTCTGACATTTGACCTTCACGAGCTTCAAGCGCTTGGTTAACCCCCATTGCAATATCTGCTGATTGTTCATCAATGGAAGTTAAGACCGCACAAGTTTCAGAGTCAAAACCATATTTAGCACGATTATAACCAATCCCTTTAATTGTTTCACGAACAATCTTAGGAATATCTACATACGTGGAAGTGGTAATCTCTCCTGCTACAAGAACTAATCCGGTTGTTACCGAAGTTTCAGCGGCAACACGGGCATTAGCATCTTTAGCTAAAATAGCATCTAAAATGGAATCAGAAATCTGGTCACAAATCTTATCAGGATGACCTTCAGTTACTGATTCAGAAGTAAACAAACGACGTTTTGTCGACAATCTGAATTCCTCCTTATATGAAATAAAGTGAGGTTTGCTGTATGACTATAAACAGCCCTTTAACCTCGATTGATACGGAACTCATTCCCTAGTAGTATGAAATAAACATGGGATTATTATTATAGAAATATGGAAGAGCCTTGTTGCCTGCCCACCTCATTTTCCTCTAATCGTCCCCTTGAAGTTTATACGATGGAATAAAAAGTAGAATTATGTAGTAATCGCACGTAAAATACAAAAAACCTTTCCATCATATGAGGAAAGGTTGATAGCAAATTTCTGCGTGCCTTTCACTCTTATCGTTCAAGGCCAAGCCTTGCTTCAGGTTTAGCACCTTTGCCCGAAAATGTCCAGATCAAAATTAATCCGTGTTTCGTTTGCAGGTTGCTGGGTTTCATAGGGCCTGTCCCTCCACCAGCTCGGGATAAGAGAGTATCCGTTCAAGGGTAAATCATAACCTACTCGCTTCAACAATGTCAATGAATTTAGTTCAAATTTTTCCTCTTTTGAGTAAATTTCTCCTTTCTGTTGAATTCATTAGACAGCCCCTTGATTCCCTTTAAGTAGCTTAATTTAAAAATATTCACATAATTTTAAATAATAGTATAGATTATTTAAATAAATGTGTTATACTATTTAACAAATAAACATGGATAAAGGAAGGTTTCGGTCAATGAATTCTGTTCATATTCCTAATGATTTAAAAGAATTGTTACAAGAAAGTCATGTCCAATTTCAACTATCTGTTCCCCAACTCGTCGAGAAGGTTTTAGAAAGAAACGAAGGTTCTCTCACCTCTACGGGTGCTGTCTGTGTTTCAACTGGTAAATACACCGGACGATCGCCTCAAGATAAATTTATTGTGATGGAGGAGTCTACTAAAAATAAAATTGCATGGGGCCCTACCAATCAGCCCATTACTAGAGAAGCGTTTACCGGTTTGTATCAAAAAGTGGTTGAATACCTTAGACAACAAAAAGAAATGTTTGTTTTTAAAGGATTTGCTGGAGCGGATCCAAAATCTCGCTTGCCGATTCAAGTCATCAATGAATATGCCTGGCATAATCTCTTTGCCCAACAGTTATTTATCCGCCCGACAGAAGAAGAATTATTCACCCATGATGCCGGGTTCACTATAATCTCAGCTCCCAACTTTAAAGCTGATCCCGTCCTTGACGGAACGAAATCGGAAACTTTTATTATCATCTCTTTTGAACAAAGAATCGTTCTAATCGGTGGTACTGAATATGCAGGAGAAATGAAGAAATCAATTTTTTCTGTGATGAACTATTTACTACCTGAAAATAATATTTTCTCCATGCACTGTTCGGCAAATGTTGGCATTGAGGGAGATGTGGCCTTATTCTTCGGATTGTCCGGTACAGGAAAAACCACTCTTTCTGCCGACCCGAATCGCCGCCTAATCGGAGACGATGAGCATGGCTGGTCATCCAATGGCGTCTTTAATATTGAAGGTGGATGTTATGCAAAGTGTATCAATCTTTCTCGTGACAAAGAGCCGCAAATTTATGATGCGATTCGGTTTGGTACCGTTCTTGAGAATGTCGTTCTAAATATTGATTCAAGAACCCCTGATTATAATGATGGTTCCCTGACAGAAAATACAAGGGCTGCCTATCCGATTGAGGCAATTGATAATATTATTAAGCCAAGTATTGCCGGCCACCCTAATACCATTGTCTTTTTAACAGCAGATGCCTTTGGTGTGTTACCTCCGATTGCTAAATTAACCAAAGAACAAGCTATGTATCATTTCTTAAGCGGATATACCTCTAAACTGGCCGGAACCGAGCGCGGGATCACCTCTCCAGAAGCAACGTTCTCTACTTGCTTTGGGGCACCATTCCTTCCGCTGCCTGCGACACGTTATGCGGAAATGCTAGGTGATAAAATCCTTGAGCATGATGCTAATGTCTTCTTAGTCAATACGGGCTGGACTGGAGGAGGATATGGAATTGGCAATAGAATGAAGTTATCCTATACTCGAGCAATGGTCCAAGCAGCCATAGAAGGGGAATTAAACCAAATAGAGACAGTCAAAGATAAAATTTTCGGGCTAAATATACCAATTCATATTGCAGGTGTTCCTGATGAGGTTCTACAGCCTAGTCAAACATGGGCAGATGCGCAGGACTACGAGGAAAAAGCCAAGGCACTAGCAGCAAAATTCCGTGAAAACTTTAAAAAGTTCCAAGATGTTTCAGCTGATATCGAACATAAAGGCGGACCTATTATTTAATTTAGATAAAAAAACAAGTTGATTGGAGCGGAAGGCGCCCGCGGAAAGCGAGCGCCTGGAGCGGAAATCAACAGGCAAATTATACGCAAAGCCCCATATCAAAAAAGATATGGGGCTTTTGTATGTCTTTATTATTACTTATAATCGTTTAATTCGTAGAATTTAAGGACACTAATTGATAGGTTATGGTTGTGGTGTTTTTTTGCCATTCCACTTTCTTAATTAACGCTGTACCATTTGAATCACTGTCAAGTGTTTTTCTGACATCAATCGGAATTTCAATAGGGTATAGTCGGTATCCTTCTTTAACAAGCTCAAAAAGATTTTCCTCTAGCCTATGCTCCCTGCCTTTGGTCACAATTAAAGTATTTAACTCTAGTGGCATACCCATGTACATCCGCCCCTCCACTTTTATTACCTTTATTTTATCATCTTTTGGTTTGATTTTTCATCCACTTTGCTAAATCATGGACGACATTTCTATTAAGGCTCGGAGGAAAATAATGCGTAACCTCTTCAAAGTACCAGCACTCTACTGGTTTGTCTAACGACCTCAGCCTTCTTTCAAGGCGGTAAGCATGCTCGATTGTCACATTAAGGTCCTTTACACCATGAATGATTAAGACGGGTGCTTTCATTTTTTCCAAGGCATATAATGCCGTTCTCTCTTTGTAGCGGTCTGGATACTTCTCAGGTGTTCCGCCAATCACCCTTTTCATCATTCTCCGTAAATCTTTGCGTTCCTTATATGTAAGCGTCATATCACTGACACCACCCCAAGTAACAACAGAAGCAGCCTCCGGGAATTGTATTCCTGCCCATAAGGCCATTACTCCTCCGCGAGAAAAACCAAAAATATGAATATCGCGAACCCTTGGAAGTGATTTTAACACTTGAAAAGCAGCATAGGCATCTTCCCTATCTTCTCCAGCGAAATCTTCATTTCCTTGTCCACCTTGGTTCCCACGATAGAACGGGGCAAAAACAATAAATCCCTCTGAGGCAAATTGGGCAATCCTTGCCGGTCTTACTTTTCCGACGTTTTTTATGCCGCCTCTTAAATAGAGAAACCCGTCGAAGTTTCCATCCTGAATCGGTTCGGCAAGCATCCCCTTTACTTTTAATCCACCAGATAGATACGTTATGACTTTTAATTCAACACGGGGATTGGGAGAAGGAAACCGAATGATTTCTAAAATCGTGCCATTATTGATGTCCATCTAAAAGTCCATCCTTTTGTCTTTTCTTTTTTAAATAAATCGTCACTGGGCATTCACACATTTTTCTCCCCTACATACCATATCATAGGCAATTAGCCCAGATTTATGAAAAGGTATTAAGGGGGGCCTCATGTTGAAAAAATGGTTGAAAGGTAGTTACGCCTTACTTCTTATTAGCATACTGATGATTTCATTAGCTGCTTGCAATAACAGCTCGAGTTCGGAGCCGAAAACAACTAAAGTAGTAAAAGTTCGGATTGCTGAAGTGACACGGTCACTATTTTATGCTCCACAATATGTCGCCCTTGCGAAAGGATTTTTCAAGGATGAGGGATTAGATGTCACCTTAACCACCACTCCTGGCGGTGATAAAACGATGACAACCTTAATTTCAGGCGCCGCTGATATTGCTCTTGTTGGCTCGGAGACATCGATTTATGTTTATGCTCAAGGGTCCAATGACCCAGTCATCAATTTTGCCCAACTCACGCAGACAGATGGTACGTTCCTTGTTGCAAGGAATAAGATTGACAACTTCTCTTGGGATTTATTAAAAGGCAAAACCTTCCTTGGTCAGCGCAAAGGCGGCATGCCACAAATGGTTGGTGAATTTGTGTTAAAAAAACATGGGATTGACCCGCATCAAGACCTCACTTTAATTCAGAATGTTGATTTTGCCAATATCGCCAATGCGTTTTCTTCCGGCACAGGTGATTTCGTGCAATTATTCGAACCGACTGCCAGCATCTTTGAAAAAGAAGGCAAGGGCTATATTGTCGCCTCGTTCGGTAAGGAATCTGGGCATGTTCCTTATACAACCTTTATGGCAAAACAAAGCTATATGAAAGAAAATAAAGCCACCGTTGAAAAATTCACTAGAGCAATTTACAAAGCACAGCAATGGGTACAAACACACAGTGCCGAGGAAATCGCTAAAGCAGTCCAACCGTATTTCCCAGATACCGATTTTGAAATTATGAAAACCGTTGTCGACCGCTACAAGAGCCAAGGTTCCTATGCAACAGATCCTATTTTAGATGAAGAAGAGTGGAACAATCTGCAAAATATCATGAAAGAAGCAGGTGAACTTCCAAAAGAAGTAGACCATAAAACGCTTGTAAATACATCAGTGGCCGAAGGCATTATGAAAAAATAAAAAAGGAAAGGGAGGCCGGTATCATGAGCTTCTTGAAGGTTCAAGATATTCATCACACTTATTTCACCAAAGCCTCTGTCACCACGGCCCTCTCCGATATTTCACTAACCGTTGAGGAAGGGGAGTTTGTCTCCTTCCTCGGCCCAAGTGGCTGTGGAAAGACAACTTTGCTCTCCATCATTTCCAGCCTGCTGAAACCAACCCAAGGGACTGTTCTTTTAGAAAACAAACCGGTTTCTACCTCTAAAAATGAAATCGGCTATATGCTGCAGCAGGATTATTTGTTTCCTTGGAAAACCATTGAAGAAAATATCTTATTAGGCCTTAAACTATCGAAACAGCTCAATGAAAATACCAAAACAGCCGCACTGGACTTATTGGAGCAAATCGGCTTAAAAGGAGTGGAAAAACAGCTTCCAAAACAATTGTCGGGCGGAATGAGACAACGGGTTGCTCTTGTTCGAACACTGGCGACAGAGCCGAAACTTTTGATGCTTGACGAACCGTTCTCAGCTCTCGATTATCAAACGAAGCTAAAGCTCGAAGATTTAGTCTCTCAAACATTAGATGAGTTCGGAAAAACAGCCATCTTAGTTACCCATGATATTGGCGAAGCTATTGCGATGAGCGATCGCATCTTTTTATTTTCAGCAAAGCCTGGAAAAATCCACAAAATCTTCGAGATACCGAAAGAACTACAGAAGCTTTCACCTTTTGAAGCGAGAAATCATGAAGCCTTTCAAGGTATCTTTCAAACGATATGGAAGGAGTTGGAGTCTCTTGAGCCCAAAAAGGAATGACATAGAACTCCTCCATAAACAGTATCTCAAATCTTTAAAGGTCCAAAAGAGCTGGGTGCGTTTTTATCAATTAGTTATATTTCTACTCTTACTCTTTAGTTGGGAATTTTTAAGCCGGATGCAGTGGATTGATCCGCTCCTTTTTAGTTCACCATCAAAAATTTGGAACTTATGTCTTGAAAAGATTCAAGATGGCTCATTGCTAACCAACTTAGGTGCCACTTTACTGGAAACGGTGATTGGCTTTATTGTCAGCACCGTACTCGGCGTAATCATCGCAGCAATTCTCTGGTGGTCACCCATGCTTTCTAAAATCTTAGATCCCTATCTAGTAATTTTTAATGCCATGCCGAAAGTCGCTTTGGGACCTGTTATTATCGTTGCCCTTAGTCCTGGCTATACCTCCATTATTGCCAATGGCGTAATTATTTCTGTTATTATTACCGCTATCGTCGTGTATACATCTTTTAAAGAAGTGGACCCTAACTATTTAAAGGTCCTGCAAACCTTTGGGGCCACACGCCTTCAATGCTTTAAGGAAGCCATTATGCCAGCAAGCTTTCCAGCTATTATCTCGACATTAAAGGTGAATGTGGGTCTTTCCTGGGTTGGGGTAATCGTTGGGGAATTTCTAGTTTCCACTAAAGGGCTTGGCTACATGATTATTTATGGATTCCAAGTATTTAATTTTACGCTGGTGTTTTTATCGCTATTGGTAATCGCTGTTTTTGCCACGGTCATGTATCAATTGGTGGATTTATTGGAAAAAAAATTAATAAAAGAATAGCAGATAGCCTAACTTCTGCTATTTTTTTTATTTATATATCTTAGACATTCCTCAATCACTTGGTCTTTCATGATAAAGCTATATTCTTCAGCAAAGCGGAGCTGCAAAAGGTCTCCCTCAACTTTGACTGGTCCATTTGTTTCAAAGTAGGTTTGGGTCTTCTCTACCTTGTCCACCTTTCCCCAAAAGACGGCTTTAGCAAAAGCACCTTTGGTGTCGTTGACTTTGTATTCGGCAATAAATTGAAGGTCGGAAAGAACCGCCCCTGTTTCTTCAAAGACCTCTCTTCTCGCTGCCTCTTCAAGTGTTTCGCCACTTTCTACTTTTCCACCTGGGAATTCTAGACCTCGAAGTTTATGCTTGGTTAATAGCCAGCAATTTTTGTATTGGCAAATCACCAATACATGCATAGCCTTCATATTAAATGCGTCAGGACTAAAAGCAAGTTCAATTTTATTTCCATAATAATCGAGAAATTCATTCATCTTTAACCGCCCCAAATTTACTTTCATGCTATAATTATATATAAAAAAGGAGAATCCTTAAACTCCTGGATTCTCATCAAAGTAATTTATTGATTTTTTGGCAGAATGTTCATGCTTTCGATATGGCTTTTCGCCTCTTGGTCTCCAAGTTTATAAATAATACCGTATACTTGTTGGATCGTACTATCGTAGGTGTCATTCTCCCTGTCGTAATGATATTGAACAAAAGGGACATGGGCTCTAAAAAAGTTTTGCCATTCAGTGGAATAATTTTGATTAAACAGCTCTCTTAATTGGGAAATTTCCTCGTCTGTTGCTTCAATTTTGTAGCTCCAAGTGGAACTTGAAGCATTACTGGAAATATGACCGGTCCCTACATCTATATAGTAGGATTTCTTCTGTTCATCCATTACTTCAACCCCTTTTACTGTTTAGTAATGTGCAAATAGAGAAATTTTTATTCTTTTTCACATTTCGACTCATTTTTTAGCGGGTAATCTTATATAATATACATACAAACAAGAAAACAGACTTTTCAGTCAATTCATTTTTTAACAGACAGGGATGATTTTCTACTTTTATGGGTATTCAATAAGTATATTCTTTTCTCGTCTAATCAAATCAAAACCGGAATAGGAGGTGGTAAAAATGAAATTAGTTGATGAATTGTATGCAATGTATCGAAACAAATTAACCGGTGATGAAGAAGATATCGATATGTTGACTTTTGCTTTTTTAGAAGAAATGTCACATGAAGACTTGCTTGCCTTAATTCAAGAGATGGATAAACAAGAGCTTTATGATTTAATGGGACTTTATCTGATTGAAAGCTTAAAAGGTAAATTTGCTCAAGAAGAGTATGGTCAGCACCGTACACATACTTATTATCCTAGGAATATACATTGATTATTACATAATACCTGACACCCGGAAGCGGAAGCGCTTCCTTTTTTTGTGTTTTTTCAAAACGGTTCCTTTAATCATGTTACAATTGAATGGAAGAGGGGGGAATGAATTATGTTTACGGTCATAGTGGTAGGGATTATTATTGTGATGGTTATTTTATTGCTCGCAGTTACAACCACTTCAAAAGCGTATTCTTATAAACATACGGTGGATTCGTTGGATAATAATCCCTATATGGATTCAGAAGAGAAACAGAAAAAAGAAGATGAAAATAAGGGATAAAAAAATTCCTATTCATTGTGAATAGGAATTTTTTTATCTTACGCAAATACTTGTTTTAATTCTTCTTTGCTGTGGTCAAGCCAGAAACGCATTAAGCGTTTAGCCCCTTCTAAATCGTGGAGTTTTGCCTGGCCGCATTGTCTTTCATTTGCAGCAGGAATCTCAACAATTTCAACAGCATCTTTCATTGTATCTTCGAGAAGGTCGATAATTTCTTCTACGGTTGGTTCGCCGCTTACGACCAAATAATAACCTGTTTGACAGCCCATTGGTGAAATATCAATGATATCAAAGTGGTCATACTTTTCGGAATGCTTGCGGATATTAAAGGCAAGTAAATGCTCCAATGTATGGATCGCATCTGGTTTCATTGCCTGCTTATTGGGTTGGCAAAAACGGATATCATATTTATTAACAATACCGTCACTGCCTACTTTATGAACACCACAGTGTCTCACAAATGGGGCTTTAACAGCATTATGATCTAAATCAAAGCTTTCTACTGAAGGCATATCATTCACTCCCTTTTCTTTCTCTCTCCATCATACTATAAATTCCGATCTTATTCATCAACATAATTGCATTTAACAATTTAGACGATTATTTCTATTTATGGTATGTTGTACGTATGAACACTGTATTCAAAAGGAGAAACGTATGCTAAAAAAAATCTTTCTATTGCTTATTCGTTTTTATCAGGTCGTGATATCACCTATCAAACCGCCAACCTGCCGCTTTTATCCAACATGTTCGCAATATGGACTAGAGGCAATTCAACGCTTTGGTGCCATCAAAGGCGGCTGGCTAACGATTAAGCGGATAGCAAAATGCCATCCTTTTCATCCAGGTGGGGTAGATCCTGTACCTGATAAAAAACAGCCCAAATCTTAATCCTTATATCCGTCGACAATTAAATCAAGCTTGCCTGTTTTAGGGTCAATAACCAAACCGTGTACTGGAACATCGTTTGGCATTAGTGGATGATTTTTGATCATATCCACACTGTGTTTGACACTGTCAGTTACACTTTCAAATCCACGCAGCCATGATTCAATATCAATTCCGGAATATGTAAGGGTTTTGAATGTTTCTTCCGATATTCCTCTTTCTTTCATGCTTTCAATCACAGGTTCTGCTTTCATTCCGCTCATCCCACAATCGTAGTGGGCTATAACCAAGACTTCTTGTGCTTTTAATTGATATAAAGCAACTAAAATACTCCGCATTACACTTCCAAATGGATGTGACACCAGAGCACCTGCATCCTTAACAATCTTGGCATCCCCATTACCCAAGTTCAACGCTTTAGGCAGCAATTCCAAGAGACGTGTATCCATACAAGTAAGAATGACCATCTTTTTGTTAGGGAATTTGGTTGTTTCATACTTTTCATATTCGTGATTTTCTACGAATTGCTGGTTAAAATCTAAGATTTCATTTAAAATTTTTGTCATTTTTAATCCCATCCTTTCCTATTAAGCATACATAATATGCCTTGCATGAAACAAATATTATACTTGCATTTAGGCAAATTTTTTTTATATTACATAGGAATCCCTTCCCTGCAGACAATAAAACCATATGTGTCTGTTGAGAAAGGAAGATTTATATGAGTGATTTAGTTATTGCAAGAAGTCTATTTGGAACGACCATGGGTTTTCATATTATTTTTGCGACCATCGGCGTTGGTCTGCCATTCATGATTTTGACAGCTGAAATTCTCTATCAAAAAACAAAAGATATTGAATATGTGGTAATGGCCAAAAGATGGACAAAGGCCTTCGCTGTCCTGTTGGGGGTTGGAATTCCAACTGGAACCATTGCAGGAGTACAATTATCATTGCTGTGGCCAGGTTTTATGGAAGTCATTGGCAGGGTAATGCCGTTGCCATTTCAAATTGAGATTTATGCCTTTTTTATTGAAGCCCTTTTTATGTCCATTTATGTTTATGCTGCGGAAAGAATTGCACCATGGATGAGGATTGCAAGCCTTGTTCTCGTCGCCATAGGGGCAATGGGCTCCGCCGTCTTAATTACTAATGTCCATGCCTTTGAGGGAACACCCGCCGGTTTTGATATCGTTAACGGAAAAATTGTCGATATCGATCCTTGGGCTGCCTTTTTTAATCCAAGCTTTTTTGTAACTGCCGGACATGTAGCATTGTCTGCTTATACCACTGGAGCATTTATCGTCGCCACCGTATCTGCCTATAAAATGTTAAAAGCTAAAAACTCTTCAAGGGTTTATAAATTCCATCAAAAAGCATTGTTGTTAAGTTTAGTGATAGGCGGAGTATTTTCCTTATTAACCGCTCTTAATGGTCATGAGTCAGCTCAATACCTACATAAATATCAACCGGAAAAACTTGCAGCTGCAGAAGGGCTATTTGAAACACAATCCCATGCCCCTTTAACGATTGGCGGTTTTACTGATAAAGCCACCCAAGAAGTAAAATGGGGAATCGAAATTCCCTGGGCTTTAAGCTTTTTAGCGGGAAACAGGTTTGATACCGTTGTGAAAGGTCTGAACGACTATCCAGAACAATATTGGCCGCCGCTGTTTATTCATACACTATTTAATGCGATGGTTGGTGTCGGATCTCTGTTAATCCTAATTTCCTTCCTAGGGCTCGCGTTAAAAAAATTCTTTAAAAAAGATGCGTTTCCAAAATGGTTGATGTGGCTGTATGTGGCATCCGGTCCATTAGCCGTTTTAGGCATTGAATTCGGCTGGATTTTTGCCTGTACGGGGAGACAGCCATGGACCATTTATCGGATTCTGTCCACGGCAGATTCTGCTACAACGGCAACGAATCTTGGGATCTTATTTGCTTTATTCGCATTTGTTTATGTCATCCTCGCTTTATCAGTCCTATTTGTATTGCGCTATTATTTTAAAAAGAATACTGTTGTGGATGACCTTAACCGTGCTGATCAAAAAGGGGTACCCCTTTTTAGTTCAAATTCTTAAAGAGGTGGAACAAACATGCTGGATGCTTATCTTGCAGTAACAGTGTTATGGGGATTTGTTTTTATCTATGCTGTTATGGCAACAATGGATTTTGGGGCAGGGTTTTGGTCGATGTTTTATATTAATCGAAAAAAAACGACTGCGACGAACATTGCCAATCGGTACCTCTCGCCAACATGGGAGGTAACCAACACCTTTATTGTCGCCTTAGTAGTAGCAGTATATAGTATGTTTCCCAAGGGAGCCTACACGCTTGGAACGATTTTATTAATCCCAGGGAGTCTCATTCTGTTATTACTTTCGGTACGAAGTGCGTTTCTAGTCTTTTCACATATCGCCGATGAATATAAAAAACCACTCACCTATATATCGGGTATCTGCGGTATTTTAATTCCTGGATTATTAATAAGTGTTCTGCCGATTACGCATGGAAACTATGTCCACTTCTTAGGTAACCGGCAATCATTAGATTTAGCTGGACTTTTTAGCAGCCCGAATGAATATGCGTTTTTCGGTTTTGCGATTACAAGTACACTTTTTCTTTCCTCTTTATTGTTAGCGGACTATTCCAAAGCTTCGGAGGAGTTTGAAGCATACCGTATCTACCGACGAGACGCCCTGTTTATTGGACCGATCTCATTACTAATGGCATTTTTGATTATGATCACCTTAAAATATGAAGCCGTTTGGATATACAATAAAATGATGGATGACCTTCCATTTCTTTATTTATCACTTGCCTGTTTCCTAGTGGGTGGATTAGGTTTATTACTTCCCTCTGCCAAAACAAAGACAAAAGGCATCCCCCGTTTATCGGTGATTGCCATTACAATTCAATATTTACTTGCAAGTTATGTATATGGGAAGGCACATCTTCCCTACATTGTTTACCCTGAAGTGACCATTCACTCTGCCTTTACTGACCCGAATTCTTTTCGAGCCATTTTTATTACCTATATTGTGGGATTTGCGATTTTGTTTCCCGGTTTTATCTATTTCTGGAGTCTGTTTATGAATGATAAACGATACTTAAGACAACTCAAATTGGGCAAAAAATAATGCTCAAATCTGGCAAGGATATTTGTTTGAATATTATCAAAAGCTATTTTTGTATCCTAATTATTAAGGAGTGGTGATACAAAATGGCAAAAGATGTTTTATGCGAAGTCAATAACTGTACATTTTGGGCGAGTGGCAATAGATGTAGTGCTGAGCAAATTTACGTTGTCAGCCATACAGGGGAAACAGCTGATAATAGCAGAGAAACCGATTGTAAGACATTTGAACCCTCACATCAGTTAAGTTAAGTAAGAAAAGGGTATGCGCCTTGTCGGAGCTATGCGCTGAAAGCTGGACAAGCATAAAAGGTGAATCAGATGTCTGATTCACCTCTTCCTATTTAAAATGGAAATGTCTTCTTTGACAATAACGCTTCTTGCAGCCTTTTTTCATTAAGGCTAAATCCAATCCCCGGGGTATTTGGTACCTGAACATATCCCTTATTTACCTGTACCTCTGGCAGAATTATATCCTCCTCCCAAAAACGAGAGGATGCAGAGATATCACTCGGAATGGTGAAACCTTGCAGTGATGCGAGTGCAATATTATGGGCCCTGGAGATTCCAAATTCAATCATCCCGCCGCACCAAACAGGAATATCCTTACTCATACAATAATCATGAATGCGTTTTGCCTCAAAAAGCCCGCCCACTCGACCGACTTTAATATTAATGACCTGACAACTGCCAAGTTCAATCGCCTTCTTCGCATCCTCAAAGGTTACAATACTTTCATCCAAACAAATAGGCGTTCTGATTTCTTTTTGGAGTATGGCATGATCGATGATATCGTCATGTGCAAGCGGCTGTTCGATCATAAGCAAATTCAATTCATCTAATGCCTTTAGGCGATCAATGTCATTTAATGTATAAGCGGAATTAGCATCAACCATAATCGGAAGCTCGGGATACAGCTTGCGGATTTCGGCAAGAAAGGAATAATCTTGTTTAGGATTAATTTTCACCTTTATCCGCTGGTAGCCCTCCACTAAATATTGCTCAATTTGCTGCAGCGCTTTTGCTGTAGAATCCGTAGCCACTACTACCCCCGATGCAATCTTAGCACGAGTACCGCCTAAAATTTTGGCTAAGGGTGACGATTCTTGTTTGGCGTACAAATCCCATAATGCTGTTTCTAAGGCTGATTTTGCCATATTGTTCCTTCGAATGGCTTGAAAAAGCTGTGCAGCCTCTTCAGGCCGCTTAATCGGATGTTCTTTTATTAATGGAATTAAAACATCCTTTAGTATATGTAAACTAGTCTTAACCGTCTCTTCTGTATACCAAGGAGTGGAAAAGGCTACCCCTTCTCCATACCCAAAGAGACCAGCTTTATCGGTCACCTTTACAATAATTCCTTCACGGCTTTCAACGGCTCCTAAATGGGTTAAAAAAGGAGACTTTAAGGGCATTTGAATGATATAGAGCTCAATTCGAGCAATGTTCATTCCCTTCCACCCACTCTCTTAGTTTTCTGCGGAGCAATTTTTTGGCAGCGTTTCTTGGCAGATTATATGTAAAATAAACTGCCTTCGGTACTTTGTATTTAGCAAGACGTTCCGTACAGAATTGCTGTAATTCCTCACCAGATAAAGTTCTACATTCCTTTTTAACAATAAAAGCAACAGGCACCTGCCCCCATTTTGGATCGTCTATCCCGGTAACACCCGCTTCCATTACATCTGGATGGGCTAATAACACCGCTTCAATTTCGGCAGGATAGATATTTTCACCACCGGAAATGATGAGGTCACTTCTTCGATCCATAACATACAGAAATCCTTCTTCATCTATATAACCAATATCTCCTGTATAAAACCAACCATCGCGGATCTTGTCTTCGGTTACTTGTGGACGGTTCAAATAGCCTGGAGTCACATTTGGACCTTTGGCGACAATTTCACCAGCTATACCTGTTGCTGCCATCACGCCCGGTTCAAGCTCAATCTTAACCTGGGAAGGAAATAACGGTTTACCGGCTGAACCAAGTTTTCGTATACTGTCTTCGGGAGAAAGGGTAACGATTTGCGAGGAGGTTTCGGTCATTCCGTATGTTTGAAAGACAGGTATATCTTTTTTCACACATGCCTCTAATAATGGTAAGGGTGCAGGACCACCGCCTAACAGCATACAACGGAATAAGCCTGGCAGCCTTCTTTCCTCAAGTCTCTCGACAATTTGTGTCAGCATGGTACCTACTACTGACATGATCGTGACTCTATTAAGAGTAATATCTTTGATTGTTCTTTCAACATCAAATTTTTCATGGAGAACAATGGGCATCCCGTAAATAACACTTCGCATCAGGATGGAATAACCACTAATATGAAAAAGGGGGACCGAACAGAGCCAGCAATCACTTTCGATTGTGCCAAGATTAAGGGCAGAACCAGTTGAACTCCACCAATGGTTTCCATACGTCTGAATCACCCCTTTGGGATTGCCGGTTGTGCCTGATGTATACATAATCGTACAAATATCAGTGAGACTGATTTCTTCTTGAATCACAGGAAGTGTCGATTCTATTTGGTCTATTTGTTTCTTCGTAATGGTGGTTAACTGTTCGATTTCTTGATTGATTACTTTTTCGATTTCATTAAAGGAATCTTCAAGAACGAGAAATGCAGCTTTTGAATCCTTTAATTGCCAAACAAGTTCTGCTGGTGTCAATCGGTTATTTAAAATCACTGCCTTTACCCCTAATAACTGCAGCGCAAATAGAATGACTACCGTATCAAGATGATTTTTTAATAAAACTCCAACAAAATGATTCTTATTGATTCCAAATGCCTGCAGCCTTCCAGCGGTCTCTATAGAACGGTCATACAGCTCTTTAAAAGAGAGCGATTGGTCTTGAAAATAGATGGCCGTCCGGTTCGGGGTTAAAAAAGCACGTTTGATTAAAAAATTTGGCATCATTTGTGTATCCATGTTGTCACCCTTTCTAATCGAATTTTATCTAGCTTCGCTTTTCTTATTATAAAAACAGCCTGATGGTATATACCATCAAGCTGTAATGGAAAAACGCTTTTCATCAAGGAAAACGAGGGAATTGACCGAAGTCTGGTTTACGTTTTTCTTTAAAGGCATCGCGGCCTTCTTTTGCTTCATCCGTTGTATAGTAAAGCAATGTTGCATCACCGGCAAATTGTTGAATACCAGCTAAGCCATCGGTATCCGCATTAAACGCAGCTTTTAAGAACCGAAGAGCAGTTGGACTTTTCTCAAGCATTTCTTCACACCACTGAATGGTTTCATCTTCTACTTGCTCTAATGGAACGACCGTATTAACCAAGCCCATATCCAAAGCTTCTTGTGCATTATACTGACGGCATAAATACCAGATTTCACGTGCCTTTTTGTGACCAACAATTCTAGCTAAATAGCCGGAACCATAACCAGCATCAAAGCTTCCTACTTTTGGACCTGTTTGGCCAAAAACAGCATTATCAGCTGCAATGGTTAAGTCACAAACAATATGTAAGACATGTCCACCGCCAATAGCATAACCTTTTACCATCGCCACAACTGGTTTTGGAATTACACGGATTAACCGCTGAAGATCTAGCACATTTAGACGAGGGATTTGGTCGTCACCCACATATCCGCCATGTCCTCTTACCTTTTGGTCTCCACCGGAGCAAAACGCTTTATCACCAGCGCCTGTTAATACAATAACACCGATGTTTGAATCATCACGTGCATATGCAAAAGCATCAATTAATTCCATGACCGTCTTTGGTGTAAAAGCATTATGTACATGTGGACGGTTGATGGTGATTTTTGCAATCCCATTATATGTTTCATATAGGATTTCTTCATATTTTTTTCCTGGAATCCATTCTACTGCCAAAATGATTTCCTCCCTTTATGATTGATTAGTAGAAAAGCGCAAGCGCCTTGGTCAGCCCCGACAAGCATAAGACGCTCCCAAAAAGAAGGCGCTTTTTGCCTTCATTTTGGGAGTGGCTTATGACCATCGAGGGGCTAGGCGCTGGAGCTAGACATTTCTCAAAGTCAAAATTTATACTTTTTTATCATTTCAGAAAGTCATTTACTATTGTACCAAACTTTTCTTGTTCTTCCACATGAATTGCATGACCGCAATTTTCAAGCACAATCCAGGTTGCTTTGTTGATACTTTTCACCATCACTTCAGCAATTTGACAAAATTTTTGATCCTCCTGGCCTGTAAGCAGCAAAACATCACAGCTAAGTTGGTCAAGCTTTTCCCACCAAGATGGCTGTGAGCCGGTTCCCATTCCAAGTAAACTATTCGCAAGCCCTTGAGGAGAATTCCTTAATCTCTGTTCTCTTACCTTAGCTTGCAGTGAAGCTGGAAGTCTCTTCATCGTCTGAAACAAGGGGATATTTTCCCAATAATCAACAAATGAATCCATACCATTGTCTATTATAAAGTTTGCAAGTTTTGCATCGTTCATACGGCGAAGTTCTCTTTCACTCTCTAGTTTAAGACCTGGTGAAGCACTTTCCAAGATTAACTTTCGAACCCTGTTTGGAAAAGCAAGAGCAAATGTTAAGGCAAGTCTGCCCCCCATTGAATAGCCAAGTAAATCTATTTGATTAATACCTTGTCTATCAAGAAAGCGGTTGAGATTGTTGGCCATGGATTCGATTTGATAATATTTCACCTCTTTAGGAGAGTCACTCTTACCATGTCCGATAATATCCGGGATTATTAACTCCGAATGCCCCTTCCACCGCTCCACAAAAGGTTCCCAAGTGGTTGAATCACCTGTAAAGCCATGCAATAAAACAAGGGGAAACCCTTCACCACAAACTTCGAAATGATATTTTACCCCATCGAGAGCGACAATCATTCCTGTCCCTCATTGACAAGATTTGATATTTCCCGGGAAACCGCACGCCAGAAATCACGATGTTCCTCCCGGTTTCTGTCTCTATTTGTCTGAATCTCATAAACATGAATCCCGCTTTGATCATGGCTTTGTCTTAATAATGTTCCCAATTGGTCCCAATTAGCTATTTTCGTGTAATGCCCATTAAACATCTTAACAGCATGTTCAAAGTCAATATTTAATGGGGTTCCAAATAAAAGTTCAAAATGCTTTGGATGCTCTGATTGCGGGAGAAACGAGAAGATTCCGCCTCCATTATTGTTAACGAGAATAATATGAATATCAATTCCCATTAGCTTGGCTGCAATCAAACCATTTAAATCATGGAAGAATGTTAAATCCCCTAAAACTAAATAGACGGACTTTCGATAAACAGCTGTACCAATAGCCGTCGAAACGGTACCATCGATACCGTTTGCCCCACGATTCGCCATTACTTTAATCGATTTTTGATTGCTAATGAAGAAACTATCCAAATCCCGGATTGGCATGCTGTTTCCCACAAATAGAGTCGATTCAGCTGGGAGGAATTCTGCTAATTGATAAAAAAGCTTAGCTTCGCTTAATTCTACTACATCACGAATAACTGCCATATTTTCTTTTGTCAGTTCGTTCATTTTCTTCCAACTTTCAAGATAAGCAGAAGAGGAATTTTTTTTCAAATGAGATAATAATTTTTCACAAAAGTACGTTTCATTACAAAAAATCATATTGGTTGAAATAGCAGAAGGATCACGCCAACCGCCTCCACCATCAACAACAAGTTGCTCAGCCATATGATTTTCTTTTAGAAAGATAGTTAACGCTTTCGAAACAGGCATCGCCCCAAATCGAATGATAACATCAGGCTTTAAAAAAGATTTGGCCTCTTGATTCCTTAAAAAGGAATCATAGGTTTCAACAATATGATCCATTTCATGGGTGCCGCTTCTTAATTGCGATAACGGGTCAGCTAAGATCGGATAGTTTAATTTGGCTGCAAGTCCTGTAACTGCTTGGGCAAATTTTTCATCTGCCAAATTCCCACAAACAATCATACCCTTTTTGATCCCATTCAATTTATCCGCGATGTCTTTAAACACTTGATCTTGTACAACTAAATCTCCGTTGTGAACCTTCACGTAACCCTCTGTTCGTTCAGAAAGTGTAAAGAGATATTCGTCCATTTTGGGAATGAGTGGTTCTCGAAATGGGAAGTTCAAATGTACAGGTCCTGCTGGTGCCTGTGTAGCGATGGCTGTGGCACGAGCACAAATTGTTCTCGCATAGCGAAGCATTTCTTGGCTGTTCTCTGGCAGAGCCATATCTGCAAACCATTTAACATGTTGACCATACAAATGAAATTGGTCAATAGCCTGTGGAGCCCCTACTTCTCTTAATTCATGTGGTCTGTCGGCAGTCAGAACGAGCAGTGGTACACGGGAATATTTAGCCTCCACAATCGCAGGATAATAATTGGCTGCCGCTGTACCAGATGTGCATAAAAGGGCTACAGGTCTGTTCGCAGACTTAGCCATTCCTAAGCCAAAAAAGGCTGCTGAACGCTCATCCACATGGATATGAACGTTTAAATCAGGGTGCTCAGCCATGATCAATGCCATCGGCGTGGATCTAGAACCAGGGCTGACCACTACATCCCGAATACCAGTTAATACAAGTTCTGTAACAAAGGCTGCAATATAAGCAGTAAGTGCCTCTTGATGATTCATTATTTTTCTCCTCCAAGAGCCCGAAGCATTGGCCTAAACTTTAAAGCTGTTTCCATATATTCCTCTTCAGAATTCGAATCGGATACTACACCACATCCGGCAAACAAGGATACTTCATCTCCTTGAATCAATCCTGAACGAATTGCCACCGCGAATTCCCCATTCTGTTGATAATCAACCCATCCGAGCGGTCCGCCAAATAGTCCGCGGTCTAATACTTCTACTTCTCTAATTTTTTCGATCGCAGCTGTTTTGGGTAGTCCCCCAAGAGCAGGTGTAGGATGGAGCTTCTCAACCAGCAACAATAAGGATGTGTTTGGACCGCATTTCCCAATTACAGGTGTATAAAGATGTTGTATATCACGCATTTTCATTAATTGCGGTTTATTCGGGAGAATCACTTCTTTACAGGATTGTTCTAACGCTTCTTTAATCATCTCGACCACAAACCCGTGTTCAATTAGATTTTTCGGATCAGTTAAAAGCGTTTGTCCTAATTGCTGATCCTCTTCCTCCGTATTGCCACGAGAAATGGAGCCAGCTAAACAGGTAGAATAGACCTCTGCCCCTTGCTTTTTGATTAGCCGCTCTGGAGATGCCCCTATAAAGCAATCGCCGTGGGACTCAAATGCAAAGATATAGCTTGCCGGCTGTTGAATATATAAATTTTCAAGGACCGCCTCTGCTTCTACCTGTGAGGTAAACACCAGTCTAAGCTCCCGGGCAAGTACTACTTTCTTTAAAAGTCCTTCTGACAATTCTTTCACTACTCTGTCAACTGACTGTTTCCATTGGTCAGGAGAGATTTCCATTGTCTTAATTAATGCTGGAGTTTCTAATTGAAGACTTTTTTCTAATGATTGAAGCAACTGATTTCTTTCTTCCATACTCTTGCTATATAATAACAGGTCATCATTTGGTGTAATGACAATATTGGTTGTTAAATATGTTTCACCGTTAACAATGGTGAATAAAAATTTGGGTATATGGAATAAAGAATCGGCAAATTTGGACCAAGTTTTAGTTTTTTCTTTTAAAGGATCAAATGAAAAACCACCAAACATAAGAGGTCCAACACCATCCACTTCGTATTCATTAAAAATGAGACTGTCCTTTAAAAAATTTTTCCACTCTTTTTCAACATGAAAAAAGCGGTCAGCAGCCTGAACCGATTGAATTTGCTTTGAAATTCCTAGTCCGACAAGAACCATTTCGTTTGTCGGGTCTTTCCAAAAAAAGCGTTCCCCATAATAACGGTCTCCTCCGACCTGAAAGAGGGTTAAGGGGTTTGCCTTGTCCATTTTATGAACTTCACTGACCAAAATGGACCGGTTCAATTCCCGTGCCCGCTTGATTCCTAATAGACCCTTTTGTTTTATTTCTGTTTCTTGAATGGTAATCAAACAAATCCCTCCAAAACAGCCTAAATGACTGTTATCCATTCATCTTAAAGCCTATTCTAAGATACTACTCTCATTGTAAATAAGTCAATAATACTTATCACTTCAGCCCAGCCTTATTCCTTATTATATATCAAAACTCAAAATGAAGGTTAATTAGGGGTTTATTAACGTAGTTTTCCTCGATTGATTCCATAATAACCGAGCAGGGATTATCTTCTAGTTTTGAAAACAAAAATTAATTGACACTAAACATGGAATTCCATACACTAAGGTTTGGGAATACAGCCATAATTACTTGTAATCTTATTATAGAGATAGAAATAGAAATAGAATTTATTTAAGGGGGAGAACTGTATGGAGTCAAATTTACAGAAAAACTCAAAACAGTCCATTGATGCGAATCGTGGGTTCCAAGTTTGGTGGAAAATGACCCGACCACATACACTAACTGCTTCATTTGTACCTGTATTACTTGGTACTGCACTAGCCCTGAAAACAGGGACGGTTCATATCGGTCTATTTATCGCCATGCTTATTGCCAGTATGTTAATTCAAGCAGCAACCAATATGTTTAACGAATATTTCGATTATGTTCGTGGATTAGATACGAAGGAATCCGTCGGGATTGGCGGAACCATTGTCCGTGATGGAATTAAACCCAAAACGGTCCTCAATCTTGCTTTTGGTTTTTATTTCATTGCTTTATTGTTGGGCATTTATATTTGTGCTAGCAGCAGCTGGTGGTTAGCCCTTGTAGGACTTGTTTGTATGGCGGTTGGTTATTTCTACACCGGTGGACCCGTTCCGATTGCTTATACACCATTTGGGGAAATTCTTTCAGGTTTCTTTATGGGGATGCTGATTATATTAATTTCCTTCTTTATTCAAACTGGAACTGTCGATCGTTCAAGTGTTCTGCTTTCGGTTCCTAGTATGGTATTAGTTGGTATGATTATGTTATCTAATAACATTCGTGATTTAGATGGTGATAAAGAGAATGGCCGTAAAACCGTAGCCATTTTATTAGGTAAGAAGAAAGCTATTTTTCTATTAGCAGGCATGTTTACCTTTTCCTACCTTTGGATTGTAGGTCTTATTATTAGTGGTATTGCTTCTTTTTGGACAGCCATTGTCATTTTAAGTCTTCCAAAACCAATTAAAGCAATCAAAGGCTTTATTGAAAATAACGTCCCTTTAAAAATGGCACCTGCTATGATTGCTACTGCTCAAACAAATACCATTTTTGGGTTTTTACTTGCGATTGGCATCTTTATCGGTCACTTCTTTTCATAAGTAAAAAGCTTCTGCCATATGCTGGCAGAAGCTTTTTCTTATTTGAGCGGCTTTATTCCCCAAATATCGTCTGCATATTCCCTAATCGTACGATCACTTGAAAAATAACCGGCATGAGCGATATTGGCTAAACTCATCTTCTGCCATTGGCTCTTGTCTATGAATTTTTGACCTATTTCATCCTGTACATTTGCATAGGAAGCAAAATCTTTTAGAACGAAATATTGATCATTTTCCTCCAGTAATGAATCAAAAATAGGTTCGAATTCATTATTAACACCTGGAAAAAATCCATTTACGAGCTGATCCACAGCCTGCCTGATCCGGAAATCATGATGATAATATTCACGCGAATGGTAGCCGCCATGCTGATAATAATGAAGGACTTCATCTGCAGTTAAGCCAAAGGTAAATATATTTTCCGGACCAACTAAATCCTTAATTTCGATATTTGCCCCATCCAGAGTACCTACAGTTAAAGCACCATTAATCATAAATTTCATATTACCAGTACCTGATGCTTCTTTACTTGCAGTGGAAATCTGTTCACTCACATCTGAGGCCGGAAAGATTTTTTCAGCAAGGGAAACCCGATAATTTTCAAGGAAAATTACCTTTATCTTATCCCCTACCCTTGGATCGTTATTGATTTGTTCAGCCACCGTATTAATTAATTTAATGATTTTTTTTGCATAATAATAACCAGGAGAAGCTTTTGCACCAAAGATAAACACCCTTGGTACAATCGGATAACTCGAATCCTCTTTTATCCGGTTATATAAATGCATAATGTGTAAAACATTTAAAAGCTGACGTTTGTAAGCATGAAGTCTCTTTACCTGTACGTCAAAAATAGCACCTGAATCTACTTTTACCCCGGTTTTATCCAATATGATCTCGGCAAGCTTTTGTTTATTTTCGTTTTTAATCTTTAAAAGCTGCTCTAAGAACGTGGAATCGTTTTGGTAGTTTAGCAAATGGGAAAGTTCCTCAGCTGAATGCATCCAAGAAGGACCAATGGCATCTGTAATCAGCGAGGACAACTTTGGATTTGCTTTTAACAACCAACGGCGGTATGCAATCCCATTCGTTTTATTATTAAATTTCTCTGGGTAAAGTTGATAAAATTGATTCATCTCGCGTTTTTTTAGTATTTCAGTATGAAGCTTGGCAACACCATTCACACTAAAGCTTCCGACAATCGCTAAATGGGCCATTTTCACAAAGTTATCTGCGATAATCGCAAGGTCACTAATTCTTTTCCAATCACCTGGCGTTTGTTCCCACAAGTCTCGGCAAAAGCGCTCATTAATCTCTTCAACAATCATATAAATCCGAGGCAGTAATGGTTGAAAAATATGTATCGGCCATTTTTCGAGTGCCTCTGATAACGTTGTATGATTAGTATAAGAGATGGTATGTGTAGTAATTTCCCATGCCTGGTCCCATTCATACCCTTCCTCATCGATTAAAATCCGCATAAGCTCAGGGATTGCCAATACTGGATGAGTATCATTAATATGGATACAAACATGTTCATGCAATTGATTTAAGCTGCCATGTTGTTTTCGGTAGGTCTTTAAAATAGATTGAATACTTGCAGAGACTAAAAAGTATTGCTGTTTCAACCTTAAGATTTTACCCTCATCATGTGTATCATCTGGGTATAAAAATTCGGAAATGGACTCGGTCTCACGCTTATATTTTAAAATATCAGCATGAATTGGAAATTGAGATGGCTCAGCATTCCAGAGTCTTAATGTATTGACGGTTTGGGTGTTATAGCCGATAACCGGCATGTCATGTGGAACGGCAGTCACAGTTTCGGCATTCATATGGTGAAAGACGAGTCGTCCGTTTTCCATTTTAGCTTCCACTTTTCCCCAAAAAGGTACTTTCATAGCCCCATCTAGTTTCCGAATTTCCCATACATTTCCGCTTCTCAACCATTGCTCGGGAAGTTCCACTTGATAGCCATCCACTATTTTCTGCTCAAATAAACCGTGCTTATAGCGGATACCATGACCATGTCCAGGTAAATTCAGCGATGCAAGTGAATCCAAGAAACAGGCGGCTAACCTTCCTAAGCCGCCGTTTCCAAGTCCTGCATCACTTTCTAATTCTTCAAGTTCGTCCAAATTAATCCCGAGTTCTTTGAGGCCGTCCTGGACGGTTTCCTCTACTCCTAGATTAATTAAATTTTGCCTTAATAACTTACCTAATAAATATTCAATCGATAAATAGTAAACCTGCTTCCCTTGGGCGGCAAGATATTTTTCATTTGTTGCAATCCAATCATTACTAACAAACTCTCGAATCATACTGCCAAGAGTTTGATATTGATCTCGTGCTGTGCTCTCTGAAAAACTCTTTCCACATAGCATTTCAAGTCTTTTAAGGAAGGTTTTCTTGAACTTTGCTTTACTAGAAAACATGTGTTTCACTCCTTGAGACAAGCTCGGCATACAGCTGACTATAACGAAATGCTGATTGCGCCCAGCTATAGTCCTTTTCCATGGCCTGTTCAACAATGGATTCCCAAACTGGTTTATCATGATAAAAACTTAGTGCTCGTTGAATGGTATAAAGCATGTCATGGGCATTAAAGTTCTGGAAAGAAAAACCATTCCCTTTACCTGTAAATTCGTTAAATGAATTTACGGTATCATTTAAGCCTCCTGTTTCGCGAACAATAGGGATCGCCCCATATCTCATCGCAATCATCTGTCCAAGACCACATGGCTCAAATTGTGAAGGCATTAAAAACAAGTCAGCCGCAGCGTAAATCTTGTGGGCCAGTTCTTCGTTAAAGCCAGTGTAAACCTTTAATTTATCAGGGTATACTCGAGCTGCTTGGCGTAAGTATTCTTCATACTCATAATCACCTGTTCCAAGAATAATCACTTGAACATCCTCTTGCAGGATTTCCCTGAGAACATGTCTGACTAAATCAAGCCCCTTTTGCTTAGTCAACCTTGTAATCATGACGAGCAATGGAGTACTAGTACTTTGAGGCAATCCAAATTGCTTTTGAATTTCTTTTTTGTTTACTGCCTTTTTTAAGTAAGTATCTGCCTTATAATTTTCATAGATTAATGGATCAATCGATGGATTGTAGAATTCTTCATCAATACCATTTAAAATACCAATAAGGTCGTCTTTTCTTGCCCGAAGGAGTCCATCCAGTTTTTCACCAAAAGTTGGGCTTTGAATTTCCTCCTTGTAAGTTGGGCTGACAGTCGTAATTTTATCAGATGCCACTAGGCCACCCTTCATAAAATTAACATTTCCAAAAAACTCTAAATGGCCTGATTGAAATGATTGATAATCCAGCCCCAATAAATCTCCCAATACCTCTTTTGGAAAAATCCCTTGAAATTGAAGATTATGAATGGTAAACACTGTCTTAATCAATCCATAACCTTTTCGTTTGTAGTACTCCGTTCTTAAAAGGTAAGGGATCATGGCTGTATGCCAATCATGACAATGTAAGACATCAGGATAAAAGTCTAATTCGGCTATGGCCTCCAAAATGGCCCGATTAAGATAGGCAAATCTTTCCCCATCATCATAATAACCATACAAACCTTCGCGTTTAAAATAATATTCGTTATCCACAAAATAATAAGTAATCCCCTGATATGTAAGCTCCTCAATCCCACAATATTGGTTTCTCCAGCCTACTGAAACAGTAAATTCCTTAATTTTTTTCATATTTTGTTTGTATTCCTCCGAAATCGTTCCATATTTCGGAAGAATCACCCTTACATCAGTGCCCAGACTTTTTAGTTCTTTTGGGAGAGACCCGGCAACATCTGCGAGTCCCCCTGATTTGGCGAATGGGCCACATTCTGATACAGCAAATAAGATTTTCACGAATTCATCAGCGCTCCTTGTTTCGTCCCTTTACGAATGACATAAGGGTTTTGTGAAGTTCCTACTAAATAGGTACCTTCCTCCACCTTTACATCCTTGTCTAAAATAACCGAATCTAAATAACAATTCTCATCGATTTGGCACTTTTGCATAATAATACAGTTCTTAATAACTGCTCCTTTACCGATTTTCACTCCACGGGCGACAATACTATTTTCAACCGTCCCGCTAATGTGACAACCGTTTGCAATCATCGCATTTTTGACTAAAGACCCCTGGATATACTTTGTTGGCGGCTCATCTTTAACCTTAGTGATAATTGGCTGATCTTTTAAGAATAATTGCTTCCATACTTTCGCATCAAGCAATTTCATACTGGTAGAAAAATAACTGTCTATTGAATCTATCATGACGGCATAGCCATTATATTCATATTGACAAATCGTATACTCATTAGAAAGAGCTGTAACGACATCCTTCATACAGGTGTACCCTGTTTCATGTCTAGTTTCAATCAATTTAATCAACAATGATGTTTTAACTAAATACATCTCCATTGAGCTTCCGTCTTGGTGACGGATTTCGGTAATATCGCATTTTGCATCAAGATGCGATTCTAATATTGGTCTAAAATTCATATTAAAAATAGCATTACAGTTTGCAATAATGGCATATTCCTGTGTGCTACGGTAAAAATAATCCATATTGGCAGCAAAATGTTCAAAAGATCCAATACTATTGCCATCACTATCGACAATCGGGGATGGGAAGAAGAAAAGCCCATCACGTTTGCGATTTAAATCCCAATTTTTCCCTGAACCTAAATGATCCATGAGGGAACGGTATTGCATCTTTGGAAAGATTGCCACGCTACGAATTCCTGAATTGACCATACTTGATAGAACAAAGTCGATAATACGGTATCGACCTCCAAAAGGCAGTGCCGCGAGTGAGCGGTGGATGACTAAATCCTCTAAATCTTCGTGGTAGGTTGTTGCATCAATTACACCTAATAGCTTTCTTTTCACTGCAAATTCCCTCCTGTATTAGATATCTATTTTTTTTAATCTATATTGCAGGATATAGCTCGTTTAACATTTCCTCCGTAACAAGGACAATCTCATCATCTAATGAGCGAATCACAGTACCGTCCGGTATTTTGACCTCACCTGGTACAATTGCTTTTTCAATCAAACAATTTTTACCGATTTCAGCATCCGGCATGATGACAGACTCTTTAATAGTCGTGTTTTTACCGACAGTCACACCTTGGAATAGCACTGATTTATCAATATTCCCGTCAATTGTACAACCCTCATTGATTAAAGACTCGTTCACCGTTGCATCCGGAGAGATGTATTGAGGAGGCTGATTAGGGTTGACCGAATAGATTCTCCAGTCATTATCAAATAAATCTAAATCACAATCTTCGCCCAATAAATCCATATTGGCTTCCCATAAACTTTGAACAGTTCCTACGTCTTTCCAATAACCTTTAAACGGATAGGCAAATAATTTTTTCTTTTCATCTAATAGCATTGGAATGACATCTTTCCCAAAATCATGGCTTGAATTAGGATCACGATCATCCATTTCTAAATATTCTTTGAGTACATTCCAGCTGAAAATATAGATACCCATAGAAGCAAGATTATTTTTTGGATGTGCCGGCTTCTCATCAAAATCCGTTATTCTCATTTCATCGTTTGTACTCATAATGCCAAAACGGCTCGCTTCCGCCCATGGAACCTCAATTAAAGAAATCGTCACGTCTGCCCTTTTTTCAATATGATACTCGAGCATGCTCTCGTAATTCATTTTATAAATATGGTCACCGGATAGGATTAAAACATATTCAGGTTGATATTGCTTAAGATAATTTAAATTTTGAAAAATAGCACTTGCGGTTCCGGTATACCACTTTACTTCTGAAGACTCGGTATATGGAGGCAGAACGGTTACTCCGCCATCTTTGCGGTCGAGGTCCCAGGCACTTCCGATCCCGATATAAGAATTTAATAAAAGCGGCTGGTATTGGGTCAATACCCCCACCGTATCGATGCCAGAATTGGCACAATTACTTAATGTAAAGTCAATAATTCGGTATTTCCCTCCAAAAGGTACTGCAGGCTTTGCTAATTCCTTTGTAAGCGAATTAAGTCTGCTTCCTTTCCCTCCTGCTAACAGCATGGCTACGCACTTTTTCTTTACCATTACCCTTTCTCTCCTTCCGCTTTTTAACTGGTCTTATAATCTGAAAACCGTACGGGGGAATTGCAAGCTCAAATGAACATGGCTGACCATGATAAGGCTCTTCAGCTGCTATTATGGTCTTCTTATTCATCAATCCTGTCCCGCCGAACTCTTGGTAATCACTATTTAAGACCTCACGATATTCGCCTGCTCTTGGAGCACCAATCTTATAAACCGGATAGGCTACTCCTGTAAAGTTGCAGATAATTATTAATGAATCTTCTTCTTTTTTTCCCTTTCTTATGAAGGAAAAAACCGATTGAGAACTATTATTTACATCAATCCACTCAAAACCATCCTGCAAATGGTCTAATTCATAAAGGGCCTTTGAGCGTTTATAAAGTTTCGTTAATACTTTTACATATGTGTTTAAATCACGATGCATGTCATATTCCAGTAAGTTCCAATCAAGTTGTTCTTTATCCTTCCATTCTGCAAATTGCCCTAATTCAAAGCCCATAAACAATAATTTCTTGCCTGGGTGGGCAAACATATATCCTAGCAATAACCTTAATTGAGCAAACTTTTCCCAGTACTCTCCTGGCATTTTGTCTAGTAGCGACTTTTTACCATGAACCACTTCATCATGTGAAAAGGGAAGCATAAAGTTTTCAGAAAAGGCATATAAAAGTGAAAAAGTTACCTTAGAATGGACCTTTGACCTGAAATAAGGGGGAGTTTCCATATACTCCAGCATGTCGTTCATCCAGCCCATATTCCATTTGTAGTCAAAGCCTAAACCTCCGTAGTGTACAGGCGCTGTTACTTGAGGATATTCCGTAGAGTCTTCCCCAATCATGAGAAAATGGGGATCGTATTCATGTACTTCTTTATTAAGCTTTTTCAGAAAATTAATTCCAAATGGATTTTCTCGCATGCCATATGTAGTATCAGGCCAATAAATGATGTTAGCCACTGCATCCATCCTAAAGCCATCAATATGGAAATAGTCAATCCAATACAATGCATTGGATATGAGGAAACTTTGAACTTCTCCTTTTCCTAAATCAAAGTTTGCCGTGCCCCAGACTACATTCTCTCTGTCATAATCGGTGCTGTACGAATAGGTATGCGTGCCGTCAAATCGGTAAAGTCCATGGGCATCCTTGCAAAAATGACCTGGAACCCAATCGAGAATGACACCTATTCCTTGCTGATGACACTGATCCACAAAGTATCTAAAGTCATCTGGCGAACCATACCTCGATGTGACCGAGAAATAACCGGTCCCTTGATAGCCCCATGAGGCATCAAGTGGATGCTCGACAATTGGCAATAGTTCTATATGGGTAAATCCATGCTCAATCACATAAGGGATTAGCTCTTCTGCAAGCTCCTTATATGTTAAATAGCTCCCGTCCTCTTTTTTCTTCCATGAGCCTGCATGGACCTCGTAAATAATTGCTGGATCTGATAATGCATTCTTTTTATCCTTTCTGTTCATCCAGTGATCATCTTCCCAATGATACTCGTCTAGGGAATATACAATTGAAGCTGTTTGTGGCCTTAATTCTGAATAAAAGGCAAATGGGTCCGCTTTAAGAAGCTTTTCCCCTGAAGGTGTAATGATCTCGTACTTATAAATACGGCCTTCTAGATTTTGATTAATGACAATAATCCAGACTCCTTCATCATTTACCCTTTGTAGTTCATATCCTTCACCATTCCAGTTATTAAAATCTCCCGTGAGCCTAACCCTAGAAGCATTAGGTGCCCAGACGCAAAATCGAGTAAAGACCTTATCGGAATTCTTAAAGATATGAGCGCCAAAAAGCTGATGACTCTGGAAGTAGCTGCCTTCATGAAACAAATGCAGCTGGTAATCTGTCGGAAATAGTGTATTCACCGTCATGGCTCTCCTCATCTCAATGAAAATATATATTTCTTGACCAATTATAAGTGCAAATGGATTATATGCCTTGTAAAACTTTTTTATCTTTTCTGACATATAACTATGTATATTGCCAGCATACTACAGCATCAAACATCTTTTGACAGCATTCGACTAGAAATCCACCAATTCTCGACGAAAATCTAGTAACTTTTTTAAAGATTTTTATTAAAATTACAGAAAAAAAATTATTTTAAAGAAAGCAAAAATTAAGCATAACAAGCGGGAAGAAAAGCCTATATGTAAGCGGTGCCAACGTATAGTGTCATGAGGATATAAAATAAAAAATTATTTTGATAAAATGTTTATCGAGTTAAAAGCTAACTCTTTTTTACTACTTTGTTGTGTAGAAGCGTTCTAAAAGTCGGACATGTTTTTACTATCTGGGTATTGTTTATTTTGTCACAGAACATGGAATGAAAAGTTTTTTATTTTTGAGGTATATTGTTAACAAGGTTGGGTCTCCAGTACTATATACAGCAAGTCGAGGAGTTATTTAATCTTGTAGGATTTTAGGTGGTATCAAGGGATCTTTATGGGGGACTTTTTATTACTCTTGTTAGTTCGTGTCCCCATGGGGCTTTTCATGGGGACACGATTCGTTTTCTTTCCCGTTTCTGGTCCTCATGGGAGCTTCATGCGGACAGGATTCGTATCTTTCCGGCTCTCGTGTCCTCATGGCAGCTTCATGCGGACTGGATTCATTATCTTCCCGGCTTTCTTGTCCTCATGGGGCTTTCATATGGACAGGATTCGTTCTCTTTCCCGCTTTCTTGTCCTCATGGGGCTTTCATATGGACAGGATTCGTTCTCTTTCCCGCTTTCCTGTCCTCATGGCAGTTTCATGCGGACTGGATTCGTTCGGTTTTCACCTTTCGTGTCCTCATGGCAGCTTCATGCGGACTGGATTCATTATCTTCCCGGCTTTCTTGTCCTCATGGGGCTTTCATATGGACAGGATTCGTTCTCT
>NZ_JAFBEX010000009.1 GCF_016908975.1 Neobacillus cucumis
TTGATAACTTCGGATTTCCCTTATATATCAACACCTAAAGTTAAAGTGGAGACCTCACGGGGTCATCGCACTTTCCTTCTGAACATACCCAGCACATCACTTGATAAGTCCCTCTTAGTCGACTGGTTCTTTGGCTAAGAAGCATTGTCACTAGGACTTCCCGTTAATTCCGCACGGTCGCCAACTTATCTAGCCGTTGTACTTCACGCTTTCGCATTTGGGTCTGCTCATCCGACTACGGGTCTCTCGATTTTCCGCATCTCCTTCAAACACTACCTCACGATAATGCCCTAGATTAGTCTTCGTAGGTTATACCAGTATTCCTACGGGAGGATTTGCACCTCCGAGAAAATATACCTTCCAGGATTCGGGGTCTGTTATTACCGAAGTAACATGACCCAACCTTTAACAGTAAATCATGCTTGTGTAAAAGCAAAAGTGCGACTGCCCGTCGCACAAAATAGAAGCGCCTATTTAGGCGCTTCCTCACCCTTGAATCTTTATTAATGCCTCCAATAATATATCTTCTTCTTCTTCTAGAGAAACTGTTCGTAGGTCTAGCAATAATTCGTCTTTTTGAATTCGGGTCACAATCGCCGGTTTCGTTTCAGTACGTAATTTTCTGCTGACCTGTTCCGCGGTTAGCGTATAATGCTTTAATGCAATAACCGTAGACGGAAGGAAAACATCCGGCATGGTACCTCCGCCAACTTGGCTTGAATCCTGTATAATAGTTGCTTGAAAGTGACTCGATTTTTGTAATAATTTTGTAACGAATAATTGTGCTCTTTCGTCTAATTGTTGAATAGATACTAATAAATCACGAATCGTTGGGATATTTCTCATCGCTGAATCCCCTCGGGCATAATCCATCAATGTTCCTTCGAGAGCAGCCAATGTCATTTTATCAACTCGAACCACTCTTGCTAGTTGATGTTTTTTTAATTGATCAATGATTGCTTTTTTGCCAGCGATGATTCCAGCTTGTGGTCCTCCAAGGAGCTTATCTCCACTAAATGTTACAACATCTGTCCCCATGTCGATGACTTCTCTTACAACAGGTTCTTCGCCAATTCCATGTTTTCTAAAATCATACAGGGCACCGCTGCCAAGATCTTCGTAGAAAATAACGCCCTCTTGCTCGTTTGTTAACTTAACAAGTTCGTCAGTTTCAACCGTCTTGGTAAATCCCATTACTTTAAAATTACTCGTATGAACTTTCATAATTATAGCTGTAGTTGGTGATAACGCTTTTTCATAGTCATAAAGATGGGTCTTATTGGTTGTACCAATTTCCTTTAGGATGGCACCGCTTTCTTCCATAATCGAAGAGATCCGAAATGAACCACCAATTTCAACAAGTTGTCCTCTTGATACAATAACTTCTTTATCTTTAGCCAAGGCCCTTAACACTAGATAAACAGCAGAAGCGTTGTTATTAACGACCATTGCCGCTTCCGCACCCGTTATGTCCCTAATAAGTGCTTCAACATGACTATGCCGTGAACCACGCTCTCCCTCCTTAATATTATATTCAAGATTGGAGTAATTTCGCGCGGTTTCCACCACATGGGCAATTGCATTCTCGCTTAATCTGGCTCTGCCAAGGTTTGTATGTAAAATCGTCCCTGTGGCATTGATGATTTTTTCTAATGTAAAAGAATATTGATTTTGCACCTTATTTTCCAATGTTCGAAACAAATCATCGATAAATTGATGGGTGCCTGGCACCGAACCATTCCATTGTTGTTTTAGGATGGATTCTCTTGCTTGATCTAGTACCTCTTTTAATTGTTTTGTAAGCTGTGTGTAATCAAGTTCGGTTTTTTGAAGTAGTTGGGTAAAACTTTCGTGGTTTTGAAGCTCATGGATGGCTGGTAATGAACGTAACCATTCTTTCACGATAAAAATCTCCTTCTTTGACAGGCAATTGACAATATTGACTTTTCCAATGGATTCATTGCTGTTAAGCAGAATGACTCTATCATTTTTACAGCTCGTCCCTTGGTAAAAATTCTTTTCCTATTATATCATAACCGTTTCACATTTTAAGGCTGGAGCGAATAAAATGAACGAGCAAGGGGGATGAAATATGAAGAAAAAAAGTCCACAAAATCAAACCTTTGATTTTGCATTAGTGGAAAAGTGGCTGGAAAGCTATTTCTTAGATCCGTTAACATCTTATTACGATCAAACACAGTTTCAAATTGACCTGTTCGAAACCGATCAAGAATGGATTGTCGAAGCAAATTTAAGTGACTTTAAAGCATCAGATGTAAGAATTTATATAGAGTATAAAAAATTAACTGTCTCGGCACGCCCCCCTTCTCGCACCCATCTAAAACGGTCACGTTCGATTGAGTTTCCATTTAATATAACAGAACAGGACATATCTGCCGCATTTTCAAATGGTATTTTAGAGATTTTTATCTCTAAAACCAAAAAAGGATCAGGGAAAAATAGATATATCACAGTTCCTTAGGCATTTGTTTAAGGCGTGACTTTTTTTTCGTCTGGTTAACATAATAAAATTATGCATAAAGTAAAGCCCTCGTTTTTGAGGGCTTTTGTTATTTTGTTTTCATCATTTCAATCAATTCTTCTGTTTCTGGAAATTCACCTGTTTCGAGCTTGGAATACATTTTTTCCCCATTAACAGTTACCTCGAACGCCCCGCCTGAACTTGGAATCAGTTCTAGTTTTTGAATATCTCGATAAAAATGATTAAATAACTCTTCTGCGAAACTCGCAGCCTTTGGTGCGTAGTTTCATTGCATACAAAATTCAACAACAACATGATAGTTTTTCACGCCTTCACCTCCTATCTTAAGTGTTTCCTATATCTAGATAGTAAAAACATTTTATCGTTTCCCGAATAGGCTCTGCAAATGTTCTGCATGATGGGTGCGATTTGTACTTAAAAGAGGTATACTATGATAATGGAGGTGGACATGTTGAGTGAACAAGAAAAGATTCGCCTAACTTCTTTTTCCACAAAAGCTGGTTGAGGCTGCAAGATTGGTCCTGAGGACCTGGCGCAAGTTTTGCGTCAATTACCAAAACAAGAACCTGTCCCTGAATTAATCGTTGGACTGGATACATCCGATGATGCAGGGGTTTATAAATTAACAGATGACATTGCTCTCATCCAAACGGTTGACTACTTTACACCGATTGTTGATGATCCTTATATGTTTGGTCAGATTACCGCAGCGAATGCATTAAGTGATGTTTATGCCATGGGTGGTCAGCCGAAAACAGTTATGAATATTGTTGGTTTTCCAATTAAAAAGCTCGGTGCTGAAATGCTTTCTGAGATCCTTCGTGGTGCTGCCGATAAAGTAAAAGAAGCAGGCGCCATTACTGTCGGTGGGCATTCCATTGATGACCAAGAGCCTAAATTCGGTTTATCTGTAACAGGCATTATTCATCCGGACAAAGTTTGGAAAAATGTTGGTGCGAAGCCGGGCGATGTGCTGGTTTTAACGAAACCGATAGGTGTCGGGATCCTGACGACTGGTATTAAAAGAAGTGCTGTTACAGACGAACAGGAGCAAGTGGTAACAGAAACAATGGCCATGCTTAACAAAACTTCGTCAGAACTTTTGACCAACTATCAGCCGCATTCTGTAACCGATGTGACTGGATTTGGATTGCTTGGTCATGGAAGCGAAATGGCCCGAGGCAGTGGTGTGAGTTTTGAAATTTATTGGAGCCAAGTGCCCATTTTACACGGTGCGGTTAACTTAGCGGAAAATGGTGTTGTCCCAGGCGGTTCTAAATCTAATCATAAATGGATCAGCAACGATACGGCTTATGAGGATATATCTTTAGAAGAGCAGCTCGTCCTTTGTGATGCCATTACATCAGGAGGTCTCCTTGTTGCAATGGATGAAAAAGAAGCTAGAAGTTATGTTGACCAGCTCAAGAAGAATGGTATCGTTCAAGCGGCGATTATTGGTCGGGTGCTGGAGAAACAAGAAAAACTTATTTATGTAAAGAGATAAACAGCGGAGCTTAAATGCTTCGCTGTTTGTTTTTTTGAAGAAATATATTTTCTAATATTTGGTAAAAAGTCCATGAATCATGAAAAATGAGCCAATAATGTGAAAAAATCATCCATATTTACAATAAAATGAGCCAATCATTCTAAAAAATGAGCCATTTCAGCCGGAAAATGAGCCATAAGCAAAACTTATACCAAATAACCGAGCCCCTTTGGTCAAGACTTTAATAAATTATAACCTCTCCCTCAGCTTCTCAATCATATCTTTGGTCATTTTATCTAAATCATATTCATACTTGAAGCCCCACTCTTCACTAGCGGCACTTGCATCAATGGAATCCGGCCAGCTGTCAGCAATCCTTTGACGTGCAGGATCAACCTTATAATTAAGCTCAAACCCAGGTACCAACTTAGCAATACTAGCCGCAATATCCTCTGGTGCAATACTCATAGCTGTGACATTAAAGGAATTGCGATGCTTGAGCTTGGATGCATCTGCTTCCATCAGATCAATGATCGCACGCAAGGCATCTGGCATATACATCATATCCATGTAGGTACCCTCAGCAATATAAGAAGTATATTTTCCTTTCTTAACAGCTTCATAATAAATTTCCACAGCATAATCGGTTGTTCCCCCGCCTGGAAGAGCAACATTAGAAATCAGTCCGGGGAACCGTAATCCACGTGTATCAACACCAAACTTATAATAATAGTAGTCAGCTAGCAATTCTCCGGCTACCTTATTAACCCCGTACATGGTAGTTGGCCTCATGATTGTATCCTGAGGTGTATGGATTTTGGGCGTTGATGGTCCAAAGGCGCCGATTGAACTAGGAGTAAAAAATTGAGCCTTTAATTCCCGTGCCGTTTCAAGGGCGTTCATCAAACCACCCATATTTAATTTCCATGCAAAAATGGGATTTGCTTCTGCTGTAGCAGATAGCAGTGCAGCTAAATGCATAATGGTGTCAACCTTATATTTTTTAGCGATTTCCATCAGTTTGTTAACATCCGTCACATCAACCGTTTCAAAAGGACCACCTACGACAGCTTCACTATCATTCTTTTTAATATCTGTGGCAATGACTTGATCTGCTCCATAAATTTCGCGTAGCTTTAAGGTAAGTTCCGAACCAATCTGCCCCAATGCACCTGTGATTAAAATCCTCTTCATCACCGTTTCTCCGTCCTCTTCAAGAATAGCGTATTTTACTTTTTAATTAAGGATACGTTTCAACGGTGTGCAAAGTGTCTAGATTGACGATGAAATGACGCCCATTTCATTCCCGACTTTTTCATATATGGCGATGGCTTGATCAAGCATTTCCTTAGTATGGGCGGCAGTTGGCATATTGCGGACACGACCTGTACCCTTTGTTACCGTTGGGAACACAATCGCCTTTGCATAAACTCCTTCTTCAATAAGACGTTTACTAAATTGCTGTGTAAGTGTCTCCTCCCCAATGATACAAGGAGTTATTGGGGTTTCACTATGTCCAATATTAAATCCTAATTCTTTTAATCCCTTTTTCAGATAATCGCCATTTTCCCATAGTTTTTTGTTAAGTCCTGTGCTTTCCATTAAAATTTCAATCGAACTTTTGCTGGCTGCCACATCTGCCGGTGTTAAGGAAGTGGAAAAAAGGAATGGACGGCTGCGGACCTTCAGCCAGTCAATGAGATGTTTCTTTCCGGCCACATATCCCCCGACAACTCCAATTGCCTTAGATAATGTACCAATCTGAAAATCAATCTTATCAGAAAGTCCAAAATGTTTGACTGTTCCGGCCCCTTCTCCTAGGACACCAGAGCCATGAGCGTCATCTACGTAAGTGATTAAATCAAATTCTTGAGCAATTTTAACGATCTCGGGTAAAAGGGCAATATCCCCGTCCATGGAGAATACACCATCTGTTATCACCATGATTTTGTTATATTGACCAGATTCTTTCGCTTCTCTAGCTCTAGCACGAAGGTCCTCCATATTAGAGTGTTTGAATCGAATAATTTTTGCCTTGGAAAGACGGCAGCCATCGATAATCGAGGCATGGTTTAATTCGTCCGAAAGAATGGCATCATTATCATCCATGACAGCAGAAATAGCGGCCATATTACAATTAAACCCTGATTGGTAGGCAATAGCTGCCTCTGTATGTTTGAATTCAGCCAATTTTTCTTCTAACTCGACATGCAGCTTAAGCGTTCCATTGATTGTTCGTACAGCCCCTGCTCCCACTCCATACTTTTCAATTGCCTCTTTTGCGGCTTTTTTAAGTCTGACATCCGTAGCTAAGCCTAAGTAGTTGTTAGAAGATAGATTAATAAGTTCCTTGCCATTGATCGTAATAACGGGTCCGTTTGGGCTTTCTAATGGGTCGATGACATTATATAAACCCTTCCCCTGCAAATCTTTGAGATTTTCATTTAAAAATGTTTCTAAAATATGGCTGGACACAAAAATTTCCCCCTTTGTTGTGAAAAGTAACTATTCAAGTCATTTCTAAATTGCCTCTTTTTCGTTATATTGCTCTTTATACAATTTACAATTGCTTCTAAGAAAGGATGTCATATTTTTGATAGTAAATCGGGTTTTAAAGTGGTCATATGATGGCGAAAAAGAGGAGTATAAGAACAAGAAAAAGGAACCGTAAGTTGATTGGTTCCTTTTTCCTTACCTATTGATTAATTTACGCCTACACTCGATAGTTTTCCGGCGAAACCATTAATTTTTTGAAGTGCTTCCCTGTATTCTATTTCCAAACGATTAATAATATCTGCCGCTGATTCAATCCGATCAATGACCCCCACCCCATGTCCGGCGGACCAAATATCCTTCCACGCTTTGGCGTTGGTTTCTTTTTGCATATCGTCAAAGTTCACTTGGTCTTTCTTTACCAATTGCTCCGGGTTAAGACCAGCTTTTTTGATACTTGGTTTCAGCATGTTTGCCTTTACCCCAGAAAAGGCATCGGTTAAGATCAAATCCTCTTGTGTGGATTCAACCAGCATGTTTCGATATTCATCATTAGCCATGCTCTCTTTCGCTACAATAAAACGAGTTCCCATGTAAGCGAGCTCGGCTCCTGCAGCCTGCGCAGCTAGTATCCCTTTTCCTGTTGAGATGGAACCGGCAAGAATGACGATTCCATCCCAGAATGACCGCACCATATCAACAAACGCAAAGCTATTTATCTGCCCGGCATGCCCACCTGCGCCGCTTGCCACAAGGATAAGACCATCAACCCCCGCATCAGCGGCTTTTTTTGCAAATATCAAATCACTTACATCTGAAAATACCAATCCTCCGTATCCATGAACAATTTCGACAACATGTTTTGGACTTCCTAGCGAGGTTATCACTAATTGGGGCTTATGCTTTTTAATTAAATTCAGTTCATCCTGTAGGCGGCTGTATGAACTATGTACGACCATATTCATGGCCCAAGGAGCAATTTTTCGATTTGGATCTTTTACTCGTGCCTCCGCAAGCTCATCATTTAACTGTCCCATCCAATGATCTAGAACTTCGATAGGCCTTGCGTTAGGCGCAGGAAATGAGCCTATCACTCCATTTAAACAGCAGGTCTTAACCAGTTCGGTGCCTGACACCAAAAACATCGGGGCAGAAATGACTGGTAACCGCAATTGCCTCCACCAACTATCAGGTATTGATTTTTGCATGCAAAACCACTCCCTCTATTCGGAATATTCTGACTAAAAATCTGTAGTTTAATAGTACTCCAAAATGAATGAATATTCAATCATTGATTGAAATACCATAAAATTACTATGAAAGTGCTTTCTATAGACGAATAATGCACGGAAAATTTTAATTAATGTTCGTTTTTTGGTGAAAAAGTCATTGATTTCCTCTTTTATCATGTTATAATGTGATTACATAAAAGATAAGTTTCGCTCATATAATCGCGGGAATATGGCCCGCAAGTTTCTACCAGATTGCCGTTAACAATCTGACTATGAGTGGGTAATGTATTTGTCTATTTGTGCTTTTCTATTAATAATAGAAACGAAAAGCCCAATGGTCATTGCCTCACTCTAAAAGACGTGAGCAATGACCATTGGGCTTTTTTATTTTTTCAAGGGGGATTTATTAAAATGAGATTACTAGAGGAAAAAATTAAATCGGATGGAAGAGTGTTATCTGATCAAGTATTAAAAGTGGATTCCTTTCTAAACCATCAGATTGACCCTTTCCTAATGAACGAAATTGGAAAAGAATTTGCTTCACGGTTTGCCAATGAAGGAATTACGAAAATCGTGACAATCGAATCTTCTGGTATTGCTCCCGCAGTAATGGCTGGATTATATATGAATGTTCCTGTGGTATTTGCTAGAAAAAGAAAGTCTTTAACTCTTACAGATGACTTACTTTCTGCTTCTGTTCATTCATTTACTAAAAATGAAACAAGTGAAATTTCGATTTCTAAAAAGTATCTAGATCAAGACGACCGTGTTCTAGTAATTGATGATTTTCTTGCAAATGGACAAGCAGCACTTGGATTAGTGGATATTATCAACCAAAGCGGTGCCAAAGTGATGGGGATTGGCATTGTGATTGAAAAGTCCTTCCAGCAAGGGACAGAAAAACTGCAAGAATTAGGCTTAAGGGTAGAGTCGTTAGCCAGAATCGCATCCCTTTCCAACGGAGAAGTTCAATTTATCAATGAAAAAGTGGAGGAATTAGTCTAATGAAACAAAGTCCATTGAAAACAGCATCTTTAGGAATACAACATGTATTAGCAATGTACGCCGGAGCGGTGATTGTCCCTCTTATAATTGGCGGTGCCCTTCATTTATCTGGCAAGCAACTAGCTTATTTAGTTTCATTAGATATCCTAACTAGTGGGATCGCTACTCTTTTACAAGTTTGGCAAAATCGATACTTTGGAATCGGCCTTCCAATTGTTCTTGGCTGTACGTTTACTGCCGTTGGTCCGATCATTGCCATTGGCGGCCAGTATGGCATGGGTGCGATTTATGGATCGATCCTTGTTTCAGGTATCATTGTCATTTTAATTGCTTCATTTTTTGGAAAACTTGTTCGTTTCTTCCCGCCTGTTGTAACTGGTTCTGTCGTTACAATCATTGGACTTACCCTTATTCCTGTTGCTATGAACAATGTTGCGGGTGGACAAGGAAGCCCTGATTTCGGATCAGTCACAAATCTTTCTCTGGCTTTTGGAACATTATTATTCATTATTGTTCTATATCGTTTTTCTAAAGGCTTCATTCGTGCCATTTCTATTTTACTAGGGCTGATTGCTGGGACGATTGTCGCTGCACTTTTAGGAAAAGTTAATTTTTCAGCAGTTGGAGAGGCTTCATGGTTCCATATGGTTGCTCCCCTGCATTTTGCAGCACCAACGTTTGAATTAGCTCCAATTATTACGATGACACTTGTGGCAATTGTTAGTCTAATAGAATCATCTGGTGTGTACTTTGCATTAAGTGATATTACAGGAAAAAAGTTAACGGAACAGGATTTGGTAAAAGGTTATCGTGCAGAAGGCCTAGCAAGTATTTTAGGAGCACTATTTAATTCCTTCCCTTATACGACTTATTCTCAAAATGTAGGACTTGTTCAATTTTCAGGTGTTAAATCGAAAAATGTGATCTACACTACGGCTGGTATTTTAATTTTCCTTGGATTTGTTCCTAAGGTAGCAGCATTAACTACAGTTATTCCTACCTCTGTTCTTGGCGGTGCCATGGTAGCGATGTTTGGAATGGTTATTGCTTCCGGGATTAAAATGCTAAGTAAAGTAGACTTCACATCTCAAGAAAATCTTTTAATCATAGCTTGCTCGGTTGCTGTAGGTCTAGGAGTAACAACTGTTCCTAATCTTTTTGACGCACTTCCGGAAAGCGTGAAAATTTTAACAAACAGCGGAATCGTTGCAGGAAGTTTAACGGCGATTATACTCAATATCATCTTTAATGTGGCAAAATCTAGTAAGCAAAGCCAAGTTGTAAATAATAGAAATCAAAGCGTGGCATAAAGTTAAGATAAATCTATGTATATCTCGCATATTACTGCTTAAAATATGTCGATACGTGCCTACATTTTCTTAGCAAAAATGTACTTTTGAAGTGTTAGTAAAGGTTAAATGAAGAGGAAAATCAAGAAAATAAATATGCTTATTTCTGAAAATTATTTAGATAATTTTTCCTAGAAATATATGGCTATAATTCCTCTTTTTAACATATATAAAGATTTATATAATAAAGATACTAATTGCCCCCTTGAAATATACTTTTGACTCCATTTAGGGGTCTTTTTTTTTAGCTACCTCTCATAAAGTTAAGATAAAATTAAGTTTAAATAAGTATAGTATGAAATAAGATGATAATGTTTAAGTGAGAATAAACATTATCACTGATTCTCGTTTAAATTCTTCTTCTGAATTTAGACCTCCCAATATGGCTTAGCCTAGACCACTAAGCCCATTTTGACCTTTGATTTCGAATCAAAGGTCTTTTTTTATTTATATGTTTTATAGTTTCGGAAAAATTTTAGGCGGAGTTATTCTAAACTCCGCCTAATGATATCTAAAATTTCATTTAAACTAGTCTCACTTATAGGACTAGAACTCCCTCCACTACTTGTTGTGGTTGTGCTTCCCTGGTTACCAGTTCCAGAACCAGTTACGGTCTTTGTGATTGATATGGGAGCAATGGTAACAGCTCCACCAAAGTTTACAATTCCTCCGGATATAGTACCGATGCTAATTCCATCATGATTAACCGCAGCCAATAAAACACCTCTTCCCTTTTTTTCTATTATATGTACAAGCAAGGGTGCATGTATAAACATCTTCATTAAAAAAAGCCATGGAATAGATAGAAAATTAAACAGTTCTCCCGCCCTCTGAGTCAATTAAGCGGTGGAGAGCAAGCAAAGGTTTATGAAGATTGGGTATCTTGTCGAAGAATGGTCACAAATGACAGTTTAGTAAACCTAACCCCTGTAAGCAGGGGTTTTTCTTATATATAAACAAAAGGTTGGTGAAAGGAATAAGCTTCATTTATTAGGATTATCGATAGATATGGATAAAATAATCAGGTATTATGTTTGTTTAAGCCTATCTTGTTTTATATAATATAAAAGGCAATAACAAATAGAAATACTAAGAGGTGCGGAAATTTATGAAGAAATGGCTTTCTATTGTTTTATTAGCTATGCTAGTTTTCTCCTTAGCTGCATGCGGCACTCAAAAGGATAATCAAGCAAGCGACACAAAAAAAGAAACAACCAACACCAAAGAAGTTTTCAAAATTGGTGCAATTCCTGACCAAAATGCTTCTGATCTTAATAAAGGGATGACGGCAGTTGCTAACTACCTTAGTGAAAAAACCGGGCTGAAGGTTGAATTTGTTCCATCTGTTGATTACGCTGCTCTAGTAACGGCTTTCCAGCGCGGTGAAATTGATATGGCATGGTTCGGAGGGTTAACAAGTGTACAAGCAGTCAGCCTCGTACCGGGTGCTGAAGCGTTTGCGCAAAGACCAAGAGATGCTGAGTTCCACTCCGTTTTCATTACCCAACCAGGGTCAGGCATTACAAAATTAGAAGATTTAAAAGGGAAATCATTCACATTCGGTAGTGAAAGTTCAACTTCAGGACACTTAATGCCACGTTATTACTTATCAGAAGCTGGGATTGATGCAAGCAAAGACTTTGATGGAAAACCAAACTTCTCGGGATCTCATGATGCTACTTATAAATTAGTAGAATCAGGTGCATTTAAAGCAGGCGCTTTAAATGAAGCAGTTTGGCAAGCAGCTGTCCAAGAAAAGAAAGTGGATACAAACAAAGTGAAGGTATTCTACACAACACCTGCTTTCTATGATTATAACTGGACAATCAACAGCAATGTTGATGATGTTTTTGGAAAAGGTTCTAAGAAAAAGGTAGAAGATGCCATTCTTTCCATTACGACGAAACAAAAAGACATAACCGATTTCTTCCAAACGGATAAATTTATTGAAACAAAAAATGCAAATTACCAAAAGATTAAAAAGGTAGCAAAAGAATTAAACATCATTAAGTAGTAGGTGTCATAGAAATGTCTTCAAAAAATAAGATTGAAGCCAACAATTTAACGAAACACTTTGAGCGGAAGATAGCCTTATCTTCCCTTTCTTTTACCATAAAACAAGGCGAATTAATCGCATTAATCGGACCAAGCGGAGCTGGTAAAACCACTCTGCTTAATTCGATTGCGGGGCTTGTGCCCATCTCAGGAGGAGAACTCCTGATTGATGGGCAGCCCCTTTCTACTTTTAAAAAAGGAAAGGTCTTTGCGAAAAAGGTTGGTGTGATTAGACAACAATTTGATTTAATCGGTCCACTTGCTGTAATTCATAATGTTTTAGCAGGAAAACTTTCAGACTGGGGAACCTTTAAGTCCCTTTTTTCATTACTAATACCTCAGGAAAAGGATATTGCGCTGAAAGCCTTAAAACGGGTCGGTCTTCCTGAAAAAGCGTATGAAATTACCTCTACGTTATCAGGGGGGGAACAGCAGCGTGTGGCGATGGCAAGGTTATTGGTCCAAAAGCCAGAAGTAATTTTGGCAGATGAACCAGTTGCTTCTTTAGATCCTGCAAGAGCGGATGACATTTTAGCGATGCTAACGAAAATAGCTGCTGAGGAAAAACAGACTTTAATCACAAGTCTTCATTCTGTAGAATACGCAAGAAAATATTTCAACAGAATTATCTCAATGAAAAATGGTGAGATATTTTTTGACCTACCAACAGAACAAGTGTCCGATGAGCTTTTAGCTGAGTTATACCAAATCAAAAGTGGTGGAGTAGTATGAGGTTAGATCGCTTATTTCGATTGCATAATCGTTTTTTCCTCTCTCTTCTACTTATCGCTATTTTTGTCTGGAGTCTTTTTGCAATTCAATGGAATGCCGATTTATTTCACTCCGGTGGGATTCCAACATTAATTCAAATCTTTGAGGGTCTTTTTCATCCCGATCTCTCCCCTGAAGTACTATTGCTCGGACTTCAATCATCCTGGATTACATTGGTGTATGCTGTTGCCGGGATGTCTTTAGCTATACTCTATGCCTTTGTAGTTGGTATTCTTGCTTCAGGAGTTTTGTCGTCTTCAAAGACCTCAAAATGGATCTCGAAAGTATTTTTTAGAGGAATTTTAGGCTTTACCCGTTCAATTCATGAACTTATATGGGCATGGCTGTTTGTGGCAGCTGTTGGACTTTCCCCTTATGCGGCCATCTTTGCTATCGCCATACCTTACGGGGGAATTTTAGGACGAATATTCGCTGATATGCTAAATGATGTTTCAGAAGAACCAATAAAGGCCTTAAAATCGTCAGGTGCTTCTAAGCTGCAAACCCTTTTTTATGGGTACCTCCCTTTAGTTTGGGCAGATATGATTAGCTATACTATGTACAGGTTTGAGTGTGCCATTCGTTCTTCAGCAATTATGAGCTTTGTTGGCCTAGGCGGATTAGGTTATCAAATCCAGCTTGCGCTACAGGATTTAAGATATGATCGGGTTTGGGCGTTTGTGTTTTTTCTAATAGTGCTCGTCATTTTAGTAGACCTATGGAGTAATTTTGTTCGAAGAGTCTTTACAGAGCGTAAAAAACGGCGTGGTATTAGCACTGGATGGTATTCGGTTATCCTTACCTTTGTGTTAATTATTGGCTCATGGGTATACATTGCTCTTGGAGAAAACGCGCAATTTTTTGAGCTTTTTTCCGATAGAAATTTGACAGCGGCAAGTAGATTTTTCAGCGGGCTTCTTGGGATTGGGATTGATCATCCGGCGTATCTTGATGAGAAAAGCTGGGCTGCGGCCTTAAAACTAACACTTGAAACATTGGAAATGAGTATTATGGCGATTGGGTTTGCTACCATTGCCGCTTTTTTAACGGTCGTTCCGGCGGCTAGGAGCATCGCCAATGGAAAACTAACTGGGGCTAGAAAGTGGTACAATTGGCCGCTATATGGGGTAGTTCGACTTGCTTATATTTTTTCAAGGGCCGTTCCTGAGTTAGTCTGGGCAATGATGATTATCTTTATCTTTAAACCTGGTCTCTTACCCGGAGCTATCGCCCTTGCCCTCCATAATTTTGGGATTTTAGGCAAACTTTGGGCTGAAGTGATAGAGGACATGGACTCCCGCCCAATTCGAAATTTAGCATCAGCTGGTGCATCTAAGATAGAAAGCTTTTTTTATGGTATTCTTCCAAGTGTCATGCCTAGGTTTCTCACTTATATTCTCTATCGCTGGGAAGTGATTATGAGGACCACCATCGTGGTTGGATTTGTTGGTGCAGGTGGATTGGGGATGAACTTTAAACTTGCGATGAGCTTTTTCGATTACACGCAGATTACCTTGCTTCTATTGTGTTATATGATTCTTGTTATCATTGCTGACTTTGCTTCCGAGAGCACTAGAAAGGCAGTTAAATAAGAAAAGCGGAAGCGCCTGTTTAGCAACGTATGGACTGGAGCCCATCGACTGAGATAAAGGAAACACAAAGAGCGTAAGCGATTTGATGTTGACTTATCGTAGGGAGATGGGTGAAGTACACTAGTTGCTAGGCGCTGGAGCTGGACAATTCTCAAAACAAATTTTATATTTTTTATCTTTCAACAAAACACATCTTCCTGTTAAGATGTGTTTTTTTATCTTCTATCAATCACTATCTTATCGCTATTAATTTGCTAGCATATTGTTATCATCAAGCAACTGCTAGTTAGCTTCGCTTTCTATCATAACTTTCAGCTGTTTTGCTTTACGAACAAGTTTCCCTCCAAACAATTTGCATACCATTTGCAACAAAGGAAATAATGGATTTAAAATGCTTGTTTTAGCACCTAATTTTCCTTTATTCTTACCTAAAATTCTAAGGGGAGTGAGATTCATTGGAAACAAAAAAAGCCCTACCTATCTTATTTCTGGTCATGTTTTTAGTGATGGTTGGATTTGGAATCATCATTCCTGTTTTACCTTTCTATGCGCAGGAAATTGGCGCAAATCCAACTGAATTGGGTTTGCTAATGGGCGTTTATTCGCTTATGCAACTAATCTTCGCTCCAGTTTGGGGTCAAGTTTCCGACCGTATTGGAAGGAAACCAGTCATGATGCTTGGAATTGCCGGACTTGCTATCTCCTTTTTTATCCAAGCGATATCGACTCAATTGTGGATGCTGTTTGTGGCAAGAATTTTAGGGGGAATCCTTTCTTCTGCTAATATGCCCACTGCGATGGCCTATGTAGCGGATATTACAACGGAGGAAAATCGAAGTAAAGGTATGGGCATTGTAGGTGCTGCTACAGGTCTTGGATTTGTGTTTGGTCCGGCAATTGGCGGTATTTTTTCAAAAATCAGCTTAAATATGCCCTTTTATCTTGCAAGTGGATCTTCCTTTATTACCTTATTCCTCGTATTCATTCTAGTAAAAGAATCAAAACAGAAAGGAAACGAAACCGGACAGAAAAGACCATCTCTTTGGAAAGCTCTTAGTGGGGCGACCTCTATATTATTTTTCGTTCAATTCCTGATTTCATTATCCCTTTCAGGATTGGAAGCAACGTTTGCTTATTTTGCTGCTAAAAAAGCGGGTCTTGACTCCATTCAATTAGGATACATTTTCATGATTATGGGCTTCGGCAGTGCCCTCGTTCAAGGCGGATTGGTCGGCAGATTAACGAAGAAATATGGGGAAATTTCAGTTATTCAAGGAGGCTTGATCGTCTCTGCGGTCGGTTTTGGGCTAATCCTTTTGGTGCATAGTTTTACAACCGCAGCCATTTTCTTAACCATTTTTGGATTAGGAAACGGCGTAATCCGTCCTAGTGTCTCTTCTCTATTGACCAAGTCTTCTAATGAAGGTCATGGACGAGCGACCGGTTTATTATCTTCATTTGATTCATTAGGCAGAATCATAGGTCCCCCTCTTGGCGGATGGTTATTCTCTTTAACGATTGGACTTCCGTACCTTTCAGGGGTTGTCATAACCATCGCTGCCTTCGTTCTATTTCGTATCTTTCGTCCACAGATTAATCTGGCGAAAATAACGAATTCCTAATTTAAAAGGCATATGTTTTGTGGACATGCATAAAATGGGGGTGAGGATTCTGGTAGAAATGAGGAGCATTTCATGAAAAGAAAAACCTTTATTTGTGGTCTATTTGCTTTGATATTATTAGGCTTTTCGGCTTATCTTGATTCCCCCTACTCATTCCTGAATAAAAACTATGCCTATTCGAACGACCAGCCTGCTGCAGCCATCTCAGCATCTGCAGAGTCTTCTACAGATGTACCTGAAACGAAAGAAAAACTAGTGAAACGCGAAAAAAAGAATGGTTACATCATCGAAACATATGAGGAATATGAAGTCTATAAAGACGAAAACGGTGATATAACAAAAAGTGAACCGACCGGACAAACAGATACCCTTAAATATTGGGACTATAGTAAGAACAAAGGAATCAATCAAGACCGCTAGTCATTTAGCGGTCTTTTTATGTTAATAAAATTTAAATTTTCGTAAGTTCTAAAATGCTACTGTAAGCATTTATGTAAAGGTTAGGATCAGGGTCAGCACCATTGATCTTTGGTACGTCAAAGTCGGAAAGTACAAAATGATGTTTAGGTTGAACTTCATGCCTTGCCAAAGAACTTTTGCAACAGGTTAAAGGACAGCCGTCAATGGCAATGATTTCTCTTCCAGATTTCGCAAGCTTAACAAGTGGCTTAACATCCCCTCCAACACCAGCAATACAGGACATTTCAGCCACTTTATCCCGGTCCATTTTAATAGCAATCATATTAGCAGTTTGTGCGGCGGAAGAACATCCTGAGCATGAGTAGACGATTGGTAAATTAGTTTTTTTCACGTGTTCAATCTCCTCTTTTTATGTTTTTGATTTTTTGGCAATAGTAAAAAAATTCTAGCTGATTAGTAAACACATTTTAATTCAATAACTTATAATATTCTGTGAATAACGTCACAATTAAAGAAAACGGTAAAAGAAGTGGAAATAAAAAGGATCCCCCTTCTTTTTTAACTGGTTCTCTTGATGGGGAGTTTTGTGAAAAAAACACAGTATTTTGCATCTATTTAGGTATCTAAATCCACTAAAAATAACATTATTTTAAAATCAAAAGAGCATCATTGGGATGCTCTTTTCCCTTCATCTATTATCTTCATCATATGCCAAGAATAAATCTAGCAAAACACCACTTAATATTTCTATTATAACTGAATGTAGATTTCACTGTATTTGAAAAATAAACGGAAAAATTCCGTTTAAATTGGTAAATACACCTATTTTTTTATAAATAAAGGAAGTTTTTCCGTTTATATTATCCAAATCTTAGGATTTGGTCTTATTTAGAGCAGTTAAGCGGAAGTTCTCCGCTTATTTCTGCTTCTTAACCTTCCTCTTTATATATTAGGCGGAAATTCTCCGTCTATGAATTCTCATACCTACACGACAATCAACTATGAATAATAACAGAGACTTAAACTGAAAATAGTACAATTTTTAACAATAGGTTAAGAAAATAAAATCACATCTTAACCAGCAAGAAAATAAATCATTGTAGATTATTTTTTCTAATAATGAAACCAACTCGATTTTTCGCTTAAAAACCTTAACAACGGCTTTAAATCAATGAAAATAGACCATTCCGATTAGGCGAAATGGTCTGCGATCCTTTTTCGATATTACTTGTTCTTTCCATTGCTTTTTTGTACCACTTTACGACTCAGAGCTTTTTCTCTTGCATCTTGTGAAACTTGATTTCCATGGTTTGTCGTAGTTGTTGTAGGAGCGGCTGAAATTGTTGGTGTAGCTGTGGCAGTTGTCTTGCTGCTAGTTTGACTGGTTGTTGTCGTTTTATTGGTAGTTGTGATTGTTTTCTGATTCGTAATAGGTTTGCTAGTTGTTGCTGTAGCATTAGCAGCAGGTGCTGTTGTACTTGTTGCTGTTCTTTTTTGAGTTTGTGTAATGGTTTTATTACTACTAGTTTCCGTGTTTAGCTTCATCTTGTTTGAACTCGTAGTTTTCGACTTATTTATATTGATTGTAGCTAAGGGAGCTTTTACTGTATTTTTAGTTTCATCAGTATCCTCCACTGCTTTTGTCGTTTGAATATGGAGTTGTTTTTCTGTTTGATTGATAGAATCGTTTGTATTTTGCTTACTTGGTATGGTTAATTCATTAGCTTGATCTTTTCGATTAATAGTATCATCGGCTAACAAAGAGTTGGTAACCGAAAATGTTACGGACCCGACTAATACCATGGCTAGGGCCCCAATTGTTCGCTTGTTCATAAATGTCTCCTCTTGTCTTTTTATGCAAGATTGCACTACAAAACTTCGACCAATCCTCTGGTATTTATGGGGGTATAATTGACACAAGTTCCTATAGATTTAACAAAAAGTTTCAGCCTACCCCCAAAATTCTATTAAGACTACCTAACCATTTTGGTGAGTGTCTTTTTTTGTCGAAAAACAACTCAGGTGCCTGTCACCGATAACAACATAAGTAAATGATTAAATTTAAATTATTTATTTATATTTTAAACGTTTAAGGAGGAGTCATGGTTAATCTAGTTTTAAGGTGGATGGTTCGATCATTTTTTGCACCTGTAACCGGCAATAGAGGTGCATTGGCGAGTTCACTTGGATTCTTCCTGGCCTATTTGCCTGTATTTAATATAAGGATTCTATTATTGCTTGTTCTATCTCTTTTTCTACGCCTAAATTTTATCGCTTTGTTTCTTGGTACATTGGTTCCTATTTTTATTCCTAATATACGTCATTTACCCTTTCTGAATTTCAATTTCATAAAGGCAGATTACGTTACACCTATATTAGGTGGTTTAATCGGGCTAATCTGTTATTTTTTCTTTCATTGGTTTTATAACTTAGGGCTGAAAAAAAGAGAGAGAAATCAAGAACAAGTTTTTCTTGATCCTGCCAAAAGGCGATGGTCGCTTATTAAAAGAATCACTATCGGTTTTATTTCACTAATTGTTTTGGTATCTATTATTTTTATTAAAAGTTTATATACTAATCCAGTATTTCCTAAGCTTCAATTAAATAATGGCTCTGAAACGAGCGAGATTCAACCAATAAATCAAAGTTTGAGTGAAGAACAACTTGCATCACAGTTGCAAAATACACAATCTTCCCCTCTTATTCAAAAAAATAACAGTATATCAAACAATAATCAGCTTTCGAGCAAACAGGAAGTCTATGCTTTTTATGTCAATTGGGACGAAAACAGCAATACTTCTTTTAAGAAAAATATTCATTCTATTACAACCCTTTTACCGGAGTGGCTTGAACTTACTTCTAAACTGACTCTAAAAAAGAGCACTGATTCAGCTATAAAAGCAGAAGCAAAATCGAATCAATTAAAGGTTATTCCAGTAGTAAATAATTTTATTAATAATAAATGGGACGAGGAAACTCTTCACCGATTATTTACTAATCCCGGGGCTGAAGATCTTTTTATTAAGAAAATGCTAGCATATGTAAGAACGAATGAGTTTGCAGGTATTAATATTGATTTTGAGAATATCAATCTAAAAGATAAAGCGAATTTCACCAGTTTTATAGCTAAGGTTTCGCAACAATTTCATCAGCAAAATCTCTTGGTAACTATTGATGTCCCGCCAAATAATTCTGCTTTTGATTATAATTCTTTAGCCAAAAACGCGGATCGGATCATTGTCATGCAATATGACCAACACAACTCCCAGAGCAAACCTGGACCTATCGCTCCGACCGATTGGGTAAAAGAGAGTTTACATCAGCTCAATTTACCTGCCAAAAAATTGATTGTCAGTTTGGGAAATTACGGATATGACTGGGAAGAAAATGCAAAACAGCCCGCAGAGACGCTTTCTTTCGGGGATATTATGAACTTAGGAATTGGGACGAACCTTCAAATTCATTGGAATAAGCAAACAGGCAACCCCTATTTGCGCTACAAAATAAATGGAAAAAACCATATTGTTTGGTTTTTAGATGCGGCTACATTTTACAATCAAATGAGAACTGCAATGGAGAGTGGTTCAAAAGGAATTGCTATTTGGCGTCTCGGCTCTGAAGACCCTTCTATCTGGAATTATCTTAATAAATCAAAGGAAATATATAACCCAGCAAATGCTCTTAAAAATCTAACCAGTCCTCAGCTAGTTCACTATAAAGGTTCGGGTGAGATTCTAAAAATTATCTCTCAATCTAAAAATGGGAAAAGAATCATTCAATTAAATTCAGAGGGAATGATTAATAATGAAACTTATACTTCCCTGCCAAAGCCTTTTGAGGTAGTTCGTTATGGAAAACCTAAAGATAAGGAGGTTGTCCTTTCTTTCGATGACGGTCCTGATCCAGCCTATACACCTCAAATATTGGACATATTGGACAAGTATCATATAAAAGGGTCCTTCTTTATCGTGGGTGAGAATGCTGTTCTGCATCCAGATCTAATTAAAAGGATGGTTAATGAAGGCCATGAAATTGGCAGTCATACCTTTACACATCCTGATGTGGCTTCAACGACTGCTTTTCAGACAAAATTGGAGTTAAACGCAAATCAGCGTTTGATTGAGGAATTGACTGGTCGTTCGACGACCCTTTTCCGCCCTCCATATGTAGCTGATGCGGAGCCAAGTACGAGAAACGAATTACTTCCAATCTTGCGGGCACAGGATATGGGCTATACCATGGTTGGTGAATTAATTGACACAAACGATTGGCAAAGACCTTCTAGTAATGTGATAGTACAGCGGGTATTGAAGCAGCTGCCAGAAGGAAATGTGATTTTACTGCACGATGCTGGAGGGGACCGCTCGAATACGGTACAGGCTTTGCCAATAATAATAAATGAACTAAAAAAGCGGGGCTATACCTTTACGACTATTGGTCAGCTTATTGAAAAAACAGATAGTCAGGTCATGCCTTCTGCCAATCAAGACAGTTCATATTTAGTCTACGATAAGGCAGTATTTAAGCTCTTACAAGGCTGGCGGTTAGGATTAAGTTTCCTTTTCTACTCAGCTATTATTTTAGGAATTTTGCGCTTGGTCCTTTTTGTCTTCCTTTCTAGAAAGCAGGTAAAAAAGTATAAAGAAACGGTGATTGACCCTTCTTTTACACCATTTGTTAGTGTGGTTATCGCAGCATATAACGAAGAAAAGGTAATTTGCAAAACGATTGATTCGATATTATCTAGTGATTACCCAGCTTTTGAGGTTTTAGTTATCGACGATGGTTCAAAGGATGATACCGCTGGTGTTGTTCATAGAACCTACGAAAACCATGCCTCAGTTCGATTAATGAAAAAGACAAATGGGGGGAAATCTTCTGCGGTAAATCTTGGTTTTAAGGAAGCAAAAGGCGAAATTGTGGTGGCTCTTGATGCTGATACACTCATTGCCGAAAATGCCATCTCCCTGCTTGTTAACCATTTTAAAGATGCACATGTTGCTGCTGTCTCAGGTAATGTAAAAGTAGGGAATAAGGGCAACCTCCTTACAAATTGGCAGCATATTGAATATGTAACAGGCTTTAACCTCGAGAGAAGAGCTTTTGCCGCGCTCAATTGCATTACTGTAGTACCAGGTGCAATTGGTGCATGGAGAAAGACAGCGGTAGTAGAAGCTGGATACTTTAAAGAAGATACATTGGCAGAGGATACCGACATCACGCTTACTCTGTTACGCCAAGGGAAAAAGATTGAGTTTGAAGAAAAGGCTTATGCCTTCACAGAAGTGCCGGAAGATTTAAAAAGTCTAGCCAAACAGCGATACCGCTGGATTTATGGTACACTACAATGCTTATGGAAACATCGCGGGGCTTTAGTCAATAAACAACATCCATCATTAGGATTTATCGCCCTTCCAAATATGTGGATTTTTCAATATATATATCAAACTATTTCTCCTATTGCGGATATTTTGTTCATAATAGCACTATTTAATGGAAATCCAAAAAAAGCAGCGATTGGTTTTATCCTTTTTTACTTGCTAGATTTCGTTACTTCTTTATATGCTTTTCGCTTAGAGAATGAAAGTCCAAAACCATTGGGATCCTTATTTCTTCAACGAATCCTATATAAACAACTAATGACCTATGTCGTAATAAAATCCATTGTTTCTGCAATGATGGGTGTCACCGTTGGGTGGAATAAACTAAAACGAAAAGGAAATGTAACTAAAGAAACCTACAGCGTGAAGTTTAGAGAACACATGTAATAGTTTTAACAACGAGGTCTTTCCAAATGGGAAGACCTTTTGTATTTGGTTTAAAATTAAATAGCATAACAAAAACATTATTTGATTTACTTTATCACCTAGTATTTTTACCTAATACGCTCCCCTCCTCTAATCATAAGATAAATAAACAAAGAAAAGAAGAATGAGAGAAATGACTACTAGTCAGTCCAAAAATATCTTTGACTATATTGTTGTCGGAACTGGACCTGCTGGTGCAGTTATCGCGAAAACACTAACGGATAATAAAAAAACTTCAGTTCTAGTCCTAGAAGCTGGTCAAAATAATGATAATGATATACCGATAAAAGATTCCTGCGACCTACCTAATTGGCTATAAGATAGCAAAACATTTAACACAGGATGAGGATTAAGAAGTTTTTTAAAACTACTAATTAAAAAGGGCTTTTCTACTTGTCTATTTGCCTATTCTTTTATATTCCAAAGGAATAAGCTAATTATTGAAATAGGACAAGGAGGTGATCTTTATGGCTAGAAGAGAGTTTGATCAATTAGGAAATCAAAACTTCTTTAGAGGGTCTAATCATGATTTTGAATCAAGTGAAATGGAATCTTCGGAAGACATGAGAGGTAATGTGGCAGGAGTTAGTTGTAGCAAATGCCAGAAACTAGCAGATATTATTGGAGGAATGGTTATTACCTCAACACCTGTTTGTGTCGTTCAACGTCTTCGCAATATCGATGCAACCATTCTTGGACGCCGCACACTTTCCCCACTTGCATTGCCATTCGCTCTATCATTTGAAAACAAACAAAATGGAAAGACTCTCAACTTAGGTGAAACAGTAATTCTTCAAGAAGAGATTAATCCATTTCTATCCGCATTAAGAAAAAGAGGGCTTATTGTAACAGCGGTTCACAACCATTGGCTATTCGATGAGCCACGCCTAATGTATATGCATTGGGAAAATGTTGGAGATCCAGTTGAATTCGCTAAAAATAGTTTCAAAGCAGCAAAAGAAGCAGGACTATTTTAATGAGACAAGCCCCTAGTGTAAGCCATAAACACAGGGGGCTAATTTTTATTGTGTTACGAATTCTCCATGATTGGATAGTCAGTTTTTGACATTGATTTTTTAGTACCAATTTCTTTAAGCCCCGCCCGAATGAGCAAGAAAACCGCCACCCAGGATACAGCCATTAAGAAAATCTGGCCAAATGGAAACATTCCTGAAATAGGAGTATCCCATAATGCATGCATCAAGACGACTAGGAGAAAAACACGTAAAAATTTAAATTTAACTAACATTTTTAGCTCAAATGGATGATCCCCTTGCACCCTACAAAAAGCTGCACCTGTCAAAGCCGCCCATGCTACATGCCCGCCAGGAGCTAAAATACCGCGCCAAAGAATGGTGATATATAAATTCTTGGCATCTCCGGAAAGCAGTGCTCTAAGAGCGTAACCAGCGGTTTCAAACGCCGCAAATCCGGCCCCAACAGCCGCACCAATAAGAAGTCCATTTAGGATAAATCGGTATTTTCGGTATCTTACAAACGTGATGACGGTAATCGCTTTGGCAAGCTCTTCCCCAATTCCGATTGTAATAGGATTGATATTATTTCTTAGAATATCGAAAAACACCAGGGCCACTAACATGGAGACGATTCCACCGATAAACACAACATATATAATCCGATAAAAGGCAATATTTTGGGGTGCGTTCATTTCCCAGAAGAATATTAAGGTAGTTAATGGAACTGCAAAAGCACCGACAATGATAAGTCCAGGTATAAAATTTACATTTCTAAAATAATCAACGCCCACATATAACCCTGTGAAAGCAAGTAGTGCAAAGATAAATACCCTTGCAAAAAGCCAAGGTTTTGGCCAAGTTTCTTTTACTTCGGTAATTTTAGGAGTCGTAAGGGCCGTTCCAACGATGAAAAGCCGTTCAGCTTCAAGTTCAGTGTGATTACGAAATACACGCGAAAAGATGTTTTGAAATTTTGGTTCAATGGACCTTTCAAATTTAGGCACAAAATCTACATAATGAGCGAACTCATAAAATAAGCTGTTGTCGTCCTCTTGCGTGTTAGACTTAACAAACTTTTCACCGCAGTTTAAGCAGAATTTCACTCCATCCGGATTAGAATAGACACATTGCGGACAATTCAAAGAACTTCACCCCTCTTGGTTTCGTCTTAGTTAATTTAACCAATTAACACAAATAAAAACAGATGAAATTTTTCATCTGTTTTAAACCAAGTTCTAATTTAATTTAATTCTAGCGGACGTAAATTAGCTTCAATTTCTTGTCGTTTTGGCTCTAAGAAGGGTGGTAATGCTAATTTTTGTCCCATTGTGTCCAAAGGTTCATCGGTTGCAAAGCCAGGTGTGTCGGTAGAAAGTTCGAATAATATGCCGTTTGGTTCTCTAAAATAAAGTGCCTTAAAATAAAAACGTTCAACTTTCCCCGAACTCGCTATCCGATTTTCCTTTAACCGCTCGGCCCATTGATTGTACTCAACCTCATTTGGAACCCGGAACGCCACATGATGTACTCCTCCGCGGCCGATTCGGGCACGAGGAAGATCTGGTCTTGGTTCAATATGGACTTCCGCTCCGCTTCCCCCTTCCCCTGTTGCATAAACCATTAGATCGGGATACTCCCCTTCAAGTGATGGATAGGAATTTACATATCGAAATCCCATTACCTCTGTAAGAATGCCGATTGTTGGTTCAGGAATACTGACTGTAAGGGTTACAGGGCCTAACCCGACAATTGCATGTTCTACCGGTATATCTTCCCGCTTCCAAGGAATACCTGCCCGAACACCATCCTCACCGTTATCCGCTACGAGGATAAGACGGGTTCCTTCAAAGTCACGGAAAGCTAAACTATCACGACCGGCTCTTTTCTGGATCACAGCATCGTGTTGGACACCCAGTTGTTTAAACCTTTCACGCCAAAACAACAGCGAATCAGTTGTTTTTACTCTTAGGGATACTGTTGATATATCTGTCGTTCCTCTGTAGGAAGACCCGAGACCTGGTATGTCAAAGAAAGTAACTTCAGTACCTGGTGTACCCTCCGCATCGGCATAGAAAAGATGGTAGGATTGTGTATTATCTTGATTAACCGTTTTTTTAACTAACCTCATCCCAAGGATTTTGGTATAAAACTCATAATTTTTTTCCGCTTTGCCTGTTAAGATTGATACATGGTGCAGTCCCAATAATTGCATGTGTAATGCCTCCCTTACCCGATAATCTCTTTATACCACTCGGCAGCCGCTTCTACCTCTTCCCTTGTTAATTGATGTCCTCGATTCTCCCAGTGGAGTGCTACTTTTGCATTTGCCTTTTGCAATAAGGATTGTAACTCTTCAGACTCTACAGGGGGACAAATTGGGTCATTCGTACCAGCAGCAATAAACACATTTTTTCCAGTTAAATCAGGCAGCTCAATCCCTCTTCTTGGAACCATCGGATGATGAAGGATCGCGCCCTTTATTGCGTGTTGATAATGAAATAATAAACTTGCAGCAATGTTGGCACCATTTGAATAGCCAACGGCAATGATTTGATTACGCTCAAACTCATATTTTTGTGCTGATTCGTCAAGAAACGCATTTAGTTCCTTGGTACGGAAGACAAGATCCTCCTCATCAAAAATACCTTCTGCTAATCTTCGGAAAAAACGAGGCATGCCATTTTCTAGTACATTTCCCCGGACACTTAGCACAGATGCTTCATCATCGATCATTCCCGCAAGCGGAAGCAGATCTAATTCATTCCCTCCTGTTCCATGAAGTAAGAGTAATGTTGGTTTTTTAGGATTTTTTCCTTTTTGAAAAATATGTTTCATTGCTATTCCCCTTTCATAGCTCTAACTGCCTAGGATAACATGGATATGGATTGGACCTTTTTTGTAAGGATTTCACTCCTTTATGGTTAGCATATCCTATATCCAGTTTAAAGTTGTTTTGAAATAAAATATCTTGAATATGAGATAATAGTAATGTAATTTTTGAAATTAGTCAATAAAAACGGGATACTTTTGTGGTTACAGAAAAGGGAAAAAAAGAAAGCGTAAAATGGAATACGCTTTTCTTCCAGTAGTTATTTAGTTAAAATAATCGGTCCATCCTTTGTCACAATCAATGTATGCTCATATTGCGCCACAAAGCTTTGCTCGGTTACAAATGTCCAGCCATCTTCAAGTTCAAATACTTCCTCATCTAAGGTGGATATAAACGGTTCAAAGGCAATCACCATGCCTTCTTTTAATAACCCATGGTCAGAGGTTTCGTTATAATTATAGATATACTCAGGTTCTTCGTGAATCGTCCTGCCTATCCCGTGACCCGTTAGGTTCATGATGACCGTTAACCCATGCTTTCTCGCAACCTGGTGGACAACTTTACCCATACCCGAGATTCTAGATCCTGGTTTTACCTTCTGTAATCCTGCTTCAAAGGCCTCTTTAGCCACATCACAGATTTTTGTTAGGATTTCTTCTCCTTTTCCAACCACAATGGAAACGCCGGTATCTGCGAAATAACCGTTTTTAGAACCGGAAACGTCGATATTAACTAGGTCCCCTTCTTGGATTACGCGATCCCCAGGGATTCCGTGTGCAACTTCTTCATTTACACTAATACAAGTATAGCCAGGAAAATCATACTCACCCTTTGGAGCGGAAATGGCACCCTCTTTGTCAAATAGTTCAGCAGCGATGTCGTCCAATTCCTTTGTGGTAACCCCTGGTACTGCTCTTTTCACCAGCTCATCTCTTATCGATGCCACAATTCTTCCGATTTCTTTTAAAGCCTTAAAATCTTCTTCTGTTTTTGCAATCATTGGTCTTGCCCCATTCTATGTAATATAGTATTAAAAAACACCATAACTTAGATTTTACCTGTCTTTCAACATAAATCCAAGTATTGTTGATGCCTAATCATTTTTTGTCATGGTTTAGGAGATTTTTTTGATTGGGCATAGTCCTCTTGGCGGGAAAAAGATGAAACCATTCAACTAGTAATCTTGGAATGTTAAAATAAAGGTATCTAATAAACCATTGGAGGGACAAAAAAGTGACCCTATCAAATATCGAAAGTTTACTCGACGCCGAGAGCCTTGTCCTACTTGAAAAAATGAAATTACTTGAAGAAGTATTTTGGTTCAATCCAGGCATCCAAACGACGCATAATGGCTTGAAAGGATCCCCGTTTACGTTAGAAGATGTGCAGGATGCAGATGAACGACTGAAACGATTTGCTCCTTATATAGCGAAAGTTTTTCCTGAAACCAAGTTATCCAATGGAATCATTGAATCAAACCTGAAAAAAATCCCCGCGATGAAACAGAAATTAGTCGAAATCTATAACCAGGCATTTTTAGGGGATTTATGGTTAAAATGTGATAGCCACCTCCCTATTGCCGGTTCGATTAAAGCTAGAGGAGGAATTTATGAAGTCCTAAAATATGCAGAGGATTTAGCGATTGAACAGAAACTACTTACTCCAAAAGATGATTATTCCATTTTAGCCAGTGAAGAATTTCGAAGGTTCTTCACTCAATATACAATTGTGGTTGGTTCGACAGGTAATTTAGGATTAAGTATAGGGATTATGAGTGCGAAGTTAGGATTTAAAGTCAGTGTTCATATGTCAGCTGATGCGAAGCAATGGAAAAAGGATTTGCTTAGAAGCAAAGGCGTGCGAGTCATCGAGTATGAAGCAGATTATAGTAAAGCGGTCGAGGAAGGTCGAAAACAAGCAGAATCAGATCCTCTTTGTTATTTCGTGGACGATGAGAACTCACCGCATTTATTTCTCGGGTATGCCGTAGCCGCCTTAAGGTTACAAAAACAATTAAAAGAGCTTGGGATTAAAGTCGATGAAAATCATCCATTGCTAGTCTATCTTCCCTGTGGTGTAGGTGGAGCTCCTGGTGGCATTACATTTGGCTTAAAATTAATATTCCAAGACCATGTTCACTGTTTTTTCGCAGAGCCAACTCATTCACCTTGCATGTTACTAGGATTAATGACAGGACTCCATGAGAAAATTTCCGTCCAAGACATTGGTGTTGATAATATTACTGCTGCCGATGGGCTTGCTGTGGGAAGACCTTCAGGATTTGTCGGCAAGATTATCCAACCCATTCTTTCAGGAGCCTATACAGTTAGAGATCAAGAGCTATTTACTCTTTTAAAAAATTTAGTTGATACAGAGGAAATTAAATTAGAACCATCTTCCCTCGCCGGAATGATTGGACCGATTAGAATATGGCAAGAAAGAAATGGGAATCTACGAAAATACCCCTTGATTGAAAAAATAAATCATGCTTCTCATATTGTTTGGGCAACAGGAGGAAGCATGGTTCCTGATGAGATCATGGAACATTATTATAAAAATAGGTAAATAATAAAAGCAGCCGCTCATGTATTGATGGCGGCTGCTATTTTATTTAACAAAAAAGATCAAAAGCCAAAAATACAAACTAATTAAAGTGAAAATTAGAGTTGGTGGAATGACCACTAAGGTCACTTTGATATATTCTAGCCAGGTTATCCGTATTTTACTTTTCTTTAATATGTGCATCCAAATCAAGGTTGCTAAAGTCCCAATTGGAAGAATAAGTGAACCAACATCACTGCCTATTATGTTGGCTAAGTAAACCGTTTTCATTAATAGAGGATCCAGTCCCATTTCCGTTAACGCCAGAGTAGACACCATTAATGCTGGGTGGTTGTTAAAAATGTTTGCTAAAAATGCCGTGATGACACCCATGGTTAAACTTGCGTGAATAAAACTGTCATGGACGAGTGGTTTTAAATTTTCGACTAAATAGGCCGTTAATCCGATATTGTGCAAGCCAAAAATTATAACGTACATACAGAAGGCGAAAATTAAAATGTGCCAAGGTATTTTCTTTAGAACATCAGTTGGTTTCACTTTTAAATAAATCCATCTCCAAATTAATAGGAGCAGTGAACCACAAACTGCAACAAGGGATACAGATACACCGATAAAAGATGCCACGAAAAGGCTAATTCTTACTATAAAAACAAAGATTAACATTTTAATCATTAATTTTTTTTGCTGGTCAAACAGGCTATCTGAGTTTTCTTGAAGTGGATGGAATGGTCGGTTTTTCTGCAGCGGAATGGAGTATGAGTGAAAACGGATTTCTGCAGGAATTCTTTTTTTGAAAACGAGGTACAGTATATAGGATAAGAACAACAGACCGAGAACTCCTGGAACAAACATCATTTCCGTTTGAAGATAAAGGTCCAATCCTATAATTTTTAATGCAATGAGATTGACGATATTACTAACTCCAATCGGTGCACTTGAAGCAGTGGCAATTAACGCACCACTTAAAAGATAAGGTATTTTTTCTGAATTTTTTAATTTTAAGTTATTTAATATTAAGATTAGTATGGGAGTTGTAATTAATATACTTCCATCGTTATTAAAAAATAATGTCATGAGAAAGCATAGCAGCAAAGTATTCCAATATAATCTATAGCCAGACCCCTTTGAAAGTTTGAGCATAAGTGCGGCGGTCCAGCTGAAGAATCCTATGCTTTCAAGCACAATTGCCATAACTATTGTGGCTATAATGGTAATGGCAGCCCCTGTTACTTTTGAACTGATGTCAAGCAAGTCCCCCGTCGATACACTACCGCTAAAAAATACGAGAACAGCTCCGATTGAGGCTGGGATTGCTTCGTTCATATTTTTGGGACGGATGAAAATCAGCACCATTGTAAGGACAAAAGCAAAAATCGTAATAATTACCGTCATTGGATGATACATCAAAATGAATTTACTCCCTTCATTTAGTTTCCCTCTTTATTTTTCCGTTTATATCCTTCTTGTCCTTTGCAATATAGTACGTCTAATAAGAAGGCTTGTTCTAAACGAATATCTCGGGTTTAATCAAATCAGCATTTATCTATATTTTTTTTTTATAAATTTATGTAGTTTTGAACTACCGTTTGGGGTTCATAGTGAATTTATGATAAATAAAAAAACCGATACATGAGGTATCGGCTTTTTTTAATATTCGAATAAAGGTAAAGCCCATCTCTCAGCTTTTACTTATCGCCTTTTGGTCCTGGTCCCTTATCTCCCTTTGGAAGTGGTGGTTTTGGTCCCGGTTTGACACCGACAGATCCATGGCCAGATCCGCTACCTGATCCGCTGCCAGATCCACTACCAGAACCGCTGCCAGATCCGCTACCTGATCCGCTACCTGATCCGCTACCTGATCCACTGCCGGATCCATGGCCAGATCCGCTGCCGGATTTGCCAGATCCTTTGCCAGATCCACTGCCAGATTTGCCAGATTTGTTGCCGGATTTGCCAGATCCTTTGCCAGATCCGCTGCCAGATTTGCCAGATTTGTTGCCAGATTTGCCAGATCCTTTGCCAGATCCGCTGCCAGATTTGCCGGATTTGTTGCCTGACTTGTTACCAGATTTACCGGATTTATTGCCTGACTTGTTACCAGATTTACCGGATTTATTGCCTGACTTGTTGCCAGATTTACCAGATTTGTTTCCTGACTTGTTGCCAGATTTGCCAGATTTATTGCCTGACTTGTTACCAGATTTGCCAGATTTATTGCCTGACTTGTTACCAGATTTGCCGGATTTATTGCCTGACTTGTTACCAGATTTGTTGCCGCTATTATTTTTGTTACCCTTCATTTCTATAGGATTGTTAACAAGAAATTCAATAACTCCATTTTCTTGAGCCTGTGTTAACAATTCTTTCATCATTACGCTCATTTTTCCACCACTTTCAAAATTTATTTATACAATGTTACTTTATGGGGAAATAGAATGATATGTAATAGGTAAACGCCCATTTTTTTACAATTAACCATTTGCCCATAAACGGCACCAATGCATTCATGAGTGCATACAATTCTAAAAAATAGGTGCTATAGGGGTAATTAAATTGGAAAAATATGAAATTATTATCAATCCAAAATTGTTAAACCAATTAGACAATGATATTTGGGCAAATGAGCATATGCCAGCCACACTAAAGATTGGTACCAATCAATATACAATAGGAATCACTTATCGAGGAGATTTAATTAGAGAAAAGAAAAAAAAATCATATAATATCGTTTTTCAAAAACCTTTTCAAGTAAATGGAGCCCATGAGATCCATTTAAATGCTGAGTTCAGTGACAAATCTCTTTGCCGTAACAAGCTTTCCCTAGACTTCTTTGACCGAATTGGTGTCATCTCCCCCCACTCCAAACATGTTCTTTTATATATTAATGGAGTTTGTAAGGGAATCTACCTAGAGCTAGAGTCCTTCGATCAATTTCTTTTACAAAAAAGAAAATTGCCGCTAGGTCCTATTATTTATGCCACTAATAATCGTGCAAATTTCTCCCTGCTAACTCCTAAAAAGAAATTAAAAACCAAATTAACTGAGGGATATACAGTTAAATATGGTATTAAAAGCGATCTTGCAGCGGTAGAAAAATTAGTCGCCATGACAAACACTTTAGGCAATGACCAGTTTGAAGAACAAATTACAACTGTGCTAAATGTTAATCAATATTTGACATGGCTTGCCGGAGTGGTTTGCACCCAAAATTTTGATGGCTTTATTCATAATTACGCACTATATCAAAATAGTGAAAATGATACTTTTGAAATTTCCCCTTGGGATTATGACGGAACATGGGGGAGAAATATACACGGAAAAAGATTAAGATATAACTATATTCCTATAACAGGATATAATACTCTAACAGCTAGATTACTCCATTTTCCTAAATTTAAAGAAGTATATCGAGATATACTTGCCTCATGTCTTGAAAATGATTTTACAACTGGGGCCCAAGAAGACATTTTAGAAAACCTTTTTCATCAATTAAAGCCCAATATTTATTTAGATCCGTTTATTAAAATAAATGCTGAAGACCTCGATAAAGAAAAGGACTATATTTTAGATTTCATTCAAAACAGAAATGCCTATTTAAAACAAGAAATGATAAAACTCCAGTGAGGATGAGTATATGGTTGAATATCATATACTTTTTTTTGCCTATTTTTTATCAAAATTATGAAAAAGGGCCTCTTTATTAGTACAACATCACCCCGTGATACATATAGATGCAGTGTAAATGTTTATTTAATTAAAGGAGGAAAAAACTTTTATGGATAGAGAACTTATGAACATGCATGTGGGTAAAACAATTCGGGTAGATCGTGGCGGTCCGGAATCAAGAATCGGGAAATTACTTGCAGTATTTGAAGATTACTTTGTCCTCTTGACAGAAAGTGACGGCGTCGTCTACTACAAAACGAATCATGTCAGAAGTATCACTGAAAGTTCTAAAGATGCCATGAAATTAGGACTGAATATTCCTGACAATTTAGATTTCAAGTCCGCTGAAAACTTTCATAAACTTTTAGAAAGTATTAGATTTCAATGGGTAAGGATCAATCGGGATGGCGGTCAAGAGTCCTTAGAAGGTGTACTTAGTGACGCTAACAAACACTATGCTTCACTAATCGTCCAAGATGAAGTCGTCCGTTTTTCAATGAAGCATATTCGAAATATCAGCTATGGATTAATGGTAGAAAGTCTAGGTAATGGCGGAGGTAGTAGCAGCACGAACAATAATTCTAATAATAATTCTAATAATAATTCTAATAACTCTAATAATTCAAAAAATAATTCAAACAACAATAATAATAATAATCAAAGTGATGATAACGACGAAGATAATGATTAAACATTATGTCGCTTCTCAAACAGAGAAGCGACAAATTATCTCATATAGGAGGATAACACATGGGATTGGAAAAGTTTACAGCTGCATTGGATTTACTGAAGGGTTTTCAAGTAAATCTTTATGTGGGTGAAGATATTTTTAAAGGAAAACTGATTGGAGTAGAAACGGATCATGTTGTCCTTGAAACAGATGATAAATATATTTTCTATTACAATATTGAAAAAATTCAAGCGGTCCTTAAAAATACGAGGCAGTTTATTCCTGTGGGAGCATCTGTTGAATTTCAAAAAACTCAAAGCTTACATGAACTTTTACATTCTTTTCACTATTCTTGGGTAACGATTTTAAGCATTAATAAACAAAAATTTTACGGTGTTTTAAGTGAAATTGATGAAGACTTTGTTACGTTAATTAATGGCGAAGAGCGAATTTTAATTAAGGTAGCACAAATATCTAATATTCTAAAAGGCTTTGTTAAAGAAGAGCCTAAGAAAAAGAATCAAAAAAAATCAGATAGTAAAAATGAAACACAAGTTCAAAATCAAGATGAAGTAAAGGATAAAGGCGAGGAAAAAGAAGACGAAAAGGAAAAGGATACGGATAAAGAGAAAAACCAGAAAAAAGATACGGATAAAGATAAGGAGAAAAACCAGAAAAAGGATACGGATAAGTATAAGGAGAAAAACCAGAAAAAAGATAAGGATAAAGAAGATATTCCTTTTCAAGAACCGAAAGATTATAAGTCAGTGACCTATTATAGTGGTTCTAGTGATAAAATGGCTAAATCCCAATCTAACAATGAAAAAGGCAATAAACAAAAAGACTCTACTATTATGGGGGTCGAAGAAAAGAAAGTTACGAAGTTATGGCCACTTCCAATCAAATTTGAATCAAGCTTAGAAGAAACAAAGGACTCCCCTCCTACAAATCAGAAGAAGCAAGATGAAAATGAATTTTTCAAAAACGAAATGAAAAAAACAAAAAATGAAATGGTCCAAAAAGAGAAGAAGAATGACGAAAGTAAAACTCAAGAAGTGAATTCACAACATAAGTCTAACAAGGAAAGTAACCATTCATCTGGGAAATCATCATCTAAAAAAGAAAAGAAACAGGAAAAACCTCAAGAAACGACATCCACATCAAAATCCGCTGTATCGGAATCAGCCGAATCAAATAAAAAAGAAACAGTTTATTCTTATAAATTTAATAATGATCCTCAAAAAGTGTGGAAACAAAAAGGGCAAGAAACCAAAGCCGTCAGTTTTAAAGAAGAACCCGTTACTCAAAATCAAGAAAGAAACTTCCCTTTTAACGGATGGCCTAGAAATAATAATCGAACATTCAGATTCTAATCGCTATCACCCTTTTATGAATTTAAATTTATCCTTTTCAAGACAAGCTTTTGGGCGGAATCACATATCCTCTTACAAATATGAGCTGGGCAGATTAAGCTCATTTAAATCAGCCCTTCTCTATTTGTATTTGGAAATACCAAAGAAAGGATGTGAGAATGTCCGTGAAAATGAAAGAAAATATAGGTAAGTATATTAAACTAGAAATATCTGGTAAGAAATTCATTTTTGGATTACTAGTGGATATCGGGAGTGATTTATGGGTCATTTTTAACGGCAATGACTACCTATATATCCCAACCATTCATATACAAAACTGGCAGTTCTTAAAACCATATGAAATTGATGAAATTAATTTTAATGATGAACCGGAACCGATTTATAATCATAATGAAGAGATTTCATTGCGAAAAACCTTAACCGCTGCAAAAGGAATTTTCACAGAAATTTATGTAACAAGTAACCAAGCTATACATGGTTATATCATTAGCATAATGAATAATTACTTTGTATTTTACTCACCAATTTACAAAACCATGTTTATATCCTTGAATCATTTAAAATGGTTAATCCCATATACGAATAATCAGCGTCCTTATGGGTTAAGTAATGCGAGTCTGCCTGTAAGTCCAAGTAATCTTTCGTTTGCGAGGTCCTTTGAAGTTCAAATCGAAAAATTAATCGGAGAATTAATCGTATTTAATATTGGTGAAAACGAAAATGTTATTGGAAAAATCCAAACCATTAACAATAATTTTGTTGAATTGATTAGTGCTAAAGAAGATCCGATCTATATTAACCTCCACCATATTCAAACAGTGCATATGACATAATACCATTTTTTTGAGCTAATATGAAACAAGCTTTTTCTCTCATAAAATATTCATATGAAAAGAGTGTCTATTGGCACTCTTTTCATATTGCAATTGTGGTTAATAGTGACAGGCACCAAAAAAGGACCTTTGAATAGAATTCAAAGGCCAAACAGAGAACTTAGTGGTCTAGGCTAAGCTCTCACAATTAGGAGGTCTAAACTCAGAAGAATTTAAACAAGTTCATATTACCATTTTCCGAATCTTCTATCAACTATTTATTACTGTAAAGTAAGAAAGTGATTCTAAATACCTATTTTAAAATACCATTATCTCCCCCTATCAACTTCCTATTTTATTGAGCTTTCACTTAGAGAATGGTTTTCTTATAAATATGCCATATTAAAGGGAAAATAGAGTCTTACCTCTATACTAAATTATACTAAAAAACTTAAAATTTTTTTGTTGACAGACATGTATATACAAGATAAAATGAAAACGTAAACACAACTTGTATATACAAGATGTAATGGATCCTGAAACCGTACACATGTATATAGAGTTACATTTTAATAGAGGGAAAATGGTCGTTAGACCATTTGTTAGGGGGAAAACATATGACGAAGTACACAGATCCTTCGAAAGAATTACTACAGCACATTGGCGGCAAAGAGAACATTGCAGCGGTTACCCACTGTGTAACAAGAATGCGCTTTGTTTTGAACGATCCATCAAAAGCAAATGTAGAGAAAATTGAAGGGATCAAACTTGTAAAAGGTACATTTACGCAAGCGGGTCAATTCCAGGTTATCATCGGGAACGAAGTACCAAGTTTTTATAACGAATTTGTCAAAGTTGCTGGTGTGGATGGCACTTCCAAAGAAGAAGCCAAAAAAGCAGCAAAGCAAAATCAAAACTGGATTCAGCGCATGATGGGTCATTTAGCTGAAATCTTCACTCCGTTAATTCCTGCTCTTGTAGTCGGAGGTTTAATCCTTGGTTTCCGTAATATTATCGGTGACATTAAGCTATTAGATGATGGGACAAAAACCATTGTTGAAGTATCTCAATTTTGGTCCGGTGTTTACTCATTCCTTTGGCTGATAGGCGAAGCAATCTTCCACTTCCTTCCAGTCGGGATCACTTGGTCTGTGGCGAAGAAAATGGGTGCCTCTCAAATTCTAGGTATCGTTCTTGGTATTACTTTAGTTTCTCCACAATTATTAAATGCTTATGCTGTGGCAGGTGCAAAAGAAATTCCAACATGGGATTTTGGATTCGTACAAATTAAAATGATTGGTTACCAAGCACAAGTAATTCCTGCAATCTTAGCTGGTTTAACATTAGGATTCTTTGAAACAAGATTACGTAAGATTGTTCCAAACTCAATTTCAATGATTGTCGTACCATTCTTTGCATTAGTTCCAACTGTTTTAATTGCGCACACCATCTTAGGACCTCTAGGTTGGAAAATCGGCGCTGGTATCTCTCATGTTGTTTACTCTAGCTTAACTTCATCATTCGGCTGGTTGTTTGCAGCAGTATTTGGATTCGCTTACGCTCCACTTGTTATCACTGGTTTACATCATATGACAAATGCAATTGACCTTCAATTAGTAAGTCAATTTGGCGGGACAAACCTATGGCCAATGATTGCCCTATCCAACATCGCTCAAGGTTCAGCCGTTCTTGCAATGATCTTTATCAACCGTAAAAATGAAGAAGAAAAGCAAGTTTCAATCCCAGCAACCATTTCTTGTTACTTAGGTGTTACAGAACCAGCGATGTTCGGTATTAACCTGAAATACGGCTTCCCCTTCCTAGCAGCAATGCTTGGTTCCATGGTCGCTGCCGTGGTGTCAGTCGCTAGTGGCGTTATGGCTAACTCCATAGGTGTCGGCGGTCTGCCTGGTATTCTTTCCATTCAGCCAAAATATATGGGCATATTTGCAGTATGTATGTTGATTGCCATTGTAGTTCCATTCATCTTGACTACCATTTTTGCAAAAACAAGATTGAATAAGTCTAGGTTAACTAAATAATTAGTACTCCTTAGAGGAGGGAGACCGTCTCCCTCCTTTTCCATATTAGATAAATCAAAATTTTAGGCGGGTGTTTAGTATGTCAACAGCATGGTGGAAAAAAGCTGTCGTTTATCAAATCTATCCAAAAAGCTTTAACGATACATCAGGAAATGGTACCGGAGATGTTCGAGGTATTATTGAAAAATTAGATTATTTAAAAGAACTAGGCGTAGACGTCCTTTGGCTTACGCCAATTTATAAATCACCACAGCGAGATAATGGGTATGATATTAGTGATTATTACAGTATTCATGAAGATTATGGGACCATGGAAGATTTTGAGTTACTGCTCGAACAAGCACATAAACGCCATATCAAAATTATAATGGATATCGTCATTAATCATACATCCACAGAACACGAATGGTTTAAACAAGCTAAATCTTCAAAAGATAATCCTTACCGTGACTTTTATATATGGAAAGATGGGAAAAATGGTGAGCCTCCTACCAATTGGGAATCTAAATTTGGTGGTTCTGCCTGGGAATATGATCAAGCAACGGAACAATACTATCTACACTTATTCGATGTCACACAAGCAGACTTAAACTGGGAAAATGAAAAATTACGTGCGGCACTATATGAGATGATGCATTTTTGGTTAAAAAAAGGTGTCGACGGCTTCCGTTTAGATGTTATTAACCTCATCTCGAAAGACCAGCACTTCCCTCAGGATGACAGTGATGGTCGTAAATTCTATACAGATGGACCTAGAATCCATGAATTTTTACATGAAATAAATCAACAAGTTTTCTCGAAATACAATATTATGACGGTTGGTGAAATGTCCTCCACATCGATTGATAATTGTATTCTTTATACAAACCCAAGCCAAAACGAATTAAATATGACGTTCAGTTTCCATCACCTGAAAGTGGATTATCCAGGCGGCGATAAATGGACAAAAGCTGATTTCGATTTTCAAGCTTTAAAAAATATCATGTCCGAATGGCAAATAGAAATGAATGAAGGCGGCGGCTGGAATGCCCTTTTCTGGTGTAATCATGACCAGCCACGTGTGGTATCACGTTTTGGAAATGACCACGAGTTTCATAAAGAATCGGCTAAGATGCTGGCTACTACCCTTCATATGATGCAAGGAACCCCTTATATTTATCAAGGTGAAGAATTCGGCATGACCAATCCAAATTTCAACAGCATCAACAAATATCGTGATGTCGAGTCATTAAATATGTTTCAAATTTTGAAAAACAAAGGCATGAAAGAGCAAGAAATCATTGAAATTTTAAAGCAGAAATCCCGAGATAATTCAAGAACACCTGTTCAGTGGAATGCAAGTGAGAACGCTGGATTTACGACTGGAACGCCTTGGATCGATACGGCTGCGAACTATCAAGAGATTAATGCAGAGGAAGCCCTTAAAGATTCAGATTCCGTTTTCTATCACTATCAGAAGCTGATACAATTACGAAAACAGTATGATGTGATTACAGATGGTGATTTCCAGTTAATTATGGATCAAGATCCAGAGCTTTTTGCTTTCATTAGGACAAGCGGTTGTGAACAACTAATTGTCTTCAATAATTTTTACGGTGAAGACAAAAGATTTAGCCTCCCTGCTGAATTAAATCTTGATGACCATCATAGTGAAATGTTACTCTCTAATTATCAGGACTCCCCTGCCCTTTTAACTAGGGAAATGATGCTGCGTCCCTATGAGTCCATTGTGTATCACTTGAAAAAATGATCGGAGATGTCATGATGACGAACAAGTACCTAACCATTTATAATAGCATTGTCGAGCAAATTAAGAATGAAGAACTTCCTCCGCAAACCCTACTTCCCTCTGAAAATGAGTTAAAAGATCAATATGAAACCTCGAGGGAAACGATCAGAAAAGCATTAAATCTGCTCTCACAAAATGGCTATATTCAAAAAGTTAGAGGAAAAGGTTCCATTGTCATTGATATCAGTAAATTTGACTTTCCTGTCAGTGGATTGGTTAGTTTTAAAGAATTAGCAAGTAAGATGGGAAATGAACCAACAACTATCGTAAATGAACTATCGTTCATGAAGCCTGATGACTATATTCGCCAGCAATTACAGCTTGGAAGCAAAGACATGGTATGGAAGGTAGTCCGAACACGGGAAATAAATGGCGAAAAAATCATTTTAGATAAAGATTATTTATGCAGCAATATAGTGCCTACCCTAACAGAAGAAATCTGTGCTGATTCAATATATCAGTATCTTGAAAATGAACTAAATTTGTCAATTAGCTTCGCGAAAAAGGAAATCGTTGTGGTCGAACCAAACCACGAAGACCGTTCCCTATTGGACCTTGAAGGGTTTCACAACGTGGTTGTCATTAAAAACTATGTCTATTTAGATGATGCCACTTTGTTCCAATATACAGAATCAAGGCATCGGCCCGATAAATTTCGTTTTGTCGATTTTGCAAGGAGATAATTGAAAGTATAGAAGACCTTTTATAAGGTCTTCTATTTGTATAAGAAATTGTTTTGTAATCGGAAGAGTCACTTGCGACAATAAACCTAATCCACAACCTGAGGTGAAAAGTATGTGTGGCCGGTTCACATTAACTGCAACAATTGATCAAATCATCGATCGTTTTGATATCCAATCCTTCCTAGACGAGGAACTATATTCTCCAAGTTATAATATTGCTCCCTCCCAGTCGGTCTTAGCTGTCATTAATGACGGAACGTCCAACCGAATGGGCTTTCTACAATGGGGTCTTGTTCCCCCATGGGCAAAAGACATGTCAATCGGAAACAAAATGATAAATGCACGGTCCGAAACGATTTCAGAAAAGTCAAGTTTCCGCAACGCCTTTAAGAAAAAGCGTTGTTTGGTTATTGCCGACAGCTTTTATGAATGGAAACGGCATCATGATAAATCTAAAACTCCAATGCGAATTCAACTAAAATCGAATGAACTATTTGCCATGGCAGGTCTTTGGGAAGGGTTTAAGTCCCCAGATGGAAAAACAATCTATACTTGTTCTGTCATTACAACAGGCCCCAATGAATTAATGAAAGACATTCATGATCGAATGCCTGTGATCTTAAAACAAGAGGATGAGCCCATTTGGCTTAATCCAGGTATTACTGAAACTCATATCTTAAAACCTCTGCTTGTTCCCTTTGATGAACATTTAATGGACTCATATGAGGTATCACCATTGGTAAATTCGCCTAAGAATAACTCCATTGAGCTTATACAAAAAATTTGTTAAGCCTATTTTTTGAAAAAATTTTTTAAAATGGACATGTTCACTACATGCTCGTACAAGGACAAACATATGCTGTACTAACCCATAAAAGTTTTCCTTCATTTGAAAGTGGCTGACCCACTTTCTTTTTTTTTGACCCTAAGGTGTTTGTTCTTATGCCTCTTTTCGCTGAATAGAATAAAAGATATGATGGTTTTTTCATCAGGAAGGAGGATAAAAAGTGTTTTTTATCCCGACAAATGTCAATATATTCAACTTTAAAAATAATAGTCCAGACCATAGCAGTGCTATTTCACTAGGTCCGACTTTTCTAACAGGAATGAATGTTTATGGTAAAAAAAATCAAGGATTTGGTCAGCAAATGGCTGATGATACCGTCACAGTCATCCCGATTCATATCGTTTTCGATGATGATGGAATCGATTCGCCTAATAGTAAGTTAAATTGTCCGTAGATGTAACTCATTGTCCAGAAAGCACATAAATTTATTTTAGGAGTGATTTTCCTTGAATATCGCCCCAATGGCCATCAATTTTTTAGGTTTTAAAGTGAATACAGTGGATAATACATCATTCATCAATCTTGGTCCAAATCAATTTGTCGACCAGTTTATGTCCTATAAAAGGAACCAAGGGGTCGGTGAACAAAATGGTGATTTATCCCCTGTGAACATCCCCATATCATATGTAGTGGACCCTGATCTAACGGACAGCAATACCACGAAAAACAGTCTTGTTTAATAAAGGGGGCATCTAGTTGATTTTTGCACCGATGAACGTCAATTTCGGCGGTATGAAGGTCAATGTATTGGACCATGGTTCCATCCTGAATATGGGGCCAAATCAGATGACCGATTTCTTTATTTCGTACAAACGGAATCAAGGTTATGGTGAGCAAAACGGTGACATTGCCCCCATGCTGATTCCTATTTCCCTTATACTCGATAATGATTTAAGTGACAGTCCGACTGTGAAAAATAGCATTCTATAGAGTGATTCATGGGACTTCAATTTTGAAGTCCTTGTTTTTTGCAATTCCCCAATTTTTATTTAACAAGCTATAATATCCATATGAAAAATGATTGGAGTGGGAAAAGTCGTATGGAACAAATTGGAAAATAGAACAGGAGTTACTGGAAAAATCATTGGAGGTATTAAAAAAAAAAAGATCAAAGTCGGGAAGAGTTGATTAGAAAAAGCCTTGAATGATTCAAGGCTTTTCCTGGTTCTGTACCCAAGATAAAAAGGCATAGGCAAATGTCTATGTTTTCATCATCTCCTGGGTTCATCACTATGTGCAGCATAATTATTTCAAAACAGGTTTAACGAGTTATTCTTGTTTCTTTTCTTTATCAAACCAAAGCGGTTCATCATCATCGACGTCACCATTGTAATTAATAAGAATCTCTTCTCCTGCCTTAATATCACGATAAGCAAAAAAATCAAAGGTGTGATTTGGAAAGTTAATATCATAAGTCGCATTTGGCTGATAAGAATGATTAAATAACATTCCGTATCCCAAAAGAATGGCAGTGTGATTCTTTCCATATTCAAAGGCGTAGTCCGCCAGTAAGGTTTTCTCTATATGTACATGTTCCTCATTACGATAAGGAAGAACGGGAGCCTGATGAATCAGCTCACCCTTAGAAATATCACAAGTTGCAAATACCCCTCTATTCAATTCCCCATCACTAAGTTTTGATGTTCTAATCTCAATCATAAATTCACCCCTTTTTGGTGCCTGTCACCAATTGTTGTATCTGCCTAGTATATACCTGATTAGCTAGTTGTTCAAATATTTGTTGTTTGGGTTATATTTCCATGCGGGCCATCATATTATAGAATATACGTTCGCATCGGAGGCGGGAACATGGTAAATAACAATGAGACCTTAATAACTGGTGAGATGTTGCATAGGTATTATGAGCTAAATAAACAGAAAAAAGAAATTGACTTGGAAATGAATCACCTAAAGGATTCCTTTCAAAACTATTTTAATAAACTTGTGGGAGCACAGCAAAAAGGTGAAATAACCGTCAGTGGGTTCAAGCTCCAAAGACAAATTAGAAAAACAGAAAAATATAATGAAGAAGAAACCATAAAAAGATTAGAAGAATTAAAAATGAGTGACCTCATCCAGGTCATTAGAAAACCGGATGATATAAAAATAAAGGCTGCTTTGGATTTAGGTTTATTAACAAATAAACATTTAGAAGGCTGTATGATAACAAGCTTTTCTCCTGCCATTTCGGTAAAACCCATTACCCCTAGATAAATAATCCTTAACATTTCAAAGAGCTTGGGACACCAAGCTCTTTTGCCAAAGATCTCTAGTCTCCTTCGCTAATCTGTGATCCCTTATGATATTGATTTAAAATAAAACAGGTTCCATCCTTAGCGAAGTATAAACAGTCCCCTTGTTTGACATTAAAATTTACATTCTTTTTGTCATATAGTAACTTCTTCACTTTAATGAATTGTTTCACCATTTCACTGTCAGGATTATAAATAATCCCCTCATCTCCATCGGTCGTAACGAACCCTTTGGGGTCACTCTTCCGTTTCGGCTTTAGTTCTGCTGACCAACTTGCATTTAATAGTATTGTTTCTGCCTGGACTTTGGATTTTCTGTTTTGGATTGACCAAGTTTTCCGGCAATTACAGCGGTATATTTTGAATTTCATCACGATTCCTTCTTCCTATGATGATTATAATGGCTAAAATTCAAAATAAAATCACTGTAATTATATTAATCACTTAGTCAAATTATTAATATACCGTAGAACAAATCTACGCTATACTTCTATTGGTTGAGTTGTATTCACCGTCTCTTTGTCATCTTCCCAACATTTGCAAACATCCACCCACTCTTTGGCAAAAGAATATTGATATAATTCTTCCTTCGTTAACTCAATCGCTGAATTAGTGCTTCCGCATGCCGGGAAAACTGTTTCAAATCGTTCCATGGAAACATCGAGGTAAACCTCTAGGTCATTCTTTAATCCAAACGGGCAAACGCCGCCAATCGCATGGCCTGTCTGTTCAAGTACATCCTCTGGCGAAAGCATTCGTGCTTTAAAGCCAAAATAATGGCGGAATTTCTTATTATCAATCTTGGCATCACCTGCGGCAACAATCAAAATTGCTTTTTCATCAGAACCCCTAAACGATAAGGTTTTGGCAATCCGTGCTGGACTAACCCCAATCGTTTCGGCAGCTTGATCAACAGTTGCACTAGATGTTTCAAATTCCATGACATCCTGTTGCCGATTCCACTGTTTAAAATGCTCCTTTACACTTTCTAACGACACATGTCTCATCCTTTCCACTTTTTACATGATTAAAATAATAACATACGTTAAAGGAATAAAGCGAACTCACGGCTTAAAAGAGTCTAACTAAGTTAATAAATGATATTTTTAAACAAACCTTTATAAATAAGTGTTATAATTTTTTGTAAATTACTAGAATAAGATGGTTTCGATCGTTTGTTTTCGGAGGGTTATGATGAATTCACAAAGTGCTGTAATGTCCTATTCAAGGACAAGAGGAATTATTTTAGTATTGGTTGCTGCTATCTTTTGGGGTGTTTCTGGAACAGTTGCGCAGTTTTTATTTCATCAGCAGGGCTTCACGACCAATTGGCTTGTGGTAACAAGGTTAATTCTATCCGGAGTTGGGTTATTATTCTTTTCAAAATTAGGCCTCAAGCAAAATATCTGGACTATTTGGAAAAATAAGCAGGACGTTGTACAGATACTCATTTTTGGAATGCTTGGGATGTTTGGGGTTCAATATACATATTTTGCAGCCATACAATATGGGAATGCAGCCACAGCTACTATTTTGCAGTACCTCGCTCCCGTACTCATTGCATGTTATATGTGTTTACGAACGAAATCACTACCAGCTAAACAAGAAGTGATCGCTATTTTCCTTGCCCTCTTTGGAACGTTTCTTTTAGTGACAAAAGGAAATATCCAATCTCTATCGATCTCAGGTCCTGCTTTATTTTGGGGGATATTGTCTGCTTTTGCCTTAGCTTTTTATACTCTTTTTCCTGTAAAACTGCTTTCCAGGTGGGGCTCGGTTCAAACTGTAGGCTGGGGTATGACAATTGGCGGAGTCGGATTCGCAACGTACCACCCCCCTTGGGATTTCCAGGGTAGTTGGAATCTTACTTCCTTTTTAGCTGTCTGTTTTGTGGTTCTTTTTGGTACGTTGCTAGCCTTCTTTTGCTATATGGAGAGTCTAAAATATATTCGTGCATCTGAAGCAAGTCTTCTCGCCTGTGTGGAACCATTTTCTGCGGCCTTTTTAGCCGTTGCTTGGCTTCATGTCTCTTTCGGTCTAGCGGAATGGATTGGAGCTCTTTCCATCCTTTCAACCATTTTTATTCTGTCGGCAGTCAAAAAATAAATTTCCTTAATGAAAAGCAGACCAATCAAGGTCTGCTTTTTTGCTATAACAGATAAGGAAGTTATGCATACATTATTTTAAAGATGTTTTAATAATGCTTAAGTATATATCCATAAAACAAATTGTCTGATACTGTAGATTATTACCATTTTAGAAAGGGAGATGGGGAAACATCTACGACCATCAAGATAAGAAAAGTAAGGGAACGAAGAATGGGCTTGATTCCTTAAAATCTAATTACTTATCTGAACAAGAAATTAATTCAATAAATTCATGGATTTTAAAAATACAAAATAAAGGTAATAGTAAAGAAACCAAAAAAGTAAATTCACTTATAGAAAAAGCAGTAAAAAATCTTCAGTTAAAATATAAAATAATTGGAAATGGTAAGAATCGAATTGTGTTTGACCTTGAAAATGGATATGTACTAAAGGTTGCCATTAATGATTGGGGTATGAAGAGCAATAAACAAGAATATAAGTTATTCTTTAATTCACCATCCCTAATACAAAAACATTTATGTCCCGTCATCGAGTTTGGATATGGATGGATAATAATGAAAAAAATGATACAAATGATACCACTAGATCAAGAATACGATATAAAAATAGCACAATTTATTAAGTTATTTATGGAAAATGGAATTGAACCAAAAGATATAAAAGACAAGAATCTAGCACTTTCTGAAAATGGAGAACTTGTAGCAGTTGATTATGGGAATTTTACTGTAATTAAAGATTGACCCAAAAGGATCAGTTCTGCGAATGCTGGATCTTTTTTTTGACTTTGTAATTGTCCTCTAGATTATCCATTTTTACCACTCAATATATTTTGGGAATATTTAGTTTTCAATCGACAATTTTTCCGAACACCCAATTAGAACTATTAATTTTTTAATCAAAACAGTAAATTATACCCATATAACATTTTCTAATATTGGCCATCTTATTATTAGAGCAAGGCTTAACAATACACCTCACTGTCTATGGCTACTACACCATGATAAATTTTAGCCTTGCTCTAAATTCCCATCTATTTTCCCATACCAGCCAGGAGTGTTAATTCATAATATACATAGGGTATATCGGTCAAAATAAAGCCAGTTTTGAATCGTCTATATTTATATTCTTTCCAGACTACTCGGCTTTTTGAGTAGTCTTTTTTATTCATAAATTTAACTGAAAGAAAATGCTTTTTTTATATCCTCTGATGGTTAGTGGACTATAATTTTTTATTTCTAACTCAAATGAAAACTCTTTATAAACGTCGATTAAATCCATAAAAAAACCCACCTTTATATGAATTTCTCATACTAAAAGTGGGTTTAACTTTTGTTATCGTAATTAACAATGATTTTGTACTATGGGTAAAATCTTGTTAATTTTTTTATTCACCAAGATCCACGTTATGGTATACGCGCTGAACATCTTCAAGATCTTCTAATACGTCGATCATTTTTTCGAATTTCGCTAATGCTTCGCCCTCAAGGGTAACCTCGTTTTGTGGAAGCATGGTCAATTCAGCTACGGTAAATTCCGTAATTCCCGCTTGCTTGAAGGCTTCCTGGACTGCGTGGAATTGATCTGGCTCAGCATATACAATCACTTGATCCTCTTCTTCCTCCACGATGTCACGTACATCCACATCTGCTTCCATTAAAAGTTCAAGAACATCATCAGATGATTTTCCTTCCACACCGATAACAGCCGTTGAGTCAAACATATAAGCAACAGAACCGCTCACACCCATGTTCCCGCCGTTTTTTCCAAAAGCAGCACGTACATCTGAAGCAGTACGGTTAACGTTATTTGTTAAGGCATCAACTATAACCATTGAGCCGTTTGGTCCAAAGCCTTCATAACGAAGTTCTGTATAGCTTTCTTCTGAACCGCCTTTAGCTTTATCAATCGCACGGTCAATAATATGTCTTGGCACATTGTAAGTTTTAGCACGCTCAAGGACAAATTTTAACGCTTGGTTGGATTCCGGGTTTGGTTCACCGCTACGCGCTGCTACATAAATTTCAACCCCGAATTTGGCGTATATACGGCTTGTATTGGCATCTTTTGAAGCCTTCTTTTCTTTAATATTGTTCCATTTACGTCCCATTCTGAACACTCTCTTTCCAATTTGAATCTCGCAAAAGTAACTATTTTGGAGTTCATATCATTTATACTGACTAGAAGACAAACACTATCTTCATGCACAAATAATATTATACATTAAATGTTGCATTTGTTAAGTATCCTGTAATTTAAATAGCGAAAAAAGACCATTCAGCGGGTGAATGGTCTTTAAAATTAGGATGTTGATTTCCGCTCCAGTCGCTCAGCAAACCCGCAGGCGTGCCCGGCCCGGGGAGCCTCCTCGGCGCTGAAAGCGCCTGTGGGGTCTCCCCAGCCCCGTACTCCTGCAGGAGTCGAGCGACTTCCGCTCCAATCAACATAGTATATAAAACAATTTTAGCCTTAAATTATACTAACATTTGAAATAGTGTGCTGTCATTGTTTACTTCTCGGTGTAAGAATCCTTTTGCCTTAATCCGTTCAATTAATGGATAGTAATCTTCTTTATCCTTTAATTCGATCCCAACTAATGCCGGACCGGTTTCACGGTTATTCTTTTTGGTATATTCAAAATGGCTAATATCATCATTGGGTCCTAACACGTCAAATAAAAATTCACGCAATGCTCCGGGACGTTGTGGGAACTGGACAATGAAATAATGCTGAAGGCCTTCATAAAGTTTGGAGCGCTCTTTAATTTCTTGCATCCGCCCAATATCATTATTTCCGCCGCTAACGATACAAACAACTGTTTTTCCTTTGATTTGTTCAGCGTATGCATCTAAAGCTGCAACAGAAAGGGCTCCGGTTGGTTCTACAACAATCGCATTTTCATTATAAAGGGATAAAAGGGTCGTACAGACTTTTCCTTCAGGAACAACCACAATATCATCCACAAGCTCCTTACAAATATTGAAGGTTTTCGTACCAACGGTTTTAACAGCGGCCCCATCAACAAATGGATCAATTTGACCTAATGAAGTCACTTCACCTTTTGAAATGGATTCCTTCATACCAGGCGCACCTTGCGGCTCTACTCCGATTAATTGTGTTTGAGGAGAAAAGTGTTTTAAATACGTTCCACATCCGGCAACAAGACCGCCACCGCCGATGGCTGCGAAGAGATAATCAATTTGTTCTGGACAATCATTGAGCATTTCAACCGCCACTGTTCCTTGGCCTGCAATGACGTCAAAATCATCAAATGGGTGGATAAAGGTACGGTTCTCAGCCAGACTGCATTCGCGAGCTTTTTCGTAAGCATCATCAAATGTATCTCCAACTAGGACAATTTCCACACTATCTTTGCCCCAAAACTTTACTGAATTTACTTTTTGTTTTGGTGTTGTACTTGGCATGAAGATTTTTCCGTTAATATTTAAAAGGTGACAGGAATAGGCGACACCCTGCGCATGATTTCCGGCGCTGGCACAGATAATTCCGTTCTTCAGTTCCTCCTCATTTAACTTTTTAATCCGGTTATAAGCACCACGGATTTTAAAGGAGCGAACACTTTGCATATCTTCTCGTTTTAAGTAAATATGACAGCCATATCGTTCTGATAATAAATGATTATATTGTAGTGGTGTTGGTGAAATGACATCTTTAATTGTATGACTTGCAATAATGATGTCCTCCACATTAAATGCTTTTTTATCTACTTGTTGACTCATATTGATCTTCCTCCTAAATTAGTGCACATTATTGTTTATGGACAACAAAAAACTCGCCCCTTAAAATAGGGACGAGTGAACTCGCGATACCACCCTACTTCCGCTGACCTTTGTGGAGGTTAGCGGCTCTCGATCAACGTACTTTGATTGTACGTGTTCCATGGTAACGGTGGACATTCCGGTTTAGCTTACTTCATCGTTCAGCTAAACATCTCGGAGATGATCTTCAGATAGAACTGTTATCGACTCTCACCAACCGTCGACTCTCTAAAAACAACGAATCTACCCTACTCTTCTCGTCATCAACTTATATGTAATTTTAGATTAGGGTACCACCGAAAAAAAAGTCTGTCAATATTTTTTGACTATTTTAACTATTTTGTTTATTTTAAAGCGCTTACATTGGTAACAGGCACCATTTATACTACTGAAGTGATAAAAAGGGTGACAGGCACCCTATTGTTCACTTTCAACGGCAGTCTTGGTTGGGATGATAAAGCTGATTGCTACTGTAACTAGACTTAATAGAAGTGCATAGAGAAACACATTTTTCATTCCTATTTGAATGGTAACGGCATGGTTTATTATGACACCCATTATGGTAACTCCTACAGATGTTCCGATGTTTCGCAGGAATATTTGAAGAGACGTGGACATGCCTTTGATATGAGCATCTGCAAACTCTTGAGACGCAATCGTACCAACCGCAAACAATAAGCCAAATGAGAACCCTTGAATTATCAGTATAAGGAACAGTACAAGATAGGATATGTCAGTAATAAATAAGTAAAGTAATAATCCCGAGATTGTTGTTAGAATGCTGCCTATGATAAATAAAGGCTTATAGCTATATCGTATAATCCATTTCCCTGCCGGTGTACTGCCAAACATCCAACCGCCAGCAATACTTAATAAAATCAGACCACTTTTATAAATACTCATATGATTGCCTTCTTGCAAATACAACGGAATAAAGTTGGATGTACCGAAAAAGGATAGACAGTAAAATAACATAAAAAGATTGGTTCGGAAAATCCCTTTATTCTTAAAAAGAGAAACAGGAAGAAATGGTTGTGATTCCTTTCTTTCAACTAAAACAAAAACAAACAATCCTAATAATCCAATTATTAGATACCAATAAGGATTTCTGACATTAGTAGACAAAAGTAAGAGGGTAATCGATATCCCAAAGATGAAGAAGCCCTTGTAATCAATATAGGTTTTCTTAAATTCTGTATTTTCTTGATAAGGAATTAAGCAAAGAATAGTGGCAATTCCGATTGGTATATTGATAAAGAAAATCCATCTCCACGTTAAGGCTTCCACAAAAAAAGATCCTAAGATGGGACCCACAACCGATGAAATCGCCCAGATACTGCTAAAAACAGCTTGAATTTTTCCACGTCTTTCGATTGAGAATAAATCCCCTACAATAATCATAGATAACGGAATCATCCCGCCAGCCCCGAGACCTTGTACCCCTCTAAACACAATCAGCAAGACCATCGAATTTGCCATTCCACACAATATTGAGCCTACGGTAAACAAGCCGACTGAAATCATTAAGAGATTTTTCCGGCCATACATATCTGAAAGTTTCCCGTAAAGCGGAACCGTAATGGTACTCGCTAACATATAGACAGAAAATACCCAAGCAAACAACTCCATCCCACCGAGCTGTTTTACAATCGTAGGGCTAGCAGTTTGCATAATATTAGCATCAAGTGCTGAAATCAAGGTTGTGATCACTAGTCCCCAGAAAACATATTTATTTGAATTCATAAACGCTTATTTGCCTCCTTTTACAAAAAAATCAGCGCATCATTCATTATAGCAAAATATAGATGAGTGCATCTAACAAAATTTAGTAAATAGGGTTCCGAAAAAGAAAAGAGACTCCGAACCAAAACGGTTAGAGTCTCTTTTCTGCAGAGGACTGTTAAATCCTTTTACACTTTGATTGGATCGACCTTTAACAATGCCTGTGTAATGGTTGGAAGCAAAATTTCAATTCTTGTCCCTTCATTTACTTTGCTTTCAATGTTTAGCACCCCATGGTGACCTTCTATGATTTTATAGCATGTCATTAGGCCAAGACCTGTCCCTTTTTCTTTCGTCGTATAAAATGGCTCTCCAAGTGTAGGTATTCTTTCGGCCGGAATCCCGACACCTTCATCGATAATCTTGATGGAAATTTGTCCTTCTCCCTTTTTCCGGACAGTAACTTCTATATTTCCTCCATGCGGCATGGCTTCAATCGCATTTTTTAATAAATTAAGAAAAACTTGTTTTAATTGATTTTCTTCAGAGCTGATCATTGGTAGCTCATTTTCAAATTCAACTGCAATCTGAACATTATTTAGGATGGATTGTGTACTAATTAAAGTTATTACATCATTTAATAGTAGCTTAATATCTTGTTTCTTATATACTGCTGCAGTGGGTTTAGCTAAAACAAGAAATTCCCCTACAATGGCATTGATCCGATCGAGTTCTGTTAAAACAATATCAAAGTATTCATCTTTTATGTGATTGGACTTAAACAGTTGGATAAAGCCTCTGATCGACGTAAGCGGGTTGCGAATTTCATGGGCAATGCCAGCTGCCATTTGCCCTAAAAGGGCCAACTTCTCAGATTTCAGCAGAAGGCTTTCTGTTTGTTCTTTCCGATCAGTAATGTCTTTTCCTATTGATAAAATGGCGTTTTCACCACCAAAAGATATAAACAAGGAGGTTACTTCGAAGAAGAAGATGGACCCATCTATGCGTTTAGCTTTGTATTCGATAGTGTTAACCGGAGTTTTCTCTTTATTTACCTGCTTTAATCTTTCTGTTAACCGGTCGTTATACTCCGGAATAATGAAATCCAATATAGACTTTCCAATCATCTCCTCCCTGCTTTCATAACCGGCCATTGAGACAGCCGCATGATTGGCATATAGAAAACGATGATTTTGCGTAATATAGACAGGTTGAGGCAACGAATCGATTAATTTTTTATAGCTCTCCTCACTCGCTCGTGCTTTTTTTTCATAGTAGCGGGCTTTATCATATTGCCAGCCGACAACCCAAGCAATCAGTATAAAGATAATAAAGTCTAAGGTGAATAACTTGTGTTGCTCAGTAAACCACTGATAGAGAGTATAAAGAATCGATATTGAAACCAGAATGAGTTGCCCTTTTCTTTTCATTTTTTTAACCTCATAATGTTATAGTTCGAAATTAATGGTTATAAAGTTGTATATTCGCCAAAAAACTTCTTTATCCTCTATAATCTTCCTAATTTTTATTTCGGTATTCGACATAAAAACAGCTTGAATCTCCTCAAGCTGTTCAAAACACTACTACTTACGGTCAATATTTGTTAGAAAATCGTCCATTACTTCTAAAAACTCTTCTGATTCTTCGATATAAGGCATATGGGCACTTTTCTCAAAGACATGAAATGTTGAGCCTGGTGTCAGATTGCTATAATATTCGGTGGTTTCAGGTGTGGCTTCATCATACCGACCGCAAGAAAAAAGGGTAGGACAAGTAATTTCCTTTAACTGCTCTGTACAATCAAAGTTCTTTAAATTGCCAAGAACCGTAAATTCGGATGGACCCCACATGATATTATAGATTTCAGCATTACGATATTCTGGTGGTCTTTGCTCGAGCCACTCCGGTTTTTTCTCCATTCGATTCACAAAATGTTGAGCAAATACCTCGATCGCTGCTTCAAACTCTTCTGAATCAGTTGTTCCATTTTCTTCACATCGTTTGATTGTTTCCTGCACTTCGACAGGCAGTTTTTGAAGGTTCCGTTTTTGGTCTTGTTCCCATAAAGGTGCACTAAGGCATGGACTGGAAAAAATAATACTATTTATTCCGGAAGTCTTAGTTAAAGCATACGCTGCTGCGAGTGTGGTCCCCCAAGAATGACCTAGAATATGTACTTCGTCAAGGTGCAGGGCTTCTCGGACTTGACCTACTTCCTCTACAAATCTTTCAATACGCCATAGGCTCTTATCTGTCGGCCTGTCAGAGCGTCCACAGCCTAATTGATCATATAAAATGACGGGACGATCTTTACTAAGCGCCTTTAAGACCTGTAATGAAAAACAAGATGACCCTGGGCCGCCATGTAATACTAATAAAGGGGTTCCATTCCCATTTTCATCAAATTTTTGATACCAAACCCTTCCCCCGGGAACCTCAATAAATCCTTCTTTATACATTCAGATCGCTCCCTATATGTATGTCTCATTATTTTATCAAAAAAGCAAACACAAAAGTGACTTTTTTGGCCAAAATTCCTAATTAGATGCATTATCAATTGCCTAATGACAAACGATAACAGTGGAGGTGAAATAAATGGAAAAAAACAAAAATGATTTCTCGGGGACAACGAACAATGAAGAAATTATGAATAGAGTGAATCAAACATTTGATAAAATTTCACAGGATGTAAAAGATATGATAAATAACAATGATGCAGAAGAGAATGAAAATCAGTACTCTTAAACGAGATAGCAAGCATCCCAAAAAGTTTGGGATGCTTTATTTAAATGATAAGAAATTTCGACTTTGAGAAATGTCTAGCTCCAGCGCTTTTCTTATTCAACTCCTGGAAACCAGCCTGGCGAGTGAATAATCGCTTGCCAAAGTGGGTCTGGTACCATCAATTCTTCTTGCTTGCCTTTATCAATTTTGGTTACAATCTCAGATTCACGACCCTCTTTCACCTTCTGGACCCAATCAGGATCGATGATTAATTCTCGACCAAGAGCAATAAATGGCACACCTGTCTGGGAAGCTTTCAACACATCATCTGCTGTATATAGTGAGCCCACACCGATAACTGGAACTTTGTGGCCAACACGTTCCTGAATAATTTCAATCCTCGGGCGGTTATCGTCCACACCACGTCTAGGTTGAGACTAAAAATCTTGAAGAGAAACATGAAGATAATCTAATTTTTTCTCAAGCAGGGCATCAATTAAAACGAAAGTATCCGCCATCGTGATTCCAGGTGTTTCCGGCTCTTCTGGGGAGAAACGGTATCCGATGATGAAAGGACCCTCGGCATGCTCCGCTACTACCTTTTTCACTTCATCGACAACGGAGAGCGGAAAGGTTAGCCGTTTTTCGATGTTTCCACCCCACCGATCCTCCCGTCGATTAGAATGAGGAGAGAAAAATTGCTGAATCAAGTACCCATTGGCTCCGTGAATTTCCACCCCATCATAGCCTGCTTCAATTGCCCGGCGAGTCGTCTGACCAAAATCATGGATAATCGCTTCGATTTCTTGATCCGTTAACTCCTTCGGAACAGGTTTTCCGCCTCCCTCTGCAGGGACAGCACTTGCACTAACCACTTCTTTATTTGGCACTAATTCAGGGGGACATTGTCTGCCGCCATGAAAAATTTGCAAAACTGCTTTTGCACCTTGTTCTTTAATTCCGGAAGCAAGCTGTTGTAAACTTGGAATGAATTCGTCACGGTCTCCGCCAAATTCACCTTGGAATCCTTTTCCGTTGGCTGTTACATAAGTACATGCGGTGACAACCATCCCTACACCGCCAGAACGTCTTGCATAATATTTAACCTCAGCATCTGTTACAGTACCGTCAGGATTGGATGAAAAATTGGTCATTGGCGCTAAAACAATACGATTCTTCACTTGAACGCCACTTGGAAACGTGAACGACTCGAATAATGGTGCATATTTTGAATTCATTAAAACTCCCCCTAATGGACCCATTTCACAATTTGGTTGAGTTCCCTCCGCGTTTTTGGCCGTTTCGGATTTTCTTCACGATACCCAAAAGCAGCCATAACAGAAACTCGTAAATTTCCATCCTCTAACAAACCTTCTTTATCAAGAATGGAATTTACCGCTTGATAATCAAACCCTTCAATTGGACAAGAATCAATGCCAATCAAAGCGGCTGTCGTCATCATATTCCCTAGAGCAATATAAGTTTGCCGGCACGACCAATCGTACAAGGCACGGTTATTATCGAGCATTGGCAGGTCAGATTCTTGGAAGCTCTTGTACCGAACTTGCGCATTTTGAAAAATGTCAATCGGCATTTTTTTAACCTTTGTCATTTGATCGACAACATAATCAGAATCGTACCTAACATCTGTACGTGCTAATATCACAACGAAGTGACTGGCGGTAGAAAGCTGCCCCTGTGCCCCCCATGAAACTTCTCTTAATTTTTCCCTCAAGGTCATATTTTGCACAATTAAAAAGACCCATGGTTCAAGACCAATGGAACTTGGTGATAATCTTCCGGCGTCCAAAACAAATTGAAAGTCATCATCAGAAATTTTTTTCTTAGGATTAAATCTTTTAGTGGCGTGCCGGAATTGAAACGCATCCAATATCTCTTGCTTTTTAATGTTTTTGTCCACCATTGTAGATATGCTCCTTAAAACGAAAAGTGTAACAAGAATTAGTTTACCGATTATGTCTTCTGACCATTCTAGTTAAATTTTTACCTATAGCAACAAAAAAGCAGAATATCATGAAAATGACATTCTGCTTTTTTATGATTGAAAAGGTAAATTATTGACCTTGTGCCCCATTTAGTGTTACTTTGCGAACATGATCATCTTCAAAACCGTTTTGGCGGGCCTTTTCCACTTTATCATTTAACAGTTTCTTTTGATCTACCTCTGATGAAGGTGTTTGCTTATCTTTTGACATGATATTTCCTCCTTCGTTAAGACATTTTCTCCTCTCTTATTTTGCTGTCCTTTTCAAAAAATAATCATTAAATTAATTTGTATGTCCTGTCTCTCTTATGCGATGGAGTTTCGTATGAGTGGTTGAAAATATCGGTTTTACCTTTTTATTAGGTTCTATGTATGCCTTGGCGCTGTTGACGGCCGTTGGCCCCTCAAAGAAACCTCCTGTGATGAGATGCAGTTTATTTCCATAACCTGCTATATCTCCTACGGCAAAGATTCCTTCAATATTTGTTTGCATGGAACTATCCACCATGATACTTCCATTTTCAAACGCTAAACCCCATTGTTTGATTTCGCCTAATTCAATGGAAAAACCATGATTTAGAAGAACAGCATCAACGGGAATTTCCATTGTTTCTTCGGTTTTAATATGTTTGACACTTACACTTCTCAATGCTTCATCACCATATAAAGCATCTAAAATATAAGGGGTCAAAATGTCTGCCTTTGAGCTTTTCAAGTTGTAAATATTTCTTTGCATCCCGGAAAACTCATCTCTTCGATGAACAATCGTAACATGTTTAGCAATCGGCAATAATCGGTTAGCCCATTCAACAGCAGAGTTGCCCCCGCCATAAATTAAAACATGTTGGTCATGAAAGTCCTGGTAATTTTCAACTGTATGATAAAGGTACTTTCCTGCGTATTTGTCAGCGTTTAAAAGGTCCAGTTTTGAATTCTTAATCGCTCCAAACCCAGTCGCTAATATGATCGTTTTCGTATGATGCTGCTCTCCGTTTTGGCTAGTTAACAGGAAAGTCCCATCCTCAAGCCTTTCCATATCCACCACTTGTTGATTTAAAACAATGGTTGGATGGAAGGTTCTAGCTTGTTGTTCTAATTGTCTGATTAAATTCTCCCCTGTAATCGCAGGAATTCCACCAATATCCCCAATGACCTTTTCTGGATAAAAATAAGATACCTTTCCGCCTAAATACGGAAGATATTCGATGATTTTGGTTTCCATTTCTCTCATTCCACAGTAAAAGGCAGTAAATAAACCAACTGGTCCGCCGCCAATGATTGTTACATCATAAAGTTTCATGTTATCCCATCCTACTTTAAAAGCTAGACGCTTTTTGTTTCTCAATTTGTGTTTCTGTCTGTAGTAAATCATAGGAAAGGCAGACAGGTTTATTGGTCCTTGGATCTTTTACAATTTCCGCATCAATATGGAAGACTTCCTTTAACACTTCGTGCGTCATCACTTCTTCAGCGGTTCCTTCCTTTACCAACTTTCCACTTCGCATAGCCACCATGTGGTGTGAAAACCTGGCTGCATGGTTTAGATCATGAATAACCATTACAATGGTCCGGCCTTCTTCTTTATTTAATTTTTCTAACAACTGTAATATTTCAAGCTGATGTGCCATATCCAAGTAAGTCGTTGGCTCGTCTAACACCAATAATTCGGTTTCTTGCGCAATCGCCATGGCAATCCATGCCCGCTGACGCTGACCGCCAGAAAGTGCGTCCACAGCATGGTCAGCAAATGAAGACAATCTTGTAACTTTTAATGCCCACTCAATCACGTTTCGATCCTTTTCAGTAAGTCTGCCGAAACCGCCTTGATGTGGTGAACGGCCAAAAGAAATTAATTCATACACGGTTAACCCACTCGGTGCTTCAGGACTCTGCGGAAGAACGGCCATTTTTTTGGCGATTTCCTTTGTAGGGATCTTGTGGATCATCTTTCCATCCAAATAAACAACACCCGACTTTGCTTGATGCACTCGAGCCAGTGTTTTAAGGATGGTGGACTTTCCACAGCCATTTGCCCCAATAATGGTGGTTATTTCGCCTTTATTTATCGTTAAATTTAAATCCTCTACAATCAGTTTCTCTCCGTATCCAATTTGAAGATGTTCGGTTGAAAGTGAGACCACATCCGTTCCTCCTTTATTTTGCTTTCATAAGTAAATAAATAAAATAGGGGGCGCTGCAAACCGCTGTAACGATTCCAACAGGGATCTCTGTCGGAGCAAGCACGTTTTTACCAATCGCATCCGCCGCTAACAGTAGGAAAGAACCCAAGATGGCTGTAATGGGAAGAAGCAGCTGATGTTTGGGACCAACTAATTTTCTCGCAATATGTGGAGTGACTAAACCTAAAAAAGCAATGCCTCCACCAACCGCCACACTAAATCCTGCCAGTGCAACCGCAGTGATTAGTAATATTCTCCGTTCCTTCTCCACCTTTAATCCAAGACCTGTGGCGATTTGATCGCCGAGATTTAATACATTTAAAACATGTGACTTATAAATCGCATAAGGGAGGATCAGGACAATCAATGGAACAATGATTGAAACAAACCGCCAATTTGCCCCCCAAATATCCCCTGAGAGCCAAACTGCTGCTTGCATAAAGTCCTGTGGATTCATCTTTAACTGAAATATAACGATAGCTGCCCCGAAACCAGAATTCACGCCGATTCCAACCAGAATCAGCCGGACAGGATCAATGCCTTTTTTCCAGGCGATCAGATAAATCAACAGTGCTGCCACAATGGCTCCGAATAAAGCGAAGAAAGGCAGTAAGAATACACCAAATGTAGAGGCAATTTCGTTCATGGAGCCTTGAAAAAAATAGATAAATAGAATGACAGTAAAACCTGCTCCTGCATTAATACCCAAAATTCCAGGGTCTGCTAGTTCGTTTTTCGTTACCCCTTGTAGGATGGCACCAGATACGGCCAATGCGGCCCCAATCACTAAAGAAAGAAGCATCCTTGGTAGTCTAAAATCAACTAGAACTAGCCGATCACGGATCGTCCCCTGTCCAATTAATGTGTGAAAGACATTCATCGGAGCAATTCTAACTACTCCTAGATTAAGGCTTATGATAAACGTCAAAATGGTCAAAATAACTAAACTACTTAAGACTAAAACGAATTTTCTCCTTTTTATGTGCGTCTCATGCATCACAGCCCTCTCCTTTCCCCGCGTGCAAGGTATAAGAAAAAGGGTACTCCTATAATAGCCGTAATCGCACCCACGGGCGTTTCATAAGGAGCATTCACCATTCTCGAAGCAATATCTGCAAGAACTAATAATAGTCCCCCCAATATTGCAGAAATGGGTATAATCCAGCGGTAATCAGAACCGATGATAAACCTAGTGATATGGGGAATCACTAGTCCGATAAAACCAACAGCACCCGCAACAGATACCGCGGCACCTGTCAATACAAGTACAACAATCACACCGAGTATTTTAATGAATAAAGGGTTTTGTCCCAGCCCCTTTGATACTTCTTCTCCCAAGCTTAAAATCGTAATGGATCGTGAAATGACCATTGCCAGCAACAGCCCGACGGCTCCTGCAATTGACAAAATATTAATTGAAGTCCAACTAATGGAAGTTAGTCCTCCTGCATACCAAAAGCTCATATCCTTTGCTACCTGAAAATGAAGTGCAAATGCGCTAGAAATGGCATTTAGCATTGATCCTACAGCTACACCTGCAAGCGCCAGCTTAACGGGAGTTAACCCGCCTTTTGAAAAAGAACCTATCAAAAAGACAAGGGTAACACCAAGTCCAGCCCCCACTAATGAAGAAAAAGTGAGCCCTAAAATCGTTGCTGTTGGAAAGAATGATAGCGTGATGACTAGAGCAAAGGCTGCGCCATCAGTTACGCCCATGATGGATGGAGATGCAAGAGGATTACGAGTCAACCCTTGCATGACGGCGCCGGAAACAGCAAGAAGCGCCCCTACCATTACGGCCCCTATCGCTCTTGGCATACGAATTTCTCGAATAATTTGATGGGAAGCAAGGTCGGATCGATAATGCGTTATAGCCTCCCATACAGTGGCAAGTTTTATATCGGCTGCACCATAGGCAATTGATAAACCAATCAACAATAAAATCAGCATGAAACCAATCACTAAAACGAATGAACCGATAAAGTATGTATTTCGTTTTGTTTTGAGATGCTTAGAATGGTCAACAATGGTGTCATGATACTTAGTCTGTTCATTCAACAGGAACACCCTTTCTTTTAAAGCAAGTAAAACTTAATTTATAATGATAATCATTATCATTAGTATAAAGTTTCGATAAAACTATTTCAATATGTACATACTATAAAAAATATTCCCAAAAATATCCTTCCTATCTTTTTCAAAATTAATTGAAAATAATTCTCATTTCATATTGACTGTTCGTTTGAAAATGATTATCATTTGCATTATCATGGTTGTTTATACATAAGGAGGAAAAACAGTGATCAAGAAGCGTTTAGGTTTATTATTCTCAATCCTGACAATCTTATTTTTAGTCAGTGCCTGCAGCAGTTCCAATGGGAACTCATCAGACAGTTCAAATAAAACTGATAATCAAAAGACGGAAGTTACCTTAACTGATGCCAAGGGTAAAGTCGTAATCCCAGCGAATCCTAAACGGATTATTGCCCCCTACCTTGAAGATTCTCTAGTTGCACTCGGTGTGAAACCAGCTGCACAATGGTCTATTGGGAATACAGTGTTAGATTATTTACAACCCCAATTAAAAGGTGTTCCAAAAATTGGCTGGGATATGCCATTAGAACAAGTGATAAATAATAACCCGGATTTAATTATTTTCAGCTCCGCTACTGCTATTCAAAAAGGGCAATATGAAGAGTATAAGAAAATAGCCCCAACTTATGTATATAAGGACGAAATGAATGCTGACTGGCGTAAACAGCTTACCCAAATGGGTGAGATTTTAAGTAAGCAAGATAAAGCAAAGGAAGCCCTTGCTAGTTACGATAAAAAAGCAGCAGATGCAAAGTCAAAAATTCAAAGTTCCATTGGAGATCAAAGCGCGGCAATTATTTGGGTAAATGCGGGTAAATTTTACCTAATGGAGCACAATCGATTTAGTGCTAATGTTCTGTATAGTGATTTGGGAATCAAGCAGCCTGACTTTGTGAAAAACTTAGGCGATGCGGCCGTACAGTGGGATCCAATAGCTCTTGAGAAATTACCAGAAATCAAAGCTGACCATATTTTCCTTATCAGCAAAAAAGGTGACGCGGGTCTTGATTTGTTAAGTAACAGCTCCATCTGGAACGGTCTCGATGCCGTTAAAAACGGACATGTATATGAGATGAACGATCCGAGTTTTTGGACCATTAACGGATTAATCGCTAGTGAAAAAACCATCGATGCCGTGGAGAAAGCATTAGTAAAATAAAAGCTATGGAAGAGCAAGCCTTTTTTAGGACTTGCTCTTTTCTCTCATGCTTGTATGCTAAAATAATAATTAATAGAGAAATAGAATGTAGGGATACTCAAATGTGGAGAAACAAAAATATATGGATCCTATTAACTGGGGATTTTACTGCTGGATTGGGGCTATGGCTCGGACTGATTGGTGATTTGGAATTCATGCAGGACACCATTCCATCAGACTTTTTAAAATCAATAATAATGGCTTTAGGACTATTAGCAGGTTTTGTCTTCGGACCATTTGCCGGCAGGCTAACTGACCGAACTAGTAAAAAGAAAGTAATGCAGATTGCTGGTGTAATCCGTATCATTAGTGTCCTATTTATGCTTATGGCCATTTCGACTGGTTCTCTTTGGTGGATGGTTCTTTTCTTAGTATTTTTCCAAATCTCGGCTGCCTTTTACTTTCCTGCTCTTCAGGCAAGTTTGCCGTTAGTGGCGGATGAAAAGGATTTACTTCATTTAAACGCCTTGATCATGAATGTATCGACACTTTCGCGTATAATTGGAGCCGCATTGGGTGGTTTCTTATTAGTGATTCTCCCACTCTCCTTTATATATATTGGTTCATTAATTGCTTACATTGGTTTATTTATTCTTACCTTTTTCTTGGAAATCAATGAAAATAATCGAATGAGTGTAACGAGGCCGTTAAAAAAAGAACAGAGTTTTAAGGAAGTTTTTCCGATTATTCAAAACGTACCCATTGTCTTTATAACTGTATTAATGACACTTGTTCCCGCCCTTTTCCTTGGCGGCGTAAATCTAATGGTCATTAATATAAGTGAGATTCAAGATAGTACGGCTATTAAAGGATGGGTATATGCTGCTGAAGGAATTTCCTTTATGTTAGGAGCCCTTTTTATTAAAAAAATAAATAATCAAGTATCTCCTTATGCTGTCTTGTTTGGGAGTTCTTTTATGGTTGGGCTATCACAGCTTTTGCTCTATTTTGCCAATAGTCCCATCTGGACGTTACTTGCTTTTTTATTATTTGGATTTTCAGTCGGCAGTTTTTTCCCTACAGCGGCTACTATTTTTCAAACTCAAGTGCCTAAAGAGTATCATGGACGTTTTTTCTCTTTTCAAAATATGCTTGACAGAGTTAGCTACCAAATTGTTCTTCTGTTAACCGGCTTTTTATTAGATATTATGGGGCTCCCTTTAATGAGTATTATTTTTGGCAGTCTTTCCATCATCATGACGGTGACTTTTTATGTTCGAAACAAAATGGTAATTTTAGTAGAAAGAAAGTCAAGTTTATTATAATTAGGAAACAAAAAATCCAAGTATGTAAGACTTGGATTTTTGTGTGCTTAGGAATATCTTCTGCATTTGGACAAGGAGGAACTGCATGCCCTTGAAGGTGTCCGAATTGACCACGTATTCAGACAAGCTCGGTCCTTTTTTGACTCATGCTGTCCAAATAAGCTTGGTATTCGGACAAGGAGGAACCGTTTGCCTTTGGGGTTGTCCGAATTGACCACGTATTCAGACAATCGAGGTTCTTTTTTGGCTCATTCTGTCCGAATAAGCTTGGTATTCGGACAAGGAGGAACCGATTGTCCTTGAGGGTGTCCGAATTGACCACGTATTCAGACAAGAGCGGTCCTTTTTTGGCTCATTATTTCCGAATAAGCTTGGTATTCGGACAAGGAGGAACCGTTTGCCTTTGAGGTTGTCCGAATTGACCACGTATTCAGACAAGAGCGGTCCTTTTTTGTTCTGACTGTCCGAATAGTCTTGGTATTTGGACAAGGAGGAACCGATTGTCCTTGAGGGTGTCCGAATTGACCATGTATTCAGACAAGCGAGGTCCTTTTTGGCTCGTGCTGTCCGAATAACCTTGGTATTCGGACAAGGAGGAACCGTTTGTCCTTGAGGGTGTCCGAATTGACCATGTATTCAGACAAGCGAGGTCCTTTTTTGGCTCGTGCTGTCCGAATAACCTTGGTATTCGGACAAGGAGGAACCGTTTGCCTTTGAGGTTGTCCGAATTGACCACGTATTCAGACAAGAGCGGTCCTTTTTTGGCTCAAACTGTCCGAAAGTCCCTTACTTTTGGTCAAGTCAACCAATTTCACATTGGTCCGTCCGAAAAAGACACGTATTCAGACAATCCTTTAAATGCACCAGTTATCTAGCGTACCATTCGTCCTTTTATGATAAAAAGAAGAATACTGATCAGCAGAGTTATAAAGGAAAACAAGATAGCAATACTGGAAAAAGCAAGTACATAGGTATTATAACCTGCTAATTTGACAATTAAATCATAGGTATCCCAATTAAGTAATCGCGAAATGATATTCAACAAGACAAGCACAATAAATATCGTGCTTAATCCTCTCGCTGAACCTTTAATATCCGCCTTACTTAACGCAATATGAGAAGAAATACTAAAAGCCATAATTAAAAATAGCCAAAACAAAGGATTTATTAAATTTTCTATCGTAAAAAGACTTTTGCATATAATGGATATGGATTCCCAAAATGTTTTTAACAGAGTAAGATCCAGTTGCTGAAATTGAATGTGTTGTTCCACTTCTGTTTTAAAGGCTAAAAACGATTGTGGTACCAGAAAATACATCCCTAAAATTAAGGAACCAATACCACTAAAAATAGGTCCAAGCCCGATGAAGAAATTCCCTACTTGTTGGTACATACTATTGGGATTATAATGATGCTCCACAAAACCAAGGATGCCAGACGGGTGATTTAGCTGTAGTAAACGCACCCTTGAAACACGATGACCCCAAATAAAACATTGAATGAGATGCCCAATTTCATGAATCGGCGTTCCAATCCATGCGGTTACCATCACTCCTTTCGGTCCGAAAGCACGAGTTAAATAGGAATTCGATAACCTTTCTAAAGCTCCTAAAATAAAACCAACTACAATCATTCCCCCTACCAGATACAACATTTCGATAAAACTCACTAGCAGGGTCTGAAAAAAAGCTATAAAGAAATTCATGTTCGTGTCCTTTCAACTTCTTCTCTATATTAAAGCATTTATGATTATATTTAATCAATTATTGATGTCATACAACCTTGATACAAAATAATAAATTAAAAAAACTGATAGTAAAAGAGTTATGCTTACTCCTGTACTATCAGTTTTCTTTAGTTAAGCGTAAGTTGTTTCATTAAAAAAGTCAATTTCGAATCCTAAATCTTCTAGCATCTGATGGTCAGATGTACTTTCTTGACCTGCAGTTGTTAAATAGTCCCCTACAAAAATAGAATTGGCTGCATACAAACCTAACGGCTGAAGGCTCCGTAAATTTACTTCTCGGCCTCCAGATATGCGAATTTCCTTTGTTGGATTTACGAAACGCATGAGGATTAAAACTTTTAAACAATATCTGGGGTTTAACTCATTTGTACCCTCTAGAGGAGTCCCGTCTATAGCATGTAGAAAATTGACAGGAATCGAGTCAGCGTCTAACGCTTTTAAGCTGTATGCCATATCGACGACATCTGCCCTTGTTTCTTTCATTCCAACAATGACTCCAGAACAGGGGGATATACCAGTTTCCTTAATAAGTTCAACCGTATTTACTCTATCCTGATAAGTATGTGAGGTAGTGATGTTCTCATGGTGGTTTTCTGAGGTATTTAAGTTATGATTGTAGCGATCAACACCGGCCGCCTTCAGTTTTAAGGCTTGGTCAGGCTTTAAAATACCAAGGCAAGCACAAACTTTTAGGTTGTACTTACCCTTAATCTCTTTAACAGCCGAAACCACTTGATCCACTTCACTATTACTGGGACCTCTGCCGCTTGCAACAATACAATATGTACCAACATTCAATTGATATGCTTGGTCTGCTCCTTGTAAAATGGTTTCTTTGTCCAACATTCGATATTTTTTAATCGGTGCTGAAGAAATACTAGATTGTGAGCAATACCCGCAGTTTTCAGGACATAACCCGGATTTAGTATTCATAATCATATTTAGCTTTACTTTATTTCCAAAATAATGATGACGAATTAAGTACGCCCCTTGCAATACTTCAAGTAATTCTTTATCTTGTATATTCAAAATTCTTAAAGCATCCTCTCTTGAAATTTCCAAACCATTAATGACAGATTGTGCTACTTCCGTCCATTTACTCATCTAAACACTTCCTTTATAAGTTTTTTAAAAATTTTACGTTAAGTGAATCGTCTGTTTATGTAAATCCCACCCTCCCCCTGCTTATGAAAATTTTTACTTTAGTTAAGAATAATAGTTTCTTTTTATTATTGTCAACCAAAAATAACATATGGTTAACAATTAAATAAAAAAAGATGATCCTATTCAGTTAGGAATCACCTTTTAGCATCTTACCTTTTTTCGGAATTTTAAGGGGCAATAAAATTCTTTCCATTGTAATAAAGATAGTCTGTATAGATCCCTATCCCTTTTTCCTTATAAACAGCCGCAACTTCAGGTTTATCAATCGTATGTGTATAGAGAATGATATTGTTTTCATGCAAGGTTTCCCGCATTTCCTTTGTTAATCGAAAAGAAGGTGCAGTAACAGCTGTCACATGATTCCTTACACAGAATTCCGCAAGTTCACTTGGGTTCGGAAAGTTGTTCTTATGTAAATATAAGGTATAAATAATATTATTAAACTGATGATAGGAGTTAATATACGTAAGCATTGTCGGATTATAAATTTGCGGAATAATACGATCAAGTAATATAGAGTCCACTTTTTTTGTCTCGTTTACTAAATAGGAAAAGGTTTGACGAATAGATCTTTCATCCGTTTCCTTTGTGTCTGTTACAAAGTAAATGTCTGGATAGTTCCTCATAAGGTCCAAGAGTTGTTGCCATGAAATGGGATGGTATTTTCCATGTATTTTGAGTGACATTACTTTGTCCAAGGTTAAAGGCACCCCACTCGTGGTGCCGGGAGGGACATCTTGTCCTAACCATCGATAGTGAATACGTGTCCAGTCGTGACGGGCAACTAAAACATTGTCATAGGTCATATTCAGGTCCACTTCAAATACTCGAAATCCACGATTATAATTATATTGAAAGGCTTCAAGAGAATTTGTTACAAAATGTCCTTCTATCCAACCAAGACCGTGAAGAACTGGAGGCAAATCAGCTAATACAGATTTTTCAGCAGCTTTTACTTCTCCTTTATTGCTTATCGTTTCTATTCCAAAATCAGTGAGAGTTAAAATAAAAAACAGGATGAGTGAAGTCTTTATTATAGTTTTCATAAAAATAATATTCCCTATTTAACTATAATCTAGTGCAGCTATATAGGTTTCTGTTGATTGGTAAAATTTTCAATCACCTTACTATTTAATAAAGCTGTAGTTTGAATATAAAAAGATCTCTTCCATGAAGAAGAGATCTTAATTTTTAAAAGAATTATTCCTTTACCAGAGCTTGATGGAAAAAATATAATACCTTTAGAAATGAATCTCTAGCTGCAGAAACTTTGTAGGAAGCTCTTGTATCATTAAAAAAGGCATGATGGGTGTCTTTGTACATTTCATATTTATACAATTTGTTATGACTCTTCATTTGATCTGCAAAAGCAGGAACATTATCAGAAATTCGCTTATCAAGCTCACCATAAAATCCATATACTGGACAGTTAATCGTTTTTATTTCTTCTTCTGAAGGAGCATTGCCATAAAAGATTGCTGCACCCTTTAGTTGAGGATCTCGGCATGCAAGCAATCCAGATAGAGCTCCGCCCATACAAAATCCAATCGATACAACTCCTTGTCCTTTTGTTGCTTCGTTTTCCTCACGTAGAAAAGAGGTAGCGGCTAATAGTTTTTCAATATAAACAGAGGATTGGATTCCACCGAACATTTTTTCAAAGGTCTTGGTGACACGGTTCTGTTTCCCTTCTTCAAGTTCGCGAATCGCCTGCTCCCTTTCCCCAGGATTATTCCAAACCGTATGCGGTAAGGAATCGAGAAATTCTCTTACTTCTACCACTCGTTCAGCTTTTAAATCCTCTATCCGTTCCCCATTGTCAGCATATAGGTCCGGTGCAAAAGCAAGGTATCCAGCCTGCGCAAATCTTTCTGTTATATCTTGAATATGTGCATCTACACCCCATATTTCCTGAATCACAATGACAGCCGGTAAGTTTTCGTTGACTCGGTCCATTTTTGCCATATACCCAATATATTCTTGATTCTTTCCATATCGAACCCATTTTGTTTCTAAGGCCATCTTTTCGTCCTCCATTCTAAATGCTAACTATGTAGTTTAATATCAACTACAAATTGACACCTTTCATTCCTGCTTCAGGGTACCGTTCCCCTGCAGCTGCACCTCGAGGAGCAACCTCATTAATACGGGAAAGTTCAGAATCCGTTAAGGATATGGATAATGCCCCGATATTTTCTTCTAGATATTGAATTCTCTTGGTCCCTGGAATGGGGACAATATCTTCCCCTTGGGCTAATAGCCAAGCAAGCGCTAATTGGGAAGGTTGACAGTCTTTTTCATTGGCAATTTCTTTAATTTTATTAACAAGATCTAAGTTTCTCTGAAAATTTTCAACTTGAAAACGAGGTGAATGACGGCGATAGTCATCTTCTGCAAGGTCTTCAAATTTTTGAATCTGTCCTGTTAAAAAACCTCTCCCTAAAGGGCTGTACGGGACAAACCCAATTCCAAGCTCCCGGCAAACAGGTAGTATTTCATCTTCTACATCTCTGCTCCATAAGGAATATTCCGTTTGAACGGCCGTAATCGGATGGACAATATGAGCGCGTCGAATGGTATTAGGAGCGGCCTCCGATAATCCAAGATAACGAACTTTTCCTTCTTTAACCAAATCAGCCATAGCTCCAACAGTCTCTTCAATCGGTGTCTTTGGGTCAACTCGGTGCTGGTAATACAAATCAATATAGTCCACTCCCAAACGGCGAAGGCTAGCCTCACATGCTTCTTTCACGTATTCTGGGCGTCCATTGATACCCAAAAATCCTCCACTTGAGCCTCTTACATTTCCGAATTTCGTCGCAATGACAACTTGGTCACGGTGGTTCTTAATCGCATGTCCGACTAATTCTTCATTCTTTCCTACCCCATACATATCAGCCGTATCTAGGAGGGTCATTCCTAGTTCAAGGGCGCGGTGGATGGTTTTAATGGATTCTTCCTCATTCCTTCCGCTATAAAAATCAGACATTCCCATACAACCAAGTCCAAGTGTAGATACTTCTAAGCCATTACGTCCCAATGTTCTTTTTTGCATTTTTTACCCTCTCTTTTTCAGCTTTTCTACCACTTTTGACATTCGGAAACTAAAAAGCACTTATTTTTGTTACATAAAAATTATACGAGATGGAGGAGGAATTTTCCAATACATGCTCTTTTTTCTTAAAGGAATTAAAAAAGAACTCTGATATGGTCCAGAGTTCTAAATGTGGTTATATTTTAATATGAGAAGTCAGCAAATCTTCATCATCGGTTGCTTCATAGACTTCGTAAAATTTAACAAGTGGTTTTTCTCTTGTTACGCTTTCTAGTTTTCTTTCCAACTCGGGGAATAGCCTTTTATGTGCCTGCTCAGCATCCTCTTTTGTATCCCAATAACTTAATGCCCGATACTCGCCGGAAGGATCATCGAAAAAGTATACACTACCTCTAAATCCAACTAATTTTCTACTTTTTTTATCAAATTCCTTTGTTAACTTTTCTGCTATGTCTCTATAACCGATTCCAAGTTTATATTGTACAACCCGTGCATAATACACATATATTCCTCCCATCTGGAAAACTGATCTATATATACATGTATGATAAATGGAGGAAAAAGATGTAAAAAGTTAAAAGCATTAAAGCTCTTTAATTTTGTGAAACTATATTTCTTCTATTTTTAAAAAAATTCAGCAAAAAACCGCTTGGATAAGTGGAATATCCAAACGGTTTATACTTTATTTTCATATTAAAAGGGCGGCTGATGGGAATCGAACCCACGAATGTCGGAACCACAATCCGATGCGTTAACCACTTCGCCACAGCCGCCATTATGGTGGAGGGGGACGGATTCGAACCGCCGAACCCTGAGGGAGCGGATTTACAGTCCGCCGCGTTTAGCCACTTCGCTACCCCTCCATGCTAGAGTGGAGTCTAGGGGGATCGAACCCCTGACCTCCTGCGTGCAAAGCAGGCGCTCTCCCAGCTGAGCTAAGACCCCATATTATTTTATAACTGGTCGGGAAGACAGGATTCGAACCTGCGACCCCTTGGTCCCAAACCAAGTGCTCTACCAAGCTGAGCTACTTCCCGAAATATTAAGCGCGCCCGAAAGGAGTCGAACCCATAACCTTCTGATCCGTAGTCAGACGCTCTATCCAATTGAGCTACGGGCGCATTGTATTTTATTTGTAGTGATTGATGGTGCGGGTGAAGGGAGTCGAACCCCCACGCCTTGCGGCGCCAGATCCTAAGTCTGGTGCGTCTGCCAATTCCGCCACACCCGCATTATAGTGTATTAACTTGTAACCCCAATGGGATATTCTGATGAACTTCTCAACTGGAGCTTTTATATCATAACATCATTATTTATTATCTTTCAATAACACTTTTTACCATAAATGAAACATAGAAAAAAAATGAGGCGAGCAGTTTTTCTGCTCTACCTCCTTTTTTTAACGACGATGTTCAATAAGGTCGATTACACCTAATACGACGTGTGCTAAACCAAAACCGAAAACTGTGTTTGCGATCATTTTATTGGTTCCTCGTTTCTGCTTAAGGGCGTAACCTGTTGCAGTTACAGCTGTACCTAATGCAGTAGGAATTAATCCTTCACGTACGTTCATCATGGTAATCTCCCTCCACATCATACGATTGGTGTAGTGACACCAATTATATTGTTTACTTCTCCAATATAATTATTCTGTAATCCCAATGGAATAAAATCTTTTAAGTTCCTGTGACCACGGTCAATATACTGGATTTATAAGCATCACAAAAAACCATCCAATAAAATTTTGGATGGTTGATAAATTATTTAAATCCTAAAACGGGATGTGGTACATAAGGTTCTTCCAAAAAGCTTATTTCATCATCGGTCAATTGAATGGAAAGTGCACCTATAGCATCCTCTAAGTGAGACATTTTTGTTGCCCCTATAATGGGAGCAGTAATTGGTTCTTTATGCAGCACCCAAGCAAGCGCCACTTGGGCTCTAGGTACTCCACGTTTTGAAGCTAACTCCGCAACCCGATTCACAACAAGACGATCTGCTTCAGCTGTAGCAGCATACAGTGTTTTTCCAAATTCATCTGTCTCCGAACGAGCTGTACTTTCCTCCCAATCCCGAGTTAGCTTCCCTCTAGCGAGCGGACTCCAAGGAATGACACCGATTTTCTCCTCTATACAAAGCGGCAGCATTTCTCGCTCTTCTTCTCGATATAAGAGATTTAAATGATTTTGCATGGAAACAAATTTTGTCCAACCATTTTTTTCTGCTATATGTAACGCTTTAAGGAATTGCCATGCATACATGGATGAGGCACCAATGTATCTTGCCTTGCCCGCCTTTACAACATCATGCAGTGCCTCCATTGTTTCCTCGATAGGCGTATTATAATCCCAACGGTGAATTTGATAAAGATCAACATAATCGGTTCCAAGTCTTTTCAGACTATGATCAATTTCACTCATGATCGCCTTACGGGAGAGACCACTTCCATTCGGTCCCTCATGCATACGGCCGTGGACCTTTGTTGCAATGACGATTTCATCCCTGTTAGCAAATTCTTTTAACGCTCGTCCAACGATTTCCTCACTAGTACCGTCGGAATAAACATTAGCCGTATCAAAAAAATTGATGCCATAATCGAGTGCCTTTTTTATGATTGGACGGCTCTTTTCCTCGTCTAACACCCACTGATGGTTACCTCGTTCCGGCACACCAAAACTCATACATCCTATACAAAGTCGGGATACATCCATTCCAGTATTTCCTAGTTTCACAAATTCCATTTCTATGAACCTTCCTCTCCTAGGTTTGCTGAAAATTTTTCCAATACTTTCTAATTTATATTAACATAAATTCTAAATGGTCACCATTTTCACGGGGTATAAACATTCATAAAAAATAGTTTCTTCAAACTGAATAACGATCCTCATAAAAAAGAGTCACATTAGAATGACTTTTTTTCTATTAAGAAACTGCTTTTTGCTTCATTGTACTATTTAACTTGGACCCATTTAAATAAACGGTTATCATTGCACATAATAGTAAAACACCCGTTACGAGAAAGACACTATTAACAGGGAAAATTCCACCTAGAAATCCTCCAATCATCGGACCCACCATTCCACCTAATTGGTTAGCAGTTTGATTTAAACTAAATGCTCTGCCACGGAAATCTTCTGGGGTTGATTTCACAACAAGACCATTTAACGCTGGAAAAACAGCACAGAAGAAGATGCCGTAAATAAAACGAATGACTGAAAACCCCCAAATATGGGTGAAACCGATTTGAGCTAATGTTCCAATTCCACCGCCGAGTAAACCTATGAATAAGACTCGTTGAAAGCCAACTTTGTCCGCCCATTTCCCCCAATAGGGCGCAAACAAAGCACTTGCAATACCTGGAAGGGAAAAGACGATTCCTGCCAAGAAGGAAGCATTAGAAGAAGAACCGCCCAATTTAATAATATATAAAGGAAGTACCGGCTCAATGGTCATGATCGAACAGCTTGTTACCAGAGTTAAAATAAGTACCATTAAAAAAGACTGATTATGTAGAGCTACTCTAAAGTCATTTTTTACTGATCCTTTCCCTTTACTTGGTGTAAAATTCTCCTCTACTACCCAAAAAATAATTAACAGGGTCGATAAACAAACAATCATCCCCGCGCTCGCAAATGCCCAGCGATTTCCCACTAAGTCAGCAATTCCTCCACCTAACAACGGTCCAATGATACTGCCAGATGCAGAAGCTGTTGAAATCATCGATAAGGCATAGCCTACTTTATTTCCAGGAGTATTGGTACCGATTAAGGCAATGGCTCCTGGAATAAACCCACTTAATAACCCCTGCATAATCCGTAATCCCAATATTTGATATGGATTTGTCACGAAAGCCATTAAAGTATAGACGACAAATAGGGCAAAACCGGCACGAATAATCATTGGTTTTCTACCGTATTTATCTGCCATCCTTCCCCAAAATGGAGAAGCAAGTGCACCCGCAAAAAAAGCGGAACTAAACAATAAGCCCGACCACATTTCAGTGTGTTGATGGACACCTATTTGCAGGAGAAAAATCGGCAAAAAAGGAATGACCATGGAAAAACTTGCTGCTGTAAAAAAGACTCCAATCCAAAGGATCCATAAATTCCGTTTCCACAATAGCATCTAACTCCATCTCCCAGCAAAGTCAAAATTTATATTTTTTTTAATAATGCCATCGTAACACAAATATGAATTATTTTCACTCTCGAAATATTCGAAGATTGAAGTATTAGCTTTTTGTTGAATTCGTAAATAAAAAAATCTCCCTACCCATAAGAATCCTTCAATAAAGGATTCCGATTATGAGCAGAGAGTGTAGGTACCATCCATGATTTCAATTTAATGGTTTTACCATGTTGTACCAAGTAAAACCACCGTGTAATGAGGCTGAGATTCCTTGATTGATAAATCCCTGTTTTTCATAAAAAAGAATAAGATTTTGATTGCATGTAAGGGTAATGGATTTACGGTGTTTCTCTTTTGCGACTTTTTCTAAATGTGCAAGTAGTGCAGATGCAATACCCTTCTTTTGATAATCAGGTGATACGGCTAATCCTAATACACTTTGATGTCCTCCCATAGCAGGATTTGCATGGATTTCATGGAATAGGTCATCGGTGATATAGGCGCTCTCGATGACAGGTCCATTGACTAAGCCTACGATTACACCATCCTCTTCAGCAACAAAGAAACTATCAGATATCGTTTCAATCCTTTTTATAAAAGCCTCTTCAGTTGCTGCTTCTTCTTTTAAAAAGCAGCGATGTTCTAAATTTACTAGTTCTGCTAAATCTTCTTTTTTTACATTACGAAAGTGAGTCATGCCATCTTCCTCCAAAAGCTCGATTCAATTATTCATTTTACTGCTAGTTTTGACTTAAGGACAAGTGAAAACTACCCACTACACTCAACATGTACCTATTAGATCTTTATCTCTCCTTCTATATCTAGGCAAATACCTATTTTCACTATAGTCAAGAACCCAAAATTTTGTCCTTTCATATCGTAGGTTAGAAACTAGAGTGGATTAGTTGAGAATGGCATGGGGTTTTCCTTTTATCTGATGAGCTACAACTAACTAGTCTATTCAGTATAGAAATAATAAGGAGAGGTTTTTATGAGGAGGTTAGTCGTCCTTGCCCTGATCGGCTTGGCAGCACAGTTAGTTGATGGTTCTTTAGGTATGGCCTATGGTGTTACATCCACCTCATTATTACTTATGTTTGGAATCGCACCAGCTGTTGCCTCAGCCTCAGTTCACATGGCAGAAGTCGTAACAACTGCCGCATCTGGCGTATCACACATTCGCTTCGGAAACGTTGACAAAAACGTAGTCTATAAATTAATTATTCCAGGTTCCATTGGGGCCTTTCTTGGGGCTTGTTTTCTGGGCAGTATACCAGGAAATATCATAAAACCCTATGTATCTATTTTTCTATTTATGTTAGGTGTCTATGTTATATATCGTTTTATGTTTAAATTTAATCCTGCAAGTAAGTTAACAGGTAAGAAATTAGGAAAAAAACAATTAATTCCCTTAGGCTTTATTGCCGGCTTCTTTGATGCAACAGGCGGTGGCGGTTGGGGACCGATTGCCACACCCATCTTGTTAACGAGTAGTAAAATGGAACCAAGAAAAGTTATTGGTTCAGTAGATACAAGTGAATTTGCGATTGCGATTTCCTCTACCCTGGGTTTCCTTTTAACGTTAGGCTGGACTCAAATAAACATTCAATGGGTGCTTGCTTTAATGATTGGCGGTATTATCGCAGCGCCAATTGCAGCGTGGTTAGTGAAAATTATCCCAACTAATCTGTTAGGCACGCTGGTTGGAGGAATTATTATTATAACGAATATTAGAACCTTATTAGGGGCTTTTGAAGTTTCACACACTTTCAGTTTATTTACCTATCTTATCCTCGCTGTCCTTTGGCTCGCAGCAGTTATTAATGTAAGTATTAAAATAAAAAGAAATAGTTATCAGAAACAATTAGCGGAATGATAAAGAGAAACCATAAAGAGTGAAGTACTCTTTATGGTTTCTCTTTTTATTAGAATACAACCTGCTCACCAGCTTCATAATAGGATGAAGGATGTGATACTATGACAAATCAGACAGTGATTGAAGAGCTAAATACCTTGCTAAGAGGTACCTATATGGGGATTCGAACACTCGAACACTACATACAAAAAGTGGACGATGATGATTTAAAAAAAGTCTTTCAATCTATGCAGCAGGATACCAAGCTGGATGCCCAGAAGTTAGCAGAACGAATCCAAAACTTAGGTGGCGCCCCTGCAGATGATGAGGGATTTTCTGGTTCGATGCATAGCTTTATGCACAAGGTTATGCTTTCAGATGACGTAAATGCCCTCCTGGATGATGCTATATACGGAATGGAACAATACGGAGTTCAATATGCTGAGGAACTTGTTAAAGGTGACCTAGATCCAATTAGTCAACAATTGGCTGAACAAGTGATTGACACCAATCGAAGGCATGCAGAGATATTGAGACATCATTTGTCTTAAGAATACTGGTTGTGTCCGCAAGACCTTCTTTAATTCATCTAAATTACACCCCAAAATAGAAAAAACTGCCCAATGGCAGTTTTTCTATATAATAATATTCAATATTACAATAAAACAATTCCCTCAGGCAGTGAAATGGTAGTTAAAATTTCGGTCTCTTTTACACGGTCCATTGCATAGGATGATCCACTAAGGATCGCCTTATCCAAATAACCAGGATGACACATGACCTCCACAATTTGACCATCTTGTACACGGCTTGGAATTTTTTCAAAATAGTCATATGTTGCAGTTTCCCCGTAAAAATCATCTAAGAACACATCAGTAAAAAGACGTACATCATTAACCTGCTCTTTAAAATAATTTCTTGCGCTCAGATTATATTTTTTAGCGATTTTTTGAACCACTGGTAAAAACGCAGGGATTGTATGGACGTGATGGTGACTATCAAAATGAGTAGGTTGAATTCCGTTTTCTAATAGAAGTTCCAATTGGGCTGTCCATTCTCTCTCCAGGTCATCAAGTGAAATCTCATTGCCCTCTTTAACTTCAGAAAGCCTCTTGAAATTTCCATTATCATCCACAAGAGAAGGAACATCTGTTAAAATAGGTCTTCCGCATGTTAACACTAAATGAATACCCACTTGTAGATTTGGGTTCTCCTTAGCTAGCTCTACAGCATGCCGCATCCCCGGCATATTCATCATCATTGTAGCCGAATTGAGAATTCCTCGTTTATGTGCATCAATAATTCCAAAATTAATACCTCTTGAATACCCAAAATCATCTGCATTAACAATTAACTGTATCAATGTAAGCCCTACCTTTTTTGTATATTAGTATTTAATGGAATTGCGGTAAGTATTTCTTATGCGCCTCCATCATCTCATTAACAATTTTTTTAGCAATCGTGTCGGATGCAACCAAAGGATTAATCGTCAAGGCAAGGACTGCTTTGTTATAGTCACCAGTTACCGCAGCATCACAAGCAACCCTTTCAAAAGACTTAATTTGCTGGACAAGTCCTCGGACTGGAATAGGAAGGTCGCCCATAACTACCGGTTTAGGTCCCTCTTTTGTAATCACACAACTGATTTCGACAGCGGATTCATTTGGAATGCTGGCAATCGCGCCATTGTTAATCGTGTTAACCGGTTGAATGTCCCGCTTATCATTATAAATAGAAGAAATCAACCGAACAGCGGCATCACTGTAATATGCCCCGCCTCTTTTCTCAAGCTGTGGTGGTTTAATGGCAGTTCCGGGTCTTTATAAAGCTCAAATAATTCATCTTCTAATTTTTTTACTACCTCAGCACGGGTCCCTAGCGTTGCTGCATTTTTTATTTCTTTTTCAATCATTTCACGAGTTTTATAGTAATAGTTGTGATAAGGGCATGGTAAAACACCTAAAGCACGAATAAATTCAGGCTCCCATCCCTGGCCCTGGATATTCTTCACAAAACTAGCATTCTCCGGATTCGTTAAAAATTCAATCACGTAGTCTTTCACGCTAACTCCATCCACATAAACATCGAGTCCATAGACCATATGATTTAATCCAGCAAAATCAATTCGAACACGAGAGTGTTCAACCTTTAGTAATTTGGCAATTCCCATTTCCATCCCAATTGGGACATTACACAATCCGACAACTCGACGGTGATCACTATATCGGAGGACTGCTTCTGTCACCATACCGGCTGGGTTTGTAAAGTTGACAAGCCAAGCTTCCGGACAAAGTTCCTTCATGTCCTCCACAATTTCTAAAATAACTGGTATAGTTCGCAGCCCTTTAAAAAGTCCGCCTGGTCCATTTGTTTCCTGTCCAAGGACACCATACTTTAACGGAATCCTTTCATCTTTTGCACGGGCATCTAAAAGCCCGACGCGAAACTGGGTAGTAACAAAATCTGCTCCTTGGAGTGCCTGTCGCCGATCAAGTGTCAAATGAACTTTGACAGGAAGTCTTGCTTTTTGGAACATCCGCCTTGCAAGATTCCCTACAATCTCTAGTTTTTCTTTTCCTTCCTCAATATCTACTAGCCATAGTTCTCTGAGGGGGAGTTCGTGATAGCGCTTTATAAATCCTTCAACAAGTTCCGGTGTGTAACTGGAACCACCACCTATTGTAACAATTTTAATAGTTTTTGTCATCACTAGAGACCCCCATGTTTATTTCTTGGCGAAGTTCAATAAGCTCTTTTGCTAAGTCCTTAACGGTTAAGGCTGTCATCAAATGATCTTGTGCGTGAACAAGAATAATCGGCAGCTCGAATTGCTCTCCCCCTGCCTCTGCTTGAATTAATTGTGTTTGAAACTGGTGTGCCTGAATAAATGCTTGATCAGCTTCTCTCAGCTTCTCAAAAGCTACAGTGAAATTTTTTTCCTTTGCAGCAAATATCGCTTCCATTGCAAGACTTCTGGCATTTCCACTGTGTAAAATTAATTGAAAAGATAGGTTGTATAACTCCTCTCTTGTCATTTGAATCATCTCCCCATAACAATAGCAAGAGCCTGCCGTCTGGCAAGCTCTTCTATTCTATTTTTTATTGTTTGGCCCCTTGTTCTGCCGCTAAATTTTGCTTATCCCACATCCTAAAGAAAGGATAGTAGATGGCAAAGGCAACTGCTAAGTTGATGACTTGCATCAAGGCCCCTCGAATATTTCCTCCTGTTGCTAAAAACCCTCCAATAATTGGTGGTGTTGTCCATGGCACAGCTATCCCCGCTGTTTTCGGTGCAAATCCTGTGCTCATTCCAATATAGGTGGTAATACATAGTGCTAATGGTGTTAAGATAAATGGAATGATCAGCAATGGGTTCATAACAATTGGCGCCCCAAATGTAATCGGTTCATTAATATTAAAGATACCTGGTCCAATCGCTAACCTTCCTAACTGTTTCGATTGCTGACTTTTTGCCATAAAGAGCATCATTATAGCAAATGAGAGGGTAGCGCCCGACCCGCCTAGATAAATAAAAATATCAAAGAATTGCTGAGTAACAACGTTTGGAAGCTCGTGCCCTGCTTGAAGTGCAGCACGGTTCGCATCTGTTTGTGCCAACCAAATCGGACCCATTACTCCCCCAACAATACTTGCACCATGCAATCCGCAAGACCATAGTAATTGAACAAGGAATACAGCAATGAGAGCTCCGGCTAATGACCCGCCTAATGCACTGAGCGGCTCTTGTAAAAGCTGACCCACGACATTGTGGAGTGTTTCAAATGATGTGTTTTCAATCAGTAATCGAATGATCCACACAACAAGAATAACTAAAAAGGCAGGAAATAGAGCAACAAAGGATTTACTTACACTTGGTGGCACCCCATCAGGCATTTTAATAACGATATTTTTTTGAATAACATATCGATAAATTTCGGTAGATAAAATAGCAATAATCATTGCGACAAACAAACCTTTACTTCCCAAATAACTCATAGATATAACACCTGTTACTTGGATGGCTTCCTTTGCTCCCTCAGGAGTAAACATGGTGAAATATGGTGTTGCAAGGATAAAGGCAGCGACAGAAATAGCACCCGCGTTTAAGGCATCTACTTTGTATTGCTCTGCCAGACGATAGGCAATACCAAAACCAGCAATAAGGGCCATGATATCAAATGAAGCGCTTACAGGATAGAGCAATTTTGTATTCCAGTCAGCCCCAAAAGTGTGAGCCATAAATTCAGGATAACCTTTAATTGGAATAAACCCCAAAATTAGAAACAAAGAACCGATGATGATTAACGGCATCGTCAAGATAATTCCATCACGTAATGCTTGTAGGTGCTTTTGACTAGCAATTCTTCCTGCAACCGGCATGACTTTTTCTTCTAACATTTGGTTAAATTTGCCCATAGTTATCCACTCCTATATGTTTATGAACCTACTAATTGTCTGGCAAATTTTAAAACTTCCAACCCATTGCACAACCCATAATGGACAGGATTGATGGCATCCACAGGGATCCCTTTTTCTTGTCCTTTTTTCTTTAATTGCGGAAGCAAATACCGCACTTGAGGACCAACTAACAATACGTCAGCGTTGTCCAAATGTTGATTTACTTCATTTGCACTAACCGCCCATATTTTGGCTTCAATGCCCTCAAGTTTGGCAGCCGCTTCCATTTTGGTTACTAATAGACTAGTAGACATACCAGCCGCACAACATAGTAAAATGTTCACCATATTCCCCTCCAAACGAACGTGAAACCGTTTACAAATATAGATGATGGCAAATGATTCTATAACTTTTTTAAACCTGCAAAGTTATTTGTTATCTCCTCCTCGCATTATCTTACCTGCATTAAAATATATTTAAAACGGATATTTTTAGTACAAATTACTTGTTTTATTTTTTAGAAAATTAGTACAAAAAAACCTGCCTGTACTTCCGCAGGCAGGTTACGTTCTAAATAGTTCTCTTTAACTAATCGTTATCTTCCTCTAAAAATCTCTTAAGAGCATAGAGTTTATTTTCCCAAAATTGTTCAAAAAAGGACAGCCAATTTTGTATTTTAATTAATGGTTCTGGTATCAGCATATAACGGGTTTCACGCCCTACCTTTCGACTTCTTACTAGACCAGAGTCAGCAAGGATATGTAGATGCTTATTCACAGCCGTGCGGCTTATTGGATAATATTCCACAATTTCAGCAATTGACATTTCCCTCATAGCAAGTAGTTTTAACATACTGCGGCGGGTTGGGTCTGAAATGGCTTGGAAAGCATCGTGCTTAGCTGGGGTAACCTTATTGATTGCCGAAGTTTCCAGAAAATTGTTTCACTACTGCTTGTACTTCCTCTAATTTTTCTGGTTTTAATAGGCTAATCATTTTAGGGATAAACGCTTGAATATCCTCTTGCGAAAAAGTGCCTTCTTGTTGTTTCTTGAAATTTTCTAAAAGTATTTCTCTAGCTTCATCTTCCTTACCCTCTTGGACTCTTTGTAAAATAAAACCTAAAAACATTTCTTGACCTTGTTTATCCATTCCTATTACCTCCTAAAGAAATCATTTATAACACCTTTTGGTTTCATTTATTATTTTAACACCAAAAGGGGCCGTATCAAATATCATACTTACTAATTTTTAACTGGGAACTTAATTTTTATTTAAAAGAGCCAATAAATAAAATAGGAAGAAATCAAAACTGATTTCTCCCTCTAAATGACAATGACTTCTTTACTTGTTAGGATAGATTGTTCTTGAGCCATTTCCTGGTATTGTAGCATTTTCTCACGATACCTGACCACTTCACCAACCACAATCATAGCTGGGTTCTTGACTCCTTCACTAACCACAATACTCCCAATTGAACTTAAGGTGCCAGTGACCGTTCGCTGCTCAACCCTTGTTCCTTGTTCAATAATTGCAACTGGTGTATGTTCATTTTTTCCATGGCTGATCAACTGATGACAAATATAGGAAAGATTGCCGACTCCCATATAAATCGCGATTGTATCAACCGCTTTTGCCAAGCTCCCCCAATCAATGTCAATTGGTTTGCCTTTTGAACAATGCCCTGTTACAACCGCAAACGAATTTCCGTATTCACGGTGTGTAATCGGAATACCAGCATAAGCTGGAGCCGCAATCCCAGCCGTAATACCGGGAACCACTTCAAATGACAGTCCATTTTTCGCCAGTGCTTCTGCCTCTTCGGCCCCACGGCCAAACACAAATGGATCTCCGCCTTTTAATCGAACAACCGTTTTTCCCTGGCTCGTAAAATGAACTAATAAATCATTAATGATTTCTTGTTTCATCGTATGTTGTGTAGGTTTTTTCCCACAATAGATAATCTCGCAATCTCTTTTTGCTTCATTGAGCAAAATAGGATTAACGAGCCGGTCATATAGGATGACATCAGCTTTTCGGATACAATTTAATGCTTTTACCGTTATTAATTCCGGGTCACCTGGACCTGCCCCTACGATATATGCTTTGCCCATTTCACCGCCCCCTTTATGATAACGCATTATGGACGTGTTGCTGTCCTAGTTGATTTTCGTACTTCCAAAACCCTCATTGAATCTACTTGTCTATGTGTTACATACAAGGCTAAACCTGTAAAAAGAAAGCCCCCAACCAGATTTCCAAACAATACAGGGAGTTGATTCCATAACCACCAATCGGCCACAGTTACATGTGCACCCAGCATCATACCTGCTGGAATCACAAACATATTGACTACGGCATGTTCAAAACCTTGTGCAAAAAAGATTAAAATTGGCAGCCACATGGCAGCAATTTTTCCACCAACAGTTTTGGTTGTCATCGCCATAACAGCACCTAGTGTCACCATCCAATTACAAAGCATCGCCTTCACAAAAACTACAATGAGTCCATCTGACCCAAGGCTTTTATAGCCTAAAGTTTTAGCTTCCGCAACAGCAATAATTTTGGCGGCGACCGGATTATTGTTCACATGACCTAATTGAGTAATAGCTATAATATAAAGAATGGCGTATATAAGGCTTCCTAAAATATGCCCTGCAATAACCCACAACCAATTTTTCATCATCTGATGGATGGTTGCTTTTTTGCCCAAAACAGCAACTGGAATAAGGGCAAAACTTCCTGTAACTAATTCCAGCCCAAGCAGAATGATGATGACGAAGGCAGCTGGGAAAAGGATTGCCCCAACAATTCCTTTCCCCGTCTGCACCTCTGCTGTATAGGCTAAGGTGGTACCAAATCCTAGCAACGCACCTGAAAGTGCACCGCGGATTAATAAATCTTTAATGGGTAATTTTGCTTTTGCTTCCCCTGACTGAATCATACTTTCAATGACTTGATTAGGACTCACTATTGCCAAAATATTCACTCCTTTTACCATACCGAGAGAAAACTCGGCTTATGCGAGATTATTCCCCCTCTATCCGAGAGAAACCTTAGCTCATCCGAGAGTATTTTCCTCTTAACCGAGAGTAATCTCCTTCTCGAGAGAAAAGTCTACTTATCCGAGAGTATTTTCCTTTTATCCGAGAGAAAACATTGCTCATCCGGGAGTATTTTCCTCTTAACCGAGAGTAAGCTCCTCCTTCGAGAGAAAACTCGGCTTATCCGAGAGTATTCTCCTTTTATCCGAGAGAAAACACAGCTCATCCGAGAGTATTTTCCTCTTAACCGAGAGTTACTCCCCTATATCCAAGAGTAACTCCCGCCTAACCTAGACTCACCTTATACTAAAACAAATACTTGATCGTCAATGACCTCGACAGGAAACGATTTTACACAGCCTGTATCAGGTGCTTGCACCATTCCATCCGTTACACAAATTTTCCAATCATGCATGGGACAAAAGACAAACTCTCCGCTTACAATCCCCTCTGCAAGAACGCCTCCTTTATGTGGGCAGCGGTTTTCAATGGCACGAATGGCTCCACTCTCTAATCGAAACACTGCAATTTCCATATCACCAATAATAGTTGTTTTTCCTAACTTTCTTGGCATATCCTCTATATTTCCTATAAAAACGCGTTTAATTGTCTCTTCCATGAACACAACTCTCCTCTTCTATTTCACACCTGTTGGAATTTTTACTGTCTCATAAAGGTCTCTTAAAAGTGTTTTATTCTCGATAGCTTCTTTCCAAGGATCTTGAACAATCGAAAGGGCCTCTTCAATACGGAAATTCAACATTTTTACCGTTTCAGCATCCGAAAGGACTTCCCTTATGTGATCAAGACCAAGGCGGTCTACCCAGGCAGAAGTTCTTTCTAAATAATTAGCTGTTTCACGATAATACTGGAGGTATGCCCCGATCATTTCGACAAGCTCATCATCCGTTTTGAATTTGAATAATAGATCTGCTGCACGAAGATGGGTACCGCCATTTCCACCGACATACATTTCCCATGCCCCATCCGTACCGACAACACCTACGTCCTTAATTCCGCTTTCGGCACAGTTTCTCGGACAAGCAGAAACAGCCATTTTGACTTTATGAGGAGTGTTTAAGCCCTCAAATTTCTTCTCCAAACGAATACCTAAGCCAATAGAATCTTGTGTACCGAAGCGGCAATAGCTTTCACCGACACAAGTTTTTACCGTACGTAAGCCTTTGGCATAAGCCGAGCCGGATGGCATATCAAGTTCTGCCCAAATTTTCGGTAAGTCTTCTTTTTTCACCCCGAGTAGGTCAATTCGTTGACCGCCAGTCACTTTAATGGTGCCAACTTGGTATTTATCCGCAACATCTGCAATTTTGCGCAAATCTTCAGAGGTTGTAACACCACCATACATTCTTGGTACAACCGAATACGTTCCATCCTTTTGAATGTTGGCATGCATTCGCTCATTGACAAAACGTGCTTCTTTCTCATCTTGATACTCGGTTGGATAAATCATTCCTAAATAGTAATTGAGGGCCGGTTTACATTTGGAACATCCATCTGTTTTCCAACCCAACACATTCATGACCTCACGAATATGGGTTAGGCGTTTTGCACGGATTTCCTCGACAATTTCATCTCTAGATAAAGTGGTACAGCCACAGATCGCTTCTTTTTCATCCGCCTTAAAACCATCTCCTAGAGTACAGGCTAACAAATCAGCCACTAATGATTTACAACCTCCACATGAACGAGAGGCATTGGTACAGCCTTTTACTTGATCTACTGACGTTAATCCTTGTGTTTTAATGGCTTCGACGATGGTTCCTTTGGTGACGCCATTACAGCCGCAAATAATCTCCTCATCTGCCATAGTGGCAACCAAACTAACCTCTTCTGCATTCGCTTTGGAAGACTCTAAATACTCCTCAATGCTCGCACCTTTTTTAATGAGACTTAGAAGTTGATTTCCATCCTTCGTATCACCGAAGAGAACAGCACCAGCGATTTTACCATCTTCAATTAGAACTTTTTTATATGTTCCGTTCCAATCATCGTACATTTTGTATACTTTTGTTCCCTCATCTTCATTGATTTTTCCAGAAGAGAAAACATCTACGCCTGATACTTTTAGCTGGGTCGAAAGCACGGAGCCATGATAGCCGTCATTCTCGATTCCACAAATTCGCTTTGCTAACACCTGGCCCTGCTGGTATAGAGGAGCGACTAATCCATAGGCAATGCCGCGATGCTCAGCACATTCCCCTACCGCATAAATATTGGGAACATCTGTTTCTAAATAATCATTAACGATAATTCCGCGATTAACCGTTATACCTGCTTTTTGAGCTAATTCGATATTTGGTTTAATTCCAACCGCCATGACCACTAAATCAGCTTTGATCTTACTGCCATCTTTAAATTTTAGGCCTGTAACATGGTTCTTTCCGAGGATTTCAGCAGTATGTTTTTCTAATAAAAAGTTCATCCCCTGCTTTTCCAGTTCCTTTTGTAAAAGTTTCCCTGCAGTACGATCTAATTGTCGTTCCATCAAATAATCAAAGATATGAATAACATCAACTTCCATCCCTAAGTTCAAGAGACCCCTAGCCGCTTCTAGACCTAGTAATCCACCGCCAATCACGGCTGCTTTTTTATATTTTTTTGAATATTCAATCATTTGTTCGCAGTCTTTTATATTTCTAAAGGCAGTCACTCCTTCTTTATCTGCCCCCGGTAATGGCAGCATGAAAGGATTCGATCCTGTGGCAATAATCAATTTGTCATATGGTTCAATTCTGCCTTTATCCGTTATTACGACCTGTCTTTCCTTATCAATGGAAATAACAGATTCCCCTTTAAAGAGTTGGATATGATTTTCCTCATACCACTGCTCATCGTTTAAAGTGATGTCCTTTACAGTGGTTCCCCCTTGTAAAACGGTTGATAATTGAATTCGATTATAGTTTGGATGTGGTTCACTTCCGAATATAGTAATCTCAAATTCATCTTTATTTAGCTTGAGTACTTCTTCAATGGCCCGCACCCCTGCCATGCCATTTCCTATGAGTATTAGTTTTTGTTTGATCAAGTGAAATTCCTCCCTAAACTTTGCATGTATTTTTTATAACATGATGATAGTTTTATTAACATGAGTTTGGAAGGTTTTCTGCCATACTATTTTATTTCCCAAAATCCCCCATATGAGGGGAAATACAGTATTCATAACGTTGATAACGATTACATTTATTGTTTAAATTTTTTTAAAAAATAAACTATTTCGAATTAAGATTATTTATAAATGGATAGGATTTTTTATAAAAAAATGGAACGGAACGTAAAATCATTCGTCTATTTTGTTAAAGGTGATGGGATGAGAAAGACAATTTGTCTCATTTTTTTATTCATGTTCATTTTAGCCGGCTGTAATTCTTTTCACCAAAACGCTATGATCGACTGGGTAGATTTTGTGAAGTGGGATGGAATAGTACGATAGAATTTATAACGGAGCGTTAGCTGATGAAAGTTATATTAATAAAAAAATCGGTGAGGTTAAGTTTGCCTACTTGCAGAGTTTACAATTTGATGGGACGCCTTATTATTGGTTTCCACATGATACAGTTGTACTTTCAAATGAAAATCAGGAATTTTCCCCAAAAAAATAGTCTATAAGAAAGGGTGCTATATGAAAAAGAAATTACTGTTCTTGGTGTCCTGTGTATTCATCGTTTTACTGCTTTTATTCTCCACATATAAATTAATGAATTCGCGAACATTTCAGGTATTTGGCGGATTAACGGACCGCGTGAAAACAAACCAAAAGGTAGTGGCATTAACTTTTGACGACGGACCAACTAATAATGTAGAACAAATTCTTCCCTTGCTAAAGCGTTATAATGCCAAGGCGACTTTTTTCTTAATCGGCAATGAAATCAAAAAAAATCCCATTGAAGCCAAAAAAATTGTAGAGGCAGGGCAACAAATTGGGAATCATACATATTCCCATCAGCGAATGATTTTTAAATCCCCTACTTATATCAAGGAGGAAATTGAAAAAACAGACCAACTGATTCGTAAAGCTGGATATAAGGGGGAGATCGATTTTCGCCCACCGAACGGAAAAAAACTGGTAGGATTACCTTATTATCTTTCAAAACATAATCGAGAGACCATTACGTGGAATATAGAACCTGATAGCTATTTCTCCACTGCGGCAGATAAAGTTCGTTATGTAAAGAAGAATATCACGCCAGGTTCGATTATCTTGATACACCCGATGTATGACCATACGGGTAATGAACTAAAAACTATTCAAGGGATAATAGTTGGTTTGACAAAAGAAGGATACCGCTTTATAACCGTCAATGAACTACAGGCATTGAAATAACGGAGGGCTTGGAAGCTATGATAAGTTCCAAGCCTTTTTTAGGTATTGAATTCCCTGTTCGATCTCGCTTTCCGTTAATCCGCCAAACCCCAATAAAATCATGGGTTTTTGTTCGGGTGTAGGTTGAGAAAAATAGACAGAAGTGGGATAGACTTTTACCTTATGTTTCATGGCCGTTTCAATTAATTGTTTTTCTGACATATTATTTTTAACATGTAATAATATATGTAATCCTGACTCCTCACCAATAATGGCAACTTCATTACCCATATTTCCCCTAATAGAACTGATTAAGGTATTTTGTCTTTTACGATAGACCGTTCTCATTTTATTAAGATGTCTTTCCCAATGTCCTTCTTTCATAAACTGCCATAATGTGTGCTGGTGCAACCGAGAAACGGTCTGCTTATACAGCGAAAAGTGTTCTTGATACTTTTTAAGTAATGTGGGTGGTAAGACCATATAGTTTAGCCGAATCGAAGGGATCAACGATTTAGAAAAGGTCCCTAAATATATCACTTTATCGTTAGAATCTAAACCCTGTAAGGAAGGAATCGGCTTTCCTTTGTAGCGAAATTCACCATCATAATCGTCTTCAATAATGTATCTCTCTTTACCCTCCGCCCATTTCAATAGTTCCAATCTTCTGGTTATCGGCATTACCATACCAAATGGGAACTGATGTGAAGGCGTTACATAGGTGACTTGGGCATTGCTATTATATAAATGCTTCATGCTGATCCCATTATCATCCAATGGAATGGGGATTAAGGTAACTCCTTGGTCTTTAAAGACTTCCCTTGTACGGTGATAGCCTGGATCTTCCATTGAAAAAATGGCATCTCTCCCGATTATCATGGATAATAAGCCAATTAAATATTGTGTACCGGCCCCTACAATAATCTGACTGGGTGTACACCTTACCCCTCTTGATTGAAACAAATATTTGGCAATTTCATTCCGAAGTGGTAATTCCCCTTGACCATCTCCATTTAAGAATAAGGTACTTTGTTCTTCATACATACTTTGAATCGTTAATCTTCTCCAAGTAGTATAGGGAAACTGCTCCAGTGCAATTTTCCCATGACTAAAATCGATTAAGTTTGGACCATTCTCTTCTTTTTCCATCTCATCTGTAGTTGTAGGGACTTTGATAGAATTTAGAATCCAATCATGGTGGATTTCTTTTACAAAGATCCCCTTTCTCGGCTTACTTTCCACATAGCCTTCAGCCAATAACTGTTGATATGCGGTTTCAATAGTATTTTGACTAATTCCAAGATGCAAAGCTAATTTTCGTTTTGAAGGCAGCATCACCCCTGCTTCGATTCTTCCATTTTGGATCTCTTGTTTAAAATATTGATAGAGTTGTAAATATAATGGTTCACCGCTTTGAGTATTTAATACTAAGGTTATCTCCAGCATTCTTGGCTGCACTCCTTTCTAATCTGGCGTGGTTAAATATATAATAACTGACCCTTTTAGGCATATCAGCAATTCACTATAATCTGAATTATAAACGATGAAGGGATGAAGAAAATGGAAAATATTACGTTGTTGGTGGACGCTAAAATCAAACCAGAAGATTTATCGACTGTATTTAAACAGTCAGGATTGAAAAGACCTTATGAAGATTTACCTCGGCTGGAAAAAATGATTGAAAATGCTGATATTCTGATTACTGCATGGGAGGAAGATAGAATAGTTGGGGTAGCTCGTGCGATAACGGATTTTAGCTACTGCTGTTATTTATCCGATTTAGCAGTTGATCAGGAGTATCAACATCGCGGGATTGGCAGAGAGTTAGTTAGAATGGTCCAGGAACGGATTGGCGACCATGTGTCTTTATTGTTATTAGCCTCTCCCATTGCGATGGAATACTATCCACATATTGGGTTTGATAAGATTAGTAATGGGTATATGATTCCTCGGAAGAATTAAGGCATTTAAAGAGCAAATCTTCTTAGATTTGCTCTACTACTTTTCCTTTAAAAAATCTTCAAAGTTTTCTTCTGAAAATACTTTTATCCCATTTCTTCTTAGTAAAGCCGCGGTTACACCATCTCCATTGATTTTATTGCCAGAAAAGTCGCCTTTATAGATCCTTGTGCTTCCACATGATGGACTATTTTCTTTTAAAACAACCACGGTTGCATCCAGTTCTTGAGCAGTTCTAAGGGCCGCGTAGGCTCCTTTTATAAATTGTTCCGTTACGTCTTGTCCTGATTGTGTAACAACTTTGGCCTTTCTTTTAAGGACGTCTCCCCCATCCCCGCCAATGATCTCAGCAGGTTCCCTTGGTATTAATAATCCGCCTAGTAATTCTGGACAAATGGTGACGGCTTGTTTCTTCTCAATCATTTTTTGTATCTTTTCATTTAAACAATGGGTACCATTGTACCTGACCTCTAATCCGGCCAAACAGGAACTAACTAAAATCATCAAATCACCTTAAACCTTTTTTATTATTAACATCGAGTTTGCATTACGCTGGAATTCATAAGGTACTTTTATTTCTTCAACCATGTATCCTTTTTTGGTAAGATTGTTTATGATTTCATCTAGAAATTCATATCGTTTTCCTGTCAAATCAACTAACGGAAAAATACGAATTTCCTCTTTGGTGACTCTCAATAACTCTTTAATCGTTTTTATATGAAACTTATAATCTAAGCGATCACCATACATGAAAAGAAAATGTGCCGATAACAGCAAGTCAAATTCCTCATCTTTAAATGGTAAAGTAGGTAACGTTGCTGGAACATATCTTGCACTAGAGTCTTTCATATCGTTTATGCAATCATTTAGAGCAGTTACACGATGTTTCCTAAGTCCTTGTACATTTTCAAAATAGTCCCAAATAAAATTACTTTGAGACTTTTCCATTTGTTCCATTGTATGTGCAATGTCATGTTGCCCTTTATTTTTTAAATCTTCTAGCGAATATTCATACGCGATGTCACAGGCTGTAACATTCAATCCGTTTTTGTTACCAATGGCTGTAAAGGAACATGCACCCGCTGGACAATCCAATATTTTTTTGCCCTTAAGGTCCTCATTGGAGAGCAAAAACATATCTAGATATTCTTCAAATGTTCTCCCGATAAAGACGATTCGCTCTAAATTTAATTTTGTACTATGCTCAACTCTACTCAACTTAACTCACCTCAAAAAAAGAATTAAATTGATTTTAACACAACGAGTTGGAAATATTAACCTCTAATATATGTTTATTAATAAAGCTTCTAGTATCATATTTAAATCTTTCTTTTATGTTCTCTCCTTTCCTGTCATCATGAAGGGGTCATACGGACACGGTTCCTACTTTTTATGAAGTTCATGTCCTCATAGAACATTCATGCGGACATGATTGCTGCTTCTTATGGAGTCCCTGTCCTCATAGAGCATTCATGCGGACAGTGTTCCTACTTTTTATGGAGTTCATGTCCTCATAGAGCATCCATGCGGACACGGTTCCTACTTTTTATCAAGTCCTTGTCCTCATTGAGCATTCATGCGGACACGGTCCCTGCTTTTTATGGAGTCCTTGTCCTCATTGAGCATTCATGCGGACACGGTTCCTGCTTTTCATGGAGTCCTTGTCCTCATAAAGCATTCATGCGAACACGGTTCCTGCTTTTTATGAAGTCCATTTCCTCATAGAGCGTTCATGCGGACACGGTTCCTATTTTTTATGAAGTTCATGTCCTCATTGAGCATTCATGCGGACACGGTCCCTATTTTTTATGGAGTCCATGTATTCATTGAGCATTCATACGGACATTAGTAATCGTTTTCCGCTGAATCTTGTACTCATAAATGAATACGTAATTTCTAACTGCATGCACACAAAAATAGTAAAGCCTTTTCTCAAATATCAATAGATAAAGGCTTTACCATATTTCCTATCCTCGTATAACTAAATAATCCCCCGACGTCATCTTCACCACATCCGCCTGAAGTGCTTTGGCGATGTCTGCTGTCATTATTTTTTGCTCTTCTTCATTGCCTGCTAGCAAGGTCAGCTGTTTTCCTCCCAGGATGCGATCTTTATTTAATGTCACAAGAGCCAGAACATCATAATTCACTTTTGTACTTCCTTCACTTCCCAGCGTTATTCCCTCCCAACCATATTCGATTTCATGACAGATGGACTTTTCTTACTGCTCTCTAAAAGCGGCGTTTTCTTCACTACCTCAATTAATCCATCAATGTCGTTAATAATCGGAACTAAAGCAATGACCACTCGGCCATCATTAAAATCTCTTCGGGTAAAATGGTAACGCTTCACCCCTAAAGTTCTCGTCGCTTCGAAAAGAACTGCCTGTCTTTGACCCAAGTTTTCCAAAGTGACCCTTAAATGTTCCTTCTTAGGATAAATAACTACTGCTCGTCCTTCTTCTTGAAACAATTGGGAGGCATTCTCCGTACCAAGAAGATTTGAAACATAAATACCCTCCACATACAACTCATGATTTTTTACTTCAATTTTTCCTTCCTTAACTTCTGCAATATCACCAATGGTTTTTCCTTTAGAGAATCGTTTTAAAATATAAATGATAATGCAACCCACAATAGCCCCTGAAATTATATTTATTAGTTGGGACTTACTTTCTACAAGCTGCATCGTAATACCAGTGCCCAAGGCTACGACTAGAGAAAAGTAATTTCTCGACTCAAACGTTTTCGATATGCCGTCAATATAGGCATTACCGCGATAGGCGAATTCTGTGTTTTCCAAGTCCTTTAAACTTTCCCGTTCAGACCTCCGGACATCTCTAAATTGTTGAATCGCCAGTGTTAAAAACGTAACGGCAATAAAATTTTTCGTCATGATAGCAGGGATAGCCACGGCTCCTAATGATGCCGCCACAAAACCTAAAACTAAATGAATCAGGTAGCCATTAGGATAGCTCGGATATTGCCGGAAGTCTTCTTTTAACGTAATGACGCGCGCAAGCGTCCCTAAAATAAGGGCCGTAACAATTAATACAACCTGTTCTTTTGATAATGGACCACCCATTGCACAATTCCCCCCTTTTTCCTTTCTTTCTATTGTTTAGAAAAAAATAGAAAAATATTTATTAATGGAGGTGAATTTTTAGTCTACATCTTGATTAATGGATCTGTGAACTTTTAACTATGAAAAAAGACGCTTAGATAGCGCCTCTTTCTATATAACTTTATATAAATAAATCCGCCAATAGGCATCCTTTGAATTAAACACCTTTTGTAACTGGAGGCTATTTTCATTTGCGTTTTTAATTGGAACCGAAGAAAGAATATAATCTCCACCCAATTGTTTTAATGCCTGAATATTTAAATCTAGATTTTTAATTACTTTTGATGAATTCTTGGAAAATAAATAATTGTTACCCAATTCGCTATCGAAGATATAACATCTTCCTCCCCATTGATCAAAATATTCTCTCATGGCTTGGTTCTTAGCGAGTTCGGGTGCAATGATTTTTCGGAATTCATGTTTATAGGACAATGGGTAAAAATTGTTATAAGTGTCCAGTGTGTATAGACCATTGTATTGAGCAATCGCTGGGTGGAGCCCAATGCTTACGACCCTATAATCTTGAACGGGCTTATGAATGAATTTCTTAATGTCATTAAATTCTTTGACGGCATAAAACTGCCCAAATGAAGGTGAATGTCGATAATAAATCTGTTCATTCGAAGGAACTAGTACAGCAACTTGCAATAAAGCAAAAAGAACTGCTAAAATACGCCATTTTTTATTGAATTGCCATAATATCTGCAAGGAAACAGCAAATAAAATGTAAATGATCATGGGTCTTAAGTAATGATAACGTGAAAAATTAAAGGTATTTAAAATGCTAATTTTTTGCTTCAAAGGCACCCAGGCATCATACCACCAAAAGGAATACCAGACGGATAACAAAAAATTGGCAAGGTGTAATCCGATAAACAGCTTTTCCTGTCTCCATCTTTTTTGAAAGATGACTAGAATAAGGGCAAGCAAGGCAGTTGGAAATATAACAAATGGATAAAAGGTTTGGTCCTGATTATGCCCCAGAAAATAATTCTTGAAGACTAACCCAATCGTTACCATAAGGTTATTTTTTGATTCGTAAAACTCAGATCGATTTGTTTTTTCATGTGAAAAAAGAAGAGACACTACTTCACGATATTCAATCGCCAAATAAATTAAGGTCATATATAAAATGGAGAAAAACAACCTCAGTTGTGCCTTTTTGGTTTTAATGACATCTATAAGCCAAAATACACCCATTGCACTTAGGAAAAAGAAAAAGCCCAACATGAAAGTAGAGTAAAAGGGTAACAAGGTTATGATATTCCAGCTCTGCCACATCTTTATGCCGTACCGCAGATTTAAAAACGCCCATAATGCAAGTGGCATTCCGAGTGTACTTAGCATTCCGCTCGGCCAAAAAGGAGTGAGAGAAAATGTTAAGGCCGCTGCCACACGGATAATCCCTTGCCCCTCATTTTTAATGACATAATGCTTTAAAAGCAAGTACATCCCAAAGAAAGCAACAAACCTAGTTATGGCTTCATTGAATCCATACGCAATGACTGGTGGAAAGAACCGAAATAATTCAATGATGCCATAATACTCGGAATAAAAAGCATTTCGAGATAGATGACCATTAATGATTTGTGGGATATTCGCATGAATAGAACCGAAAAGCTGCCCACTGTCATTCAACACTTTGTACCATGAAATATTTGAATCTAGGTTATCTTGAATTCGCATATGCGCATGTGTTAAAAGAACAAAATAAGGTAATACCCAAAGTGTAATAATCGCAAGAGCAAAGTATAAATATGTTTTTTCTTTTTTAAAAAATGTTTTAAGATTAGATAATGCCATAAAATTATCAATTCCTTATTACAAATATTAGATCTTTTTTCATACGTTATAATCAACAAATTTAACTATAATATATTGATTTGAAGTTTTTATTAAAATTCAATTAAACAAATATTAAGTGTCTATTAAGTTACTTGTTTTTTTAGTGGTAACCGTGTCAATTAACACTATTTTTCCTATTAAAATTGGGAAGTTCAAATTTCCGTGGGCAAAAAAATGGGATTAAACAGAAAAAACTGCCATGAAGGCAGTATTGGGTTAATCACTTATGAGAACTTGTTCCCTTTTCTTTACTTGTTCAAAAAAAGCACCAGTTGCCGTTTGGGTGATGAGAAAAACCGGAAATGAATAGGATAAATGATATCCATTCTGGAAGGTTATGATATTAAGCCATGTAAACAGCCACTGAGCGGCTAATCCGATAAGGGTCCAAGCCACAGCGTAATAAATAAATGTCTTTTTATTTATATGTAAGATTTCATAGAAATAAAAGAAGAAAAATCCAAATGGACCATAAATCAGGTAATAAACAATATCCATCACTTCATAATGATTGCTATCATTGAGCTTGTAGTAATCAAGTAATCCCCCGCCGATTGTAAAATCGAATAAAATTCCTATCGTTACTCCCCACAGTAATGCAAGTATTCTTACTTGAGGCGCAACTTTTCTCGATAGTAAAAAATAAGCTACATAGGAAATCGCAATGATGACCAAAAGGGAAATCTCATTTTTATCAAAATTCTCCCATAATCTCATTGGCTAATCGCCTCACTTTGTTTTAGCTTTTGAATAAATTTTAATGAATACCAGCCAATCAGATGTAATGAAATGATATACAAGACATCATATAAGATATTCCATTTTATTGGGGTTACGATGTCAAAGTATTTTCCCAATTGAATCAAGATCACCAATGTGACGGTTGATAAACATGCTATAAGAATTGATTTTCCTTTTGATTTAGCTGCCTTGATTAGATTCAGTGTAACTACAATGATAAATGGAATACCTATGCTCCGGTTAATCAAAAAAGCGGTGTAAGGTAATGGCTTCGCTGTTAGTTTGATTAAATTTAATTCATTATAAATTATCCACGACCAATTAATACTAATGATGAGGATAAGCAAAAATACAGATGCATTTTCTATAAATGTAAGTCGTTTTCTCATCAGTGTAAAAATAACAGTGATGAGCCACGCAACAAAGAAATAAAAGGCAAACCCCATGAGACCAGCTCCAGAAATTTTTACTCATATTATTTTCAAAAGCTGTAAAAATATTCTTTTCATTAGATCATTCTTAATAACTCCATTAAAAGGGAAACCACCTAGTATTTTTAACATTAAAACGCGAAAAAAAAAGAAACGGTTTCAACTGACCGTTTCTTTCACGATTTGCACGAATCAAAACCATATTCTTTTATAATAATCATATTCTAAGATATCGATAGTTTCTTCCCTTTCAATTTTCGGAGTACACTTTTCACATGGTTCTTCTGATTGATTATGATCACATTGTTTGATTAAAAGTTCCATCAATTTGTATCCCCCTGTCCTATTATTATCTTTATTATAATGGAAACGTTTTCAAAAGTCTTGTGGTTATTATTGGGAAAATATTATAAAAATTACGAACTGTTTACAAAATCATTGATTTTAAGTTATGGTTGTATAAATACTATTTGAAGTACATAGGGTGATTTAAACCTAAAACCTCTTTCCGGTAAATAGGTTGTTACTTTAAAGAACTAAGGAGGCATCTATGAAACCTTTTTTAAGGAAGAAATCCATTGATCAACTACAAAATGAAACAGGAAGCTCTGGTCTTCAACGTGTGCTTGGACTTTGGCAGCTTACGGCTATTGGTTTAGGCGGAATTATTGGTGTCGGCATCTTTGTGCTAACCGGGGTCGCTGCAGCAGACCATGCAGGCCCTGCCGTTGTTTTATCGTTTATAATTGCAGGTTTAGCCAGTGCAGCTGCTGCATTATGTTACGCAGAATTTGCCGGCCTAATTCCAGTAGCAGGCAGTGCCTATACCTATAGCTATGCCGTACTGGGAGAAGGTGCCGCATGGCTGATCGGCTGGGATTTATTGCTTGAGTATACATTAGTCATAGCGGTCGTAGCAATTGGCTGGTCGGGATACATGCAAGAAATTTTAACCCAAATAGGAATTCATTTGCCTTTATGGGCACAAGGCGCCCCAGGAACAGGTGCAGGTCATAAAATTGACCTGATTTCAATGCTCATTAGTCTAGCGATCGCTGGTTTACTAACACTTGGTATGGAAGCCGGAGCTAGATTTAATAACCTGATGGTTGTCATTAAATTAAGTATCGTACTGATCGTGATAGCTGTAGGAGCATTTTATGTCGAACCAACTAACTGGCACCCATTTATGCCATTTGGTTTTCACGGCGTGATGGGCGGTGCAGCCTTAGTCTTCTTTGCGGTATTCGGTTACGATACCTTAACAACCGCCGCAGAGGAGTCTAAAAATCCACAGCGTGACCTGCCAAGAGCAGTTGTTCTATCACTAGGAATTGCTCTCTGTTTATATATCGGCATGTCTTTGGTCATAACAGGAATGGCACATTACGATACCCTTAACAATGCCGCACCTATTGCTAAGGCGTTTAGTCATGTGGGGTTACATTGGATTACCATCATTATTTCTATCGCAGCGATAGCAGGAATTTTGTCTGTATTATTTTCGTTTATGCTTGCCGGATCTCGGATTTGGTTTTCCATGAGCCGTGACGGCTTGCTGCCCAAATGGTTTGCCAAAGTCCATCCAAAGTATAAAACACCATATCGCCCTACCTTAATCATTGGGCTTATTTCGGCACTCGTTTCTGGCCTCACTCCTATAAGTGAAGTGGCAGAACTCGTGAACATCGGAACATTATCAGCCTTTATTCTTATTTGTTCTTCTATTATGGTGTTAAGAAAAAAACGTCCAGATTTAGAAAGAAAGTTTCGTACCCCATTTGTGCCGGTAATACCATTGATCGGGATTGGGTTTTCCATTTATCTGATTATTAGCTTACCTCCCATTACATGGATTCGGTTTGTCGTATGGATGTTAATTGGATTAGTCATTTACTATTTTTATGGAAGACGGAAGAGTATGTTATCGAATGAATAAAAGTTAAGTAGAGCTGCATGACAGCTCTACTTTTTTTGTTTGTATCGTGAAACAGCAATTTTGCAGTTCAACTTTCGCAAACTAAAAGCTGCAGTGAAAGGTACATTCCTTGTACCTTTCACTGCAGCTCTACCTATTATATAACCCATGCATAAAAATTTGCTTATCCCAGTTGTTTCATTCTTCCGTTAAAATAGGTCCCTATTGCTTTATTTTGGAGTGCATCAACGATAATATTTGGTGTACCAGCTTTCCCTAAAAAAGCGGGGATTCCAGATGCCATGGCTATTTTAAAAGCATCAATTTTGGATTTCATCCCTCCTGTTCCAATAGAGCTACCTGCATCGCCAGCAGCAGCCTCTAAACTGGGCGTAATTTCGTAAACATACTCCAGTCGCTTGGCATGAAGAACTTTACGGGGATCACCACTATACAGACCATCTATATCCGATAAAATAATGAGCATATCAGCATCAATTAAAGCAGCTATTTTCGCAGAAAGGGTGTCATTGTCCCCAAATTTAAGACGATTAACCGTCACAGTATCATTTTCATTAATGATAGGTACAATACCACGATCTAATAAGACATCCATCGTATTTCTCGCGTTGTTGTAACGGTCCTGATTTGAAAAATCATCCCTCGTAATTAAAATTTGCGACGCTACATAACCATGGTCAAAGAAGTATTGAGAATACACTTCCATTAACAAACTCTGTCCAATCGATGCGGCGGCCTGCTTCTCAGGTAAATTGTCGGGACGTTCTTTTAAACCTAATTTCCGATACCCGGCTGCTACTGCACCTGATGATACGATTAAAACATCATTTCCTTCATCTTTTAACTGAACAATTTCATCCACTAATTTCTCCAGCTTCCTGCGACTGATCTCCCCATGAGGGCTTGTTAATGAGCTGCTCCCAATTTTGATGACAATTCTCTTTTTCGAATCAATGGTCACACGAATCACTCCTAATTTCCTCTAATCATTTCTTGTATTTCCCAACTGATTTCTTTAGAGCGTTTGGTCGCACCTTGTACCGCTTGAAACATAGCAATGCCCGCTCCATGGACCTTTAATGCTTCCAACCCTGCGGCCGTTGTCCCATTTGGAGAAGTTACTTTTTTCCTTAACTCTGAAGGTGTTTCATTTTGATGCATCGCCATTTTTGCTGCACCTAATATGGTTTGAGCAACAATTTGTCTAGCAGTCTTCGCTTCAAGGCCCCCTTCTCTTCCGGCTCTTTCAATGTGTTCCATTAGATAATAAAAATAAGCTGGACCGCTACCGGCGATACCCGTGAAAATATCGATTTTTTCTTCATCTAAGTGATAAACGGTACCCAAACAAGCCAATATTTCCTCAGCTAATACAATGGAAGAAGCAGTAGCCTGTTTTCCTGGAACGATGGCAGTAGCCGATTCGCCAACCATCGAGGAGGTATTCGGCATCACTCGAATGACCTGTTGACCTTCCCTAAGTTTTTCCTCGATTTGGTTTGTTGATATACCAGCCATAACGGAGAGGATAAGTTGAGAGGTCTGAAATTCATTTTTGATTGAGGTAATTGATTCCTCAAAATCCTTAGGTTTCATGGCTAAAATGATGATGTCAGCTTGGTCAATGGCTACTTTTTCTTTTCGAATTCCTTTTATTCCGTAGTTTTTTTCTAACTCTGTTAATCGAATCGAATTGGAACGATTTGTTGCGATGATTTGACGAGCTGGAATTCGCTTGGATTTCACCAGACCAGAAATCATGGCTTCAGCCATGGAACCTGCGCCTAAAAATAAAATTTTTAATTTGTTTAGCATTTTATTCTCCTCTGAATCTTATTTTAGAATTAATTTTTTATTTTCTTGTTTGATTTGGTTAAATTCTCTCTCCAATTCACTTAACGTCCATTCGTATAAGTGTCGATTATTTTTCTTGTATACACCTGATTGAATAAGCTTATTAATAAAGAATTGTTTTTTAATCTGGACGGCTTTTCGTAGTAAATTTTCCAAGTCAAAGAACCTCCTCCTGAAATTTTGGAAGGTATGTACAGACGTGTCAGTACAATAAAACTCTCCCTTCCCATAAATGCCATTATAAGAGGAACATTTTTTAGAATCTGTCGATTTTCCGGTTATTTACGGACTCTTAAAAGAATTGTTATTACTCTTTAATAAAAGTTAAATAAATGTATTGTTAATTGACATGGTTAAAAGCATAATATATGCCCTTCAAGGAATAATAGGAAAGAAAAATGGAATGTAGGAGGCTATCTTAGGTGGATACAAACAAAAAACAACAAATCGAAAAAACCAACACAGAGGAACAAGGGTTCCAAGATAAAACTGAAAATACGCAAATCAATAATCATACCTCTGCCCAAGAAGACGGGTTTCGATATGACTTCAATGATTCTTCCGAATTTAAATAAGCTAGCACGAACCGCATTAGACGATGCGGTTCATTTATTATCATCAAGTAGGGCTTGAGTTGTATTTGAGGTGAAGGGATGAATATAACATTTCTAGGGGAAGCCGTCGGGTTACTCTTTGTAAGTACCTTATTACTTAGAATAGCCGGAAAAAAATCGATGGCAAAAATGACAAGTCTTGAAGTTGTCATTATTTTAGCAGTAGGAACCACGATGGGGCATGCGATTAAAGAAAATAAATTTTGGCAAATTATCGTTATCCTAACGGTATTTATCCTTTATCTAATTTCTGTTCAATATCTGCAAATGAAGTTTAAGATCATTGCACGTTATCTAACCGGTAATGCAACAGTCGTGATACGGGACGGTCAAATCATCGATAATAACTTAAAAAAATTACGCATGACCATCAATCAACTGGAAATGAAGCTCCGCCAAAAAGGCATAGTTTACCTATCTAACGTAAAAACGGCAACCATTGAATCCGACGGTGAATTGGGTTTTGAACTTATAGAAGAGGCTCAGCCTATAACACGTCAAGAGCTGCTAAAAATAATGAACGCAAATGGGAATGGTCCTCAACAAAAGGACCAGAACGAAAAAAAAGAAAATCTATTTAACAAAGTCCCAGGTGTTGAATAAGTGTTGTAAGCAATAAGGCTGCCAATGGCAGCCTTATTGTTTGAGGAGTAAATGTTATCAATGAGTAAAATAATGTAGGAATGAATTCAATGGAGTTATTTTGCAAACTTAAAAGGGACATGAAAGTACATAATTAAAAATATAATGATGGGTAGCGAGATTAGATAAGCCAAGAATGGTTTGTATTGATGCAATGCAATGACAGAAAACATGACAAGATCAAATAAAAAAGAAAACCAAAGTCTCCAACCATGCTCATAGGAAATTCTCCCAAACATGAGTAAAACCCACTCGGCACAAATATAAATTACTGACCAAAGTAATATGTAGAATATCCTTCTGCCCCAGGTTTCCGGAAAATGGGAAAGATATAAAAAGATGCTAAGAGGCATTGTTATTAAAGCATAAACAAGGACAACCATTCCATGACCATATAAAAAATCAGGATGGAACTTCCATAACGTATTTTCTTGTACGATATATTCATAAAGCAAGCCACCAGTAGCAATAAATAGCATACTCGCATGGTAATCTCTCCAGTTTTTCCACCTTCCCCATTTAAAGGAAGCTAAGATCGTAAGAACCGAAATGATAAGGTGCATTCCTTACTACCCTTTCAAGTGCTTTTCTTTTAGTTTCCCTTGATTAACAACAACCATTCATATAAAAAAACATGTTAGGTTTTTTAACAAACATATGGGATCTTTATAAGATTAATCTTATAATAAACTTGCCTAAATGCTTTCTTATTAAAGGAAACAAATGTGACATACCATGTTGTTTCCTCTTTTTTTTAAAAATGAGAAGGTCAATGCAAGAAAATTACAAGGGACGTGGTCTTCATGACAAAAATACCCGTTATTTTTGAGGGGAAAAACTTTCTTATACTTTATCAATATTCATCCGGTTATTGTGAAATTTCAGAGGAAGATAACCATTATAGAAATATTAAACTTGTACATATCTCCGAATTGGAAATGATAAGGAAATCATAAAACCCTTCTTCCTGAGAAGGGTCATGTTAATAGATTTTATCTCCATTAAAGATGGAGTTCTTAACAATAACATAATCAACATTTCGAATAGCAGACAGCTTGTTACCCCCCGCATATGAAATCGACGATTGAAGATCCTGTTCCATTTCAATTAAGGTATCCTTTAAAGATCCTTTAAATTTAACATACATCTTTTTGCCTTCTACATTCTTCCTTTCCCCTTTTTGAAACTCAGACGCTGAACCAAAGTATTCTTTATAAAGCTCTCCGTCTTTTTCAACCGTTTCTCCTGGAGATTCTTCATGACCGGCAAATAAAGAACCAATCATCACCATCGTTGCCCCAAATCGAATCGATTTAGCAATATCACCATGAGTACGAATACCACCATCGGCAATAATGGGCTTGCTAGCTGCTTTTGCACACCATCTTAAGGCTGCTAATTGCCAGCCGCCTGTTCCAAATCCAGTTTTAATTTTAGTAATACAAACCTTCCCAGGACCAATGCCTACTTTAGTCGCATCTGCCCCTGCATGTTCCAATTCCCTCACCGCTTCAGGAGTGCCAACATTTCCAGCAATGACAAAGCTTGAAGGAAGATGGTTCTTAATATGCTGAATCATTTTAATGACTGCATTGGAATGACCATGTGCAATATCGATTGCAATGTATTCCGGTGTGAGCTTTTCTTCTGCCAATTCTTCTATAAATCGATATTCCTCTTCTTTTACTCCTACACTAATGGAGGCATACAATCCTCGAGATTGCATGTCTTTTATAAAAGTAATTCGCTTTTCTGGCTGAAAACGATGCATGATATAGAAGTAATTATTTTCTGCCAGGTATGTGGCAATTTTTTCATCGATAATTGTCTGCATATTTGCCGGCACCACTGGCAGCTTAAATGTTTGTCCCCCAAAAGTAACCGTTGTATCACATTCCGTGCGGCTATTGACGATTGATTTAGCTGGGATAAGCTGAATATCTTCATAATCAAATACATTTTCCATGCAATTCCACACCTAACTATTGTTTTTTCTTCTGCCTTTATTAGGCTTTGTTCACCACTTCCTTTATTATGTTTTCTTTAATCTCATAAATAATGTAAAAAGATTAGCTAAAAAAAAGAACCCTTATCTGTCAAAATGAACAGTACGAGTTCTTTTGGGTTTCTAAATTATTAAGGTTTGGGGATGGTAATTTCTAATGTATTTAATTTTGAACCATCTTTTGCTGAGTAAACAAATAATTCAAGCTTAATCTGATCTGAAGATATTTGCTCTTTATCAAAAGTAATTTCAAATTCTCCCCAAGCAGGTGCCCCATCTGTTTGATAATGATTTTCTACCACTACGGTATTTCCATCATAAAGGGTATATTGAAAGACGCCTTCAAATACTTGAGCCTTTCCTGTTACGATTATTTTATCTCCTGATTCTGTTACGACCACATCTTTAAAAACCTTATTCTCATAAACCTTGTTCTCTGGCACAGGTGAAGTAGGTTTTTTTGGAATTGGTGGTTTCTCTTGACTTGGAGGATTTGGACTCTCCTGATTGGGTGTTTGATTAGATTCTTGTGAAGTAGGTTTTTCTTGTTTTGGTGCCTCCGCTTTTGACTGATTACATGCGGCTAAGCCAATGGCTACGGTTACAATACCGATGAAATAAGTGATTTTTTTCATGTAATTCCCCCCTTTTTTTATTTTTATTCACTTAATAATGGAAGGATACAAGAAAAAAATGGACTGCTGCTGCAACTCATCAATCACCATTCATCTATTTTTTAAAGCGCGGAAGAAAGCTATAGGAATTAAAAGAATGAGCTGGAAAAAGTCCCGCAATGATTAAAAAACTTCTTAATTGGACCCTTGTTCAAAATATCCATATAGTTGATAACGTAAAGCAAAGATGACGTCGATAATGAGTCCTAATAAAAAAGAAAAAAGGGCTGTAGAATAAATTTCTTGTCTCTTTAAATGTTTTGGTGAAAAATAGGCTGCTAAATTAAAAATGAATATAGAGATTAATAAATAAATCATAAATGACTCCTAATTATATAATCATTACCTTCCTATTCTACTTATTACTCTTTCTGCAATTGATCTCCCATATTGTATTTCCCAATAATTAAGGTGACACTTAAAGCATGAAAATTTCTCGGTTAAATACGTACAGCTTTTTATGTGTTAAGGTTCACATAAACTTAACATTTATGCTTTTTCATGTGATATTAATCACAATTAAGAGAAAATTGCTATGTTATATTCTTATTGAGAAAAGTTATCACCCTCTTTTAAGGAGTGAAAAGGATGTCTAAAGTAATAAATATACAACATACAGTTTATCAACTTTGTACCGAGTTCCCTGAAATGATTCCCATTATGAAGGACCTTGGATTTGAAAATATAACCAACCCACACATGCTTAAAACTGCAGGCCGTATTATGACATTGCCAAATGGCTGTCGTATGCAGGGAATTTCCTTAGATAAAGTAATCGAAACCATTGAAACCAATGGCTTTACTATAAAAAAGTAGAGGAGAATGCACGATGAGTGAAATGATAAATAACCGTGAACAAGAAACCATTACCCATCTGAACGTCAAACGGTATTAAAAGAAATTATCAAAGACCTTCACAATGGAAAAAGTGTTGTGGAAGTGAAGGCACGATTTGAGGAAGCAGCCGGCAATATTACGGTTGCTGAGATTTCAAAATTAGAACAAGCACTTATGGAAGAAGAAGGTATTCCTGTTGAAGAAGTGCAGCGTTTATGTTCTGTTCATACAGCTATTTTCAAAGGATCGATCGAGGAAATTCACCGCTCAGATAAAGCTGAAGAACAGCCTGGACATCCCATTCATACCTTTAAACTAGAAAATAAAGAAATCGATAGGTTAGTGAACTTTAAACTTCAACTGCATTACGATCGGTTTGAAAAAGACGATAGTGATGAGAACAAGTTTAAACTACTTGAAGATCTTAATCTTTTACTAGACATTGATAAGCATTATAGCCGTAAAGAAAACTTACTGTTCCCTTATTTAGAAAAGTACGGAATTATGGGACCTACTCAGGTTATGTGGGGCGTAGATGACAGGATTCGAGCTGGTATTAAAGAGGCAAAAGAGAAATTAACAAACTATGACGGAAATAAGCAAGCTGTCATCGATGCTTTGTATTTTGTCATCCGTGAAGTCAGTGAAATGATTTTTAAAGAAGAAAATATCCTATTCCCAATGGCATTACAAACCTTAACAGAAGACGAATGGCTTAAAATTGCACATGAAAGTGATGAAATTGGTTTCTGTTTAACAGGACCTGCGGGTGTATGGAAGCCTGAACGTAAACACATTGAAGAAAATGCTCTAACCGACGGCTATATTCGGTTGGAAACGGGGATTCTGTCACTTAAACAGCTTGAGCTTATGTTGAACCATTTACCTGTAGACATTACTTTTATTGACCAAGATGATGTTGTTCGTTATTTCTCACATGGTAAAGAAAGAATTTTCGCTCGTACCAAAGCCGTTATAGGTCGTACGGTTCAGAACTGCCATCCACCAAAGAGCGTTCATGTTGTCGAACAACTCCTTCAAGAATTTAAAGCGGGCATCAAAGACTGCGAAGATTTTTATATAAAATTTAAAGATAAATATATTTATATCCGGTATTTTGCTGTTAGGGATGAAGCGGGTCAGTATGTAGGAACGCTAGAATTTACCCAAAATATTAGTTCCATTCAAGAAATTCAAGGTGAAAAACGGATCCTAAATTAATGAAATGAATAAGAATGGCTGAAAAGTAGCTGACTCATTAGGTCGATCAAACCTATTTGAGGCAGCTATTTTTAATTTAATTCTAATTTGTATGACTCCCATCAAAAGTGAAATGGATTTTATAAGAAAAAATGGTACATAATAGATATAACTAACATATAGGGTGGTTTGCTATGATTTACATTTATAATGATTATGGTGGTACCCACACTACTTCCATGGCCGCAGCCTATCATTTAAATCTGCTGCCACAATCCGAAAGGAAATTATCAACCGAAGAAATATTAAACATCCCATATTTTAATAAATTAACCCATGCAGATTTCGGAAAGCTTATTTTTCATGGGATAGATGAAGATGGAAATCCTGTCTATACGATTGGACGCAAGAGAAATAAACTGGTTGTTCCCGCATTGAAAGAAATGATTTTAATGTTAGAAACTAAATACCATTTTAATGAAAAAATTATTTTCTCTAATACCTCTCCTACTGTACCGCTTGTGATGTCATTCGGGGGATTTTTTTCAAGGGGGCTTAAAATTGACTCTTTAGGAGTGCCGCTTTTAGTGGCAGGGGCTAAACAATGCTGTGATAATATCTTTAGACTGGTTGAAAAAACAAAGGAAATAGGAAAAGCTGCGACAGATCAAGTCGTTGTTTTAGAAAATAAATTGTTTAAAAATTAATTTATTTTCTCTACTCGAAAGATCTAAAAAACAGAGATCTTATTTCCTTATTTCCTTATTTCCCTTCCTGCTTCTTCTATTAGTCATTTTAGTTTCTAATTAACCATTTAAATACGGAGTTAAGAGATTAATTACTTCTTTTAACTTTTTGGAATTTTTCAAATACATTTGTTTGGCATCCTCCGCCTCCGTTTGGGTAGCAAAGGATTCAAGGTCTGCTTGACTCTTTTTAATCATAGTCATTAATAACGGTTTTTGTTGAGGAGATGGAACATTGATTTTGTCATCGTATACATCCACGGTTAATTGTCCATAAGAATCGACTTGTGCCAAAAAAACATTATCAAGCATGACACCAAGTTTTTTTAATTCAACATCCAGCCATTCCCTGTTCTTTTGTGCATCTGTAAGGGAACGATCTAATATTTTTCCATCCATAATAACGGTCTGTGGAACTTTTTCATTAGCAACCTTTAAATGTAAATCCTTTGGCGTGATAGGCTGGTTTTCTTTTTTCAAGAGAACGTTTAAGTCTCCATTTGGTTCTAAAACAGCAAACTCTACGTCAGCCACTTTAAACACATTCTTTTTCCTTAGTAAGGAATTTAAATCATCAATGGTGTAATGTTCCTTTTTTAAACTATCTTCCATCACCTTTCCATCTTTAATAAATATCGATGATTTTCCTTCAGCGATATCTCTAAATTTTTTGCTTTTCAAAGAGATAACGTCAACCGCATAGGTAATCCCACCAAAGACAATTAATACAACAATTCCGTGAAGAATATTTCCATCCACACCTGTTATTACCTCAGCAGCCACACTACCTATTGTAATACCGGAAATATATTCGAAAAAAGAAAGCTGAGAAATTTGTTTGGAACCTAACAGCTTGGTCATTAAAAATAATATGGCAATAAACAAAAGAGATCGTAAGCCAACATCTAGCCAATCTGGCATGTTAATCACCTCGAATTTAAGATGGTTTATATTGAGGTTCCATTAATTCCATTTCTGTTATTCGTTTTTGTAAATCTTGTTTGACTTCTTCTACCATTAACATCGCTTCGTGAAATGTTTGTTGAGCTTTTTCATCCTGAGAATTTAAAGCGAAGTTAGAAAGTTGAGTTTCAATTCCCTTAATCGTGACTAAGCATTGTTGGACACTTGAGTAAACAGTCATTTTTTTCTTCCTGCCTTTGGGTATTTTTTAGTAAAGAAAGGAAAGGTTAAAGCTTTAAAGAGGGTCGGCCTTGGGCCAACCCTCCCAAAAACTTATTGATTGTATTGTGGTTCTTCTTTTTGAATTTGCTGAATACGCGGCTCTAAGCTGTCAATAATTGATTGTGTTTGCTGTGCTGCATTTTGGTACAACTGTTTGGCTTGCTTATTATCTGTTTGCAGAGCAAACGATTCTAAACTAGCCTGAGCGCTTTTTAATCCAGCTACGGTTTGGTTTACTTGAGTGGCAACTGTCATTTTGTTCTCCCCTTGAAATTAATTTACTTACAGAATCTATTTTCTGTTTTTTAAGAAAAAGTATGAATGGGAATGAATGGTCGAAGAAATCACCTGAAGGATATTAAAGGACTCAAAAAAGGTGCAAGACCAACTTCTCTTTGGTCCAGCACCTTATTTCTTCATTATATATTCTTGAATTTGAAGGCGTCTAATTGGCTAAATTAATAATCCTGCCTTCAACACTTGAATGAACAGTTTTACCTTCTTGTGTTGTTAAATAATCTGTGAATATTTCCCAATCTACAAATCCTGGTTCACTGACACGACCTTCGCTATAAGCCTTCGCAAACACGGTGTAGCCATCACCGCCTTTTGCCGTAAAGGTGTTTGTAGCCACAACGTATGTTTTATTTGGTTCTAGAGCAGTATAGTGAACACCATCTTCTTTCACGTCGATGGATTGTACTCTTTGGCCAGCTGGTTTTCTGCTGTCAAAAGTAAATTTTAAACCTGATACTTGAAGGAACCCCCCAAAAGCACTCGGCGCATCCTTTACACTAAATTCAAGAGCTTCTTTAATTTCTGCTCCCGTTAGTTTCATAATGCCAAGTGTATTTCCGAAGGGCATAATTTCAAAAACCTTTGCTAACGTAATATCTTCAGCAGAAACAGAAGTTCGAATTCCACCTCCATTTTGAAAGGCTATAACTGTATCAGGGTTAATGGTTTTCGCTTTTGCCAGCATACCATCAGTAAATAAGTCTCCAAGGTTGGTTTCCCCTGTTCGTGCAGGAGGATTCCCTCCAATTAAGTCTACAGTCGTTTTCCCAACCACTGTTTGCTGCATTTCCACTACACTTGGTTTGTATTTCGTTTCTAAGATCTGGGCGGACTCAGGATCATCCGGAATCACATAAGCGTTATTGACTTTTTGATCAAGATCAATGAGTTTTCCGGAAGAGCTCACGACTTTCCCTTTTTTATCAAATTCAACATCTAATGTCCCCAAATATTTACTGTACTCGTTCGCCTGGACAATGACTGTCGGTTCCTCCCCAGCATTTACTATAACTGGTTGGTCTAATTTATCATGAGAATGACCTCCAACGATGACATCAATTCCCTCTACATCTTTCGCTAAAGTAAGGTCGTTATCACCGCCTCCGTCATTGTATCCGATATGAGTTAAGGCAATGATTTTATTAACACCTTTTTTCTTAAATTCCTTGACTGCTTGTTTCGCTTCTTCTAGATAATTTTCAAATTCAACATCAGGTCCAGGGCTGGAAATATCTTTTGTTTCAGCAGTCGTAAGCCCAAAAATTCCAATTTTCTCTCCATTCACTTCTTTAATAATACCATTATAAATTTGTCCATCTTTAGGATGCTTTTCAATTCTATTATTGAAGTAATTTTTTACGTTAGCATCCTGTTGGAAATTAACATTCGCACTGACAAATGGGAATTTAGCACCTTTAATGAAATTAGCTAAAGTCGCCGTTCCCTTATCAAATTCATGGTTACCAAACGTCATAGCGTCATAACCTATTAGGTTCATAAACTCTAAATCTGCCAAACCTTCATATTCATTGAAATAAAGTGTACCTGTAAATACATCACCTGCATCCAATAAAAGTGAATTCGAATTGTCCTCACGTACTTGCTTAATGGTAGTAATACGTCTAGCAATATTATCTAAATGTGCATGAGTATCGTTCGTATGCATGATGGTTAAATCAAAGTTTTTATTCTTTTTTTCTTCTTTTTTATGTATCGTTGCAGCCGAATTATTCATTTCGTTAGTACTTGCAAATGCTGCAGGAGCTGTTGCAGATGTGGCAATGGCTGTTGCGGCTAAAATGGAGAATAACTTGTGTGAATAGTTTTTCTTGTAATTCATTCAAAAATGCCTCCCTTAAAAGAAAAATCAATACGCAGACCCTAATTAAAAGAAAAAACGAGCCAACTTTATTCTATCAAAAATAATGGAAAAAAGTTCTAAATTAATAAAATAGTAACATTAATTTTATAATCTAATTATATTAAATGGGGACTTTCATTTTGGCGAATGCAAACATTGTATGGTATGTCTATTATAGTTCAACATGACTATTTCCTACATCATTGTAAGCTTTAATTACACACTTTCTTCAAGAAAAACCAGCACTTTAACTAGTAGTGTACAATATAAACAAAGGCATCATCCAAATATGGATGATGCCTATGCCTATACTCATAACCTATTAAACAGTTTTATACCATTAAATATTTGTCTACTGCTTCTGCGACTTCACGACCCTCATTGATTGCCCAAACGATAAGGCTCTGCCCTCTTCTGGCATCACCGGCAGCGAACACACCCTCAACATTGGTTTTGAATTCACCGTATCTAGCTTGAACCTTTTGGTTAACAGCTCTCACACCAAATTGCTTTAATAGTGGCTGTTCTGTTCCTTCAAATCCAATCGCGATAAACACAAACTGAGCTGGCCATACTTTTTCAGTGCCTGGGATTTCTTTGAAATAATAACGACCATTTTCATCCTTCAGTTTCTCCATTTGGATGGTGTGAAGCTCTTTCAGGTTGCCATTCTCATCAGCAACGATTTTCTTCGTTTGAATCGAATATTGACGAGGATCTTCCCCAAATTTCGCTTCGGCTTCCTTATAAGCATAATCCATCGTAAAAACGTTTGGATAAGCTGGCCATAGGTTTTCAGAAGTCCGTTCAGAAGGAAGTTGTGGATGCTTACCAAACTGAACCACACTGTTGCAATTTTGACGTAGGGCAGTTGCCACACAGTCAGCACCGGTGTCCCCACCGCCAATAACGATGACGTCTTTGCCTTCTACATTGATAAACTGACCATCTTCAAAATTGGAATCTAGAAGACTTTTTGTCGATAGTGTTAGATAATCCATCGCAAAATGAATACCCTTTGCCTCGCGACCTTCAATCACTAAATCACGCTGTTTTTGCGCACCCGTACAAAGGATGACAGCATCGAATTGTGCTTGAAGTTGTTCAGCAGTAATATCTTTACCGACTTCTGTATTTGTAACGAAGTCGATGCCTTCTTGTGTCAATAAACGTACACGACGTTCAACAACTTCTTTTTCAAGCTTCATGTTTGGAATTCCATACATGAGTAATCCGCCTGGACGATCTGCACGTTCAAAAACAGTCACTGAGTGACCTGCTTGGTTAAGCTGATCAGCGGCAGCCAATCCGGCAGGACCAGAACCAATAATCGCTACTTTCTTTCCAGTCCGTGATGCTGGAATCCGAGGTGTAATCCATCCATTTTCAAAGCCTTTATCGATAATCGCTTGTTCAATGTTCTTGATAGTTACAGCTGGGTCGGAAATCGCCACCGTACAAGACCCTTCACACGGAGCCGGACAAACTCTCCCTGTAAACTCAGGGAAATTATTTGTTTTCATTAAACGATCCAATGCTTCTTTCCAACGACCGCGATAAACTAAATCATTCCACTCTGGAATTAGATTGTGAATTGGACAGCCTGATGTTGCTCCTTGAATCTCCATACCGATATGGCAGAAGGGAGTGGCGCAGTCCATGCACCGCGCCCCCTGTATGCTTAATTTTTCATCAGAAAAAGGAATTTTATGCTCTTTCCAGTCGTTTAGACGTGTTAAAGGATCTCTTTCTGCAGCTTTTTCACGAGCATATTCCATAAATCCTGTTGCTTTTCCCATTTTCCCTCTCCCCTTTCTTAGCGGATTGCAGCTTCCTGCTGTTTAGATGTTTTTTGTTTTGCTCCGGAATTCGCTAAAAAGGCGCTCATAACGGCTTCTTCTTCTGATAAGCCTGCTAATTTTTGCTCCTCGATCAATTGGATCATCCGCTTATAATCCTTCGGAATGACTTTGACAAATTTTCTGACACACTCTTCCCAGTCCTCTAGAACACAGCTTGCCTTTACACTTTCCGTAAACGCATAATGGTTTTCGATTAACTGTTTTAACTCATCCTGATCGGCAGGATTTGAGACTGATTCAAATTCAATCAATTCTTGATTACATAAATGCTTAAATGCATCCTTGTCTTCAGTTAGTACGTAGGCAATTCCGCCGGACATTCCCGCACCGAAGTTCTTACCAACATCACCTAAAACAACCACACGTCCACCTGTCATATACTCACAGCCATGGTCGCCAATACCTTCAACAACGACGTTTACACCACTGTTACGAACGGCAAAACGTTCTCCGGCACGGCCATTAATATAAGCTTCCCCGCTAGTTGCACCGATAAAGGCAACATTACCTGCGATGACATTTTCGCCTGAAGCAATCTTCGTATGTTCATCCGCTTTGACAATAATTTTTCCACCAGATAAACCTTTACCAACATAATCGTTCGCATCACCAGTTAGTTCAAGGGTCATTCCCTTTGGCACAAAAGCTCCAAAGCTTTGACCGGCAGAACCGTTAAATCTTAAAGTAATCGTATCTTCTGGAAGACCTTCTTCACCGTAGCGTTTAGAAATTTCACTTCCGACAATCGTACCTGCAACGCGGTTAACGTTGGTAATTAGGAAGCTAGCATCCACTGGTGTTCCCTGCTCGATAGCCGATTGAACAGTAGGTAGAATTTTTGTAAGATCAAGAGTTTCATTGATTCTGTGATTTTGCGGACGTTTAAACGTGCGCGCTCCGTCAGGCTTGTGAAGTAAAGCTGTTAAGTCTAAGCTTTGAGCCTTCCAGTGCGATTTTGCACGCTCACTTACCGTTAATACATCTGTGCGGCCGACCATTTCCTCAACCGTTCTAAAACCAAGCTCAGCCATTAATTCACGTACTTCCTGTGCAACAAAGCGCATAAAGTTAACGATATAATCAGCTTCACCTGTGAACTTTTTACGAAGCTCAGGGTTTTGAGTCGCGATACCAACCGGACATGTATCCAAGTGACAAACACGCATCATGACACAGCCTAAAACAACAAGTGGTGCAGTGGCAAAGCCAAATTCCTCTGCGCCAAGTAACGCTGCCATCACAACATCTTTACCTGTCATTAATTTACCGTCTGTTTCAAGTACCACACGGTCACGTAGACCATTCAACATTAACGTTTGGTGTGCTTCTGCTAATCCAAGCTCCCAAGGTAATCCAGCGTGCTGAATACTTGTTTTTGGCGATGCACCAGTACCGCCATCGTAACCGCTGATAACAATAACATCAGCTACGGCTTTCGCTACACCAGCAGCAATCGTTCCAACGCCGCCCTTGGAAACAAGCTTTACGCTAATACGAGCATCACGATTGGCATTTTTTAAATCATGGATCAGCTGTGCTAAATCCTCGATAGAATAAATGTCATGGTGTGGCGGAGGTGAAATTAAGCTAACACCAGGTGTAGCTCCACGTACGTCGGCAACCCATGGATAAACCTTCTTACCCATTAACTGACCACCTTCACCTGGCTTAGCACCCTGTGCCATTTTAATTTGCAACTCTTCAGCATTGACAAGATAATGACTCTTGACACCAAAACGACCAGAAGCAATCTGTTTAATCTTACTTCCTCTGTTGTCGCCATTTTCATCTAAAACAAAGCGGCTTGGATCTTCCCCGCCTTCACCCGAGTTACTTTTTCCACCTAAACGGTTCATGGCAATCGCTAATGTTTCGTGTGCTTCTTTAGAGATAGATCCAAAGGACATCGCGCCTGTTTTAAAGCGTTGGACAATGGAATCCACTGATTCTACTTCTTCAATTGGCACAGCTTGGCTTGAACCATTAAAGGAGAATAAGTTACGTAAGAAACCAAGTCTTTCTTCGTTCGCAAGGTTCGAGTATTTTTTAAATAAATCATAATCACCGTTACGGCAAGCCCATTGCAGCGTATGAATGGTTCCTGGATTAAACGCATGGTGTTCACCATCATGCCTCCATTGGAAGTTACTGCCAGATTCTAAGGTCTTGTCAGTTGATGCTGAATAAGCTTCTGCATGGCGCAGCTTTGCTTCTTTGGCAATGGTGTCTAATCCAATACCGCCAAGCTGGGATACTGTTCCTGTGAAATAACGATCGATTACATCAGAACCAATTCCAACTGCTTCAAAAATTTGTGCTCCACGATAACTTTGCACCGTTGAAATACCCATTTTAGACATGACCTTAACAACACCTTCGGTCATCCCATAAACATATTTTTCTACCGCTTCTTGATAAGTGTAAGGTAAGGTACCTTCTTCAATAGCATTCTGGTAAATATTGAATACTAGATAAGGGTTAATAGCATCTACACCATATCCTAGCAGCACAGCGAAGTGATGTACTTCTCTTGCTTCCCCTGTTTCAATAACGATGCTAGCTTTCGTTCTTAATCCTTCACGAATCATGTGCTGATGAAGAGCGCTAACAGCCAATAACGATGGAATAGCTACATCATTTTCGTTAATATGACGGTCAGAAAGGATAATCAAGCTCGCGCCTTCTGCAATGGCTTCATTTGCTTGACGGAACATTTCATTCAAGCTGTTTTCTAAATTGTCCGTAAACAAGATATCAATCACTTTGTTTTTAAATGCTTGGTTCTTCTTTAATTCAGCAAGCTGGCTATTAGTAAGAACAGGTGTTTCCAACTGAATCCGACGGCAATTTTCTGCTGAAGGATGAAGTAAATTCCCTTCTGCTCCTAAATAGGAAACAGTTGACGTCACAATTGCTTCACGAATCGAATCAATCGGTGGATTGGTTACTTGGGCAAATAATTGCTTAAAGTAGTTAAACAAGTTCTGTGGACGATCTGACAATACCGCAAGAGGCATATCATTTCCCATTGCTCCAAGTGGATCCTTGCCTTCTGTTACAACTGGAAGGATATATTTTTGAACATCCTCATACGTATATCCAAAGGCCTTTTCAAGAGTTAGTAAATCTGCTGGAATTTCTCCTTCAGTCTCTACATTCCCTTCCAATCGAACAAGCTGCTCATCCAACCATTGTTGATAAGGCTGTGCTTGTGCCATTTCAGACTTAATTTCTTCGTCGGAAATAATACGTCCTTCTTCTAAATCAATCAATAGCATTTTTCCTGGTTGAAGACGCTCTTTGTATAACACCTTTTCCGGTTCTACATCGATAACGCCAACCTCAGATGAAAAGATAATATAGTCATCTTCTGTAACATAATAACGGGCCGGACGAAGACCGTTCCGATCCAAAATCGCGCCGATTTGTTTCCCATCTGTAAAAGAAATCGCTGATGGTCCATCCCATGGCTCCATTAATGAACTGTGATATTCATAAAAAGCTCGTTTTTCCTGTGTCATATGAGGATTCTCAGACCATGGCTCAGGAACAAGCATCATCGCTGCGTGCGCTGGTTTACGACCTGCTAGCACTAAAAATTCAAGCGCATTGTCTAAAATCGAGGAATCACTACCATCTGTATCTAGGATTGGCAACACTTTATCCAAGTCGTTTCCAAACGCTTCTGATACGAATTGTGATTCACGAGCTTTCATCCAGTGAATATTTCCTTGAAGGGTATTGATTTCACCGTTGTGAATCAAATAACGGTTTGGATGAGCTCTTTCCCAGCTTGGGAATGTATTTGTACTAAAGCGTGAGTGTACTAAAGCAAACGCAGAGATGAAATTCTCATCTTGTAAATCCAAATAGAATTGATCCACTTGTTCAGGTGTTAGCAATCCTTTGTAAACAATCGTCTTGCTTGAAAGACTCGCAAAATAGAATCTGAACTCAGATTCCTTTGCCCATTTTTCTGCTTGTTTCCGAATCACGTATAATTTTCGTTCAAACGCTAATGCATCCGTACTAGTTTCGTTGTTTCCAACAAACAACTGGCGAATAACAGGACAGCTTTCCTGTGCCGTTACCCCGATGTTTTCAGCATTGACAGGAACAGTTCTCCAGCCAAGTACCGTTTGCCCCTCTTGTTCAACCAATTGATTGATGTGCGTCTCAATTTTTTCTCGTTCTGCATCATCTTTTGAGAAAAACAGCATCCCCACTCCGTATTTCCCTTGTTCAGGCAAGTTCATTTCTGAACATTCTTGACGGAAAAATAGATCTGGTATTTGAACCATAAGTCCCGCACCATCACCTGTTAGAGGGTCACTCCCCTGCCCGCCGCGATGGTCTAATTGACAAAGCATTTTCAGTCCTTTTGCCACAATATCATGTGTGGCATTTCCTTTTATGTGTGCATATAAGCCGATTCCACATGCATCATGTTCGAATTCAGGACGGTAGAGACCTTGTGCTTTAGGTAGTTGATGATATGTCATAGTAAATCTCTCCCTGTTGATTATTGTCGAAATATTGTATATAAATATTTTAGGTTTTCTTAATAATATAAACAATATATAATTTATATGAAATTAATCTAATTTTTATATGAATAGAAGGAGAGTTAAATTGGAGCTTCGACAATTACGTTATTTCATTGAAGTCGCGGAACGCCAGCATGTGACAGAGGCAGCTGAAAATCTGAATGTGGCACAATCGGCTGTCAGCTATCAAATTACCAAGCTAGAGGAAGAACTAGGAGTTAAACTATTAGAGCGAGTCGGAAGAAACATTAAGGTGACCCAGATCGGTCATATTTTTTTACAATATGTAATAAGTGCTATGAAAACAATTGATGAAGCCAAGGAAAAAGTTGACGAATATCTCGACCCACAAGCAGGAACGATTAAAATTGGTTATCCTACAAGTCTTGCCCGATATTGGTTACCAAATGTGATTTCGGCTTTTAGAAAAGATGTACCCAATGTGAACTTTCATTTACGTCAAGGATCGTATGCCTACTTAATTGATGCTGTTAAGAATGGTGAAATTGATTTAGCTTTTCTCGGTCCTGTCCCAATGAAGGATCCAGATTTACAATCTAAGATACTCTTTATGGAAAATATCGTTGCTTTGCTTCCTAGTCATCACCCCTTGGCGGATCGAAAAAGTTTGTCTTTAGGTGATTTGCGGAATGATCCTTTTGTCTTATTTCCAAAAGGGTATGTTCTCCGTGGGATTGCGGTAGGAGCCTGTCGTGAGGCTGGATTTGAACCGAATATTGCGTCTGAGGGGGAGGATATGGATGCTTTAAAAGGGCTTGTGTCTGCGGGTATCGGCGTTAGCCTGTTGCCTGAGAGCACGTTCTATGACTCGATACCCCGATTTACAGTTAAGGTCGCTATTGAAGCTCCAAAGGCAACGCGATCGGTAGGGATTATTATTCCGAAACATAGAGAAATTGCTCCATCGGAGAGGAATTTCTATCAGTTTCTTATCCAATTTTTTGATAGGTTGGATCGGTATAAATAGTTTGATGATGTTGGATTGTATTGATGAGGGTGGGTTTCGGACAGCTCTGAATCTTTTGGAACGGTCCTTGTCCGAATGACGGGGAGATTCGGACAATCCTCTGAACTTTTAGGCTTTCCTTGTCCGAATAGAGGGTGGTTTCGGACAGCTCCGGTTCTTTTGGAACGGTTCTTGTCCGAATGACGAGGAGATTCGGACACCCCTCTGCTCTTTTGGGCTTTCCTTGTCTTAATGGCGGAGAGAGATTCGGACAATCCTCTGAACTTTTGGGCTTTCCTTGTCCGAATAGAGGGTGGATTCGGACAGCTTCGAATCTTTTGGAACGGTTCTTGTCCGAATGACGAGGAGATTCGGACACCCCCACTGCTCTTTTGGGCTTTTCTTGTCCGAATGGAGTGTTGTTTTGGACAGCTCCGGTTCTTTTGAAACGGTTCTTGTCCGAATGACGAGGAGATTCGGACACTCCTCTGCTCTTTTGGGCTTTTCTTATCCGAATGGAGGGTGGTTCGGACAGTCCTCTCCTCTTTTGGGTCTTCTTTGTCCGAATGAGACTGGGATTCGGACAGCTTCGAATCTTTTGGAACGGTCCTTGTCCGAATGACCGGGAGATTCGGACAATCCTCTGAACTTTTGGGCTTTCCTTGTCCGAATAGAGGGTGGATTCGGACAGCTCCTACTCTTTTGAAACAGTTCTTGTCCGAATAAGACCCGGATTCGGACAGCTCCTGCTCTTATTGGAACAATCCTTGTCCGAATGAGGCTGCCATACGGACAGTCCTTTTGTAAAAACACTGGTGCAGAATCAACATTCTCAAGCCACACTTGTCCTTGTCCATTCAAACCATCCTTCTTCATTCATACATCCCTATAAAAGTCCTTTTCCTTTTTACGAAACCAAGAAAGATAAGAACCAAAAACTTGGGGATCCCTAATCTCATTCTTCCTTGAGAACGAGAGTTGTGTCACTTCCCCTGTTTTATAACCTAAAGGGTTCTAAACATGGTTGGAACAGGTCTTCCCTTCCATTTCCTTGTTCACTTTCGAACGAGCCACAATCATTTTGTCTGTTGAGTACATTAATTAAAGAATTGATAAAATACCGTCTGGACGGTATAGTAAAAATAAGATGATTAGGAGGAGTTGAGGTTTGTGAGTAGTAATAAACGACGTCTATTATTAGATGCTGCGTCTAACATTGTCAAAAATGAAGGTGTGGCTCAGCTAACCTTAGAAGCGGTAGCTAAGAATGCTGGTGTCAGTAAAGGTGGACTGCTTTATCATTTTCCTAATAAAGAAGCCTTAATCAGTGGGATGATTGATGAGCTTACAAATAATTATGCGAATGAGATTCAGGAAAAAGTAAACGTTGACAATTACCCAAATGGGAAATGGAGCAGGGCTTATGTGGAGGCTACTTTTACAGAACTTGATGACGGGTTGAAAATGAGTTCTGGCTTATTAGCAGCTGCCTTTACGAATCCAGAATTGCTAGAAAAGCTTAAAACGCAATATGTCAATTGGCAGAAAAACATTGAAAACGATAAGACAGATCCCGTGCTTGCTACAATTGCTCGCCTTGCTGCAGACGGTTTATGGTTTGCAGAAATATTTGGCTTAGCCCCATTAGATAACGAGCTTAAAGAACGTATTTTTAATCAGCTTGTTTCGTGGACAAAGGAGGAAAAAAACTAATGGCCTATATGTATTTGTTGTTTTCTATTATGGGTGAACTTGTTGGTACATCAATGGTTAAAGCATCTGATGGTTTTACGAAACTATTTCCTATACTAGGGGTTATAACAAGTTTTGCTTTTTCCTTTTTCTTTTTATCCTTATCACTTAAAACCATTCCCCTAAACATGGCCTATGCTATTTGGTCTGGGTTAGGTACAGTAGCGACCGTTTTAATCTCGGTGTTGATATGGAAAGAAAAAATAACCATTGGTAGTGTTATTGGGATTCTATTGATAATTACTGGAGTAGTCATAATAAACCTCTTCGGTCCCGGTCACAGTCATTCAGCGGATACGGTTAAATCTGAACTTCAAATTTCACAAAGAAAAAATTCTACTTTTAACTAAAAAATCATTTTAAGCCATATATACAAAATTGTATGCCTCTTGTATATATGGCTAATTTTTATTGAATTTCAGTTTAATAAATTTAATATTATCATTAATATTATAGTAATAGAAAAGAAAACTACTATAAAAAACCCAAAGTACTTTAATCTTCTTGGAAATTTTTTTAAACTAGCTTTTCCAAGATTTGAAGCGTTGCCTTCTACTTTATTAAAATGGTCTATAACATCATTAAATGGTTTTTGGTCCTCTCCCATTTAGCACCCCCCAATTGTTAAATTTTAACATATTAATCTAATGATTAGTAAAAATCTCTACGATTCTCAAAAAAAAAGCAGCCCAATATGGACTACTTATCAGATATTGCTTATTTTCCCTGTTTTACTACACTGACCTCGTCTGTCCTGTAGTCACTTCCATTTCCTCCTGTGGTCTTGATCGCCATAGGATAACGAATGATAATGTCACAAGGACCAGACATACCCAGTTAACATAACGAAACCCGATAAACTGAGCTATAATGCCACCGCCGAGATTACCAACTAATCTTCCAAGTGTGGACCCATTGGAATAAATGGTGGCAGACATCCCCGGTGAGTTCGGCAGAAGCTCCGTGAAATAGCTGAGTCCATTACCCATGACAATCGCAACATAGATGGCCTGCAGAAGCTGTGCAGCGATTATCTGCCAGGAATCGGTCGATACACTTAACACGGTAAAATAGATAACACCGATAACGCAGCCAATCATCATCAAGGCATGGTTTGATATTTTTTTGCCCATTCCACCTAGCGCAAGCATAATAGGGATTTCTAAACCAGCACAAATACTAACGACCAATCCCACATCAGTATGGGTACCATGAAGCACCTTTACAATAAACAAAGGAGTATTAATCGCGTTAATAGCATTCACTGCAAACAGAAAAATAAAGGCATTAAACGGCTGCCGGATCTGCCTGGTTTTAAATAATGAAATATCGGCACCTTGTCTTTTCCTATTATTGCTTTGAACCATTTTGCGGTTTTGCAGAAACAGGAATACAAGTGATGCAATGATAAGAAAAATCGCTGATGTACCTAGAAACAGTCCCTTATATCCAAATGCTCCTAAAATAATTGTACCACCTAATGGTCCTATTAAGAATCCAAGAGATACAAGTGAACGCAAGGTAGACATCGCAAAAGTCTTATCATCTGTTTTGCTTTCATTAGCTGATTCCTGTGCGGAGGCATAAATTTGCGGCATGGCCGCAGCACCCAACCCATTAAAAATCGTTACAACTATAAGCAAAATATAGAAATTATGAAAAACTAAATACGAACCATATCCCAAAGCCGAAGAAAGCATGGCGACAATGATAATCCATTTCCGATCCAGTCCGTTGTCCGAACGTTTCGCAATGAACGAGTTCACCACAACACCGCTTAAGGAACTCACCGCCATGAACACGCCAAATGCCCCCGTACTCATTCCTAATTCTTCGGTCGAATATAAGGATAAGTAAGGCATTGTAATCGAAATGCCGATCCCGACCAGTAGCAAACAAAGGACAAATAAACTATACCCTTTAATCGCAAACAAATTTTTTAATCGTATAAGCAACGCTTAGTCCCCCCCTTGGTGCATATTGTTAAAATGTAAATACACCTCTATTTCTCTGTTAAAATGTATTTTTCAATCGCATAAGCCACTCCATGTTCATCATTGCTTAACGTAACGATATCACTATGCTGTTTCACTTCTTCTTCGGCATTTCCCATTGCAATCGATAATCCTGCTGCTTTCAGCATGGGAATGTCGTTTCTCTCATCACCAATTGCTACGGTATCTTCTATTGGAATATTAAAATAGTCTGCCATTATTTTTAGCCCGGTTCCTTTATGTCCATTGATATGCGTCACTCCTAGATTAAATGGAGAAGATGAGGCAATCGTGATTTCTTCAACCGCTTCCAACTTCGTTTGCAACCGTGTTTTTTGTTCAGGGTCTAATCCCACAATCAAGAATTTTTGGATCAAATATTCGCTATTATCAATGATTTCTTCAATTTGATTAAAAAGCGAGTGTCCATGAACAAGAGGAGAAGTGGTGAACATTTTGAAATATTGATTCTCATAATATTCTTCAGGGACACGTCCTGATGAAAGAACATCTTGTAAACGTTGATCCCAATTTCTCGGAGCAAAATGACCTTTGTTAGTAGCCATATTAAATGGTACAGATTCTTTTTCGATCTCTAATGCTATTTTTTTAGTTTGAGATAGGGATAAAGAGGTTAGCTCCAAAAGTTTTCCATCCGCATACAATGCAGTTCCGTTACTCGCCCCTACAGGACAGTTTAATCCGTACTTAGTTAGCTGTCCATTAATGGATTTTTCTGAACGTCCAGATAATGCCATCACAATATGTCCTTCTTGTTGAGCCTTTTTAATCGCTTGTAAGGTTTCTTCACTAATTTCTTTTTTAGAGTTTAATGTTGTTCCGTCTAAATCAAGTGCAATCAGTTTCATCTCCGCTGTTCTCCCTTTAATCATTCTATTTTTTATAAATAAAAACCTAAATCACTAAAATAGAAGACTTAACAAGTCTACTATTTTAGCGATTTAGGTTTTGCCTGATGACAAGTAACAATCCAATTAGGTTTTGCCTGTGTACAACAGTAACAATCCTGAATCCGCTTTAATTAATTCTATACCTATATTATAAACACAACAAAGATTCTTACAATGCTTAACTCACCACTATTTGTTCATTATTAAATAAATTAGCCAAAATTGTTCATTATCTATAAATCTAAGTCAAAAAAGATTCTCAAGATGTTGTATTTAAAAAATAGACCATTATTTCCCCACTCGATTTGCATATTCTGCTGGATAACGATCCCCTGAAATCTCAATCTTTGAAAGTGCTTCGTTCAAATCACGTAGTTCAACGTGTGTTAGTTCAACTCTCACTGCGCCAAGATTTTCTTCCAGTCGCTCCAATCTACGTGTACCAGGAATCGGAACAATCCAAGGTTTCTGGGCAAGTACCCAAGCTAATGCGATTTGAGCTGGTGTTGCATCTTTCCCTACCGCAATCTTCTTTATTAATTCGACCAAAATCTGATTAGCTTCAATATTTTCTAGTGTGAATCGTGGAACAATGCTACGGAAGTCGGTGCTAACAAATGTGGCATTCTTATCAATTTTTCCGGTAAGGAAGCCCTTTCCCAACGGACTGAACGGAACGAAGCCGATTCCTAGCTCATCAAGTGTAGGAAGCAGTTCTTCTTCCGGTTTTCTCCACATCATCGAGTATTCACTTTGAATAGCCGTAAGCGGCTGGACCGCGTGTGCACGGCGAATGGTTGCCACGCCTGCTTCAGAAAGTCCCCAATGCTTGATTTTTCCTTCCTTGATTAGGTCTAGGATCACACCCGCCACTTCCTCGATCGGCACATTCGGATCCACACGATGCTGATAGTATAAATCAATGGTTTCAATGTTAAGTCGTTTGAGCGACCCTTCCACTGATTGACGAATTCGTTCCGGCTTACTGTCAAGTACCTGCTTTCCATTTGCCATTTGAATACCAAATTTAGCAGCAATGACTACCTTATCCCTAAATGGAGCGAGGGCTTCACCAACTAGCTCCTCGTTCACGTACGGACCATATACTTCGGCGGTGTCAAAAAAAGTAACACCTCGGTCAATGGCCTTATGGATGAGCGCTATCATTTCCTTCTTATCTGATGCCGGACCATACCCATGACTCATTCCCATACAACCAAGTCCGATAACCGAAACTTCTAAGCCGCTTTGTCCTAATTGACGTTTTTGCATAAAACAACTTCCTTTCTATTATATGGTTGTCATTTAATTGTTAACGTTTAAACTACTCTCTTATTATGCATCAAGTCATAACCCTACCGTTATCCTAATCCTCCTAAAAGATTGCCTATTCCTCTCGCAGTCATTTACGTTTGAAAGAAATGTGCATTATAATGGAACAAACAGATGGAGGATTTGAGGAGGAACATATGTCGGAGCCAATTTTTAAGAAGCAGAATGAACTCGCGAAACTCATGGATCGTCATATTGGAAGTGATGGTGTTCATGTGACCACTATTCCGTCACTATTTTTCATTCGTCAATCGAATGATATCGGACCAAGACACAAAGTGTATAAACCTTCCTTATGCATTGTCGTTCAAGGGGCGAAAGAGAATTTGCTGGGGCAGGAGCGGTTTAGGTACGGTCCTTCGGATTACCTTGTTACATCCGTTGATTTGCCGGTTACAGGACAAATCATGGAAGCCTCTTCGGATGTTCCTTATTTAGCTCTCAAACTTGAATTTACTCCCGATCAAATTTTAGAAGTTTTAAGGGAATCCATCATTCAGGCTGGTCCTAAGGAAAATGCTAAACGAGGGATGTTTGTCAGCCGGATTGAGGCACCATTGCTGGATGCAGTAATTAGACTAGCTAGTTTGTTAGACAAACCACAGGATATTCCAGTACTTGCTCCTCTATTTACGAAAGAAATTCTCTATAGGGTTCTACAGGGTCATCATGGAAGTGTGCTCAAACAAACGGCAATCGCAGGAAGTTCGACCAATCAAGTAAGAGACGTGATCGATTACATCATGAAAAACTATGAAAAGTCGATTCGCATTGAGGAGCTAGCGGAAATAGCCAATATGAGTGAATCTACACTTCATCGGCACTTTAAAGAGGTAACCGCAATGAGCCCCATACAGTTCCAAAAACAACTGAGACTGCAAGAAGCCCGCCGTCTATTGTTATCCGATTCTACAGACGCAACCGATGTTGCATTCCGGGTAGGCTATGAAAGCCCTTCGCAATTCAGTCGTGAATATTCGCGCATGTTTGGTTTTCCTCCCAGAGAAGATATTAAGCGCCTGAGAATGGGATCTGATCAAAGCGTTAATGGATAGCTCTACTGATTATCTCGGCAGAATAGAATATTCTACCTTTTAAGTAAATCAAGTGGAATTTTTTCGGTTGAAAAAAGCAACGAAATAGGAAGAATATTGAATGTTCTTTCCTCATTTCGTTGCTTTTGATTTTAGTTCTATTTTTAAATATTGTTTGTCCTCCATAATGAAGGACGCTTGCGCATTAGAATGATTGTACATTGTCTTTAATCATCTGGATGAAAGACACTTTTTCGGTGAACCTCACCCGATTTGTCTTTCATCGCCTCGTTGAAAGACACTTTTCCGTTAGAACTAAATTGTTTCTCTTACAGAACATGTAGCAAACACTACAATTAATTATGACCCACTATTGGGTGCGGAACATACGGTTCTTCTAAGAAAGCAATTTCTTCAGTGGTGAGCTTAACCGATAGCGCCCCTACAGCATCTTCAAGATGAGATATTTTAGTAGCACCGATAATAGGAGCGGGTACCGGTTCTTTCTGTAGCAACCATGCAAGGGCAATATGAATCCGCGGAACACCATATTTTTCTGCCATAGCAGCTACCCGCTCCACGACCAATCGATCGGCATCTGCAGTGGCATCGTATTTTGATTTTTGAATTTGATCCGTTTCAGATCGATGCGTTGTTTCCGACCAATCACGTGTCAATCTTCCTGAAGCAAGCGGGCTATATGGAGTCACTCCGATTCCTTCTTCCTTACAAAGAGGTAACATTTCCCGCTCCTCTTCACGGTAAATAAGATTTAAGTGATTTTGCATTGACACAAAGCGAGTCCATCCATTTTTTTCTGCTACATGTAAAGCCTTTTGGAATTGCCATGCGTACATCGCGGAAGCACCAATATACCTGGCCTTCCCCGCTTTTACCACATCATGTAATGCTTCCATCGTTTCTTCAAGTGGGGTATGGTAATCCCAGCGGTGGATAATAAAAAGATCGACATAATCAGTTCCCAATCTCTTAAGGCTCTTATCAATTTCGCTCATGATAGCTTTTCTTGAAAGACCGGCACCATTTGGCCCTTCATGCATACGTCCATGTACCTTTGTTGCGAGGACAATTTCATCACGATTGGCATAATCCTTTAGAGCTCGTCCAAGAATTTCCTCACTTGTTCCCATTGAATACACATTTGCCGTATCAAAAAAATTGAGGCCAAGATCAAGCGCTTTTTTAATAATAGGGCGACTCTGCTCCTCATTCAGTACCCACTGATGAATCCATTTCTCCGCTTCACCAAAGCTCATACAGCCTAGACAGAGCCTAGAAACGTCCAATCCAGTATTTCCAAGTTTCATATATTCCATTTGATGATTCCTCACTTTCATTTATTAGACAGTATTGGTGTGATCTATGTACTCCTTATTATGCATCAAATGAAAAAGAAACCGTTATCCTATTCGTATCAAGTTTTTGCCTATTTATCTCAATGAATGAATCTCCTATTTCTCAAATGCTCTTCTATAGATTCCAATGCCTGTTGCTCGTCAATTCCTTCAGCCCTGATTTGAAATGGAGCACCTGGAATAATTCTCAAGGACATAATATCCATTATGGACTCAACCGTGTAATTTAGTTCAACAGTAGTCCCTTGAAATTCAAGACATAGGTTTGATGTAAATTTATCGGCAACACTTACGATCAAATTTGCTGGACGGGCGAATCCAGTACTCGCTATAATTTTATATTGTTTTTCAATCATTGTTCACCAACTCCTTTTGATTTGCCTTAAAAAAATAAAATTTAAAATGAACATTAAAAATTTCATTTTTTTGGTCTTTATATCCAAATTATGCAACAAATTAATAAGGAACCGTTATCCCATTTGTATCAAATCTTTGCCTAATCCATTCACATCTATGTTATTAACCGACTCAACAGATGTTGTTGATGTCGTGTTTCGAGTGGGCTATGAAAGCCAACCTTCTCATTAACCTTACTGTATCTTTAAAGAATGATTGCTCGTTTTAAGTTAGTAAGGGCAAGGGAAGACAGTGGTATGAGAAAGTATTTATACCTATCAAGCTACCAATTGTAAAGTTCGTGTAAAATATAAAAGATTGATAACCGCAGCTATCAATCTAAATGTATGAGGTAAATTGCTGATATTAAGAAACACTCAAAACGGATTTTGCCTCTTTTTTTGCTTCTTTTATTAAACTAACACCTATCAATCCTATGAAAGAAAATAAGACAGGAATAATGAATCCATAATGATAACCAACATTGATAGAATGTGGAGGGAATAAATCGAGTACATTTCCGAAAAAACTAGGCAATAAAACGGCGCTTAAGAAGCCGCCCATATTGGCAAACCCAGATACAACCCCTACTTCTTTTACAGGAAATGATCCTCGTACAACACTGAAAGTTAACGAGCTTGCTCCATTTCCAAAACCGATGATAAAAAGTAAAATCACAACCATCATAAAGGGAGGATTCACGCCTAATAAAAACAACCCAATCCAACTAAACAACACAACCACATGCATCAAAGTATATATTTTTTTAATAGAATCTAGTCTGCTTGTAATCCAGCTAACTAATGGGCCGCCAATCATGGCTCCAAAAAGTCCATACATAATAAGCTGGCTTGCCTCTGACCGTGTTAACCCAAATACATGGATCCCGTATGGTACTCCCCACGAACCGATAAATCCTACATAGGTACCTACTACTCCAAAGTGGCAAAGAAACGTTGCCCATGCTTGACGAGTGGAAAACACACGGCGGAGGATTTTCCAGACACCTTCCATGTTTCGATCAGAACCTTTTTTCACTTCAGAAGCATCTATAAATAGTTTTTTCGGTTTAACTACTAAAACAGTATAAAGTAGATAGGATACCCCCGCTAAAATCATTCCAATACTAAGGAATGGTATTCTCCAGCCGGCGATTGAAATCCACATGGAAAACGGTATAGTGGCTGATAAAGAGCCCAATCCCGCCACTAATGAAATCATCCCCATTAATTTTACAAATTCCTGTGCCTTAAACCATTGATTTAAAATTAAAACCAAGTTCACAAAAATCGTTGCATCTCCCATTCCTACAATCAGCCGTGAGAAAATTAACACATATTCATTGGGGGAAAGACTGTAGGTCAGGCTTCCGATTCCATTAAGTAGTGTACCAAAAATAAGAAGTCGGTTGGGACCATACCGGTCTGCTAACAATCCCACAGGAATTTGAAGCCCTGCATACGCTAAAAATTGAATTCCACTCATAATACCTATTGTGGCAGCTGAAACATGAAATTCTTTCATTAATTGATCGGTGATAAGTCCAGGAGCCGTTCGTTGACTTACGATTAAAAAGTAAGCAAATAAAACGGTTCCAAATACGACCCATCTGTAGCCGCTCTCCTTTTTGTTCATCTTGAAGTATCCCCCTTGTCTATATCCATGGTGCACTTTTAACATTTCTCACTATAAATAACATCCGCTTCTAATTATAAACTGAAACAAAATCATTACAATTGGTAAATGAGTAAAATCTGTTGATTAATGAACAAATTTATTAATAATGTCGTTTATCTATTTCTAGATTCAAAGTAAAAAGGCAAGCTTAATTGCTTGCTCTTTTACTTTAGGTTTTTAACTCCGGTTTATACCATTGGCGATTCAACTTTTGAAATCACTCTAACATCGTTTTTCTCTGCAATAATGAGCTTTGTAACTTCCTTTGTAAATAGACCGGTTCCGATAACTCCATCAATATTGTTTAAATAATCATTAAGCTCATTAAAATCATTTACGGATTGAAATTGGACGTCGATCAAGAAATTACCGTCGTCCGTTATGGTGTAACCATCCTTTATACTGCTTCTTCTAACAGTAGGCTCCCCACCGATTTTTTTTACATTTTTTATTACATAGCTTAAGGAATCTTTTATAACTTCCAGTGCGATAGGATATTTACAGCTTAATGTATCTGAGTACTTTTCTTCATCTATGAGCAAGATATACTCTTTAGCCATGGCAGCAATTAATTTCTCTTTTGTATGGACGCCGCCCCCGCTTTTTGAAGCATAAAAGTTTTTGTCTACCTCTCCACATCCATCAAAGGCAACATCCACCTCATCTACAAAATAGGTTTCCAGCACTTCTATACCCTTTTCCACACAACGCCTTTTTGTATCATAAGATGGGGTTACCACTTTTACCTTTAATCCATTTTTGATTTCTTCATCCAATAATTCTATTAAGCATTCAATATTTCTACCAGCACCTAATCCGATAATAAAATCATGGTGAATATATTTCATTGCTTCCTTGGCACAAAGTTTTCTTAACTCATTAGCATCCACATTATTTACCTCCAAATTTTTAAAAAATAAACATCCAACATTATTTAGATTTTAACTACTCGCACTAGTATAATTCGCAAGAGCAAACTTCCAGAATCGACGAGCCAGCCAAAAGAACACAACTGCGACAATAAGCGACGCAACGGTTGTTCCACCATCCCACTTTCCAATTAAAGAACTTGCCGGGGTAAAGGTAAGAAACGCAGCAGGTAAGACATACGTTAATGCCATGCGCATCCACCCTTTATACATCGTGATAGGAAACCGGGTTGTTTCAAAAAAGGAGTTGAATAAGAAGGATAAATCATCCATTCGAATCACCCAAAAAGCTGTGGTCATTAATAACATCCATAATGAATAAATGATCAATAACGCAGCAAAAATGCTAATTACAAAGAACCCTACATCCAGTAAAGACGGGATGAAATGTTTTTGAAAGAGACCATAGATCATTAAGCCAATCCCTAAAACAACATCAATCAAACGCCAGAATACCAGGTGCCGCAGACTGACAAAAAACATACTATCCACTGGTTTTGTCAGGACATAATCTAATGTTCCCAATCGAATATGCAAAAGTAGTCTCGGCATATTCGGGCGAAGAGCGAAATCAATCAATCCTTGCAAGGTATTATAAATACCAAGCAGGATTAAAACATCTGCGTATACCCAACCACCTAATTGATCCGTCTGATAAAAGAAAATTTGAACCATTAAAACCGAAACAATGATACCAAATATGCTTGAAAAGAGATTGCCAATAAACTCGCTTCGATATTCTAGCTCTTCTACTAGACATGTTCGAAAAAATTCTTTAAATATCCGCCAATAACGACCCATGTTATCCACCAACCGCCTGATTTTTCTTTAATCCAGCCTTCCATAGCCACCCGATGGCTCCAATGAGAAGTACAGTCCAAATGAAAGAACCGATAAATCCAACCATTAAGGTTTGCTGATCGGCGGATTTGGTGAGAATTTCTAAAGGAAAGCCGATCATATAACGGTAAGGTAAGAAGGTACTGATTTGTTTCACAATCGGTGGTAACAGAGAAAATGGGGCGATACGGCCCGAAATAAATAATGAAACGGTTTCGAACGTTGCATAGACAGCGGTCACTTTGGTCATCCAAAAACCCAAAATGCCAAACATAAAACTAAAAGCAAATCGAATAATCGCACCAAGCACCAGCGCTGCTAAAAATAATCCCCATTGGCTGAATGATAAATGTAATTGAAGAGAAGGAATAAAAATTGATAAAATGAGCCAACATGGTACCAAAATAACTAAAAACAAACCTTTATAAACAATATTTTCAGCAATCGCCCAATGAATCGGATGAAAAGGTCGAACGATTTGATAGGAAAACGTTCCTTCCCGTATTTGTCGATCCATTTCCCAAATGTCCCAAGCACTCGTTAAGCGTTCTACCATGATTAAGGAAATAAAGTACAAAATAAAAGTATCTCCCTGATCTGGATAAATATTAATCCAGACCATCATGGTAATTAAAGGCTGGACCATGGTTCCAAACATCCATACCATCGTCGAGAGTTGATAAGAAAACATCTCAACATACTTCATCCGTAAAATGGCTCGATATTTAGTAATCATGTGATTCCTCCTGAAAAGCTAAGGTAATCACTTCTTCCATCGGCGGGTCTTGGATATTGAGGTCATTAATTTCAAAATTAGCAAGCAGTTCAGATGAAACAATCGGTACACGGTCTCGAGCGACTCGAAGTGTCAGTCTTCCATCTTCAAATGAAACAACATCCCCGAAGGACTCCCATCGACCGTGTGACCCAGAAGGAAGTCGAACCTCTAACAATTTATATGGAGTTAATCTTTCCGTTAAAACTTGTAACTCTCCATCGTAAAGTAGTTTCCCATGATTTATAATTAATACTCGCTCACAAAGGGCGGTTACATCTCCCATATAATGAGAGGTTAGCAGAATAGTAGTTTTATATTCACGATTATACTTGGCAATAAATTGACGCACCTTTTCTTGCGTATCCACATCCAAGCCAATCGTCGGTTCATCTAAGAAAAGAATTGATGGACGATGTAATAACGAGGCAGCCAATTCACATTTCATTCGCTGACCAAGGCTAAGGTTCCGAACAGGTTTTCCAAGTAATGGTTCTAATTCTAGCAATTCAACCAGTTCGTCTAGGGTCTGCCTAAACACTTTTTCATCTATTTCATAGACACTTTTATTAACTAGAAAGGTTTCCATCGGCGGGATATCCCAAATCAATTGACTTTTCTGCCCCATGACCAAACTCATGATTTTTTTATATTCATTCTTCTGTTCCTGTGGTTTAAAACCGTTCACTTCAATTTTTCCAGAAGAGGGATGCAACAGGCCGGCTAACATTTTAATCGTTGTTGTTTTACCAGCCCCATTGGGTCCTAAGAAACCCACGATTTCACCTGTATTAATGGAAAAGGATACATCCTTTACCGCATCAACGGTTTGGTATTCCCGTTTGAATAAACTGCGTAATGCTTCTGACCATCCCTCCTGTCTGACATGGACACGAAAAGACTTATTTAAATCTTGAACTTGAATAGACATGTTTCCTCCAACGATGAATTAGTAATCATTCTCTATAAGTATAGATATAACAATTGCAGTAGGACAAGTATAAAAATCGATTTTAATTTGAATACGCGCTCATATGCGCAAATGTATAGTTTGCCATCGTTTGAATATCGTTGTATTTTGATCGCTTATTCGACTTCATGACGACAGAAATGACTTCCTGGTCGCCCTTTTTTAAATATTCAACTAGCGTATGTTGTGCTGCATCCGTAAAACCAGGTTTTCCAGCAATGGCGTGGGGATTGTTATAAAAGTGAAATAAATTTCGGATGTTTTTTTCTTGTCTGCTTGTCTTAATTTGGGTGGTTCGGGTAGTCATAACATCCAGTACATTGCGATGTTTAATCGCTTCTCTAGTAATTAGAGCCATATCATAGGGTGTTGTATAATGGTTGAAGTGATGGAGGCCATTTGCTGTTACGAAATGGGTGTTTTGAAGACCCCATTGTTTGACCCTTTGATTCATAAGGTCTGCGAACCCTGTTTCACTGCCAGCCACGTTTTCCGCTATCACAACCGCTACATCATTTGCACTCAATAATAATAAGGCCTTCATCGCGTCTAGTTTAGAAATTCTTTCTCCTGCAGTTAGTCCAAAACATATGCATTCTTGATTAGCCGCATGACGACTAACCGTTAAAATTTCCCCATCTTTCATTTGTTCATCCAAAATTGTGGCCGTTAATACCTTCGTCATACTTGCCGGATACGCTCTTGCATGAGCATTTTTGTTATAGAGAATCTCGCCTGTCACGGCATTGATCGCGACTCCGAACTCTCCTGCTATGGAAGGCGTGTCGATTTCCGCTTTACTCACCTTCTTTAATAACGATCCATTTAAAATCAAAAGGACTAAAATGGTACTTACTACGAGTTTCTTGATGTTTACCATGCTTTCCCCCCGTTTTACGACCCTTTTTCATTGGTTACTCCAGCTGATTATCCGTTATATTTTGTTCCATTTTTACTACAAATACACAAAAAAATCAGGGACCGCCACAGCAGTCACTCCTTGATAAATAATTAACTTAGGCCTTCATCCAATCATAATTAGGTAAATGCTCATACTTTACCTGTAACCATACACGAAAGGCTGATATTATGTATTATTACATCATTTTACATCCCTACCATCATCACATTCATTACAATCCTTGGCATGGACCGATATTTCCTCCCATTATTCCGCCCCCGCCGGTACCACCTGCCGCAGTTATCTATCGGAATTTGCTGAATACTTACCATTCTGATATGCTTTTCCATTAATTTTTCTATTGCCTTCTTTTTAGTTTCCCCCCTTATGTATTACATCTTTTTAAAATCTATATACTGTTATCCTTCAAGTAATGCATTATGATATTAGTAAGAGAAAATTTTAAGGGGGGCATTTAGTTGAAATTAGTTTCAATATGTCCGAGCAATACGGAATTAATAGCGTATTTAGGGTTAACTACTTCATTAATTGCAGTGGACAATTTTTCCGATTGGCCTGAAGAAATCAAACAGCTTCCAAAGCTTGGACCAGATTTGGAAATAGATATGGACAAAGTGGAAAAATTGCACCCTGACTTGGTGTTAGCGTCTCTATCTGTTCCAGGCATGGAACGGAATATTATGGAACTGGAAAAACGAAATATACCGTATGTGATTGTACCTAATCCTCAAACTTTACAGGAAGTCGGAGACTGTCTTTTATTTGTTGGAAAAGCAACGAAAACTGAGGATAAAGCAAAACAAGTGTATGAAAAATTCATTGGCATTTTGGAGAATTTTGACTCACTAAGTAATCAGGTAGATACACGTAAAACTCTTTATTGGGAATGGTGGGCAAAGCCTATCTTTACTCCAGGTGCGGGGAGCTGGTTAACAGAACTAAGTAAGCTTGCAGGTGGAAGAAACATATTTGAAGATAGAATGGAAGCAAGCGTTCAAACGGATTGGGAAGACGTAAGACTCCGAAATCCTGACATCATCTGCGTGGTATGGGTGGGTGTACAGAAAAACAAGGTTAATCCACAAGTAATCCTAAAGCGTCCAGGGTGGGAAGATATAAAAGCAATTAAAAATAATCACCTCTACATTCTAGACGAACCGCTTTTTTGCAGACCGTCCCCTCGGCTGTTAAACGGAATGGCTAAAATGGGATATCTTCTACATCCTGAAATATATCCAAAATATCATGATGGTAATGATTTGTTACTTTAGAATCAAGGGGACGGTTCTTCTGATTTGGAATCAGAAGAACCGTCCCCTTGATTCGAAGAATGATTTAACCTAAATAGTTAAGAATAAGGAGTAAATTGACGTTTAACATAAGGCGGAATTTTTGATGAAACCTCCGAAGATTTATCAAGATGAATTAGAAAAACTCACGGAAATGAACAATAAGGCTCAGGAGATAAAGTTTGATATATGGAATGATCATGTAGTTTTTACTGCTCATTGGTGGATTACAGTTTTCTTAACGATCGTCCCTTGGATCTTATGGTTTTTTTTTCGTAAAAAGGATAGTTCAAGCCGCTTGTTATTTGCTGGCTTTTTCTCCATGATTGTTTCAATACTATTTGATTTCATAGGTACAAAACTTGGATTTTGGTTATATTATTATGACTTAATGCCATTCATCCCTTCGTTTTCACCTTGGGATATTACCCTAATTCCTGTACTTATTATGTCTTTAATTCAAATTAAACCAAGTGTAAATCCATTTGTGAAAGCCCTATTATTCAGCATAATTGCTTCATTTATTGGAGAACCCTTGTTTCGCCATTTCGGATTTTACAAACCAATTAAATGGGATTCTCTCTATTCCTTTCCAATTAATTATTGTATTTTTTTAATTGCTTATTTTCTCAGTAGACGAAAGTCATTTAATGAAGTGTAAATTTATATTTAGGAAGCATTAAAATGGGATGTTTAAGGTTAAATTATAGGAAACAGGAGGGATGAATGAATGACTTCTAGTGCAGTTCCGATCACTTCATCAGAATTGGCAAATTTGTGGATGGCTTTTCAAGAAAAAACGATGATCCTCAGGATAGTAGAGCATTTTATGGAACATGCGGAAAATGAAGAAAAAGAACTTCTACAGTCACATTATAATGGGGCTTTATATGCCATTGAGACCATTACGGGAATTCTCCAACAAGAAGGTGCGGTCATCCCGATTGGTTTTACTGAAAAAGATATACATAAAGGTGTTCCAAAGTTATATGATTTCTTTTATGATATTATGTATTTGCACTTAATGACGAAAGTGGAAATGAGCCTTTATTCCCTCTTTTGCGGCATGTCCTATCGCAAAGACATTAATAATTTTTTTATCAAGTTGACCGCAGAAGCAGAAGAAATGAACTTACAAGCTACACAATTCCTTTTAGAAAAAGGCGTGTTGGTACGTCCAGCCCTTGTAACGATGCCTAAAGAGGTACATTTTGTACAAGATAAGGACTACCGCAGTGGGTTCCATTTATTCGGAGACCTAAGGTCCCTAAATACAGTCGAAGTCTCGCTGATTCATCATGCGATTGAAACGAACCTTGTCGGAATGCAATTAATGATTGGATTTGCTCAAGTGGCTTCAAATAATGAGGTACAAGACTATCTTGTCCAAGGAATGAAATTGTCCAAAAAAATCGAAATGGATTTAGGAGAATTTTTACGGCAAAGTTTTATTGAACCTCCGGCTACACATGCAGGTAAAGCAACTACGTCAAAAATAGCACCCTTTTCTGACAAATTAATGATGTATAACACCGGTTTGCTAGCATCCTTTGGACTCGGTAGCAATGCTTTAGGCGGTGCATTTAGTTTACGAAGTGATTTACCGATCAAAATGGCGCGCCTTGCAGCAGATATTTTCACCTTTGCTCAAGATGGCGGAAAACTTATGATTAAAAATGGCTGGATGGAAGAACCTCCTCAAATTGAGGATCGAATTCAATTAACGAAATAAATATATATCCCACTATCAGTTAGATACAAATGACAAAATAGCTGTCTCAGATGACAGCTATTTTGTCTTTCATCTCATGCTCCACCTACGCATGGGATTAAAAGAAAAATGGGAAAAAAGCAAAACCAACAAATGGAACGACAACAGGTGGTCTAAAGAAACAAGGTCTTGGCCCAAAAAAACCGAATCCGTATCCATTACTAGAACCGGACGAACTTAATTCTTCAATTTCAAGCCCATCTTTTCTAACCTTAACTACTTTACCAATGGACCATTCGCCTTCCGCATTTCTAAACTGAATCATTTTGCCTTCTAAACGACGGGCACGTTCATAATCCAATTGCATCAAATTCCCCCCTTTAGCATTGATAATATTTGGAATACCCTATATATATATTATTTTTGCTAAAGATTGGCATGGACAAACACCATTCACCATTTAAAATTTTAGAATCATGGGGACGGTTCTTCTGATTCGGAATCAGAAGAACCGTCCCCATGATTCTCTACTCTTTAACTCTATAATTCATCTAATCTTACACAAGCCATCCCGCGGTTTGATAGTTCTCTCAAAACATCTATTAAAGCATGAATGGTATTCATCGGAGCATCTTCATCTGCTCCAGGGGTTAGTCCGCAATCATGCAAGAGAATCACATCTCCATTTTTGATATCCATCAACAGTCTGTTTTTAATTTTTTCACTTCCACCTCTACTGCGCCAATCCTCTGCCATGACTGACCAATGGACAATCTTGTACTTCTTCATAAGTAAAAAATCAAGTAAGTTTAAGAGACCCCATGGCGGACGATAATAAACCGGACGCTCCCCGGTAATTTTTTCAATACTATCTGCACTCTTATTCAAATGCCGACGAATGGTCCAAGGAGATAAAACCCAGTTAGATTTGTGCACATAATTATGCATTCCGATTAAATGCCCTTCAGCATGCATTCTTGCAATCAACTCAGGATATTTTTCCGCTTTAGACCCCACAACAAAGAAAGTTGCTTTTATATTATTTATTTTTAGCAAATCCAACAGCTGTGGTGTATAAAGAGGGTTGGGACCATCATCAAACGTAAACGCAATTTTTTCAGATGATGCATTCCTTTTTAAAACCCCAATCCCTGCACCGGCAGTCAGAATAAATGGAACCAGCCAGTAAAGTGCAAGTAAGAACAATACAAGTACTAAGTAGATTAACATTTCCTGCACTCCCCTTTTTTATCGTTCATTCATTCTTTTCTTCATAACAACACTGAAAACACTTGATAGGATAAAGAGTCCGCCCCCAATCATAATAGGTATCAACCTTCCATGTCGCACGCCTGCAAACAAACTGCTCACTGTTATGGTATAGGGCAAGATACCTAAAGCGGTTGTCCAAATAAACGCCCATATATTTACTCGCAATAAACCAGCACTATAATTAATGAAATGGTAAGGAACCAATGGGACAAAACGGATAAGTAAAAGCCCGATATTCCCCTGTTTCGAAAGCCAACGATTTATTTTATCCATATATGGTTTTGCCAAAGGTTCAATAATCGGACGGGCAATCCAATTAGACAAATAATAAGCAAGCACGGCGCCTAATATCCCGCCCGTCCAAGAATAAAATCCGCCCTCTACCGGACCATATATGCCGATAAGAAAAAGAGAAATAAATTCGCCCGGGACTGGAATTACATTTACTAGCGCTTGAATGAGAATCCCGATTAAAATTCCAATAACACCTAGATTACGAATGGATTCAAACCATATTTTTGCTGTTCCTGAATGAAGACAGTATATATATAGTCCAATAAAAAGTAAGAAAATAAGAAAACTACCAATGGAAAGTGAGCGAGATATGAATGATTGCTTTTTCTTGTAAGAATCTACCATAGAATGTTCTTATTCACCTTCTTATTTGGACTTACAAACCAAAGGAATACCCGAATTCATTTAAGCTATTATTCGTTTCTTTTATTTGAAAGATTACCTCTACTGATGCAAACGAAGATTCTTTAGGGTGAAATTGTTTGGAATTCTCCCTCATCTGTTGAAGTAATGCTACATTGCTTAATAAAGTTGATAATTGTTCCGTTAAATCCTGATCTGAATTGGCTTGAACAGCCACTCCTGAACGGACTAGGAATTTAGCATTATCCTCTTCTTGACCCGGAATCGGTTTATAAAGAAGCATTGGTAATTCCATGGCAATTGCTTCAAAAGTTGTCACTCCACCTGGTTTTGTAATCATTATATCAGAAATGGCCATTAACTCATGAACATAATTGATATAACCAGTAAGATGGATTTTATGTTTAGAATCTTTTAGTTTTTCCTTTAATTGCATTCGAAGTTTTTCATTATGTCCACAAACAATGATTAGTTGGACCGGCTCAGGTAATACCTCAAACTCTTGCAAAGTTGAACTGCCATCACCAATTAAGCCACAGCCGCCTCCCATTACTAAGACGGTTTTCATATGTGGATCTAAACCATGTTTCTTGAAAATTTCCTCTCGTTGAAATACTTTAGCAAATTGTTGGCGAATCGGAATCCCTGTATTCGCAATGCGTTCCTCTTCAACGCCTAATTGAATGAGAGATTCACGGACAATCCTTGAGCCAACAATATATTGATCGGTAAGAGGATAAATCCACAAGCTATGGTCCGTATGGTCGGTAATTGTGGTAACCGTTGGAATATCAGTTAAACCTAAAGATTTCAATTTTGACATCACTGCAGCTGCCAAGGGAAACGTACTAACAACGACCGAAGGATGCACCTCTTCAATCAATTTCAACATCCGTCCAAGACCTGAAGAAAATACATTCTTCATCATATTTGATAATTTGTTGACTCTTCTCGTTTTTTGATAAATATAGCCGTATACTTGAGGGAATTTTTTCACTCCTTGCATATATAGAAAACGGCTTACTTGATTTGAATAAGGATGAACCCACTCCATAAAATCAAAAATAACGGGTTCTAATTCAGGAAAACGGATTTGTATTGCTTCATCAAGAGCTTGGGCAACCTGAATATGTCCATCTCCATAGTTTCCGGTAAGGATTAATACTTTCTCTTTATTAACTAATTTCATTTCTCTCCACTCCCCTTAAATGTTAATATGACTGTTTCTTTATCAGAACGTAAGTACACATTTACCGGTGGGTATCTAAATAGTTACATGTCTAGACTGAAAAGGACTTTTTGGCAACTGGCTTTATGGTTTGTTTTGGTACTAACAACCAACCATAAACAACGTCGACCATTTTAAATAAACATTCAACCAATATAATGGCGGCAAACACATCCATCAGCACATGTTGTTTGATAAACAAGGTGGCAAGGATGATGGAGGTTGAAAAACCTCTAATGCCCCACTTGATCCAGCCATTTCTCCATGAACAATTCCGAATGGATCGTATCATTAAATAGCTGCTCATGACATGAATGCTTGGAAAACAATTATAAGGTTGATCAATTTGATAAATATACTTCAATAATTGTGAAATTAAATCATTTCCTGTAATCTCAGGACGTACTGGACCTACTGTTTGATAAAAATAATAAATGATAAAACAAGCTAATAATCCCAAATCAAAAACAAGAATCGTTTTAAATGCAAGTGTAGAATCTTTGAAACATAAGTAAATTAACGTTATGGTTAAGTAACCAACCCAGGCAACATAGGGAATCACAAACCATTTCACTACCGGTATGGCTTTATCTAAACTTGTAATAAGCGTATGAACTCCGCGAGTGGGTGTATTTAAATAGGGATAAACCAACATCATGGCTGGGATACTCATCAGAAAACAAAGCATCCCAACGATTTTCCATTTTTTATTCATCTTTGTTTCCTCCTCGTGTATCTGTATGTATGTTACAAAAAACTTCTTAAGGAAACATACCGTTCCTTCTGAAGATTTTCTTAAAAGTAAATGAAAATCTTCAGAAATTCTTCAGAAATTCTATTGTCTTTTCTTAAGAGGAATAGAGTACACTTTAGGCATTAGAAAGGAGAGTTTTGCATGTCACAAGAAACCATTCTAATTATTGATGATGAAAAAGAAATACGTGATTTAATCGGGATTTATTTAAACAATGAAGGATATAACGTATTGAAAGCAGCAGACGGATTGGAAGGCTTGCAATTCCTGGAGGAAAACAATGTTCATTTAGTCGTTTTAGACATCATGATGCCTCGTTTAGACGGAATCCAAGCCTGTTTGAAAATAAGAGAGAGCCGAAATGTTCCTATTATCATGTTATCAGCAAAATCGCAGGATATGGACAAGATTATGGGATTAACAACCGGAGCAGATGATTATGTCACAAAACCGTTTCAACCATTGGAATTAGTAGCGAGGATTAAATCACAGCTCCGTCGTTATCTTCGTTTGAATCACATGGATGGAGCCCAGCAGCCCACTACACCTCAACAAATGGATGTCATTTCAATAGATGACTTATTAATCAATGTCTCGACACACGAAGTGACAGTTGATGGAAAAGAAATCAAATTAACTCCAAGGGAATTTGCCATTTTGGAGTTATTGGCTCGGAACCCAGGTGTAGTATTTAGTACCGAAAAAATTTATGAACGGGTATGGAATGAACCATTTTATGAATCCGAAAACACCGTCATGGTTCATATTCGTAATTTGCGTGAGAAACTGGAGCATAACCCGCGAACACCCAAGTATATAAAAACCGTTTGGGGGGTCGGCTATAAAATTGAACAATAATAAAACGATTCTCCCCTTCCTTAGAAGTGGCGGCTACTTGGATAAACTGGTCCAATTAGTCAAGACAAGCATCCGAATTCAGGTGATAATCGGTTTTGTTCTTTGTATTGCTATTTCAACGCTTGTTGGTTTGGCAGCAAGCCCCTTCTTTTTTAATGAGGATCGCAGACTTGATTTTACAGAAGGCGTTGTCACCATCGATGAAAGTGCTCGAGATTTAATCCGACAATTCAACGAAATGAATCAAGATCTAAACGGACTGGTTATAGAACTAGGAGATCAAGATCCTGCTTTTAAAAGGCAATATCTAAACCGCGTTCAAACAAATACTAAAGGCTCACAACCATTGCTTACAGTCCCTTACGAAGGGAACTCCGTCTATCGAATAACTAAGAATGAACTAATTCAATATGTAATCAATAAACCTAAACAGCAAACCAATCTTTTTGCACTACTTACAAATTCAGATGGAAAAGTTCTATATAAGTCCCAAGGGGTTAGTGAAACAGTAGTTGATATCCAAACTGAAATATCAAAATCCCAACAAACCCTGGTTGGAAAAGAGCATAATAAATCTCCCACGGTGACAAGGATTTATCAAATCACCCTGGAAGGTGAAAAGCACTATATCATCGTAAGTGGCGTTCCGAAATCAACGACGGTTTATATGAAAGAAACAGGTGTTACTCCCTATGTTCTTGGAGTTCTAACATTCATTCTCTGTTTTTATTTAATCACCAAACGAAAAATGCGGGAAATTGAGGAGATTGCTTTAGGATTAATGGAGATAGCGAAAGGAAACTTAAAATATCGGATTCGGGAGAAAAGTCAAGATGAATTAGGCTCTCTAGCGACCAATATAAACTATATGGCTTCAGAATTAGACGAAATGATTGAAAGACAAAGAGAAAATGAAAAACTAAAAGATGAGTTAATTACGAATGTTTCTCACGATTTACGAACACCACTAACATCTATTATGGGCTATTTGAGATTAGTCAAAGACCATCAATACAAAAAGCAAAATCAATTAGATGAATACGTGGATATTGCCTACGGAAAATCGGAGCAATTAAAAAAATTAATCGAAGATCTGTTTGATTTTACACGATTAACATATGAAGGTACCCCACTCAAAAAAGAAAAAGTAAGTTTAAATCAAATGCTTAGACAGCTGATTGGCGAACTAGATCCGATTGCTAAAGATCATCAGGTTATGTTTGATACCCATCTGCCAAAAGAACCAATCTTAATGGAAGTCGATCCAAATCAAATGGTTCGGGCATTGGAAAATATCCTAACAAATGCCATCAAATATAGTACGCCACCTGGAAACATTGTTGTTAAAATGGCAAAGAGTGATCAATCCGTTCAAATTTCTGTTGCCAATCCCTGTGAAGCATTATCTAAAGATGAGGTGACAAGATTATTTGATCGGTTTTATCGAGTCGATACATCCCGATCCTCTAACAAGTCCGGAGCCGGATTAGGATTGGCTATAACCAAAAGTATCGTAGAGCTGCATCATGGTACCATTCATGTGGATTATCAGAGTCAAATCATTGAACTTTTAATTACATTACCACTTCAGCAAGAAAAATAACAAAAAACAGGGCCGTCATTGGCGGCCCTTTGTTAACTTTAAATTTATTTTTGATTCTTATCAATGGTCCATGTTATTTAGAATAAAGGAAGTATGTAATATACAGAGGATGGTGCACAGCTCCCTGGCGTTTTAGGTAAAGTTATGATGTATATTGTTTTGATTTATTCTTTACAAAATCAATAATAATTTTGGCCACAACAAGCATTAATATGGTTACTAAAAAGGAATAGAAGTAATTCCAATGATCTAATTTATATAAATCGAAATGAACAAAAATAGGAACCCCAATGAAACATATGATAGCTGATATGAAAATTGTGGCCAGAAAAAAAGCCTTCCACTTACTGAAAAATTGATACGTTAAAGTCATGATGACTGGAACTACCGCAAAATCTACCGCATTAAACCGGTGAGTAAAAACAACTAACTGATGAGGATAACTCCAAAAATCAAAATAAGAACCTATTTCATTTCCAACACCCACAATGACAAAATGAACGACAAAAGCAAAAGAAATTAACAACATTCTGTAACGGTCAATTAAAAAGATGAACAAAATCAGAAATAAGACATTTACAATGACAATTCCCCACCATCCAAGGCTAAAAAGATCATGATGTAGCCATAAGTCATTTTGTATTGAATGATAGTGGCTTCCCATTTTGTCAGTTTTACTGTACATTATTTCATCCCTCACTGTCGTTCAAATTCAACAGTAATAGATTGTTCCTCTTTTTATTAGTTATACCTTGACTTCATTATATAATTTAAAAAGTATATAAATAAAAAAGGACTACAGATGCAGCCCATTTTTTTGTAACTATAGCACAAGTATACCTAATATAAACATATTAAAACTAAAATCAATCAAATGATCCCATGGTTTGATATAATTCATTTGATTGCGGAGACACATAAATGGTTCGGCTTGGGAATGCGATTTCGACTCTTTCTTCCTCTAAGATTCCCATTATTTCTAAATTAATTTCATGTTTAATTTTCACATGTTCTGCCCAAACAGTAGAATTCGTGAAAAAGTAGACAAGAATATCGAGACTGCTCTCATTATAATGATCGAATGCGACCATAATCGTATCCGGATGGATCTCATCATGAGTCCTCAATAACTGTTCGATCCTAGCCACAACTCGTTGAATTCCTTCTTTGGTCGTTTGATAGTTAAGTCCGAGGTGAAAATCAATCTTTCTTTTCCCCATACGACTCCAGTTTGTGATTGCCTCGTTTGCAAGTGTCGCATTCGGAACCGTTACTAGAGCCTGACTAAACGTACGAACTTTCGTACTTCTAAAATTGATATCTTCAACGACTCCTTCAACACTAGGAGTTAAGATCCAATCACCAATGGAAAATGGTTTTTCGGTTACAATGACCACTCCACCAATTAAATTCCCAACTGCTTCTTTAGCAGCTAAAGCAATTGCAAGTCCCCCTATTCCCAGACCTGCCACCAATCCATTCACATCATAATTAAATTCCTGCCCGATTATACTGATACTAATCGCAATCATGATGACACGGATGATTCTGGCAATAAACGGAATAAGGATTAAATCAATTTTATTGTTGATTTTTTGATTAAAACTGATTAATAACCCCGAGGTTGGAGAGGACAAATTAAACAAACCCCAAGTAATTAAAACAATGATCATTGAGCGCAAAAATTTTAAAAATAAGGCATTGTGCTGTTCAATGAATGGAAAATAATCCATGGCTACGTACAAACCTACAATAATAAAGAACCAGCCTAAAGGACGTTCAAAGCTTAAACAGATTTGTTCAAAAAAATCTGTGGGTGTTTTTCTAGATAACTTTAAAATTAACTGAAACACATATTTTGTAAATAAATTTCGAAAAAGGATAAATAAAAACAAAATCCCTATAGAAATTCCTAGATTTATTAACATGTCATAATTTATAGCCGATGTAGAAAAACCCAAAACAAATGAATCTAAAAACATGAATCTACCTTCCCTCTTTTTAAAAAAACTTTAGAAAAATGATAATTTGGTAGAAAAACCGGATGCCCAAAACGCCAGTTTTTCATACCGTACAACGTAAAATAATAACTTTTTTAACCAGAAATTTGAATACATCAAAAGTCTTAGTTTAAAAGAAATCTTCTATAAAAAATAAGTTAGAGGTTAGAAGGCAAATGAAAAATGTAAATAATCCAAACCAATTTTAATAAGACTGTACAAATAAACCGTCCCCTTCAAGCCATTCAGCAATAAAAACATCTTTATAGTCTGTAATATGACGAGTGCTTAATTCCGATTTTAACCAAGTTTCTTTTAAGCCCAATTCATGAAGTTCATCCCATAGAACTTCACCATCTCTTATGATGGTTACGGGAACTGCAACTGCCTGAGAAGGCATATGGAAGTCTTCTTGAGTGGTTTTTTGGTATTTCGATTTTTTTAGGATACTGATGGACCCGTTTGCCTCCAAATAGCAAAAAGCTACCTCGCGGATTGAAAAAGTTTCACTCTGTCGAAGTAAACTTTGCAATTGATTAATATTCATTCTATTTTTCCGCAATGCTTCACGGTCTACGACTCCATTTTTGATAAGAGCAGATGGTTTCCCTTCCACAATTCCTCTAAACTTAAGAAATTTTTGACTAAGAGATTCAACTGCCAAAAGTAATGCTCCCCATATTGTCATCGAATAAAAAATATAGAAGACACCAGCTTTATGATCGTATAAGGCATTTCCAAGCAATTCACCGAAAACAATAGAAGCGATAAAAGTGAATGGAGAAATTTGATTAATAAGTTTTTTTCCGACAAACTTAACGATTAAAAACAGATAGAAAAAACCAACGATGAGTTCAACAGTTAAGTTTATGATCTTCATAATAATGACAAACTCCATTCCTTTTTCAAGATTATACAAATCGTAACAACATTAAAAATTACCCTTATTTAATTTTTTCAATTTCTACTAAAATTATCCTATTTAAACATAAAAAAGCCCCCTATACTAAATAGGGAAGCTCACTGATTAATTGAACTGCATTTCACGTTGATTCGATTTGGTTGAATCGATGGAAAGAGCGGCAAAGAAACCAGCCCTTACTGCGTTACCTACCTTTCCGATACAAACAACATCACCAACTAATCTAGTTTTATTCGGATATTTGGCTCGGATTAGATGTGATAATTCAGCATTTGGTTTCATACCAAAAGCATTAATGATGGTATCTGCTTTGATGAAGACCTCTGTACCATCTTCTTTCATTGCACACAAGCCATTTTTCTCAAAAGAAAGAACACGATGTCCAGTTAAAGCCTGAACTTGATATTTGCTGAGCATGGGCATTAAAGAAGCGGAGTTAATGAAAAAAACCTCTGGTGCTAGCGTATTCTGCATTTCCACAATGCTTACCTTTTTGCCCTCCATTGCCAACTCTAGGGCAAGATCACAGCCAGTTAAACCGCCACCCGTTATAACGATCTCATCACCTTTAACTAATTCTCTTTTCAAATGAGCATTAATCGCTCCAATCACATTTTCCCTATCTATCCCAGGAATTGACGGAATAACCGGTACGGCTCCAGTACCTACAATAATTTGATCACAAAGTTCTAGCGCTGGATTATCAACTGTCACTAGCGAATTTAATTTAACTGTTACACCTAGTTGAGTTAGTTGATTGTCGTACCAACGAATTAATTCACGAAGTTTATTTTTGAATGGTGGTGTAGCCGCACTTGCAATCTGACCGCCTAACACGGATTCCTTCTCAAATAAGGTAACCGAATGTCCTTGAAGTGCAGCCACTCTGGCAGCTTCTAATCCAGCTGGTCCCCCTCCGATTACCACAATTTGTTTAGGTGAAGCTGTTTTTTCTATCGCAAATCTTTTTTCATTACAAGCTTGAATATTAACCGAACAGCTCAGCTTGGTTAATCTGCCGGCTATTCTGCCAATACACTCTTCATTACAGCGAATACATGGACGTACATCTTCACGTCTGCCTTCGATTAACTTATGAGGCAAGTCAGGATCAGCAATGAGTGGGCGACCAAACATGACAAAATCAGCATCCCCTGATTCGATTAAGTTTAAGGCTGTTTCAGGAGTATGATTACCTGAGTTCAAAATAGGGATTGAAACAGCTTGACGGGCTGGTGCACAGACATAATCCATACACGCATCACCTAAATAAGCCGGTGGAAAAATATAATCAATCGTCTCATAGGAGCCTGCATCGATATCAACTGCATCTACTCCAGCTGCTTCAAGCATTTTTAACATTTCCATACTTTCATCGATGGTTCTGCCGCCATTAAAACGATGGTCACAGGATATCCTAAATAGGATTGGCATATGAGGTCCTACTGCCCCACGAATTGATTGAACTATTTCTGTTGGGAAGCGCATCCGTTTTTCCAAGGTCCCGCCATATTCATCTTCCCGTTTATTCCAAATAGGAGACATAAACTGATCAATCAGGTAACCTGCATGTCCATGGATTTCGATTGCATCAAAACCAGCAGCCTTGACCCGTTTTGCTGAATCGGCAAATTGTTTTAAAATAACTTGGATATCATCTACGCTTAAGGGACGACAGAGCATATCTGGATTAAAGGTGGATGGGATGGCTGAAGCCGAAACTGGTGGTTCCCCAAACATATTTGGAAAAGCATTTCTCCCTGTTCCACAACTAAGTTGTGCTACAATTTTGGTTCCATATTTTTGAACAGCTTCGCATACATCTGTTAACAATGGTATGACATAGTCTTTTTCTAGAATTCCTTCAAGTGATCCCTGGGCTAAATCTTCGGTTAAGAATTGGCAGCCCATAATAATCATACCCGCTCCTCCACGAGCGCGTGCTTCAAAATAATCAATTTCATCTACAGAGATTCTTCCATCAGGCGAAGCAGAGTTCGTTCCCATCGGCGACATAACAATTCGATTCTTTACTTCCATTTTCCCAATGTTAAACGGTGTAAAAAGTTTGTCATAATCTTGTATCATGAAACCATTCCTCCAACTGTTGTAAGTTTTGTTCCCAAAATCAATACTAACAGTTAAATCATGGAAAACTGTATGAGATTTATCACTAATTTTTTTGAATTATTGAGCCTTTCAAACATTGTTCAAAATTTCACAATTGATATTATAGCTTGTTAAAATTAAAAAGATCGCCTGATAGACGACCCATTATTCGAAAGAATGGCCATTTAAGTAATATGCGGATGCCAAAAATACACTAAAGGCCACTTCGAGTTCTGCAATGCCTTGTGATTGAAGATGTTTTGTGATGATGTTTGCAAATTGGTCTTTTATTTCCTGGCCTCGATCAAACCACTTTACCTCTATAAATGGAAATCCTTGGACTTCCCTATCATTAAATACAAAAGTAGATTGGACGATTTCTAGGGTAAAATTGTCGGTTTCACACTGACATAGCTCTGCAAGTTCTTCTACTAAAAGTGTACTGATTTTTTTCACTTGATCGACCGAGATTCCTTTAAAAATGAGTTGGGGCATCATTCTTTCCTCCAGAAAGGTATGTATAAGTCATTTTTATTTTAACAACTCCTACTACTTTTTCCAACTCATAAAAACATAACTGAATGAAAAAAACAAAACGCTAAATTCTATTTAATTAGAATTTAGCGTTTTGTTTTCGTCCTATGTAATAGTTCACACAATTTCACTAGTTAAGGCTGCTGCGTTCCCGCCCTGACCTAGTTCCTAGTGTCCTTGTTGAACTATGACTCCGCAGGTAGGACTCGAACCTACGACCGATCGGTTAACAGCCGATAGCTCTACCACTGAGCTACTGCGGAATAATTAGTTGTTTTGCTATCGCAAAAAAACTCTGGTGCCGGCTAGAGGACTTGAACCCCCAACCTACTGATTACAAGTCAGTTGCTCTACCAATTGAGCTAAACCGGCAAATTATTTTCTTCAAATTATGATTATATTTTACACAATTCCTGAGCGATTTACAACATTTTTTTTAAAAAGGCTGTGTTAATTTTAAATGTTTATTGCAGCGAAGGGCGGCTTCGCTTTCCGGGGGCGTGCCGGGGAGCGACCTTGGCGATGAAAGCGACTGCGGGGTCTCCCCGGCCCCGTACTCCGGTTATGATTTTAAATTCTGGGACTTGGAATCAGTCTAATCTATTACAACTTTAGATGTTTTACAACGATATTTTTAAATACTGCTGTCCCTCCTTCAGAAAAAAGCGTGATAGCTTGATCAGTTGCCTTAGGGAAAATTAAATTAGAATGAACAACCATTCCTTCATCCACGAAAACTTCTATACTTGATCGATCGATAAGAATCTTTAAATGTACATTCTTTTTGCTGACATCAAATGGCGCCTTACTCTCCAAGTACTGCTTGCTTGGATCAGGTTGACCTGTAAACGCCCGATTGACGTATGAATAATGTTGCTCGACAAAAATACCGACATCGACGTGCCGGCGTTTGTCGGCAGATTCTCTAAGCCTTATCCCAGCATTTTTGAGGTCAGTCCAAGAAATATCTGTTTCAAGCAGATAGACATCCCCTGTAATGTGGAGTGTTTTAGTGCCTTTTACTTTCAATTGTTTAATATAATCTTTTGATTTCGCCAGATTATTTATCGCTTCTATTGGCTTAGAAGTTAACACATAATTGTTTCTGCCAGTAGATTTTAGTTGAATTTCTCGAACAATCGAATCCATGCCGTTAAAACCTTCTTTCAACGTGGGGGTATGGTTGGCGTAATCCCATTTATTCATCCATGCGAGAGCATAGCGCTTTTTCAATGGATTGCTCTTTTTTTCTTCTTCAAAGGTCACACCTCCGTACCAGTCAAAACCATAATCTAACCATTTAGGTTCGAATTGATCAGGGAAGAATTCCACTCCATTAAAACTTCCTGTCCAATAGCCATATGTGTTTGGCTTGTCGATTGCTTTTCCGTTAGCGCTAGCGCCAAGTACCCATTTGAATGTTCCGTCATTTGCTTGCATTAAGTAGAAATCAGGGCATTCCAGGGTTCCGATCTTTTCCGTTAAGAAGCTGCTAAGATAGTGCCAGGATATTAAGTTGCGTGACTCATAAAACCCTATTTTTCCTCCTTCTGCCAGAACCATTACCCATTTATGATCACGACTGTCCCAGATGATTTTCGGATCTCTAAAATCCTTTGTACCCGGATTGGCCATTATCGGGGTATCACTATAAGAGTTAAACGTCATTCCGTTGTCTTTGCTGTACCAAAGAAATTGTTCCTGCTTTCCGCCGTTGGCAGAAGGCTGCGTGACAATCGCAACAATCGCGCCACGGCCAAATCCCGCGGTATTTTCCCAGTCTACAACAGCAGACCCCGACCACGGATCTCCATTTTTATTGGTATACTTCGGGATGGCAATCCCTTTATCTGTCCAGTGTAGTAAATCTTCGGATGTTGCATGCCGCCATTCGGTACCATTTCCATCTGGATAGTCTTTGTTATAAAGGTAATAGTAATGATACTTCCCTCCAAAAAAGATGGGTCTTTGCGGATCATTTTTCCATTTGTCTGGAACGGAAAAGTGGTATTGGGGCCGGTATCCATTCCCTTTGGCGGGCATTGATAAACGGTACAGTTTACTTTTAGGATGTTCTATTTTCATCTTTATTGCTTTGTTGTGTTGGTCAATTAGTAGAACAGTTACAATGGCTAGGAACAGACTATAAATTAACAAAGCGAACTTTCTTTTTTTCATCATTTATCACCACTTGATAGAAAAAAAGAAAATGCCTGCTAAAACAGTGACATTTTCTTTTTTATTTGCTTGGTTTATTGGTTAATGGTTAATGGTTAATTGACCTTGTTCAAGAATGCTATTTTGTACAACAGATGTGTTAGAACCTTTAATGTTAAGTAAAAAGCTTGGAGCAAAAGTAGAATGCTTGTCTGGATAGAAGCCTCTATTCGTCATATAACTTGTGATTACCACATTATTACCTTCAGGTTGCGGTATAGCAAAATGAGAGTAAGTAAATGTGAGATCAGCAGGATCAAGATTCATATTCAATACAAGTCCAGTTTCATTTAACGGTTTAAATGGACCATTTAAGGAATCGGCTACGAACCCTAGCATATAAACATCTTTGTCGTTAATTCCATCAATCGTCATTTTGGAACCTCTTGAATCTGTGAATAGATACCATTTATTGTTCATTTTAAATATATTGGCACGTTCGATTTCATCTGTTACTGTGTTTGACGCAATTAATGGTTTCATAACACTTTTCACTGTATAGTCATCATTTAATTCCACAATGCCTAATGCACCATTCGCTAAAGAAGCAACTTGTTTTTTAGGACTTTGTAACAGATTATTTTTTTCATTTTGGAAAAAGACGTTACTGCCGCCATAATATGCTTTATTATTGAAAGATTGATCACCTTGATAACCATCTGAGGTTCCAGTATTGGCTTCAAAGACAAGATATTTATGACCATTATCTTCAACATAGTGAGGATCTCTTAAGGTATGGTTATCACCTGAAACCCATTTGCCTTCATCGATAAATTGCTGAATATTTTGATAAACTGTACCGTCTCCGCCATCAAAGACAGATTTATGATCAGAAACTCCATCAACTTTCAGAGTGACTGCATCCGGCTGAGATAAATTAACTTGAGCAGTTGATATAATCTGGTTACCAGCGCCAGTTCCACCATCTTCAGGAGAACCTGAGTAATCTGTATAGAATAAACGGACTTTGCCATCTTTAGTTAAGGTAGCAGAACCTGACCACTCCTGTGTTTGATATTTTAGATATGGGTCATTGGGAACAAATTTATCACTATCTTTAAATACTCTTCCCGCATTTTTCCAGCTATCAATCGATGTATCACCGATCTTTTGATAGAATAAATAAATAGAAGTATCATTACTGTCTTTTGGGTCACCTGCTAAAGCGAAAACGATATGGTATCCATGATAATTTGCCGCAGTACCATCAGCATTTTGCAGTGGCCAGCTATCCCATACATCTAAATCGATTAAGTTCCCTGACTTATCATACCCTTTTGCCGAATTAATGTTTTTGATTGCTGATGCATTGAATTGAGGCACTTTAAATTGAGGACTGTTTTGTTGTCCTGGGATTTTTAGCATGTCAGCTCGCGTAATATGGGCAAAACCAAAGTCTTCCTTGTAATCCCCGCTGTTCATTTCCTGTGCAAAAATCTTCGGTCCGCCTGCTCCTACTAATATCGCAGTACTGAAGGTTACAGCAGCTGCTTTTTTCGTCAATCTTTTGAAGTTCATTGTCTTCCTCCCTGGATATGTATGAATTGGATAAGAAAGCTTGTAATCGTTTCTTATTAATGAAAATTATAGAGGAGGAAGAAAGGTTTGGGGATGGCATGGATTGATTAGAATTTCGTCTTAAATTGATATAGGGATGCTACCAAATAAATAAAGCCCCCAAACGGAGGCAAATGAATTTATTTCAAAGTGGACCTGGCCTTATCCCAGGATTTTTGAAATTCTTCTAGTAATTGCTCACGAGTAAGCTGTTTTCTTACGTACATCTGCATCGCCAGTCCGAACTCTTCTCTTACACCTACCGGGAAGTCCGGCCAATTGGAATCTAGTATTTTCCCAGCTTGGTAGTAGGCAATTACATCACGAGCCAGCGGTCCTAAATGGTCCACTTTTATATTTTTAAACGCAGGAATAAATTTGAACTCATTGGTCATAAAACTTTTCCCTTGCTTAGAGGAAACCATCCAGTTTAAGAATTTCTTAGCTTCCCTCTTCTTCTCGGGTGTGGTTTGTTTGTTGACCACCCAATAGTTCGGTACACTGACGACTAAGGCGTCATTCTTGCTTTCATCATTAATGGACATGGGCAGAAATCCGATATTCATATTTGGCGAAATCTGGTCAAGCATAGGCTGCACCCAGTTTCCCTGCTGAATCATTGCTGCTTTTCCTGTGGCAAATAAATTGACTTCCATATTGTAATCCGTGGAGAGCGGATTGGTACTTCCATATTTTAATGTAATGTCCAGAAGGTGGATGGTATCTTTAAATGTTTGATTGTTAGTAATCTTTTCTGTTCCGTTATTTAAGGCTGCTATAAAAGCGGGTGGTTCTTCCTGCCGTGCAAAGGCAATATTCAACAAATGGACACCCAGTTTCCACTCCTCGTAATAGCCGGTTGCGAAAGGCGTTATGCCTGCTTTCTGCAATTGTTTGGCTACTGCTATTAATTCAGTCAACGTTTTAGGAACGGATATAATACCTGCCTTTTTAAATAAATCCTTATTATAAATGAAACCATATCCCTCCAGGTTTAGCGGCATTCCGTAAATTTTTCGATTAAAATACATTGGTTTTAAAGCTGCTGGATAGGCATATTTAATCCATGGCTGATCAGATAGATCCTCCAAGTAGTTCTTCCAAAGGATCGCATTTTGATACCCGGTATTCGTAAAAATATCAGGACCATTGCCTGAAGAAATCTGTGCCATCAGATCGCTTAAATCGTCTGCAGCACCGCCAACCGTTTGAATCTTGATTTCTATCTTTGGATTTTCCTTTTCATAAACGGCTGCCATTTGTTCAAACTGCTTAGAAATTTCTACTTTTGGATTCCGAATATGCAGCGTAAGCTTATGTATTGGGTTTTTGGCTTCTTTTGGCTTCGGCTCTTTCACACTAGTCGTTCCACATACTGAGAGAGAAAGACTCAAGATGGTTAAACAAACCATGTGTAATCGTAAAATCCTTTTCATTCCTATCCCCCATTTATATAATAATTGGAAAATGTAGCCACGTATCAGAAGCCCCCGGTTTGTTGCTTTTTTATATCGTTTCGGTATTCAAAAGGGGTGAAACCCGTGATTTTTTTGAATAGTTTTGAGAAGTATTTCTCATCCTGGTATCCGAGCATCAGTGATATAGAAAGGATACTTTCATCCGATTCTCTTAACCTTGATTTTGCCTGATCAATACGTAGTTTCGTCATGTATTTGGACAGAGTCATGCCTGTTTCTTGTTTGAACTTTCTGGAAATATGTTCACGACTTAAGAAAAAACGGCTTGAAAGCTTTTCGAGGTTCAACTCTTCCATGTAATAGGTTTCTACATATTGAACAATATTCCGCATCCGGCAGGCATTATCTAAATCGTTTAAACGGTGAATCGCTCTGAACTGTTGATCTTCCAACTTCAATTGCAAAGCTTTATAGGAAATTGGTAAACCCTCCAATGACTTCAAAGATTCACCTTCTACAAGACGAACAGGAATTTCAAACTGCTGGCTGATCCATTCTTCAACAGATAACCAGATTCCTTTTACAGTAATCACCAAACAAAGACTATGATCATTCTGAAGTTCAAAGGCATTTCCCCATTCTTGATGTTCGAGCTCCTCGGCTAACAGCTGGATATATGGGGCCGAATGATGCATTTGGTAAAAAGAAATAAGGGTAAGATCAAATTCATCAGCCGTTGGCAGAGAAGAAGCAACTTCGGCGGGGTCGAAATACTCCCCTAGGCAAACCTCTGTGACCATTTGATTGAGACGGAGTCTTTTCACATCGTCATATACGCCCGCTTCTTTGTATTTACGGTCTGTTTCTTCATTTGCCCATGATTTTACCGCCTCCGCTAAGGTGTGATTAAAAGGCTCCGCTTCAATTGGTTTTAGTAAATAATCGAAGCTGTTGTGCTTAATGGCTTTTCTCATAAAGGAATAATCGTCAAATCCTGTTATGAAAATGATTTTGCCGGGATAAGAAATGCTATCAAGCCATTCAATCATTTCAATCCCGTTCATGCCAGGCATTTTGACATCTGTAAGAATAATCTCTGGTTTCTCCTTCTGTATGATATTTTTTGCTTCAACCCCGTTTCTTGCTTCCAAAAGCTCTGTAATACCATTACTCTCCCACTGGCCCAATTGGCGTATGACATAACGGACGTTGAACTCATCATCTACAATGAGAGTTTTCATTCCCATATTCATCTCCTTGCTGGTGATTTTTAGATTGTTTCAAGTTTGTGATTGGCAAATTTTGATTCTACAGGAATCATTAATCGAACAATAAACCCCTGTCCTTGATTGGTATCTATTTCTAGTCCTGCCTTTATCCCATAATTTAAGACCAAACGGTCATGAATATTTTTTAAACCAATATGCTCCGCTGAATAAGATCCTTCAATTGGTTTGGTATAAATATTTTTCCGAAGGATTTGCAATTCTTCAGATGTCATACTGGGTCCATTATTTTCTACTACCAGGCAGAGTAATTCTCCTTGAATTTCTCCATTTATGTTCATATGTGCATCGTAGAACCCCTCCTCATAGCAGTGTTTGAAGAAGTTTTCAACGAGCGGCTGGACTGTCATACTTGGAATGGTTAGATTAAGAATCGATTCGTCCAGATGGATCGTATAGGTCCATTCGTTCCTAAAACGCTCCATTTGTAGAGAAAGGTAGGTTTTAATATAATCCACTTCTTCTCGGACTAAAACCCATTGATTGGCCCGAATGGAATATCGCATCATTTTGGATAAAGAGGTGATTAATCCGTAGACGTTTGGCGAATGGGATCTTAGTGCAACTGCACCTATCGTTTGAAGGGCGTTAAATAAAAAATGCGGATTAACTTGGGACTTCAATGCCCTTAATTGATTGTTTCTATTTTCGATTTCCAGTTTGTACTCGCGAGCAATATGAAGATTGATCCGATTCATCATATCCTTTATGTGTTTTTCCAGGTGCCCTATTTCATCGTGTCCCTTGTCATTAAAAGGAACATTCATATTCCCTGCCTCAATGCTCTGCACTTTTCTGCTGAGTAGTTTTATGGGTCTAGTGATCATGTAAGAAATAATCCCGATCATGATAAGTCCTAAAAATCCGACCCCTATCCCCACAAGGATGTTTATATAAGCAGTCTGTCTAACATTGTGAAATATTACTTGTTCAGGTGTAATCTTTATTAATTTCCATTGACGCAATGGCCCTGACAACGATCTGGACAAGATAATCTCTTTGCCCATTTTGACGCCAGTCTGCTGAATAGATGTTATCAAATTGGATGGAACCGGTTTTCCTATCAGGTGTCGGTCACTAGCGTACATCACTTGGTTATCCGAATTTACAAGTAGTACGGATTCCTTTTCATTCTGTACAAGACTGTTACATAAGCGGGCATAGGTTTTTAAATCAATATCAAGCGTAATAATACCCAGAAATTTGTTCGAAAGTACGTCCATTACTTTATGGTGTATCGTTAATACTACTGTGTTATCAGATTGAGGAACTATAGCTGCATCATTATAGTTCTCAATCGGATGAGGGGGCTCAATTAAATACATTGAATGAGAGTGAAAAAGCTTTTTAATCGAACTTTCCTTTACTAAATCCGGCTGAGCTTTACGGGTACTGACCATAGCATTATAAACAGTAAATGATTCTTTACTTTTATTAATATAAAATCGAATCTGCCGGATTTCTTTACGCATGAGATAAAACGTTTCGATACTGTTTTTAACTGTAATGGGGTTGAAATAAATGGAATCTTGAAACCCATTTTCAAAGATCCGGAACAAATCAGGATTACGGTATGTCACATATGGGAGGCCGACTAAATCTTCAAAGTATTGTTCTAGTTCATTTGATGCTTTCTCCATTTGATTGCGGCTGACTTCTAGCTCATGCTGTTCCACGAGTTTCTTGGTATAACCATATATAAAGAAAACGGTCAAAAAATACGGAAGAATGATAAAAATTAAAAGCATTAGAAATAAGCGGCTTTGAATGCTTTTCATTGTGTGATGCTCCTTTTGTTGATGAAATCCCATTATTTAATGTAGAAAAAGATCCTATTACTCTTTTATTAAATCTAATTCTATTTAATAATGTCGTCAACATGGGCTATTTAGTAGTAAAGCAGATCGAGAATATGCTGTTTTCCTTTTAGTACGGGATTTGGCAGCGATTACGGAGTGAATTGAAAACGCTACTAGACATACGCAAAATGAAACTTAGGAACTAGTCGATGAAAGGGAGGATTGTTTCAAAAGATAGGTAAATAAGATTGATTTTTGTCACACAGGAGTCATAGAAAATGAGGTATGTGAATGAACCTATCATTTCTTAAGTATGTATTTTTCTAATATTTTACACCATAGCATACAAAATTTGGGTGGATATTAACAAATTTCAGGAATATTAACACAAAAAGCACAAAACTCACTTTGAGTTCTGTGCTTTTTTCTCTTTCGTCCTATGTAATAACCCACACAATTTCACTAGTTAAGGCTGCTGCGTTCCCGCCCTGACCTAATTCCTGGTGTCCTTGTTGGATTATGACTCCGCAGGTAGGACTCGAACCTACGACCGATCGGTTAACAGCCGATAGCTCTACCACTGAGCTACTGCGGAAAAATGGGATACTTTGTTTTTTTAAAAGTTCTAGTGGAAATGACGGGAGTTGAACCCGTGTGCAAAGATATTGCCACTTATACTTCTACGAGTGTAGTCAGTAGATTGAGATTCACTCACTTCTTTAGCCTACTGACAGGCATGGAAGCAGCTAGTCTGGTTATTCTCTTCCGTTTTCCTCAGACGGTGGATTGCGGCGTAGTCCACTTAAAATGAGTCCCTACCCTTCCACATGGACGATGGAGAGCGGAACCGCTATTAGCTGTTTTTAGGCAGCGAAAGCGAAGTTGTTGTCTTGTTTGCCAGTTATAAGGCTTTATCGTTTTTACGAGGACGAATCCCTCGACTCGCCATACAAGCTCAAACTATCCCTGTCGATACCAAGACATTCCCAAAATATAATGGCAGAGAAGAAGGGATTTGAACCCTCGCGCCGGTTACCCGACCTACACCCTTAGCAGGGGCGCCTCTTCAGCCTCTTGAGTACTTCTCTGTAAGTAAAACTTGCTCGTAAATGCCGAAGCAACTTACAAACTAAATATATCATCTCTCTTGAGGGGAAGAAAGCTGTAAATTTTGGTAGTTCAAAAGACCTACTTTTTTTTGAACCCCAATATAAAAGAGCCCAACTAATAATAGGCTCTATCATTTTCACCAGATAAACAGCCCAACGAACATGGCACTTAGAAGTGAAACGGAAATTCCGTTCACTAAAAGCTTCCAGACATTTTTTCCAATGATACGAGACTTTTCATCACCCATAATAGAAGTAATCGCTCCATATATCATTCCCACCGTACTAAAGTTAGCAAAAGAGGTTAAAAACGTTGTAATCACAGCTACGGTATGTGGTGGTAAAGAATGAATATGCTTCTTAAGATCCATCATTGCCACAAATTCGTTTGTAGCAAGTTTAATCCCCATTAGCTGGGCGACGTACATAGCATCATGACCTGACAAACCAAGAAGGAATGCAAATGGACTGAAAATCACGGAAAAAATCTTTTGGACAGTAAGTCCATGTACAAAAAATCCTAATATGCCATTAACACAAGCAGTTAACGCTACGTACCCTACCACCATGGCCATAATCACAATGACCATTCGAATTCCAACAAGCATGCTATTGGAAATGGTAGAGAAAAAATCTTTTCGTTCATTCTTAGAAGGAACATAAACAATATCTTCTTCTTTACGAACATCTATTGGATTTAACACACTTGCCAGCAATAAAGCATTTAAACAGTTTAACGGAATGGCAGCAAATACATAGGTTCCTGGAACCATACTCAAGTAAGCACCGATGATGGACCCGCTTATGCTGCTCATACTCATAATACCAAACGTAAGAAGACGATATTCGTTTAATACTAAAAGTTGTTGCCGAATAACTGCCAATGCCTCTGTATTTCCGAGGAACATCATTTGTAGTGAAAAGAAACTTTCGAGCTTAGGCAATCCAGAAATTTTGGAAATAACCCAGCCAACTTTATCAATAATAAAAATTAAGATTCCGAAATAGGTAAGGATGTCAAAGAAAGTAATAATAAAAATAATGGGCATTAAGGCACTAAAAAAGAAATCAACCGACGGATTCGCCATGGCAGATGGGAATACAAAAGAGATTCCCTGGTCAGCACAGGTAATGAGAAAGGTAAAAAACGATGCAATCTGATTGATAATCCAAGTACCAATTTTTGTTGCAAGCATAAACCAGGTTATTAGCAGTTCTACTACAATTAAACTTATAACAGAACGCCACTTTACCTTATTCTTATTAGGAGAACAAAGGAATACGAGACCAAAAACAACGATAACTCCTAGTACATTTAATAAAAAAAACATGCGACATCTCCCTATATGTGGTTCCTTTGTAGAAGTAGTTTTTTTTAAACAGAAATGCCTTAAAAAAGTAACCAGTATATAGAAATAGTCTGCCTTTCTATTTCCTCTTTATTCATTCTTGGAAATCCACTCAAGTTTAGCAAACTCCCACAAATGTCATTTCAAGATAAAAAAAGAAACGCAGTACGATTCAATGAACACACTGCGTTTCTTTTTTTTTATGATACTTTTTGAATTTGAATCGTTCTTTCCTTTTTGCGCCTCTCCTTAAATTCAGCAGTTGCAGTAAAAAGTACATCCGTCGAAGAATTTATGGCTGTTTCAAATGAATCCTGTAAAACACCGATGATAAAGCCTACCCCCACTACCTGCATAGAAACATCAGACGGAATCCCAAATATGCTGCAGGCTAAAGGGATTAGTAAAAGTGATCCACCAGCAACGCCAGAAGTGCCGCAAGCACATACAGCGGATAATAAGCTTAGGATGATTGCTGTAAGGATGTCCACATGGATGCCCAATGTATGGACTGCTGCAAGTGTTAAAACTGAAATGGTGACGGCTGCTCCTGCCATATTAATGGTAGCTCCTAGAGGAATAGATACAGAATAAGAATCTTTATTTAACTGTAAATCTTCACATAATCTCATATTTACAGGAATGTTTGCAGCCGAACTGCGCGTGAAGAATGCTGTAATTCCACTTTCCCTTAAACACTTTAAAACGAGGGGATATGGGTTCTGACGGATATTAATGAACACGATGATTGGATTGAGTACAAGAGCAACTAGAAGCATGCATCCAACCAAAACAGCAAGTAATTTACCATAGCTTAGTAAAGAGTTGATTCCATTCGTTGTAATCGAATCAATCACTAACCCCATAATTCCAAAAGGAGCAAACTTGATGATCCAACCAACCATTTTAGAAACAGCATCTGAGAAGTTCGAAATCACAGTTTTTGTTGTGTCTGAAGCATTTTTTAAGGCCATACCAAGAAGGGTTGCCCACGCTAAAATCCCAATATAGTTGGCATTATAGATTGCTTTAACTGGGTTTTCGACAACACTCAGGCATAAGGACTTAAGCACTTCTACCACTCCGCCTGGCGCCGACACGCCCTCCGCACTTTTTGTAAGGGATATACTGACAGGAAAAACAAAGCTTACAATAACAGCCATTAGCCCGGCTAAAAAGGTTCCTAAAAGGTATAAGATGATAATAGATTTCATATTTGTTTGGTGCCCTTTTTTGTGTTGAGCAATGGCCGACATAACCAAGAATAGAACCAGAACAGGAGCGATGGCTTTTAACGCACCTACAAATAAAGAACCCAAAATGACCACGGGCTTAGCGGTTTCTGGAATCGTTACTGCTAATATAATTCCAACAACCAAACCGACAATGATTTGTTTAACCAGACTGATTTGATTCCATTTTTTGATTAGATTTTTCATAGATAGTCCCCCTGAGAAGTATTAGATTTACATCCATTTAACAAAGCCATTAAAATAACTTTTCCCACTTCTTTTCCTTTGTTGGATTAATAACACGAACAAATTATTCAATTAGGTAATAAATGTTCGTTTTTATTGGATATTACAAAAAACATTAACAAATATCATTATAAGTAATTATTAGACAAATTACAATACTATCGCTATTTTGTTTACGCTAACAATTATATTCATTTAAAGTTAATAATAGCAAAACACGAACGTTCGTGAATTCTACGTCACAATCTGAACGTACAAATTCAAAAGAGGATTTAGCGATTTTTTACATACTTTTATTGCTTTACTAACAAAAACTTGAATATATTACAAATTTCGAGTGGATATAAACAAAAAATTGATTACATTAACAAAATTTGAATAGATATGAACAAATTTCAGGATATTAACAAAAAAAGCACAAAACTCACTGAGAGTTTTGCGCTTTTTCACTTTTGTTCTATGTAATAACCCACACAATTTCACTAGTTAAGGCTGCTGCGTTCCCGCCCTGACCTGATTCCTAGTGTCCTTGTTGGGTTATGACTCCGTAGGTAGGACTCGAACCTACGACCGGCCGGTTAGCAGCCGATAGCTCTACCACTGAGCTACTGCGGAAAAATGGGATACTTTGTTTTTTTAAAAGTTCTAGTGGAAATGACGGGAGTTGAACCCGTGTGCAAAGATATTGGCACTTATACTTCTACGAGTGTAGTCAGTAGATTAAGATTCACTCACTTCTTTAGCCTACTGACAGGCATGGAAGCAGCTAGTCTGGTTATTCTCTTCCGATTTCCTCAGACGGTGGATTTCAGCGTAGTCCACTTAAAATGAGTCCCTACCCTGCCACATGGACGATGGAGAGTGGAACCGCTATTAGCTGTTTTTAGGCAGCGAAAGCGAAGTTGTTGTTTTGTTTGCCAGTTATTAGGCTTTATCGTTTTAACGAGGACGATTCCCTCGACTCGCCATACAAGCTCAAGCTATCCCTGTCGATACCAGGACATTCCCATAATAAATAATGGCAGAGAAGAAGGGATTTGAACCCTCGCGCCGGTTACCCGACCTACACCCTTAGCAGGGGCGCCTCTTCAACCTCTTGAGTACTTCTCTGTAGAAAACCTTCTCGTAAATGCCGAAGCAACTTACAAATTAACTATATCATCTCACTCGAATGGAAGAAAGCTGTAAAATTTGGTAGTCCAAAAGTCCCATTCACTTCGATGATATGAACAAATTAAATGGATATAAACAAATGATCGGATAATATTAACAAATAGCTGGCTAAGGACAATAACAAAAAAGCAGTACTATTTTTGACTACCCTTAACAATATTACTTTAGTTTTAAAGCCTCATCTTTAAGTATCGAATGTAATTATTTGGAAATAATAACTCATAGAAAGTAACTGGGAAAAGGTGTATTTATGATTGGTCTTATCATCGCAATTGTTATTTTTAACTCCTGCGCTCTAAAAATAAAAAAACGATTAACTCCAAACCAAATGTATCATATCTGGATGTTTACTATTGCATTTCAATCGATCTTTGATGTTTATGTTGATTTTAAATATCATGGATATTGGTATTTCACAAAAAATGTAGATTGGCAATCATTCATTGCTCATATTTTTTTAGTCCCACCTGTGAATGTCATTTTTTTAAATTTCTTTCCCTATAAAAAGGAATTATATAAAAAAATTCTCTATATTGCCGTGTGGGAGATTCTTTTATTACTCTACGAGTCAATCGCATTATTACCAGAACCATGGGGTTTTTTCTATTACGGTTGGTGGACCATTTGGCATTCCCTTATTATTAACCCAATTCTTCTCTTAATACTGGTTGGATATTATAAGTGGGTTTGTAAATTAGAAAAGAAATCAAATCTTAATAACGAACTTAAATTTAAATTGTAGTTATCTGGGTCCAATCACAAATATCATTTCAATTATAAAAAGCCGCCATAGGCGGCTAGATACTCAGGTAAACGAAGTTTTATAAAAATTCCATATTTATGTATTTTAATTTGCCCATTGTTTTTCAACTTGCTCTTTTGCTATACGGTAAACTTCATCTTCTGGTTGGTTTTTGTCAGCTAATACGTTGGTTTGATAAACTTTTCCTTTGTAGGTTACATAGATGGTGTACTTGTACATTTTGTTCAATCTCCTTTATATCATTATAATAATTTTGAATGTTAGTTTATTCTGCTTACTAATAAATCCAATAACATTTGTTATATATCTAATAGTTTTTTTATATTTTACAAATAAAATGGAAGTGTTGAAAGCAAAAAAATAGGTCAAGATTTGACAAAATCCCACCTTTACCAAAAATAAATATCCACACTAACACCACTAACAACTGGTAAAGTCAGTAAAATCAACAAACTTCTTTATAATTTGAATCTTACATGTATGTTGGAACATTTCAGAGGATGCAGAAAAATGTCGAAATGTTTAATAGAAAAAGGGTCGTTCAAAAGTATTTTCAAGGAATAATTGGAGGATGAACCATGGATTCCAAACTAACAGAAAATGAATTACATATGATTATTGAAAGTAGAAGCACAGGAAAGACAAGCTTTGGTGAATTTTTAGAAGAATTATCGAAAATTGGGGTTTTTAAATACCATATTGATGTGGCCACAGGTCAAGCTACATATAAGGGCGAGCACGCTGAGTTAAAAACAGAACCTCAAGTTAACTTTGTCATTTCAAATCAATTTAATCGAAATCAGGCATTACAAGTAATCGCAAACATAGCACTCCCCTTTTTAGATTTTCTAAGAGAAATGGCTAACGCTGGAATTATAACTTATATGGTAAGTATTACTGAAAAAAATTCTGTATATGTGGGGATAAATGGTGAACAAATTGTAGAACCTCTTCATCTATCATAACTGGTCCTCACATTTCATACATAAATTGCTCGAAAAAATCAAACAGTGCCGAAGAATTACTACGGCACTGTTTGATTAACTAGTAAACTATTTATGATTCTTTATGAAATTTAATTTTAGATCATGGTTAAAAACGTCTGTTAAATAATCAATCGCAGTCAGAAACACCATCCCATTTCCTTCTAACTTTGGCGAAAACCCTAGAGGAACGGTTCGTTTGACTAATTGCGCGTAGAGTTCAGGTACTGTCAGTTCCCTCTCGAAGGCTCGATTCGAAAGGATTTTGACAAGGGCTAAGGCTCCGGATACATGTGGAGTGGCCATTGATGTTCCACTGAGTTTCGCATATTTTCCGTTCAGGTAGGTTGAAAGAATCGTTTCCCCAGGAGCGACGAGATCTACCTCATTATTTGAATTACTAAAATCGGAAATTCGTCGGTCTAGGCTGACCGCTCCAACACTAATGACTTCATTATAAGATCCAGGATAATCAAATTCATTGGTGGTATCCTGACCATCCCCTTCATTACCAGCAGCACATACAACCAGAATATTATTATCAACTGCCTTTTGAATGGCTTCGTGTAACTCCGGAACATCTTCTGGGCCGCCAAGGCTCATCGAAATGATATCAACCTTTTGTTCAATCGCATAGTGGATGCCATTGATAATCCAGTCATATTGTCCGGAACCATTTTTATCAAGGACTTTGACAATTAAAAGATTAGCTTCAGGAGCAACACCCACTACCCCTTTTTGATTTTGCGTAGCTGCAATGGTCCCGGCGACATGGGTGCCATGACCATTATAATCCCGAAAAACCTCTAGATTACCCTTATCGTCATTGGTAAAATTCCGTCCCCCGATAATCCGATCCTTTAAGTCAGGATGTGCCAGATCACAGCCGGTATCAAGGATTGCAATCGTGGTTCCCAACCCTTTTGTTTTTCCCCAGATTTTGGGGGCCTGTATCATTTCGACCCCTTTTGGCACCTCGGTTACTGCTTCTAACTTCGCAATCAATTTGTACGGAATCAAGCGTACTATTCGCTCCATTATATCCCTCCTGACAGATTCCAGAGAAGTCAAACCTTGTTGTTACCAATAGTTTAACAATTATGAATCTATTAAAACAGTTACTTTTTACGTACATTTGTTCCCATTCGTTTCTCCTATTTTTATGCAATAGTACCCTTGCAACTTTTATTTATATAAAAATAACTGTAAGAGACAGATTGGATATAAAATATTCCTAATATTTTTCTACAATTGCCAGAAAAAATAATAGATTTACCGTCTGAATATGTAAGAAAAAGGAGTAATTTTTCTTTTCCTTTTCATATTTGGAGATTCATGTAGATAAGTTTTATAACGTGATGGCAGGAAAAACACAACACTATACAAAATATTAAAGAAAAGGAATTGAGTTCTACGAAAAAGTTGAAAGGTGGTATTATTCTTGAGTGAACTAACCCTACAACAACTCGTCGAAGGCCTGCCGAAGTCTTTATTAAATGCAACTGATCGAGATATAGAAGGATTCCAAAAAATCATTGAAGAAACGATCAAATTAAGAGAGGGCCATCGTAATCTACAAAAAATGGTAAAAAACTTCTCCCTCTCGACGATTCAACGAACTTAAAACAGTGGAATTCAGAATGTAGAAGGTATATTGCCTTCTTTTTTTTACCATTTTAAATTCAATTAGCTGATTTTCTGGGGAGTTTGGCTCATTTTTCGGAGCTTTTGGCTCATTTTTAATAGGGATTGGCCGAAAATTCTCCATTATTGGCTCATTTTTCGTCAACATTGGATTTTTTACCATTTTTATCCAACTATAACCTTCTCCCGATAATAAAAAAGCAGAGCAACTCTGTTGCTCCACCGTAACTAAAAAGAATAAGTTGGTGCCTTATAATCAAGCACCAACTCTAGAGGTTATTTGATCTTTTCACATTCCTCTAACAGTTTCTCCGTCTGTTCAATTAAGGAGAACATTTCATTCCAAGAGTCTTCCGTATTGATATTCTGGGAATGGGCTAAATTGTTACGAAGTTCTTCTAATTTTTTAAAAAACTGTTTCCCCTTCGTCTTGGTTTCAATCCCCAGCCGTTCTCGCAATGCTTCCTCATTTAAGACAATGTCTCTTTTATCACAAATCTGCAAACAATCACTTAATTGAATGGCTTCATTCTTGGATTTTCTAAGTGAAAATAAATCTTCCGCGAATTGAATCCGCTTCGGGTTTAAATGCTGTTTCCAGGTATCATTAGGAAAGTATTCATTAATAATCCGATAAAGATGCATCTCTAATAAAGAAATCAAACCAAATAATAACATTCGAATTGGCGGTTTCTGAAGATCTGCCAATGTGACCACTTTGGTAATTCTGTTCCCTTCTAGGATAAATATTCGATCGATTTCTTTTAAAATAAAAAGAGTTTGTAAAAGTGGCGTGGATTCCGAAACAAGCTCGGTTGGACTAAAGCTGCGGTAGTACTCTTGACAAATTCCTTCCATCATGTCCTCTCTTACCACATAACCAATAACAATTCCGTTATTTTCCACGCCTAAAACATCATAATCTTTTGTAATCATCACGTGTTTAATTTGGTTCGCATCATCATGAAGATGACAAGTATCTAAATGCTCTGCAATACTATTCACTGTAATGTTTCGTTCATATAAGGAACGAAGACTTTGATAGGAACTCACTTTATCACGCTGCTGTGTTGAAATAACTGCCATAAATTTCACCTCCGAAAAAAAACCTTTCTTTATATTAAAGCGAATTTATCCAACTTTGGAAACCCATTCTTGAATATATTTTGCCACGAATCTTCTAAAAATAACGTCATTACTTTTTTTGAATTTACACAGATTCATGACAGAAAAATTTGGAAGTGTAATCAGAAATTTAATAAAATGTAATCTTTTATTAAAAAAGATGAAAAATTCTTATGGGATAATCATTACTTCAAGGGGTTTTTATAATGAGGTGATGCAAGATTTGTTACGGTCAAAAGAGAATCGAAAAAGAATAAAATGGAGGAGAGTGTTTGGTGCCCTTCTTCTAGTAAGTATATTTCTAGTTGGTCTTTTTACTATATTCCAATACATAGAAGACGCAATAAAAACGGTCAACCAACCACTGAAAAAGACCGAAGGAACTCAACCATTTAAAGGAGCGAAAAAAAATAAACTAAATGAAATCAATGTTCTTTTATTAGGTAGTGACTCACGGGGTGAAAAACAAGCGCGAACGGATACCATAATGGTGGCACATTATGATCCACAAACCCATAAAATCAGACTGATTTCTTTGATGCGAGATATGTTGGTCTCTGTACCAGGACATGGCCAGCAAAAATTAAATGCAGCTTTTTCGTTTGGAGGTCCTGAATTACTAAGAGAAACCATTAAAGAAAATTTTAATCTGGATATCCATTATTATGCGATGGTAGACTTTAAGGGATTTGAAAAAGCGGTCGATCTCATTGCTCCAAATGGAATTGAAGTAGATATTCCCTATGAGATGTCCTATGGTATCGAAACCAAGTTAGAAGAAGGCAAACAAACCCTGCATGGGAAAGAGTTGTTAGGATATGTCCGTTTCCGTCACGATCGTTTAAGTGACTTTGGACGAATACAAAGACAGCAAGAAGTGATTTCAAAATTAAAAGACCAAGCCGTTAGCTTTCAAAGTGTGGTAAAACTCCCTAAGCTATTAAGTATTATGAATAAATACGTAGATACCAACCTAGATAGTTCCACGATTTTGACTATTGGAAAAGACATTATAACGAAGAAAAGTGGAAATTTAGAAACATTCCGCCTTCCTGAAAATGGAAGTTTTGAAAATAAACGTGTGGACGGACTGGGTGCGGTTTTAGACGTGGACTTCGATAAGAATATCTCAGCCCTAAATCAGTTTTTAGACGGAAACAGCGTTGCACAAAATGAATAACTAAAAAGCAAAAGGCTCAGTCCCATCCTGAGCCTTTTACTTTTGTCTTTTCAAGTCTCTTTTCAACTAACACTGGCAAACTGTTCAAGCGTGTTGGTTCGGCAGTACCGCAAACATCGGGTGAAATTCAGTTGTCATGATCCCAGCCATGACAGCTGGATCTTCTGCTATTAGTTTTGGGACTTGAGCTTCATTTTCAACTTCAATTATGGCAAGTCCGTGCGGTTCTGATGGATTTCGGACAGGACCGAAGACTAGAGCAATCCCTTGCTTTTGCTTGTCCGTCCAATAGGCAATATGTTTTCCCATGATATTTCGTTCTTCTTCTGTCATGTCCTGTTGGAAAGTTGCTCTCGGAGGAGTAGACTTCAGCATAAAGTGCATTTTACTTGCAGTATTCTCAGACATTCCTAATTAACCTCCACCAATTTTTTTATACTTAGTTCTCACACTCAACTTCAATTATTCCATAAATCCACTGACACTATTAATGTTGGTACTTGAATACGGAACGGTTAAAAATTTCTCTTACCCTATTTCAGTTTTATCACAACATAATCCAAAAGTATTGTTTTTTAGCATTCATGATTGAAATATTAAAGCCAATCCTTAATTCGTGAATCTTTTTCTTATCCGAGCAAGGTCTTCAAAGTAAATTGAATAACATATAGAATCAAAGTCCTTAATAAATTCTTAGATAAGTATTGAATCCTGATTCGATGAATTTGGCATCATGTAAATTTTACACAAATGTTCGATTTGGCATTTTGCATTGTTCAATGGTTTTCAAAAGGTATTAGAGGGTAATATAATCCTATGGTTAATAAAAGCAGTTCAATTGCTTAATGCTACGGGGGGACTTTATGCGTTATTCAATATTTAAACGAGCCTTAATTGGGAAACCGCTGAAAACAAGTGAATTAGGCGAACAGCGCTTAGGTAAATTAAAAGCACTTGCCATTCTGTCATCGGATGCCCTTTCTTCTGTGGCATACGGCCCTGAACAAGTTATCATTGTGTTATCCACTTTAGGATTTATTGCTCTCTGGTATTCAATACCGATTGGTGTGGGTGTCCTCATCCTGTTAGCTGCCTTAATTTTATCCTATCGCCAAATTATCTACGCTTATCCTCATGGCGGGGGCGCCTATGTTGTCTCGAAAAGTAACTTAGGGAAAAATGCAGGGCTTGTAGCAGGCGGTTCGTTATTAGTCGATTATATCTTAACAGTAGCCGTAAGTGTTTCAGCCGGAACCGATGCGATTACATCCGCATTTCCGTTCTTACATCCCTATAATATCGTAATCGCTTGCTTTTTAGTTATTTTGATTACGATTTTGAATCTCAGAGGAATTACGGAATCAGCTAATGTTCTTGCCTATCCGGTTTACTTATTTGTCTTGGCGTTACTTCTTCTAATTGGAGTGGGACTATGGCAAATGGTTAGCGGACAGATTCCTTTCCATCTACATACCCCAATAGGAACGGCTGTTCCTGGTATTGGTCTATTTTTTCTATTACGTGCCTTTTCATCAGGCTGCTCGGCTCTTACAGGAGTGGAAGCCGTTTCAAATGCTGTTCCGAATTTCAAGGAACCTGAAGCTAAAAATGCAGTCCATACTTTAATGATCATGGGATGCATTTTAGCTGTGCTTTTCTCGGGAACGATGTTTTTAGCATATTGGCTGGGCATCTCTCCTAAAGCAGAGGAAACGGTTGTTTCCCAAATGGCTTCTCATATTTTTGGAAGAAACTTCCTTTATTATTTTATCCAGGGAACAACGGCTCTGATTTTGGTCCTTGCTGCGAACACAGGCTTCTCTGCTTTCCCGATGTTAGCGGTAAACTTCGCCAGCGATAAGTATATACCGAGAATGTTCCTAAATCGCGGCGATCGACTTGGCTATTCAAATGGAATCATTACTCTTAGTGTCGCATCCATTCTATTGATTATCATCTTTAGAGGTGCAACAGAAGCACTGATTCCCCTTTACGCAGTAGGTGTGTTTATCCCCTTCACACTGTCACAAACAGGTATGATTGTGAAATGGATTAGAGAAAAACCTTCTGGTTGGCTACCGAAAATGACCATTAATTTAATTGGCGCACTGATTACTTTAACGGTTGTACTCATTTTCTTTATCACAAAATTTTCTCAAGTCTGGTATATTCTCATCTTCTTACCGCTGATCGTCTTTATGTGCCATCGAATTAAAAGGCATTATGATGCCGTTGGTGAACAAATGAGGATTACAACAGAAAATGAGTCTCTTCCGTTAGATGGTAACATTGTCATTGTCCCGGTTGCTGGGATTTCTAAGGTTGTAGAAAACTCATTAAACTATGCGAAGTTAATTGGTGACTCTGTCATTGCAGTCTATGTTGCTTTTGACCGTGAGAGTGAAAAACAAATGGAGGATCAATGGAAGGAATGGCAGCCAGATATACGTCTTGTGACGTTGTATACCTCTTATAGAAGTTTATTACGACCGATTGCACGCTTTATCGAAATAGTGGAGGAAAAGGCGAATGAACAAAAGTACTCACTTACCGTCTTGATTCCTCAATTTATTACCAAGAAGAGATGGCACGATATTTTGCATAACCAATCAAGCCTTTTGTTACGTCTCTACCTCATTTATCAAAAAAATGTGATCGTTTCAACCGTACCATTCCGATTCAAAAAATAACAGGCATGTTTTTGTAATGGGAAAAACTTCGGCATGATCATAATCCTGAATTCAACCTAACTCTAGAACATATAGTTAATTAGAGGTGATGAAAATGGATAAACATCTTCAACAAACATTTGATATCCGTTTTTTAAAAATAGGTAATATGGTCAATGCCGGAGTTCTGCAAATTGGTTGTGGATCTGGTCAAGTTCATCGAGCCCCTAATATTGCCTATACGACTGTAGGAAGTTCATTACTTGGTTTATCCGCTCCACAACAATTTGCTGTCCCATTATCAGCAGGAATACGGCAGTAAGAAAAGCGCAAGCGCCTTGGTCAACCCCGACAAGCATAAGAAGCTCCCCCAAAAGGAAGGCACTTTTTGCCTTCATTTTGGAGCTTTCTATGACCTCGAGGGGCTAGGCGCTGAACTGGACAATTATCGAAGTCGAAATTCTTTTTTATCATTAAGTAATAAAATTATATCCATTATTAAACTGCTTGAAGAAACCGGAATAATGGCTTTACCAATAGATCAGTTATTAATTCCTTTGGCGCCGATTATAATCTCTTTCAATCCCTTTTTTCCAAAACTTAATTGTAAGGCATCGCGAACGCAACAGCCGCTTTCTTTTTTGGAGTATAATCGTCTTCCTTGTGAGGAGCTTCATCCTAGTCCAAATAAAAGAATTTACTCGCTGAAATATCTTGAAGGTGCTTTTCTCTTGACAGGATTTCCAGTATGTTCTAAAATGTCGACAAAACAGATAGGATTACCTGATTAACAACTTTATAAAAATGAAGCCGACCATAAACGTGGAGGCCAGAGCTATGCTCTGGCCTCCTTTGTTATTTGTAGCACTATCGGTCTTAAAAAAGGAGGTTAAGTGATTTCAATGTATCAATTCATCTTTAGCAGGTTATAACTAATCATCATCAATCAAATAACAGCAAAAAAATATTTTCATTTATCACAACACAATTCTTTTAGAAAGCGGTGTATAACCATGAGTTTATCTATTAATCCTACTCAACAGCTTGCCAGTGAAGTGGAGGAAAATCGTCAATCTGAATACTCGATCAATCCTTTATTTTTAAATCGTTGGTCCCCTCGGGCATATTCTGAGCAAAAAATTTCCGATGAGGAATTGTATAAAATACTAGAAGCGGCTACATGGGCCCCATCATCTTTCAATGATCAACCTTGGCGATTTTTTGTAGCCAAAACTGAAAATCAACTGAAAACCTTTCATGAATTCTTAAATCCCTTTAACCTTACTTGGGCCAAATCTGCACCAGTACTGGTTCTGTTAGCTTCAGACAAAAAGAGAGAGAATGGTGACCCTAACGGTGCACATACGTTTGATGCTGGTGCAGCTTGGGGCCATTTATCACTTCAAGCCACATTGCTAGGATTGAGCACACATGCTATAGGGGGATTTGATGAGGAAAAAGCCAGAAGCTTACTAAATGTCCCTGATGATTTTGATCTTCATGTAGTCATAAGCATTGGTTATCGCGGCAATAAAGAAACTCTTTCTGAGGGTTTGCGAGATCGCGAGAAGTCAAGCACTAGAAAGCCATTAAAAGAAGTATTATTTGAGGGAAATATAAATCAATAAAAAATGTTTAATGCCTTATTTAAATGACAAAAAGCCTCCACTGAGATAAAACAAATGACTAGTTTTTCTCAGTGGAGGAGTTTTTAGTTTGCATAATCTGCATGGAAATGAAACTTTTAATAGAATGCGTTTAACCGCCTAGTCTTTTAAAGCTTCTAAAAACTCAAGCTTGCTTTTAGCATTATCCGCTGTAATAATGTCGACATCACTATCAATCTTCTTTTCTACTCTTTCCCCTTTTATAGCCTTTAAGGCATTTTCCACACTAATATAGCCCATATCATAAGGATTCTGTGCTACGGAGCCCTTCGAAGTTCCATTTTTGACATATTTCAGCATATCAATAATGCCGTCTGCTCCTACAACTGGTATGTTCAATCCTTTTTCTTTTAAGTACTTGATTACTTGTAAAGCCATAATGTCATTTGATGCAAAAACACCTTTGATATCAGGATTATTCTTTAGCATTTTAGCGAAAACGGGAGTAACTTTGGTGGTGTAATCATTATACAAGATATTGCTGCCAACCGTCTCAATGCCAACTGTATTTAAAGCCTTTTTTGCTCCTTGAATCCGATCCCCACTGACGGGGTCCTTTGTAATCACACCAACAAGTGCTACTTTGTCACCAGGCTGCAGCATCGAGGATAATAGCTCCCCTGCTTTTTCACCTAATGAGGGGTTATCCGTTCCAATAAAGGAAGTTTGACCAGACCATTTTATCCCCGTATCAACAAGCAGCACCGGAATGTGTTTCTTTTTAAATTCCTCTAATATTGGTACAGATGCAGCCGGGTCTTGTGGAGACAAAATAAGGGCGTCCGGTTTTTCTTTTAATACCCTTTTCAAAATAGCCAGTTGGTCTCCATTATTTTGGTCAGGAGCATATATTTTTCCCTTTGCTCCAAAACTTGCAAATCCCTTTTCAATTCCAGAGATCATAATCTTCCAATACTCCGTTTTTGAATCTTTTATAACAACAGCCACTGTCGGCTTTTCTGCCGCAAATACTTTGTAAAAATACCCCAATAAACCACAGAAAAAAACTAACGAAACAACAAGGATTAACCTTTTTTTCTTCACTGTTTCTCACCATTCAAGCACTGTTTTTTATCTGAATCACAATTAAAATAAATGGAAAAAGAAGTTCCTTCGTTCCCTGTCTGCACCTTGATTTTTGCTTGATGACGATCCGCAATACTATAACAAACCGCTAGTCCCAACCCGGTCCCATTCTCTTTCGTTGTAAAAAAAGGAGTACCAATTTTATCAAGAATATCTGGTTTGATTCCTTTCCCACAATCTCTTACCTCTAAAATAACCTTTTTTTCTTCACTGTATGTTTTTACGGTAAGTGTCCCGCCGTGGTCCATTGCTTCAAGACCATTTAAAGCAAGATTCAAGAAAAGCTGCCGAATTTCTTTTTCATCTAATAGCAGTTCAGGACATGGCTCAAAATGATGCTGTACACTTTTCCCAGCAAGATTCGCTTCTGCATTTAACAGGGGAAGAATGGGTTCAATGATACCATTTAAAGATTGTTCGGTTTTATCAGTTGCTTTGTTCTTAGCAAGTGTTAAAAACTCTTTAATGATACTATTAGCTCTGTTTAGTTCATCAAGCATAATATTAACAATTTCAAGGGATAGACTTTGGTCGTTGATTTTCCACATTTGCAAAAATCCATGCACAGTTGTCATGGGGTTTCGGATTTCATGAGCAATTCCAGCTGCCATTTCGCCAATTAGATTTAATCGGTCTAAACGCAACATTTCTTTCTCTAAATTCTCTCTTTCTGTAATATCATTTACCAAGATAAGAGAACACGCCTCGCCTTGGATATCAATGAATTCCGTTGATAATAAGCCACAACGGATTTCCCCGTCTTTTGACTGGTATGTAACCTTTAAATTGCTCAATGTTTCATTTGATTCGAGATCAGCGAATTCGACCTTTTTCCCCTCATTACACGTAAAAAGACCCCAGTCAAAAACTTGATCCTTAACATTTTCATATTCATATGCAGTAGACTTCAGCCAAGCCTTGTTAACATCGATAAATCTGCCGCTACTTACGGAACGAATCGCCATTAAACATGGGCTGGCATCAAATATTTTTTTAGTCCGTTCATGTGAAACGAAAAGGTCATCTGCTACTTTTTTACGCTCCTTAATTTCCGCTTTAAGCTTCTCATTTGTAGACAACAAGTCTAGTGTCCGCTCTTCTACTACTTTTTTAAGGAAATTAAATTGTTGATTTTTAATTTTCTCTATTTCTTTCCGTTCCGTCACATCACGAATGGTGCAAACAAATAGAGGACTATTTTCGATTGTTGCTTTGCCAATTTGAATATCCACGGGAAAACGGTTTTGATCTTTCCGAAGTGCCACACCTTCTAGTATTTTTCCTATGGAAGACTTTGTAATGGAATGAATCGATAAGGAAATCATCAGATCACTATCCTGTTTGATGACAGGGAGAATAACGGCTAAATGTTTCCCAACTAATTCCTCACTTTTATAGCCAAACATTTTTCGGACAATCGGATTGACTGATAGAATGATACCAGATTCATCAAAGGTAACAATTGTGTCCAGCAAGGTTTCGCCAATCACTTTTGAAAGAGTCTCCGTTTTATATAAATCAACGGTTGTCCGATTCAATTTATGATTAACTTCCTCAAGTTCAATCGATTTTTTCCATTCTGTTCGTTTTAAGCTCTCCGTATGACTTTTATAAATTTTAACAAATTGTGCTACTTTTTGTTTTAAGGTCTCAGGATTAAACGGTTTAAAAATATAATCGATAGCCCCAACAGCATAACCATGGAGAACGTGTTCCATATCTTGACTGATAGCGGTAATAAAAATAATAGGAATATTTTTTGACTTTTTTCTGGCTTTAATAAGCTTTGCCGTTTCAAAACCATTTAGGCCAGGCATTTGAACATCTAGCAAAATGACGGCAAAATCCTGTTTTAAAATGCACTTTAACGCTTCCTCTCCCGACCTAGCCGTAACTAAACGATAGCTGGTGGATGAGAGAACCGCTTCCAATGCGACTAAATTTTCCTTAAGATCGTCTACCATTAAAATATTAATGACTTCCGAGTCTGGATTATTTGTTTTTTCGATAAAGTTTTTGTTCTGAATGGAGTACTTCATAGTGCCCTGCATAATCGGTAAATCGGACCTCCTCTCTATTTCCAAGACCTAAAAAACCTGAAGAAAAAAGACTTTCATATAATAACTGATGCACATGATTTTGCAATTTTTTATTAAAATAAATCATCACATTTCGGCAAATAATAATATGAAACTCGTTAAATGATTGATCGGTAACCAAATTGTGCTGAAAAAAGACCATATTCTTTTTTAAGAACGAATGAAACGCTGCTAGTTCATTTTTTACTGAATAATACTCTGAAAAGGCCTTTTCCCCACCAGATTGAATGTAGTTAGTTGTATAACGTTTCATTTTTTCTAAAGGAAAAGAACCTTGTTTTGCTTTATCTAAATTGACTTTATTGATATCGGTAGCATAAATCTTGGTTTTTTCATAAATACCTTCCTCATGCAACAAAATAGCCATCGAATAGACTTCTTCTCCCGAACCGCATCCAACATGCCATATTCGAATGGCTGGATATTCTCTTACTAAGGGGATGACCTTCTTCCTCAGAATCTTAAAAAAAGAAGGATCCCGAAACATTTCTGTTACGTTAATGGAGAAGTCATGAAACAACCTCTCCATCGCAAGGGGATCATGTAGTATCTTTTCCTGTAATCCTGATACAGTCTTAAGTTTTTCCGCAGCCATGCGATTCAAAATTCTTCTTTGAAGGAAAGGAGCGGCATAGTTTCGAAAATCATATTCATAATGACGATAAATGGCTTCTAGTAATAACTCAATTTCAATGGTCTGCAGCTGCTGAACGTTCTGTTTTTGATCGATATTGGTCATGGTCCTTCCCCACCTATCATCTATATAGCCAAACTTGGATCAATGAGTATAACTGATCTAAGTCAATTGGTTTACTAATGTAATCTGAAGCACCAGCCTCAATACATTCCTCGCGGTTATGTTTCATCGCCTTTGCTGTTAAAGCGACAATAGGTAAATCCTGAAATCCTGATTTGGAACGAATATATTTGATTGCCTCAAATCCATCCATTTCTGGCATCATAATATCCATTAAAATGAGATCAACATCTGGATTTTCTTCTAAAACTTCAATTCCTTCTCTGCCGTTTTCTGCAAAAAGTACGCCTATTTCATATTCCTCTAGAGCAGAGGATAAAGCATATATATTCCGCATATCATCATCTACAATAAGAATTTTCTTGCCATTCATTAACGAGTAATCCATTGTGGTATCTTCGATAATGTTTGCATTCGGTTGGAATTCCTGTTCGCCACTTGGAGAAAGATCCTCTTCATCAAGTGCAACAGCCGTTTCCGAAAGTTGAATAAAGTGATTTTCACTTTTTTCAAAATGATGAATAGGCAAGTATAGAGTGAAGGAACTTCCAGCCCCTTCGTCACTTTTTAAATCAATAAAGCCCCCGAGTAAGTGAGAAAACTCACGGCTAATCGATAAACCTAAGCCTGTCCCTCCATATTTTCGGCTAGTGGTTCCATCAGCTTGAATAAATGAATTAAAAATTAATTTCTGCTTATCTTTTGAAATGCCAATTCCTGTATCAGCAATAGTAAAACTGATCAATGATTCTGTCTGATTGGCAAATAAGTGCTTGTTCGTTTCATTTGGAACAACCTTTTTAATTATAAATGAAACACAGCCTTTTTCTGTGAATTTAAAGGCGTTTGATAGAAGATTTCTCAAAATTTGATTTAGTCGATGCTCATCAGTGTAAATGAAATTCGGTAAATCATTATCTAAATTAATCGTAAACTCCAAATTTTTTTGACGAGCTAAAGGAGAAAAATATCTTTCTGCAAAGGTAGTAATTCTTTCGAATGGAACTTCTCCGTTAATAACCTCAATTTTTCCTGCCTCAACTTTTGCTAAATCCAAAATTTCATTAATCAAATGCAGCAAATCATGTCCAGATGAATAAATTGTTTGAATATACTCCAATTGTTTTTCTGTTAAATTTTCATATTTTTTTTCCATTAGCATTTGCGCAAGGATTAATAAACTATTTAGCGGAGTTCGAAGTTCATGAGACATATTTGCAAGAAATTCAGATTTATATTGGGAGGTAAGAGACAGTTCCTGTGCCTTCTCCTCAAGGGCAATACTGATTTTCTCCAATTCTTCATTTTTCTGCTCCGAATTTTTATATTGTACTTCGAGCTCTTCGTTAATTAATCGTAGTTCCTCTTGTTGCTGTTGAAGCTCTTCAGATTGGCTTTGCAGCTCTTCTGTTAAGGCCTGTGAATCTTGTAATAATTTTTTGACCTGCATGCGATTTCCAATACTATTGATGGTTATACCGATATCGGCCATAACTTCTTGAAGTAGGGCTTGTTGAACGTCATTGAATGGTTGAAAAGAAGCTACCTCAAGAACAGCCAGTACCTCTCCTTCATATTCAGCCGGTAGAATAAATATAGTTTTGGGAGCTGCTTCACCAATCCCGGAAGCAATTTTCACATAATTGTCGGGAACTTCTGAAATCATAATGGGTTTCTGTTCTGTCGCACATTGACCAACCAGTCCCTCACCAAGATGGAAAATTCTAGACTTTGCCGGATCATGGTTAAAGGCATAAGAAGCCATACTCACTAGACGTTGATTATCGCCCACTCCTTCTTTTAGATAAAAGACGCCATAATGGGCATCCACCATTGGTGTGATATTCTGAATAAACACATGAGACAAAGCCTTAAAATCTTCAACGGAAGTATACATGGAAGTAATCTGTGCTACTTTAGACTTAAGCCAGCCATGCTCCTCTGCTTTTTCGATTAATGCTTTTTCATGCACCGCTTTTTCTTCCAATGTTTGAGCCATTTTATTATAAGCTATAGAGATCGCTCCTATTTCGTCTTTAGAAGCTACACCAATTCGTGGAAACTTTTCTCCATGATAAAGAGTCACATTGCTCATGACGGAAGTAACCCGCTGCAAATTTTTAGTTAAACTTCTAATGATCCAAATCGCAGCGATCAGGCCGATGAGAAAACCAATCGTAACAACGATATAAATCATGTTTAACTCAAGATTATAGGCTTGCTTTGTTCTTAATAGTTGATCTTTCATTTCCTGTTCCTGCAGGTTATATAACAAATCGGTAATCTGTTGGAGACGTGCCCGATCTTGCTTTACATCTCCCCATAGCAGCTTATCGAAATTAGCGTTTCTCTCTGTTTTTTGTAAAATGATAATTTGATTACCGACATCTTCATATGTTTTGTAAATCGTATTAAATTTGGTAATTAAATCATGTGTTTCTTTCCGGTTATCCATCTTTCCAAGTCTATCTAATGAGGAACGAATATTTAACCTTGATTGCTCCCATTCGTTCACCACTTGAGGAAGTACATCACTTGGTGGAATGGATGCTATCTCACTTAGCTCCCTGCCCATGTTACTTACTTCAAACTCAATCGTCGAAGCCATCTGTTTCCTATCATCTAAAGTAGAAACCAGTGAATTCATAGTAACCGTCTGTTGATTGATGATCTTCATTAAAATGACTAGAAAAATAATATTAAAAAGTAATACAATGACTAATCCGCCATAAAGCTTCGTTCTAAATTTCATATAAACTTCATTCTCCCGATTAATGAATTTCGAAAAAAATCTAGGTTTTAACAAAAAAACGTTGTAAAGACAATTTAGTTAGAATGATGAAGAATGCTGATGAAAAAAATCAAAAATTCAAAAAATAACAATTGATTAAAAGGTCTTATATTTATGTATGAGCCTTAAGGTTATAAGAATTTATAATGATAAATAGAGTCGTATAAACATACATTGGTATTGTTAACTAAGATAGTTTATCATAAAAAGTTATATATATAAAAGCTTTTTTAAAAGAATAACAATGGCGCTCTTCCTCTTTTTTCTATCTTATTATTGTTTTATAAAAATGCAACTTATGAGGAAATGCTACAGTTATTGAATCAACAATGTTGATTTGGTAATGATATTTTCTTTTCATGTGTATTAGCAATTGGAATCACAAAACATTTTAATATATTAATATAATAATAAAAAATCATTTTCCATACATTCCCATTCCATCTTTTGTTAATAACGCCATGCTTATTTTTATCCTTATATTCATTAAACAAGATGAATTTCAATTAAAATTGTCAATCTTTTTACAACATATTTGAAAAAGTTTTGAAAACGTTCACAAATTATAGTGGTAATCGCTTTCAAACTCGTATATAATTATATTAAAATTACAACATTGAAGGGTGACATAAAATGAAAGAGTATATTTTTCTTCTAAAAGAATCAGTAGGAACGAGAGAAATTAAGATTCTCGCATCAGGGATGATGGAAGCGTTTAAAAAAGCCAAAGAATTTCGAAATAATCTGGTTCAAAGTTCGCATCTAAATGTAGATTTAATGTTTAAAGGTGTTGTTTATACGGATTAATCTTTAATAAACTAATAGAAAGGAACTTTCTAACCTTTATGTTTTTATTAAGATTAATAATCGATCAATAAAAGGAGAACACATCCCTGTGAAAGAAATGTGTTCTCCTTTTTTTATATTAAATACTTGTTTTCTTTATGGTGCATTGTTCGTTTGATAATTGAATCCCGAGTGAAGATTTTCTTACTAAAACAAAATAGGAAAGGAACGCCAGAAAACTTGAGCCAAAGATGATCGCGCCCATCGGAACTCCTGAGTACGCTCCTGCAATCCCAACAAGTGGAGCTGTTAATGAGCCAAGGACAAATGGCAATAAACCTAATAATGCAGAAGCACTTCCTGCAATATGACCTTGAGTTTCAATCGCTAAAGCAAAAGATGTGGTTCCAATCATACTGATGGAAGCGATAAAAAAGAAAATCGGGATCGCCACGGCAAAAAGCGGCGCATGTAAAAATAGGGCAAGGAGGATACAGGCACCTGCCAAATTAGACAATCCTAATCCAATCTTTAGGAAAGTCTGTTCAGAAACTCGGTCTGCTAAGCGACCTACCAATTGACTTCCAATAATTAACGCTAATCCATTTGTTCCAAATAATAAACTAAATTGTTGTGGTGTTACCCCATAAATATTTTGATAGACAAAGGGAACCCCAGATACATAGGCAAAAATTCCAGCAGTCGTAAAGCCTTGCGTTAGTGCGTAGCCCATGAATGTTCGATCCTTGAATAATGAACCAAAGTTATTCATGATTTGTGGTAAATTGCTCGGAACACGCTTTTCTTTTGGAAGCGTTTCTTCTAATTTTAAGGAAACAGTAATGAGTAAGATCGCACCCACACATGCCAAAGCCACAAATACTCCATGCCAGTTGGTAAAAGCAAGAATCCCCCCTCCAGCAATTGGTGCAACAATCGGGCCGAGATTCCCTACTAACACCATCATCGTAAAGAACTTGGTTAGTTCCCTTCCACTAAAGAGATCTCGGACAATCGCTCTAGAAATGACCAGACCACCTGCTGCTGCAAAGCCCTGGACTAAACGTGCAAAGATGAGGAAATAAATATTGGGCGCAAACGAACATGTGATTGAAGCAAGTAAGTACAAAATGATAAAAATGATTAAGGGTTGCCTACGGCCTTTCACATCACTCATTGGACCAATGATTAATTGCCCTAATCCCAGACCTAATAAACAGGAGGTTAAACTAATTTGTACAAGTGATGCCGTAGTGTGAAAATCTTTTACAATCGTTGGAAAGGATGGCAAATAGGTATCGATTGTAAAAGGTCCTAAAAGTCCAAGTGAGCCTAAAAGTATCGCCAGCTGTATTCGTTTTTTTCCACTAGTTGTATTCAAAGTTCATCGCCTTTCTAAATATGTAGTTTTTTTCTATGTTGCATTTATTTCGATAACCTAAATTAATAATTTTTATTATAACCTGAACCTTGTAAAAGGGTAAACATATAAATTTTGCGGTAGCGCTTTCATTTTTCGCCATATAACAAACAAGAGGGCCGGATTAAAGATCCGCCCCTCTTTCTTATGCTCAGAAGTTTCATTAAGTAGGTTTTTAATTTTGTTTCTTACCTCTTTTAACTGGAAATTAAATCAATCTATATTTTTTACAATCGATGCATACTGACTTACATACGCCCAATTCTGGGGTGCTGGCAAACTGATTTGCCAAAACGTTGTTCCAACTAAATGGTAAATGTCGATCAGTTTATATTTTTCGATATAGCTTCGAATGTCTTCAAACCAGACAACATGCTCTGTTATTCCACTCATATAACGATACCATGGTGATTTTGCAGAATCATCATATTGAATAGAAACTCGATTTAAAATGGCTTGATTTTGTGCAGCAAGTACTGATAATCCTTGCGTTTCATTCGTATTGACCACCTTATCATATCCATACAATGCCATCGCGATTAACAGTTTTTCAGGATTAAGTTTAGATAGTGCGTAGACAATAACTTTTTCTACCCATTCAATTGGTGATATCGGAGCAGGAGGACCGCCAGGATAACCATAATCAATCGTCATTACCGCCACCAGATCAGCCGTACTTCCAATTGCCGCATAATCATATGCTCCTACAATTCGATTTGTCGGTAAATCTTCTGTTTTCGCGTGAACGTTGACATGTAATAGGAGTTCGCCTAATTGGTCCTTTAATTCTCTTAAGAACACATTAAAATCTTGTCGGTTTCCTGGAGGAATAAATTCAAAGTCAAGGCTAACACCCCTATAGCCTCTTTGTGTTGTTAGATTGACGATGCTTGCGATTAAATTACCCCGATAGGTTGAGTTTCCAAGGACCCCTCCTGCCAACTCCGCACTAAAACCTTGGTTTGTAAAGTTGCGGATCATCAATAATGGGGTTAAGTTTACTTGATTACATTTAGCAATAAGGGTGGAATCGTCTGTTACCATATAGGCAAAACCTTCATTTGTGAAAGAATAGTTTACAATCGCTAAATAGCTTAATTGGCTGGCGATCGATTCTATGATAGAAAGTGTTGTGGCCTCTGCCGAAGGAACTAAAAAACCAAGGGTCCTCATGTCTAATTTTATGGATGATGGAATATTTATAACCTGACCAATTTGAAGGTGATTTAAATCGATATCCGGATTAGCAGTATTGATTAAAGAAAGGCTCGAGTTAAATTGTTGGGCTAATATCCAAGGGTAATCGCCAGCTTTTATACGATAAGCACGAACTGGCAGCGTATTATCCGGGATATAGAGAGCAAGATCAGGAATAATGGATGTGGTAGAGGATAATCCGTTTGCATGAACAATTGAAGAAAGAGAAACGTTATACTGCTTGGAAATAGACCACAAATCCTCACCAGTACGTACAACGTGAACTGTCATTCGATTCCTCCCCTTTCATCCCCTTTATATTGACTAATAGTAATAATATATTAGGAATTATTTTTCTTATCTCTATTTAAGGTGAAAAAATGAGAAAAAAGAAACACCCTCTCCCAAAAAGGGCTTCCCCCCAAATCATAGGGAGATGAAATTGGATAAGGGAAGCCCGTTTGGTTTTGCTTACGTATAGCTTGAGATTAACTTAACTGCAACTGTTCCTTTATTTCTTCAATTTGTTTGATGTGTCGTTGTTCGTGGAGAGGTGCTGCCATAATCCATTGGTTTGTACTCAGATGCCCAAAGGCTGGGTGAGGCATGGGTGGAGCGGTTTTATCAAGCAAGGACTCGTCCTCTATGCTGCCGAGCGCACCGATGAATTGCTCCTGGCTATTATGTAAAATTTCTTGTAACTGCTCGAGCGTTTTCGGTTCTGCTGAAGGATGTAAACGTTCCGGCGCATTGAATTTCTTTGAACGGTCTAGAATCATCTCATCAAGAGGAATGTCTCTAGGTACAAAGGTTGGTTCCTGAGCAAGTCCTAGTTGGATGATTTTCGCTGCGCCGCCTTGCACAGATGCAATATGCTGCACAACTTGCGCAATGCTCCAGGTGTGTTCGTTGGGTTTCCAGTTCAATTGAGTATCGCTGATTCCATCAAGTAAAGACAGTAGGTGTTTTCGAGTGGTATTTTGCTGTTCTTGAATCGCTAACATGGGTTCATTTTCCCACCTTCCATTTCAAGTGTCACCAACTCTACTATACTATACTTATTAAAACGAACACAAACTCAAGGTTAACTCTAAAATTATTTCTATTTAGTATTAAGCATGAACCTTTATTTCTTCCCATATCCTAGACTATTGAGAATTGTTGGATACAATTGAAAAACGTTTTTCTCCCAGCCATTTTTCTCCGTTGTCATCTACTTTAATGGTTGCAATATAATCCCCTTCCATTTCAATGTTAGCTTGTCCAACATACACACCATTTCCTTTTTCCTGCATATTCATGGAAATATCCCCATGACTCATCCCTTGCATATCCAATTTGGTACTAACCTTCGCACCTTTTACTGGTTTACCGTCTGGATCCAGAATTTTAACTTGAATTGGAGTTGATTGACCAGGTGTAAACGATTTAGGTGTCGATAGCTTGATTTCAAAGTTATTTGAACTGCAGCCTGCCATCACAATCAATAAAAGGCTCATAATGAATCCGGTAAATTTTTTCATCACACCCCATCCTTTCTATTGTGTTATCTTGTTGAATCAACTGAGGCATTCACAAGTTATCATTTCATCTAAAATCATAACAGATACTTTCATATTATTAAAAGGAATACATTTCTTTCATTAAAATAAAAATAGCCATCGGCTGGATGGCTATTACATATTATGATCTCCCATTAATTATATCGCAAGTGGAAAGGCTATTATTTTGTTTAGAAGCCTTTATTTTACAATTAAGATTGGGCATGTTGCCTTTTGTACAACATGATGACTGACACTACCTAAAAACATTTCCTTTACTCCATTTAATCCCCTGCTTCCCATTACTACAAAATCAACATCGTTTTCCTTGATAAATTCTACAATAACCTCAGCAGGACTTCCTTCCAATAAAAAAGTCTTTGTTTTATTCGGAAGGAACTGTAGCTCTTCCATAACCTCATCAAGTATGTGCTGACTTGTTTCGAATTGGGATTTTCCTAGCTCAACCCGTTCTTCATAAGAAAAAGCATAAGCATATGGTAAACCATAGGGATATTGTGGTTGGATTACCATAACAACGTTCAATTCAATTTCTTCATTCTGCTTTGCCAGATTCATTGCCATTTTTAATGCCTTTTTACTTGATTCTGAATGATCATAAGGAACCACTATTTTTGAACAAATAGTTAACATTTTAGACCTCTCCTTCTAAAATATTTTTGTCCTCATTTACATTATATACCTTTATTTCCAGAAATCAGATTGAGAATATGGAGATTTTGTTTACTTTTTAACAAATTTCATTTTAAAATTAAATACTTTACATTCTCAATGACCATTGAATAACCTCTTATTGAAATAATGCTTTAATTGTAAGTTTAAAACCTAATAAAATAGCAATAGATGATAAAAGATATATATCTAGTATTCCCAAAAATGAAACAAGTTTACTAGTGATCTTTAGGTCTTTGTCATGAAATTCCTGATAAGTATATACCTGGGAAATAAACGAAACAGAACCTATTAAAAGGATGATTAATCCAACAAAAATCATAGAGATTGCTCCTTTCCTTATAAACTATTGAAAAAAGGAGTGGCAATCATCATTACTTGGGGAGCTGTAACTTGACAATAAACATTATATATCCCATCCTTCTCAAGGAATGTATGACTTCTATTTGAGTCCAAACTTGACAAAAAGCCGTAATCAAGATTCTGAATTACGGCTTTTCTAGGTTTCTATAAACCTTAAGTTCAATGAATTTCAATTAGTTTTTTATCCGAATTGGTAATCTGGATTTTTGGACATTTCAAGGTTAGAATACCGTTATTAAATGTAGCATCAATGGCATCCTCATTAATATCTTCCACATAGAAACGTCGTGCAAAATTACCATAAAATCTTTCTTGACGGATAAAGTTTTCCTTCTCAACTTTCATATCTGATTCCCTTTTTGCTGTTATAATCAAATAATTATTTTGATACTCAACATGGATGTCTTCTTTTTCAAGCCCTGGTAATTCAGCCTCAATTAGATATTGGTCCCCAACATCTTTAATATCTGTGCGGAAGTGATGGGTATCGATTTTGAAAGGTGCAAAGAAACTATCATTGTAGAATTCTGAAAATACATCCCATAAATCACTTCCCATCCTTCCTCTTCTTTTGAATGGACGTAAAGTAGTCATGGTTCATTCCTCCCTCTCTTTTCTTTGCTTAGTTCTTTCACCTATTATTATAAAACTTTTTGTTTTGAATGTAAAAAATTTACATTTACACTTCAAACCTTTATATTACTGTAATTAATATTTTGAAGTGTTTTAAGTAAAATAGTAATACCTTGATAGTTTCTTAGATCTGATATCTAGTATAGGATAATACTTATTCATGTGGTAGAATTAGTAATATGTAAATGTTTTCAGGGGGTTAAGGGGTAATTTAGAATTCTTATTGTTGAAGACGAAATTCGCATAAGTAATTTATTACGGATCTATTTACAACGTGAAATGTTCCAAGTTGATGTGGTCGATAACGGGAAAACTGGATTAGAATGTGCATTAAAGGAAGATTATAACTTAATTATTTTAGATGTATTGATGCCTGAAATAGACGGATACCAGGTACTTAAAGAAGTTAGAAAGATAAAAAAGACACCTGTGATTATTCTTTCTGCTAAATGTACCGATGAAGATATAAAATATAGCAAAGATTTGGGGGCAAATACATTTATTGCCAAACCTTTTAGTATCTTAAGACTATCAAAGAATAATCTTTGTGGAGGATTGATATCGTCTATTAAAAAAGTGGATACCTTATTAAGGTACCCACTTTATATATCAATACTCTGTCATCACCATACATCAGATGTTAACTCTGCACTCTATATTGGTTTACCAGCCGATTTAAAGGTATTGAATGCGCGTAAAAAGCTGTTTCTTTTTTGCTAGAAAGGGTCCCTCCTTCTCATGCTTACTCATTCTAATTCAGGTCAAAGCTCCCTAAATATATCGTTGTATTTCTTTGCGGATTACAACCAACTATAATCTTGCCTTATCGCTTTTTGTACTAAGCGGCTCCAAGTTTCATTTGCTGAAAAAAGAAATGCCTCTTGTAACTGTATGCAGCATATCATGAGCATTGAAATTTTTAAATGTGAAACAATTCCCGTTACCTGTAAACTCATCATATGATTGAACCGTATCGTTCAAGCCACCTCTTTCTCTGACAATGGGTATCGCTCCGTACTGTAATGCAATCAGTTGCCCTAATCCACATGGCTTAAATTGACAAGGCATTAAAACATATCTGCCCCTGCATAAATTTGATGTGCTAATGATTCACTAAAATCGATATAAACCCCTGCCTTATCAGGAAAGTCTTTTTCCATTTGGTTTAAAAAAGTTTTCATAATGATAGTCACCTGAACCTAGAATGATGAATTGAAGATCCTCCCTAATCATGTCCCAAAAAACATGAAGCACTAAATCTAAGCCTTTTTGATTGGTTAACCGTGTGACCCTCGCGATAATGGGTGTGCTTATCTTTTCTGGTAATCCGAAATAGCGCTGTAATACTTGCTTATTTTTTACTTTACCCTCAAACGTATCCATATCCTATGAAACAGTAATATCACGGTCTTCTTTTGGATTATATACAGTATCGTCTATTCCATTGACAATTCCGATTAAGCTTATTTCTGTGCTTTCGCAAAAAAACGTCAAGTCTTTCTCCAATTCCTTTTTGTGATTCAACATGAGCGCCAAATACTTTGTAGACTTAAACAAACTCCCCTTCGTGAAAAAGGTATACTTCATAATCAGTAGAGTGTGTTAAAACCAATCGTTTCACCTCTTGTCCTACTTTTGAAAGAAAGTCATAGTAGCTAAATCTGTACTAATAATCACTAAAAATTGATTTCCGCTGTATTTAGATTCGTTTTCCAGAACGTGCCTCATCGGTGTTCTTGCTTCTCTTGTAGTTTTCAAGTAAAGTTGTTAAGTTGTTCTCCCTTTCTTATTTAAATCAAAAATTCAATTCTAGATAAACAAGTAAAATTCGGTATTAAATAAATGCATTTTGTCTCGAAAAAAAAGGAGGATCAAGCAGAAGAACCGTCCCCATGCTTCCACCCATAGTTCTAGCCAAACGTATAGGTTCAAACTCCTTATTTCTGTAATTAAATGCATTAAACACTTTTAAATTTGAATTTTACTCATTTTCTTTTAGAAGTTCACTTAATCTGAAATTTGTTTTGTATACTCTCCTCCAAAATTCTCCAACCTTTGAATATACAACAAAAATTAAGGTACAATTGTATAATAAAATAAATTCGAGGGATCTATTGTGGAATTTGAACGTCTTTTAAAAGAATTGGAGCATTTAAGAAAAGAAAATGACTATTTAAAACACTTGTTATCTAATATGATGCATCAGCGGGATGAAAAGATAGAACTTTTTGAAAAAGAAAAAAAGATAAGCAATCGGTCATTGCCGAAAGAAAAAATACAGCTGTTTAAAAGTTTATTTAAAGGCCGCTCAGATGTGTTTGCTAATCGATGGGAGTCCAAGGATGGAAGAAGCGGATACACACCTTCCTGTGATTTAGAATGGCAAAAACCAATATGTCAAAAACCGAAGATTAAATGTTCGGAATGCGTACATCGGAAACTTTCACCTCTAACTAATCAAGAGCTTTTCAATCACCTCAGTGGAGCAAAAACAGTTGGACTTTATCCCCTCCTTCAGGATGAAACTTGTTTTTTTATAGCAGTGGATTTTGATAAGCAAAATTGGAAACAAGACGTCTTGGCATTTGTTAATGAATGTAAGTGTTCAAAAGTTCCTGCCTATGTGGAACGTTCTAGATCAGGTAACGGGGCACATGTATGGATCTTCTTTTCTGAGAAAATCCCAGCAGCGTTAGCCAGAAAACTTGGAACATATCTCTTAACAAAATCACTTGAAAAGCGGCATCAAATTGGAATGGACTCATTTGATCGAATGTTTCCGAATCAGGATACACTTCCTCGAGGAGGCTTCGGTAACCTAATAGCTTTGCCTCTTCAACTTCATTCCAAAAATAATGGTAACAGCGTGTTTGTAGATGAGCACTTTATTCCGTATCCTGATCAGTGGTTATTCCTGTCTTCAATTGCGAAAATAAGTAAACTGGACATTTTATCTGTTATAGATACACCTAACCAAACACAGGTAAAAGAAGATCTAATGCCCATGCCTATTCCAGAGAAAATAAAAGTTTATATGAAAAATGGGATATTTATCAAAAAGCAAGGAATTCCTTCATTTATATTTTCGAAAATAATGTCACTTGCAACATTTAAAAACCCCGAATTTTACAAAGCACAAGCAAAAAGAATGTCAACATATGGGATGCAACGGTCCATCAGTAGCTTTGAAGAAGATTCCGAATATCTTATCCTACCACGGGGATGTTTTGAGGAATTACAAAAGCTATTAACAGAACATTCAATAGAAATAGACATAGCAGATGAGTCCTATGATGGAGAGAACATTCAAGTAAACTTTAGCGGGCAATTAACTTCTCAGCAACAGGAAGCTCTCACTGAGTTATTAAAGCATAAAAATGGTACACTTGTCGCAGCCACAGGCTTCGGAAAAACCGTTACTGCCGCCTCCCTCATAGCCAAAAGGAAAACCAATACGCTAATTATTGTGAACCGTACTCAACTACTTCAGCAATGGATTGAGAGTTTATCCACCTTTCTCCAAGTCCCAGAGAAAGGAATTGGTCAAATTGGCGGCGGTAAATCAAAAATTACTGGGCAAATAGATGTAGCTACAATTCAAAGTCTTAATTTTAAAGGTAAATTAAAATCATTTATAACTCAATATGGGCAAATTATTGTGGACGAATGTCATCATATCTCTGCATTTAGTTTTGAAAAGGTATTAAAACAAGTTCGAGCTAAGTATGTTTATGGACTTACTGCAACCCCGATTCGAAAGGATGGGCTTCATCCTATTATTTTTATGCAGTGTGGGCAGATCCGCTACAAAACAAATGCTAAATCCCAAGCGAAAATCCGACCGTTTAACCATAAATTGATACCACGTTATACAAATTTAAAATCTGATTCAACTGACATTAATGAAATTTATCGGTTACTTTCCACCAATGAGTATCGAAACCAATTGCTGTTTGATGATGTATTAAATGAGCTAGATAAAGGACGTTCTCCTATCATTCTAACGGAGAGAATTGAACATTTGGAAAATCTTCGAAACCTTTTTAATAGATTTGCCAAGAATATTATCGTCCTATCAGGAAACATGACGAAAAAAGAACAAAGAAATGAATTGACTCGTCTTGCAAAAATTCCAGATAACGAAGAACGATTGGTTATTGCAATAGGAAAATACATTGGTGAAGGATTTGATGATCCGCGCTTAGATACTTTGTTTTTAGCTATGCCAATTTCATGGAAAGGTACACTTCAGCAATATGTTGGACGCTTGCACCGAATACATGCTGATAAACAGGAAGTTAAAGTATATGATTACGTTGATGTTCACGTACCCACACTAAAAGCTATGTTCGAAAAGCGTCTAAACGGATATAAATCGATGGGTTATGTTTCTGAGGAAAATAAACAAATTGATACGAATGAGCAAATGCAATTGTTTTAGTGAATTTAGGAAAATATGAGGACCGGACAAAATGCAACATGTCTGGTCCCATAATCTCGTTGAGGTTCGTTTGAGGGTCATATATTTTTTTGTCATCATAATCTACCCTCACTTCGAAATAAAGGTTCTTGATATTTTCATACTCCTTTGATTCTACCGCTAATAACCCTCCTGCCTACTCTCCCATTGATTTTAAAAATGTTAAAATCTTTTCCCGTGTGGGGATTGAGCTTTGGGCACCTTGGATTGTTACCGACAAAGCGGCGGCAGCAGTAGCATATTGGAGGCAATCTTGGATAGGATGTCCCAAAACGTTTTCTGCAGCAAAAGCACCAATAAAAGTATCACCAGCTGCGGTCGTATCAATCGCATTTACCGAAAAAGAAGGAGTAATAATTTCACATCCCTCCTGATTCCGATAAAGGGACCCATTTTTTCCGAGCGTAATAATTACCTCTTTTAACCCCCATTCGTTTAGTAGGCTTCCTGCTATTCGCGCGTGTTTGATATCTTTGACCGGTGTATCCGTGATCGCTTCCACTTCAGTTTCATTTAAAATCAGCATATCAAGTAATGGAAACAGTCCCTTTGGCACTTTAACTGCTGGAGCAGGATTCAAGAACACGCGCACTCCTTTTCTGTGTGCTGTTCGAATTGCATATTCCGTTGTAGGCCAAGGTATTTCATTTTGAAGCAAAATGATATCGCCACTTTTCATCCTCCGGAAAATCGGATCCAGATCTTCAGGCATGAATTTCCCGTTCGATCCCTCTGATAAAATAATGGTATTCTCCCCGGAAGAATCAACAGTTATGAAAGCAATCCCAGATGTAACGTCCTTTTCCAAGATAGAATCCGTGTTGATGCCTTCATTCTGGAGCGAGCTTACAAGTTTTCCGGCAAATGTATCAGTTCCAACCGCTCCGGCCATCATCACTTGTCCACCTGAACGGGCAGCAGCAACTGCTTGATTGGCACCTTTACCACCTGGATGATAGGCTGTCCCCCATCCCTTGATGGTCTCCCCCGGTTTTGGATGGTTTTCAACATGATTCACAATATCCATATTCATGCTTCCGATAACAACGATTTTACTCATTTTTAAAACCCGCCTTTTTTGGATAACACTTTTCATATTTTTTCAAAAATTTCTCCTGATCATTTTTCACCGTTGTAATCTATATGAATGGAACTGCAAAGAATTCAATCTAGATTGACTTCGTGCTTACTTATTCCATTTAAATAATAATTATAAAGATCAGGAAATTCCTTTATTTCTTCTTGTCCCTTCTCAGTGAGACAATAGGTACCTCTTTTGATTCTTTCAAACCAGCTATAATAGTTTTTAACAAGAATGGAGGAAGTTTTGTCTCCGGTTCCCAACTGAATTAATTTTTTCGGGGATAAGGGGCCAAAATGGCTTAGGTAACAAGCAATTTGGATGGAATTCTCCTTATAAGCTGTCATTATTTTAACCCTACTGCTTCCGCCAACATTAAAATCCGCACTTCGCCCATTGATTTCCTTCAAAACAGCATCTCTCTTTAACCTGCTTTGCCCCCTGCTTTTACCACGATTAAAAGGTGTTGGGTGGAACAGGACCTCGGTCTTCGCTCGTTTCGTTGGGTTCGAAACGACAATTAAACCCAATTCAAGCCTTTTAATTAAATGGCATTTATCTGCCCATCGTCTAGAATTTAAACGAAACTTTGGTTTGGGGATTGCAATATATACTTGATCTGATATGCGCTGTCGTTTTGCCGCCTGTATGAGCAAATCAACACTTAATGTAAGTTTTAATTCAATGATAATTAACTCCTCACCTTTAACAGCAACGATATCACAATCCTTTACTTCACCGTATACCTCATAGCCTTCTTTTACAAAAAAAGTCTGAATTGGTTTATATAAATCCATCTCTTGCAGCTTTTTTGTTTCCTTCATATGCCCTCACCATCCAATTCAAACCTAACTATCTCCCTGTATTTCTTTTATGCTCCTTCCCCCTAAAAAGGCGTGTCCCATTTTTAATTTTGCAACGGTCTTAAATCCATATTTTTGATAGACTTTCTCTATTTTTTCATTAATCGGAAACACCCAAAGGTTTTTTAGCCCCTTTTTATCAACTTCTCCTTGAATATAATGAATCAATTCACCAATTAATCCTCGTCCCCTATATTGCCCTAGAGTGGCCACACTTTCCATCCGTGCCTGATAGTCATGGATAAAAATACAGGCTGTTGCACAGGCAACACCATCACACCGAAGTAAATAATATATAAAGCTAGGATGATTAAATTCTACCTCAAAAGCCTTTTCCCTAACTGCTTTACCTCCGAATTCTGTAATACTGCATTCAATATTTAATGCTTCGGAATAATTCTCTTTTGTCACCAATTCTATAGAGATTTCCTTGCGTTTTTCCTTTTTCAAAACTTTTTGATCCCACAATTGAACAGGACCGATTAGCTCTTCGAATCCGAAATGTTCCAATATTAATTGGTCTACCAATTCCTTTTGGTCATCTAAATTATAAATATAAAATCTAGGTATAATTTTTCTAGAATTAAAAAAATTTTTTACTTCATCAATGATTAACTTTGGATTATCAATAGTATCACTAATATGAGCGTGATTTGCTGTATAATAATTGGGTTGATTTTCATTGCAAAAAATGGAACCCCAGGACGTATCTATTCGTTTAGTAAAGGTCTCTAAATATGCAAAATCAAGTGAAATAACGTCTTTTAAATTTATCATTGATTTCTCCTTTATTTATTTGGACATTAATTAAATTTTAACATAAAAATCCAATTATCCTTTAAAAAATTAAAAGCGTGGCAATTTATATCCACGCTTTTAGTGTTTAGCTTTCTAATTTTAATGCTAATTAATATCGAGTCTAGACTTTGTATTTTCAAAGTCTATTATTCCAAGTTCTCCTTTACTCAATGGTTTGGGGGTTAACCTTGAAAGCAAATGATTCGTTTAGAATCAGTTAATAGCTAATGGACTTATAAACTTGTAATGTGTTCTGAAAAAACTATAAATCGTTTCAGATGATTTTGAATGAAAAACGTTTGTTAAGGACTCAGGATTTCCAATATTTAAGGATAAAGTTACTTGATCATCTTTTGGAAAATTAGGATCATAAATATAAATGGAAAGTTCGTTATCATTCAAGTCATACCCATACGCAAGAACTTGATGATTTCTTCTGATCTCAAAAGGATTAAGGGATTTTACTCGGACTAGACCTATGGGTGAAAGCTTTCCGTTATCAAGATCATTTTTGATCCTGGGCCATTCTTTTTTAATCATTCTTAACTTTGTTTGCTTATCAGAGAAGACAGGATTCATGAAAACCATATATCTCATAAGACCGAATGGCAAATGAAAGCTTTTAATCTGCCGTTTCACGATATATTCGAACAATGGGCCAGAGGAAGGGGCTATCGGATTGGACGGGATTGGTATTCTTGCCTCAAAGTAATCCACGGCAGCAAAAATCATCCCGCCACAAAGACCATACGATGCATTTCCAATTGTAATCTGTCGACCCAAAACTTTTATTTTCATTGGAACATGCGGAAAGTGGTTTCCAAATTTAAAACCGGAAGAGCTGGGCAGAAAGCCTGTTAAGATTACCATAGTGATTTCCCCTTATACTTCAGTAAAAATAATCAAAACGTTTACCATTAGAATCTACTTTATTCATATTCCTTTAAATTTGGAATTATTATACTTGCCTTTCACACCCTTTTTGAATAATGGGTTATATATCTTTTTTAATAGAATTCAGCAAGATCTCTTTTTGACAGCGTTTAGTGTAAGTTTTACGATTCCACAGGCAGAACGCACCTTATTTTAATGAGGTGATGAATGCCTTTTTTTTTTTGCCATCTTGAGTCTTATTGATTGATTATTTCTATAATTATCCATATAATCAATAATATAGAACATTTGTTCGGAGTTGTTAAAATGGAGAAAGAGAAAAAATCACGTTATATAGTGGAACTCGATTTGCATATAGAGACATTTCAACTTCATATATTAGAAACTAGATTTGAAATTGCTCGTCATATCTACAATGCTTGCAAAGGGAAAATGCTAGAAAATATTACTCATATGAGAGCAGATGAGGAGTATCAATCTTGGTTGAGGGAAAAAAAATCCGAAGAACGGTCAATTGCACTTAGGAAAATCAGGGAAAAATTTGATGTCTCTCAAACCGGGGCTGAGCGAATCGTCAAAGCAATGGGTAAACATTTTAAACAAAAGAAGCCAAAGAATACAATACATAAACAAAAAGTTCATTTAGATTCACATGTCGTACAGAAAATTGCCCTTCAAGTTTGGAAATCTATTTCTGACTATCTTTTTGGTAAAGGTAAAAAGGTTCATTTTAAAAAGTATGGACAATTCGATTCGGTTGAAGGAAAGAATAATCGTGCTGGATTAACTTATGAAAACGGAATTTTGTATTGGAATGGTTTAATAATGAAAGTGCATATTCCATTGAAGGATACATACATCCAAAAGGCATTTCAAGACGAAATTGCCTATTGCCGTTTAGTTCGTAAGACGATTAGAGGAAAAATCAACTATTATTTGCAGTTAATTCTAAAAGGGATCCCTCCACAAAAGCAAGAACCTTGTGATGGAGAAGTCGGTATCGATATTGGCTTCTCAACCGTGGCTGCTGTGTCCAATAAAGAAGTGATGATTGAGGAATTTTGTGAAAGTTTAGATATGTTAGATAAAGAAAAACGACTTATTCTGAGGAAAATGGATAGATCTAGAAGAGCGACCAATCCTAATAAGTACCATGAAAACGGCACTATAAAAAAAGGGAACAGAGATAAATGGATACGTTCTAAGCGTTATTGGAAACTATTATTTTACTTAAAAGAAATCTGCCGTAAGATCGCCACTGTTCGGAAAATCATGCACAATAAACTAGCTAATACTATCCTTAAGATGGGTAACAAGGTATTTTGCGAAAAGATGAATTATAAGGGTCTTCAGAAAACGAAATTCGGCAAGAGGATTGGATATAAAGCACCGAGTATGTTCTTAAGAATCGTAAATACAAAACTATCTTATCAAGGAAAGAAGATTGAATATGTTAATACATGGACGGTAAAAGCCAGTCAATATTGCCATATTTTAAATGAGTATCAAAAGAAAAAGTTATCTCAAAGGTTTCATGTGCTCCCAGACGGGACAAAAATACAGAGAGATTGTTATTCTGCCTGGTTAATTAAAAACGTAAGTGAAACGAAAAATAAAGTAAATCGAGAGAAGTGTTTAACCGATTATTTATCATTTTTTGAAAACTACAAAAAGACCGAAGATACTCTTCGATCATTAAATAAAAAGTTTATAGCTAGTATCGGGTTTTAATATTGTATAATGCAAACCTTTGCCGTGTTGAATCCCACGGAAGAATAGGAACGCTAAGACGTGAGTTTTAGCTAACTCTTGTTTGGCAGGTTAAAGCCGGATGCGAATACTAAACGGCGACTGGAAATCGACTGGTTTCCGCCATGTCTAAGACTGTATTTCTTATGCGTGGAAGAGCTGTTCATTCGCGAATGTCGCATGGAAAACTCACGAGTCTAAACGACAAGAACCATCTACTTGTTTAGTAAGGAAATGGAAAAGTACATGCGTCCTTCATTCAAAGAAGGTCTATCTTTAGAACCACCCTATTTCAATGGGGTGAGGATTCAGTATAGTATAAAAATCAGTTATAATAAAACTATTAATGAATAAATTAAAAAAGACCAGACATGCAGCTACATGTCCGGTCTAGCAATAGACGGTTCCCTCTAAGGGCAATCGGCTAGGAAGGAATAATCCACCTGAGCCTGCGAACTCAAGGGTGGATTATTTTTTTGATTTAAATGACAGCACATTTAGGACAGTACTTGCAAAAGTAATCCTACTATCGCTTTCTTTACCTTTTTCAATGAAAAGGTCAGTTATTTTTTCAGGGAATCGTTTTGTAATTATTTCTGTTCCAATTTATTGACTTTTCTTTTTACTTCTGCCGTCTCTTTAAATAAAAGCTCTACATCTGAATTGACATCAAATTTCAATGCTTTCAGATCTCTTCTTATAGTTGTTAAATTTTCAGTCATTAGCGTAGATTGTGTTTAATAATATCTTTTATCTCTTGTTGTCTAGATATTAATTGTTCTTGACCATTTCCAAATTTATTGATTTATCAACATTTTGGAAAATCTTAATTGAGTAACCAGTGATATTTAAAATAAGCGGAGATTTTTCGGTTAGACTACAGAATAGAGCTCGGTTCGGGGTATATAAGCGGAGTTTTTCCGTTTAAGCGAAGCAAAATTAGCTAATTTCAGCTTTTTCCAGTCAATAAGCGGAATTTTTCCGTCTATTTAAGCAATTTTCAGTGCTATTTCCTAATTAAGAGAAATTTTTCCGCTTATTGATCAAACTCGCTTTAGCGACTAATGAACTTGTACAAATTAAAGGTACTTAGTGAAAAAAAGGCTTAGAGATATTTGCATCTCTAAGCCTTTTTGACTGTAAATCAAGAACCAATTAGCACTTCTTCCTTAGCAGCCTTATCCAAATTGCCATACACTATGACTAAGGTTTCCATAGCGAAACTCTCTATGAAGCAAGGTTGCTTTTGGATTGTTATCTGCTGCACCCATTGCATAAAAGAGTGGAATAAAGTGCTCATTCCCATATGGAGGTACCGCATGTGTCGCATGTGGAGCAAGTGAATGATAGTTATATAAGGATACTAAATCCCACTTTTCAAGTTTTTTGGCTAACCATTCATCAAATTCAAGTGCCCATGAATCAACCACGCCATTGTCATCCCAGTTTAAGGCTCTTAAGTTGTGAACGGTCCCTCCACTGGCGATGATTAATATATCCTTAGCTCTTAAATCTGATAAAGCTTTTCCAATTTTATATTGCTCGCTAGGAGTAAGATTTGGATTCACCGACATAGAAATAACCGGAATATCAGCATTCGGATAAATCATACGAAGAACTACCCATGCCCCGTGATCCAGACCGCGAGTTGTATCATTTTTAAAGGCAATCCCATTACTACTGAATAGGTCTTCTATTTCGTCAGCAACCTCATGATTCCCACGAGCGGGATACTCAATCGTATAAAGTTCCGGATCAAACCCGCCAAAGTCATAGATCGTACTATATTGATCGACTCGGCTTACCTGTTGAACCTCGTTTACCCAATGTGCCGAAAACAACACAACCGCTTTCGGGCAAGGAAGGTTTTGACCCAATTGATTTATAAAATTTGTATAGTCGTTATTCTCAACTGCAAGTAATGGTGCACCATGAGCGATAAATAAGGATGGCAACATTTTAAATCCTCCCGTTTTTTTATCTTTGTAAATCATTTAAAATCCAGGCCTGAAAATCTTGAAGATTTTTTTCGGATACGGTGTGCCCTTCTGGATAAGTTTTAAAAGTGACAGGCACCCCAAGCTTTGTAAAATAATCTACATTCTCTTTTCCCCATTCATATGGCAGGATCTGATCATATTCTCCATGAGATATAAAAACTGATAAATGCTTGCCTAGGTTAATCTTGTATTCTTCCTTCACAAATTGAGGAATATAACCACTGAGAGCTATGAACCCTTTAATTTTGTTTCCAAGGGTGAGTGCCAATGTCATGGAAACAATCGCCCCTTGGCTAAAGCCCATCAAGTATACTTGCTCTGGGTCTATTGGATAGTTCGCTGATGCGTAATCAATAAAGCCAGCTAATTTGTTAATTCCTTCATCGAATACTTCTCGATGTGGTTTTCCATAGCCTTGAATTGTAAAATACGCGAATCCAGGTCCTTGGGACAGATGTCCTCTTACACTAAAGATATAGAAGGAATCCTCCAGACCATTAACGAGTGAGAGCATGTTGTGTTCGTTACTTCCGATACCATGCATAACGAATAAGGCAGGATACTTTTTCCCAGGAACAAGTGTTTTAGGACGGCGAAGTTCATAAACCATTTCAGTTTCCATTAGGACAACCTCCTTAAATTTATATAATGAAATATGATGATTTTAAAAAGTTTACTTATATGAATTATTGTTCTTCTATACGATACCAATAAAAATGATGGCATGTCAATGGCTATTTTGTTAATATGAAATTAAGTTCACTATTACAAAACTTTCGAGGTGTTACAGAATGGATATCGGTTCTAAGATACGTACCATTAGAAATAGAAAAAAAATAACGATTGCGCAAATGTGTGAGGAAACGGGCCTATCGAAGGGTTTTATCAGCAATGTTGAAAACAATAACACTTCTCCATCGATTAGTACCCTACAAACCATCGCAGCTTTCTTAAAAGTTCCTTTACCTTATCTTCTTTTAGAAAAAGACGAACATATGACGATAATTCGAAAAAACGAACGACAAGTAACGTCTTCTGGGGAGTCCAATTTAAAGGTCGAGCATTTAGCTACAAGAGGTGGATTAAGCGTTCGATTAGTGGAATTTCCTCCAGGAGCTTCAACCGGGGGGAAAAATGCACATGAAGGGGAAGAATGCCATTTAGTTCTCAAGGGGAAGATTCTCGCAGAACAAGGAGAGGATTCCCATATTATAGAAGAAGGAGACACGTTCAGCTGGTGCGCAAGTGTCCCTCACTTCGTTAAAAATATTGGAGATGAAACAGCCAAAGTCTTAATTGCTGTCTATACCGAAGGATCAGAATTTTAAGTGCAACGATTTTGAAAAACTCTATGGGAGACCACCAGCATCAATAAAAAATAGCACTTTAATTTAAACCAATCTTTAATAAGTTTTTCAAAAACACTCTTGCGTTTTTCTTAATTTCCATCTTAACTTTTAATTAATGTTTTCCCTCTCGTTTTTTATATTATGCTGTTCATAAGATTAAAAAAGACCGAACATGCAAGGAGCATGTCCGGTCAAACGTTCCTGACTAATTCATGGGTAGATGCATTTTTTTGGGGGTAAAAGATAGGATTTTTACGATTAAACTCGCAAATGTCATTCAATAAAATCATTACAAATGATTATTGTCGAGTTAATCGTTCGACCTCTGTTTCTAGAGCATAAACACATTTATTCAAAACTTCGGTTTTAACGTCAACGTGTTCAGCAATTTTATCCGTATATTGTCCGAGACTTTCAATCATGTTTGTTTGAAATTTCTCCTGTCCTATTTTAATTTCTTTTAATTCCTGATCAATAACATTCATACGTGTTTCAATTGTAACAAAACGTGGTTCAATAGTATCCAAACGTTTATTAATTGTATCCAGACGTTTATTAATAGGTTGTAATTCTTCTCTGAGAACTGAGCGTAATGAGTCTTTTAATTCATTATTCAAAATCATTACCTCCAACTTTATTATATTATAACAAGTTTAACTAGGTATTTGGAAAGATTATTTTACTATTACTTCTTTTTTAATTAATTACTGTTATAGAATAAATTAAGAGTGGAAGTGCTCGGTAGGAATTACCAAAGAAGATTTCGCGGAATATAATTAGAGTATATCACTTTAATTATATATCCTTTTGGCAATTTTTGGTTATTTCACAAAATTGTAATAGACTAATCGGAAATTAAAAAGGAGCCCTATTAATCAGTGCTCCCCCGCGTTTTCCTTTATCTAAAGTAGTTATCGACTTACTTCAACATTAGCCAACTTTTCATAATATTTTAAAAGACTGCTATGATCATCAAACTCATGACCATCTCCCTTTAAGGCATACATCATTTCAAGAACAGCAGCTGTTAATGGTGCTGGTGCTCCATATTCATGACTAGTTTCTAGTGCATTTGTTAAATCTTTCATGTGCAAGTTGATGCGGAATCCTGGGTCGAAGTTACGATCCAGCATCATTGGAGCTTTTGCATCTAGGACCGTGCTACCCGCTAATCCGCCGCGAATCGCTTGGTATACGGCTTCTGGATTTACACCAGCTTTTTGTGCTAAAACAAATGCTTCAGATACAGCTGCGATGTTTAGGGCTACAATTACTTGGTTGGCTAGCTTTGTTACGTTACCTGCACCGAGCTCACCCACGTGTACAACAGATCCAGCCATCGCTGCTAATACATCTTTTACTTCTTCAAATGCTTCTTTGTTACCGCCAATCATAACCGAAATGGTTCCATCAATGGCTTTTGGCTCTCCGCCGCTGACAGGTGCGTCTAACATTTCAACCCCTTTTTCTACTAAAGCACGATAAATTTCTTGGGAAGCAGCAGGTGCGATGGAGCTCATATCTACAAAGATTAAACCTTCTCGTGCACCTTCAATGAGTCCATTTTCTCCTAGAGCAACAGCTTTTACGTTCGGAGAGTTTGGAAGCATCGTGATCACGATATCTGCCTTTTCAGCAATCGCTTTTGGAGTTGTTTCAACTTCTGCACCTAATTGTACAAGTTCTTTTGCTGCATCCTTATTAAAATCACTTACGATTAACTGGTATCCAGCTTTGATTAAGTTTTTGCACATGGGCTTACCCATAATTCCTAGACCGATAAATCCAATTTTTTTCATAAATGATCCACCCCACGTTTGTTTTGTTAAGAAACAATATTCATATATCTTATCTAGTTCGTATTAGTTGTTAATGAACCTTGCTTCAACCATTGATTTTTTTAGCGTCTCTAATACTTGCCCTTTACTGCTTTGAACTGGTTTTACACATTCCCCAACCTCTAATCCCATCAAATTAGCCATATCTTTAGTGGCGACAGGGAAGGTGGCTTTGTCTTGAGCAAGTCGAACTGGATCTAAAGTAAATTGTGCTTCTAATGCTCCTGCTAGATCGCCCTCCATATATTTGTTGTAAATAGAGGTAACTAATGGGCCAAACATATTGGCGGTTGAACAAACACTCCCTACTGTGCCAATGCACAGACCAGGAAATACAAGCGTATCTTTACCAGCCATTACTTTAAAATCAAAATCCCTAGTGCGGCGAACTAATTCACTTAGCAGTGTAAAATCTCCACTTGAATCCTTTATGCCAACAATATTATCAACATCTCGTCCTAATTTCTCTACCAAATCAGCGGAAATGTTGTAGCCGGCTCGACCTGGGTTATTGTATAGCAGTACTGCGGTGTTTGGTACGGCCTCTGACACTGCTTTAAAATGATCGTATAATTCATCAAAATTTGGCTTTAGAAACATTGGTTGGAGGATTGAAATGCCATCTGCCCCCAAAGCTTCTGCCATTTTAGCTTGACGAATGGCATGCTTGGTTCGAATGACCCCAATACCATAGTAAACGGGAACCCGCCCTTTTACTTGTTCAATGATGATTTCAAAAGCATGTTGCAATTCATTCTCATCAAACGCATAGAATTCACCATTACTTCCAAAAGCTAATATCCCATGGACCCCATCTTCAATCACATGGTCTACCATAAAACGTAACTTTGCTTCATCGATATTTTCCTCTTGATCAATTGGTGTAATGATTGGAACGATAATTCCTTTAATATTGTCGACATTCATCATAATGAACTCTCCTATTTTAGTATTCTCTGAATTTAACATGATCCAGGGTGGTACAACTGTATGGGGAAAATTTATATAAATCTATTATATATTTGTCTGACAAATAAACCATTAGGCAAATGCACAATAAATGGCGATTCTTTTTAGTATGAGCAACTGATCGAAAGAATTTCAATCATGTTATGGTAAAAAAAGTTTTGGATTCACACCCCAAAGCCATTTTTAGTAATCTTTAAGGTTCATCCATACAAACGAACGATGAAAACATGTACTTTGTTCATGTTGCCGCTTTGATAACCACCTAAATCCAACGTAATATATTGGTAACCGAATTCTTGAAGTTTCCTTACAATCGTGTCCTGATTTTCAAGAATCGTCTTCATGTCAGAGGGTTCTACCTCGATTCTCTCCATTTCCTGATGTGTTCGTATTCTTACTTGGCGTATATGTAGAGATTTTAAATCATTAATTCTCATACTTTAATTTAGAAGAGATTACCATGTTCATTAAAACTCATATATGCTGGTTCACCTAAGATTTCAATATTCGCATTCATCTTTGCTTCTTCCATCAGGCATTCAGAGATGAACATATGTTCAAGCTCCAACGTATTTTTAATCCGGATCAACTTCATTTGGTTATAGTCCACGTCAAAACAAGTTTTCATGGCAGCTCTAATCGCCAAGCTATCATTTTCCATAACCATAGGAATTTTTACGCTTTGTGCCAATCTATTTGTTAATGGGTTGGGGTAAGTGGACTCAAATGATATCTTATCAAAGAGTCTTCTTGAGCAAATATCACCATTAGCGATTCCGTTTGCATTGCCATGAGACTCTTTCGTCAGATCCAGAACAGCTAGTCTTTGTGCCAGTGGATTATATTTTAAGGAACCTGAGTAATTCCTTCTAATAATATTAGGATCCATTCCGCTGCCTGAGATGTTTTTCCCCATTTCATCCACGATAAGAACATCACATTTTTCAAACATGATGCTTGGCATAAGGCTGTGTGCTTCTTGCAGCAATCCCGGTTCCTCATCCATAATCCGTTCACTTGGTATGGCAACAATTTTATAGGTTTCATCATAAGCGTTCTCGATCATTCCAACCGCAAAGATGATTTTTGATTTTTCTAAAGTCACTCTTGCAATCTCTTCCACCCTGAACGGAATGTTTTCTACACCAGCGGAATGAATGATTTCAGCACCTACTTGTTTACCTAGCCCCACTGCGATCATTTTGGCCAAGCCGCTTTCATAGGGTGCCCTAAAGGATGTATGAGGCTTAATGCGACCTGTAACAATAATAGCATCCGCTTTCGTATAGGTATTCTTATCGATATTAACTGGTAGTCCATTTTTGGAGACCCCAATCTGAACAACTTCCATGCTGGAAACAATCGGTGCTCCTGTAAATTCTTCCGATATCCCAAGCTCAGTAAGTATTTCTGCCTGTCCTTCTCCAGTAGCTCCGCCATAGCTCCCCATTGTTGGCACAATAAACGGGTAAGCACCTATGCCTTTGACCGCCGTTACAATTTCTCTCACGATGCAAGGCATATTGGCAATTCCTCCACTGCCCACAGCAATAGCAACTCGGGCACCATCCTTGATTCTTCCAATAATTTCTTCCTTACCGAGTTCATCCTCACAACCGCAGGTACATCTGCAATCGTTTCTATTGGGAATCGCTGTCTGATTTTAATCATACTTGGGATGTTAATGCCTCTAAATAATTTCTCCATTTCAATACCTCTTTTCAAAGGGGAACAGCGTATGTTGTTCCCCTTTTACAAATGTATATATCCTTTAATCAGGTTATTGGTGCTGGATTAAAGAGGGTAAAATCATTATAAATTTCGTATTGTTCTGCAAAAGTGTGCTTTCTTCCACTGGCAACATCAATAATTTCGTTGAATAATAGAGTTCCAATTTCTTGAATGGTTGCTTCACCTGTTGCAATGGGTCCTGCATTAACATCGATCAAATCTTGCCACATATTTATCATATCATCTCTTGAACATACTTTAATCACTGGGGCTGCTTCTAATCCGTAAGGCGTTCCTCGTCCCGTCATAAAAACTTGGAGCGTCATGCCACTGGATAACTGGCACGAGCCACATACAAAGTCACTGGCTGGAGTGGCTGCAAAAATCATACCCTTTTTCGTTGGTCTTTCTCCTGGTGAAAGGACTTCTACAATTGGAGATGCACCAGATTTAGCAATCGAACCCATTGCTTTTTCAACAATATTGGATAGCCCCCCTTCTTTATTACCAGGAGTCGGATTCGCTGAACGGTCGACTTGACCATTATTTAGGTATTGATCATACCATTTCATTTCATCCGCTAGTTTTTTCCCAACCTCTTCGTTCACACAACGCTCTGCAATGATATGGACACCATCACGGACCTCGGTTACTTCAGAAAACATAACGGTTGCCCCCGCATTGACTAACATATCGGCAGCATATCCGGCAGAAGGATTCGCGGTTACACCTGAGAAAGCATCACTTCCACCGCACTGTAAACCAATACATAATTGAGAAAGAGGCAGCTCAACACGAACTCTTTTATTCAATTTTTTTAATTTGTTTTCTGCCATATTCATAATTGCTTCCATGATCGCAACATGGCCCATTTCGTTTTGAAACGTTACCACATTTTCTTGAATGTTATATTCTTCATCCAACAACATTTCTAATGTTAGTTTTTCACATCCCAAAGAGATGATCATCGTCTCCCCACCGAAATTCGGATGTTTGACCATGTTTTGCAGCATTCGAATCGGGATTACGGCTTCAGGGGCATTGATGGCAACGCCGCATCCATAGGCATGATTGATCGCTACCACATCATCTACATTTGGATATTTTGGTAGAAGTTCTTTTTTAATTCTCTTTACCGCGTTATTTAAAACACCTGTTACACATTGAACAGTTGTCACAATTCCCAAGATATTTCTTGTTCCACCATATCCTCCGTCTGGGTTTGGATAACCCATAAACGTTCTTGCCGGTGGTTCAGGTAAATCTGTTACCAAATTGGTTCCAAACTTCATTTCATCCAAAGATGGAGGAATTGGAAGTTCCAACATATGTTCATTAATCCAATCGCCTTTTTCAATAGGTTGTTTCGCATAGCCTAAGGTAACCCCATAACGAACAATCGCGCCGCCTTCTGGAATAGGGTATAAGGCAATTTTGTGTCCTTGAGGAATATCCTGATTAGCGACAATACCTTCCATGATCATCGTGCCAGCTGAAATGGCATTTACTGTAATTGCAACGTTATCATTTTCATTTATTTTAATATAACGATTTCCCACATTTTTACCTCCTTAACACTTGTTCTCTCTTTAAAAACATTGTACGCTTGGTTCATATATAAAGTAAAAGTGTTAAATTTTAGACTTCTCTTAAAAAAATTAATAGTAATAGGGAGAACATGGAAATGGAGTTAAAACAGCTGGAATATATGATTAAAATTGCGGAGGAAAAGAATATCACGAAAGCTGCCGAAAAACTTTTTATTACTCAATCAGCGTTAAACCAACAACTTTTAAGACTAGAGAAAGAACTGGGAACACAACTTTTCTTCCGCTCCAGAAGCAATTGGCATTTAACACGGGCAGGGGAAATTTATATTGAGAATGCAAAAAAAATGGTCCGCATTAAAAAAGATACGTATAACCAAATTAATGATTTAATCGAGATAAAAAAAGGATTACTAAGAATAGGATTAACTCCGGAACGTGGACCTGAAATGTTTGCGGCGATTTATCCCATTTTTTACAAAAATATCCTAATGTAAAAATAGAACCCTTGGAAATGAGGGTAAAACAACAACAACAAGAAATCTCTCTGGGAAATCTTGATATTGGTTTTGTAACCTTACAAGATTTCCAAAAAACAAATGACAAGTATATTCATATTTGTTCAGAAGATATTATTTTAGCCGTCCCTAAAGCGCATCCCCTTTCCCATTTGGGAGGAAGAATGGGTGAAACCCTTCCAGAAATTAGCTTGGATTGTTTTAAAGATGATTCTTTTGCCATCATGCAGAAAGGGTCCACGCTGCGGGAAATCTATGATAATCTCATTGCCGAGGAAGACTTCCATCATCATATTCTTTTAGAAACCAGAAGTGGTCATAATTTATATCATATGGTCGCTGAAGGAATCTGTTGCTCCATCTTTCCAATTAGCTATGCAAAGGATAACTCTAACGTTTCCTATTTTCTAATTAAACAAAAACCAGTTTGGAATGTTTGTGCTAGTTACAAAAAAGACAGTTATCTAAGTTTGGTAGCTAAAGATCTGATTAAGATTGCTACCGATTATTGGTCAATAAAATTGAAAGATTTTGACAAAAATGGATAAAGCAGAAAAAAAGACGGTTCTCCTGGCAATTAAAAACCTGGAGAACCGCCCCTTTTAGCTAGAATAGACTCGCAAAAGCAATTATTTAAATATTATTACCTTTGTTTATTAGTTGACTCTTTTTCTTACCAACAAGAGTCCCAACCTTTTGAATCGGAACACTAAAAATGATAAGTAATGCTGCAAAATAGTCCGAAATGGTCAGTTTTTCACCCAGCAATATAACAATAAACACAAGCGTAACAAAAGGTGTAAAGAACGTAAAGCTTGCAATTAAAGAAGCGGGAGAATATTTCAGCGCCCGGAAATACAGGAAAAATCCTAATACAATATTGCTTATACTCAACCATGAAACACCGAAAAAGTCTGTCCTTTGAGGAATGAGAAACTCAGAAGACAGAAGCATCGATCCAACAGATAAAACAAAGGCTGTAAAGGTAATAAAAAAGGTGCTAAGGAACATGTCTTTTTTGTTCTTCTTTATTAGGTTCGTAAAGAGTCCCCAACTAACGGCAGCCAATATCGCGAATAAATCTCCCGTGAAGTTCGTAAAGGTTACATTTGCTAAATCACCTTTTGTAACAAGGAGAAGCGTACCCATAAAACCCATAACGATTGAAAGGGACTTGGACACCGTTAACTTCTCTTTATGGATAGGAATCGCAAATATAACAATAAATATAGGAAATAAATAATTAAGCATCGATGCTTCGACAGCTGGGATACGTTCAAGGGATTTCAAGTAAAAAAAGTCATAAAGGAACGAAAGTGTTCCGCATAAACATAAAAATGCAAATTCTGATCGTTTCCACGAGAGGATTGCACTGAATTTTCCTTTGAAAACAACTATGATAAAAAAGGCGGCAACTCCAATTCCATACATATAAAACAGCACTTGATAACTATCAAGATTGTTTAAGAGTAGTTTACTAATGGCTGCTAGAGAACCCCACATTAGCAGTAATATCGGCATTAAAAAGTAAGGACTTTTTGTTACATCTATTTTTTGATTTTTCATAAGATACAGTTTCCTATCAAGATTTTGAAGTATACGCTATTATAATCTTTCCTTACATTTTTGCATTGTTTAAAATTTCACTAACCTTGCTGATAAATATAATCATCCCAAATTCTAATCAGACTAATAAATCGCTTAGCGCAGATTCTAAAGTAGGGAACTCAAATTCAAATCCTTCACTTATTAAAACTTCGGGTACCACACGTTGTCCCTCAAGGACGAGTGAACTCTTCTTCCCTAGCACCAATTTCATCATCATGGAAGGTACAGGCAGCCAATGAGGACGATGCAAAACCGAACCGATGGTCCTGCCGAATTCTCCCATCTGTTTGGGATTTGGTGCTGTAATATTTACAGGGCCGTTTAAATGGTCATTTGTTATGGCAAAAAGAAGGGCCCGGGCTACATCTTTAACGTGTACCCAAGAAACCCACTGCTTTCCCGAACCCATTCTACCACCCATAAACACTTTATATGGCAAGACCATAAGAGGAAGGGCTCCGCCTTCATTACCCAAAACCACCCCAAATCTCATAAAAACGGTACGTATGCCATATGAACTTACAGTGGCAGCCTTTTTTTCCCAATCATTCACGGTTCGTCCGAGAAAATCATCCGCAACTTCCAAAGATTTTTCCGTATACACAGCCTGTAGTGATGGCGGATAAATGCCAATTGCACTTGCATTGATAAAAACAGAAGGCTTTTCAGGCAGTGCGGCAACGATTCTGATTAACTCTTCCGTCCCAATCATCCGGCTTTCATAAATTTGTTTCTGATGTTTGGGTGTCCATCGCCCAGCATTAATGGATACTCCCGCTAGGTTTATGACCACATCCGCCCTTTTTATTTCATTTTCGGGAGAAATGCCAGTTTCCAGCCACTGGATATACTTGATATTTCGTTCCGATGGTTTCTTCTTTCTCGTTAGAATCACGATATCATGACCTTCTTCCAGAAGAAGACCGGTTACGATTCGACCAATAAATCCTGAACCGCCAGCAATGAGAATTTTCATTCGCCCACTCCGTTTCATGTATTTTAGAATAAGTAGTTATGACGACGCCCCGCCGCAATGGTATTTTAGGCAACATTTTCACCTTTAATACCGCTTCTTTTGGTGAAATGAAATCCATGTTTTATCTCTTTGAATCGAAGCAACCCTGCAGTTACCTGACGAGGAAAGGTAACTTTACGGTGCTCAAGTAAAATAAGAAAAAGCTGCCTCGGGTGACAGCTCTATCCTTTAACTCTTGCACAAAATAGTATTAGTAATTACGTTGTACTTTAAAAATTTTAACATCTATTATTTATATTAGATCAATTATCTTCGGGAAGGTAGGAACAACAATAATCTACAACAGAATGAACCTTTAATAAAAAGCTTTCATTTGCAGGTACATAAAATACACCATTATGTTCAATCGACTTCCAATCCTGTCCTTTTACTTTATATTCCAGTGTCCCAGCTTGAATATCCATCTCTTCTTTTAGAGTTGTTGAAAATTCATATTCTCCTGGAAGCATAATTCCTAAAGTTTTTTGTGTTCCATCTGGAAATACTACAGTTCTACTTGTTACTTTTCCATCAAAATAAATGTTTGCTTTTGTACTGATTGTTACATTATTAAATTGTGACATTGAATTCATCCTCTCACTCTTCTGTTTTCATTAAATCACAAAATTTTCAGAATGAAAACTAAAAGTTGAGAGTTCTGATTAATATCTCAGAATCTGAAACTCTTTACTCTCTAAAAGATAACCCTTCTTCCTTCAAAGCAGCCCTAAGTTTCGGTAAAGAAGCTGGACCCATACCGTGAAATTTCAAAATCTCTGTTTCACTATATGTTGATAACTTCTGTAAAGAAACTATTTCATTGTTTTCTAAGGCTCGTCTTGCTGGTGCTGATAGCAATGCAAGAAATTCATCTTCAGGTTTTCGTTCTTGCTCACATCTCGGACAGGTTGGACAATCGCTACTTTTATAATATTTATGTCCTTTGGTACAAGTCTTTAAAATTTTGTTGCGAGTTGTCATCTTAAAATGTCTCCTTACATTGCAAAATTTTCATAGTGTACTTATAAATTGAAAACTAGCATTCGATATATTGTAAATAAATGGGGAATCCACTATCCATCACCTAAATTTTCATTTTTTGTTTTCACCCATTCGTCCAGTTGTCTTTGAACCTCTCCCGTTACGATTAAATGTTCAAAACCAATCGTCAAACATGATTGATACATTTATTGTCATTCAGCATTACCCCCTATCTGTTTGGGAATGTGCCGAACACCCTTGAGAAATTCTATTCTATTGCATGATAAGTATATCATTTCGAGTTCCACATCTACCTGCTTATTAGTTAATTGCAATCTGGGTGACTGAGTCATCAATGACTGTCCACCATGGTGAGCCATTGGAATGTACGGAAGTTTGATTCAATAAAAATCGGGTAATGGTTGTTTGAATTCTTCCATCATTCAAGAAAAGTGCGTGAAAGGAAATATCAGTCCTTTTCTTCTTGATAGCAAGTGTCAAAATGTCATTTTTATAAATAGAGGCACTTTCAAAGGGAACAACCCCATCGCCATCACCTTCGGAATCTAGTGAATCAAAGTTAAAAAAATTCTTCACTCTTCCATCAGGATTTTCCGGTTGAACAATGACTTTATTCTTAGTTTTTACTCCCATTCCCAATAGAATAAGGACCTTTTTCCTCACCTCAAGTGGAAGGTCCCTTAAATCCAGCATGGCTGGATTTTGACGGTCCCAAAAGGCTTTCATGTGATTGATTCGGCTCAAGAACATCCCCCTGTCATCATCGCCGATGTTAGATTGCCAATGATCAGGATTAAAAATATCAAAAATAGCCCCATTTTCAAATATGATCGCTTTTTGATAGGTAGGACACAACTCAAAAACGGAAGGGAACGTACGGGCAATTTTTCGGAACTCATCACTAGAATTAAACATCGGAAAGCCAATTCCACCCTCACCCATCGTTAAAGAAATTAGCGCGTGGATTGTACCTCCAAAAGGAGTTACAGCAAATATGACATGTTCAATGGAATCATAATTTCCTTGAAGGAGCTTCAAATAGCTGCTAAGCACCACTCCCCCCATACTATGGGCGATAAAATTAAACTTTTTTACAGATAGTTTCTCCTTAAGATATTCAACAAAATGAGCTAAACGTTTGGCTGTATCAAGTGAGGATTGCCTCCAATCATACCCAAAAATATAAACTGGCTGCTTGGTTTTTCGTTCAAGTACGTGAACGATTTCGCGATAGGCAACATCTTCAACTCCCCCCCGTTCGATGATTGACTTAGGATTGACCTCAAAACGGCTGTTCTGTTTTAAAAGGAGGTCGTAAATCGTTTCATACTTACTTTGGACCATTGACCAAATCGTATCGAAATTCAGTGTGTTTGTATTGAGAAGTTTGGTACCTTGAATACCTGGTATTAAAATTGTAGGTATCAACATAGATCATTCCTCCATTACTTTCAAAAATGAAACATACTGATTCTCTTCTATTTGTATGTTATTAGGGACCTATTATGATGCTAGGACAACTAATAAGGCTCAGTTAGTTAACTGTGTTGATTTTAGCTTTATGTCCATTTAGTTTCTTTTATAATAAAAATACCACTAGCGTATTAGCTAATGGTATTTTTTAACCTTTTTTCCGATCTATCATTAGGCAAAAAGAAAGCTAGCATGGAACCGACTAATGGAAGAATGGAAAGAATCATAAAAACAGTAGCAACCCCAAAAATATCTGAAATCCCCCCCATAAATACAGAACCAATTCCTCCAGCTCCCACACCGAATCCAATGGAAAGACCAGAAGCTAATCCGATATTTTCAGGTAGCATGTGTTGCATGAAAACAACGCTCACTGAAAAGGATGAAAGAACGCAAAAACCGAAAAGTAATAAATCTATAATTGAAAATACACCATGTAAATAAGGAAAAATGATGGCAAATGGCGTAGCTAGCAACATGGAGGTTACTAATAAACGTTTCATCCCTATTCTGTCTGACCAAATACCACCAAAGAAAGTACCAAGTGCTCCTGCGCCAACAAAGACAAAACTAAGTATTTCCGATTGCTGAATGGATAAGTTATGCAAATAAAAAGGTAAAAAGATGACCACTCCTATTTGGCACCATGAACGTAAAATGATCACGCAAGAAAGGATGGTTGCTCCACCTATATGGTTGCTCCCCTTTAATTCCTTTTTACGATTATGATTGGATGACTGCAATTTTTGTCCTAACCAGGGAAGTATTTGTCCAGTCAAAATAATAGAAAGAAAAGCAACAGGAATGAGCCAAAGGAGTCCATGAATTCCTGAACGTGTTACATAAATGGAAACCAATAAGGGACCAAAAGCTTGTCCAGAATTACCGCCTACTTGAAAAATGGCTTGAGCCAATCCCTTTTTAGAACCTGCAGCAAGATGAGTTCCGCGAGAAGCTTCGGGATGAAAAGCACCTGAACCAAGTCCGGAAATAGAAATAAAAAGTAAAAGCCATGGAAGAGATGGCGTAAGACCAGTTAAGGCTAATCCCATAATGGAACAAAATACTCCTGCTGAAAATAACCAAACTCTTGGTTTGCGATCTGCTAATATTCCAAAAAGTGGCTGTGAAATGGATGATGTTAAATACGACATTAAAACTATTAATGTAGACTGAGTATAATTTAAATGAAAAAAATGTTTATATAGTATCACTAAAGCTGGAACCATTCCTGTGGTCACTAAATCATTTAAAAAATGGGTGCCGGAAAAAGTAAAACAGCTCGTTTATAAAGGGGTTCTTCTTCTTGGATTATTGGTTGGGACACTGATGCCAACGTAAACATCTCCTCTTGGTGTAATAATTGAATTTGTAAAATACACAAAAAAATTTAATATCACTATTGTTAAACAATAGTGATATTAAATTAGCTAAAGGTATTTTTTTCATTTTTTCTGTTTAATTAAAATGCCTAATTGTGATTCCTAAAACGAATTGAAAAAGTAGAAACGTATTTTAAAAGATTCCGGAAACCTTTGGTACCCTGGAAACCTCTGTACATATGTTCATTTTATTTGAATTAATTATAACATCAATTGTACAGGAGGGCTAATATCAACATGGTTTTTTAACAGAGGCATCCATGTTTTTTGGTTTAATCCTTTTGATTAATAAAAAGAGTTGGATCATAATATTATAAGTATGTATAATTCAAAAAGGACCTCTATCCTTATATATTCCATAATGAACAAAATCAAGCTGCCCTCGAAGGAGGAATAGAAATTGTAATCTGTTCTTCTACTATCCAGACAATGCAATAAGAATAGCTGCCTAAATGACAGCCTAATCAGTAATTCTTGCTCTCAATAGTTTAAAAAGAATACTTCACATTCGAATTGAAGACATGAAAAAGTTATGGTGAATTCTACCCTATCATTATTTATTTTGATTTCTTAGGGATTCTCTATCAATTGATTGCGGAGGTTTTTCAAACCATCCATGATCAATTAAGAGTTTTGCACCTTCCACAGCATAGGTCCCAACTCTAAGAATATAACTTTCATAATTGACCGTTAAATCTTTTCGAAATGATGCTGCAATGGCAAGTCCAAAATCTCCAATACCAATGGCACTTTGTACATTCGTATGAAATAACATTAATTTATCAGAAAATGGTGATTCAGTACTATTTGTAATGGTAGAATCCCATGTAGAGGGATAAGAATTATCGTCTTCCTTTAGTTTTATCATAAAATCTTCAACCATTTTCTTTCCCAAGTCATATCCTTCTTTAAAGTAGTCACTAAGTTTTTTGGACTGAGCGACTTGGCTAAATCCTAAAAGAATTGTTTTCGCCACATTTGCCACTTCAATATTAATTCCTAAATGGGCAATTTCCACTCCAAGGAGCGGTCGGCGATGACCTACTAAACCACCTAGGAATTTTCTCTCTGTTACATACTCTACTTTATCAGGATAAGAAATATAAGGAGCTCGGATAAAAATTCCTTTTTCTTGCATCAGTTCTGCATTACGGTCATACAACGTATCAGTTTGATTTGAATACTGTTTGAATAAGTTACGGACATCTTTACGAGCTGAAACTGATTTAGCCAAACTGTATGAATTCAATCCCGTTCTACCCATATGAAACAAGTAACGCAGATAAGTTACATCCGAAAAAAGTTTCTTTGCTTGCAAGTTAACATCCTGGTCTCCAAATCCATTAGGGAGAGGAATACCTTCTTTTGTAAATAAATCCGATATTTGAGCCACATGGTCTAAGGAATAGCTAAGAGCAAGTTTAATAATAGGTTTAACGTCCTGATCTTCGCAAGTTTGTAAAAAATGTTTTAGAACACAAATAGACATGGTGTCACCTATATAGGTACTCCATAACATCGAAATTTCAGCAGATGTTAATTTGGGTAAGTGTTCTACCATAATTCTCCAACCCCATCACATATTTTTTTTATTATTTCCGTAAATATCGCGGGTAATGTATAAAAAGAGAAAAAGTGTTGGTAATCCAAACTCCTGATTCAAAGATTTAACTACTCTTTCCGTTAGAGCTCAATAAGAAAAAACAGAACTTGGCAGAAAAATAGCAAACGAAAAGAGTCTAACCAAATAGACTCTTTTCGTTTACTATTTAATTGTTTTCACGACCCTTTTTCTTCTCTCTGAAAATCACATCAAAATTCACATCGTACCTCAAAGCCAGATTTCTATTGAGTTGATGTAACCGAGTTCAGCTCTTCTATAATAAGATTAGAATAGGTTTGGCAATTCTGCATAACAGTATCAATGACTACTTGAGAAGAATATTCCAAGAAGTTCACCATAAAGTCCCTATTATTTGGATGCAGGAATGCTCCTGTAAATTCAACCATCAAGTCGTTTACAAGCTTGGTATGGAAAAAAAACATTTCAGCATGGAGTACTTGCTCTTCTATGCTTGAGCCTTTGTAAACTAATTCCTTAAACTTAGGCATATTTTCTGCTAAAAAATTAGAATCTTGGAATTGTCTAGGAACATTGACCATAATGGATTGAAAACTTTCCTGAGAGAAAAACTGTTCTTCTTCAATACATTGTGCTAAAAAAGAGATGGCTGTATTTGTATTTGCATATTGAAAGGTAACATTTACTAAGAGTGCCTCGAGATACTCTTCCTGTGAACTCGCATTTTCTCTTATTTGTAACAAAACCTTTTGAATCTCTTCTTGCAGCTCAACTTTATCCCAATGGGGCTGCGTAATTAAAGCGCTTAAAAAACCTGATGTATTTGTTGATAACAATTCGATAGACAATGTGTTCTTCTCCTCTACTTGGTTTATTTTTGTTGAATAGTCCCCATTATAAGTAAAACCCAAAGTTAGGCTGGTCTTCTACCACTATGTACATTTTTCAAATCAGAAATTTGGAAAACTGTGTAAAGATTATGTCAGCCTTACTACTAATTATAACTCATACATCAAATGACATAAACTTGAAATTTCTTGTCAGATTTTACAAACAAAATTGAAAAGCATCGGTGAAAAAACCAATGCTTTTTTGCCTGTTCTTAATGTTGAATAATTGGTACGAAGCCGATTTAGATAAAGTAATGGAACGAACTAAAAATAGACCGAGTGCTAAAGGAGAGTTATCAGGAAATTATTTAGCAAAAGGATTCCTCTTCTCAAATAAGTAGATATTTAGTGGTCCTTTGGGGTCATAATATTGAAGTTAGGATCTATTTTATCAAGCACGTCTAAGAATGATTGCCATTTATTTTTGTCTCCTTGGATGATAACGATTGAGTCATTGGATTGATGATTGGTGGTTACCAATTTGTAAAATCCATCTTTCCACATCGTAACTGAAACATCAGCACCACTTACAAGTTCATCCTTTAGATATCTAAATATTCCGCGCTTTATTTCTGTTGAAGCTACCTCCTTTCGATCAGGAATCACAAAGTTTATTTTATAATCGAAATCCCCAGCTAAAAGCCCATCTACTCTAATACTTAATAAATACAAAATACTTTGGAGTGGCAGTGCATCTAATACCTCTTTTGTAATGGTTGAAATGGGAATTTGTTTTATACCGAATCGCAACTCTTGAGCTCCCATTAAATATACATTTCTCCAGGGACCGGATTCTGCCATATAACCTAATTGCTCTAATGCATCTGCACATAAAAGCTTGGCTTCTATATTGTTGGGATTGAAATAAATTACCTGCTTTGTTACTTCTGCAACCCATTGATATTCACCGTTTTGAAAAGATCTTTTAGCCTTTTCAAGAACCGCAACCTCTCCCCCCATATATTCCACGTATTTCCTTGCTGAGTCCTCAGGGAGTAATTTATTCAAATCTACTGGATTTCCATTATACCAGCCCATGTATTTTTGATAGACTGCCTTTGCATTATGATTTACGGTTCCATAAAATGAACTGGTATACCATTCGTCACTTAAGCTTTTTGGGAATTGTACCATTCGTCCTACTTCTTCCAATGTATACCCTTGGTTAATCAATCGTAAGGTTTGATCATTTAGATATTGATACATATCTCTTTGTTTTTCTAAGTAATGAAGACAATTTGTATTTCCAAAACGTGCCCAATTGTGTGCTCCAAAGATACTACTCACGTCAGCTCCAAATAAATCAACTGCTTGTTGTAAATAGGATGCCCATGCAATGGGGTCCCTTACTTGTGCGCCTCTTAGTGTATATAAATTATGAAGTGTCGCTGAGCAATTTTCTGCAATACATAAAGACTTTTCACTTGGAACATAAATGTTCATTTCTGCAGGTGCTTCGGTACCCGGCGTTAGTTGAAACTGTAAGAAAACCCCATCAATGATCTTTTCAACATAGAGTACGTGATTAGGTTGTGAAATTTCTTGAACATGACGGCTTAACGTCACCGTCCCAGTAGATAAAGCTTTACCAATTCCATTATCTATGTGCCCTTTATCATCGTGCGTTAAAAGTGCCCCGAACATAAAAACACCGCGCCTATTCATTGCGACAGCTGCGGTAATATTTTCTTCAATAACGTATTTCATAAAATTTTTTGGAACATAAACCTTTAATGATTTATCTTTAGATGTTTCTAGGATGCCGTAAATTCCACCATAATGATCAGCATGAGAATGTGTAATAATGATGGCGCTTACTGGGAAATCGCCGAAATATTTCTGCATCAATTGTAATGCAGCCTTTGCAGTTTCTTTACTAGTTAAACAATCAACTACAATCCAACCGGTTTTTCCCTTAATAAAACTTATATTTGCTATGTCAAAACCTCTTATCTGATAAATATTATCCGTTATTCTATATAATCCTGATGGAAGGTTTAATTTTGCTTGTTCCCATAGCTTTGGATGAACAGTATCAGGTGTTTGTTCGGTTAATAAAAAAGCATATCTGCTTAAATCCCAAACAGGTAAAGCCGTATTTTTTCCTTCAATAACGGGAAAGGGAACATTAACCAATAGATTCTCTTTTACTAAAACTTGCTCAATTTCTAACTTTCCCCAATCAATATCATGATAAAAATCCTTATTTATCAATTGGGTTTTACTGGTTGCTGGCTTCCTAGTGTCATCAAGCCCATTAATCCTAGGGGAAAAGGGCATATAAACACCTCCATTGGGGTCAGTTATCGTATAAAATAACGGCCTAAAAGATTACCAACTAGGAAAACCAGGATCAAGATCAAACTAACCGGTAAACTCGTGAATAGCAAAGGCCAGTCCATCTGTCCAGCTTCGACTAAAAAATAATATGTAACGAGGCAGTAAGGGATCAGGAGAAACATTGACGTTATGATGCCAGGGGTGTAGCCCCTGAACATAATGGTTTGAACAATATGCATGAATGCCTGCAGCACAAATAAATTAAGAATGGCTGTAAATAAAAGAAAACCCCCACCGTTAGATGAAAAATGGGCGGTCATCACTGCAGTGAATGAGATAATCAGTAAAATCCATGTAGCCGAAATAGCAAGTTGGGCAGCGGTCGAACCTAGTTTTTCTCTCATTCTTAACGTTAGTTCGACGAAGTTCGTTTTCGAATTTTTATCTTTGTGTGCAGCCATGGAAGATTCAATGGTGATGATCTCTTCTAAGTCATGGAAAATAAAAATGATGGGAAACAACCAAATTAATAGGTTAAGATCCAAATATTGGTGGAGCGCCCCTAGCATCTATTGCTTACCCCCTTTTAGTTGGCAAGATTTCGCTTTTCCCCAAGACGACCGTCTGTTGTGGTTTGTTCATTTTATGGGACAGGATATAAAAATATGCCAAAGGTCACGCAAGAGATTTTTGAATACACAAAGCCTTAATTAACATCCTTGTGTGACTTAGCATCCAGGAGCTGTCCTCCAGCTAATTTTTGATAATGGGACAGGGAAAGCAAAGGAAAAACATATTCATAACAATGATAATTGAGATAAAAGGATCCTGCCATTCCCCTTCCTTTTGGGTAGGTCCTCGTCCAATCCTTTTCCTTTTTATCCACTAAAAAAGCAACACCGTTTTCAATTTCAGGCGTAACTCCAGTTGCAGCCGAGATGAGTGTGTCAAGGGCCCAAGCGGTATGTGTGCGGGTACTTTCGCCCAACGGCACATAACAATTTTTGATATCACTTTTACAAGATTCTCCCCAACCCCCGTCAGGATTCTGAATGTTTCGCAACCAAGATAGTGCCTTTTGAATAGCTGGATGATTCGGGGAAACTCCAACTGCAACCAATCCCGTTACAGCCGCCCATGTGCCATAAATATACACGCCCCATCGCCCCACCCAGGAACCATCTGAATTTTGATGCCGCAACAGCCATCGAATTCCACTTTTCACCATGGGATGGTGAAGATCCAAATGGGTATAGTTTCCAAAGAACTCTAAGGTCCTTCCAGTTAAATCAACCGTCGACGGATCAATCAATAAATCTTTTCCACCCTCTATCGGTAACAAATTCAACAGTTTCTTATCCACATTCTTTTCGAATGCCGCCCAACCTCCATCCTTGTTTTGCATGGAAATGAGCCAGTTTACTCCACGATCCCACGCCTGCCGGCAATCGACTTGGTTTTTGGCCAAAGTACGTATTGACCTCAGTGCAACGGTTGTATCGTCAATATCTGGGTGGATCGTGTTCATGTCCGCAAATCCCCAACCACCCGGTAACAGGTTCGGTTCATGAATGACCCAATCCCCGTATTTGAGATGCTGACGGGCGAGAATGTAATCATTTGCCTTTTGTACAGTGTTGGATGTATATGGAACTCCGGATTCTTGCAGAGCATAATTGATTAAAGTCGTATTCCAGACCGATGCCGTCGTGTACTGGCAGTGAAGTTCTCCATCAATCCGGCAGGTCATCGCTTTTAATCCTTGTACGGCACGAGTAATCACCGGATGGGTGGTTGGATACCCCCTCGCCAGTAAGGCATAAATCATGAGAGATGTCGTGCTGAAATAATTTAAATAGGTGCCGTCTGGTTCGATTCGGTCCAGCATATATTTTTCAGCACGATATAATGACAATTCGCGAAGATTTACATGGGATTTCAGACCCTTAATCCCCTGTTTAATCCATTTGGTCACCGAGCGGGCCTCTTCTGCTTGAACCTCTGTAAAAAAACGAACAGCTTTTTTTTGAAACAAATCGGATAGATTGGGCGATCGGGGCGTTCTCTTACGAAAATTCGTATTGGCGAGAATCAAAAAAGGGATAATGTTCGCTCTTCCGTACACGGAAAGGTCAAAAAGGTTGATGGGAAAGGAGTCTGGTAAAAGCATCACTTCAATATTAATGGGGAAGTGCGGCCACGCACATTGTCCTGTTATGGCCAACATGATTTTCAAAAACATATGGACTTCAGCGGCCCCTCCATTGGCCATAATAAACCGTCTGGCTGTCTGGATTTCCGGGTCTTTTCGATTCCGGTAGCCAGAATAAAGAAGGGCATAATAAGCTTCCACAGTGGATGTCAGATTTCCTTTTTCCTCGTCATGAAACAGCTTCCATGATCCATCTTCCTGCTGTTTTCCTGCAATCCGCTTCACCAATTCTTTTATGAACTCCTCATCATTTATCTCCAATGTCCGTAATAAGATGATCATACTACAGTCCATTGCGATCCCGGTTTCGAAAGGATAATGCCAGGCCCCGTCCTCTGATTGGTCCTGGACTAACTGATTAGCGATTCTGTTCATTTCCTGATATACCCGATGCCTCATATGCCCCGTCCTCCCCCCTATATTCATCTTTGTATTCATATTCCGAGAGAAATATGAATATGCATTCCATGGATGGGGATGACCGAGGCACAAGTAATGTCTTTTGATAAAGGATGATGCCGTTTTTGCTGGACTCTTTCTCAGATGTAAAAAAAGAATTAAAAAATAAGTTGAAAAAGAAATCTTCCGGCCTTCTTCCCTGTTTATCAAAAAATGATAAACACTGTATTCACTATATAAGAGAACAGACGAGGCAACTTAACCAAAACAATGTAACAAGGACGCAAGCTTATTTTCAGTTTTACCTCCAGCACCCTGAAATCCATTGGGCCCTTCTCGGACATATGGTATCGCGAAACGTAGGATGGAACATGACGGATTTAAAAGGGGAATTGCTGACAAAACTTCTGCCTGAAAGAGATCAGAAAGCTTTTTTTTCCTTTTTGGAACACGGCAGTTGGTTGATTTTTCAAGATGTGTATCCTCAATTTTTGGTTTATGACCTGAGTGTGAGGAGTAACGAAGAAATGTTCCACCTTTTACCTTTTTTTCACACTTCAACCTTCATGGAAACGATATGGCGTTATTTTTGGCACAGTAGGGATAGCTACACATTGGGGATTGCGACGGTGATAAATGAACAAAGCTATTTGGAAAAAAGATTGATTCAAAATAATCATTTCAAAAAAACCGTAACAGGTACGGTCAGCTTTAAAATGTATGATTTTTTGCGCCTCAATAACATTCTTTTCCCCTATTGTGCAGGGGAAAAAGAGGAGAAAACTTCACTTACAGGCGCCACCTCACGGTATTTCACTTCGCTCCAAGAAAGAATTTTATTTGGAAAAAAACTCTATTCCCTTCTTTTTCAGCGTGAAAATATTCTGACGGGGGTCTTGAAATGGGCGCATGAACACCCTCACACGGGCTCACGGAAAGATTATTGGCCCGATTTGTTTAATGATGTAAATGAATCTTTTCCCCGATCCCTTTATAAGCGACGGGTCAAGAATTGCGTGTTGAGAAAGGGTGCACTAAGGCTGTACAGCCCTCCTTTAAAATACGCCTGGCCAAATAATACCCATCATGAAGATGCGAAGAACGGAGATTGGTTTGAGGATTGGCGTGTTCTGGAATATATTCATGAAGAAGTCAGTTTGAATGGAGAAATTTTAGCTAATTATTGCAAAACCCTTGAAACAATTGAACTTGCGGTTATGGCGAAGGAAGCCCTACTGTTACGAGAAGAGGAATAATCATTAACGAGCGGTGGTTCTGATATTGTTCAAATAATGACCGTGTAATGTGGAATGATGAATGGAAAAAATCGACATAAAAAATCCATTTAACATCCAATATAAGTTTTGTTGCCACTCTGGTTTGTCCCTTTGTAATTAGGAAAACAGGTACAAATTCGCCCTTCAATCTTCTACAACAACAGTCCCCCAACATTTCGGTTGGGGGACTGTTACTTTTCTTGATGGGGTAAAGGCTCAGGAATCCAATTCTGCTTGATCTACCATTTCTTTCGCCGATGCTACTTCTGAAAGGGAAGAGAACATCTCCCTTTGGATGACTGCATCCTGAGCTATTGGCCGTTTCTCCCCATAGAGTTCTACATAGATTGCCTCTATTTCCTCACCTGTCAGGTCTCCCCGCTTCAGCAGCTCCATTGCAATCGCGTGGACAAATTCACTATGGTTCGTTACCAGCTTCTTAACTTTGTTCATTTCATTGTTTAATAGTTCGTTGATTTTGGGACGAAGTGCTTTTAGTCCTTCCTCATGTGAACCAACGGCAAGCCAGCTGAACAATTCTTCTCCCATCCCGACAGCCCCAAGATAGGCGCCGGCAAGCTGTGTGGCCTGTGTTAGGTCGGAGGTTACTCCGTTTAGTTTCTTCCCAAGAAACTCCTCTTCTACCGCACGTGCGGCAAGACAAACCTGAATCTCAGCCAACATCTCACTATCACTTCGGTTATACCGCTCATGAGTCGGCTTGGTGGCAGCAAGTCCAAGGGCGTCTCCCCTGCGGATGATTGTTACTTTCCAAAGCCTTTCGTGCGGCTTCAAAAGGAACTGAGCCACCGCATGTCCCGCCTCGTGGTACGCCACGTTCCGCTTTTCATCCTCGCTCATGGAACGAAGCGGCTGTTTGAGTCCCCATTCATAGGTTTCCATCGCAGCCCGGAAATCCTCGTAATTTGTAACGGATGCCCCCCGTTGATGAGCAATGACAATGGATTCATTCACAATGTGTTTGATCTGTGCAGGACTGTAGCCAATAGTATCGAGCGCCACACGTTCGGGAGTCAGCTCCGGGTCACGTGTTACTTTTTCAAGATAATACTGGAATATGTCAACACGGCCATCATAATCTGGAGCATCGACCCAGAGTTTCCGGTCAAAGCGTCCCGGCCTTAGCAAAGCTGGATCCAATACATCCGGCAGGTTGGTCGCACCGATGGTCAGAACGGCCAATCGTTCTGCCTTCTTTTTCCGCAGCCCAACAGAGCGGAGAAACTTAGCAAACCAATTGTTGTCCATGTTCGGTGGGTCCATTTGCAAGAGGAGCTCATTAAGCAGACCGGAACCGCCCATGCCCATTAATCCCCCCAATCCACCTCCAGCGCTACCTCCCCCGCGGCTCATCCCGATTGCGTCAATTTCATCAATAAAGATGATGCAGGCACCGTAAACCTTTGCTAGTTTTCGGGCCTTCTTATAAAGTCCCATTACCTTAAGATTGCCGACACCGAAAAACATATTTTGAAAGCTTGGTGCAGAGGCATAAGCAAATGGAACCTGTGCTTCGTTCGCAACTACCTGCGCAAGGTAGGATTTTCCTGTCCCTGGTGGTCCACAGAGCAATAAGCCGCGAATGGCCTCGCCCCCCATTTCCTTAAATTCTTTAACACCTTTTAATAGGGTAACGATTCGCTTAGCATTATCGACAATTTCAGGGTTCCCCCGGTAATCCTCCCAAGTCGCACCCGTTTCACCGGGCAATATCCAGTAGGTTCGTCCCCTTGCGAGAAACCAGAATAGGGCAACAAACTGAATAATCATGGCAAAAATACCTAAAAACAGCTGCAGGGCAATATTCAAAATGGTGCTCGCAACACCCGATACTTGCTGTCCGCCTGTCAGCAATACAATACCAATAATGGCAATAGCTGCGACCCAGAGGATTACTTTACGCCATTTGATCCACCGATATCTCCTCATGGTCCCACTTCCTTTATAAATTTACTTATTCTATGAAAAATAAGCCTATCTATATCTTAAATAAGTTTGTAGAGGCTGTACAACTGAAATGATTACCAACATCCAATTATTTTTCATTAATAGTATTAGTTCTATATTTATCTATCCTATTATCTGTGGGATCATTATTTTTAGTATATTAAAATGGTAATTCGTTATCTAACATAATAGAAGTATAGTTTTTTGATTTCGTTATATTTTGCTTATCCTCTTCCATTTCCTCTTTCGTAATACCAAAGGGAAACCCGTTTTCGGTATACCCTGCCACAAAATAGAACATATTATCCCATTCATCTTTTACCTGCTCTTTTTCTTGCTTCCTTTTTTCCTTCTGCTTATGTCTGCTCTCAAGTGTTCTCTTCACCTGATCCTTGTATGATTGTTCAAATTTATAACCCAGCATTTCAAGCTCGGTAATCGCACAAACCAGATCTACTCCAAACCACTTACTGTAACATTTGGCTAGATTGTTTCTATCATATTGTTCAATCCACTTTTTCGCGTTTTGAAGCCGATTTTTTTGATTATATCGTTTTCTTTTCGGCGTATTTTTTGAATTATGCTTCTGTTTTGCCATTTGATTCCTCACTGTATATCGAATTGTGTTCTGTTAAGTCATGAATTAAAATTATCTCCATCGAAATCATTCAGCCAAATGGCATATTTCTCTTTATCCTTTTCTTCCAATAGATTCAATTCTTTTTTTGCCTGAAAAATTAGGAAATTATCATCCCAACCGTTTAAGTTAAACATGGACCAAATCTTTTGGTTTTTCTTGTGAAACTCATGGATATTTTCGGTGAGTTCATAATATGGCAGACTGCCCTTCTTCCAATCCAAAAAGTCCTTATATAACGTTTCTAGTAAGTCTTCGGTTAGTTTTTGATGATATTGCTCGACAATATCTCTGTCTCTCTTTCGCTCTTCTTTAGATTTTTTGCTTTTTCCCATTTTGATTCATCCTTCTTTTCTAAATTTAGAAGATTGGGCCACATTACTTTTTTTTCCAACTCATCTATTCGTTTTTCTAATTCTTTTAATATTTCTTGATAGTTTCTCGATTATTTGTAAATATCTCAATAAATATAATAATAATAAAGTTTGGTTTAGTAAAATACGTGTACAAGACTTACACACGCACCGTCCCTGCATAAATACCTTTAAATTACAAAGCCGATAAAATTAGAGATATATCAGGAAGAAGTTTAAATCTATTATATTAACGGGTGGAATGTGGTTTGTATTTGTTATATAGGAAGATTGTAAACAGATTTACCCATATTATTTAACTACATTATTTTCCCGATGCTATGGCTCCATTATAAATCCCCTAATTGCATACATAATTTCTTTAACGGTTACCATAATACTTATAATTTTTACAAATTTGCTCTACGTTAACCTAAATAAGTACCTTTTTAAGAGTAGGGGAATTAATATGCCAGTATTGATAAGTAAAGATGAACTCAAAAATTCTATGGAATACTTTGAAAAAATTCATCAAGTACAAAGGGACTATTTAAATTATTGGAAAGAGCATACATTATGGCATAAAGACTTTTGGGTCGCGTTAGCATTAACTATTCTTCCTTGGTTGATATGGGTTTTAATTCGGAAACGTGGTTGTGAGGCAAGATTACTTTTAGCTGGAGGGTTTGGCTTAATTATTGCCACTTGGTTCGATTTTTTAGGAATTGTTTTTGGTCTCTGGCATTATTCAGGGAGATTATTACCTACCATCCCAACCTTTTTCCCCTGGGATTATTCTTTAATTCCAGTATCTCTTATGGTCAGCCTCCAATTCAAACCTCATATAAATCGCTTTTTAAAAGCAATTATTTTTTCTGCACTAACTGCTTTTATAGGTGAACCATTTTTTATGTGGCTAGGATATTACACTGAAATAAAATGGAGTGTTCTTTATTCATTCCCAATATATATTGTTATCTATTTAATTACAGATAGAATTAGTAGAGCTAAATCATTTGATGCTTTATAATTAGTCAATACTTAATATTTGTGAATGAATTCACCTATACTAACGGGGGCGTTAGCCTCCACAAACGGCGCGTTTCAATAAAAACACGCCTTTTTATATGGTTTAAACACAATTGGATAGTCGTCCCCTAATTCTTCTCTAACTTTTGCAGTAAGTATTTCTCCCCAGACATTATGATTTTTTACACGTTGATAAAAAGCTGTATCCTTCAAACAATCGCCATTTAAATCGACAACTTTTTCAAATGCTGAAACCCATCTTATTAGCTCTTTCTTTAAACCTTCAGATAACGAAAAATCATCAAGGTCAAAATTCCAGCTACATTTAGTACACCAAATAGGATCTGCAGAAAAATCAGCCTCAATTTTAAAATTATCGTGTTTACACTTTTCCCATGACATTGTTGAGTGCCCACCTTGTGTATTATAGATTTTAGAAAATTATATCATGAGATATACTGCCGTTAATCCCCAACCTTGTTAAATAGAAATGAAAATAAGCCAAAACTATGCAACTCTGTATAAAAAGTTGCATAATTTCGGCTATAACGATTTTATTCGTTATAAAAGATGAGCTTTTTGTTATATTAACAGAGCTTTTTAATTAAAAATGATAGGAAAAGTAAATGTAACGAAAGCTGCCCAAATTCCGTAGACCGGCAAATACTTTGTAACCGCATCTTGGATCGTTGAAGGTCCGGATTTGTTTTGTAGAAAACGCATATAGGAGAGCATAATCCAAATGAGATTTGCCCAAATAAGTATGTTTACTCCTAAAACAGCTAGTCTATTAGGCGTAATCCCATAAGAAGAAAGTCTGAACACGATGGCTGACAAAGCCACACTGTCAATGATAAGCGCAAGAACAATTAAGGCAAAATTGATATAATCTGAAATATTCTTTTTCTCGTCAGAGTCGCTTTCGGTAATGGAAAATATGGTAACGGCCAATACACCAAGAAGGATTCCGTTAAAGGCTATCAGAAAATTGCGGTCTAAGAATGGATTTTTTCCAACCCATATAACCGTTATAAGATAGACCAACAATGTGACCAGAACAAGTGGACTAAAAATTTTAGCTATATAGGGTGTAATATTCTTAGCAAGTTTAAGATTCATTGATACCAGGTATGCAGCCACAATAGCAAGAGCGGCAGCACCAAATAAAACGACATTACTAAAATAGAAGTCTTCTATATTCAAGCCAATAAAGCGAAATAACTGCATGGTTAATGCTGCTAACACCATTCCGCTAACGGCCATGCTGGCGTAGAGAATACAATATTCTAAATTAAATTTAATATAGGCTAATCTTGTGCTGCCTTTTGAGTATTCATTTCCTGTAAATGCAAGCCCTAGCAATACCCATAAGAATATGGGAAGGTGTAAATAAACAAGGATAGTACTGTCTTTATAATTTAATGGTAGCCTATTAAGATAGAATCCGGAAATTAGGAACAACGCTCCAAGGGAATAAATAACCCTTTTTTTCGGAGTATTTTTGTAAAGAAAATAGGCAGCAATAAAGGGAATGATCCCAAAAGCCAGGTTAATGGGAGCAATAGCTTTCTGTTCGACAAAATGGAAAATGATCCTGGTGCTTATCCCTGCCAGAATGGCTAAAATGCCCATGAATAGGAAACTTTTTTGAAGGAAAGGAGATTTTTCTGTATTTACCTTCTCCTTGAAATGCAATCTTTCATACCAAACGCCAAGAACTTGAGAATCAGGATTTTCTTCCCATGCGTGTAAGAATGACTTTTTAAAAGCTTTCGGGTCTTTTCTATACATTCTCTCCAGCTCATGAGGGTTAGCAATATGTTCAATAATCAAATTATTACTGTCCATAGTTATACCTCCTCTAATCATTGTAATATTAAGGTTTCTCCACAATGTTTAACTATCTTCGTCACTTTTGTATTCTAAAATATCTCCAGGCTGACATTCTAAAGCCTTACAAATTGCCTCTAAAGTGGATAATCGAATCGCTTTGGCCTTTCCATTTTTCAATATAGAAAGGTTCGCCATTGTGATTCCCACCTTCTCCGAAAGTTCTGTTACGCTCATTTTCCTTTTTGCTAACATCACGTCAATATTGATAATAATTGCCATTGTTATGCACCTCAGACCGTTAAATCATTTTCTGATTTGATATCAATTGCTTCTTGTAAAAGTTTTTGGAGAACAGCCGCAAAGACTGCGATAACCATCGAGGCGAAAGGAACAACCAATCCGATAAAGATAACTCCTGGTGCGTCGTCTACTTCCGCAAAGATATAAAAGAGTGGCCAAACTAGAACATGTAAAATACTGATGGTGATGGCACAGTATTTGATTTTCTTTAAAGCTTTCACAGATAAATCGGAGAAAGCATTATTTTTGTCAATATAGCGTAAGAGTTTGAAAGCCTGATACAAAGCAAAGTAAAAAGGGATCGCCGAAGCATCAAGAACGATGAATACGAGATATTTTATTAAAGCAAACTCTGGAAGCAATTTTGCTGCAAGATTCGCCATCTCAGGCACCAAAAAGATGCACAGAGCAAGAACTGGGATTCCTAAAAAAATAACAGCTATTTTTAAAAACAACGTTGTTACTTTTTCCATAAAAAGCACCTCACCTATTTTTCTGATTTTGATTTTAATATAAAATTTATCGTTTTACAATAAAAATATATTAATTTAAATAACATTTTTGTTGTATGGTAGGTTTTTGTTTTAAGAAGAAATAGCATTCTGTATTTGGCAATTAAGTAAAGGCATGATCTTCTATGAATGTAAAAAAAGCCAAAAATACGCAAGTGGTGAATAAAAACTTGCATATTTTAGACTCTTTAATTTAGTTCCTTATATTTTAAAGCTACCCGTCAAGTATCTTGGGTTCAAAAATATTTTGTATAATCTTTTAGTTTTGTGTAGAAAAATGATGAAAAAAACTTCTATATAGCTTGTCCCTTTTCTAATACAATTATTTTGAGAATATTCCGAAATACGGAAGGAGAAAAGGGATGGCACATACTCCTATTTTTCGTATGTTAAAGAGAGCGGCAAATGAAGCAGTTCAAGCTTTTGAGAAAGAAAACCTTGAACACAATGGTTACAGTCGCAGGAAATTTCTAAAAGGAGCAGCTGTTTTAACCGCTGCGGCAACAGTACCATCCTTTGTGCGGAATTTTGATACCCATACGGCCATGGCGTCGTCTGGTTCTGGTTCTCGCATCGCAATTGTAGGTGGTGGTTTAGCAGGATTAACCTGTGCATATCGTCTCAAGCAAGCTGGATACAGTTCGGAAATATACGAAGCATCAAACCGGCTTGGAGGAAGATGCTGGACGATAAGAAATCATGTCGATCAAGGACAAATTGCAGAGCATGGCGGTGAATTGATTGACCAAGGACACAAACAGGTTCGGCAGCTTGCCTAGGAGCTAGGGCTACAACTGGATAACCTTGACCAGGCAGAACAAAACGGTACGGAAATACTTAGTTATTTTAATAAAAGTCCATACACATTCGAACAGTCAACGAACGATTTAAAAGGGATTTGGCAGCAACTTCATAAAGATTTTGTTGCTGCGGGATATCCCACAACCTATAATAGCTACACAAAACGAGGCTGGGAACTCGATCATATGTCCATCATTGATTGGATAAATATGTACGTCCCGGGTGGCGCAAACTCGAATCTGGGAAAGTTATTGGACGTTGCATACAATATCGAATTCGGCGCCGAATCGAGCGAACAAAGCGCATTAAGTCTTCTCTATTTACTGGCATTCTCAGGACAGGGACAAATGAGAATATTCGGTCCGTCAAATGAAAAGTACCACATTCGTGGAGGAAATGACCAAATCGCACAATTGCTATCACAGAAACTTCAAAGCCAGATCCAATTAAACTCTGCATTGACCGCCATTAAGCTTAATCCGGACAAATCATATTCATTAACCTTCAGGAAGGATTCGGGCTATATTGAGGTAATAGCAGACCAAGTAGTAATAGCCGTTCCTTTTTCCAAATTACGTAGTGTTGATTATTCAAAAGCAAACTACAAGCCTGTTAAGCAAATCGCTATTCAGGAATTACAAATGGGAACAAATACTAAATTACATGTCCAATTCAAGGAACGTTATTGGCAAAATTTTGGTTGCAATGGGGAGACTTTTTCAGACAGAGGCTTCCAAAATACGTGGGAGGTATCTAGAGCCCAGTCCGGCAACAACGGAATTCTTGTAAATTTCACCGGAGGGAAAATCGGTGCGAATTTTACCAATTGGGCAGACCCGAATAAAGCAGCTAATGTATTTCTCAATCAAATTGATCCATAAATGCCGGGGATAAAGAATAAGATACATCCTAATGTAGCCCCAATGGTTGATAATTGGAAGGGGTATGCTTATACATTGGGTTCATACGCCTATTACGGAGTCGGACAATATACAAAATTTGTAGGTGTTGAAAGTGAGCCAGAAGGCAATTGTCATTTTGCAGGAGAACACACCTCACTCGATTTCCAAGGCTATTTAAATGGTGCAGTAGAATCTGGAGAACGTGCTGCAAATGAAATTTTAAAGGTATTTAAAACTGCAGTAGCTAATTAAAAAGTAACAAACACTCTTACTGGATAAGATTATCGTGTGGCGTTATGAGGACGAAAATCTTATTACCATTGAAAATGATTATCTAACTATCAGCAATTTTGATATACGAAGTGAAAAAATAATATATAAATACTTAGAACATTATAAGACTAATAACATAATTAGAGGAGGTATACCAATGTTTTCGAATATAGGAATACCAGGGTTAATTTTAATATTAGGGCTTGCGTTAATCATTTTCGGTCCAAAAAAGCTGCCTGAGGTTGGGAAAGCTTTCGGACAAACGTTAAGAGAATTTAAAAATTCAGCTCGTGAGCTTACAGAAGATGTGATAACCGACAATGAAGATGAAAAGAAAAAGTTGACAAAATAATGGTGGTGCGGAAGTAGGAAATTAATCTGCGCCGAAAACCTACCAATGGTACCATATTAATAAATGGTTCTCACTCTCCCCCCTTTTAAATAAAAACATCCGATTAAAATGCTGCAGTCCAAAAAGACTGCAGCATTTTTAACTTAATAAAATAAGGTGTTATTTCTTAAACCATTGATTTGACTATACCTACTACTCTACTTTGAGGAATTGTTGGATCATGCAGAACAACGAATGCTTTCGAAAATCTGTCCAAATACGTTTTTTCAGGGGATTTTGGTGTAAGAATTATGAGCTTCCTTTTTGGTTCACTCTCATACAAATCAAACACTTTTACTTTCCGATGTTCGTCCAATGCGCTGTCAAACTCATCAAGTACAATAAATCCAGGTGTTGTTTGGAGATTTTGCAAAAGTGCTAGCGCAAAAAGCAGGGAGCTCAGTGATTCCTCTCCACCCGATACCCCTTTGCCGACTCGGCTCCCTTTGCTTTAATACTCACATCTTCCATGGAGCCACGGTGCCCTTTCCTTTCGAGCTTTGATATACAAATGAAAATGGGTCCGTTGTCTCCAATCTTAATACGAGTCCCAACTAATCTCTCCTTCAAATTGGAACTGACTCATATAAAATTTAAACCGCTGCTGCAGCTCTAGGACACACATATTAATGGTTGTTTTAGTTGATCCTTGAGATTAGTGAATTTTTCTACAATCAATGCTGCTACAATAATTGTTTCTCAAAACAGTAAACAGTTTTACCTCGCCAATTACTATTACCATAAAACTTAAATCCTAACGATTTCCAAAACTTTATTGCAATCAAATTTCCTTGTAAGACACCAATACGAACTTTATAAAATTTTTGTTTTTTTAACTTATCCTCAAAAGAAGCATAAGCCTTTTTTCCATATCCTAAAGAATGAAAATCACCTTTAATCATTAGTAAACCTATCCACGGCTGGTTGTCTTTAGGATTATTATTGAGAAAATCAATTATTCCAATGTACTTATTTTCCATTATTATTAAGAAACTATCACTTATTGTGTTAAGAAATTCACTGCTTACTTCTTCTTTCGACCTTAAAGGATTTCCATTTTCCAAAATGTTATATGTTGAATTTGAATTAACAATTTCCAATGCTAATTCTATTGAATTTTCTGTAATTGGCTCAAAAATCATTAAAATTTACTCCCCTTTCAAAAAAAATGATACTATATTCAATCAAAAAGGAAATAAATTTTTTTTTGTGTATCAAATTAAAAGTTGGTCGTTCTTATTCAAATAAACTCCCAGTTAGTATAAAGGATTGCTGCTGCAATCCCTTGTTCCAATTGACTATTTATCCTTAATGACAACCTTAGCAATTACTCCTCCAACAATAGAAAATACACCAGTAAAGATAATCATCTAAAAGGTTTAAGTCCAAGTAAACGCATATCTATTTCTGTGTCAGTAAAAAATATGGAAGAGGTGAGTACAAATGGAAAATAATCATTTAAAACTTACATCTTCCGAAATAGGAACACTATGGGGAGAGTATGTAAACGGATCGATGACCGAGATAGTAAATAGGTATATGCTTTCTATTTTGGAAGACGAAGAGGTGAAAAATGTTTTTGAAATTGCCATTGAAACATGGGAAAAGCAAAAGAAGCAGCTTGTTTACTTCATGGAGAAAGATGGTTTTCCAGTTCCGTATGGATTTACCGAGTCCGATCTTAATAAGGGTGCAGATAGATTGTTTTCTGACACATTCTGCTTAAATTATTTACATATAATGACGATACATGGTTTGTTGGGTCATACCACTGCTTTAAGTGTTTCTGTCAGAAAGGACCTACGGGAATTTTACAATTCATGTGATAATGATGCAAAAAGGATGTACGATTTAACCATTGAGTTATTGCTTAAAAAAGGAAAATTCCAACGAGATCCCTATTTCTATCCTAAAGAGAACCCTGAATATATTTCCACCAAAGATTTTACTGATGGATTCTTTGGAAAAGGGAGACTTTTATCTGCTACAGAAATAATCAGTATTTCTCTTAACATTAAAAAAAGCATTATGGCAAAAACTCTTTCAATCGGGTTCAGTCAAGTCGCTGAATCGGAAGAAATAAGAAAGTTTTTTGAGGAAATAGGAAAAAAGGCAGATGATAACATACAAGCCCTTGCAAGTATTTTGCACAAGGATAATTTGCCCGTTCCAATGTCGTGGGAATCAGAGGTTACAACGTCACAGGACTCTCCTTTTTCAGATAAATTAATGTTGTATCATATGGGTTTCTTGGGTCAAACTGCACAAGTATATTACGGTACAGGTCTAGCAGGAGCCATGCGAACAGACCTAGCTGTCGTTTATGAAAAGACAATTCTAAAAACATTAACATTGACAAAAAGTTGGTTCGATATTATGGTGGAAAACAAATGGTTAGAACAGCCACCACTTGCTCCCAATAGAAAAGAACTTGCACAAGATAAATAAGATATACCCCTCATTAGTGAGGGGTATATTTTTAATTAACTTTTTAATTTAAGGGATAATTTCAACATAAAGTACTTATTTTCTTCTTATGCTAACCTTCCCCGTTATTACTAAAACTTCACCTAAAAAACGTCAATCCTTCTTGGATCAAAGTACAATACTTCACCATATCGTCCCAGTTAATAAAAAATATCATTTATTATTTCACTTAGGTTTCTCCCCGAATTTTTTGCCGAAATTCTCCATCAAATCAAGTATTGGGATAAATTCACGCCCTTTAGTTGTCAATGAATATTCTACACGTGGAGGTACTTCAGGAAAAACCTCTCGTTTAATTAATCCATCCGTTTCTAATTCTCTCAACTGTTTTGTAAGAGAACCTTGTGAAATGTCCCATAAAAAAGCTTTAATTTCACTATAACGACGTTCTTTTGTTTTTAAAAACCAAAGAATAAGATACTTCCAGCGTCCTGAAAGCATATTTTGGGTATACGCAATACCATAAACGTCTCTTTGCTCCTTAATAAACTCTTTTTCAAATCCATCCTTGCATATTCTAGCCATACTTACATCCCTTTTCTTCTATAAAGTACAAAAAAGTGTACTATATCATTTTTTATTGTCTACTTTAAAAGTAGAAGTAATGTATTTATTATATTATTCATCAGCAAAACACTCAATTACCTTAATGCTTGCAAAAAGAGGAATGTTGACAATTTCGCTTGAGGCAATTGGAAAATTCTATAGCTGATATTGAATCATAATCAAACAAAATAATATTAGGAGGAACAAAAATGAGATTTGGAATTATAGGTGCAGGACCTATAGGGACAATTATTTCTAAAAAATTAGTTAAGAATGGACATGATGTGAAAATTGCAGATGCTAGAGGAATTGAACATTTAGAAGGAAAAATGATTGCTGGAACACCTGTGAGTGCAGAAGATGTAATAACAAATATTGATGTTCTTATAATATCTATCCCTTTTCATGTAATGCCAAGCATTCGCAACATTGTAGATAAAGCTGGAGCGGAAGTAATCGCTGTAGACACTTCAAATTATTATCCTTTTAGAGACAATAGAATTGAAGAAATTGAGAACGGGATGGTTGAAAGTGTTTGGGTTTCAAATCAATTAGGTAGACCTATTATTAAAGCTTTAAACAATCAATTAGCTTATACTTTAGAAAATAAAGGAACCCCCGAAGGTACTAGTGGTCGCATTGCCATGGCGATTGCTGGTAATGACCTATCACAAAAACAAATAATCATGGACGTAGTAAACGAGCTAGGATTCGATGCAGTTGATTGTGGTTCTTTAAGTGATTCGTGGAGACAACAGCCAGGAACTCCTGCATACTGCACAGAACTAACAAAAGAGGAACTAACGGAAACATTGAAAAAGGCAAATAAAGAAAAAGCCCCATTCCTACGGGATAAGGCAATGGAGAAGTTTTCAGCTGGATTTTCACATAAAGATATTGTGAATCTAAACAGAGAAACATATAATTCATAATTTAGGAAACCCATAACGATTATTGTTCATTGCTCTGGTATCCAATTTTTAAATTAGATAGAAGACATAGGAAATTGGGAACCAAAAATAGTGATGCGAGCCAACCCTTTTTGTTCAACTATTTCCCCCGTTCGATAAAACTCAAATGACCCCTAGAGAATAATCCATCCCTAAGGGTCATTTATCTTATTCATTCATTCGATTGTTTAGAATCTTGTAGAAGCTTCTTAATTTCCATTAGTTCTCCTTCCATTCGGTGAAGGTGTTTTTGCACATCGTCAATCTCCTGCTCTGCTTTATAGTTAATGGCGAAGTCAATAATTGACTCGTGCTTATCCCGTGCTGCCTGCCGGTTTTGGCTCATCATAATTACAGGAGCTTGGAATGCTGCTATAAAGGATAGGCACAGATTCAGTAAAATAAATGGCGGTTTATCAAAATGGAATCGAGTAAACGACAAAGTGTTCCATAATATCCAAACGAACAAGAAGCTTGCAAAATAAATAATAAATTTCCAGCTACCACCGAAGGCTGCGATTCGATCTGCCAAACGATCAGACCAGCTTGTTTTTCTTTGGTATGCTTCATCTAAGTTGGTTAGAATACTCTTCTCATAACTATCCACTAGCCGATCAATCCGGCGAGTATTTTCCTGATTCAACTCAATATCAAAGCCCTGAATTTGGGCAGCTTCCTTACCTTGCGGTTTTTTTATAAATAATAACCTTTTTGACATTCTAACTACCTCCCTGTTATCAGGCAGTCAGATCCAACTTTATCCCATAGGAGAGGAGCTGAAGCCACTCTCTAATATGGTTTTTATTAAATCCGACTGCCAAAAGCCTAGCTGGTTCTGGCTCCGGTTCAAATGAACTTCGACCATTCATAGAATGGCTCCCCCCCTCTCAAGAATCAATTTTATGACTCTATAGTTTACTCATCTTGCTAAAGACTTGTCACTGCAAATGTCCAAGCTCTACAAATAAAAATGCCCTTCAGCACAGCTGAAAGGCATCGTTTTGCACACTTAATTAAGGAATGCAAAAAAAACGAATCCCCCCAACCGAGCTTTGGCACTATACGACGTAAAAGAACCTTCGTCCTTTAGCCACGTTAAGAAGAGCCTTAGTCCGGCAATTCCGTTCAACCCATTGGCATCTTTCGATGTTTCCGGGCAGTGGCCTGTGTTCGTATAGGAGCCTCACCTAACGAGGACATCTTTAATTCATTGTCATCTTACAACAGCACGTTATAAAATCGCCAGTGTGGCCCTTCATTCCTCGAAATGGGTAAATGTCTCAGTCTTGGACAATACAAGAAGAATAATATGGAATTGTGATATAAAAAGGGCTGTAAAATCTTTAAAGAGGATGTTCTTTTGAAAAATAAAGAGGTATGTGCCTTTGTGAAAGGTCTATTGGCTAGGAATGTTCATCTTTACAAAGAGACGGTTTACCTTTTTTAAATAGAAATTACCGCCCCAAAAGTGTTATCCTGCCTTATTAGAAAAAATTACGGACTATTATTTTGAAAGCTAAAAATAAATTAAAAACGGTAACTATGTGAGGGATATGAATGGAAATAGAACAAAATTAATAAATTAACAAAAAACTCTAAAGAAAGCAGGTGGAAATATGAATCCAGACATGAGAGCCTATATGCTTTATCATTATGGAACAGGATATATTCCATATCCTTACGGAACCCATATGGGATATGGATACACAGTCCCATTGTCATTGTACCATCATTACCATCCTCACTATCATCCTCATTATAACCATGGGGGAGGCCCAATTTTTTCCGTGCCCATGGGGGCGCGGGTTCGGTAGCAAAATGTGGAAACTTATTAACGTAAAATCCCAATTGGAAGTTTAAAAAGTATCAGCTGCATATGCAGCTTTTTTTTATGCCCAAGTGAAGAATCGAATGTAATCCCTTTCCAATTTGATTCTTAATATTTGAACAAATAGCCCTGAAGGTATGATCTTTTCAAATGTATATGGCAATTAAAAAATGCTGTTTATGACATTATGTTTTTTGTAAAAAGCCGAAATGAATAAAAACTTGCATACATTTCTCCACAAACCTAACTTTTCTCTTTAGCCTACCTTCATCCGAAAAGCTAATTTGTATCAATTATGCTTGGTGCAATAAATTCTTTCTAAGAAGAACCTAAAAAAAGCCCTTTTTTGTAGGGCTTTCTTTAATTGAGACTATCCCAGTTTTAACGTGTAAGTCTATTGCTTGAATATTGTCTTTCAGCGGCGGCTTCTTTCTAGATTATGCATCTGTTTATCTTGATGAACCAAGTGGTTAAGCCCTTTATATCTTTATTTTTAATTTAACGAAGCATTTTCTGTCTAGTAGTCTTTTATTCGCTACATAATTCAGCATAGCGTAATAGTTTTTTCCAATTGTATAGATTGGGCTATTGTAATTCGCAAAAGCCCTGACACCTTTTTAAATTTAATCATATTTTGTATTAAATAGATATAAAAGGAGGTTATTAATTGGATGGTGTAGGAGCAGGTGGCGGCTTCGCATTAGTCGTTGTATTGTTTATCCTGCTTATTATTATTGGAGCGTCCTTTATGGGCGGAGGATATGGTGGCGGATTTTATTAATTAAATAATACTGATTGAAAGGGGGGATATTCATGTTCGGTTATGGAGGCTTTGGTGGCTGTGGCTGTGGTGGCTACGGTTACGGTGGCGGCTTTGGTTATGGTGGAGGTTTTGCCTTAATCGTTGTCTTGTTTATTTTATTAATTATCATTGGAGCAACTTGCTTTTATTAATTAAAAGCATCCAACCTAATTTTTTTAAAATAAAAAAGCCCCGTTTTAGGGCTTTTTTATTTGGCCTTAATAATGCACCGAACGCATAATAAAGCACTAGGAAGTAAAATGTATAGCGGTGGCTCATGGTCACTCCTAGCTTATGCTTCAGTTTATATAAAGTATCATCAGATTAAGCCCTTATTTTATATTATAATTTCTATATTTTTTTGTACTACGACACAATATTTGTCAAAAGAATAATCACTAACAATCAATTGATATCCGGCTTTGATCAAGTTCTTGATCACTGGCTTCCCCATGATTCCAAGACTTATAAACCCGATTTTTTTCATTATTTACTTACCCCTTCATATTTTATATATATGAAAGGTAATAGCGATTATTAGATTGGAGTGTATATTTCTCTTTCACGCCTTTCCAGAATCGGAATAATTTTCCCTTCAATAATTTCTCTAAAGTGTGGTGTGTCCCGATGAGCTTCAAAGGCAGCTTGATCTACATATTGTTCATAAATCAGGAATAGATCTTTATTTTCTATTGAACGATTAGCAGAGTACACAGTACATCCTTTTTCATATTCATGCACTAATGGTTGCATCTCTTGGAGATAAACTTGAACCTCATCACCTTTATCCGGTAAACAATAATATTTTGCAACTAATACTATCATATTTGATTCCTCCCTATTAATTTTTATACATTCAATTTTCCATTCATTCAAATCTAAATGTAGTAAATATAACATGTATTTACTCTATATGTAATGTTTATTACACCTGAACATTATCATCAATTTGTTTATATGTAAACACTTTCATCCTAATAATTTTCAAATAAAATAAAATTCAGAAATAATTAGTCATTTCAAACTCTTACCTTCTTCAAGTAAACTGCCCTGTTTGTTGAAATAACAAAAAGCCGGCTAGGACAACCGGCTTACTCATTTTTCACATGCATATCCGTCTTTGTCCCGGTCCATCTTCGCCTGATAGGCTGGGTGCCCCTTCGGAACGCCGTTCGGGTATTTCTTTCTTAGTTCCGTACAGTTGGCGAAATACTCCGTCGCTCCGCTTCCGGTATTTGTGGTTGGTGGAGGTGGTGTCGTAGGTTTCCTCGCGCTCGGCGTCGCAGATGAAGCCGATTTGTTCACACACATTCCTGTATTGAAACCATTACTTGTGACGAATCCTGGCACCGACCAGATCCGAAGCTTCCGCGACTTCGCGACCGCTTCGTCCGCTTGGAAACTGCTTAGATATTTGTATGGTGGGTAATAAATATAGGCAACTCGTCCGAATCCTTCTTTCAGAAGCGTTCCCTCAACGGACTGACCGTTCACGAATACATAGGCGAGTTCGCGACCATATTTGTCAACCTTGTTCTTTTCTTCGAATTCGAGCGTAATCTTGCCGCTACGAAGCAAAGCTTCGTTGCGTTGTGCAGCTTCCCTCGAAAATAATTCAACACAGGTCTTCGGCTTGTGCTCTTCGGATGAATCAAAGAGAAGATAGCGAACTGTCACGATTTTTCCATTCTGATTTACCTTTATGGTATCGCCGTCAGTGACGGATATGAGCGTAACAGCCACCTGGTTACTTCCAAGCTTTGGAGCTGGTGCAGGTGCAACTGGCTTTGGAGTAGATTTAGTTTCCTGCTTCGGCTTCTCCTTCGCGGATCCCGCCGTATTTCCCGCATCAGTTGTTTCTGGTTTTGTTTTGGCCATTTTCTTCGCTTGTGGAGTCGTTTTTTCCGATGGTTGGTCCTTGCCAACTGAGCTGCAAGCGCTCGTTCCCATAAGAACGAAAAGCGACATAACCAAAATAAGCTTTCTCATCCTTCTCCCCTCCTGTTGAGGAAACTCTTTAGATAACAGAGCCTCCTATTTTAATTTGATTTATGAGAAAGCAAATCGCATTTTCAGCTTTTAAAAAAATGGATAATATTATCGGTTTCCTTTTTTTATTTTAACTATTCATTAAACATTCTCTGGGTTTTTTAATAAGATTAAAACAGTACCTTGTTAAATTAATCTACCCAGTTTGTTAAATAACAAAAAAAGCCGCAAAAGCGACCTTTTGGTTACGTTCAATCCCCAGTTCAAAAAGAGGGTTATAAATATATTGAATGCGCTATGACTCACAAGTAAGGGGTCTTCATAGTAGTCTTAAATAATAAATCCGTGCCTTTTTGCTTCATATGTCAGTTCTTCGCGATATTTCGGATGAGCAATTTTGATTAATTCCTTTGCTCGCTGAGAAATGCTTTTCCCTCGCAGCTCAGCCATTCCATATTCTGTTACAATTCGATCGACATCATTTTTGGAAGTCGTCACTACTGATCCGGCAGTCAAACAAGGACGAATTCGTGAGATAGTGCCATCCTTTGCCGTAGAATGCAGACAAATAAAACCTTTTCCATTTTTAGCAAAACGAGCTCCTAGAGCAAAATCAGCTTGTCCTCCGCTTGAACTATAATATTTACCGCCAATTGTTTCTGACGCGCATTGCCCAAAAAAATCAATCTCTGTTGTTGCATTAATGGAAATCATTCTATCCTCTTTTGCGATTTCACGCGGGTCATTAACTAAATCTACTGGAAGAAATTCCACACTTGTATTTTCGTGGATAAAATCATATAACCTTTTTGTTCCTAATGCAAATGTCGCGATTATTTTTCCGGGATATCTCTTTTTCTCCATTCCATTTACAATTCCTGCTTCTACTAAGTCAATGACTCCGTCAGATAATAATTCCGTGTGGACTCCTAAGTTTTTATGGTTATTTAACATACTTATGACAGCATTTGGAATTGCTCCAATACCAGATTGAATGGTAGACCCATCTTCGATTTGCTCCGTAATGAAAGATGCTATGTGTTGGTCTTTTTCCGTGATGGGAGGAGAAGGAACTTCATGTAAAGGATAATTAACAGAAATATACCCTTCTATTTGACTAATATGGATTTGATTCGATCCAAAGGTTCTTGGCATCTGTTGATTGACCTCTAAGAAAAAAGGAACTTTTCCTATAAAAGAAGCAACATAATCCGACTGGGTCCCTAAAGAGAAGTAACCATGTTCATCCAACGGAGATGCACAGGATAAAACGAAAGAAGTCTTCGTCGATTCACGCAATAAACGCGGAACTTCATGAAAGTGGTTTGGGACAAGTTCGCACTGTCCTTGTAAAAAAGCCTTTCGTGAAGCTTCGCTTAAAAAATAAGAGACATAGGACAGAGATGGTTTCAATCTCCCATGGATATAAGATCTTTCCTTTATTGCATGCATTTGATGGATTCTAACATTTTGAAAGCGCGTAGCATTTTCCTCTATCACTTCCATTAACACATTCGGTTCTCCATTAGCGATTGGAAGAATGATATCATCACCATTGTGAATGCAGGATAACACATCTTCTGGCTTTTTCTTTTTTATCTTCAACCATTGCTCAAATGATTTTTCCATCCCAGGTCCCCTCACTGTATTCTTAATCTTTTTTCATGACCACCGCTTCACCATCTACAACCAATTCCTCGCGCTGATTCCTTACCTGTGTTTTTAATGTAATTAATTTCTTGTCATCCCGTTTTTCCATTACTTCTACAATGACTTTTATCGTATCACCGATTTTGACAGGAGCTATAAATTTAAAGTTTTGAGACAAATAGATGGTGTTCGGTCCAGGCAGCTTCATTCCCAGAACAGTAGAAATAAAGCTTCCAGATAAAAGACCATGGGCAATTCTTTCCTTAAAAAAAGTTTTTTTTGCAAAATCAGCATCGATGTGCATTGGATTAAAATCACCTGTAAGACCTGCAAATTGATAGATATCAAATTCCGAAACAGTTTTAGAAAAAGTGGCAGTATCCCCTAATTGAATATCTTCATAGGTCAATTCTTTTTGCATTTATGTCCATTCCTTTCTCTTCGTTATTCATGAGTATTCCCGATAATACTGTAGCCAGCATCCACATAGATTGTTTGACCAGTTATCCCACTACTCAAATTGCTTAAAAGAAAGAGTGATGAATTTGCGATTTCTTCTAAACTAGCATTATGTTTTAAGGGAGAATGTTGACTTGTGTATTCATATAAACTATCGAAACCGCCAATTCCACTAGCAGCACGAGTTTTTACTGTACCTGGCGATAATGCATTCACTCGAATACTGAACTCTCCTAAATCTGCTGCTAAGTACCGAACACTGCTTTCAAGCGCAGCCTTTGCCACTCCCATAACATTGTAGTTTTTCACTACTTTTTCAGAACCGTAATACGAAAGTGTCAATATGGAAGCATTGCGGCCTTCCATCATTTTGAAAGTCCTTTTCACAATATCCGTAAGGGAATATACGCTAATAACCATTGACTGAACAAAACCATCTAACGAGACTTCCATGTACTTTCCTGATAGTTCTCCTTTATGGGGACCACCGGCTACAGCATGAACAATAAAGTCAAGTTCACCATTAAATTGTTGCTTCAGCTTTTCCAAAACCTCTGTTACCTGGTTGGGATCGGTTAAATCCATCCTTTCATAAAATGGACTATCAATGGATTGAAACAATGGAATTACATGAGAAGCTGTCTTTTCATTTTGATAGTTAAATGCAATTTCAGCTCCTTCCTCAGCTAACCGTTTCGAAATCGCCCATGCTATACTATGTTCATTTGCAACCCCAAGCACTAACCCTTTTTTTCCTCCATTAACTTTTTCATCTTGTTCCCTCTTCGTTTTAAGTTTATTTTGGTGCATGAACTATCGTGGTCCATTCAATTCGATTTTTTCATCCTGTATGACCCGAATCATTACCGTTTTCAATGTTTTTTGTTGCTTAATTCAGAATGATCAAATGAAACTATAATTCTCAAACACACATTTGACATATATTTCATTTACATCTAATAAATACCATTTTCACTATCAATATACACTTCAGGACGATAAATATCTGTGGATAATTTGTGAATTTTTGAAATCCCTGAAATTATCAGTAAATTAAAGACCTTAGAATTGTTTTTTCAACAAGTAGAACTAATTATTCAAATTAACCTACTTAAATCAAGTCCATAAACGTTTCTCTATGAGTACATATAAACAAAGATAAGGGTTACATAAATAACCTTCCTAATCTTTACTTTTGGAAGGTTTTGTATCATTATAGTTTTATTTTTTATTCAAGCTATATCTTGGATAATAGTGCGTATATCCACTGTAAAAGCGTATTTGCACAAGCTTTTTGTTTCCACATAATATTAATTCATCAACGACATAATCAAAGCGTTTAAAGTAGAGACTAACGAAAAGACATAGGGATTTGATTATTTAATATCCCCTATTAAATCCGTCTTTACAATGGAACATCTTTAAAAATCGATGAGGTGAAGAAATAATGAAAATTTTCTTTACTGTTTGTACTTTCAGCATTGCTTCGTTATCGCTATTTGTTTTGATTCTGGTTTTAGGTTTCCAAACTCAATCACTGGTTGATGTGTTCGGCGGCTCATTCGTTAACCTGGAGTCAGGATACGAACTCTTCTTCACGTTCGTTGTTCCATTGATACTTGTGTTAGGATTTTCTATCATGGTATTCAGTATATTTAGATTATTTGGTTAAAGGGGGAGAATTAACCAAAAATAGGTGGTACCATCTTTTCTTTCACCTTTCTCCTTTGAAGGTTCTTGGCACATACAAGAGCCGTTTTATATCCCAAATTCAATAGTATAAAAAATCAGGACATAAAAAAGAAAAGCCCGAAAGCTTCCCCCCATAAATAATTAATTGATATGATCTTTAGCTTTGATTTCAAAATACTCACTTCTATATGGCTCGCATTTGTCATACTTCATAATGAGAAGCCCTTGGAAACACTATGGTTTGATTAACCTATCTAAGCACTGTGTTTAGCATTCACTGTGTTAGTTTCTTTTGCACCAAGTTTACGGAAGTATGGGTTCACCCAACGGTCTAAACCGATGCGTCCTGCATTCAAGCCAGCAGCGATAATAATGACTCCTATTAAGATATCCATTGGGTTGCTAGATACGGTTCCTGCAAACATATAGGCAAAGTTCATTACTAATCCGAAGAACATGGCAGCAGTTGTTAAGCAGCCGAGAATTAATCCTAGACCAACAAGGAATTCACCTAATGGAATAATTGTATTAAAGATATGCGCGTTTGGTAATGCCAAGTGTTGCAGGAAGTCAACATACCAGCCGTATAACACATTTCCTTCCGGACCCTTAACCGGATTCGCAATCGCTCCTTTTAAGAATCCAGAAGCATCGAATCCGCCAGCGAGTTTGTGATAACCAGCTGTCATCCACTCATAACCTAGATAAAGTCGTAAGACTGTTAAAATGCCAGCAGCAATCTTGTTTTCTCTCAAAAATTTGTTAAACATTTTAAAGACCCCTTTTTTATTTTAATTAGTATTACTAACTTGTTTACACTGTTATTATAATCCGTTTATTACCATTCGGAATGACTTTGTTAAACAATTCACATATAGTTCAAACCTTTGTGTCAGAACTTTGACGGATGTTCAAATCTATTTTATAACTGATCCATCCGAACAAAGCTCCTATGATGTAAGAAACAGGATGGATGAAACCTATTATGGGTGAAAACGGAATAAAGAAAATGTAGTCTGCCATGCCATATGGTTGATTCTTTTCGGCCATCCTATCTCTTTCATATATAGATTCACAATACAGATAAATATTTATTTAAATTTTAGGAAACATAACAGGAGGATTTCATTTCAAAACAGGAAGGAGGTCTCTTATGCAAAGTGAAAATAACATTAAACTAACATCTGCTGAAATTTCACAGCTATGGTCTGCCTACATGAATGATAGCCTTTCAATTTGTGTACTTACATATTTTTTGGAAAAAGCAGAGGATCCTGAGATTCGCCCTGTAGTAGAATTTGCACTAGAGTTAGCACACGCACATGTAAAAAAACTTATTTTAATCTTTAACAGTGAGAAATTTCCTATTCCGTACGGATTTAAAGAAGAAGATGTGGATATTACAGCCCCACGATTATTTTCGGATTCTTACTTTCTATATTATCTTCAACAATGGAGTTCAATAGGATTAGAAGCTTATGGCATCTCGTTGTCTTTAGCAACACGTTCTGATGTATTTCAATATTTTTCAGAATGTATTGATGATTCAAAGAATCTTCTCAAAAAAACAGGAAATGTTTTACTGTCTAAAGGTCTCTATATACGAGCACCCTATGTTACAACTCCTGAAAAGGTTGATTTTATTCGAAAACAAAACTTCTTATCTGGTTGGTTTGGAGAACGTAGATCACTTACTACGTTAGAAATAACGAATCTTTATGCTAATCTACAAAGAAATGTGTTAGCTATGACAACATTCAGCGGCTTCAGTCAAGTGGCAAAGTCAAAAGAAGTGGGTCGTTTTATAGCACGAGGAAAAGAAATCGCTTCAAAGCATATTGAAATTTATAGTTCCTTTTTAAATGAAAATGATCTTCCTGCTTCTGTCTCTTGGGATACCCAAGTTTTAAACTCAACGGTTTCCCCTTTTTCCGATAAACTACTTATGTTTCATGTAAATGCACTAGCCGCGGGCGCCATTGGATATTACGGAACCAGCTTGTCAACAAGTTCTAGACGTGATTTATCCACTAATTACCTCCGGGTCTTAGGAGAAGTTCTAAAATATACAGAAGATGCTGCAAACATAATGATTGATTATGGCTGGATGGAACAACCACCAAAAGTAGTGGACCATGATGAATGAATTGGCTGATGTATACCCTTGATATATGTTTGCCATGTGGGATGCTTATAAAGACGCAAGCGGCAAAAAAGAAAAGAATCTTTTCTTTTTTGCCGCTTGTGTTTTCTGCTTATATAACAGTTAATCTATTCCCTGACATTGAAGTTACTCAAAAGTTATTAGAATATGGCACCCTTTGTAGTAACCCCTATTAGATAATTAATCCATAATCGATAATTTCAATGAATCCAGATTTTTTTTCATAACACCCATATAGTCTAATCCTTGTTGTTGCTCTTCTTTCGTTAATCCTTCTAATGGACTTAATACTTCCGTTTTTGCACCTATTTCTTTAGCTAACGTTTCCGCCACTTTTGAAGAAGTCATCGCCTCAAAATAAACAACCTTTATATTTTTCTTCTTTGTTAATTCCGTTAATTCCGCTAATTTTCCTAATGTTGGTTCAACGTCGGGGGATAATCCGGCGATAGGGATTTGAGTCAGTCCATATTGTTTTGCCAAGTATCCAAATGCTGCATGTTGTGTAACAAATTCTTTCTTTTTGGCTTTATCAATAGTCTCTTTATATAAGCGATCCAAATCAGCTAGCTCAGAATTTAAAGCCTCAGCATTTTTTTGAAACTGGTCCTTATTTTTGGGAGCCACCTGTTCTAAAGCCTTAGCAATTGTGTTAACTTCTTGCTGAGCTAGAACCGGAGATAGCCAGACATGTGGATCTTTAGAAGCAGTGTTCTTCTCCTCATCCGCCGATTCCAGTGCATCCATCAATTTAATACCACTAGAAGCTTCGACAACCTTCAGCTTGGAAGTATCAATACTCTTTAATACCTTTTCAGCCCACAGTTCAAAGTATTGACTATTGTAAATAAAAACATCTGCATCTTGAATTTTTGCCATATCCTTTGCTGTAGGCTCCCAATCATGTGGTTCTACGCCATTTGGTATTAATAGTTCCACGTTTGCTGAGTCGCCTGCCACCTTTTTGGCAAAGTAGTACATAGGATAAAAAGTAGTGACAATGTTCAGTTTTTTAGATCCTTCACTTGTTTTTTCACTGTTTGTTGAAGCTGCGTTAGAGCAACCACTTACCATTAATAGAAAAATTATTAATGGGATTAAGAGCCTTTTCATGTTCATTTACCTCCAAGGTATCTTTAATTAGGAATTATTACGATTTAAAGCAAATAATTATTTAGTATGATTTAAGATTAATAGCGATTTGTAAATCGTAACTATTACGAATTAAATCTTATACCGTTTATTTATTTATGTCAATCAACAAATTTTAATGAAATGTATTGTATTAACAGGAAGTGCATATTCATATGATAGGATTGATAGACTTGAGGGGGTAGATTTAAAATGACCTTTATAAATAAGATGTTTAAAGATAGTCTTGTTTTTCTATTATTTTGTTTATTCCTTTTTCTATTTCTCTTTGCGGAGGAATTAAAAAACATCTCTTTTTTTACTAGAATCCCAAGTACGTTTTTTAATGTAAATACCATTTTTCTTAGTATTATTTTAGAGGCTATTCCATTTATTTTACTCGGTGTATTTGTATCAGCTATTATCCAATCATTTGTTTCCGAAAATGTAATCCGAAGGGTTCTGCCCCGAAATGCCTATTTAGCCCTTATACCTGCTGCTTTACTAGGAATAATCTTTCCTATATGTGAGTGTGCCATCGTTCCAGTTGTTCGCAGGTTAATAAAAAAAGGCATGCCTTCACATGTAGGTGTCGTATTTATGCTTAGTGCTCCAATCTTAAATCCTGTCGTTTATGCGTCTACTTATTTTGCATTTAAAAGCACTCCTTATGTAGCCAATGCAAGGATGTTTGTAGGATTTGTCAGCTCCATTATTATTGGAATAATCATTTACAGACGTTTTAAAGGAGAAAATATTCTTAAAGTGCAGAAGGAAGAAGAGCATCATCACCACCACCATAGAGGAAATAAACTATTAGAAACACTCTATCATGCAAGCGATGAATTATTTGATACAGGGAAGTATTTATTTATAGGTGCTTTTCTTGCTAGTTTATTTCAAACCTTCTTAGATCGAAATGTTCTCTTATCAATAGGGACCAGCACAACCTTTGCACCAATCGCTATGATGGGACTAGGATACGTCCTTTCGGTATGCTCTTCGGCAGATGCCTTTGTGGCCTCATCATTTGGTTCCACTTTTACAGAAAGTTCCATTCTAGCCTTTCTAGTATTCGGTCCTATGATTGATATAAAAAACACCTTAATGTTATTCGGTTATTTTAAGAAAAAGTTTGTCATATATCTACTATTGGTAACTCCTATTGTCGTTTATTTTTCCGTTTATGTTTTCCAGCAATTTTTTTTATAGGAGGTGTGTCCAAAGATGAAGACTCATAAAGTCCAAGATTTTTCTTTTCATCATCTTCTCAGGGGAATCATTTTAATTGGTTTTATGTTACTTTTATTTAAATTACTTCTAACGAATAATATATCTCTATTAATCGCCCCAAAAATGATTCGGTTTATTTACTTTACTCTTTTTATATGTCTTATTCTTGGAGTTCTTTTGATTATAAGAGGAACTTCAGGGAAGGATCTTTCTTATCATTGTGATTGTGACGGAGATCATGCCTACCCCTCCTCTATCTCAAAAAGTCTGTTTCTTTATTTATTGTTTATTATTCCTATAACCACAGGATTTCTTTTCTCGAACAATGTGCTGGGAAGCTCTGTTGCAATGAACAGAACAATTAAATTGGGAGCTAGCTCTCAACCGCCTAAGCAAAATAGTGCTTTAAATAACAGTTCAAATTTACAATCATCATTTAATACTGATAAAACTAATACTTCAACTAACACACAAAGTGTACTTGATAATCAACCAGAGCCTTTAACACAGAAAGAATACGATGCGTTGCAGAATAAAATATTAAAGGCTCATACCATTAATATTGACGATAATCAGTATGTAAACATAATGAGCATTATTCAGGATAATCTAAATACGATGATTGGAAAAACGGTAACCACAAAAGGATTTGTGTATCGGGAAAAAGAATTTATGCAAAACCAGATTATTGTTGCTCGATTTGGAATCACATGTTGTGTTGCCGATGCCTCCGTATATGGAATGATGGCAAAAGGAGAGGTAGCTTCATTGCCGAAGGATAAATGGGTTCAAGTAACAGGTAAAATTCAGCAAACTCAATACAATGGGGAGACAATTCCCGTTATAAAAATTAACCAGCTTTCAAGAATTACTGCTCCACAGCAGCCCTATGTTTTTGATGTAGGCATAAAAATTGAATAGACCTTTGTAATAATAAATTAACTTCCTGGTTAGTGCCAAATATTTTGTATGAAAATATACTACTGTCGTACAAGTAAATAAATATTAATAAAAAAAGCCGATTTACCTGATTGAATAGATCGGCTTTCTATACTTTGTGAAGAACTGTACTTAAACAAAACTGCCATTTAGTGAACAAGAAAAAAGAGCTGCCGTCACAACTCCACTCCAGGTCAAAGCCCTGTTAGATGTAAGTAAATTATTAATGATTTCCTGACACAATAACTAAATCGTGCAACAAATTCACCAATTTTCCCATCTTCCAAGCAATTACTACTAAGCTAATTGCTATTATCACTAAACTTCCTACCTTAATAACTTCGAATTGGTCTTTATTCACATCATTAACCCCCATATATAATGCTTAGGGATTCATATTCTGCAACGCTCATAATAAATCCTTCTTCAAGTCACCTGCCATTTGTTCAAGAACGGTAATAAAAGAGGAATGCCGAAACAGTCCATTTGTTGTAAAACTTAAATAAGTTCAACCCTTCTTCTGTAATTTATCTATTTTCCCCTCAATTTTAGTCTATATAAAAAAATATAAAAATCAGGACATATAAAAAAGGAAAGCCCGAAAGCTTTCCCCATAATTTATGAATGTTATGATCTTTAGCTTTAATTTCAAAATACTCACTTCTGTATGGCTCACATTTGTCATACTTCATAATGTAAAGCCATTGGAAACACTGTGGTTTAATTAACCTATTTAAGCACTGCGTTTAGCATTCACTATGTTATTTTCTTTTGCACCAAATTTACGGATAAATGGAATCACCCAACGGTCTAAACCAATGCGTCCTGCATTTAAGCCAGCAGCGATAATAATGACTCCTATTAAGATATCCATTGGGTTACTAGATACGGTTCCGGCAAACATATAGGCAAAGTTCATTACTAATCCGAAGAACATGGCAGCAGTTGTTAAGCAGCCGAGAATTAATCCTAGACCTACAAGGAATTCACCTAATGGAATGATTGTATTAAAAATGTGCGCGTTTGGTAATGCCAAGTGTTGCAGGAAGTCAACATACCAGCTGTATAACACATTTCCTTCCGGACCCTTAACTGGATTCGCGATGGCTCCTTTTAAGAATCCAGAAGCATCGAATCCGCCAGCGAGTTTGTGATAACCAGCTGTCATCCACTCATAACCTAGATAAAGTCGTAAGACTGTTAAAATGCCAGCAGCAATCTTGTTTTCTCTTAGAAATTTGTTAAACATTTTAAAGACCCCTTTTTTATATTAATTGTATTAATAACTTGTTTACACTGTTATTATAATCCGTTTATCTCAATTAGGAATGACTTTGTTAAATAATTCACATACAGTTCAAACCTTTGTGTCAGAACTTTGACGAATGTTCAAATCTATCTTATTGCTGATCCATCCGTACATAGCTCCTATTAAGTATACCTCTTCACAATCTTACCTCAATCCCAATTAACTTGTACTATTTACTAAATAAAGTAAACAATAGATAGACTGCTGCCCCCCACATAACTAGGGCTGATATTTTATTTAAAATCAATAAAAAGTTACCAGATTCATCAAGCTCTCCACTTATTCGACCAATCAGTGAAAGCCCAAAAAACCAAATCCATGAAACCAAAATACAAGCAAAGGCAAAGATTACTTTATCTTCCCCTTGGTATCTTAATGAACTTGTTCCAATTACACCTACAGTATCCATGATGGCATGAGGGTTTAGTAAGGAAACAGATGCTGCAAACAATACTTGTTTCTTTACAGAAAATTTATTCGCACTTACTCCTCTTTCATTACTTGGTTTACTATTCCATGTGGTCCATCCCATATAGATTAAAAAAATACAACCTGCTCCAACCAAAAATATTTTTATCCAGAATGAACCTAAAATAACAAACGAAACACCCAAAACAGATATCAGAATTAAGAGGGTATCACACAAAGCAGCTGTTATGATAGCTGGTAATGTATTAACAAAACGTGGCTGATATACCCCTTGATTAAAAACAAAAACATTTTGGACACCAAGAGGAAGAATCAGCCCTAGTGCAAGAATAAATCCATGAAATAATGGTTCTAACATCCTAAGTACGCCCTTTCTTTTATATAATTCAACGAGTCTTATTTTAATTTGAAATTTTATTTTTGTCTCCGACCAATTGGATGGATTTGAAACCAACCAAGTAATATAATGATTAAAAGGAGAACGATTTTGATGTTTAAAACCGATTGGAAACCAAATAAGTCATCGCTAGTTCCATTACATAAACAAATCGCCGATTGGATTAAAGAAAAAATATCCAATGGAGAGTGGACGATAGGATATAAGCTCCCTCCCCAACGTACAATAGCAAAAGTTTTTGATGTAAATAGAAGTACAGTTGTAACTGCATATGATGAATTAATAGCTGAAGGACTTATTGAGGGAAAAAGCGGCAGTGGAACCAGAGTGGTAAACAATACATGGAACTTGCTAGCAACTACCCCTCCCCCTGATTGGAATTCATATGTAAAGGTAGGAACTCACAAGCCAAACTTGCCAACGATTCAAGAAATAAATCAAGCTGAATTTATTCCTAACATAATTCGTTTGGGAACTGGAGAATTATCGCCAAATCTTATGCCGAGCACATCGATGAATAAAATTTTTCATCAATTGTCGAATAGTGAAATATCTTATGGCTATGAAGAACCAAAGGGGTTGCTGTCCTTAAGAGAACAAATTGCCAAGTATTTAAAAACCATTGGGATTTCTACTTCTCCTTCTTCCATTTTAATCGTATCAGGTGCATTACAAGCCCTGCAGCTTATAAGTGTTGGTTTATTAAATAGGGGTTCTACCGTATTAACAGAAAAGCCATCATATCTTCATTCTTTAAATGTCTTCCAGTCAGCAGGTATGCGTTTAGTGGGTATCCCATTGGATAAAGAAGGAATTCAAACCAATCTTATTCAACAATATAAAAAACAACAAAAAGCTGCATTACTCTATACCATTCCTTCATTTCATAATCCTACTGGTACCTTAATGACTTTGGAAAGACGGAAACAATTGCTGGATACTTGTCAACAAGAACAACTGCCTTTGATTGAAGATGATGTATACCGAGAATTATGGTTCGATGAAAGTCCGCCAAAACCCATTAAGGCTTTTGACAAACATGGACTGGTTCTTTATTTGGGAAGTTTATCAAAATCTTTAAGTCCTGGTCTTCGTATTGGATGGATTGTTGGTCCAGAACCAGTAGTTGAGCACTTAGCAGATATTAAAATGCAAACCGATTATGGTTCTAGTTCTTTATCACAGTGGGCAGCAGTAGAATGGTTTTCCAGTGGCCTCTACTATAAACATATAAATGAAGTAAGAGAACAACTGAAAACTCGAAGGGATTTTACTTTAGATATTTTGAACAAGTATTTTTCTGATATTGCCGTTTGGGATAAACCAACTGGAGGATTTTATATTTGGCTGCGTTTATTGCCGTCACTCTCTATGAGAAAATTATTTGAAATGGCACTTGCAGAAGGAATATTACTGAATCCAGGCAATGTTTATGATAATCAAGCTGAACAATATCTGCGAATTTCCTATTCATTTGCTTCTCTTCCCAAAATACATGATGGTATTAAAAGCTTATCAAAGATTGTAAAAACTTTAGCCAAATAAGGGCTTCTTTTGAAGCCCTTATTTCTCAACTTTTTGTTAAACTAACCTGCCAGTTAGTGGAACAAGAAAAAAAGTCGCCACTGCAGCCTCTTATTTAACATTAGCACCCGTTAGCCATCCATGAAGCACAGCTTCACCACAAAGGATGGAATTTCAAACCGTTCTTCCATGGTAGTTGAACAAATATATGAAAGGTTCTCCTTATTGAAGAACCTCTTTTTAATAGGATATTACAATTAGTAAAGAACTTCTTTATATTCGTAAAATTATAAGGATAATAATCCAGAAATTTTAGAATCACGATGATAAATCAACCTTATTAGCTTCTCATTCTTACTGCATAAGGATAAATTGGATCTTTTAATTGAAATTCATAAGTAAGACCATCTACAATTCCAACTACTTTTTCGCTATCGTAAAGTTCAAGCATAAATTCAGCCATTTCTTTTGCTGTATGGTATTTAGGAAGAAGTCCTTCAAACTTAACATTTTCTTCTAAATCATAGGATACTTTTGCAAATTCAGTTTCAGTTGCTGCAGGAGCTAATACTTTTGCTTGCATGCTTGCACCTTTTTCTTTTAATTCATGTGCAAGCCCTTCAGTAAAGGCACTTACATAGAATTTAGAAGCACAGTATGTGATTGCGTTTCCAATAATGGTATAACCCCCACCTGATGAAACGTTAATTAGTTGTGTTCCTTCAACTGATGAGTAGTCACGCACAAAAAGAGAAGTTAAAATAGTTAAAGCCTCGATATTTAAATTAAGCATTGTCTCAATTTTAGTTAAATTTTGATCTCCAACTGATGCAAAATTACCAAATCCTGCGTTATTAATCCACGTTTCAATTTTATATACCTTTAAATCTTCATATAATATATAAGCATTTTTCGTATTTGATAAATCAACTGTTTTAATAACGACTTCTAATTCTGCATTTACTTTCACGATCTCTGTTTTTAGTTTTTCAAGCTCCTCAGTTCTACGTGCCACAATGACTAAATTTTTACCACGAGCAGCAAAAGCAAGAGCTGTTTCATAACCAATACCAGAACTTGCACCTGTAATAACAGTATATTTTTTCATTTTATTGCCTCCTAATATTTTATTATACTAACAAAAATTGATTGTTAACTTTTACGGATTTATTATAGTGGTTAGAGTAAACTCTAAGCCAACCTATTTTTTACTCTTGATTAGCATTGGTTAAAAATGGAGGGTTTTATGTATACAATTGGCGAAGTGTCACAACTAGTAGGAGTTAGCACAAATACATTACGTTACTATAAAAAAGAGAATATCATTCTTCCAGATCGAAGCGAAAATGGACAAAGAAAATATACTGAATCGCATCTTCAATGGCTAAAATTTTGTTTTAAAATTAAAAGAGACGCAAATGCCGATCAAAAAATCAAAGTGTATGCCTTATTGTTCTAATAGAAGATCATAAAAGTTCCATCGGAAACCAGTTAAAGACACTGAAAGAAACGAATAAAATGTTAGAACTAAATTTTCCATTTGAACCTAATCTCGTGACCTGTATTAATATCTCTTTCAAACTCCTCGAATGGATAATCCATATTTCTCCTCCCAAGCTAGTTCAAGAAAAAAAGCTGCCATTTTGTTGTAGCCAGTTATATAAGGAAAGCACTTTTTAGTTTAAGTGCATAACTTCACAATTTTGGGTTAGTGTTTCACACCAGCAAAAAAACCTACTTAACTCGGTTAAACCGTTGCTTTTAACTTAGCCTTTTTATACTTAAAGTCTCCGTTTACATTATTCATATGGTTTTCCATTCATATTGAATATCAGGTAAATTTTCTTCATTTTGGTGCCCTCTACCAATGATTTCAAATCCATTCTTTTCATAAAATCTTTGTGCATTTTTATTTACTTCAAACGTGTACAACGTTAATTTCCCGCTTGATAGTGCTTTTGCTTTATTTAATAAAGTTTGACCTATACCAATACCTTGATAATCTATGTGAACATAAAGTTGACTTATTTCCGTTTCGTTATAGGCAATCATTCCTACTACTCTTTCTTCTATTAACGCTAAATCTATTTGAAACTGTCCAGGTAATATGTGGTTTAAAAAATAAATGTGACTTTTTAAGCTATGACTTTCTTTTAGACCAATTGCCCGTTCCTTACTATTTCGCCACATTTTCACTGTTTGTTCAGCATACTTGGAATCATACTGAACAATTATGATTTGGTGTTGATTCACTATAATACCTCCTCAATTTTTGTTTACTCCCTAATTGTTATATTTTTGTTATGAAAATGCATAAATTTATACTCCCTCTATATTCATCTGTTTCGTTGCTTCAATATCTAACTAACGTTACCATTTCAATAATCAAGGTAATAATTCCTCTAATTTAACCGAAAATGAGGAATTTACTTTGTTATTTTCAGGAGCTTGGATTGTATGAATTCCATAAAAGAATCGAAGGATTCTCTCCAGAAACATTAAAAGCATATCGCTCCAATCTAAGCTGCTCTTCCAACACTTTAGCGATCTGGATGATAAATCATTAACGACTGATCAACTAAAAGGATACTTATCAAATAGCATTTCTTGTTAAACGTTTAAGTGGAAATATTTACAATCTCTATTCACCATTACCTTACAACATCGGTAATAACATAAAAAGAAAAAATCTAATTAATACAGGATTTTAATCAAACTTTATTTTAAAGCTACAGCATTAAAACAATAAAAGCCTACTCATTAACGAGTGGGCTTATTTTCGTTATCTTTATCCAATTTTCATTTACGCGCCTTAGAGGATTCGAACCGCTGACCTCCTGCGTGCAAAGCAGGTGCTCTCCCAGCTGAGCTGAGGCCCCAAGGCCCATAGTGTTAATATCCAGTTCGACTGGTCGTGAAGACAGGATTATGCTGTTTATGTTCATGCTCTGGTCCATTCTGGTCAGCTTGCAACTGTTCTTCCCAAATGCTTTCCCATTCTTTTAAATCATTCCAAATATGGTCCATTATAATACCGGCTCCTTTTCTTCCTGTTCCTTCAAAGCACGATACAAGGCAGATCTAGAGGCGGAAGTCATTCCCGTGATTTCTTTAATCGTGTATTTGTTCAATTTATAAAGCTCAATGGCGTGTTTAAGACCAGCGTGTTTCTTGTGGTATTTCTTCGGTCTTCCTACATAAACACCTTTACATTTAGCAATCTCGATTCCATTCCGCTGTTTCTCTTTTAAAATCGTCCTTTCCATTTCACAAAGCCAGCCATGATTGTTAAAAAGAACTTTCCTGTTGGCGTCCTGGTATCTATGTACATATCAAGAATAACAAGATTAATATTCCTAGCTTCAAAATCCTCAACCAATTCTATTAGCTGTCTGGAGCTTCTTCCTAATCGGTCCATCCGGATTACTACAATCGTGTCTCCAGATTCCAACGTGTCTAATAGCTTGTCTAATTCTTGTCTTTGTTTAGCAACACCAGAAATTTTTTCGTGTACAATTTCATCGACTCCGAATTTGGAAAGGGCTGCAAACTGAGTGTCCAAATTCTGAGCCTTGGAACTGACCCTCGCATATCCGTAAATCATTTTCTTCCCCTCATGTTTCACTTACTCTGCCGTGTTCATGCTGCCTTTCTCTATTTCTTATTTAGATTTATAGTTATCACCATAATAATCAATTTCCATATCTGTAACCATACTTTTAAGTTCATGGGCTACACTAGCCACCCAAACAATAGCCCCTATGGTGAGCCCTATACACAATAATGTTATAATTCTTTTCTTCTTCATTGATGTTTCATTCCTTTTATGTATTCTCTTATACTACAAAATTGTATCCTATCGGCTTAAGTTTTTAGAACAACCTTTTTAGGCCACTCTAAAATATTAATCTTACGTCGCTGAATTTGACAAACAGGCTTTGGTATCAGGATGTTTGTTTGAACGACTTTATGGATCAAAGCTACAAAATTTAGTTCTCAAAAATGAACTTGAAAAACATTAAGAGAACTTGATGATATGACAAGCAAAAAAAATGATTAAGTTTGCATATTGTAAGAGCAAACGTCAAAGAGCCCGGTGTCTATGAATAGGAAAACCGGGCTTTTTGCTAGGGTTTACAACTATGTCATTCGTTAGAGATTAGAAATCTAGGACTGTAATAAATATAACATTACTTGTTTACAGTTTAGTTAATGCACAGGGACAATTTGGTAACATTTCCATTACTTTTGAGGAAACACTCAGCTTATATGTAGTTTTATTTAGTTACCTCACTGGGACGGCACTCATGCCGAACATACATAATATTAATAAGACAGGCGTATATTTACGACTGTCTTATTTAACAATTATAGTCTAGTATCCTTCCAAAAATTAACTGAATAATTTAAGTCAGGATTATAAGCTTCAAATGTATATCCTCTATCTTTAAATAATTCTATAATAGCCGGTAAAGCTTTTAAAGTGTCCTTGTGGTCATGCATGAGAACAACTTCGTGTTGCCTTTTTATTTCACTAGCTACTTCGTTAATAATAAGATTTGTATTGTCATTGTAACGCCAGTCATTAGAATCTATAGTCCAATCCCATAATTTTAAATGATCAGCAGCGACTTTATCTCTGAAAGGCATGGTTAAATATGGTTTACTTCCGTAAGGACTTCTGCTAATACTAGTGTGTATACCGAGAGTGGATAATAATTGTTGTTCTTGTTCAAATTCCTGAATATAGGCATTTGGACTAGCAAATAATGATCTTGGATTATGGGTCATGGAATGAAGACCGATGACATCTCCTTCATTTACTATTCTTTTCAACACTGCTTCTTTTCCTTTAATGCGGTTTCCAATTATGAAGAAGGTAGCATGAATATTATTCGCTTTTAAAATATTGAGAAGCTGTGAAGTGTATGGCGAAGGACCATCATCGAAAGTTAAAAAGACTACTTTTTGTTTCGCAAATTCTTCTCTTTCTTTTTGAATATCATTTGCAGAAGTTTTAACTGGATTAATTGTTTTTAATGAAACTTCATTTCCATTTCCTTTAACTTTTGCTTTATCTTGAATTGTTTGATGGAAATCGATTTTTGTTTCTTTTTTATTCAAAGATAAAGATTCAGATGGCTTATTCGCATGTGTAGCACTTAAGCCAATAGAGAATGCTAAAATAATAACAAAAGCTCCAATTGAAGACGGAAAAATCCATTTGTTTTTTGTTAACATTATATATACCTTTTTTCCATAAATTTACTGAAAGAAATATCTTTACCATTCATTTTATTATCAATTTTTTAAAAAATTTCCTTTTTTACTTAATTTTTAATGTTACTGACTGAGTATTTTTAGGTTTTGGCTAGAAAATTAAGTCTATCCTTAAAACAACTTTTTCTGAGCATATCCTATGAAAAAGGAACTCTTTTAAAGTCCCTCTCCCTTTGATTTTTTTAAATCGTGCACTTTTATAATCATGTACATCCTTTTTTCCTCAATATTTAAAGGATCTATTATTTTTTCACATATTCATAAAGCGTCATGGAGGAATTCCTAGATCCCATCCACTCCTGATCTTCGCTTGGTTTGGATTGTGCATCCTGCCACTTGGAAGCAGGTACTACAATACAGTTGCTTTTGATCCAATTAATGACCGCCGATTGTTGGTTGCCAAATGACCTTCCTTGAAGAAGGAAATAGCGGACTTCACCGTCTTTAACCATCTTCTGCAGCTTCTCCACTGTTATTGCCGGGTCATTTCCCATAAATCCCCCCATTGCCATAACAGGAAGGCCGGTGTCAAGAATGAAAGGCGCAGCAGACATCGCATTTAATGTCGCCACCAGGTAGGATCCTTCCCGGTAATTCGACTTTAAATAGTTTTCAAGTTGAGGATTAGATGCCATCCCGTCACTTTCATGCTGGTTTTTTAGCTCAGGGCCTGCAAACGGTTTTGTTACCGACCCTCCATATTCAATGGGCGTCATGGCCCAAGCTGTTGGAGCTGCTACTAGAGCCAGAACACCAGCTGCCATCGTGATAATCGATATAGCTCTTTTACCTGAAGCATTTAATTTTTGGACAAAGAACAAACAAATCAAAGCAAGTATTGCAAGTACTCCGATTACTATGGAAAGCGGGTCCCTTAAGCTAGGATATTTCCATACTACTGAAATTTCAAAGAGCACGGTGCATACCAATGCAAGAGGTAAAAACCATGTTTCTTTTTTTTCCTTTGAACGCCATTGATACCACATCTGTTTGAAACCAGCGCCGGCCAAGGCAGCAATACCCGGAGCTAACATAACCATGTAATAACTGCTGAACCTTTTTGCAATACTGAAGAAGATGAACATAGTCAAAACCCAAACTGTCCAAAGAATGACCGTTTGTTGCTTTCGATCGAGAGGACCTCGAAAACGCATACCCCACAGTAGTGCTGCTACACTAATTAGGACTCCAGGCAATAGCCAGCTAAGTTGTCCATCCAATTCCGGTGTTGTAAACAGTCTAAGAAGGCCCGTATTTCCCGTTTGTCCAAATCCTGAAAAATGGTTCCCCGCATTTCGTGACATATCCCTCATGAACTGAGTATTCCGGCTGTACATTTGTTGTCCCATCGATGATTGACTATTAAAACCAGCAGTTTGGTGGGCTTGACTTGTGTTTTTCCAACCACTTGTCGGCTGGCCTTGCTGTGAACCCATGTGGAAATTTCCTTGTTGACCTCGCTGCTGTCCAAGGAGCCGGTTGATACCATTATACCCAATCGCCAACGTCACCATGGAATTATCTTGTGTACTCCCAACATATGGGCGATGGTCTGATGGAATCGAATCAACGATAACCGACCAAGATAGGGAAACAACCGTAAGAACGATTGTAGCAACTAATAAATGAACTAGCTTTTTAGTCCAAGTTAATTTTGGGGATATTAAATAAAAAAGATAAAAGGCCGGTAGTACGAGGAATGCCTCCATCATCTTAATGTTAAATCCGACTCCAACTAGAAAGAATGCGAGCACCAACCATTTTAAATGACTTTTCTCTACTGCCTTACTAATCGCCCAAGTGGCAATCAGTGTAACGAACATGAGCATACTATCAACTTCATTCGTCCGGTCTGCCGCCACAACAATAGGGGTCAGTGCTAAAAAAAGGGCTGCTAGCAGCCCGGCCCCAAGGCCAAACACACGGGTTACAAGATGGTAAAGTAGAGCGACCGCTAACACACCGGCCAAAGCTTGTGGCAGAAATAAGCTCCATCCTTTAAACCCAAAGATATACGCACTTAATGTTTGAAACCAAAAGCCAACTGGTGGTTTATCAATGGTTATAAATCCTTTAGGATCAAATGAATTAAAGAAAAAATTGTGCCAACTATCCAGCATGCTTTTTACTGCAGCAGAATAATATGTATTTCCAACTCCCTCTTGTCCTAACTTATAAAAGTTAAGGATTATCGATATCAACAGTATTGCTGCCAACCATAGATAATGCCACTTAAATTTTGACTTTATTTGACTCATCGAATCCCTTCCCTGCTTTTTATTTATTTATCAATATTCTAAAATTACGAAAGGAATGAAGCTCAACTATTACGCTTAAATATTTAGGTACAAGTTTGAGTGCTTTGCATTTTATAAATTTGATTATTTACTTCTCCTATAGAATTTACACCATTTTGAACATTAGATAGAAAATAATTTCCGGGGGAGCTTAGGCCCCTTATTTTTACGACTTTTTTCTAGACAATTAAATAGATCTGTACGAGTTTTCATTTATTAGCCCTTCTTATAAATCATTAAATGATAATTTTCACTTTGCATCTCGTAAAGCATAACGATCCTTTGAACCGTTTGTTCCACTTTTCATTCACATTGTCCCTTTCCTCCTGTTAATCTCGAAATTTAATGTCAACTTACTTTATCGAAGAAACATTATATTTTCATGAAATTTTATTAAATAAAGAATTATTTTTTACTATGTTCGAGATATAAAAGAATTTCCTTTCGGATTTTGAGAAATAAGGAAGGTTGAAGATGTATAATAATACTCTTTATAAAATTAACGGAGGAAAAAGTATCATGGAAAAGGGTATTACTGTAGCAATAACTCCATATAAAAGCCAAGGTAACTTGTGAACAAGAAAAAAGACCCCGGTAATTAACGAGTTCGGTTGAGAGATAGCTTATCGTTCCAGTTAATGACGACTTGTTTTCTTACTATGAAAATAATAACATTATTTCAAATACAAAATGATCAAAGAGGAAAGGACTTAACTAATAATGAAAGATCAGATTAATGAATTAACATTATTATTATTGTATTTAACGTCTTTTAAAGAAGATTATGGTTTTGCTGAAGCTCAAAGAAGTTGGAAAGGCTACCCTTTTGAATCACTAAATGAATTATCAGAGTATGATTTCATTCGTGACAGCAAGCGATCAAAATCTGTATATCTTACAGAAAAGGGAATCGAACAAGCCATTGAGCTAATGAAAAAATATAACATAAAGGAACAGTAAGGGATTTCTTAAACAGATTTCCTTTTTCCTTTCGAAAAAAGACCTTAATCGCAATTTAAGTGGATCTTGAATTCTTGCACCCGTTGAACAAGAGAAATAGATGAATTCTTTGATTGTTTTCATTTTTTCAATCCTCTTCCTCCTAACCCTTGTTCAATCCTTTTTCTATCAACTTCTTCTACCCAATCGTAGTATTTCTCATAAAGTGGACGTATTCGGTCTGCTTCACGGGCTATAACTTCGCACCCTCGGTCGTCGTAGACAAAGAAAATAATGTCTTTTGTCATGTTCACTAAGAAAACATCGGGATAATCGATGGAGTACCCTCCGAACTTTGGTTTCAATGGAAAATCTTCATTACTCGCTGCCTTAAGTAATTCATTCACACATATGTCTCCTCGCTTACACAGCAAGGAAAATTGTTGCAGCTCGAATTCTTCTGCTTCGTCCAATTCGAACGGATAAGAGTACGTTTTCACCTGAATTCGATTCAAATTATTTTTACACTTCAGAAACGGCTGGTATACCTTCAGTTTTCTAGTATGTTTCTCTTTTGTTTTGTGCTTATAAACATTCGTCACGAAGAACAAGTCGTCATTTTGCTCAAACAACTCATTGAAAATTGTTGAGGTTTGCTTATATACAAGTCGAAATCGATCAAGATTTAGATCATCATTATCTTTGAATTGATAGATTTCACCACCAAGTGAAAAGTGGATGCCAATGTCCCATTGATAATAAATGCTTGGGATTAATTCGACAGTTGGAAACCTTCCCTTAAGATAGTCAATTAAGTTCATTTACTCATTCTCGCTTTCATTTACATCGAATTCAAGGTATCCGAAAAAGGTTTGGATTTGTCTAAATAAATAAAAGATTTGGTAATAATTATAGCATTGCATCTTTAACTAAACTCCCGTTTGTTCAATAAGAAAAGAGTTGCCGCCGCAACTCCTTGTTGAACTCTCGTGCTGTTAAAGTAGAAAAACTAAAATCCTTTATTTAAATACCTTGTCTACTTCATTCCTATCGTAATCTAAAATCCAATCATTGTATCCATCATAAATATGTCTAATTGTTTCGGGGGATGTCGCTAATAAATCACAATCTCTATCATCGTAAACATGTAAGATCGTTTTCTTATTAATATTTATGAAGTAAACTCTATGGAAAATACTTGGTTTCAACCCCAAGTCTTGATTGCAAATTTCTTTTAATAATGGGAGGTATTTAAAATCAGATGTTTTGCAGCATAGAGAAAATCTATGAGTTTTATATGTACCTTCTTCATCATCCTCTGGGAATATATAAGGTATTTCTTGATGTTTCAGCCTAAACAATAATGATTTTTCAACATAGCTAGAAAAATTCTTTAACTGATGTCTAATGTTTTTACCCCTATCAAAATCATTTACATCCATCACGACAAAAATATCATCCATAGGAGCATGCAAAGCTTCAAATATCGTAATTGCCCTTTTATAACATCCCAGTACATAGGGGTTGTTGGGGTATTCATATTCCCTTTTCCACTCCACCCCTAGTTCAAACCTTATACCAATATCCCAACAATAAAACAAGGGTGGTCTAAGTTCTAAGTTTGGAAAATTCTCATTCATAAAATTGTTTAAAAGCATTTTACACCTCTTTTCTTACTATCATTATATCATCGCTCTTGAACTATTCTCCCGATAGCCATCCATGAATCGCTAAAAAACAGCTCTTCACCACAAAGAATGAAAATGTATTGAATCCGTCCATACTTGTTCTAAGGCTGGGAGAGGAAGGTCGATAAACTATGGTGCCATTGTGCCCATCCGATAGTCTGACTCCAACGACCACGGTGCATCACAAACTGTCGCTCCCTTGCGGGAAGCACTCATGGTAGATTAATCCTAATTCTGATTGTTGCACCAGCCTCCAATTTTCAAGCCTAGAAAGGAAGATTTCAATGGATGTTATCATTGAAAGTGCGTGTGGGCTGGATGTCCATAAGGACAATATTACAGCTTGTATCATGACCTCAAAAGGAAAGGAGATTCAAACATTTTCTACTAAAACAGTCTTTTTATTAAAGTTATTGGACTGGATTAAGGAGAATCATTGTACTCATGTGGCTATGGAAAGCACAAGTGTTTATTGGAAGCCAATTGTTAACTTATTAGAGTCTGAGGGAATCGAGTTTTTAGTGGTTAATGCCCAACATATGAAGGCACTCCCTGGTCGTAAGACCGATGTTAAAGATGCTGAATGGATTGCCCAACTTCTTCGTCATGGTCTACTTAAAGCAAGTTTTATTCCAAATCGGACACAACGGGAATTAAGAGAGCTTGTACGTTATCGCCGAAGTATCATTGAAGAACGTGCCAGGCAGCTAAATCGGATTCAAAAGGTATTAGAAGGTGCCAATATCAAACTTGGTTCAGTTGTTTCTGACATTATGGGCGTTTCATCGAAGGATATGCTTCGAGCCATCGCTGACGGTGAAGATGACCCTGAGAAACTAGCAAACTTCGCTCGTCGTTCAATGAAAAAGAAAAAAGAAGAACTTGAATTAGCACTTCAGGGCTATGTTAACCCACATCAACGATTAATGCTTAAAACAATCTTAACTCACATCGATTTCTTAACTAATCAAATTGAAATATTAGATCAAGAGATTGCACAAAGGGTAAGTTCTTACGAAGATGATATTGAAAGACTTGATTCAATTCCTGGCATTGCAAGAAGAATGGCTGAACAAATCATGGCTGAAATCGGAACTGATGTTAAAAACCAATTTCCCACTGCGGCTCATCTGTGCTCGTGGGCAGCCCTTGTACCTGGACACAACGAAAGTGCAGGAAAAAGAAAATCAACTAAATCTAAAAAGGGAAATAAGTATTTAAGATCAGCCTTAACAGAAGCAGCTCAATCAGTAAGAGGATCAAAAAACTACCTTGGGGCACTGTATAGACGTACAGGACGAAAAGGTAAGAAAAGAGCAGCTATTGTTGTCGCTCATGCGATTTTGCGTATCGCATATTACCTGTTAACTAGAAAAGAGACGTATGTAGACCTCGGCGAAGACTACTTTGATAAACAAAGACAAGTATCTATTGTACGCCATTCAGTTCGAAGACTAGAAAACTTAGGATATAGAGTGACAATTACTGAAGCCTCTTAAGCATTAATCAAGTCCATAAATATCACTGATTAGACGCTCCTCCTTTTTTTAAAAAGTTGAATGAGCTGCGTCTATTTAAGTATTGTCTTTTTTCCGAAGTTACAGAAGTTAATTTTCATGGTAGTTTAAGTACAACACATTTCACAATCTTTCTTGCCAAAGGAAAAAAAGCGACCTTCTTATTGAAGTATCGCACAGGATATTCGACCTTTTTTCATCGCTTTGTAAAAATATCCGATAGCCAAAAAGAGAGGATCATAGCTGCCCAATGTGGGAGGGCAATCATAAACATAAGAATCCCTGCACCTAAGTCATCTTGTGTATATAGATTTGGAAAAAGACTATATTCAATTGGATGGAACAAAAACGCTCCAATAAAGGATGGGAGGAGAGGGATATAAAATATATATCTCATTTTCCCAAGGGAAAATCTTGTGTTTATAAAAGTATAAAGAGGAACCAATAGAATAGCGATCATAAGAATCCCGCCTAGGTTTATCCACTTATCGTGGGCGTATAACGTTGTGAACCAAATCTCACCAACTAATATATATAGCAAATAGAACAAACAAAAATACAAAAACCTTAATATGTATCCTTTAGGCATTTTGAAGTTTATCATTTAAAGGCATTCCCCCCACTCCAAATAATATCGTCATTATTATATTAATCGAATAGGTATGTAATGGACATAGGAAATGTAACCCTGTTAGAATAATGCCATTTTGAAGTTAATCTACCAGTTACTTCAATAAGAAAAGCCGCCGTAAATGGCAGCCAGTTTTTCCTCAATAGCACTCCGTTAGTTCAATAAGGTCTTCATCTAATTTATTTTCAAAAAAAGCTAATTTCTTAAATTTCTTATGTTTAAGTACGATATTTAACAATTCGTCAAGGAATAAAAAAGCACACCTATTCATTAAACAAAGTTACGAGTAGAATTTCTCCCATTCACTCAAATACATTTTTTCTAAATGGTCAATTTCTTTTGGTAATCTTGTAATAAACTCCAAATGGTTCCCATCTGGGTCGTCAAAGTAAATCATTGCGTGAGCTTGACTAGGGACAACCACGGGTTCCTCAGTTCCTTTATGAAATTCATCCCTTACTTCAATCCCTCGGTCCTTTAACCAAATTTTTGCTTTCTTAATATCGTCTAAGTCAACATAAAACGCAATATGTCTTAATGAAACGTGATAAGGTATTTTTGATTCTGAACCTTCCCATAAACCAATCCAACTTTTTCCTTCTTCGATCCAAAAAAAGCTACTTTCTCATATCTTTTATATAGTCTTAAACCTAATTTTTCATAAAACTCGATTGAACGTTCTAAATCACTCACTGGTAAGTGTGCTTCATAGAGTCCTTTTATCACTGACCTTACCCCCAATATTTAAATATTACTCAATTTATTTTAATTTTAATAAATTCTTCTACATAACTGCCCGTTGAACATCAAACCAAATTTTCCTCTGTTAAAACTCTGTCCCCTTTACTAGTTGGTTGAGAAATATCACTAAATACCATCGATCACAGTTATTTCCCCATATGTAATGTTCTGCGTTATTTTTACTTACCTTCATACAAATAACTCCTCTTATTCCTTTAATTAATTTTAAATTTCTATGATAATTAGTACAACTAAATAACCTTCTTCCATTAACCTGCCCCGTTAGTGAAACATTTCACAAAATTAAAAATAACATAATAAATGTTTTGTTACATTTATCGAATAAAAAGGGACCTAGACACTTTAATGCTATCTTCGTAGTTTTAATAATTTGTTAATTTTATCGATAAAACAATTGATATATAAAACGTTATAAAATCGCTAGTGTGGCCCTTCATTCCTCGAAATGGGTAAATGTCTAAGTCTTGGACAATACCAGAAGAATAATATGGAATTGTGATCTAATAAGGGCTGTAAAATCATTAAAGGGGATGTTCTTTTGAAAAATAAAGAGGTATGTGCCTTTGTGAAATGTACTATTGGATAGGTCAATTTTCATCTTTATCAAGAAACGGTTTACCTTTTTTAAATCGAAAATACCGCCCCTAAGTGTTATCGAATAAGCTAAATTATTAAATTAACAAATAACTCTAAAGAAAGCAGGTGAATATATGAATCCAGACATGAGAGCCTATATGCCTTATCATTATGGAACAGGATATATGCCATATCCTTACGGACCCCATATGGGATACGGCTACACAGTCCCATTGTCATTGTACCATCACTACCATCCTCACTCTCATCCTCATTATAACCCTGGAGGAGGCCCAATTTTTTCCGTTCCCATGGGGGCACGGGTTCGGTAGCAAAGTGCGGAAACTTATTAACGTAAAACCCCAATTGGGAGTTTAAAAAGTATCAGCTGCATATGCAGCTTTTTTTATGCCCAAGTGAAAAATCGAATGTCATCCCTTTTCATTTTGATTCTTAATATCTGAACAAATAACCCTGAAGGCTATAAAGCAGGCTTAAGACTGCAAATCTTGCATAAGCAAGCGTGCCCTAAACTCCGCTTACTATATGCCCTTTTTATTTTCCTGCAACTTTTAGTTGGATTTTTGTCTAAATAAATTGGGAAATTTGGGAATTTATGAAATAATAGAAAAACTAGGAATTATTGGGGGAAAATCACATGAGATTGATACTGCGATACTTAATTAGACTTGTAGTAATTATATTCGGGTTCTTGTTTACTTTTAATCTTCCTTATTTATTAGGTATAGAAAATGACAAAATTAGAGTAAGTTTTCAAGTGTTTGGGAAGATGGTTAAGGAAGATTTTCTTGCAATTGTGCAGCTAGAAGATTCCAAGTATTTGGTATCTTTAAAGGTATTGCCGATTGTTGAGAACTATCAATATACCATGACCATTTTAGCTGCAAGTCTTTTTGTTGTTTTTTTGCTCGCAATGTTTATAGCAGTTTGTGTGTTGCTTTCACCTAGAAAAGTACAAAACTGGTTAAAAACCTGGATTAATTTTTTTGAAGCAGTTCCCGATTTACTGGTGATTTTTTTGATCCAGTTTTTGGTTATTTTCCTTCTTAAAAAAACAGGTTTAAGAATTTTCCAATTGTATGGAATATTTGGAGCAAAGCCTTATTTTGTTCCTGTTGTAACAGTCTCCTTTTTACCGTTTTTCCTTTTATTACAGTTTCTAATTAAAGTTATGACTGAGGAACAGAACCAGCTTTATGTGGTGTATTCAAAAGCAAAAGGAATAGGCATGGTTAGAATCTTACTGGTACATATTTTTCGTAACATATTTCCTCTTCTGCTCTTGCAGCTACGGGCAGTTGTTTGGGTAATTTTAGCTAATATTTATCTAATCGAATATATGTTTAATTTAAATGGATTTACAAAAGTATTGCAAAAGATTATTTTTCTTTTTAAAGATTTTCCGTCGCTTATAGTCTGTTTGATAATGTTCGCTATTCCCCTTGTGGCAGTCGAGGCCGCAGGCTTGCTACTTACCAGGCGACTAAACGGAAAGGAGCGTGCCAGTTTATGAGAAAGTATAAAAAATCGATTATTGGTTCTATGTTACTGCTGCTAATTTTACTGGCGAGCTGCTTATATCCCCTATACGGTCCGGAGGATTTTAATCATATGAACTTTATAGAAGATAAACATGGGAATATCATTGGCAAGCCGCCGTTCCCACCTTCATTATCACATTTGTTTGGCACTAGTCGAAATGGAGAAGATATGTTAAGGCTGTTGCTTTACGGGGCAAAGTTAACCCTAATGACATCTTTTAGTGTCGCACTTCTAAGGGTTGTTTTTGGCGGAGTCTTTGGGCTGATCCTGGCTTTATGGGCGCCATTTTTAAAAAGTTATTTTAAAGACTTTTTTCTTGCCTTTCGTTACATACCGTCCATCCTGATTGCGATTATTTTAATGTCTCCGATCGTAGGCAGTTTTAATGATGTTCCTATCGCTTTTCTGATTATTTGCCAAATAATCATTCTTATTTTTCTCGGATTTCCAACAACCACCCTGATAACGGTAGATATTACAGATAAATTATTGGAAACTTCTTTTATCCAAAGTTCATTTCTTTTGGGAGCAAGTAAGTTTCATGTTGTACGGAGACACTTGTTACCGTATATCCGTTCTTATAGTGTGTTATTTATAGTTCAACAGCTGTTAAGTACGCTGCAAATCATCATGCATCTTGGTATATTTGGGTATTTTCTTGGCGGGCTAAATAGAGCTGGAATTTTCGGCTGGGATGATCCACAGGGTCCACCTACCCCTGCGACTTTATCCTATGAGTGGGCAGGTTTAATTGGCCAAGGCTTCAAGGATTTTAACCTTGCTCCATGGACTGTGTTCACTCCAGTTTTAAGCTTTTTCTTCGTTATTGTAATCGTTAATATGATGAAAAAAGAGATAGAAGACAATATTCTAGGTTTAGAAACAATGAAGTGGAGGAAGAAAATAAAACAGGCATCTTCCGTTAAAGAGATTGGAGCACCTGAAAACAAATTTAAGTTAATCAGAGCGGAGCAAAGAACGTCAGAAAAATCAATTTGACGGCTTTCACAGGTATGAAAGGACAAGACCTTTCATACCCCCCTTAATATATATTCTTAGGCCCTCGATTGAGGGCTAATTTTTACTCTGAGCTTTTAAGGAGTATATATTTTCTCTTACACCACTAAAGTATAAGTTAAATTCGAAATTTGATTTCCCTTTGCTATTAAAAATGAACTATTATTTACTGTCTTGAGTTCTATTTGGCAATTTAGGGTTTCAAACACTTCTTATTAAATTCCATAAAAAAACTCTAATAATATAAATTATTAAATTGAGCTCCTCTCCCTTTTTAATTCCCATTTTAACATATCATTTACTGTTCCAATTTTATTCATATTCAACTTTTTTAATACCTTAATGGATGGAATATTATCATGTAGGCACTCAGCAACTACTTTATCTACATTATCATTTTTAAACGCCCAATTAATAATTTCATTTACGGCTTCAGTTGCATAACCTTTGTTTTGTGCTGAAGCTATAATTCCATATCCTACTTCAACCGTATTTTCTGAATTAGGTTTACCTTTAAATCCAATATCACCAATAATCATACTGTTTTCTTTAATGATAACTAGCCAGACACCCCAACCAAATTGAGTAGAATCCTCTCTAAGTTTCTCCAAAAACATCTTTATATGAGGGCCAATTTTGTATTCTTCTGTTGAAATTGTTGATAATAATTCAACTGTGCAAGGAACGATTTTAAGTCTTTCAGTCTGTAATTCCATCTTCTTCCCCCTCTTATTATAATAATTAAGGCATCAATCAACACTTGATTTTCACCTTTAATGCTAAGAATAAATGATATTATACGTTGATTTAAGGACTCCCTTAGAATATTTGTTTTATGTCAACTAATTCCAAATTCAAACGAGCTTTAACATGCCAAATAGAGGTATCCCCTTGCCAATCTATACAGGGTTAATTTTTAAGACTAATTGATCAATAAGTTTATATTGAATTAATGCGCCCGCCAATTTACCTCCCCCACGGAGCCACATGCAATATGATAAATCAATTTTCCCATTCAGAACTCCCTCCCTTTAAATATGAAGTTTCTAAATATTTCAATAAAAATCTTATAATTCCCTTTAATTCCCTTTATTTCCATTTATACAGATAGGTAAGGCTTTCAATTTATCGCCACCTTTTCCACCTTTTCATTCCTTATAGCTAAATGTTTCGCTCTTTTATGATTAAAAAATAAAAATTAAAATTTAATGAAATAATTGGATTTCTATTGAAAGCGTTTTCTAAATGTTTTAATATATATTTATAAATTAGTAAATTTTGAGAAGGTGTTCTTAAAATGGATTTTTATCAGAAATTACCCAATGATGTTTTAATTGCCTTTTACAATGAAATTAATAAAAACATTGAAAAGGGTATTTTAACAAAACAAATGTATTATGAACTTGGTTTAATATTTTCTGTAATGAGTCGAAGAGGGATAAGTCTAAGGAAACCAATTGACTTTGATGATGTCATTGACCAAGATACAATGGAAAATTTTATTGCTTAAGAGTGACAGATTTTTAGGTCGCTCTTTATTTATGTACAAAAAAGACCCTTGATCAAATAATCAAGGGTAAAGTTAGGCTAAGCGTTACTGAGAGGTGTAATTCGCAATTAAAAAATGCTATAAATGGCAGATCCTTCTAAACAGTAGGCAATGACTGTTGAATACGTAGTTCAGCATTCATTGCCTTGAAAAAGGTGTCTTTAATATATGCGATTATTCAACATACCTGATCATGGCTATTTCGTCACAGCAATTAAACTTAGGGCAATTCATACAATCCACCCACACTTTTTCAGGTAAAGTCTCCTTTGCCACAATCTCAAAGCCGCATTTTTTGAAAAACTCAGTTTCATATGTTAACGACATGACACGGCTTATTCCAAGTTTAGGTGCATCATTTACGAGGCGATTTACTAATTTACGTCCAATGCCTTTCCCGGCATGCTCTGGGGATACGACTAATGACCGTATCTCTGCCAGATCCTGTCCTAAAACATGTAATCCCGCAACCCCTAATATTTTATTATTCTCTTTCATAACATATAGACTTTGTAAATATTGATAGAGAGATAAATACGTACGAGGTAAAACGATTTCCTTTTCCGCATAAATTTTGATTAAATTATAAATATCCTTTACATCACTAGTCACTGCATGATAAATATCCATTTGTCTTTTCTCCTTTTGTAACATTATTATAAATATACAACAATATGTATTTTTACTCAATAACATTTCATGAAAAATAAAATATATAAAGAGTGATTATTTTAAACATAATAACGCAAAAAGACAAATTCATCTTCTGAACAAAAGCTCAATTAAATGAATTTGTCTTGCATATTTACCCGTATCTCGTTCTTCAATTCCTTCCTCATAGCCTCCATTTGCCCCGCTTCGTTTTGTTCTTTTGATGATACACGGATATAACCGAAATTTCCATATGTATCAAATCTACCTTTCTACGAAATATTTGTTGTCTTAACAATATATAATTCTATCCCAAAAGGTTAAATGTAATATTTTGGGCACCCCTTCTATACGTCATTTTTGATGAAAAAAAACGACAAAGCAAATAAAAAGTAACAGCTTACTGCCTCAAATTGGAAATTCCTCATAATATAAAGTACTATTAAATTAATACTGTTTTTCAAAAATTTATCATGTTGCTACCAAGTGGCTCGTTTGTTGGTAAAAGCCCATCATACAGTTTTGTGAAATTTAGGTCAGAGGAAGAATTAAGAGTAATTTAAAATCATTATTCACACAGAACTATTAGAAGGAGGATATTATGAGCGAAAATATTAAAACTTATGAAGCTGAAGGTATCAAAATATATTGGAAACCCAATATTTGCAAACATGCAGCAGAATGTGTAAAGGAATTGCCAAGTGTATTCAATACCCAAAAAAGACCTTGGGTATCACCACAGAATTCAACAGCTAAAAAAATCATGGAAGTGATTGATCGTTGTCCAAGCAGAGCTCTTACTTATGAGCAAAAATGAACAGAACTAAAAAAGTTAGGAGAATGAGGAAATGACTGAAATTAAAATGGGCAAGAATGAATTCTATATTGAGGAATCTAATGAAATTATTGCAAAAATTCAATTTATCCCAAGCGGAAAAGATGTAAATGGAAGAAATTTAATTATTGTAAACCATACAGTTGTATACGAGGGACATAATGGTCGCGGATTAGGCAAAGAATTAGTAAACAAGATAGCTGAATATGCCAGAGATGAAAACTTATATATTATTCCTGTATGTCCTTACGCAAAAAGTGTTCTTGAAAGTAAGGAAGAGTATCAAGGTGTACTAGCAAATTGATGCTATATTAATATTTATGCGTGAATCAGCTACACTTAACAGGACAAAAGATAAGGTCAAGTAGACTAATCACTAAATCAGGCATACTGCTAAGTAGTATAAGAGATCCAGTGAAGAAGCCACCAATATCAAAGGAGTTTGTGAAAGCAAAAGATATATGAGTGGCTATAACCCATGCTGAGAAAAGGCTTTAAAGGATATTGAACTTGGTTTACTTCATCACCGAATTAAAACAAATAATATTAGAATGCAACTCATTACTGGTTTTGGAAATGTGCAAAAAATAATGGTGTGAAGCAATCGGGGGAATTAAGGCTCTCGGTTTTTTCTTTCTTAGTTAGCATATGACAAATGTTAGACGGTCCTTCAACTATACTGACCGTTAGCTGAACAAGATAAGCGATGCCTTAATAAAGCATCGCACATGTTGTTCATTAAATATTAGTATTTTATTCTGCTGAACTATTTTTCGGATATGTTACTTTAACTATTCCTCATGGTCGTGTCTTTATCCGTTATTTTTGTACCTTTACTTATATAAGGTTTGGCACTCTTTGCTTTGTTTGCACTAGCTTGCCAACGATTCCATCCCTTCTTGTCTGTTCCTCTGCCTGTTCCACTTTTCCCTTTAGCTTTACTCATACATTCACCCCATTATTATTCTACTTTGAGTTACCTATCTGATTATTTTTATCCATTTAGGTTGAAGAAAATAGGAATTCTACAAATTATATGTTAGAATGTGTTTACCATTTGATTTACTTTTTTACATGTGCCCTACTCATTATTGAGTGGGGCTGCTTGTTTTTAAAAGAAGAAATAAAAACCAGACTCTATAAGAAGCCTGGTTTAGTTGTTCCTATTATTAAGCTTTACGCACGTTAGCTGCTTGAGCTCCACGTTGACCTTGCTCAACGTCAAAAGTAACTGCTTGACCTTCGTCTAAAGATTTAAAACCTTCGCCTTGGATAGCTGAGAAATGAACGAATACGTCTTCTCCACCTTCACGTTCGATAAATCCGAAACCTTTTTCTGCGTTAAACCATTTTACTTTACCTTGTTCCATTTTGTTTCCTCCTGCTGTGTGCTTTGCACACAAAGTGTTACTATCCTTGCACTCAGTGATCATCAAGACGAAAAGCTTTTACTAATACTATCCTTTACACCGAACAAAAATAATTCAACTTTAGAATAGCATTTTTTGAAATTGTTTGCAAGGAACCCTAATTCTTTGACTTCTTATTGACTCCAAGCATCCTTTTAGTCCAATACATCTTTAAAATTCACTTTCTTTTTTTCAATACTATGTATATATCAATTAAAGCTCCAACTATAAAACCTGAGAATAATTCCATTGTTGGTGGAAATCCACCAACGCTAAGTGCTGAATAAATTATTCCAATAATCCCTAATATTATTGTAAAAACCATTATAATCCCCCTACTTTATACTGGCATTATACTAATTATTCAACAAAAAGTAATATTGCTTCTCTTTTTAGTCTTACAAACCACAATCTTTGCGAAAACAGCGTAAATAAAAGACTTAATCACTGTACAATTAATATTCGATTAACACCCCAAAAAGAGAGAAGAAGTTCAAATGCTATAATTGTTCTATAATTGAATTGACTGAATGCAATTGAATTTAACGACGAAGATCTTGAAAATCGGAATATTAATCACCAAATGCAAATATCAACTCTGTCTCGCATACTAGTTCTCCAGCAACAGAAGCAATACCTTTTCCTTTTCCAATATGACCTTTTAATCGTGTAATTTCGACTTCAAGACGCAATTGATCACCTGGTTTAACTTGACGCTTAAAACGGCATTTATCTATTCCAGCTAAAAGTCCTAATCGTCCTTGGTTTCCTTCTTTTGTTAACATTACAACTGCACTAACTTGAGCTAATGCTTCTACAATTAATACCCCAGGCATTACGGGGTAATTTGGAAAGTGTCCGTTAAAAAAATCCTCATTTGATGTTACATTTTTTAGTCCTACTACTCTTTTTCCTTCTTCTATTTCCAAAATCCTATCCACTAAGAGAAATGGGTACCGATGTCTAATAATTTTTTTAGTTTCTCGATTATCTAACATAAAAAGCCCCCCATAACAAAATTTAGAAATCACTAGAGTTTAATTATATCACTTAGTATTAATACCTGGTACTAAAATATTCCTTTTTTAACTAATCTGCCCCGTTAGCCATCCATGAATCGCTAAAAAACAGCTCTTCACCACAAAGAATGAAAATGTATTGAATCCGTCCATACTTGTTCTAAGGCTGGGAGA
>NZ_JAFBEX010000010.1 GCF_016908975.1 Neobacillus cucumis
ATATTCGCTTCGATGCTGTCAGATGTTGCTTCGGGTTCGGACAGGAGCACCAGCCTTTGCTTCAACCCTGTCCGAAGTTACTTCCAGTTCGGACAAGAGTACCAGTTTTTGCTTCAACCCTGTCCGATATTGCTTCGGGTTCAGACAGGAGCACCAATATTCGCTTCGATGCTGTCAGATGTTGCTTCGGGTTCGGACAGGAGCACCAGCCTTTGCTTCAACCCTGTCCGAAGTTACTTCCAGTTCGGACAAGAGTACCAGTTTTTGCTTCAACCCTGTCCGATGTTGCTTCCAGTTCGGACAGGAACACCAGTTTTTGCTTCGTTGCTGTCCGAAGTTGCTTCCAGTTCGGACAGGAGCACCAGTTTTTGCTTCAATCCTGTCCGAAGTTGCTTCCAGTTCGGACAGGAGCACCAGCTTTTGCTTCAACCCTGTCCGATGTTGCTTCCAGTTCGGACAAGAGCACCAGTTTTTGCTTCAATTCTGTCTGAAGTTGCTTCCAGTTCGGACAGGAACACCAGCTTTCGCTTCAACCCTGTCCGATGTTGCTTCCAGTTCGGACAGCTTCACCAGGTTTTACTTCAACCCTGTCCGAAGTTACTTCCAGTTCGGACAGCTTCACCAGGTTTTACTTCAACCCTGTCCGAAGTTACTTCCAGTTCGGACAGGAGAACTAGTTTTTGCTTCAACCCATGCAGCAGTTACACTGAATTAATCCATCTTTTTAAATTTTACAGCATTGTTCTTCGAAATTTCCCCCAGAACATGTCCACTTTCTTTTACCACTCTCTCTTGCGTATCCCGGTTGACTCCAATAATCCCAAAATGTGGTTGATAACCAAACGTCCATTCATAGTTATCAAACGTGGACCAATAAAGATAACCCCAAACCTCGATTCCTTCCTCTATACATAAATGCAGCCCTTTAAGTCCTCGTTGGATAAACTCAATCCGACGGCCATCATCCTCTGTTGCAATGCCGTGCTCTGTTACCAAAACGGGGATATTTAACTCTTCAGCTACATTTCGGATGGTTCCTGCTAGTGCTTCAGGATAAAACTCATAGCCCATCGCGGTCACTTCAGTTCCTTCCGCTACCGGAACTTGTCCTTCTGGACCATACACTTCACGGGTGTAATTCTGTACACCAATGAAGTCATCACCTTCAATAACCGATTTAAATTGCCCAAAATAATCATGCCATACTTTCGCAGCTTGTTTTTCTCCACCTTCAATGGCTTGAATTTCAGGCAATGCCAGGGAAAGTCCCACTTTGGAGGAAGGGTTAATTTTCTTCATTACTTCCCGTGCTTTGCAGTGTGCATCTTTCACAATTTCTAAAGAAACCTCATCGGAAGCCATGTGGAAAGTGAAATATTGATCAATAGTTGTCCCGCATTTAGAGGCGGCTGATTCACGCCAACCTGGAGCTGTCCATGACTTAGCATCCATTCCAACAGGAGGCATAAAGTTCATATTAATAAATAATTCTTTTAACATGACCGGCAAATTGACTTCATTCATCGTTAAGACATAAGGAATGTCCTGACCAAATTCCTTGAATACGACCTCACAATATTTCGCAAACAGGTCTGCTGTCTTAGGATTTTTCCAGCCACCTATCTTCATCAGCCACTGTGGCGACGTAAAATGCATCATGGTAACTACTGGGGTAATATGGTTGTCGTAACACAATTTTATAACATCTCGATAATGGTTTAATTCTTTCTGAGAATATACACCTTGCTCGGGTTCAATTCTTGACCACTCTATGGAAAAACGATAGCTGTTAAGACCAAGACTTGCCATTAATTCGATATCTTGCTTATAACGATTATAGTGATCGACCGACTCACCGGAATAATCCCTGTAAGGTGATCCTTCAGAATATTCTTCAGCCCACATATCCGATTTATTATTGTTTCCCTCTACTTGGTAGGCAGATGTAGCTGTTCCCCATAGAAAGGATTTAGGAAAAACATATTTCATTTTAAGTTACCTCCTGATCTTATTGAAAAATCGATCCTAATAAAGTAATAGTAACAATCCATTACTGAAGATATAATATTAAAAAACGAGTTAATGATTGCTCGAATCATAGTTCTTAATATTAAAAGCAAAAACCATTATTATTGACTTTTTGCACGATTGGAAAATATTTTTATAATAAAACCAAAGAAATGAATACTCAAATCATTATTCATAGGGAGCATATATGGACCGACTTGAACTTGAAGGCTACTTAGACACCTACCATTTAGGGCCAATTGATAAAGAAAGAGTTTTGAAGGAGTATAATCCTCATTCTGTGATGGTAAACGGAGAACCTGTTTATCTATTTAATAGGGCCTTTGATATAAACGATTCACCCATTGAGGAGAACATATCCATCTCTCAGCAGCCTTATGGCTCGGATATTCCTCTTCACATGCATGATTACATAGAGATGATGTTTGTCTATCGGGGAACATGTACCGTTTTAATTAGAGGAAAGAAAGTTAATTTGAATAAAGGAGAATTAATTTTAATTAACAAAGAAGTACCTCATTGCGTAACTGCCACTACTAAAAATGATATTATAATCAATAACATTCTGAAGCAAGACTATCTATCACCGAGCTTTCTAAGAAGAATGTCACAGAAAAGTATTATCTCTCAATTCATGATCGAATCACTCGTTAGTCATCGGAAGCAAAATCAATTCTTGATTTTTAAACCTGAGGGCAGAAAAGTCACGGAAATTATGGAGAATATTATGTGTGAATTTTTTGAACGTGATTTTTGTTCTGCAGAAATTATCGATTCATATTTAGTCGTTTTATTTTCTACATTAATTCGCACCAATAATATTCAGACACGATATGAAGTCGTAGACAATAAAAACATAGTTTCTTTACTTGATTTTTTGAAATACATTGAGGACAATTACTGGGACTGTTCGCTGGTTAAAATGGGACAGACCTTTGGCTTTAATCCGAGTTATCTGTCCACTTTACTAAAAAAAGGGACTGGAAAATCATTTAAAGAACTTCTCCAAATCCAACGGTTGAACCAGGCTGCTTTATATCTATCTAATACGGATTTACCCATACCTGAGATCGCTCAAGACGTAGGATATTCTAGTGTTACCTTCTTTTATAAGAAGTTTAAAGAACTGTTTAATGAGACCCCGCATTGTTATAAGGAAAAGCATAAAAACCAAGGGTTTTAGCATTAAGTCACCCTTGGTTTTTGTTATCATGTTGTTTCAAACAATTTCTTATTTAATCTAGGGGTATACATGACTAGAAATCCAGATCTCCCAATTGTATAAACAATGAAAGCCAGCCATAGGCCATGATTATGCCAGATAGGGGTAATCGTCATTTGTAAAAAGATATAAACAATCATTGCAAAAATCATAGAGTTTCGAACGGGAGCAATTTCCGTGGCTCCTGTAAAAACACCATAAATGACAAGGCCAAAACACGCGGCAAACGGGTAAAGGATTAGCCATTTGCCATATGTGACTGAAAGTTCGATAACACTTGGTAGATTCGTAAAAAGCGCAAAAATTTGTTTTTGAAATAAACCATAAATACAAGCTATAACAAAAGCGATAATGACCGACCATTTTTTTGATAAAGTAAGTGTCTTTTCATATAGTTCCTTGTCATTTGATCCTACCGCTTTACCGACAAGAATACTCGTGGCGTTCGCAAACCCCTCAAAGAAATAAGCCATTATGTAATGGATTTGAAATAGAACAGCATTGGCAGCTAACAAGTCTGTTCCAAACGAAGCACCTTTTGCTGTAAACATATTAATAACGACTAATAAACTAATGGTTCGAATAAACAAATCCTTGTTAACGTTAAACATCTTTTTCATAGACTGTGTATCTATTAGTTTTTGAAAGGATGGAAATTTCCACACAAATGGTGATGCCTTTATTATAATAACTAACCCTACTATAGTGGCTATTATTTCAGCAATCAAAGCGGCCGCAGCGACCCCTTTTACAGCAAAAGAAAAGACATGGACAAAAAGAATAGCCAAAATCATATTCAAAACATTCATTAACACTTGTAAAAATAATGATTCTTTAATCTTTGCCATTCCCATTAGCCAGCCAAGGATCACATAGTTCATCAATGTAAAGGGTGCCCCCATATTTTGATTCGAAAATATTCTGCCGCAAACTGACTGACATCCGAATCAGCGGAAACAATTTCAGAGCAAGATATTCAATTGGCCATTGAAGTAGAATAAAACAAATTCCCACCACAATCGCTAATAAAAAAGGACGAGCTAAAGCAAGTATTCCTTGATCTGGGTCGCTTGCCCCGTTCGCTTGTGCAGCAAAAGCAGATGTACTAACCCGTAAAAATCCGAATACCCAATATAATGTATTAAAAATTAGAGTCCCTAAGGCAACTCCTCCAATATAAGCTGGATCGGGAAGTTGCCCTACAACGGCTGTATCTACAGCACCTAACAAGGGCGTTGTCATTGTTGAAATTGTTAAGGGGATCGCCAAAGATAGGTACGCCCGATTATTCACTCGGAAAAGCCTCCTTTTATCACTTTAAATAAAAACAATAGCCCCGATCATGTAAAAGAAATCGAGGCCTTGAAACTGCGGTTACTTTTTAAATTAAGCACGTCTAACAGTTCGAAAACGTGGGTACTCGGCAAGCATTGAATCCCTCATCTCTTTTACTACAGGATGTACGGAAGTAAAAAACTGATTTTTATCATCGTATAGCTCGACCAATTCTCCCTTTTCTAGTACACCTAATCTATCACTAATCGTATAGGCAGCTTTTATATCATGTGTAATAAAAAGAAACGATAGTCCGAAGTCCACTTTTAACTGCTTTAGTAATTCCAAAATCAGGGTTTGATTCACCATATCTAGACTACTAACCGCTTCGTCCAAGACAATCAGCTTTGGCTTAAGTGAGATGGCTCTTGCAATATTGATTCTTTGCAGTTGCCCGCCGCTAAATTGATTGGGATATTTTTTTAAATCTTCTTCACTTAGCCCTACCCTTTCCAATAATTCAATAACGGTCCGTTTTTGTTCAGTGAGAGTAAGCTTTTCAAAGTTCTCTAACGTCTCTGAAATAATTTGTTCCGCCGTCATTCGAGGATTGACCGATGAATAGGAGTCCTGAAAGACTGCCTGGAGATCACGACGAATTTTTTGATAACTGTGCTTATCTGTGTTGTATATATCATGCCCTTGAAAAAGAACCTTTCCATATTGCGGCCGTTCCAAACCAAGAATCACTTTTCCTAAGGTACTTTTCCCAGCTCCGCTCATACCAAGCAAACCTAAACAAGTTCCTTCCTCAAGAGAGAGAGAAATGTTGGAAAGTATTTTTTTAGAACGGTCTTTCCAGTTGATAAACTTTCGGGATCCATAAGCTTGAGTTACTTCATTTAATTGTAATAAACTCATTTTCTCCCCCCTTACAAGATGCCTATTTTTAAGCCAAATGGATGACTGACTGATCGAATGGTAATACGGTTCGTGCACGTAAAAGTTTTTTCGTATATTTATGCTGTGGCTCATCAAATAGTTGGAACACATCCGCTTTTTCTACGATTCCGCCATTCTGCATAACAGCCACTTCATCTGCCATTTCAGAAATGACCCCGAGGTCATGGGAAATTAATAAGATAGCTGAGCCATACTCAGAGCGAATTTTATCTAAATGGTACAATACTTTCTTTTGATTATTTACATCAAGTGCGGTTGTCGGTTCATCGGCAATAATGACCGCAGGATTTAAGCATGCTGCAATCGCAATCATCAGCCGTTGAAGCATACCACCACTCAATTGAAAAGGATAGTACTTTAATAGTTTAACAGGATCTGGTAAGTTGACATGATGCATCGCCTCAATGGCCAACTCTGTTGCTTGTTTTTTATTCCATTGTGTATGTGAACGAATCATTTCAATAAATTGATGGCCAATTGTAAAAACAGGCGTAAAAGCATTCATTGGATTTTGCATAATAAAGGCTATATCCTTACCACGAATTCCACGCATTTCTTTCTCACCTAAACCGTTCAATTCATGACCTTGTAATTTTATGCTCCCTGTAACTTTAGTGGTTTTCCGATCGAGTAGCTGAAGAATGGACATACTCGTAACGGTTTTACCGCATCCACTTTGCCCAACTAGACCAAGAACCTCCCCACGCTTCAGTTCAAAATTTAAATCTTGAACGAGAGTGGCAGCCCCATTCTTTGTTTTTACCTCTACATGTAAATCGCTAACTTGCAGCACAATCGACTGATCTCTACCCAAGATTCTCATCCCTTTTTAAAATCTCGTTTGACTCCGTAACGTTCTGATAACGCTTCTCCTAATAAATTGAGGGTAACAATAACAAGCATAATCATTAACCCAGGATAAATCATCAAGGCAGGGTTTGTACGAATATACGACTTTCCTTCGTGAATCATTGCTCCCCATTCAGGTGTTGGCGGTTGTACTCCTAATCCGAGAAACGACATAGCGGATATATCCATAATGGCCCAACCCATTTCTAATGTACCCATTACGACTAATGGAGGAAGTACATTTGGGATAATATGTCTTTTCATAATCTTCCATTGAGAGGAGCCACTTATTTTCGCGGCTGCAATAAAGTTTTGTTCCTTCAAACTTAGGACCATTCCTCGGAACATTCTTGCATAATATACCCATTGGACAAGCATTAGTGCCAAGATGACCTGTGAAAGTCCAGGGCCGAAAATACCAACCAAACCAAGAATAAGGATAAGACTAGGAAAAGCCATCACACCATCACAAAATCTCATCAAAACATGATCGACCCATCCGCCTTTATACCCTGAGAAGGTACCAACGATTAAACCAATCACTAAGGATGAAATGAAAATGAGCATGGCAAAACCTAATGAAATTCGTGCCCCATATAAAAGACGTGATAAGTTACATCTTCCTAAATGGTCGGTTCCTAATGGAAATTCCCAAGAAGGAGGCTGTAGTTTATATACTAAATTGACCGCAGTCGGATCATTTGGTGCTAGCCAGGGGGCAAATATCGCCAAAATAAAAAGTATACCTAGAATCACAGAACATATAGGAATCACATTTTGACTTATGAATTTCTTACGTATACTGGTTATCATAAGCGACTCCCTTCTTTCCTGGATATACGCGGGTCAATATACATTTGAATAAGATCCACAATCAAATTACTAACAATAAACAAGCTAGCTGCAATAAACACATAACATTGAATGACAGGAATATCACGGTTAAAAATCGCTTCAATAAAATAACGACCAAACCCTGGCCAAGAAAATACGGTCTCCACGATAATCGTACCCGTTAACAGTTTTCCAAGATTCATCCCTAGTCCCGTAATCATTGGTGAAATGGCGATCCTTAAGACATGCTTGGCCATTATCGTTCTTTCCTTAATTCCCCTTGTTCTTGCGAAAAGTACATAGGGCTCTTGTAAATTTTCAAGGATGCTCGTACGCAACAATCTTGTATACATGGCAATTAAAGGAAGAGCAAGTGTTACGGAAGGAAGAACAAGATGCTGCCAAGTCCCAATCCCTTCAACTGGGAAAAGGTCTAGTTTTACCGAAAAGAAAAAAATTAATAGATAACCTAACCAAAAAGATGGAATAGACGCCCCCAGAAAGGAGAGTATACGACTAAAATGATCAATCGCACTGTTCTTTTTTACCCCTGCCAAAAAGCCAAGTGGGACACTGATGAGCACTGCTATGAATAAACTTCCTAAAGCTAGCTGGATAGTTGCAGGAATTCGATAGATCACCTCGTCCCAAACGGACTTATTCGTTACATAAGATTTACCAAAATCAAGCTGGCTTATCTTCTTAATAGAATTTAGATATTGTATAAAAAAAGGTTGATCTAAACCAAACTCATGTCTTTTTTGAGCCAAAATCTCATCGGTCGGTTCGATATGAGCGGCTGTTAAATAGGCCTCGGCCGGATCCACCGGAGAAAGGTGGATCATCCCGGTCGTTAGAAGTGCGGCCAGAAGAAAAACCGGGATAATGGACATTATTCGTTTTATTATATAAGTGCCCATAATAGCCTCCTACCTTCTTACTGCTTAATAGTAATTCCTGTGAATGGATTTTCGTCACGATTCGCAGAGAAATGGAAGTTCGTGACATCTTTTTGATAAACCGCTGTTTTCTTAATATAAGAGATTGGAACAATTGCTCCCTGTTCTTGCAGTGATGTTAAAACAGATGTGTAAAGCTGTTGACGTTCTGCTTCGTCAGTTGTCTGTGGAATGCGTGCGATTTGCTTTAGTAATTCCGCTTTGTTCGGATAGGCTGAAATGGCTTCATTAAATCCAAATCCTTCTTTTGCCACAATGTTTATAAAGGTATGTGGATCATATGGAGCACCATAGTTACTAAAGAAATTAATATCAAAGTCATTATCTTTAAATCTTTGAACCTGATCCGCCAGCTCTACCCCTGTAATATTTAATTTTACACCAATAGCTGCCCATTCTGATTGTAGTGTTTCTGCCATTGCTTTTTGAATAGCTTCTGCTGAATCGTACATCATTTCAATTTCTAGCGGTTGTCCATCCTTTTCACGAACTGTTTTCCCTTTAGGAAGTTTCCAGCCTGCCTCATCCAATAACGCTTTTGCTTTTTTTACATTATAATCAGTTGATTTAACATCAATTTTGGAAGTGTAAGGCAAGTTTGTTGGTAAAATAAAATCTGCTGGTTCCTCTAGTCCCGAAGTAATACCTTCTACCATTGCTTCCTTATTAAAGCCATACTGTAGTGCTTGACGGACACGCTCATCGGAAAGCTGTTCTCTATTTGTATTCATAACCAGCTGTCTTGTCGCTACTGGCTCAGAAATACTAGTTTTGTATTTCCCTGTTGATTTCAATTGTTTGAAGGCGTCTAAACTAATAACACTTTCTCCGTAAATTAAATCTAGTTCACCTTTTTCAAAGGCTAGTACTCTCGTTTCAGCATCAGGAATCACTTTCACTTTAATTTTTTCTACTTTCGGAAGCTCACCCCAATAGTTTTCGTTGCGTTTGAAAATCGCATATTCATCCGCTTTATACTCTTCCAAAACCCATGGGCCTGTTCCAACTGGTTTCTTAATCCCTTTTGAAGTATCACCATCTTCAGGAAATCCAGCTTCACCTAAGAAACGAACTGGTCGAACAACTGCGAGTTCCTGAATCGTTGGATAATAGGATTCAGTTAATGTCATTTTAAACGTATAGTCGTCGACAACTTCCGTACTTTGAATTTTTGAAAGGAAACCCAACCAACCATGTAAATCCATATGTTTCAAAATGGTATCAAAATTCTTTTTCACAATTTCAGCATTAAAACTAGTTCCATCAGAAAATTTCACATTTTTACGCAGATGAAATGTATATACTTTTCCGTCTTGAGAGATGTCCCATGATTCTGCTAGATGAGGTTTTAACTCGCCACCTTCTCCATAGCTTACTAACGGTTCATATACCATGGACTGAGCAAATAATTGTGACGGATTATAAACATGCGGATTCATTTCGCCCACATCTCTCGCCCAAGCGATGGTAAGCATGTTATCATCCTTTTTATTTTCTGACGTTGCATCCTTATCACTAGCGTTGGTACAACCTAGTAATACTGTTGATAATAGTAAAATAAAAACAGAAGTTAATAAAAAATTCCGACTTTTTATTTTATTAAACATGTAACTTCCCCCTAATTGACGATGATAATCATTTTCAATTGTAAAAGCATCACGGAATCTTGTCAATGTAAAATTAGAAGCTTTATTTTTTTACCACTAGCCAAAATAGAAATAATCAGTAAGTAGAATAAAAAGCCTGAATCTTAATTACTTGGTAATTAAAGATTCAGGCTTTTTTTCACTTTCCATTTGGATTAAATCGCTTCACCCATATCATTCTCAACTTCAGACTTTGATTTCATTTCTGGAATTGGCAGGACAACCACTGCAGAAAGGGTTGAGAAAGCCGCTAGCACTAAGAAGAAGAGCGTATATCCATCTCCGCCAAATAACTTGACTCCCAAAGCGATTAAAGCTGGTGCTGCAAAATTTACTAGTGTTGATGCAAGATTTGTTGTTGTATTCATAATCGAGATATCTTTTGCTGCATTCTCTTTAGAAGGCAAAATGCGGTTTACAAGGGCGTTGTCCACTGCACCATACATTCCAAAACCAAAGTTGAAGATAAAGTTACCGACAACAACCCAAGTGATGTTAGAAGAGAAGGCAAATGCAACTAAACAGATTCCTGTTACAAGTGCTGCCCCCATAACAAAAGGCTTTTGTTTTTTCACTTTATCTGATAAGAATCCTCCAAGAATACCTGCCACAACCATTAACATGATAGCTGGTGCGGTAAGTGCCATTAATTGAAAAATCTTTGTTTGATCCAATTGAAATCTAGCGATATAGAAAAGTGTTAACAGCCCCATTCCAGCATTTGAAAAATTAATAAACAACTTTGTTAATAACGCCCAAGTATAAGAAGGATAATTTTTAAAACTTGGATAGAAACCACGAATCCCAATTGACTTTTTCTCACTAGTTGATGCTCCGGCAAAATAATTATCTTTAATTAAAAGAGCAGCTAACATTCCACCAATTAGTTGAACAATAATCATGGTAATCATTTTCTCTTCAAGAGTTGATTTTGCAAAAGCTCCCATGACCATCTGTCCGATCATGACGAAAGCAGGTGCTGCTGCACCAATTAATCCAGAAACCCGGCCAAACTTCTCAGGTTCTACTTGTTCAGGAACAATGGCGTAACATGATAGTGAAACCATACCATAAAAGAAATTGGTTAGACACAAAGCAATGACAAACACTGGGATGGATGAAGCATACGTTAGAGCTAACATGGATAGTGCTCCGCCAATACTTCCCGCAATCATCCAAAACCTTCTTCTCCCCATTTTAAGCTTTGTCTTATCTGCAATCACTCCGCTAAAAAGTCCAAAAATGACAACAGCTATACCGGAGATTCCAGTGGCTGTAGCAAAGGCAGCAGTTGCATGTTCTTGTCCAACAATTCTAATAACAATAAAAGTAGAAAGTCCAAATCCTAATAGTACTAACGGCGCGATTGAGGTTCCAACACCCAGCATAGCTGCCACTATCAATCTCATAAAGGGGGTCTTATTCATCACAGTATTCTCCATTTTTCTACCTCCATTTAGTAAAAATACTAAGTACATAAAAATAAATTAAATGATTCCCTATGAATCCTCGTTACTGGAAACGCTTCCTTATGTACTTCATTATAGAGATATGAAAACCTTTACACTATCCGATATTTGTTCAAAGCAGGTACCTAAATTGTCATTTCTGTTTTCTATGGTTCCATTTTACTATATTTCGGCAACAAAAAAAGGCAGGTCGGTTCCTGCCTTGAAACCAATACTGTAGGCACTAGCATTTGCTTACAGTGCCTTTTGTGGAATAATCTCATATAATTGAACTTCATGTGGCTCAAGATTAGCTGTTAGAATATAATCTTCTTCAATCCTGACTTCACTAATATGAAGTCCAGGAACACTTGCATCTTTTAAATAGCTTATTTCATCAGCACCCATTTGGTTAGGTGCTCCCATCTTGACCCAAGTATCAAACGAACTTCCATTTTGCCTGTTTAATCGGTATTGCTTCACCTTATATGTTCCTTTTTTCAAATCATTTAAAATAAACTTCATTTCGATTGGATTATGATCAAGGAACACATTGTATCGATTTTGTAAATCTATGTTTGCATGCTGGTTCATACAATAGAGCCGGTCATAATGGCAATAATGAAACAGCAGTAACTGAAAACCATTTGAACTTTTCGTTAGGAAATAACCATCCCCCTGCGAAACGAGTTGATTCCCCAACTTGCCAAGTAATTCATAAGCATAAAAAGCTGCTTTGGGAATATTGCGATTGGTGATTAACCCAAGCCCGCCATGAAAATCGACAGTCGCCGCTCTTCTTTCTTCTATTAAATCGGTTATCGTCCAATAGCCAAAGCTTTGAATCACATCGATATTTTCCAAGAGATTTTTTACAATAAAAGCTGCTTTAAAGCTGGTATCATTCGTTAAATCACGATGATACGCCGTCGAGTTCCATTCAGAAAGGTGAATTTCAATTTCCGCTAGATTATTTTCGAACAATATCTGTTTAAGGTCTGCGATGCGATTTTCCAGAAAGCTTTCATCTCTTGAAATATAACCAAAATCCATCGCACTTTCATTGGTTTGTTTCTTTTTCTTATTTACATCCATTTCGTCATGTGAATAACAGTGAAAAGAAATAAAATCAGGAATACAACGCTCTCTCCTGCAAAAATCTAAAAATCGTTGCAGCCAATCATTATTTTTAATCGAAACAATACTTGGACCGCCTACCCTGTAATGAGGATTTATGCCCTTGATCGTGTCATAAGTATTTTTATACAACGTACAATAACCTTCGAATGTTCCTCGCCAAAATACATAAAAGTCCGGCTCATTCCAAACTTCAAAATACCATTGCAAGATTTCATCTTCCCCATAAAGATTCTCATAATGTCCAATAAACGCCTTTAAGAGGTTATTCCATTTGTCCATGTCCTTTGGTTTACTGACGATACTTTCTTTATAAAAAACCGTTTCGTGGCTGTCAGCTAAATCCCTAGGCATAAATCCCAGTTCAACAAACGGTTTTACTTGTATACTCCGTAAAAACTCCATTAACTTGTCCGTATATAGAAAATTATATTCAGGAAGTCCTTGTTCGTTGTCACCGTAAACCATCATCTCATCATCAAAAAGCCCATGAAAGCGAAGGTATTGAAAATTTGTCGCCTCTTTCACCATCTTAAGTTGGTTTTGGATATCCGTGTATAAACACTCTTTCGCCTTCCCCACGGTCATAAGATTTTTCCAAGTATGACTTAGCTTTTGTGCCTTTTCCGCCACATTAATCTTAAACGCCTTTTTTAAAACGGCCTTATTTTCGACCACACTCGCTTGTTCATTACTTGGAAGGAAAGCAAACAGTTGGTCAAAAGCTTGGGATTTATCAATTTCTACATAGTTAGCAAGCGTCACTTTATTACTCTCCGATTTCTTTGGTTCCATCTCAACCGCACGTCGGTACTCACTTGGGGTCTGTTGATAAAACTCCTTAAAAGCCCGATTAAAGGCTTTTACACTTGCAAACCCGTTATCAAGCGCAATCTGCGTGAGGGGTATATCGGTAAAAACAATATCTTTGACAGCATGGTCGAGCCGAATACTGTCAACGTATTTTGAAAAAGGCATCCCTAAATGTTTTTGAATAAATTTTGATAAGTAATGTACAGACAGAAATTCTATCTGCGATAATTCATTTAAGGTAATTTGCTGCTTAAAATTGTCCTTCACATAGGAGGTAATCCTTAGTAACCGTTCGATATGTTTCTGGCTGGAGAGCTTGCTTTCCTTTTCTGTCTCTTCTTTAAAGTTTTTGATCAGCAAATAAATTAACTGAAAATAGAGCGACTTTATTTGTAATTCATAACTTTCACCCTCTTTATTTATGACCCACATCATCTGTGCCAACAAGGAACGCAGTTCATTAAACTCTGCTTGATGGTTCTCATCATACAGAAAAGATTTACAAGAAAAAGCGTAGGAATCGACATCTTTAATATTTTCTTTTAATTCAGGAATGGGCAGTTGAATCGTTAATAATAAATTTTCTTCTTGGTGCTGGATCGCGTGAATATCATTTGCATTGATTAAGAATACGTCTTTTTCATTTAACTCATACCGTTTATCGTTAACAGACACACTAACTTTTCCTTTTAGGACAAAGATGATTTCAATGCTGTCATGCCAATGGTTTGATACATAATCCACGCTATTAAGAAAAATATGTAAGGGCAGTTCTTTATTCATTTCAATAATTTCATAAGTAAAATTCATTTTCGGTCACCCATCTTGATTCCATCAATTTGTTTTATTCAGTATACATTTTAAGAACAAAAGCGCAAGCGCCTTGAACAGCCCCGACAAGCATAAGACGCTCAGGGAAAGAAGGCGTTCTTCGCCTTCTTTCCCTGAGTGGCTGTAGACCATCGAGGGGCTAGGCGCTGGAGCTAAACTATAAAAAAACAGACCAGTTTTGGCCTGTTTTAGTCTACAATTAGTAATTTTATTTTTTTCTCGTTTAGTTCGTTTTTAGTTTCTTTATCTATTTTTGAATCGGTAATAATGCAGTCGATGTTGGAAACAGGGTTTATTCTTGAGAAAGCCCGTGTTCCAAATTTACTGGAATCCACCATTAAAATGGTTTCATCAGCTATTTCTATCATTTGTTTCTTTAATAACGCTTGTGATTCATTAAAGTCACTTAGTCCTCTTTCGAGATGAACTCCTTTGCAGGAAAGAAATGCTTTATTCACATGGTACATGCTTAGGGATCGTTCCGCTAGTGGTCCAACATATGATAAAGATTGTGAAAGTAATGTTCCACCAGTAGAAATGACTTTAATTTGTTCTTTTTTACTTAGCTCAATCGCTACCTTTATCGAGTTGGTTAGAACTGTTAAAGGCATATCAGGAAGTTCCTTCGCAACATACCATGCAGTAGTACTAGCATCTAAAACAATTTGATCACCCGGCTCAATTAATCGAACTGCTGATGCCGCGATCGCTTTCTTTTGTTCCGCATTGGTGATTTCTCTTTCTAAATAAGAAACCTCGCCTTGTTCCTTTTCAATACTAACCGCACCGCCATGACTTCTCATTAAAAGGTTCTCTTTTTCAAGCTTTTCAAGGTCCCGGCGAATTGTTTCTTCAGTAACAGAGAATATCTTGCTCAGCTCCGTAACCCGTATGCTTAATCGCTCGTTGACTAATTCGACGATCTTCTTCTGTCTTTCTGCTACAAGCATATCTTCTACCCCTCTCTATCTCACACTTTTATTTATGTTGTTTTATGTTTGTTTTTTACTTATTCATACTATAACTATAACATATTTCTTTGAAAAACAAACATAAATAATACAAAAAGAAAGATTCAACTAATATATTTTTGTTTTTTAAGCCAAAAAGGACAGGCGCTCCACACACGCCTGTCCACAATCAAACCAACTATTTAAAACCGGCTTCTTAAATTGAGCTAAATTCTATTTAGAAGACTTTACTTTATTGCTTTAACGCTTTATTAACAAATTTCAGGACGATATTAACAAAAATTTAGCGATATTAACAATATTTCAAGTGATATTAACAAAATTTGATCCCATTTTAACAAATTCCAGAAGATATTAACAAATCCCCCAACAACCGCAAAAAAAGCCAATCACGACAGGCGATTGGCTTTAATCTATTTATTTTACTAATTCAACTTCCAATTCCAGCATTTTTAGCTCGTCAATAATGGCTTTAACCTTATCAACTGTTAGATTCGCCTCTTGTAACTCCGCCAATTCCTTTAAGCTTCTAGCTTTTGTAGAAAAAATAGCTGGTGGTTTTGTGATACCAGGGGCAAATTTCTCGATAACAGCAACTGCCTCTTTATAATCAAGGAAATCAATAATTCGGGTATCTTCAGTAAAGATTGGTTTCAATCCACTTTCGTTTCGATACTTAAAGTGATAAGATCCAGAACCAACCGTAAGTCGTACCCCCTCTACCGTTTCCATATATGAATGAATGTCCCCTGAAACCAATGGTTTATTTCCTTCCATGACATCAGCCAGATGCGCTTTAGGTAAAAGAATCTCTGCCGTTGTATTTCCAGGAATTTCAACCTCTATTTCCACCGTTTCATTCGTCAGGTGCCAGGATGATAAAATCCTTCCATACATGGATTCATAAGCAGCTTTTGCTTGAGTAAACGAAATCCCTGCAAATTTTGGTTCGATTTTGATTTTCTTATAGGCAGGTATTGCTGGATCCATATCAATCCCTGCTACGGCTTTATACATCCAATTCCCGATAGATCCGTAAGCGTAATGATTGAAAGAGTTCATTTGATCACTCCAGAATGAACCATCTGGCTTAATGCTATCCCAATGCTCCCACACAGTTGTGGCTCCTTTTTTCACTTGGTATAACCAGGACGGGAAATCATCCTTCATTAATAATTTGACGGCTGTTTCATGGTAACCGCCTTTTGACAGTGCTAAACTGATATACGGTGTTCCGACAAAGCCTGTGTTTAAATGATAATCGTTTTGAATGAGTAGTTGATTTAACTCATAGGCTGTCCGTTCTTTAGCTTTTCCTTCCACCATATCAAACATGAGAGCAATAACATGAGCAGTCTGGGTTGGAGACACCAATCTGCCTGATGGAGAAACAAATTCATGGTTAAATTGTTCGATAATTTTATCTAATAAGAAACTATATTCCTGAACTTCATCTTTTTTCCCAAGGACCTCTGCTGCATCTCTTAGAATCCTAGTTGAATGGGCATAAAAGACGGTGGCAATAAAATCTCTTTCCGTGGCGCCAACAAAGCTATTTTCTTTCGCATCCAGGGCTAGCCAATCACCGAAATGAAAACCTGTATTCCAAAGATATTCGTTCTTGCCCTGCCTGCGGATGTATTCAACCCACGCCTTCATACTTTCAAATTGCTCAGCAAGTACACGTTTATCTCCATAAGTCTGATAAACCGTCCATGGTATAATCGTCGCGGCATCCCCCCAAGCGGCAGAACCCATTCCACCTTCTACATTCGGAATAACAAATGGGACATTACCATCTGGAAGCTGGTCCGCTTTTAAATCTCTGAGCCACTTTGTAAAAAATGGTCCTCCTTGATAATTAAATAGAGCAGTAGGAATGAAGACCTGTGCATCCGCTGTCCACCCTAGCCGTTCACTTCGCTGAGGACAGTCGGTCGGCACATCCAGGAAGTTTCCTCTTTGTCCCCAAACAATATTTTGCTGAAGCCGATTCACTAATGGATCAGAACACTCAAATTCACCTGTGCGCTCCATGTCAGAATGGATGACCTCACCGTCGAAATTTCCAAGTGGCAAACCGTTTTCCTGTCCAGGATATCCTTCCACTTTTACATAACGGAAACCCTGGAATGTAAAATGGGGAGCATAGGTCTCGAGCCCTTCACCTTTTGTTATATACTCTACTGTTTGCTGGGCAAATTTTAAATTGCCAAAGTAAATATTTCCGTCTTTATCCAGTACTTCGGCATGCTTTAAGACAATTTGAGTTCCTCTAGGAGCATTCACCTTAAATCGCAGGCGGCCGACCATGTTTTGCCCCATATCGATAACAGTATCACCAGCAGGTGTGACAAATGCGTCTATTGGTTTAAGCACTTCTGTTACACGAGTTGGTACGTTTTCTTGTGCCACCAATTGGGTAACTGGCATTTCTTGAATGATCGTACCGGTCCAATCCTGATCATTGAAGTCGGATTGACTCCAGCCTTCTTTTTCAAGCCTTGCATCATACGTTTCACCATGGTAGATTTCTGAAAAAAGAATAGGTCCTGTAGAAGCCTTCCAAGTGTTGTCCGTTACAATGACCTCTTCTGTTCCATCGTTAAAGGTAACATGAATTTGGAAAAATGCTGCCCGTCTGTCACCATAGATATTGCGATTATTCTCCCGAACGAGGTTTCCTTTATACCAGCCATCTGCCAGCATAATTCCGATCGCATTGGAACCGGCTAACATCTGTTCGGTTACATCATAGGTCTGATACTGAAGTCGTTTATGATAGCTCGTCCACCCTGGAGCGAGTAGTTCATCGCCGACGCGTTCTCCGTTTAAATATAATTCATACAAACCAACACCAGTGCCATAAATACGAGCTGAACTGATTCCGGTTTTTAGATTAAATTCTTTCCTTAATAGAAAAGCGGGCTCGCTCTGTGGATCAATTTCGGCAGGATCAGGTGTAATCCATTCCGCCCTCCACTCACTAGTATCCAACAAACCGGTTTCCCACCATGCTATTTCACTCCACGCTGTTTCTCGTTCAAAATTGTCCCAGACTTTTACACGGTAAAAATACCTTGTTCGAGGTTCTAATTCGGGACCACCATAATCAACGTGAATAGATTCATCAGATTCAATAATCCCTGAGTCCCATTTAATGGTAGTAAAATTCTGGTCATGGGCCGTTACTTGAAGTTGATACGCCTTTTGCATCGTTCCACGTCGGTCTGATTGAATTTTCCAGCTAATACGGGGTCTTTTTATATCAATTCCTAACGGATTATTACGATACTCGCAAGTTAATGCCTCTACTTTTAATAACGTCATTTTTGATATTCCTCTCAATTCATACTTTATTTCTGAAAAAACCTAAGGATGAATGTATTCTACGTACATTCATCCCTCATTTCATTTTTCAATGATTATTTATAGAACTAGTTCATTTGTAGAATCATGGCTGCTTTCCTTTTTAGATTCCATTTCAGGAATAGGCAGAACTACTACCGCAGAAAGGATAGAGAATACAGCTAGTACTAAGAAGAAGAGTGTATAGCCATCTCCGCCAAATAATTTTACTCCTAAAGCAATTAAGGCAGGTGCGGCAAAATTCACCAAGGTTGATGACAGATTTGTCATTGTATTCATAATGGAAATATCTTTTGCTGCATTTTCTTTGGAAGGAAGAATTCGATTTACAAGAGCATTATCTACTGCACCATACATTCCGAAACCAAAATTGAAGATAAAGTTACCTACAATAACCCATGTAATATTAGTAGAGAAGGCAAAGGCAATTAAACAAATTCCTGTAATAAGAGCTGCACCCATGACAAAAGGCTTTTGTTTTTTCACTTTATCTGATAAGAAACCACCCAGTATACCTGCTACAACCATTAACGCAATCGTTGGGGCAGTAAGTGCCATGATTTGAAAAATCTTTGTTTCGCTTAAATGAAATCTTGTTATATAGAAAAGGGTTAACATTCCCATACCTGCGTTTGAAAAGTTAATAAACAGCTTTGTTAACAAAGCCCAAGTATAAGAAGGATACTTTTTCACACTTGGATAAAAACCTCGAATTCCGATTGACTTCTTCTCCGTCTTTTCTGTGCCGGCAAAATAATTGTCTTTAATTAAGAGAGCGGCTAAAAATCCACCAATCAGTTGGACAATTAGGATGGTAATCATTTTTTCTTCAAGGGTAGAATTAGCAAAGGCCCCCATAATCATTTGTCCAGACATTACAAAAGCAGGTGCTGCTGCCCCAATTAGCCCGGACACCCGACCAAACTTCTCTGGTTCTACTTGTTCTGGAACAATCGCATAGCAGGAAAGTGAAACCATACCATAAAAGAAATTGACAAGACATAGGGCTATCACAAACATTGGAATAGATGAAGCATACGTTAGCGCTAACATGGATAATGCTCCGCCAATACTTCCCGCAATCATCCAAAACCTTCTTCTACCCATTTTAAGCTTTGTCTTATCTGCAATCACTCCGCTAAATAGACCAAAAATGACGACGGCAATACCAGAGATCCCAGTTGCTGTAGCAAAGGCAGCGGTTGCATGTTCTTGACCAACAATTTTAATAACAATAAATGTAGAAAGTCCAAATCCTAGGAGTACTAATGGTGCGATCGATGTACCAACTCCAAGCATTGCTGCGATTACCAACCTTACAAAAGGCGTCTTCTTCATGATACTATTTTCCATTGATTTAACCCCCTCTAATTTTTTAAAAATAATATAGTCAAACGCATGGAGCCGAATAAAAACTTGTTATTAATCTTCTCCTTTTATATTTCCATTTTAGCAAGCGTTTTCATTGAATATAATGTTAAAACCAAAGCAGTATATTGCTCGATTCAAAGATTTGTCAGCTCCCGAGCTGGACCCGGGAGCCCAAGATATTATTTCGATACTAAGGTATTCATTTGGGCAATACTTCCTAAGCAACGAGCACTTTCCTTTACTTTTCGTTCCTGCGTGGTTCGGTCAACTTCGATTAGCCCAAATTTCAATGAATACCCAGATTGCCATTCATAGTTATCAAAAGTAGTCCAATGAAGATAGCCTCTAACATCAATGCCATCAGCAAGACAGGCTTGCACACCTTCTAGAGCTTTACCAATGAATTCTACCCTTCGTTCGTCTTCATCAGTTGCGATACCGTGTTCTGTGATCATAATTGGAATGTCTATATCTTTTGCTACCTTTCGAATTACATTACCAAGCGCCTCAGGATAAAATTCATAGCCCATTTGTGTAAGTTCTGCTTCTTCAGCTGGTCTTACTTGACCTTCTGGCCCGTATACCTCTCTGGTGTAATTTTGCAGCCCGAAAAAGTCATCCCCTTCTAACATAGGCAAATATTGTTTAAAGTAACTGTGCCATTTTTGCTCGGCCAGCTCCTCACCGCCCGGGATGGACTGAATATCTGAAAGTGCCATCGAAAAGCCAACTTTCGTATTGGGCTGAATCTTTTTAATTGCCTCACGGGCCTTTTGATGTGTTTCTTTTAATATTTTGATAGAAGACTCATCCGAGATCATATGGAAAGTAAAATAGTTTTCAATCGTCGTTCCGCATAATTTGGCAGCTGACTCCCTCCATTTAGGAGCAGTCCACGCTTCTCTATCAATCCCGACTGGAGGGATAAAACCGATTTTTGAAAAAATCTCCCGTAACATAACTGGCAGGTTGATTTCATTCATCGTTAGTACGTAGGGAATTAAATGCCCTATTTCGCGGAACACCACTTCACAATATTTTGCAAAACGGTCGGGAACTTCAGGGCTTGCCCATCCTCCCAGTCTCATGAGCCACTTAGGTGAAGAAAAGTGATGCATAGCGACCACAGGTGTTATTCCGTGTTTATAACATGTTTCGAGAACATCCCGATAATGCTCGATTGCCGACCGAGAATATTGCCCTGGTTCAGGTTCTATTCTCGACCATTCGATTGAGAACCGATAGGTGTTTAAACCTAGGCTGGCCATCAAGGCAATATCTTCTCGATAAAGCCGATAATGATCAATAGTATCTCCTGATTTATCTTTATAAGGTGAGCCCTCCGAATGCTCTTCCGCCCAGAAATCGCTGTTATAATTATTCCCCTCTACTTGGTAAGCGGCTGTTGTTGAACCCCAAAGAAAATGAGATGGAAAATGTAATTCCATTTTAAACACTCCTTGTTTTCTTTTATCCTGCTGATTACCTATATTTTAGCAAGCGTTTTCAGTGTTTATAATATTAAAAACAAAGAGGTTTATTGCTCGAATCAAAGATTTTGTATTTTTGTAAAAAAATAAAACCGCCGAATAAGCGGTTCCATTACATGATTTAACTTTGATTAATATAACTTCGAGACTGTTGATCCCGATATTCTTTAGGTGTTTGAAAGTACACTTCATTAAATTTTTTATAGAAAAAAGATAAACTGGAATAGCCAACCTCTTCCGCAATATCAGGGATAGGAAGGTCTGAGTTTGTTAGATATAAAGCTGCCTTATTTAGTCTTTGAATTTGAAGGAGATCCTTAAATGACTTTCCGGTTGCCTTTTTAAGAACAGCAGAAATATAGTTTGGATGATATTTATAGTGATCAGCCATTTCCGTTAAGCTGCAGTCTTTAAAATGATCATCAATATATTTTAGAAACTCTAAAACAATAGAATCCTTTTGCTTGATATCGTCTTTTTGTTCATTATTCGAGCTGTTACTGTGACGGATTAATTCTGTAAACAAGATGAAAAGATAGGCATCAATCATTTCCGACGTAAAAACGTCCTTATCAAAATGCTCACACATAATTTGCTCCATGATTCCAACTACTTTTGAAGGAACTTCAAAAGGGAAGTATAGATAGTTATTGGTTCTTCGACTATCGATTAGGGAGTCAATCAGAAATTGCGAGATGATACTCTTATTAGTAAATCGGCTAAGGAACCCTGTTGATAAGTAGTCATGCTTGAGTTTCATCTCAATCACAATATCAGATTTTGATATCTCTTTTATTGTATGAGGGGTGTTTTTATCAATCATGATGGTTCCGCCCGCAGTCATGTTTATTTCATGATCCTCCATGATAACCGTGCAATTCCCTTGATAAACATATATAAGTTCAATATATTGATGAATATGCATAGGGACTTCTGCAGCGACGGGACACTGAGAAATGAAAATGTTATCCTCAATTGGGTTGATTGTGGGATCAAAGATCATATTAAAATTGTAAACGGGTTGACCATTTACTTCAGTTACAGGCTCTGGATTATAGGTGTTTTTTATAACGTCCCAATCTGGTGCCTCCCTAATATTGTTGGCTTGTAGGAAAGAATGTAAATCAACATTATTCATATGAACCCTCCCCATCAAATTGAAGAAAATTGGAAATTAATTTACAATAAATGTAGAATTCCATCTTTAATTTGTAGAATAGCTTAAAACTTCGTAGAATTATACCTATTTTTCGTAGAAATCTTCAATTCAATGTAGAATCCCTTCTATTAACTAAAAAAGAAAACCCAAAAAGGAGTCTATTTACCGCCTTTTTGGGTCTTCCTTATAAAATCAACTTATCGCTTTAATAAAACCTCTTGCTCATACGCTTTTACTTCTTCTAACCAAGACTCTCTTACTGGCACACCCATTTTTTCGCAGTAGTAATCCCAAACAGCACCAAATGGATAAGTTTTGAATTCTTCCATTAATGCTAGTCTTTCCGTAAAGTTACCTTCTTCTTGAAGTTGTTTTAGATACTCGTTTGGTACTAACAAAGCAGATAATAATGCCTTAATCATGTTGCGAGTTCCGATTGTCCAAGCAGCGACACGGTTGATGCTGGCATCAAAGAAGTCAAGGCCGATGATGACACGGTCTAATGCATCATTACGGACGATTTCTAAGGCAATTTCTTTTAATTCATCATCAAGGATAACCACATGGTCACTGTCCCAACGTACTGGTCTTGACACATGCAATGCTAGTTTTTCGCTAAATAAAAGCATAGATGAAATCTTGTTCGATACGGTTTCGGTTGGATGATAGTGTCCTGTATCTAGTAAGCATAATTTATCATTTTTCATAGCATAATTAAGATAGAATTCGTGAGAACCAACTACGTAAGATTCTGAGCCGATTCCAAATACTTTACTTTCCACCGCATCAAGATTGTATTTCTCATCTACTTCTACTGCAAAAATCTTATCTAATGATTCTTTTAGTCTCTTTCTTGGTGTGAGGCGGTCACTTGGAATATCCTTGTATCCATCTGGAATCCAAATATTTGTTAAGGCTGGTGTACCAAGTTCTTTTCCGAAATACTCACCAATTTTCCGGCTGCCAATGCAGTGATTAATCCAGAATTCGCGGATTTCTTCGTTTGGATGTGAAAGTGTTAAGCCATCATCTGCTTTAGGGTGTGAAAACAATGTTGGGTTGTAGTCTAACCCTAAACCATTTTCCTTTGCCCAATTCACCCAGTTTTCGAAGTGCTTTGGTTCTAATTGATCTCTTTCAACTACTTCTCCATTTGTTTCCGCATAAATAGCATGTAAGTTAACTCGATGTTTACCAGGAATCAAGGAAAGTGCTTTTTCTAAGTCAGCTCTTAATTCTTCAGGTGTTGACGCTTTACCAGGATAATTTCCTGTAACGGAAATTCCACCTGATAATTCTTTTTGATTCACTTCAAATCCTCCGATGTCATCCCCCTGCCAGCAATGAATTGAAATTGGTACATTTTTTAATTTTTCAATGACTTCCTCAACATTAATTCCCCATTTTTCATAAGCCTTTTTAGCAAGTTCATAGTTTTCTTGTATAGACATAAATTTCTTCCTCTCTTATCCGTTAGTTTGTAATCGGTGCAGTGGGTAAATATTTTTTTACTTCGAAAGAATTTTTCACAATCTTACGAGCTTCTTTAAGATCTTGAATTTCATCGAGCGCCATTAACTGAGCCACGATATTGCCAATAGCAGTCGCTTCAACTGGCCCTGCATACACTTCTTTTTTCGTTACATCCGCCACAAGTTGGTTCAACATTTCATTTTGACAGCCGCCGCCGATGACATTGATTTTTTCAAATCGTCTTTCAAAAATTTCTTCAATTTCGTTTACGGCATCCTGATAGCTGACTGCTAAACTATCATATACGCATTTTGCGACTTCGCCAGGTGTGCTAGGGACCGGCTGGCCTGTTTCCACACAATAATTCATGATTTCTTGAACCATGTTTTCAGGTTTTAGGAACCGGTCATCATTGACATTAACCACAGCCTTAAAGTCCTTAGCTTCCCTTGCCAAATCAACCAGTTCAGCAAATGAATATTCATTATGGTAATTGCGTCTTACCTCTTGAATCATCCAAAGACCCATAATATTTTTTAAGAAGCGGTACTGGTAATCAATTCCGCCCTCATTGGTGAAATTGTAGTCTAATGCTTTGGTGACACAAATTGGGAAGTGGTTTTCCACACCAATCAGCGACCATGTGCCGGAACTGATATAAATCGTTTCATTTTCTTCAGGAACGGCAATTACCGCTGAACCTGTGTCATGTGTAGCAGGCAGAATGACTTGCAGGTCAAAGCCTAACTCTGAAACTAGTTCTTCTTTTAACGTTCCAAGAACGGTCTTAGGCGCTTTAATTTCCTGGAACATTTCTTTATTAATTTCTAACCTATCCAACAAGTCATGATCCCATTTTTTCGTAAAAGCATTGACTAGCTGCGTGGAAGTAGCATTGGTGTATTCGTTTGCTTTTTTACCTGTAAGAAGGTAATTGAAGTAATCGGGAATCATTAAGAATGATTTTGCTTGATCTAGGATTTCTGGTGACTGTTGTTTAATGGAATATAATTGATAGATGGTATTAAACTTTTGGAACTGGATGCCTGTTTCCAGATATAGACGCTCTTTCATGATTTTCTCAAAAACTTGCTCCATCATTCCGTCTGTTCTTGGATCCCGATAAGAAACTGCCTCAGTTAATGGTTGGTCCTTTTCATCTAGTAAAACAAAGTCAACTGCCCATGTATCGATTCCGATACTATCTGGTTTGATGCCAAGTTCATTGCACTTTTTTAATCCATTTTTGATTTCTTGAAAAAGCTGGTCGGCCTCCCAGCAATAGGAGTCACCTTTTTTAACAATCTTGTTTTCAAAACGATGAATTTCATCTAGTTTTAATAACCCGTTTTCTAGCCAGCCTAAAATGAGTCTGCCGCTTGATGCACCAATATCGACAGCAATACTGTATTTTGTCATTAATATCACCTCTCGGTTGGAAACGCTTACTGATATACTTATATAATACTAGAAAATGAGGTTTTTCCTATAACTTGATTGGACCAATTTATTGTCCTTATTTGCATTCACCTCTCATTTTTTTTAAAAGCCTCTTTATTGTTGATTTTCGTGTAGGTATGAGGATTCATAAGCGGAGAATTTCCGGCTAAAGTATATGGTTGAAGCTTATGAACCAGATATAAGCGGAAATATTCCGCTTAAAATCTATAAATAAGACAAAATCAAAAGTTTTGGATCATATAAACGGAAAAACTTCCTCTATTTTTAAGGAAATATGAGTATTTCCCAATTTAAACGGAATTTTTTCGGTTATTTTTCAAACACAGTGAAACCAATATTCAATTACTTCAGATCCATAAAAAAACACCACAGAATAGTCTGTGATGTTAAATGATTAACTTTTATATTTTAGCTGGTGGATTCCCCAAACAATGAACCCTAAAACAATCATTATTCCTCCGGTTAAACAGACGCCCCGCCACTGCCATAGGTTCCAAGCATAGCTCCCAAGTGAGGAACCTAGTGACCCACCAAGGAAATAGGTCACCATAAATACGGTATTTAACCGGCTTCTTGCCTCTGGAACTAAACTATAGATTCTGGTTTGGTTAGAGATCTGTGCCCCCTGTACACCTAAATCTAACAGAATAACCCCAACGATGATTCCCCAGACAGCAGAACCTAAAAATCCAAAGAAAAGATAGGATAACAACGTAATGAGAATGAACAGTCCAACCATTAACTTTGGGCTAAACCGATCAGCTAAACGTCCTACAAGGGGCGCTGCCGCAGCCCCGACAACACCAACCAAACCAAATAAACCCGTCACTTCACTTCCAAAGTAATAAGGTGCTCCCTCTAAATAAAATGCAAGCGAAGTCCAGAATACGCTAAAACCTCCAAACAACAATGCTCCCACTAAAGACGCTTCTCGTAAGGTTGGCTGAGTGACAATTAATTCACCAATGGATTTTAACACTTGGCGATAGGTTAAATTTGCTTCCGGATGACTTTTAGGCAAGATTTGTTTTAATATAATCGCTAATGCTAACATTAATACTGCCGCCACCCAATACATCATCCGCCAGCCAAAGCTGCCTCCAATAAAACCCGCTACGGTTCGTGCGAGAAGTATACCAAAAAGTAATCCGCTCATCACACTGCCAATTACTTTTCCCCTTTCTTCTGGCCCAGCCATCTGTGCTGCCAGCGGTATAATGACCTGAGGTACAACCGTAGTGATTCCGACAGCCAAACTAGCCACGTAAATCCAAAGGAGATTTTGTGCTGTAGCAACGCCAATAAGTGAAATGGTTACAGAACCTAATAAAACGGTTATAAGTTGACGGCGCTCTTTCATATCTCCTAATGGCACGAATAAAAACATCCCTATTGCATAGCCAATTTGTGTAAACATTGATATGTTTCCTACTTGATGTGAATTGGCATGAAATGTCCGTCCCATATCGGCTAAAAGCGGCTGGTTGTAATAAAGATTGGCCACAGCTAGACCACATGTAATGGACATTAACAAAACTAAACCTTTTGTCAATGTTATCCCTTTTGATTGATTCATTTCTATTCCCTTAGAATTATTTGTCATTTGTTTTTCTCCCTATTCCTGAACCCGTACGGTCATACTTTTATGACTAATAAAAAAAGTCTTCCTTGAGGAGGACTCTTCACATTGCTGCTTTATTTGACCCAGTAGAAACGACAGCTTTAACCGATGGCATATTCGCAATAAATACGCCGAGTAATACCAAAATCCCGCCAATGATTTGATTTAGCGAAATATGATTTCCTAAAATAAAATGGGAAGCAAGGATAGCGACAAATGGCTGGATATTCATGAACATCGACGCTGTACCTGCGCCGACTTTAGCTACCCCTTTATTCCACCAAAAACCGGCAACTCCTTGAGCGATAATCCCAGCAAAAGCTAACAATATCCACATTAAGATAGAATGACTAATAACAGAGCCGCTCACTAAATTTTCAACTCCTGCTGCTGGAATCATCAATACACTTCCTAGTACGGTCGAATAAACCGTAATAATAAAAGTGTCCATGGTTTTCGCTAAACCTCGGATAAATAATATACTGATCGAGAGGCACAGCATGGCAATTAAAATGTTAAAGTCTCCCCATGAGATTCCCAAAGCGCCATTTGCAACGCCAATAATGGAAAAAACACCGATTAAACTAATCATGGCTCCTGCAGATTTTTTAATCGTAAACTTGACCTTAAAAATGATTCGTTCCAACAAAATGGTGGCTATGGGTGCCAAAGAAATAATTAATGAGGCGTTAGCGGGTGTTGTATGATGGAGACCCGTAAAGTAAAAGGTTTGATTTAACAGGGTTCCAAAAATTCCAACACCAATGAGATATTTCCACTCTGAAATGGTGGGGCGCTTCATCCCCTTATGGACCAAGGCACAGATAATCAAAAAAAGTGAGGTAGAGCAAATTCGAACGGTTGATAAGAAAACAGGTGAAAATCCTTGCAGCAAATAGGAACTAACTGGATAATTACACCCCCATAAAACAGAAACCAAAAAGAGACTAATAAAAGCTTTTATTGTACTAGACATGTAAATAAACAACCTTTCTAGGGTGTTATTATATTGGAAACTTTTAATAGTATAGCATGGTATTTCGTATCGCGAAAGATAGTAAAACAATATTTAATAGTGATAATTGGTTAAGACCTCCATACTTAACATCCATCCCTTTTTGTATGTATACTTTATAAAGGATTAAGAAATTGTTAAACTATAATTAATAAAATAATGCATAAAGGTGGGTGAAGAACATGGAAACTACAATAATCGAAAAACAACTGAGGGAAATGAGTGATTTTGAAAAAAAGCATTCGGGCACATCTAAAAACCCAAGGCATTACTCCCACTTAGAAGACTCAGAACTAACTTTTTTGAAAGATGTTCAAGCACCCGACATTGTACCGGTAGATTATTTTTTTAAACCTGAACAAAATGTTGTTTTCCTAAAACACCCTCGTTTTATCAAATTCACCGAACATAGACATTCCTTTATTGAAATGAACTATGTTTTTTCAGGTACTTGCACACAGTACATTAATGGCAAAGAGGTGATCCTCAAGGAAGGAGATCTCTGTTTACTAGATACAAATGTTATGCACGGAATTGAAAACGCCTCCGAAAATGATATTATTATTAACATCATGATTCGAACAAGTTATTTTGATTCGGCACTGCTTCAAAGACTTTCTGGAAATGATTTATTAACCGATTTTTTCGTGAATGCAATTTACCAACAAAAGAAAGACAGTCGCTATATCATTTTTCCTAAGGGTCAAAATAATCGACTTAAAGAAATCATTATTCAAGCTTTGGGGGAATACTTTGATCCACAGCTTTGCTCGAATGAGGCCATCAACTCCTATATGATATTAACTTTTACGGAGCTGTTAAGGATTTATAATAGCTCATCAGAAAATAAGGAAGAACCAACCTTTAAAAAAGCGATTATCTCGGATATTTTGAGTTATATGGAACAGAATTATCAAACCCTGACATTAGAAACGACAGCGGAGAAGTTTCATTTTCATCCAAATCATTTAACAAGGCTCTTGAAAACGAATTTAGGCAAGACTTTTATGGAATTATCCCATCAGCTAAAAATAAAGAATGCCTGTACTCTGCTAGAAAATACCGATTTAACCATTGATCAAATCGCTAATAAAGTCGGCTATACCAATATTACGTTTTTCTATAAATCATTTAAAAAAATTCATGGTGTTACCCCTGCTGAATATCGTAAAAAGAACAACGAAAGTGCTACTATTTTGTAGACTTTCGTTTTTTTGTTATGAATTAATTTGTGAACAAATTGTGACCAAAATCACCAAAAAGAACGATATAACCAAAATATTGTCAGACTATTCTCTAAAATTTATACTTTCAATTAGAGTTTACATCTTGGCTTGATTCACTTTTGTAAGTGTTTACAATTTTATAAGAATCGGAGGATTGGGAAATGAAAATCAATTTTAAAAGTCTGACAACGCAGGTTTTAATCGCAATCGTACTTGGTATAATCTTTGGTGCCCTATTTCCTAAAACAGGTGCAGAGTTAAAAGTCTTATCGGATATCTTTGTTAAAATGATCAAAATGGTGATTGCACCGATTATCTTCTTAACAATCGTCGTCGGGATTGCAGGAATGGGAGATATGAAAAAAGTCGGCAGAATCGGTGGTAAAGCATTATTATACTTTGAAATCGTTTCCACTATTTCCTTGGCGATTGGGATACTGTTTGCCACGATTTTCAAACCAGGTGCGGGTGTAAATGCACATAGTGCAAAAGGGGATATTACCCAATTCACCCAACAAGCGGCAGAAGGAAGCCATAGTTTCATGGATTTTATCATGGGAATCATTCCTGATAATTTTCTGGGAGCAATGGTAAATGGACAGCTCCTTCCAATTCTTTTCTTAGCTGTTTTATTCGGAATTGCCTTATCTGGACTTGGAGAAAAAGGAAAATTAGTAATTGAGTTTTTCGAAAAGTTATCCGATACCTTCTTCCGGATTGTCAATATTATTATGTATTATTCACCTATCGCAGCGTTTGGTGCGATTTCCTACACAATTGGTGAATTCGGTATCGGTTCTCTTGTATCCCTTGGAAAATTATTCGGGTTAACCGTATTAGCTATGATAGTATTTATTGTTATCGTTTTAGGAGGCATTGCGAAGTTCTATCGATTTAATATCTTTCAATTTATTAAATATATCAAAGATGAAATCTTCTTAGTCCTCGGGACCTCATCATCTGAATCGGCTCTTCCTAAAATGGTTGAAAAACTAGAGAAATACGGTTGTTCTAAGTCTGTTGTAGGTCTTGTGATTCCTACTGGCTATTCTTTTAATCTAGATGGAACATCTATCTATCTTTCTATGGCTGCCCTCTTTATTGCGCAGGCTTTCGGGGTTCACTTAAGCTTTGGTCAAGAGGTCACATTACTAGGCGTATTAATGCTAACTTCTAAAGGTGCTGCGGGTGTAACTGGTTCTGGTTTTGTAACGTTGGCTGCAACCTTAGCTGCCTTCCCAAGTGTACCAGTTGAAGGTATTGCTCTTCTTCTAGGGGTTGACCGGTTTATGTCTACAGCACGTGCCTTAACAAACTTAATTGGCAATGGCGTCGCAACAGTCGTTGTTTCCAAAATGGAAAATGAGTTCGATGAGAATGTTACATCCAAGCAATCTATTAGTCAAACGGCCTAACCTCCTTTAAAACTACTAGATAAAAGACATCAGCCACGAAAACCGTGGCTGTTTTTTTGAGGATAGGAAAAAAAGTAGGGTATAATGGTAGAAAAGATATCAAAGGAGAAAAGTCATGGAGCCAATCAAAGTCTTGATTGTGGAAGATGATCCGATGGTCATGGAGATAAATGCTCAATTCGTTTCCAAGCTTCCTGGCTTTAAGTTAGCTGGAAAAGCTTTCAATGGTAAAGAAGCGATCTCATTCATCAACAAAGAAAAGCCGAATCTCGTTTTACTAGATTTCTTTTTACCAGACACCAATGGACTTACTTTGTTACAAACTATTAGAAATAACCATTATCCTTTAGACGTTATTCTCTTAACAGCGAATCGTGATCCACACCATATTCAGGAGATATTTCGCGCTGGGGTTGTAGATTATATTGTCAAACCATTCCGATTTGACCGTTTCCAAACAGCACTTGAGCAATATCGTCAAACCGTAAAAAAATTCAAGGAAAATAAACCGTTTGAGCAAGCAGATTTGGATGAGTTAATGGGAGTTCAGCGCAAGGTGGGCGAGTCAGAAGAATATTTGCCAAAAGGGTTGAATGACAGAACCCTCCAGCAAATCGTACAATTTTTAAAAGGACAAGATGAGCCTCTTTCTTCTGAAGATGTTGCCGCGGGCATTGGATTAGCACGTGTCACTGTTCGCCGGTATTTAGACTATCTAGAGAAAAAAGGCGATATTGTGATGGAAATTCAATATGGTTCTGTCGGCCGTCCGATGAATAAGTACAGGTTATAGCCTTTTTTTAAAAATATGGAAAGGGGTGATCCTGTGCGAAAAAAAAGACCACAGTTTCGTCTTCAAACCACGATAACCTTTTTAGTATGCGGGGTTGTGGCACTTGCTTTATTTGTCACCGATTTGCTCATAAGTAACGAAATAGGAGAAACGACACTAAATAATCAAACAGATAAAGCAATGAATATTGCCAAGATGGTTGCGCATTCTCCCCTTACTATAAAAAATTTGGAACAAAAGCAAGATGAATTGGAGTTACAGAAATATACTAGCGAAATGACTAAGATAACTGCCGTCGAATTTATTGTTGTGATGGATATGAATGGGATACGGAAAACGCATCCTAGTCCAGATAAAATTGGGCAACATTTTGTTGGAGGCGATGAAGGACCTGTTCTCCGTGGTCAAGAAAATACCTCCATCGCAAAGGGAACATTAGGGTACTCATTAAGAGCCTTTACTCCGGTATTTTCAGACGCTGGAAAACAAATCGGCGCTGTTGCGGTAGGAATTTCTCTTAATAAGGTCAAACAGAACGTTAAAAACAGCAAACATGTCATTTATTTAGCTGTTATTTTCGGCGTATTAATTGGAGTTATGGGGGCCATTTTTTTAGCTAGAAAAATAAAGAAAAGTATGTTTGGTCTGGAACCATTTGAAATTGGTAAATTACTTGAAGAAAGAAGTGCCATGCTTCAATCCACTAAGGAAGGAATCCTAGCAGTTGATCAGGATGCCCGAATCACACTCATTAATAATGAGGCACTGCGGTTATTTGAAGAAGCAGGAATGAAAGAAAACCCTGTCGGCCACTTAGTGGACCAATATCTCCCTCAACTTCAATTGCGAAATGTCTTGGAAACAGGGAAACCAAGTCTGAATATTGAAGTTGATTTATCTGGTATTACCCTATTTGCCAACCAACTGCCGATTATTGTCGGTAATCAAATGGTTGGGGCCATTACTACTTTTCGGGACAAAACAGAAATCAATAAATTAGCTAAAGAGCTCACGGGTGTCACACTTTATGCAGAGGCATTAAGGGCACAATCCCATGAATTCATGAACAAGCTTCATGTTGTGTTAGGATTAGTTCACCTGCAGCAATATGAAAAGCTTTCCGATTATATTGACTATATTTCCGACCAACTTCAAAATGAAGTCGGTTATATTGCAAGTAAAATAAAAGACCCCGCTCTAGCAGGGTTCATACTTGGGAAAATGAGCTACGCAAGGGAAATGGGGGCAGAACTTACCTTCTCAGGAGAAGGTACCTTGCCTGAACCTGCCCTGCCTGAAACTACTCATGAAATAATTACTATTATTGGAAACTTAACTGATAATGCTTTAGAGGCTCTTTCCGGCCAAGAGAATAAAAAGGTATTCATTCATTTTGATTATTATGATCATGAGCTTTTAATTGAAATAGCGGACAATGGTCCCGGAATTGAAGCGGATATAGTTAAGCAGATATTTTCGAAAGGGTTTTCTACAAAAGGGAACGATCGAGGAATCGGTTTATTTCTTGTTAAACGCAGTATAGAAAAAATTCACGGTCAGATTGAACTTTCTACAGAGGTTGGAAAAGGAACGAGGTTTACTGTTACCCTCCCCTATTAAAATGAACCAGGATTAACACGTAATAACTTAGGGCAGTCAATTTGATTTATGTATAGGGATTCAATTAACCTCTTTAAATACAGACAGGGACATTCTTTATCAGAGAATGTCCCTTTTTTTGATTATACTTGTAATTTACGATTTTCCAACCCACATACATTTTCTAATTTGTATTTTATATTTATTTGTCCCGAAGCTGCAGTGAATGCTAATCGTTTTTCTTCTTCATACAATTGAACATCCGAATAGCCCATTTTTATCACTTCATTCTTTAATTCCTGAATGCAGTCCTGACTGATATTTATCAGTGATATGACAGCAAGTGAATTGGCCGGTATGTTGACTTGAAGAATCATATTTTTCCCGTCTTGAACCTCCCATTTCACCTTAATTTCACCATACACCGACTCATATTGGGTCTCGGCAAATGTTAATCTGTCACAGATATGTGGTTCTACCTTAAACTTACTGTATCCTGGTTCCATTGGAGTTAACCCGCCAATATGGCGAACAAGCCAATCTCCGATACAACCAAAAGCATAATGATTAAAGGAAAAAGCACCGACTGTCCCATCCGGTTTAATCGCTTCCCAAGATTCCCAAATGGTCGTTGCCCCATTTTTTACTTCATAAAGCCATGAAGGACAGGCTGTTTGGAAAAGAAGCTTATAGGCTATGTCCTCATAACCATTTTCACATAAAACATCCATAATAAAAGGAACTGATAAAAATCCAGTATCAATCTTAAAATCATTTTTCTCAATTAACTCTACTAATCTTTCGACTGCCTTTTTCTTTGGATCACCTGACAACAGATTAAAGGCAAGAGCAATCGTATACACGCCCTGGTAATCAGCTGTCATTAGCCCTGACTCGTTTACATAGGCCGTTCCAAAGGCTTCTTTCACCTTACCATGAAGGGTTTGGTAATAATCAGCCTTGTCTTGTCTTCCGAGAATTTTAGAAACTTCAGCTAATAAACCAGCAGAATAAGCATAATAGGCAGTAGCAATCGGATCCTTCGTCACCAATGCGGAAGCGATTGGTCCTTGCGGCTTTTCACCGAACATAAAACTCGGAATCATCCAGTCGCCAAAATGAAACTTTGTATCCCATAAATATCGCTCATGTTCATTTTCAACATTTTCTTTATTTTGTGCTGCACTTTTTTGTACATAATCAAGCCATTTTTCCATTTTCGGGAAGCATTGTTCTAGGATTCTTCGATCACCGTACCTCTGAAAAAGTACCCAAGGAACAATCAGAATGGCATCTCCCCATCCCGCTGAAGAAATCGTTTCAGTAAATTTCTTATCATTCCAAATATCCTTTGGTGCTGGACAGTAATTAAGAATTTCTCCTTCTTCTGTTTGCTCCTTCTTTAAGTTCCAAAGCCACCTTGTTAAAAATGCTTGGACATCCATATTGAAGGCAGCGGTCGGAGCAAAAACCTGGATATCACCCGTCCAGCCAGCTTTTTCACGCTGCGGACAGTCGGTCGGAATCGACAGCATATTGCCTTTTTGGCTCCATTGGATATTGTTCCAAAGTTGATTAATTTTCGGATCAGATGTGGTGAACTGACCTGTCATCTTCATGTCTGAATATAAAACAATTGCTGTTATGTCCTCATACTCTAGCTCAGAATCATAGCCTGATAGTCTTACATAACGGAAACCATGGAAAGTGAAAGTTGGTTCGAACACCTCTCCATTCTCACCCCTGGTCACATAATAATCGGTTTGCTCTTTATTTCTTCCTACTATATTATTAAAAAACTCTCCATTTTCGTTTAAGACTTCACAATGTTCAAATTTAAGTTCCTGTCCGCTTGAACCCTGTACATGAAGTCGGATACGGCCGGCGATGACTTGACCAAAATCAATCATATAAGCTTGGGTCTGATCCTTCCAAATATTAACTGGGGATAGAGTTTCAACCGGTTTTACCAACTCCCCATATTGGGCTCTTAAGTTAGCTAATTTATCATCAGCAACTGAAACTGATGCCCATTCATGGGTTAAACTATCATATCCTGGCTGATCCCATCCTGACTTCTCAAGATTTTTAACCTGTTTTTCTCCAATGAAAATATCGCTGTAAACATAATGACTGTTTGATGATAAAAACGAATCGTCTGTAGCTATAATTTGTTTTGTTTGGTCTGTATAAGTGATTTCCAATTGCGCCAGCAGCCCTAGTCTGTTGCCAAATTGGGCGCTTCCTCCAGGGACGCTTATTCTGCCTGCATACCATCCATCTGCAAGAATGACTCCTAATACATTTTCACCTTCGAGCAAATAGGGCAAAACATCATAGGTTTGATATTGCAGGTAGTTGGAATAGGATGTGTAATCAGGTGTAAATTCTGCATCCGTAATTCTTTGTCCATTGATTTTAGCGTGATAAAGTCCATGCGCTGTAATGTAAAGACGTGCCTTCTCTATTTTCTTTTGATCAATGTGAAAGGATTTACGAACCAATTTAGGCGGATGCAGTCTATCTTCCGGGGAAGGCTGATTCGCTTTTTTCTTATTAATAAACATATCCTCTAAGGTTAGTTCCGGTTCTTCTGTTACATTTTCTTGCTGTGGCTCAATCCATTTCGCCACCCATTCTTCCTCATGTAATAGCCCCATTTCCCAATGACCTTCACTGCTCCACGCTGATTCCTCTCCATTAGAACACCAAACACGGACTTGCCAAGTATAGCTGGTTTTACTCTGCAATAAAGGGCCTTCATATGGAATGTTCACGGAAACTTGTGATTGTACTTTATTAGAATCCCAAATCAACTTTTTAAAGTCCGAAGATGCATTTTCAAACACATTAATTTGATAGGCAGACTGGAATATGCCTGTCCGTTCACTTTCTAGTCTCCAGCTGAAACGCGGCTGTAGGATATCCGTTCCCATCAGACTATCCTGATTTTCGATTGTTAACTTGATGACCTGGGTCAAGACTTTTCCTCCTTATTTGCCCTCTATTTCTCATGTTGTTTACAATAAGAGGTGCTACAATTATTTCAAAAAGAACTGCTGGTATTGCAATTAGTATCAAGGTTATATTCATGTGTAACCTCCGACATATGGATAAAATCCACGCAAATTGAGCGCGGATTCCTTCACTTTTTTACTGAGCAATTTCAATATTATTAGGTTCCTTTATTTCCAATTCTGGAATTGGTTTAACGATAATTCCTGCTAGGATTCCGAAAATAGCCAGTACTCCAAAGAATAATGGATAGCCTCCTGCAGCAACAATTGGACTTGCAGCTGCGTTTGCAAGCGATTGCCCAATATCATTGGCAATATTGACGATACCCATATCTTTTGCTGCATCTTCAGGATGTGGCAGGACCCGTGACATTAGGGCGATATCGACAGCTAAGAACATACCAAAGCCAAGGGAAATGATAGAACCACAAACATAGGAAAAGCCAATACTAGGAGCAAAACCATAGCCTAATATACCGACTGCAGTGACAACAGCCGCAAGAAAGACAAAAGGTTTTTGGCGTCCAAATTTATCAGAGAGACCACCACCGATAATACTTGCAACCGCTAAGATTGGGATAGTGATATTCATGCTTGTAGAAACAATTCCTGCTAGATCTTGTTGGGATACATGAAAACGCTCTAGATAATATACACTTGTAAAAGAAGCTGCTGTGTAGGCAATAGCCATGAAAAATCTTGTTAATACTCCAAATGTAAAGTAAGGATATTTTCTTGGACTTGGATAAATCCGAGACATTTTTTCACCAAATGTTAAGGAATCATTCTTACCACGTTCTTGTTGATAATCCACTCTTTCTTCTTTAATTAATACACATGTAATAATGGCAAAGACCACACAAATTAGTCCAAGTATTAAAAATTTCCTTTCAATCGACCAACTGTTTAAGATAAACATTAAGTTAATTCCAACCATAATGGCTAGCGGACTGACAAGACCATATATTCCAGAAGCAGTACCACGTTTGTTTTCCGGTACTTGATCAGGAATTAATGCTGTTATAGCCGTACTCATAAAACTAAATAAGAGTTTGGCTAAGGCCCAAAACAATAACACTATTGTAAAGGATTTAGCTGCGCCTATCCCGTAAAGTGCCGCCGCTCCACCTATTGAACCAATTAAAATCCAAGGGCGTCTGCGTCCTAATTTCCACGTAGTCCTATCACTGATTACACCTGCCAAATATTGACTTAAAATTCCAACTATACCTGTAGTAAGACCAATAATACTAAAGTTTTTGGTAACGTTTGCAGGATCAAGCATAGCCAGTTTTACGGTAAGCAGGAATGCTAATGGTGTAATGAGTGCGAGATTATAACCAAAGCTTCCAAGTGAAATACCTGTAATTAATCGAGGAAAAGGTGTTTTGATCACATTAGAACTCATTGTTCAACCTTCTTTCCTAATATTATTTTTATTATTGAAAGCGCTTCTAACCTTAGTTTATAGGAGGATCTAATGGATAACTATAGCCATATGTGACATAAATCCTATCCATTTCAAACATAAGTTATTAAAATAGTCTGTATATCTCTTTAAAGGTAATACCTTTTAGTTGTTTGTCCCTAATATTAGTTACTATTTATCCTAAAAAAAGAATGCAAACCACGTAAGAAAAAGCGTGGTTTGCATTCTTTTTTACTATATTTTCATTTTGAAAGTTGTACTCGAAAAAACTCCTCAATTTTATCAAAAATTAATAGATTTTTTTCTTCAATAATCTCCCCACCCCCATTCTTTGAAGTAAAAAACGTTGCTATCCTTGGACCGCCTTCATCTAAATTTGATCGATTTAGAAATCCATGGCCCAGCCCATTAATCAGGTAAAGTGATACTTCATTTCCTTTAGCGGCCAGTGCTTGATAGAGTAACTGACTTTGATGTGCAGGAACAGCTACATCACTTAACCCATGCATAATTAGAAATGGAGGAAGCCCAGCTTTTACATACGTCAATGGATTTGCTTCCTTCACTCGATCAGGACATGTTAGTATGGGGGCTCCTAAAAACAACGATTCAAATGAATCAGGATCAGAGGTTTTTTTATCCTTTGGAATTTGGACTGACTCAGGATCTTCTTCGCTTATTCCATCTAATTCTCGTTGTTCATCAATTTGGAGAAAATCCATTGGTCCATAACCAATTGCAACAGCTTGAACCTCGCTTGTCATGTCAGAATAGAGTGGATTCTCTCCGATAAATTGGTTCGGTTCAGTTGTTGAAGCAAGTGCGGCAAGATGCCCTCCTGCCGATGAGCCCCAAAGACCTATCTTATTACCGTTTAGACCATATTCCCCTGCGATACTCTTAACCCATCTAACTGCTGTTTTTACATCATGAATTTGAGCAGGAAAAGTATCTTCATCACTTAACCGGTAATCAATACTTACCATCGCATAGCCCTTGCTGGCAAAATATCGGGTAAAATCTGGACCTAATTTGCGATTCCCGAAACGCCATCCCCCGCCATGCAGCCAATAATCACTGGCATAGGCTCTTTTTTCAACTGGGGTAAATATAAATCAGCTAATAACGGTTTTCCATTTATCTCTGCGTAAACGAGGTCTTTTATGATTTCTACAGAATAATCCACTAACTCTTCCAACGGAACTCCTCCTTAATAATGCAATTTTTAACTTATGATCTTTTTCATTTCACTATTAATCTTTGCTGGACGACCGCCAAGCACTTTCAGGTCAAGAATATCTAAATTTTGGAGTACTCGATCAAAACGGAGTGGAGCCGGCTCGCTTGGGAAAATATAATCATCGTAAACATCTCCAAGCGTACGGAAAAATGCTTCGAATAGACCAGTCGCGAGTATACCAATCATTTTTGTGTAATGTGAATCCATTCGATAGGAATGAACAGTGTTAGCAGGCACATGGAGAATATCCTCTGGGTGTAGTGTGAGTTCTTCTCCATTTGCCCACAATGTAACCTGACCTTCAATACAGAAGAAAAATTCCGTATGTTCTTCATGATAATGTTCAGGTATGGCTTCTCCTTTTGGTCCTTCTGACACAACGAAAATAAATTCGCCATTAGAATTGGCTTGAGTTGTCATCAGGGTATGAAGTTGGTCTCCGGTAAGTAAGCGAATTCCCTCTCCTGCTTCAAGAACATACGGTGCAACACCTTCAGGGATTTCCCCATTTTCAACGAGTTGTGATGTACCAAGATTAACTTGAGTATCTATAATGAAATCTACATCTGCTTCGAGTGATGCTTTTTTAAAATTTTCATAGGAAGGTTCATGAACCGCTTTTGGAGGGTGTACAAATTTATCGTAGGGCTCACCAATAACGGAATAAAGCTTTGAAACATCACCTTTTGATGTAAAAGATAAAATCTGTGTTCGGTGACTAAGCATTTTATAACTGTGAGAGGTACCTGCGGGAATATATGCATAGTTTCCTTCGGTCAGTAAATATTTTTTATCATCTATAACTACTTCAAGTCTGCCATGTAGTACGTAGATCCCCTCATGACTATGTAAATGTTTATGTAATGGGAAGGAATCTTCTTTTCCCCCTGAAAGGATAACCATTTCTATTAAATTATCAGTACTTGTTCCATTTGCAATAATAGTAGCTAGCTGTCTTCCGAATAAGTAACGTTCTCCTTCTCCATTTCTCACCAAATAAGGGATCTTGTGATCCGGAAGTTTATTTTTAAACAAGGTACTCAATTTTTTTCCTCCTCAATGTTTAACCTATTACATGTGAGATATTTATCACAATAACTTCAATAGATAGTATATGGTAGAATATTTCATGAGAGAATATAACTAATAGTTCACAGTTATACCTTTTTTTCATATGGGTAATTAGCCCACAAAACATCTTCAATAGGAAGGGAAATATTACCTATGGATTTAAAACAACTATGTTACTTTGTCTCTGTTGCGGAACGATTGAGTTTTACCGAGGCAGCAGCGGAACACTTTGTTGCTCAATCAGCTATTAGTAAGCAAATCTCTAATCTTGAAGAACTAATAGGAGTTCAATTATTTATCAGAAATAGAAGAACTGTCCAATTAACGAATGCTGGGACTCAATTGTTAAAGGATGCCAAAGGCGTTATAGCACATTATGAAGAAGCCATAAGTAATGCTAGACTTAGAGGAAGCGGTTTGTCAGGAAGCATAAAAATCGGGTATTTAGGACTAGAGAAACTTTTTTTACCAAGACTGATTAATCAATTCTCCAAGAAATATCCGGAGATTAACATTGAGTTAATTCAATACACGAGGGATTCACTTAATGCCTCCTTAAAACTAGGAGAAATCGATATTGGTTTTACTCTATCGTTATCAATTGAAAAATTCCCCGAAATCATCTCTAGGAAAATATCCAACATTCCCATTACAGTGGTTATGAATAGTGAACATCCTCTAGCGAACCATAGAAGAGTTAGTATTACGTCGATTGCCTCTGAGCCGATCATTGTAATTAATCAAGAAGTGTCCCCAGATGGATTTAAACATATTTCAGAACTCTTTATTAAGTATGGTATCTCTCCAAACATCATACAGGAATGTTCCCACTTTGAAACTGTTTTACTTATGGTTGAAGCTGGTATTGGTATTTCCATTCTTCCCGTTGCAATGGTCAATCCCCCTCCAACTCTTCGTTTTATTGAATTAGAAGAGAAAATAGAGGAAATTGATTTCATTATTGCCTGGAATAAGAATAATCATAATCCTTTAATATCTTTATTTACCAAGGAATTTGAGTCATTTATGAATACACACGAAGATGGACTATTTTTTAAAAATAAAGAATCCACGCCATAATGAGCGTGGATTTACTTCATTCTCCTATTCTCTAAAACATAATGTATGAACTTCTATTTTATTAACCTTACTAAATAGTAATCTAATTGCAATTTTTCCAGAAACTAAATTATTTAATCTTTGTACGAGTACCTTTCCAATCAAAGTTTTCTATAAAATGGACGAATGCCTTAAGGACATTCCATTCTAGGGATTCCTTATGATAATACATCCACGTTCTCCGCAAGATAGGATTTCCTTCTTGATCCGTTATTGGGACTTTGAATAAGTCTTCTATTCCGTTAAGAACCCTGTTGGAAAGGATACCATATCCTAAACCGTTTATCACCATTTCCTTACACGTATCCACTTGGTCGACTTCAATACTAATAAAGGGTGCTTGCGCATAATTTTCAGCCCACCAATGATCAATTATTGATTTTAATAAGTAATCCCCTCGATATTCAATTCTCGGAAGACGAGGAAGATCCCTAATCTCGATCTCATCCTTTGAAGCAATGCAAATGGTTTCCTCAAATAATTGATGTGTCAATAATCCCCTGCATCCATAGTCTCCCCGAACAAAACCGATATGAACATCTTTATTGTGTATAAGTTGGGTTACGTCTCTGCTCCATCCCGTAATCACCTTGAATTCCACATGGGGAAACTGCCTTTTAAATAGTTTCAAAAGATAAGGAAGTTCATAATTCGCAAAAAAATTAGATACCCCCAATTTCAACGTACCTACCACATTATTACTTTCGTTATTGCTCATATTTTGGACATTTTCTTTTATCTTTTCATAATGAGCAAGGGCCTCCTCCGCACAATGGACAAGATATTCTCCTTGTGGGGTAAAATGCACTCCACGGCTTTCACGGGTTACTATTGTAACCCCCAGCTCTTCCTGCATATGCTTTAATCTACTCGTTAAAGCAGGTTGAGTAAGAAATAATAATCGAGCTGTTTTTGTAAGATTTTTTTGATTATAAAGTACCTTCAGTATTTCCCAGTCACGGTAATCCATTGTCCCACCCTGTAATGATATAAAGTTTTTTTATAAGTAAAAATAATATTTTTGAATTTTATTTATCTTCATTATTGCATTATCCTTATCCTTAATCAATGTTAATTACTTCATTTACCTTTCCAAATATTATTATATGAAAAACAATCATGGGGGTATTCCAGAATGGGAGAACAGAAAAACCAACTAAATCCATGGAGGAAATTTAATGGTCCAAACCTTGGCTATATAATCGAACAATATGAGCATTATATAAACGGTATAGATACAGTCGAGCCAAAATTAATAGAGTTATTTAAAACATGGGGATCACCCTTGTCTTTTGAGACAACTCCATTGAAAGAAAATGTCGAACATGGCTCTGTTATTCCAGGAAATTCAGCAGACATAGAGAAAGTGATGAAAGTTGTAAAACTTCTAGAAGACATTCGCTCACATGGACATTTAGCGGCAAATATGAACCCGTTAGAAGGGAATGAAAAACACCATGACTTGTTCAACCCTGAAAAATATGGGCTAAGTGACCATGAGTTGAAAGCGATTCCATCTAAACTCGTTTGGGAGGATACACCTGATAGCGTTAAAACCGCATGTGATGCGATAAACCATTTAAAGAATCTTTATACCTCTACACTAGCTTACGAATTTAACCATGTTGATAATATGGACGAAAAAGCATGGTTAACTAGGATCGTGGAGACAGGGGGCATGCATCGCTCCTTATCAAAAGAAGAACAAGCAAACCTATTAAAGAGTTTGACAGCGGTGGAAGGATTTGAACAATTCTTACACAAAACTTTTGTCGGTCAAAAGCGATTTTCTATTGAAGGTGTAGACATGCTCGTACCTATGCTTAATGAAGCGATTCACGAAGGTGTCGGGGATCAAGTACAAAATGTCTTGATTGGAATGGCTCATCGTGGCCGCTTAAGTGTCTTGGCACATGTATTAAATAAACCATACAGCAAGATTTTCTCTGAGTTTCAGCACTCTTACGCCAAACAACAAGGACCGTCAGCAGATTTAGTCGATATTAGTGAGGGCTGGACAGGAGATGTGAAATACCACTTAGGCTGCAATCGGTTCGTCGAGGGTGACAGTACCCTTCGTACACGGATTACCTTAGCGAATAATCCGAGTCATCTTGAATTTGTCGATCCAGTAATCGAAGGGTTTACAAGAGCAGCCCAAGAAGAACGTCAAAAAGCAGGATATCCTAAGCAAGATGTTAAGAAAGCATTTCCAATACTGGTACATGGCGATGCTGCATTTCCGGGCCAGGGAATTGTAGCAGAAACTTTAAATTTAGGTGGATTAAAAGGATATCAAACGGGCGGGACCATTCATATCATCACGAACAACATGGTCGGCTTTACGACAGATAGCCATGATTCTCGTTTTACGAGATATGCGAGTGACTTGGCAAAAGGCTTTGAGATCCCAATTGTGCATGTAAATGCGGATGATCCAGAAGCTTGTCTGGCAGCTGTTCGTCTTGCCTATCAATACCGTGCTCGCTTCCACAAGGATTTTTTGATTGATTTAGTCGGATACCGCCGATTTGGCCACAACGAAATGGACGACCCTGCGGTCACCCAGCCCCAGGTATACAAAAAAGTTGCGGGCCACCTAACGGTAAAAGCCTTATATTCAGAACAGTTGCGAACTAAGGGTATTTTGAATGAACAAGAGGTCGAACAAATCAATCGCAGCGTACAAGAAAAGCTCCAAGCTGAATATGACCAAGTGTCAGAGACGAAGCATGATGAGCAATCGGCAGTTGTAGAGGTTCCTAAGGTTATCACGAAAGGAATTCCGCCATTGGAAACAAATGTACAGCTTAATACCCTTCGTGAATTAAATCGCGAATTGCTGAAATGGCCGGAAAGCTTTCACGTTTATCCAAAATTAAAGCGGATTCTCGAACGCCGTGAAATAGCACTGGAGGAAAATGGGAAAGTAGAATGGGCGGTAGCAGAAGTGCTTGCATTCGCGACGTTGTTAAAAGAAGGCACACCCATCCGGCTAACAGGACAGGATTCTGAGCGTGGAACGTTCGCTCAGCGTCACATTGTGCTGCATGACACAGAAACCAACGAAACCTATTCACCCTTGCATCATCTAACGCAAGCCCGGGCTTCGTTTGCGGTTCATAATAGCCCACTGTCTGAAGCGGCTGTAGTAGGTTTTGAATATGGCTATAATGTCTTTGCTCCTGAAACACTTGTCATATGGGAAGCACAATACGGTGATTTTGCTAACACAGCACAACCTCTGTTTGATCAATTTGTTTCATCCGCTAGAGCAAAATGGGGACAAAAGTCAGGGCTTACTCTTTTGCTGCCTCACGGTTATGAGGGCCAGGGTCCAGAGCACTCCAGTGCCCGTCTTGAACGCTTTTTACAGTTGGCGGCAGAAAACAACTGGACGGTTGCAAACTTGACTAGTGCTGCCCAATACTTTCATATTTTGCGCCGGCAAGCATCCATCTTAGGAACAGAATTCGTCAGGCCGCTGGTCATTATGACACCAAAAAGTCTGCTTCGTCACCCGCTGGTCTCTTCTCCTGGCACTGCTCTAAGCGATGGCAGTTTCCAAACGGTTGTGGAACAACCAGAGCTAGGAAAAAGGAGAGAAAAAGTAAAGAGGCTAGTGTTAGCGACTGGTAAAATGGCAATCGATCTGGCTGCCGAAATTGACTCAAATAAAGAAATGCAAAAATTAGACGAAATACACATCATTCGTATCGAGCAATTGTATCCATTCCCGATGGAAAAAGTAGAAGAAATACTAAAGCGCTATCCAAACTTGAAGGAAATCATTTGGGTACAGGAAGAACCAAAGAATATGGGAGCATGGCATTATATCGCCCCTACTCTCTTTGAACTTGCTTCCGGCAAACTGACAGTTGGATACATGGGACGGCAGGCGCGTTCAAGCACCGCAGTCGGCGATTCAATCGTCCACAAAAAGGAACAAGATAACATTATCCAACAGGCTTTGAATTTTAATAGTGTAAAAGATACACAGAAACATGAAAGAGAGTTAATTAGAAGCTAACCAAGATCAATAGCAAATACCAAGATAATAATAGTACTTACTGTACTTAGGAGGATATGAACTTGATGGAAATTAAAGTACCAGAGTTGGCAGAATCCATTTCAGAAGGAACGATTTCACAATGGCTCATTAATATTGGTGACAAAGTATCAAAAGGAGATAGTGTCGTAGAACTGGAAACAGATAAAGTCAATATAGAATTAAATGCTGAATACTCAGGTGTAGTGACAAAAGTATTAAAAGAAACAGGCGATACGGTAGAGGTAGGCGATGTTATTGCGATTATTGAGGAGAGCAAAGCTGAAGGAACTGTTGCCCCATCAACAGATCCGGAGCACACGTTAGAAGAATCCTTAAACCAGCAAAGCATCCCGTCTGAGCAAGAAGTTCCGAAATCCAACCGGCCGATTGCTTCTCCAGCTGCAAGAAAAATGGCAAGAGAACTGGGAATCGATTTAAACCGGGTAAACAGCAGTGACCCACTAGGCAGAATTAGATCAAATGATGTTAAAGCCTATTCACCTGCATCTCCGGTAAAAGAAGAACCAAAATTGGAAAAGGCAAGTCCAAAGCGAAAGGAACAACAAACGGATGTGGAGTTTGATAAACCTATAGAACGTGTAAAAATGTCCCGCAGACGTCAAACGATCGCTAAACGCCTCGTAGAGGTTCAACAAACAGCAGCAATGTTGACCACATTTAATGAAGTTGACATGTCTGCGATTATGGATTTACGCCATAAGCGGAAAGATGCCTTTTATGATAAACATGGTGTTCGTCTTGGATTTATGTCGTTCTTTACAAAAGCAGTAGTTTCAGCCTTAAAGCAATTCCCTCTTTTAAATGCGGAAATTCAAGGAGATGAATTGCTGATCAAGAAGTTTTACGATATCGGAATTGCCGTTGCCGCTCCAGAAGGTTTGGTCGTTCCAGTTGTACGCAACGCGAACCAGAAAAATTTTGCCGAGATCGAACAAGAAATCGGTAATCTTGGTAAAAAGGCTCGTGATAATGCCCTCACTTTGAATGATTTGCAAGGTGGAACCTTTACGATTACAAATGGTGGAGTTTTTGGTTCTTTAATGTCCACTCCAATTTTGAATAGTCCGCAAGTAGGCATTCTCGGTATGCATAAGATTCAAACAAGGCCAGTAGCAATTGATAGTGAACGAATAGCAAATCGTCCGATGATGTATATCGCACTGTCTTACGACCATCGAATTGTGGATGGGAAAGAAGCCGTTAGCTTCCTGGCTATGGTAAAAGAATTGTTAGAAGATCCAGAAACCTTATTATTAGAAAGCTAAAACTATAGGGAGATCTATCAATGGAAGCTAAATACTGTAGAGAATCAAGAGTGATACGAACCAGTCGTGTATTCCCAAACGATGTGAATAATCACAATACATTATTTGGCGGCCGGTTAATGAGTGATATAGACCAAGTCGCCTCTATTTCAGCAGCGCGCCATAGCCGAAGCGAATGTGTAACTGCTTCAACGGATTCAGTCGATTTTTTACATCCAATACGACCAACTGATTCAGTCTGCTTTGAATCTTATGTGACATGGAAAGGCACATCTTCAATGGAAGTATTTGTAAAAGTCATTGCAGAAGACCTAAAAAGCGGTAAGCGTAAAATTGCGGCGACTGCCCTCTTAACCTTTGTCGCACTTGATGAGAATAAGCGCCCAACATGGGTTCCGGAAGTCATCCCAGAAACAGAAGAAGAGAAAAAATTACATGAAACCGCTCCAGAGCGGGCAAGAGTGCGTAAAGAAAGAAAACAAAAAAGTAAAGAATTAGCCTCATTTTTAACCATGTATCAGGAAATTTACCTTTAATTGGAGGATTTTTTTTATGTGGGTTATCACTCATTATTCAAATTTAAATATAACCATGTATGAATATAACACGGAAAAAGAGGCAAAAGAAGCTTTGAAAGTCCTAAAAGGCTACAAGATTCTTTCACACATTGTTTACTTTAATGATCCTATTTACGCTGTTTAGATCTTTTCCATGATAACCGCCTATTTTCTCTTATCAAAAATTGGCTAGTTATTAAGGAATAGATTAATACAATTTGATAACTATAGAAAGGAGATGAGGTTCATGATTCTAAAGAATGCCCTTGAATTAAGTAAGCGTATCAATTCCTACCGACAGGGTTTGGATGAATTGAAAAGGACTAAGGGACCCTCTGATCCTGATGTCATAAAACTCAGCCAACAAATCGATCGGGACATGGTCATGTTACAAAAAATTATGCATGAACTTCGCTCCTTACAACAGGGATATCTCTATATTAGGCCTCCAAACTTAGATGAGCCCATATCCACTAGTCATGATGGTTTAAAAAGAAAAGATTAATATCCAACTTTAACAACATCAAACTAAAGAGTCTCTTTTGTATAAGTTTAGTTGGTACAAATTTTTTGAGATTGGTAGTTTTTTCAACATATGTACGCATTTATTAAGAGAATGAATGCAGCAAAATTGCTGAAATGTAAGTATGAGCACTCTTCTTTTTTCCTATACCATAAAAACTTAAACAAAGGGAGATACATGTATGTCAACTTTACGTGAAGAAGCATTAAGGATGCACAAAGAAAATCGAGGAAAGTTGGGTGTTCACTCAAAAGTCGCAGTAAGTAATGCAAACGATTTAAGTCTTGCGTATTCACCCGGTGTTGCTGAGCCTTGCTTAGACATTCATGAAGACGAAAGTAAAGTATTTGATTACACGATGAAAGGAAACCTCGTTGCCGTTGTATCCAACGGAACAGCCGTTTTGGGCCTTGGAAATATTGGTCCGAAAGCTGCGATGCCGGTTATGGAAGGAAAAGCATTGTTATTCAAATCGTTTGCCGATGTAGATGCATTTCCCATTTGCCTTGATACAATGGACCCCGATAAAATTGTCGAGGTGGTTAAACTATTACAACCCACTTTTGGCGGAGTAAACTTGGAGGACATCGCAGCACCGCAATGCTTTGAAATTGAGGATCGCTTACGAAAAATCTGCGATATTCCCATTTTCCATGATGACCAACACGGAACAGCTATTGTAACGGCAGCCGGATTAATCAATGCTCTGAAACTCGTTAATAAAGACATTGAAGATATACGTGTCGTAGCAAACGGTGCCGGTGCGGCGGGTGTAGCGATTGTGAAGCTTTTGCTCCATATGGGGGTAAAGGATGTCATCCTATGTGATACAAATGGGATTATATATAAAGGACGTCCTGCCGGAATGAATCCATTTAAAGAAGAAATGGCCCGCATCACCAATAAAGAACAAAAACAAGGGAAACTAGCGGATGCACTAATGGGAGCGGATGTGTTTGTTGGCGTATCAGCGGCTGGTTCCGTGACCAAAGAAATGGTCCGTTCCATGAACCATCATCCGATCATTTTTGCCATGGCCAATCCCGTACCAGAAATTATGCCAAGGGATGCAAAAGAAGCTGGGGCACTAGTTGTTGGAACAGGGCGCTCTGATTTCCCGAATCAAGTCAATAACGTTTTGGCATTCCCTGGAATTTTCCGTGGCGCTTTAGATGTTCAGGCAATAGAAATCAATGAAGAAATGAAGTTGGCTGCCGTGTATGCCATTGCTGGATTAATTTCAGACGATGAACTTTATCCCGACTATGTAATTCCTGATCCATTTGACCGCCGGGTAGCAGCCCATGTAGCAGCTGCTGTTGCTAACGCTGCAATGGAAACGGGTGTTGCACAAAAAAATGTAAATGTTGAAGAAATCAAAAGGCGTCTATTACCACTAGTTGAAGAAAAACAACCTGCTTTATTATAATTCTAAAAAAGGAGCACTAATAGTCTTATCACTATTGATGCTCCCTTTTCTTGTTGATTATTTTTTTTTAGTTTTTCCCTTAATTTAGAAGCTCGTAAACTTCTGTATCTAATTTCTTGGCAAGTTCCGGATTGTACGTTTTTTCGTATTCAGGTTCAACCGTCACCTTACCACCATAAAACATGACATTCTCCACTTCCTCAACATCAATCGTAACCACACAAAACTTCATGGTCTTCTCGATTACTTCGGACACAGTAGCCTTACCGCGTACTGAATAGCAGCTTCCATCGCCAATCATCCCTACAATGACAGTAGGATTGCTTTGGATATTTGTAATACTAGATGCTTTAGACCCAAGTGCTATCTTTATTTGAGTGCCTTCTGAATTCGCATTTACCCATGAAACGACACTCAATTGCGGAAGTTTAGTTTCTGCATCCACCGTAATCAACGAAACCATCTTTTCTCCCTGCAAAGAAGAAGCGAGCGCTGGGCTCAGACGATCTAAAGTTTTTGTCATTATGAATCTCTCCTTCTCTCTATTAATATTCCACTTTTACCGGAAGACCAAGCTCAAGCTTGCCGAACAGTTCTCCGACCCAATCAAAATTGAAAGCCGTATGTTGTGCTCCAGCATGTATATCCCGCCAAAACTGTTGTAGAGGATGGCTCTCCGCAGAAGCGGCAGCCCCACTACTAGTATAAATGGTTTCTATCGCTTCCGTACACATTTCTGCACAATACGCATAATTACAGCGTAAGCGTACCCGTTCAGGATAATCCATTACCCGGCCTGACTCCACTAGTTCCAAAGATTTATGAAGAAGAGCATCAATAGCTTCAATTTTCGCCGCTACCTTTGCGAGTCGAATTTGTTGATGGGTTAAGTTCGCGACTGCTCCGCCGCCCCTTGTTTTATTTTTTCCAATTACTTGGTCACGCCAAATCTCATATGCTCCTTTGGTTGCTCCAAGAATGACGGATAAAAGCGTAACTGGCATTACAGCTGACAATTGGATGCGGTAAAGTGGTGCTGTATTCAAGTCCATCCCAGGTGATACACCTTGAAGGTTCCATGGTTCCAACTCCATTGTTCTATGGTCCGGAACAAAAACGTCGGTTAACTGCAGTAAATTACTGCCTGTTCCTCTCATGCCAATGACTCGCCAAACATCTATCACATGAAGATCTTTTTTTGGAACGAGGAAATATAAAACCTTGGTTTCTTCTCCATCTTCCGATACTGGGGCTGGGGCACTAATCATGACCCAATCACAGTGATTGATCCCTGATGAGAATCCCCATTTGCCGCTTAGCTTATATCCTCCATTTACACGGCTGATTGTTGCATCCGGACTTGGATTAATCGATGTAGCAAGACAGGCATCAGGATTGTTTTGCCACACATCTGCTTGTGCCCGATTTGGAAAAAAGGCCAGCATCCAGTTATGCAGGAGCAGGAGAGAATAGCACCAACCTGCAGAAGCATCACCTTTAGATACCTCAATAGCAGTATCCGCTAATGACTTCCAATTGAGTTCGTGACCACCCCAACGGCTCGGAACCAAGGATCGAACCAAGCCCGATGAAATGAATTCTTGAATGGTTTCAGGGGGCTGATGTCTTAATTCTTCACCAAGATTTGGCCGCATTCGTAGGGAAGCAGACAATTCCTTTGCACGTTCGATCGCTTCCTCATATGAGAACTTCTTTAATACTTCATTCATTTTCTCATCCTCCTCTGGTTTATTTTTCTAGGTTCGGTGTACCATACGTGTGAAAAGTGGATGGCAGCGGTGACCCCCATGCTAAGCCCTTTTTCCTTTCCTCCGTTGTCCAGGTAACCGTTTCCCAATCCGGTGTTAAGATGAGAAAACCGCCTGAGCAAACCTCAATTCGATTACCACCAGGTTCATATACGTATACAAACATCGTTTGCCCTGCGACATGTTTATTAGGAGGAGCTTCAATGAATATTCCATTATCTAGAAATATATCTGCTGCCCGGAGTACCATTTCAGCACTCTCCACTTTGAATGCTGCATGATGGAAGCGACCTTGAGAGCCTGATTTATCAAGTGAAATGGCAAGGTCATAGGATTTATTAGTTACGTGAAGCCAAGCCGTTGTTTGTTGACCTTCATCGGTTATGGCTTGTTCACTTAGTCTGAATCCGAGTTGATTTTGGAAAAAACTGCTGTCGGCATCGACATTTGAGCTGAACAAATTAATATGATCCAGCTGTGTCACCGCGGCTCCTTTGGCTGAAAATTTTTGAGGCTGATTTTTCAACCCTGGCTTTAAGTGATCTGGTCTTACATATTTATCTGCCTCATAAAACACTTCTAAAACATGCCCATCAGCATCGGTAAATTGGTAGGAGCGACCGTGTGCGTAGTCCCCATCTGTCCAACCAATCCCGTATCCGCTTTGCTCAATATCATGTACACGCCGCTCAAGTGCCTGTTGTGAATAGGTTCTTAATGCCACATGCCCTAAACCAGCCTGACTTGCTTCCGTGAGTTTCAAGCTGTATAACTGCTGGTCCCCCCAGCCGCGAAGAAAGACTGATTGTCCTTCGCGATGGACGATTTCCATTCCAAGTAAATCGCGGAAAAATTCTAGACTCTCGGATGGTTTAGGAGTTAATAATTCGATATGGGCTAAGTGGGCAATATCTCGTATAGGTTCATGATTGGTGGTCATTCTTTAGTCACCTCCACAATGGTAGTCTCAATTGCACCAATGCCAGAGACTTCAACCTTTACTTTGTCTCCATGCTGTAAAAATTTGTTTTGTGCTTCCCCGACGCCACCAGGTGTACCAGTAAGGACGATGTCTCCTGGCTCCAAAGTAATGATGCCTGATAAAAACTCAACAAGATGATTGACATTGAACAAAAGCTGTTCTGTATTGGATTTCTGCCTTACTTCATCGTTAACGGTTAATGAAATATCCAGGCAGTGTGGATTCGGGATTTCATCCTTTGTTACTAAGACAGGTCCAAGCGGAAGGCTCTTATCGAGTGTCTTTCCTTGCAGCCATTGAAGGGTTCGTTTTTGCATGTCGCGAGCTGTGATATCGTTCGCTACGGTGTAGCCGAATACATAGTCCAAAGCATCCTCATATGGAATGTCTTTTCCTTCTTTCCCTATCACGAACGCTAGTTCTGCCTCGTAATCTAGTTTTTTAGTCAAATTTGAATTTAGCGGAAAGATGTGGTTTGGACCGGTAATCGCTGTAGCAAATTTGGCAAAAATCACTGGGTGGACGGGAAGATCACGCTTCATTTCAAGAATATGATTCTTGTAATTCAATCCCACGCAGATGATTTTATTAGGTTTTAATACAGGTGCTCCGATTTGGACATTTTCTTTTTGATAAAGGGCTGATGTTTGTGTTGGATTCTCAAGGGCATAGGATATTGCTTCCTTAGCGGTCTTTAACGCGAGATCTCCACCTGCAATAAATTGTGTTGGGTCAGCTGGTAATAAAGCGTTCGCAATTTCTATTGCTCTTTCCTGCCCACTTTCATTTAAAAGGTCGATATAGGCTTGCTGTGGGTCGACAATGGTATTCTCGTCGACAAGAACGCCAAGTCGTAGCGGATTATTGTTTGTGGAATAGGTTAGTAATTTCATGGAATCTCCTCCTTATGTTTAACAACAGTGTGTTTTTCTCTTTAAATTAATGATAAGGCAGATTGATTTCTTTTTGAAATACACATATTGAATTTGAGAAATCACGATTTCTGATTTTTAAGTTTAAATAATGTAAATAACTGTGTTCCCACATCAATCTATGAAGGACACTTCTTATTGGGATTCCAGCAATTATGTCCTTCATTTTCAAAAGAAAAAGTAAAAAAAATACCCCGCCTAAACGGAGTATTTATCGACCTTTGATCCAATTTTAAAAAGGTGTCTTCGAAAAAATGATTCTACTAACTCAAATATTCTCATACTGCCATTCTCTATTTGCTCGAATTCACCTCTTCCAGCCTTACGAAGGGTAACTTCCAAAGGCTGTTCATCTAGATCATTTTTATTAAAAAATGCATGACCCAATCCTTCAATCAAACAAAGCGCAGCTTCATTTCCATTTTCAACGAGTGCCCGATAAAGCAGCTCACTTTGATGTACAGGTACAGCTGTGTCATTCTTCCCATGTAGAATAAGAAACGGCGGTATCTTGTTATCAATATATGTGATAGGATTCGCCTCACGGACAAGATGAGGAACCGTTTGAATAGGTGCTCCCAGCAATTGTGACTCACGAGAATTTGGGTCGGTATGGCGCTCAACGTAATTTAGACGATTGGATTCCGGATCATCAGAAGGTGTAATCTCTGATTCGTCTTCCATCTGCAAGAAATCAGTTGGACCATAACCATCAACAACAGCCTGTACCTCACTCGAAAAATCTGAATTTCCTAACTCTAAACCTTCTAGTCTACCAAATCCTGTCGTACCCGCTAATGCCGCCAAATGCCCGCCAGCCGAAGAACCCCAAAGACCTATTTTACCACTATCAAGACCATACTCATCTGCAACCGAACGAAGCCAACGAATGGCTGCCTTTACATCATGAATCTGTGCAGGAAAAATGGCTTCACTACTTAAGCGGTATTCAATGCTTGCCATAGCATAGCCCTGCTCTGCAAATCTCACACGGAAATCCGGTCCTAGCTTTCGATCACCAATTCGCCAACCACCGCCGTGCAGCCAGACAATCACTGGCACAGGTCTTTCCGTTCCAATAGGTAAATAAAGATCCAATAGTAATGGTTTTCCATTTGGTGCAGCAAATTCAAGATCAGCTATTACCTTTACTTCATAACGATCGTTCATTATTAATGGACCTCTTCGACGGCAGCAGGCGGAGCACCAGGCGGCTTACCTAATAATTTTAAATCAAGTTCATGAATTCGCTGGATAACCCGGTCAAACCGATACGGAGCCGGATCACTTGGGAAGATTGGATGTTCGTAAGGATCGCCAAGAATACGGAAGAAATCTTCAAATTCCCCTGGGGTCAATAATCCAAAGAACTTCGTATAATGGGCATCACAGCGGAAGCGATGAGGCGTATTGGCCGGTACATAGGCAAAATCACCTGGTAATAAATGCAACTCTTCCCCATCCACCCAAAGAGTCATTTCTCCTTGTAAACACATAAATGTTTCGTTCGTTAATTCATGTGCATGTTCACCAATAGCTTGTCCTTTTGGTCCTTCAGAAACCAGTACAAGAAACTTGCTATCTGTTGCGGCTTTGGTCGTTAGGAGTGTATGTACAGTATCGCCGCTAAGAAGATGGACTCCTCCTCCAGATTCCAGTACATATGGTTGAACCTCCTGTGGAATTGAGCTGCCGTTAACCCATTGTGGTAAGCCATCTATTGGATGACTAGTGACGAACTTAATATCAATACCAGTAGGGATTTGCTTAAAAATATCAGAGTTTAAGAGGTTCGTTGGAACTGGAGGGCGTTCAAACTTCGTAAATGGCTCTCCAATTAAGGAATATAGCTTTGCGACATGACCGTTAATAGTGAACGAATAGAAGCGTGTTCGATGGCTTTGCATCCGATAAGAATGGACAGTGCCTGCCGGAATACTTACGTAGTCACCTGCTGTTAATAAATATAATTGTCCATTCAGTTCTACTTCAAGTCTCCCATCGAGTACCATAATGCCTTCGTGGGCTTGTTCATGGACATGTGCAGGAAAACTGTCCCCTTTACCTCCCCATAATTGTACAATCTCCATCATATCACCAGTGCTATCTGTGGTCGCAACAATAGAGGCTACTTGGGTACCGAAAAGATATCGCTCTCCCTCTCCATTTTTAATAAAATATGGTTTCTTCTCGTTAGGTAACTTGCCAACGACTTTTAGAACCATCCTATTCACTCCTTATCACAATTCCTAATATTATTAAGCGCTTTCAATATAAAACATAATACGAATGAAGAAAATTTGGAAATATAGGTATTCGATTTCTGTAATCATGATTCTGCATTAATGATTATTCTGCTATGTAAGATGACTTTTTAAAGTAGATTACAAGTTGTATAGAGATATAACCTTAAAAGTTATCTTATAATTTCGACTACTTTCTACTTCTTATGATAAAATAATAATAATTAAATAACAAGTGAGGACCCTATGGATATTCGCCAATTACGCTATTTCATTACTGTAGCAGAGCATTTAAATTTTACCAAAGCAGCCAATCAACTTTACGTAGCTCAATCAGCCATCAGCCATCAAATTGCCGATTTAGAGGACCAAGTCGGTGTGAAGCTATTTATTCGAAATAAACGCTCCGTCCAGCTTACACCTGCTGGGGCTGTCTTTTTAAAAGAAGCGATGGAAATCGTGGAAAAAACGTCAGGAGCGATTGAAAAGGCCCAACAAACAGATGCCGGTGTGATCGGAAGTCTATCAATAGGTTTTCTAAGTGTTCATGTGCGCGGTTTTTTACCAGAAGTAATCAAACGATTCCGTGTGCTTTATCCGAAAGTAGAATTACATTTGAATCACTATCCTAGTAAAATGCTGAAAGAAGCGTTAGAAGAAGGTGAACTGGATATTGCGCTAACCCAGCCTTCCGGGTTGCATCGAATAGAAGAAGTTGAGATCCAAACCGTAGCAAAAGAGCGATATTGTGTAGTCATGCATAAAAATCATCCGCTAGCAAATCAACAAAAAATCAAGCTTACTGATCTTTCCATTGAGCCGTTCATTATCCATAATCGGCATGATTCCCCTATAGGTTCCTATGAATTTATCGTCCATTTATGTGAGCAAAACGGTCTCACTCCAAGAATAGTGAGTCAACCGCGGTTTGTCGATACGGTTCCAATACTAGTTGAATCGGAAATCGGAATATCGATTTTGCCTAAAAGCTTTGAAGCAGTATCTAGCCATTCTCTTCGCTTTATCGAAATTGACGGACTCGAAGGACATGATTTTGAACTCGTTGCAGCATGGAAGAAGAACAATTTGAATCCTTCTATACCAATTTTTTTAGAGGTATTGGCGAACGAAGGATTAACAATCTGAATTTACAAAAGTAATATTTTATAAGGTTAGCCAGAATTTTATCTGGTTGACCTTTTTTATATGGTCTTATCATATCAATAGAACGTCGCACCTGTTGAAGTAAATTCCATTTTGCCAAACTGTTCACCCCCTACTTAGATCATACTTTTTACGAAAATAAGCTCCATCTAAACTTATTTCCTCTTAATTATTTCTGTAACAAAGACATCCCCTCTTTCATCTTAATGGGGGTTTTTATAAATCATAGAAAGGGTATTATTTAAGAGATTAGAAGCAATTATAAAAGAGGATGTGATCAGTAATGCTTACCAAAAAACAATTAGATACATTAAAAAGGATTCTTGAGGAGGAAAAACAGGCAATTAAACGCCAAATGAATCGTAACAGTAAGTACAGTAATAGGGATACAAGCATGAGGGAAACTGTCGATGAATTATCGGCTTATGACAACCATCCTGCTGACCTAGGTACTGAATTATTCGAGCGTGAACGAGAATTCGCCTTAGAGGAACACCAGGATAAAGAGCTTGAAAAAATAAATTTTGCACTATCGGCCATTAGAAAGGGGATTTATGGAAAGTGTCAGGTTTGCGGAGAAGAAATTCCTTTCGAACGGCTGGAAGTTCTTCCTTCAACCTTACATTGTGTAAATCATTCTCAGGAAACATCCGACAGAAATTATCGCCCAGTTGGGGAAGAGCTCTTAGAGCCACCCATAGTTTATTCCTTCTGGCATGATCTGGTCGATATTCAAGATAGTTATGAGGAAGTCGCCATGTTTGGAACGTCGGAAACTCCTTCCGACTTTGTTGGGGATTATAATAGCTATAATGATCTGTATATCAAGGGAAAAAACGAAGAATTATATGCTGAGGATTATGAATCATATTCTGCTACAGACATCACGGGTCAGCAAAAATACGTTTTGCCGTCCAGAAAGTTAGAAGAGTACAAGGAACTGCTACAAAGAAAAGGGATTGAATCCAAAATTGGAGATATTCCATATAAGAAGAGAGACAGCTATATAGATGATAAGAAAACAGAGTCTGAATAATTCAGTCTCTGTTTTTACTAGGTCTTAAGGTAATTGAGCAGCCAAATCCCTACTATAATACTAATTATCATTCATCGTTTTGTTTTATAGTGTTCATCAAGTCCGCAGGTCCATCTTTCGTACTTATAATTAACATATGCCTAACATACTTCATACAATATTCAAAAAAAACGGAGTTGAACTTCATGGCGAAATGGATTGATGTATCAACGTCAAAACATCAATTAAAACTTTTTGATCGTCACAGGCTTTTAAAAACTTACCCAATTGCAGTTGGAAAGATGTTGGCACCAACACCTACAGGAACATACACGATTATCAACAAAGATCCTAATCCTGAGGGACCATTTGGAGTCCTTTGGATGGGATTATCAAGACCACATTACGGTATTCATGGAACCAATAATCCATCCTCTATAGGTAAGAATGTCTCGCATGGTTGCATTAGAATGTTTAATCATGATGTTCTGGAATTATCATCTTTAGTTCCTATTGGTACTAACGTTTTTATTCATAAATGAATCAATAATTCTTTGTATCCAATAATAAAAAGGAAAAAAGACAAGCTTCTTAGAATGTCCCTTTTCCTTTTATTTAATCTATTAAACTTTTATTAAAATTCGGGACAGGATTTCTTCAATTCCCTTTTTATCTTGTAAAGGCAGCAGGTACTCCGCCATCAACTGTTAACATACAGCCAGTAGTGCGATCTGATTTTGAAGAAGCAAAGAATGCAATAGATTCAGCAATATCGCTTGGATAAATGTTAACCAGTAATGTCGTACGTTTACGATAGTGTTCTTCTAATTGGTCAGGGTGAATGCCGTATGCTGCAGCACGTTCTTCACGCCATCTTGATCCCCAAATAGCTGAACCTTGAAGAACTGCATCCGGAAGAACAGAGTTTACGCGAATGCCAAACTCGCCGCCTTCTGCTGCAATACATCTTGCTAAGTGTGTTTCAAGGGCTTTTACAGAGCTGTATGCTGCTGCATTTTTTCCAGCATACACAGAGTTTTTAGAACCGATAAATACCATGTTACCGCCAATGCCTTGATCTTTCATTTGCTTGAATGCTTCGCGTGCAACTAAGAAGTAGCCTGTACCTAACACATTCATGTTTAAGTTCCACTCTTTAAGTGTTGTTTCCTCAAATGGGCTAGAAGTTGCAAGACCTGCATTGTTAACAATAATATCTACACCGCCAAATGTTAATGCTGTTTGATCAAATGCAGCTTGGACCATTTCCTCACTTGTTACATCCATCTTAACAGCAAGCGCACGGTTAGCACCAAATTGTTCATTAATTTCAGCCGCTACTTTTTCCGCACCTTCAAGATTTAAGTCAGCTAGCACAACGGCAGCTCCTTCAGATACAAGACGACGTGCTGTTGCACTTCCAATTCCGCCTGCTCCTCCAGTAATAAAGGCTACTTTTCTAGAAAATTCTGCTTCCGCTGGAGCAAGAGATAATTTATATAACTCTAATGGCCAGTATTCTACATTGTAGGATTCGTTTGCACTTAGAGAAACAAAGTTTCCTAATGTAGTAGCACCCTTCATAACAGCGATGGCACGGTGGTATAAGGCGCCACTGATTCTTGAGTTTGTAACGTCCTTACCAGTGTTCACCATACCAATACCAGGGATTAGGATAACACGTGGTGCTGGTTCAAACATTTTGTCGCCTTCATTTTTATTTTGCTCAACATATTCTTGGTAAGATTGCTTAAAGCTAGCAACTCCTTCTTTCACACTAGCAATTAAAGCTTCAACATCTTTTGATTGTGGATCCCAATTCACATAAAGTGGAATCATTTTGGTATGAACTAGATGGTCTGGACACGCTGCACCGATTTGTGAAAGTTCTGGTGCATTGTAGCTATTCACAAATTGAAGTACATCTTCACCACGGTCGTAAGTTAAAAGCATTTTCTTTTCGTCGCTTACCGCGCCGCGGATAACTGGCAATACTTTTGCTAGAATGCTAGTTGCTTCTTCATCAGAAAGAGATTGATATTTTTGGCCGCCGAATACAGATGCTTCATCAATTCTTTCATTAATAAATGCTTCTGCTTCATTGATAATTTGAATTGTTTTTGCGTATGCTTCTTCAGAAGTTTCTCCCCATGTTACAAGGCCGTGTTTTTCCATTAATACTAGTTCTGCATTTGGGTTATTTAATACTCCCTGAGCGATCATTTTTGAAAGAGTAAATCCTGGGCGAATATATGGTACCCAAACAAAACGATTTCCAAAAATCTCTTCGGCTAATTGCTTACCATTGTCTGCACAGCAAAGGCTGATGATCGCATCTGGATGTGTGTGGTCCACATGTTTGAAAGGTAAGAATGCATGCAATAATGTTTCAATTGATGCTCTTGGGTGCTTGCTGTCGATCATACAATGTGAAAGATAAGCAACCATGTCTTCGTCAGTCATTTCGTCACGTTCGAATAATGGACGAATGTCTTCTAAATTAAGACCAGTAAAATTCTTTGCTTTCATTGTTGCTAAATCGGAACCGCTTCCTTTTACCCACATAACTTCAACATCACGGCCTCGGAAATCCTTTTCAATTGTCTTCATGGAAGTGTTACCGCCGCCATAGTTACATACCGCACGGTCAGATCCAATTAAATTTGAACGATATACTAATTCTTCTACCCCTATTGTTACTTGTGATGCTGTTTCTTTATTCCAAAGATTCTGTACCATCCTAAATCCTCCGTTTGTTTTGTTTTTATGTTTGTTATCTTCTGTTTTTATTATAATATATATTTGTTTATTTTTGAATAGAAAGTTCATAAATCTTTCACTTTTTTTGAATATTTTTGTTTGCCCGAGTTTTTACCATAAAAATAGAACAAACTGTCCGTTTAAATCCTCACTTACTTGTGATTCGGTTTACCGTAATACATCAAAATGAGGTTCTCTTGGATATTTGACTTCCTTTTAAATAAGATGTCTTGTCCTTAATCGGGGAACCAGCAGGTAAGGGAAAATAAGCGGAGATTTTACGCTTAAATGCAGAATGGAGCTCGTTTCGTAGGAAATAAGCGGAGGTTTTCCGCTTATGCAAAGCAAAATCCCGCATTTTCACGTTTTTCGAGTCAATTGGCAGAATATCTCCGTCTATTTAGGCATTTTTTTGATTGGAATTAATAATTAAGTGGAATTTTTCCGTCTATTAATCAGAGTGGACTCTCTTAATCCCAGATGAGGGGGAATCAGCAGCGTTTTATCGAAGTTAATGAAATTCCGTAGAAATCTTGATAAATAAAAAAAAGACGTATGCCAATTCATACGTCAATTCTTGTGCCTTTTAATAAGCAATCACCCGAAAACGGGTCCTTTAGTTATATTATAGGTCGTTTATGACAATATAAGTCGCTTTTACCGGTCCGTGTACACCCACAACGAGATTTAACTCAATGTCGGCCGAATTACTTGGTCCAGTAATAAAATTAATACACGAGGCGACATGACCTGTTTTTTGGTGTATGTCTCGCATTTTTTGAGCAGCTTGTGTCATTCTTGCTACAATCGAACTCTTAGGAATAAGGGCAATATACGTTGCCGGTAAAAAGCTTACCGTACGACCTTTATTTTCATCACTAAATAACACAACCGTTCCTGATTCGGCTAATGTGATTTCGCTGATAGTAATCCCAACATTAGCCTTCTCTGCTTTCGTAATATTTTCATCACCTTTCAGATGATCCCATTCATACACATCGAAATCTTGTTTTGGCCATTCTTGTTTCATGAGCGAATCAAGTCCCCACTGGGAAAAGCGCTCATCTTTCCAGGTGACAATCGGCCCCCCGCCATAATTAGTGACCACTTCATTAAGGGTTGATGATAGCTCGCTCATATCAGTTGTATAAATAGTGGTATGAATTTTTTTACACTGTTCTTTTAATACTTCTAACAATTCATCTTGTGTCGCATCTTTCAAAACCTCATCTTGGGGACGAAAATTCCAGTCAGGCCTCTTAACAGGTGTAGAAATGCGCCCGCGTCCAAGCCTTGTTGCAATTTGATTTAAAAAGGCCTCACGATTTTGTATGGTTCCTGCCATGACTATTTGCCCCCTTTTTCACGATTATTAAACCAATCTCTGAATCTTTCTTTATTTGGTGCTGGGAACTCCCGGATATCTGTCCAGGCTTTTAATGGTCCAGGTCCTTTGGAAATTTTATCGCCCACTGTAAAAGGATTCATTGCTGTAGGAGCGATTTTCGATCCAATTTTATAAAGCGTTGGCGAGGCTGCGCCTAAGCCAAATGCCTTCATGGCTAGTTTTTCTGAAATTGGTGCCTTTCCTTCCTTCTCTACAATTACTTCACGATGTTTATGAAGAAGGTTGTGCAGCGGAATCTTCACCGGACATACATCGGTACAAGCCCCACAAAGTGTCGACGCATATGGAAGTTCTTTATAATCATCATAGCCGCCTAACAATGGTGACAAGACCGCTCCAATTGGTCCTGCATAAATGGATCCATAGGAATGGCCTCCGACATGACGATAAACGGGACAAACATTAACGCATGCTGCACAGCGGATACATTGCAAGACTGATTGAAACTCGCCGCCTAAAATATTGGACCTGCCGTTATCTACAATGACAAGGTGGAATTCTTCTGGACCGTCAACATCCAATTCCTCCTTAGGACCAGTCAGTACCGTAATATAACTGGTTAACTTCTGTCCAACCGCACTTCTGGTTAATAAGGAGACGAGCACTTCCATCTCTTCAAAGGTCGGGACAATACGCTCCATTCCCATAACGGTAATTTGGGTTTTCGGTAGGGCCGTAACTAAATCAGCATTTCCTTCGTTTGTTACAAGACTAAATGATCCTGTTTCAGCAACAGCAAAGTTACACCCGGTAATGCCAATATCTGCTGTCAAATATTCTTGACGTAGTGTCTCTCGTGCATGCCATGCTAGTTCTTCTGGTTTGGAAGTCTTTGTATAGCCTAGCTTCTCCGTGAACACATCGCGAATTTGCTCCTTGTTTTTATGTAGTGCAGGAACGACAATATGAGACGGTGGATCGTGATCATCTACCTGAAGGATATATTCCCCAAGATCCGTTTCAATCACTTCGCAGCCTTCTTGTTCTAACATGGCATTCAAGCTGATTTCTTCCGTGACCATTGATTTTGATTTCACAATTTTTTTGGCATTTTTTTGCTGAACGATGCCCCGAATATAATCATTGGCCTCTTCTTTAGTTTGGGCAAAAAAGACATGCCCACCCCGTTTAGCGACATTTTCACTTAATTGTTCTAAATAATAATCTAAGTGTTCTAAGACATGCTGGCGAATTTCTTCCCCATGTGAACGCCAGTCTTCCCAATTTCCAAGCTCTTCAGCAGCAACACGTCTTTTCACACCCATTCCATCTTGCGCACCCGCCACTGCTCCGCGCATAAAGGAGTCATGAATCCCCTTATCAACGCGTTCCTTAAATTGCTGGTCGCTGATTTTCATTGCCATGCTATTTTTCCCCCATTCCTAGTTCTCTCGTATTTGGTCACTAAAAATTCTATTAGCGGCTGTTTAGTACTTCAGCAATATGCAGAACCTTAATTGGCTTTCCTTGACGATCAATCCGCCCACCGATATTCATCAGACAGCCTGCATCTGCACCAATTAAATAATCAGCCTCTGTTTCTTCTACATGACAAACCTTTTCATCGACCATTTGCTCAGAAATTTGCGTCATTTTCACCGAGAAAGTTCCACCAAATCCGCAGCATTGTTCTTTTCCAGGCAGTTCAGTAAACTCTAATCCTTGGACATTATTTAGAAGAATCATCGGTGCCCGTTTAACACCTAGCAATCTTGTCATATGACAAGAGGTATGATAAGTCGCTTTTCCTTCAAATTTTGCCCCAACGTCTTCAACCTTTAAAACATCAACAATGAATTGAGTGAGTTCATACGTTTTCTCGGCCAGTTTTTTGGCCTTTGGTTCCCAAACGGGATCTCCTTTAAAAACGTGTGGATACTCGTGGAACATAAAGGCACATGATCCTGATGGTGACACCACATACTCAGCATCTTGAAATGTATCAATCATCCGTTTCATGGCCTCTTTTGATTCTTTCGTGTAACCGCTGTTATAAGCTGGCTGGCCGCAGCATACTTGTGACTCTGGAAAATCAATCTCACAACCAAGTCTCTCCAGCAGCTCAACTGTTGCTTTTCCTACATTACTTTGGAACATATCGACAAGGCAAGTTGCAAATAAGCTCACTTTCATTTTTAATCCATCCCCTTTATATGAAGCTAAAAAGCCTATTTTATTTGGTTTGTATTTTTATTTATTTTTGTTTTTATTATATTATATGTTTGTTTATTTTTGAATAGTTATGTACTTAAAATAAAAAAATTATCGATAGAATCTTACCTATCGATTTTAAAAAATTATTAAAATATTAGAGCAATACGCGATTTCTTAAAAATTTAGCTCTATTAAACTTGGCAGTTGATTTCCGCTGCAGGCGCTCGCTTTCCGCTCCAATCAACAGAGTATAAAATCAACAATTTTGTTTAACAGAGACAAACATTAAAGGATTTTTTCATAATAGATGTCTCTTGCTTCCTTGACTTTTTGAATATACTCTCTTGCATTCTCGGTGATTTGGGCATAATTCCCAGACTTTGCAGGAGTAATTAAATTTCCTCCAACGCCCACTGCCACACATCCATTTTTTATCCACTGATGAACATTATCCAAGCTGACGCCGCCCGTCGGCATGATATTTACTTGTGGAAGAGGAGCTTTGATCGCTTTAATGAAATCGGGTCCATAAGCGTTCCCTGGGAATAATTTGATAATATCTGCACCGTACTCTAATGCCTGCTTCATTTCAGTAATGGTCATACACCCGGGCATATACGGGACTTGATACAAATTACATAATTTGGCGGTCTCTTTATCAAAGCATGGACTAACAATAAATTTGGCACCAGCCAAAATCGCAATCCGTGCTGTTTGTGAGTCGAGAACGGTACCTGCACCGATGACTACATTTGTATTCGCATAAACTTTGGTTAATTCCTTCAGAACGGATTCTGCATTCTGGATGGTAAAAGTAACCTCGATTCCTAATATTCCGCCCTTTATGCACGCTTCCGAAATAAGAAGCGCTTCTTCCTTGGAATCCGCTCTTACAACGGCAACTACTCCGCACTCGGTTATATTTTTAATTACATTAAATTTCTCCATACAATCCTCCCTAAGGCACTATAAAGTTACTCCGCTCTTAAAAATAGCCATTTCTCTAAAATCGTTTTTTTCGTTATTAACAAACCGGCCGTTTGCTACCTCAAGAATATATTGAACAAAATCCTCTAAAACTTGGTCAGGTTCTACTTCATCCTCAAGTAAAGTCCCAGCATTAAAGTCAATCCAGTGAGGCTTTGATTCATAGATTGCTGTATTAGTAGATACCTTTATCGTTGGAACAAAGGTTCCAAATGGCGTCCCCCTCCCAGTGGTGAACAAAACTAGTTGGCAGCCGGCAGCTGCAAGCGCGGTTGAAGCAACCAAATCGTTGCCTGGTGCACTTAGTAGGTTTAAGCCTTTCTTTTTCAAAACTTCCCCGTATTTCAACACATCGCATACCGGAGAGGAACCTGCTTTTTGCGTGCAGCCAAGCGATTTATCCTCTAGTGTCGTTATTCCCCCTGCCTTATTTCCTGGTGAAGGATTTTCGTAAACTGGCTGCTCATGTTTAAGAAAATATTCTTTAAAATCATTGATTAGGTTGACAATTTCATGAAATACTTCTTCATTTTCTGCCCGTTCCATTAGCAAGGTTTCTGCCCCAAACATTTCGGGAACTTCAGTTAGTACGGTCGTTCCACCATGAGCAATTAGGTAGTCTGAAAATCTACCTAAAAGGGGATTGGCAGTTATTCCAGAAAAACCATCTGAACCACCGCACTTTAAACCGATTTTTAATTCTGATAGAGGGATTTCCTCCCTCCTATCATGCTTCGCGGCAGCATGGATTTCTTTTACTAACTTAACTCCTTCTTCTATCTCATCTGTCACTTCCTGAGAGATTAAAAACTTAACACGCTTTTCATTTATGTGACCAAGGGCTTCTTTAAATAACGGCAATTCATTGTTTTCACATCCGAGACCTAAAACTAGGATTCCTCCGGCATTCGGATGGTGGACTGCATTGGCCAAGATTCTTTTTGTATTCTCATGGTCATCGCCAAGCTGCGAACATCCGTAATTGTGCTTTAAAACTAGGACATTATCAAAAGGACTAATATCCCCTACTTCTCTCTCAAAGCGTCTAATAATCTTTTCAGCAATTCCATTTACACAACCAACTGTCGGAACAATCCACAGCTCGTTTCGGATTCCCGCCGTTCCATTTTCTCGTCGATAGCCTTGAAATGTGAGGTTTTCTTTTTGATAAGAAATTTCCGTATGATTAGGAACATATTGATATTCCAATGAGCCCGATAAATTGGTTTTCGTATTATGGGTGTGGACTAATTGGCCTGGCAAAACATCCACTATCGCATGGCCGATTGGATACCCGTATTTAATAACATGGTCGCCCGCCGGGATTTTTTTTATCGAAATTTTATGTCCTCTATAAATATCTTCATTCAATTGAAACACGGTCCCATTTACAGATATGTCTGTCCCCTTTTTCAGGTCTTTTAATGCTAAAACTATATTATCTTTGTCGTTGATCTGCAGATAGTCCTTCAAAAGAGCCCCCCCTATTGAATGAATGTTGCCGTTACTTCCTTCAGGGCAGCTTTTATCCCATTGGAGTCGATTGATTGAAGATTCCTTGCTATATCCTGAGTTAATCCTGGAATGATAGTAAGATCCATATCCCAAAGTTGTTCTTCAGCAAGTATCGTAGCGGCAAATTCATTTAGATCGATTTGATTTTTTTCATATTTCCCCCATAGTTCTTTAAAGAGTTTCAGAACTTCAGGTTTGTCATCAAGTATGATTTCATCTTCTCCTCTTTTTCCTCTGTAAAAATAGAAAAGGGAACTAAGTGAGAACACGAACAGTTTAGGTGGCTTCCCCATCCTGTTTACATATTCTAATAGAGTAGGCAGATTTCTTGTTTTGAACTTCGATAAGGAGTTCAGGGATATGCTTAATAAAAAGTGCTTAATAAAAGGATTTTTAAAACGTTCCAAAACTGCAATAGAATATTCTTCAAGCTCTGTCAGTGAATAATCAAGTATAGGCAAAATTTCTGTGTGGATCATTTCTTTAATAAATTCTCCAACCACGTGATGATTTACTGATTCTTCTACCGTATTTAATCCATATAAATAGGCTACTGGCATCATTGCTGTATGGGCACCATTTAAAATTCGAACCTTTTTGGTCCTGTATGGAGTTAAATCATCCACAATAATGGTATTAAGTCCTGTATTTTCAAAAGGAAGCTCCTCTTTAAGCCATTCTGGACCCTGAATGACCCAGCTATGATACTGCTCTCCAACCACTATAAGTTCATCCTGATAGCCCAGTTCCTTTGTTAATTGATCAATAGAATCCTTTGGAAATCCAGGTACAATTCGGTCTACTAGGCTAGAACAAAAAGTGTTTGCGTCATTAAGCCAGTCAATAAACTCTTTTTCAAGTTTCCAGAGGGCCGCTAATTGAAGTACCACTTCTTTAAGAACCTGACCATTATTTTCAATCAACTCACATGGAATAATAATACAGCCTTTTTCCTTGTTTCCAGCGAATGCCTTAAATCGGTGGTAAAGGAACGCTGTTAACTTCCCTGGGAAGCTTTTTGGTGGAACATCCTCTAATTTATCCGTAGGATCAAAGACAATTCCTGCTTCCGTTGTATTTGAAATGATATACCTCAAATCTTGACTCTCTGCTAAGTGAATATATTGGTTATAGTCTTTAAAAAGATTAATCCCCCTGTTAATTGAATCAATCACCATATGCTCATTAACCGGTTGACCATCCTTTATTCCTTGCAAATAAAGAGTATATAGTCCATCTTGGCCATTAAGCCTGTTTATTTTATCGAAGCCGCGCGGCTGTACAACTACAACACTTCCATTAAAATCAGCTTTTTGATTTAATACATGAATTTGCCAATCCACAAACGCTCTTAGAAAATTACCCTCTCCAAACTGAAGGACCTTTTCCGGATACTCCTGATCATTTTTATAAAGGGCTCTTGACAGTTTTTGCATTTCACACAATCTCCTTTGGTTGCAAACAAACTACTATACTCCTTAATTAAGTATTGCTATATCTTTTCAGTTAATAAGCTTCGTTCTTGAAATTGAAAATATTCCTTTGCATTGTTATAGGCAATTCCTTGCCCAATGCTGCCTAACAATTCTAGGTCGTAAGGAACTTCACCATTTTCAACCCATTCACCAATTAAATTACAAACAATTCTTCTGAAATATTCATGGCGAGTATAGGAAAGAAAGCTTCTGGAGTCCGTCAGCATTCCAATAAAGCGGCTAAAGAGGCCTACATTTGATAACGCCTTCATTTGATCCAGCATTCCATCCTTTGTATCGTTAAACCACCATGCTGTTCCAAATTGGATTTTGCCGGGAGTCATTCCATCTTGAAAACTATTAATTAAACTGGCTATTACATAGTTATCCTTTGGATTTAATGAATAAAGAATGGTTTTGGGAAGTTTGTTTTCCCTATTTAACGCATCAAGCAATTGACACAGTGGCTTTGCGATTTCCTGATCATTCATTGCATCATACCCCGTATCAGGACCAAGTACCTCAAACATTTTCGTATTATTATTTCGAAGGGCATTTATATGAAATTGCATGGCCCAGTTTAATTCCGCATATAACCCGCCTAAGTAAGTTAAAGTAAACGTTTTATATTTCTTTTCTTCCTCCATTGAAATCTGATTACCTGCTAATCTTTTAGCAAAAATACTGGATGCTTCCTCCATTGTGGTGTCTAAATAAACCATTGAATCAATCGCATGGTCTGAAACTCTCCCACCTAAAGAATGGAAATAACGCACTCTCGACTCTAGGGCAATAAGGAATTCATTATAGTTGTTAATCGATTGACCAGAGGCTATTTCAAGCTTTTCCACCCACTCCAAATAGCCGTCCCTATTAATTTCCAATCCTTTATCTGGCCTGAAACCAGGCAAAACACTTACAGGAAAATCACTTTCTTTTAACAATAGATGATATTCTAAGCTGTCAACAGGATCATCCGTTGTACAGACAACCTTAACATTTGACTTTTCAATCAAATCTCTTGCTCCAAATCCTTCAGAATTTAGCTGGGCATTTACTCTATTCCAGATTTCAGGTGCGCTTTTTTCATTCAATATTTCTTCAATACCGAAAAATCGCTGAAGCTCTAGATGGGTCCAATTGTATAATGGATTTCCTATGGTCATAGGTACTGTTCTTGCCCATGCCAAAAATTTATCAAAGTCACTGGCATCTCCAGTCACGTATTCCTCCTGTACACCATTTGCCCGCATCACTCTCCACTTATAATGGTCACCATATAACCAAGCTTCTGAGATGTTTTTAAATTTTTTATTCTCATAAATTTCCTTTGGGCTTAGATGGCAATGATAATCAATAATTGGCATGTCACGCACAAAATCATTAAATAGCTTGATAGCGACTTCACTTTTTAGTAAAAAATTAGGGCCCATAAATTTTTCCATAATGACACCTCTTTCTTTTTGCTAATTTCTATAAAATAGGTAATCTTATTTTTTAATCAAGCAGATTAGATAATGCCATGCTTGCAAGAATGAATGCCCCAATGCCATGTAAGTCATTTTCCGAAGTCAGGCGTGAAACGTAATGAGCGTAATCACCTGCAGAAGTTCCGATACAAATCCCTTTCATAGTCCATGCTTCCTCGTTGGATTCGATCATCTCATTTATTAGACCTTGATAGGCTTTAACAGCTAAACTAGCAAATTCTTTTTCAACATATCCTTTTTCAATTGCCCTTGCTATCGTGTAAATAAACAGGCTCGAACAAGAGGATTCAAGCCAATTATCAGAACGATCTCCCTTATCGACAACTTGATACCACAAACCTGTTTTCTCATCCTGGAATTTTGCTAATCCTTGAATTAATTCTAGAAGTGCCTGGATTAATTCACCTTTTGACTGGTGATTAGGTGGAAGCAAATCCAGGATATCAATTAATGCGGTTCCGTACCATCCAACCGACCGACCCCAAAATTCCGGTGAACAGCCGGTAATGGGATCAGCAAACGGCATCGTTCTTGTTTCATCCCATGCATGATAAAGCAAACCTGTCTGATGGTCTTTCATATTTTTTCGCATTAAGCTTTCTTGAAGTAAAACCATATCAACTAATTCAGGCTCACCAAATGTTTGGGCATACATTAAGGCAAATGGGCCAGCCATAAAAAGACCGTCAAGCCACATTTGGTAAGCGTATTTGTCCTTATGCCAGAAGCCTCCCTCTTTTGTCTTATTCAAGGTTTTATACAAATTTCTTAATTTCATTGCTGCTTTTTTATAGCGTTCATCTTTAGTAGCTTTATAGAGAGGAAATAGTAAAATACCAACCTGAATGGAGTCAAGCTCATCTCTTGCAAAAACAAAATTACCTTCCTCGTCTACGAAATTGTCAATATACCCTTTTATATATTCAAAATACTCCTTGTTTCCGTTTTTTTCCCATACTCTTTGCATCCCGTAAAGAAATACACTTTGATGGTAATGCCATTTGTTTGCAGGCGGAAGATTCTCTGGAGTAAATTTATTCATTAATTCCTTACATGCCCGTTCGGCATGGGTAAAAGGTAAACTTTTATCTAATTGTGTATTAACTACTTCTGAAAAATTCATGTTAAAGCCTCCAAAATTAATATTCTTTTGTTATAACACTCAATTAAAAACTCTAAAATCATCCCCCAATATCAACGTGGGAACTCTCTAACGTCTAAAGCTGCAGAAATTTATGTTCTTCGTTCTTCTAAGTACATGCGGTGCTTATTGCCAATTTTGTTGAAAGCATTACATGCAGGCTTCATAAATAATAAGGCAAGAAGGTTGCCGCTGAATAAAAGGCTTATTGGGGGAACGTATGTAAGGGCAAAGCATATGACAAAGCTTCCAATTAGCATAAAAAATGTTTCTATTGGATTAATGATCATAACAAAGAATGAATTTTTAATGACCTGTGAAATTTTCATTTCGAAATGAACAAAAATTGGAATGGTGTAAAACAGCATACAAACAAAAATTAAACTAATAACCAAAAATGGTATATATAGTAATGATGTAAAACTACTTTGGAACTTTTGGAGAAATAAAAGGTCTAATAATAGCACAAATCCGATTGAAACAATAACTAAACCGAGAAGATTGCTTTTGATGAACTCTTTTTTATATGCCGCCCAGAAAGTTTTGAAAATCGGTGTATCCTCTTCTCCAGTCACCCATTTACGGACAACGGCAAACATTGCAATGGTTGAAGGGAAGAAACCGAAAATGACCAGGCCAAATAATGAAAAACTGATCCATAAAACATTTAATAAAGCTACTTTTGAAATCCAGTCCATCATTTTATGAAGGCCGCCCCAAATTCCTAATGTTTCCATTTCCAATACCTCCTCTTCCCTTTTTAAATTATAGGAATTTCATGAAAGATACGTAGCCACTTCTTCTTTCGCCTCTTTTAAGAGTGTTTGAAGGAAGTGGCATCCTATAATTACTGCATTACACCAATGTTGATAAAACAAAACTGGCCATTAACCTTTCAGTCCACTTGTACTGATTCCTTCAACAACATAACGTTGAAATATAAAGAAAATCACTAATACAGGAATTAATGTAACAACTGACATGGCGAACATTGCACCCCAGTTTGATACAGATTCATTGCTTAGGAACATATTTAAAGCTACTGAAACCGTGTATTTTGTAGGGTTGTTTAAATATAGAACTGGTCCAAGCAGGTTATCCCATGTCCAGTAGAAAGAGAAGATGGCAGTAGTTGCTAACGCCGGTTTAATTAATGGCAAAATAATTTTGAAGAAAATATTAAAGGTATTGCACCCATCAATCGTTGCAGCTTCATCAAGTTCCCTTGGGATTGTACGAATAAACTGAACCAATAAGAAAATAAAGAATGGTTGCCCAAAATAAGCAGGAATGGCAAGCGGCTTAATCGAATTAAGCCATCCCAATTTTGAAAAGAGAATGTATTGTGGTACCATAACTACTTCATTTGGAAGCATCAATGTTACCATCATCAAGGCAAACCAAAAAGCTTTACCTTTAAACTCGAGCCGTGCAAAACCAAATGCAATCAAAGAACATGAAATCATTTGGCCAATCATTGTTGTAATAACAAGGACCAATGTGTTCTTAATAAATAACCCAAAGGAATTCCCGCCGATTCCATGCCATCCTGACGAGTAGTTAGACCAAATCCATGGATGGGGAATAATGGATTGGGCTGTAGTAAAAACTGATGTACTTTCTTTAAAAGAGCTCATAATAAGCCAAATAATTGGATAAAGCATTAGGATGGCAAATCCGCCCACAAGGATATGGTAGGCCCACCACTTCACTGATTTAACTCGCATATGTTAACTTCCTCCTTCTCATTCGTAATGAACCCAGAACTTTGATGTTAAGAAAATGATACCTGTTAACAGTCCCACGAAGATAAGCATGATCCACGCCATTGCAGATGCATAACCCATATTGAAGAATGAGAAACCTTGAACGAATAGGTAAAGTGAGTATAAAAGGGTACCATCCATCGGGTCGCCAGTTCCTTTTGAAATGATAAAGGCAGGTACAAATGTCATAAACGCACTGATTGTTTGCATAATCAAGTTAAACAGAATAATCGGGCTTAACATTGGGAGTGTAACTCTGGTGAATTGTCTCCACCCGTTCGCACCATCCATACTAGCAGCTTCATAGTAACTTTTTGGAATACCTTTTAACCCTGCCAGAAAGATTAGCATCGATGAACCAAATTGCCAAACAGATAAGAAAATTAACATCCAAAGTGCTGCTGTCGGACTTCCAAACCATCGTACAACCGGAATACCCAGAAAATGAAGCAAAAGATTGATAATTCCTTGATCCCCGAAGATATTACGCCACATAATGGCAACGGAAACACTGCCTCCAATCAAGGATGGCAAATAAAATAATGACCGGTACAAACCAACGGCCCGTGATGCGGTATTTAACATCATCGCAATCAACAGCGCAAATACAAGTCTCAATGGGACTCCACAAAATACATAAATGAGGGTATTTTTTAATGCATGCCAATATCTTGGGTCAGCAGTAAACATTTTTTTATAGTTTTCCAATCCGATCCAGGAAGGCGTGGAAAATAGATTATAGTTTGTAAAGGATAAATATAGCGAAGTAATAATTGGAATTAATGTAAAGGCTAAGAAACCAATAATAAACGGGCTTATAAATGCATAACCTTTTAAATTTTCCCTAAGAGCACGTCTTTTCTGTTGTTTACGCACACTCTCAGGAGCAAGCATAATACTCTGCTGTACTTCTTCATTGGCAATCTGCACGCTCATATAGCCATCTCCTTTTCTCTTAAACCACCACCCTTTTCATTGAAGGGGGGATAGCTGAACCGAGAAAGGATCAGCTATCGGATTTGGTTCTGAATTATTTCTTGTTTTTAGACAAAATAGCATCTGCCTGCTGTCTAAATTGTTTTGCTGCATCTCCAGGCTTAAGATTTCCATAGCAAATTTGATTGCTTAAGTTCTGTAACAGGGTGATTACTTCTCCTGCTCCAATCGGGTCCGGACCATTAAATACAGTACTGTGTTTCCCAGCCCAAGCTACATAATCAAATACTTGTTTCTGTGCAGGTGATAATAATGGATCTAACGCCTTTTGGACGGAAGTAGCACCAGGAACACCACGGTCACCAAGAGCTAATTTGTTGGCATCAACATTGTTTTCCAAGAAATCAATAAATTTAGCAGCTTCTGTTTTATTTTTTGAGCTGTTAGACATTGACCAATACATACTTGGTTTCAAGAATAATCCTTTATCAGCCCCCGGGCCTGGCATGCCGACCATTTCAAGCGGGCGATTTACTACTTGCTGGAGTCCAACAAACTGATTGGACCATTGGAAAATACCGATTGATTGCTGTTTTACAACAGGATCATCTTCAAGTCCTTTTACCTGAGCTTTCTCATCAGGTGAAAGAATGGCATTCTCTTTTGTCAGTTCAGCATACATCTTAAAGAAGTTTACAAATAATTTGTCATCTTTATAGCCAAGAGTAGTGCCATCTTTACTGTAAAGTCTTTTTCCCTGAGTTCTTAAATAATAGTTAAAAAATACATCTGGAGCCGGATTCGGTCCATCATCAAACTTCAAGCCTGCGGCAACCGCTTTCTTAGCCATACTTTGGTAGTCAGTCCATGTCCATTTTTGCGGGATTGAGTCAATTCCTGCCTTTTTTAACAGTGCAGGGTCATATTGAAGACCAATAGCATTCGATCCAGTAGGTAGACCATAGTAGTGATTGTTTACTTTTCCAGCATCGATATAATCATTGCTGAGTTCTTTCGTATTAATTTCCTTGCCATAGAATGGTTTTAAATCTGCCAATTGATTGTTATTAGCGTATTGTGTAACATAGGATGTATCCATTTGAATAATATCTGGAAGGTTATTTGCTGCTGCTTCTGGAGCAAGCTTTTTCCAGTAATCATCCCAGCTGGCATATTCAGATTCGATTTTTACATTTGGGTGCTGCTTTTCATACAAGTCAATAATTTTTAGAGTATAATCCGTTCTTGGCTGATTACCCCACCAGGAGATACGAAGTGTAACAGGTTCATTCTTGCTTGCCGTCTTACTTTTAGCTGAATCACTTTTCGTGGTACTTGCTGTATTGCTTCCGCTGCATGCTGCTAAAGAAGCAACAAGGAGCAGTGATGACAGGCCAGCTACATACTTTTTGATTTTCATTAAGTAATTCCCCCTTTTTTTCACTTATGTAAGTGTTTACATTTTTAATTTTAATGTACTGTTATAACTTTCTGAATAAAAATAACCGACTTTATTTGTTTAAAAAACAGTTATATTGTACTTTCAATATCTGCATAAAAAATAAGATTCTATCTCTACAGGGAGAACCTGTGGAGATAGAATCTTATTTTTTAGCTATCTTTTTTGTTTTTTGAAAGGATATTGTTTGCTTGCGTTCTAAATTTCTCTGCTCCTTCGGCAGGCGTTATTTTTTTGAATAATATCTGATTAGAAATGTCCTGTAAAGTCTTAACAACCTCTGTAGCGCCAAGCGGGTAAGCTGTCTCAATATGATTATTGCTTCTTTCAATCTTCATTACATAGTCAAATATCTTTCTCTGGTCTTCTGGTAACTCTTTTTTAACCTCACTTGCTACCTTGGAAGAAACTGATACACCTCTTTCTCCTTTCATCATCTTATTCGCCTCAATATTGTTAATAAAGAAATTGATAAATCTGGCTGCTTCCTTTTTATGTTTTGACCCTTTAGTAATAGAGAAAAGCTGGCTGGGCTTCACCATTAAACCAATGTCTTGCCCAGGCCCAGGTGGTGGAAGAATTTCTAACGGTCTTTTGGCAGCCTGTGTATAACTATAATATTGGTTGGAATGATTAAATGTCATTGCAGCTTGATGGTTGACCAATGGTTCATCTTCTATACTATTAATCTGCTCCATTACATTTACACTTGGCAGTGCACCTTGACTAAGTAATCTTAATTGCATATCAAAATAGTCGATAAACAATTGGTCATTATTATATCCTAATGATGTTCCCTCTGTGTTGTATAAGTTCTTTCCTTTTGTGTGCAAATAGTAAGAGAAAAACACTTCGGTCGATTCCATGCCATTAAATCCATAAATATTACCACCTTTATGAATTTCGGAAACTACATTTTCAAAATCCCTCCAGGTCCAATTCTCTTTTGGTATAGGCACCCCAGCTTTAGAAACTAAATTTTTATCCATTATGACAACAGGAGCATTTATTCCTAATGGAAACCCAAATAATTGATTGCCGATCATACCTCCTGAAAGAATCTTATTATCAATTGATTTTGTATCAATTATTTTATCTTTTATATAAGGAGTTAAATTTTCCAGTAAATCATTGTCACTATATGACTTCAAATAAAGCAGATCCATCTGGACGATATCGGGTAATTGATTAGCCGCAGCCAGTGGAGCTAAGCGTTTCCAATAATCATCCCAATTTGAATATTCATACTCGATTTTAATATTTGGGTTATTCTTTTCAAACAATTTGATAACCTTTTCTGTCGAATCATGCCTTGGCTGCTCTCCCCACCAAGCAATTTTCAATGTGACAGGCTCTTTTTTCTTGACTGATTTTACCGTTTCAGTACTAGAACACCCGCTAAAAACAATAAGAAATACTAGGGGCAACATTAAGATCAAACTTTTTTTCATTTTCGATTCCCCTTTGTCAACATCTTAAAAACCTTGGACAGACTCTCTTTTATATTCAGATGGGGTATAACCTGTCTGCTTTTTAAACACTTGACTAAAATACTGTGAATTTTCACCAAAACCAATCTTTTCCGCCAACTCGAAAATCTTAACATCACTTTCGTTTTCGATTATTTGAATAGCTTTCTCGATTCTAATTCGAGTTAAAAAGTTGGAAAATTTCTCTCCTGTTTCCTTTTTGAAAAGTTTGCCTAGATAATCCGCATTCATATATAACATTTCATTTGCAACCCATTGTAGACTTAGATTAGGGTCATCGATATGTTCGTTTACAACATCGATCACTTTGCTAATGATAGTAGAATGTTTATTTTTATTTTGTTGATAAAATCCACTGGTAATTTCCTTTGTAATACTTTGAAAAAAAGATTGCATATTTTGGATCGTGTTTAGTTCCATAAGGATGGGTAATTTCGATAAGTATGTGTTCATAGTCGGAGAATCGCATAATCGTATCATGGCATTAAAGACTTGAATAACGTATGACTTCGTTGCATAGATATCCATTTTTAAATCGATAAACCGCTTAAAGAAAGAGACAATCTCTTTCTCCACATCTTCCCAGTATCCTGATTTAACGAGACGGCAAAACTTTTGTTCATCATAATAAAACTCTTGTTCAACACTTTTATCTATTAAACTGATATCATTTCTGGTAATAATACTGCCTTCGCCTAAATAAAAACGATAATGGAGGCAATCGAGCGCTTCCAAATATAATTTATTTGCAGCATTTAATTTTCCTAATTCACTAACAGCTATAGTGCAATCAAGTTGATAATATTGAAAAAAAGTATCCCTAATCTTTTCTATTTTCTGTTGAATGAGAGGATAATTCCCTTCATCTTCCACTAGAATCAAAATCAATTCTCCTACCGTACAACATAGGATATTTTCCCCGAATATTTTCTCAGTGATATTTTTTAAAGCCAATAATTGTTCAATTTGAAAGTGACCTTCTAATTGGAATAACACTAAACGAACATTTGAACTACTCAAATCAATTTGATAGAGATTTTGATATGTATTTAAGTCACCATGATCATAGATATTTGTGACAAACTCCTTCAATTTTTGCTCTTTTGCAAATGGGAGGACGGTTTCAAGTGTTTCTTTCATATTTTTAATAAAGGATTCGCGCTCTTTCTCCTGATCTAATTCCATACAAATCTCACTTAATGCATTAATAATGGTATTTTCGTTACATGGTTTTAGCAGATAATGCTTAACACCGTACTCCATTGCCTGTTTGGCATAATCAAACTCGCTAAAGCCGGATAACAAAATAAACCGAATTTCTGGAAAGTTGTTATAAACCTTCTTGACTAATTCCAACCCGTTCATTCCTGGCATTTTAATATCACTAATCACAATGTCGGGCTGATGTTGGCTGAGAAATTCGTATGCTTCGATTCCATTTTTAGCTGTACCTATTAAACTCGTTCCGATTGACTCCCATTTAATTACCTTTGATATCCCATCGATAATAATTCGTTCATCATCAACTAACATTACTTTGTACATGTTCTTCCCCCCTGTTGTATGGTAGAAGTATAATGATTTTCGTTCCTTGATTAGGCTTACTTTCAATATTTACGCCATATTCTGCGCCAAATGAAATCTTAATTCGCTCATCAATATTGGACAAACCAATTCCTTGTCCCCGGGTTTTCATTTCTCCCTTTTTTACTTTTTCTAAAATTTCAGGTTCCATTCCCGGTCCATTGTCCTCGACAATTAGCTGGAAATTTTCTTTATTTAAAATGGAGTAAATTCTAATTTTACATGGTTCAATCATTGTCTCAAGCGCGTAATGTATCGCATTTTCTACAAGAGGCTGCAGTGTCAATTTAGGGATATAGTTATCAAATACATCAAGATCCACATGCATAGAAAAATCTAATCTTTCTTCAAATCTATATTTTTGAATGATAATGTAATTTTTAACTATATTCAGCTCAGATTCGATTGTAATGAGAGGTTTTTTTAGACTAATAGAATTTCGAAGTAAAAATCCCAGTGCTTCTACCATTCTGGAAATTTGCTCTTGGTCATTCACCTTTGCGAGCCAATTGATGGACTCCAATGTATTGTATAAAAAGTGCGGATTAATTTGAGCTTGTAATGCTTTAAACTCTGTTTCTTTTATTGTTAGCTGCTTTGAAAGGTTTTCGTTTACCAGTTCGTCAATTTGCTGGATCATTCTTTGAAAGTTTTTATGCAGCTTCCCTACTTCGTCATTTTGTAAAAAGGAGGGTTCTAAAAATCCTTTTTGAGCTTCCTTAAAATCCCCATGCTGTGCATATTGCATTCCATCAACCAGATTTTCTAATGGACTAGTGATGTTCTTAGCAAACCTTAATCCAACAATCGCCACAATAAAATACATAGAAATAAATAGGATAAATAATATATTTTTTAGAATCTCAATATTTTTAAAAATTTCATCAAAAGGCATTACATTAATATAATTCCAATCAAGGTAATGGGATTTAATATGAACCAGGAAATAATTTTTACCGTTTATCTTTTTTATTTGATAACCAGAATTTTTGTTTAACGTAAGTGCTTCATTTTTAATTTCACTATTAACCTTTTTAGGGTAAATAAGCCCCTTTTTATCGGTAATTAAAAAATCTCCATCCAACTTGCTAGATCCTTGTAGAAGATTACCTGCAAGCAGATCCATATTAATATAGATCATCAGCGTTCCTAGATTTCTAAAACTCAAGTTATTGTATTGGCGAATTTGCCGAGCTGACACAAGCGTTAAATCGTCACCGGGTGAAGTAGTCCAAATATTAGTTCCATGTGCCTTCATGGCCATTTTAATAATTTGTTCTTTAGGAGCATCTGGTAGTTTAAATGTTTTTGGACCAACGTTCCAATCATCGCCATTAGTGTTAATTAATTTGATTGACTGAATATATTTATCATTATTTACATAGTTTAATAGTTTATCCGCCATACTAGTGCGAATACGAAATTTTTCATATTCATTACTTTGATCCCGTTCTTCTATCAAATATTGCGAAATTTGGGGGTCAGTCAATATGTTATAAGAAAGATCTTCTATCTTCTTTAGTTCATACTCAAGGCTGTTAGAGGAAGTGCTTAAGACTTGAGAGGATTTACTGTAGATTTGCTTATCGTAACTATTAAAAGCATACTGGAGTCCAAAAACGGTAAAAGAAAATGAGATAATCATAATCCATGAAATTAAAATAAACAGCTTGTATTTTATTTTTAAATCTACGTATTTTTTTTTCAAAGCTGTGAAAAATTGTGCCATATGTATTTTTCTCCACTTAGTCTGTTTGTAATTAGAAATTCGACGAAATTGAAAGCGCGGTCATTTTTTAGTAAAAAGATAACAACAAAGTTTGAGTTTATTTTATAACATTCGACGGAATTTTTAAACTATCAAATATTTTCCTAAATAATAAAGAAACGATTCTCCAAATTAGAGAATCGTTTTTTTAATCTAATGATACACTTCTTCTTTCCCCTTTTAACTAGATACATGGCTTGATTCACGAAGCAGCTCGTCAATCCTAAAGGGCCGGTTCTCCTTACTTGACCGCCATACACCTTCACCCATTGCAATTGAATAAGCTCCCGCTTCTGCACCTGCTAAAATCGGAAATGGTCTAGTTGGATCCACGCCTAAGAATAAATCTTCTTGAAGTAATGGGTCTCCGCCGCCATGACCTCCTTCATTTAGCAGGACGTGAATAACCTCCTTTGAACCAAATAACGGATAATATTCAATTGTCTGTTCCGGAATTGGAAACGGAACACGGCTAGGTTCATCAAATTCCTGTGTTTCAATTCTTCCTTTTGTCCCATTAATAGCAAGACGGTAGCCTTCATACGGAAGTGAAAAGTTAACGGAATAATTTAAAAAGGCCCCTTGTTCATATTTAACCGTTACCGCATAAGTGTCCTCGATATCAATTTCATGATCAAAAATACAAGAATCCGGGCGATAATCTGTGTAGTTTTGGGCAGATTTTTCAATACTGTCTGCTTTAATATGATCGTCTTTAACTGATATATTATTTCTGCGGTTTGACCAGCGCATATAGTATTGACATTGATATTTTTCATCACAAGTACTGCAAAAGCGGTGATCAGTTGGGCTTGGATTTAACTCACCATTCTTCCCATAATAGTTTAGGGCACCAAAGGCAAAAACCTGCTCGGGCTTTTGGTCAATCCACCAGTTCACTAAGTCAAAATGGTGTGTTGACTTATGAATCGATAAGCCACCGGAGCTTTCTCTATTACGATTCCATCTTTTGAAATAACTGGCACCATGGTAGGTATCCACATACCAATTCAAATCTACAGAAGTTACTCGGCCAATTTTTCCATCTAAAATCATTTCTTTTATCTTACGATGGAATGGATTATAACGATAATTGAACGTTACAATGACTTTCCCGTTACTATTTTTTTCAGCTTCCATGACTCTCCTGGCATCATTTGCAGTTGTTACCATCGGTTTCTCGGTGATCACAGTTAAGTGGTTTTCCAACCCCTTTAAAATATAATCAATATGTGTGTTGTCTCTGCTTGCAACAATTACTGTATCCGGGTGGGTTTCTTCCACCATCTGTTGAAATTGTTCGGGACTGTAGGTAGGAATTGAATGTAATTGTGGGAAACTTTCCTTAGTCAATTCAAAACGCCGGGAATCAGGGTCTAATAGACCTACAATTTGATTGTTATGCGAAAAGCTCGTGAGGATAGGATCAATAAACATCCCCATTGCCCGATTACTTAGTCCACAAATAATAATTCTATTCATCCTTGAATCCTCCATTTGATATTAGTATTTTCTGAGTCTATCAACCTCAAATGTTAACGCTTTCTTTAATTATATTTAAACCCTTTTAAATATTAAATTTAAAATTCAGTTTTCTTTTTTGAAATAACAGTGTTTTAGGCTGGTTTTATTCTAAAAAAAATACTTGCTTTAACTCTTTTGCAACCGGACTATTATCTGAATTAGTTTCCATAATATCTTTCATATAGGCCCACCATTTTTGACAAATTTCCGTTTGAGCCATCGCGTTCCACTTTTCTTCACTTTCTATTTCCACATAGGCGAATAAATTATTGGTTTTTTCATCGAGAAAAATAGAATAATGATGGGCTCCATGATTTTTCAGTTCTTGTGCCAATTCCGGCCAGATTTCATCATGGCGTTTCTTATATTCTTCCTGAAATCCGTTAAATACCTTCATAACTGTCGCTTTTCGAATTATCTGAATCCTCTCCTTTTAAACATTTTCTTTCAAATCGAATGACTCTATATTCAAACTTTCCCAATTCTAGTTTTCCAGCGGTTACGTTCGCTTTAGTAAACACATCAATTCCTTCAATAGGTATCGTAACGCTGCCGCCTTTTCCATCCATGTTGATAATAAACCAAACAGAATAGCCGTCTCCCTTTCTTGGAGCTACAATTGTTCCTTTTGATACGTCCGTTCTAAACAAAACGTTAGCATCATTGGCATAATGATCGACAAGTTTCTGTAGCATGAGGTCTCCTTCAATACCTACTGGCATGGATCCGAGCATGATGATTTTTCCTCTTCCGAGTTGATGCTCGGTGATAAAGGATTTTCCTTTCGAAAGTCCCTCTTCTATTTCTCCTACTGACTTTTCTTCGTCATATTCGAATACAGAACTCCACATTCCCAATGGTGCAGACACATCAAAGGCACGACCGATGGTTTCGCTGTCGTCCATTGGGTAGGTAAATAAAACCTCAACACCAGATATATTCTCCAGTTCGCCTAACGCCCGGTCCGTATGAATAGTATGTGACTCCGTTCTTCCTCCTGTTAAAGGCCCAACAATCCAGACGCCGCCATTTTCAACAAATTGTTTGGCACGAGCTAAAAACTCAGATGATACATAAGGGATAAACGGTGTCAGCAATACCTTATACCCATCCAGGCTTGCACCTTCAGGAATGAGATCACGAAAAATCCCTAAGGATAATATCCGTTCATAAAAATCAGTAACGAGAGCACGGTGATTTAACCCGCGATGGGGTTCAGTCTTTAAAAAGGCCTTGGCCCGGTCGGAATAGGTTATCGCTAATTCTGCTTGACTAGGTCTTGTTGCTAGAATAATAGGTTCAATTTCTTTCCGCATTTTTTCCACTTCCAGCACATTAGCATATCCTATTGTGGGTTTCCCCCATGCACTGATAACAGAACCATGTGGCTGCTCACAGCCTGCCCGCTGCTGTCTCCAGAGCCAATAACAAAATCCTTCTGCTCCTAATGCATAGGCTGCAGCTGCCTCTGCTTTTAAATAACCATTAGGATGCGGGTTTGCATAACTTTCAAGTGAGGCTGCATAGGATGGACTCGTTTCCATTACCCAAAAGACTTTGCCTTTTTTAAAATTTCTCCACAAATCGTTGTTGATTAGAAAAGAGGGAAAATGATCTATAGTTGCATATGTATCAAATGAGGCAAAATCAAGATTTTTATATAAGCGCTCATTATCAACACTAAAGAAGACCGAGCTGTTATGGGTAATCGGACCACTAGAAAATTTCCGAATAATAGCTGCCTGCTCATCACAGAACTCTGCAATCTTCTCCATCGAGAAAAGCTGATACATCGTACTTAAAGATGAATTGTGTAAAAAGGGCGCATGGCCTGGCTGCGGCACCTGTTCGAAGCTATGATAATATTCACTCCAAATTTTTGTTCCCCATGCCTCATTTAAATTATCAATAGTTTCATAACGTTTTTCTAACCATTTATGCCATAATTCCTTACAAGTAACGCACATGCACTCACTCACATGGCATTTGAATTCATTATCAATCTGCCAGCCAATCACACCTGGTATACTTCCTACCGTACTAGCAATTTGTTCCGTTATTAATGCTGCTCGTTCTCGAAAATATGGATGATTGGTGCAGGCATGCTGTCTTGAGCCATGTCCCATTACTCTTCCATCACGCTCCACATACATTCGTTCTGGATGACCCTCCGAGAACCAAATCGGCGGTGTAGGAGTAGGGGTACACATAATGGTTTCAATTCCATTTTCATAGAGTTTAGTAATAACATTGATAAAAAAGGATAAATCAAACTTACCTTCTTCTGGTTCCACGGTGGCCCAAGCAAATTCACCCATTCTCACCACGTTTATGCCCGTTTGTTTCATTAGCTGAATGTCTTCTTCAATGGTCCTCTCATCCCATAGTTCAGGATAATATGCCGCTCCATGATATAGCTTTTTCCCCAATTGTTATCACCTCGATTTCTACTTTTTTATTTTTATATAGGAAACAATCATTAGCTTAAGTTTTTTGTTTTGAGTTAAAAAAGGTCTTGGTTTTGAAAAAATAATTTTTCCAGCCTGCTAGAAAGTTCATCATCGGATAAAGGATTCCGATGAGTATTTTCCAAATAAATATATTTTTCTGTTTCCGGCATTAGGTATTCTTTAAACCATAGGAAAAAGTCAGGGCTATCTCCCTGCATTCTAATAAACTTTCGTAACGCATCAAGCGAATAAAGTGTGCTTTTAATATTTGTTAACCAATCGGCACGGTAAAAATATTCCCATTTTCCATGTTCCGCACGTTTTAATGCAAGAATACTATTGTTATAATACCGAATGGATTGTGAAACACGGACAAATGCTTGCGGGAATTCTTGTTTTCTAAAATGGGAATAAGCATTACATAGAGTAATAAACCCTTTGCAACCAGAAACATGTAGTTCAACATGCAGTGTGAATTGGTCATAGAACCTCTGTTGATCCTCTTCTCCAAGTTGAAGCTCCAAGCTCCTGCATTTCTGTAATAATTCCTCCCAGCCCTTAAGACCCTCTTCACATTTCTTCTCAAACCAAAGGACTTGTTCTTCAAAGGGAATTTCACCTGTTGCCCAGTATAGGCTGCTTAAAGGAATCATCGTCTTTCCCTGAAGCCAGTGGCCGATTATTTTTCTGGCAGGATGATGATAAAATTCCTCACCTGCTTTATCATCCTCATGTTCACCATAACCAATCGATTGATTAGCAAAATTTTGATACAGCTTTTGAATTTGATTGTTATGAGTTCGATATAACCGATGAATAAACTCTTCTAGGTGTTTATCCTGATTTACTGTTCCTTTACTCCATAGTTGGCTTATTATATCTAATGGATACAGATGCGGCCTGATATTTCCGCTATTTAACAAAAGATACGAATATGCCCCTGCATCAAAAGCCTTCTCTACTTCTTTAATAATCATTTCCGTCGGTGCAGGAAACATGGTTAAATGATTGGAGGCTTGAAGATCATGAAACGTAATATGATAATAAATTCCATGTTCACTGGGATCGTTCACATCCGGTAAAGAAGGAATCCTTAGGTTTTCATTATTTTGCCGCCTTGACACCATTTTCCCGTATCCATTATCGGCCCAAATCTTAATGACACCATCAGGTACTCGAATATACCCCTCCTTATATAATTCGGCAATTTCTCCATAAAGGGCCATACAGCAAACCGGCTGCTCAACAGACTTCCTGACTAGTTCATACTGTCTCTCGACAACCTTAGAAATCATGTCCCCTCGTTTTTCTGGTGTATCAAATTCAGGAGCATTCTGCCAAAAAGGGGCATCTCCTTGGCCTCTGAATGAAAGGACCCAAATGATCTTTTGGTGTTTTTGTTTCTCAATCGCTTCCTTCCAAAGATTTTCAAAGAGTTCTTGATTTTCTTGATAGTTTGGTTTTTTGCCTGGGTAGGCCCGTAAGAACATTTCAGCTCCTAATGGTTCGGCATGGTGATGGGTAACCCATAGACCCATCTCTGCCGCTAAATCAGTGTGTATTCCATGTCTTGGAAGATCTGTACCTGGGATGACCATATTTCCACCGCATCGCAATAGAGCTTCAAACACGGGAAACCACACTTCTTTCGTGGGTGGATACTCCTCTTTCCATCCAATCAAACAAACTTCGTCATTCACGAACCAGCCTCGATAACGCACCTTAGACCTGGCCGAATTATAATTCGTAACAGGTATTTTAATTTGGGTTCTTGGTTCAATAGACAGATCCGCCCAAAACCAAAATGGATCAACACCTAGATAATGTCTGCTGTAATGAAGGAGTCCGTAGATAATGCCAAGATCGTCGTTCCCGATAATGTGCATCACCCATTTCTCATTCTGTTGACTGAACCGAAAAGCAAAACCTTCCGGCCAATCGGGACCTTCATCCTCCTTTGAAGCATATCGTATGATTAAATTTGGGCCTGCCTCAGGGGAAGTGGTTAATATAGACGGTTTACCAAATACCTTTTTTTGATCCCTGACAATCATGTCTAAAGCATATTGCACTGAAGTTGAAATAGTTTCTGGCGAAAGAATGACTGTGTTTTCATCAAGGATTACAAATGAACGATTTATCATAAATCCCCCTGACTCTTTTATTGATCATGTTAAAAATACCTGAGAAAGGGAGGTCCTTTCACAGGTTAATCATTTCTAGTAGTCTTATTTTTGGCTATGGCGTATCAATAATAAGGACAAGAAGGCAAGTACCAAGCCTTGACCCCAGCCCTGGACTCTTTTAGCAGGAACTTCCTTATACCCTTCTGCATCATCCATAACCGCCGTTCCAGCAGATACATTCATAATCGATCCGTCCTCTTTGACTTGCTTTAAGATTCCATCAATCGATTTTTGTACATATTTATGGTACAGTTTTCCTCGTGTCAGTAAGGCGGCTGCAATTCCAGCGGTACCTGATGTTTCTAAATAGGATTCAGGGTCCGTCACAATCGTATGCCAATGCCCTGATTCATCTTGCAAGCGAACTAATGCACTTAGTTGATCGCGGAGTGAACCATCAATAATCATATAGGATGGATGCTGTACCTTCACAAGCTCCAATGCTCTAGCCATTGTATAGGCGGCCCAACTGTTGCCTCGCGCCCAAAAAATGCCAGACATATGGTTTTGTGTGATATTATCCCAACCATGATAGTAAAGGTTAGTCAGGTCATCTTGGAGAAATTGCTCATGACCATGATACTGCTTTAATCCAAAATCAATGTAATCCTTCCGATCAAGCATATGACCGATTCGTAAGAGGAAATAGCCTGCCATAAACATGGTGTCCACCCATGCCTGTTCAGGGAAGACGTTATGAACACCGTTTACCGTATGCTGCAAAACGCCATCTGCAAATCTCTCTGCATCATGTAATAGATAATCTGCCATTTGGACGGCATAGTCTAAATATTTTTCCTCATCGGTAGCTTTGTATAAGGTAAGAAGAGCATGTCCGATAGATGAAGCGTTTACGGATAGTGGGGGAAGTCCATCCTCTAATTCCTCATCGACCCAATCTTTAATAAACTGCAAATACCGTTTCTCACCAGTTGCTTCATAGGCCTCAGCAACACCATAAAAGGCAACCCCGCCTGGCCAATCCCAGCTGAAATCCATTTTCGAGGTTCTCTCTACGACGAGTTCGATAGCGTCTTTTACCTTATTTACATCAAAGACAAGTTGAGCCATCCGTATCTTTCCTCTCCCAAAGTAAAAATTAATTAAAACGTCTTCTTTTACCTATAAAAATCCCCATTATCATTGTTAGAAAGCAAATTGATAATGGGTATCATGAATATTTATTTTTAGACTTTTAATATTAAGAGCTTAACCAGCCGCCATCTACTGCTAGGATGTGACCGTTTACGTAATTTGAGGCTTCAGAAGCTAGAAAAATAACTGCTCCCTTTAGATCTTCCGAAGTCCCCCAGCGCCCTTGTGGAATCCTAGAGGTAATCGCTGCATTGCGTCCTTCATCTCCGCGGATGGGCGCCGTATTATCTGTCGCCATATAACCAGGAGCAATCGCGTTTACATTCACACCTTTACCTGCCCACTCATTGGCAAATGATTTTGTCAGACCTGCCACCGCATGTTTGCTGGCTGTATAAGCAGGTACACGTAATCCCCCTTGGAAAGATAACATGGAGGCAATATTAATGATTTTCCCTGAGCCTTTTTCAATCATATGTTTGCCCACTTCACGGCATAATTGGAAAACGGCATGTTGATTGACATTAATGACTTCATACCAATCCTTATCTGAGAAATTCTCCGCTTGTGCACGACGAATGATGCCGGCATTGTTTACTAAAATATCAATTTGTCCGGCAACGGATAATGCTTCAACAACAAGCTCACTTGGCGCCCCTTGCTTGGACAAATCTATTTTAAGGTCATGAAAAGTTCCGCCGATTGCTTCAATCTGCTCACGAGTTGCTGACATATCGCTCATGCCTGCACCTATGACGGTTGCCCCCGCTTCGGCTAGACCAATTGCCATGCCTTGACCAAGTCCCCGGCTTGCACCAGTGATAAGGGCCACTTTCCCTTCTAATGAAAATAAAGATTTCATGTTACTTCCTCCTTACAAGTCTTTTTAGGCTTGTTCGTACTTATTTTTTAAGAACACGAGACTTTCATTAATAAAAGGTTCTGTCGTTTCTTCCATTAAAATATTGAGATACGGTTTTTTCTGTTTAACCTGTTTCAACACAACATCATAATTTAATAGTCCCTGGCCAACTGCCACTGTCTTCAATTGGTTAGCCTCTACAACAAAATCTTTGGCATGGAGGATGACCATTCTGTCACCAAGCAGTTCAAATGCTTCCTGGATAATTTTGTCCTGATCATGATAAGTATCAATCGTTAATAGATTGACAGGATCAAGAATTACTTGAAGATTATTGGAATTGACCATGTCCAAAAGCCGTTTCATCGCTTTCGAAGAATAAATCGGATGATTCACACCCGCTTCAATACCCACAATGACTCCAAATTTCTCTGCTTCCCGCACTAGTTCCCGAACACTTTCAACCACTTCCAGAAATGGCTCTTCCTTAAAATTTTCAACTGTATAAACAATTTCAGGATTGACGTTACCCGTTTCGGTCCCCACTATACTGCAGCCAAAATCCCTGGCAAAGCGGATATGCTCTTTAAAACGCTCAATCCCTTTTCTCCGTTCTCCATGGTCAGGATGAATCATGTTAAAATAACAGCCTAATACTGCGATTTGAACATTTTTTCGCGCGAACGCTGTGCCAATATGATGTGCCAAACCAGGACTAAGTGTCCAGGGCTCGGGCTTTATATAATCAAAGGATTTACTTAAAGCTAATTGCACAGATGTGAGTCCTTTACCGGAAATTTCTTTTACCAACTCCTCCAAGGGGCGATTTTCCAAATCATGCGCTCTTATACCAAGGTTCAAATAGATTACCTACTTTCTGTTTTTCGAGAGTAAAACGAGCTTATCCGAGAATAACTGCTTCTTATCCGAGAGTAATTTCACCTTATCCGAGAGTTACTCCACCTTATCCGAGAGTAATTCCCCTTATCGAGAGTTACTCCACGTCATCCGAGAGTTACTCTACCTCATCCGAGAGTTACTCCACCTCATCCGAGAGTAATTCCCCTTATCGAGAGTTACTCCACCTCATCCGAGAGTAATTCCCCTTATCGAGAGTTACTCCACCTCATCCGAGAGTTACTCCACCTTATCCGGGAGTTACTCCACCTTATCCGAGAGTAATTCCCCTTATCGAGAATAATTCCACCTTATCCGAGAGTAATTCCACCTCATCCGAGAGTAATTCCACCTCATCCGAGAGTAATTCCCCTTATCGAAAATAATTCCACCTTATCCGAGAGTAATTCCACCTCATCCGAGAGTAATTCCCCTTATCGAGAGTAACTCCACCTTATCCAAGAGTTACTCCACTTCAACCGAGAGTAACTCCCCTCATCCGAGAGTAATTCCCCTTATCGAGAGTAACTCCACCTTATCCAATAGTTACTCTCCCTTATCCGATAGTTAACTTATTCCTAGATGTAAATTACCTTAAGTCTTCCATTTTGACATGATCCATGTCATCATATGTGATGTTTTCGCCGCACATCCCCCAAATAAAGGTGTAATTGCTTGTAGCAGTTCCTGTATGAATGGACCAGCTTGGGGAGATGGCTGCTTGTTCGTTTTTCATAACCAAATGTCTTGTTTCATCCGGTTTACCCATGAAGTGAAAGACACGAGTTTCCGGTTCCATATCAAAATATAAATAAACTTCCATACGGCGTTCATGTGTATGGCATGGCATGGTATTCCATACGCTTCCAGGTGATAACATTGTTAATCCCATTTGAAGCTGGCAGGACTCACATACATTTGGATGAATATATTGGTGAATTTTCCGCTCATTTAACGTTCCAGGGCTGCCTGCCTCTAGTGGTTTGATTTCATTAATATCAATTTTGACAGTAGGATATTTATGATGAGCAGGGGTAGAATTAATATAAAATTTTGCTGGATTTTTAGGGTCATTTGATCTAAATAACACTTCTTTCGTTCCCATTCCTACATAGAGTCCGTCATAACGCTGCATATCATATTCTTCACCATCAAGAATAACTAGTCCGTCTCCGCCAATATTAATTATTCCAAGCTCACGGCGTTCCAAGAAATAACTAACACCTAGCTCTTTATCAAGCTTAATGGTCAATTCCTTTTCTGCCGGTGTAACGCCTCCGAATATCATGCGGTCCACATGGGTATATGTTAGATGGACTTGATCCACTTCGAAGAGTGTTTCTACTAAAAATTCTCTTCTTAGTTCCTCAGTATTATATTTCTTCATATCATCCGGATGATGTGCATAACGAGTTTCCATATTTCATTCTCCTTTTCTTTGAAACTATTTTTATAAAAGCCCTAACGGACAATTTTACCTGCTTCCTGATCAAGAACTTTCATTATTTCTTCCTCTTTAAAGGCATTGCAATCTCCATGAATGGTATGCTTGAGAGCGGATGCCATAGATGCAAAGGAAATGGTGCGTGATAATGGCCATCTTTCTAGAATGCCGTGCATAACGCCAGCCGCAAAGGCGTCCCCGCCGCCTACTCGGTCTACTATATGATCAATCAAAAGCTCTTTGGATTGAAACAATTCACCTTTTGTATAGATGTTTCCTTGCAATTTATTGGTTGAAGCCGAAAGAACGGTCCGGAAAGTCGAAGCCATGTATCGAATATTTGGGTACAACTCATTTATTTTTTCATAGTAGTATTTCAGCTTTTCATCTTTTAAAAGGGATTCACTTGCAGGTTTGATAGCTAATAAATGAACAGCATCCAATTCTCCGCAGAAACAGATGTCTATGTAACCAAGAAGTGGCTTTATGGCTTCCGAGCAAGCTTGTTGGCTCCATAACGATGCCCGGTAATTAAAATCGAGACTGGTTATAACTCCTGCTTCCTTGGCTGTCCTTACTGCCAATAAAACCAATTCTCTTAAGGCTGGTGATAAGGCTAAGGTGATTCCGGTCACATGAAACAAATCGGCATCACAAAATATTTCATCTAAATTCAATTCTTCCTTGGATAATTGAGAAAAACTAGAATATTTACGGTCATAAGTAACTTGAGCACTTCTTCCGCCAACACCGCTTTCGAGATAATAGGTTCCTAACCTTTCTCCGCCTTTTATTAGAGAATTAGTATCTACACTGTAAGATTTTAAATGCCTTTCCACCGCCGCACCCAGGGGGTTGTTTGGGATTTTGCTGACAAATTTGACGTCATGACCAAACTGTGAAAGTGAAACCGCAACATTCGCCTCCGCACCTCCATAATGCATAAGCAGGTTATCCGTTTGAAAAAGTCTTTCTCCTGATTTAGTAGAGAGACGCAGCATGATCTCTCCTAGAGTCACAATTTTTTTCATTTGAAAAGCCCCTCTGCCTATATTCTGTAATACAAGTATTCTACTAATGAGAGTATTGCCATTGACTGTCCGTAAGGCATAGCAGTAACAGATATTTCCTTATAAAACTCTTTGGTTTCTCCCATCGCCGTACCTGCAGAAACATGCTTTAGTTCACCATTTCCATCAATATTTTCAAGCACTGCCTGAATCGCTCTTAGTCCCATGTTTAAATATTTTTGATCGGAATAACGTTTCCGAACCGCTTTTAAGGTTCCAAAAGCAAACCCTGCCGTACATGATGCTTCTACATAGGAGGTAGGGTCGTTCAGCAATGTGTGCCATAAACCGTTTTCATTTTGGAGTGTTTCAAGCGCTTCAATCTGTCTATTTAATGTATCTATTAATATTTGACGAACAGGATCGTTGTCCGGTAAATTGACTAGATCTAAAAACTCAGGAATTGCGATTGTTATCCAGGAATTTCCGCGTCCCCATAATGCTTCCGCAAAGTTATGGTTTCCTTCGAATGTCCAGCCATGGAACCAAAGCCCTGTCTTTTTATCAAACAAATATTTAATATGTACCAAGAATTGTTTTTTTGCTTCTTCAATATATTCCGGCTTATTCAGTAATAAACCGATTTTAGTTAGTGGTAAAACACTCATCATTAAGGTGTCATCCCATAACTGTTGATAGTTCTCCGAGCCGAATACAACATGCTGAATCCCGCCATCCTTTGTTCTTGGCATATCGTGATAGAGCCAATCCCCCCAAGTTTCTAAGTATGGAAGATACGTAGGATTGTTGGTTTCTTCGTACAAATAAGCAAGCGTTAACATTTGTACCATTGTATTTACATTTTTTTCAACCGGAGTTTCCTTAAATTGATCATCGAACCACTTGATAATAATATTTAATACGTTTTCATTTTTGGTTAATTGATAATATTTCATCATTCCATAGAGTCCAACACCTGCTGTCCATTCCCAGTAATTAAAGCTCTTATTGTCTATTTTTCTGCCATCGGCAAGTGGAATGGCATACTTCCCATCTGGATCATTCAAGTTCACTAGGTTATCAATTAACAATTCTATTTTTTTCTCAATGTCAAGTCTGTGCAATTTAACTACCTCCACTGATTGAATGTTATTTATGGACAAGCATTTTTTTATATTTACTGTTAAGGACTCACTTTTAATTATATGGAAACGCTTTTTTATATTAAATTTAAAATTCCGTTTTCTTTTATTAAAAAACAGTGTTTTCTTGAAACTACTTTCCATATATTCAATAAAAAAGGCCTGACAACTTATTGATAAATAAGTTGTCAGGCCTTTTTTCTAACTCTATTAGCATTGCTTTTCCAATTTTAACAGCCGAGTCTTCATCTCTAATCCGCCTCTATAACCTGTTAGCGATCCATTTTTTCCTACTACGCGATGACAAGGAATCGATATTAAGACAGGATTTGCACCAATTGCCGTTCCAACAGCCCGAACGGCTGCCGGCTTATTTATTATATGAGCAATTTCTGAGTAGGACTTAGTTTCTCCGTAGGGAATCTCACATAATGCGTTCCATACCGCTTGTTGAAAGTCCGTTCCATGGCAATCAAACGGAAACGTAAAGCCCTTTCGTTTTCCATCGAGATATTCGATTAATTCATTCTCATACTTTAGTAGCTCTTCCTGACTTTCAACAAGCGGGCATCCAGGAAATCGTTTCTCTGCCCATGCTGCTAACTCTTCAAACGGCCTATTCTGAGAACCAACATAGCAAAGCCCCTTCGAGGTAGCCGCCATATACATCTTCCAATCTTTATAATCTAAAAATGACCAATAAATAGTCGACTTCGTCTGAGGTTTCACTGTCCAATTCCTCCATATTAAATAATTAATAATAGAAAAATTACTTCTACATAATTACCGCTATTGTCCATTTGATATAATTCTAATTAAACGCTTTTGACACCTTATTATTATAACGTACTATTAATCCAAATAGTGATTTACAAAATTGAAGGGCAAAATAAAGGCTTCATATTTAAGTTAAAAGAGAAAATAGATTGGGCTGATTTAATTGACTAATGCAAATATAAACGATCAAACAAAGATCATTATTGATTTACCAGAAGATTTTAATATGGAGGCAAACCTTGGTTATTTAGGTCGAAACAATAATGAATGTATGTTTCAAATCGAAGATCTGTCCATTACAAGAGCGATTGATACAGGGAAAAACTACAGACTAATTCATATACAAGTGGATCAGGATAATCAGATGGTTGTTCAGTTTATTGATTCTTTGCCAACAGCTCCAGAAGAACAGGTCGAGGTGGTTCGCTTCATTCGAGAATGGTTTGATTTAAATCGAAATTTAACTCCTTTTTATAAACTGGCAAAAGCGGACCCGCTCTTAAAGATACCTGTTCAAGATTTTCATGGCTTAAGAGTTATCGGTGTACCTGATTTATTCGAGGCTCTCTGTTGGGGAGTTTTAGGGCAGCAAATTAATTTAGCATTTGCCTACACATTAAAAAGACAGTTTGTTGAAAAATTTGGTTCATCGATCGAAATGGGTGATAAAAAATATTGGATTTTCCCTTCTTTTAAAGAAATTGCGAAATTAACTCCTGAGGATTTAGCCGATATTAAAATGACTGTAAAAAAGAGTGAATACATTATCGGCATTGCACAGTTAATGGAAAGAGGTGAACTTTCTAAAGAATCACTAATGAAAATGAATTTCAAAGATGCTGAAAAAAGCTTAATCAAGATTCGTGGGATTGGTCCATGGACAGCGAATTATGTCTTAATGCGCTGCCTTCGTTTTCCCACGGCATTTCCGATTGATGATGTTGGATTACATAACGCTATAAAATTCTTAAAAAGCTCCGAAAAAAAGCCCACAAAAGATGCGCTTCATGAGCTTTCATTAAACTGGTCAGGCTGGCAGGCTTATGCCACTTTTTACTTATGGAGGGTTCTCTATTAGTTCCTTTTAAACTAAATTTATGAACATGCTAAATATAAAAAGGTCAAGCAAACCTAAACCTGTTTAAGGAAAAAGAGTGTCCTAATTAAAGTAAGATAAATTTTAAGGACACTCTTCTTTGTATATAGCAATTTTCTTTCAATTGATTTTGATGAAGATTGAAATAAAATCCATTCCTCTTTAATAACACTTCATGCGGTCCTTTTTCGATGCTTTCTCCATTATCGATTATGAGGATCGTGTCAGCCTCTCGAATGGTACCCAACCCGAGCAATCACAAAACTAGTTCTCCAAAGGATTGGCAAGCACAGCTCTTGCGATGGTCAAAAGTTGCTTTTGGCCTTGACTTAGATTACTGTCCCCGGCGCATATTGCCGTATCGTACCCTTTAGGGAGCTTTCTAATAAAAGAAAAGGTTTGAACCTTTGTGTAAAGCGCCTCTCTTATGTCCGCACCAAAATTCTGTGCAGCACGACTTGCAAAGACATTACAGCCAGCACCACCAATAATCTTAGGAAAGTAACCAATATCATCATTCCGGCTGAATGATGAATTGCCTGAAAATCTCGTTTGACGACTCCAAAGTTAACAATATGAGCGACGTATTTTGGTTGAAGCAAATCACAAAATACATCTCCTACCAACTGAAGTATTTTACATCTTCAAGGCATAACTAATCTACATCAAATTTTTACATCCTTTTTCTCTAGCAATAACCTGCGAATAGCCAATAAAAAAAGGGATGATTAATATTATTTAAACATGTGGAAGTTTAGAAAAAGTGATGAGGAAAATAAACAAGCTAATAGTTGGGCTTAATATACAATCATGCTAAAATAAAATGAAATTATTAAGCCTATTTTAAAAGAGGATTGATCTATCATGAATGTTTTAAAAAAATTAAAACAGTATACGGATTACTCAGAAACCGAACAAATTATTGTTGAGTTCATCCTTAAAAATCCGGATATTGTGTTAAAATCGACAGCCAAAGAATTGGCAAAAGCTACACATAGTTCAGCCTCTACCATCGTCCGGCTAAGTCAAAAACTTGGGTTCTCTGGTTATCATGATTTTCAGATTCAATTTGCAAATGATAGTCAAATGAGCATCCCGACCTATGATATTGATGCCAACTATCCCTTTAATGCCGGGGATGATCTTAATACTATCATCCAAAAGATGTCTAAATTACAATTGGAAGCTATTAATGAGACGCTTCTGCTTGTGGAACTGGATCAATATGAAAAAGCAATTCAGATGTTATCTCAAGCGGAAGTCATTGATATCTATGGCACCGGAATTAATATTCATATGGCCGCAGATTTTAACTACAAATTAAGAAGAATCAACCGGCGTGTGGAGATGCCGCTAAATGACCTAGACCAGTTATTTAACGCTGCACGTTCCACTGAAACACATTGTGCCCTCATCATTTCCTATACAGGTGAAAATGATACTGTTCTAAAATACGCTGAGATATTAAAACAATCCAACACGCCTATTGTCAGCATTACCAGTATGCGAAATAATTCTTTGTCTAAATATAGCGACGTTTCTTTAAACGTAGTTTCCAAAGAAAATGTCTATTCTAAAATTGGTACCTTTTCGTCGAGAATTTCCATTTTGATGATTTTAGACTTTATTTATGCTGGTATTTTCGGAAAAGACTATGAGGAAAATAAAGACTATTCGACTAGAATTGCTAGAATTACTTCCTTCTACAATGCTCCAACTCAGCTGGATGAAGATAACTAAGAAAGGCTGCATAAACGGCAGATCCGCTTATGCAGCCAAATAATCCAATCCACAATAATCACTTAGGAATGAGAAATGACTGGTTCTTCGAACAAACATTCACCATTACTTGCAATCACTTTTTTGTACCATTCGAAACTCTTCTTCTTTGTTCTTGCTAACGTCCCGTTACCATCATTATCTTTGTCAACATGGACAAAGCCGTACCGTTTCTTCATTTCTCCTGTTCCCGCACTTACTAAATCGATGCATCCCCAATAAGTGTAGCCGATAATATCACAGCCTTCTTGCATAGCCATATATACTTCTTTAAGATGATTTTTTGTGTATTCAATTCGATAATCATCGTTTATGCTTCCGTCTTCCTCTACAACGTCAATCGTGCCAAGACCATTTTCAACAATGAACAATGGAGCCTGATAACGGTCGTAGATTTCATTACATACCAGACGAAGACCTTTAGGGTCAATTTGCCAGCCCCATGGTGACGTTTCTAAATATGGGTTACTGCTTCCCGTATTACCTGCCGTATTTCCCATAATGGCCATTCCATCTTCATATAAAGAACTTCTGTAATAACTGAAACCGATGTAATCACAAGTCCCCGCTCTTAGGATTTCTTCGTCACCGTCTTCCATTTCAACAACCACATCATATTGCTTCCATACGTCCTTGGCATAACTAGGATAATACCCTCTCATCATGACATCACTGAAATACCAAGAACGTCTTTTCATCTGATAGGTGCCGAGTACATCCTCAGGCTTACATGTAGCCGGGTACATAGTACTTAATGTCAGCATACATCCAATTTGAAAGTCTTTGTTGATTTTATGCCCCAATTGAACAGCAAGGCTGCTGGCAAGAAACATGTGGTGGGTCGCTTGAAACACATACTGCAGTTTATTTTCACCTTCAGGAATCCTGATTCCTCCTGCTGCAAAAGGGATAAAATGAATAGCGTTAATCTCATTAAAGGTCATCCAATATTTAACTTTGTCCTTGTAACGATTAAAGATGACTTCACAATAATTCAGGTAAAAATCTATTAGTTTACGGTTCATCCATCCGCCATAATGATCAACTAAATATAAAGGGGTCTCATAATGAGAGATCGTGACAACCGGCTCCATGCCTAATTTAAGCATTTCATCGAATAGGTCATCGTAAAATTTCAGTCCTTCTTCGTTTGGAACCAATTCATTCCCATTTGGAAAAATTCTCGTCCAATTGATGGAGGTTCTAAAACATTTAAAGCCCATTTCGGCCATTAAAGCGAGATCTTCCTTATAGTTATAGTAAAAGTTAATCGCATCATGATTAGGATAATATACATTTTCTTCAACTTTAAAATGCTTCTCTCCCATCAGACCATTGGGAACGACATCTGACGTACTTAACCCTTTGCCGTTAACATTGTATGCTCCCTCTACCTGATTGGCAGCGACAGCTCCTCCCCATAGAAAGTTTTCCTTAAACTGATTTCCCATGATGTGAACCTCCAAGTTACTTATCTATTTCAATTACCTGTAGTTGTAAATTGATAACGTAAGTATAAGATTCACCTCTGAGGTTGTAAACGTTCTAGGAGCAAGTTGGTTGGATGTTTTATAGAATGGCCATCTTTAACCTTCGAATGAAATTTTGTTGCACAATGATAAGACTAATCATTTAATCCCTTTCCATTGAGAATTTGCGGCATGCATTTTTCAACCCTTGACTCACGAGTTTTGGCTTGTTTGGGCCCCGAAAAATGAAGAAGATATGCTCTTTGCCGTCCCGGGGTTAATGCTTCAAAAGCAGTTTTCAAGGCTGGAATTTCATTCAATTTTTTTTGAAATTCTTCAGGAATTATGTATTCTGAATTCTTTTTAAAATTCACTTCCAAACCGGCTTTTTCTACTTCAATGGCTTCATAAATATAATCTTTCAAGATGGTTTCCATGGCAACTATTTCTTGAACATTGGTGAAACGAATCTGGCGCGCCGCCTGTACATTCTCCGTTTGTTGGATTAAAATCCCACGTGGATCCTTTAATAAGGAACCTTTGTGGAACAGAAGCGCACAATATTCTTTAAATCCATGTATTAAAACGATATTTTTGTTCTCAAGAGTGTAACAAGGATGCATCCATTTAAATTCCTCGGTCAGCCCACAGTCAAGAATGATATCTCTCAACTTTTCATATTCTTCCTTCCACTTTTTAGCCCTACTTAAAAATTCATCTACCTTAGGATTCATTTTACTGTTTGTCATCGTTATCTCCTCCTAAAATAAATTATATCGTTAAGTGAAATGTCTCAAACCCATTTATTTGTATCTTCTTATCCTTCTACAAATCATACACAAACTGCATAAATCATTTTGGACCTGATTCTAATTTGAAGCAACATATAAAAAAGGATGTCCAAAAAGCTAGGCTAATTGGACATCCTCGAAATTACCATTAAAAATGATTATTTAAGGAACTTAAATGGTGCTAGTGTCAATTACGAATCGATACTTCACATCTGAAGCCAATACGCGTTCGTAGGCTTCGTCAATTTGGTCGGCAGAAATGACTTCAATCTTAGGAACAATTTTATGTTCTGCACAGAAATTCAACATTTCCTGAGTCTCACGGATGCCTCCAATCATTGAACCTGCAAATGAACGGCGATGACCGATTAGTGAGAAAACGTTAAGTGACAATGGCTCCGCTGGCGCACCGACGTTAACCATTGTACCATCTAGTGCCAACAACGAAAGGTAGGCACTAATATCGATCTTAGCGCTTACTGTATTAATGATAAGGTCGAATGAACCCGCCAGACTCTTAAATGTCTCTGGATCGCTTGTGGCATAGTAGTGGTCTGCTCCTAATTCCAAGCCATCGTCCTTTTTCTTCAATGATTGTGAAAGAACGGTTACCTCGGCACCCATGGCATGTGCAATTTGGACAGCCATATGACCAAGACCACCCATACCAACAACCGCTACTTTCTTCCCTGGACCAGCCTCCCAATGGTTTAATGGAGAATATGTCGTAATACCTGCACAAAGTAATGGTGCTGCAGCATCAAGCCCAATGCTGTCAGGAATTCTGACTGCGAAGTCCTCCGTTACGACTATGTGAGTTGAATAGCCACCTTGAGTAGGCTCACCGTATTTGTCAACACCAGCGTAGGTAGGAACATTTCCATTGAGGCAGTATTGTTCCTCACCATTACGGCAATTTTCACATTCGCCACAGGAGTCAACCATACATCCGACACCGACCCGGTCACCGACCTTGTATTTTGTGACCTCTGCTCCTACTTCGGTAACAATTCCCGCAATCTCATGTCCAGGCACGAGTGGATAATTCACAGGACCCCATTCACCATGAGCAGTATGGATATCAGAATGGCATATGCCAGCATATTTAATCTCAATCAGAACATCATGCAAATCAAGGTCTCGTCTTTTAATTTCAGCAGCTCGAAACGGTTTATCAGGACCATCTACAGCTCTTGCTTTAGCAGTTATCATTAAAAAAACCTCCAATATTTATGTATTTTCAAGAGGATACGCTTATTTCGGGCATAAATGAATGACTTAGGTTCAAATTCCCTTTCTTTCATTTCTACCCTGCTTTTTATTCTCTTGCAAAACAATCTTAATCCCTATAGTTAACTCTAAGTCAATACCTATTTTAAAAAAAATTTCATATCTTTAATTCTACTTTCCTTGTAAGTTATCATTTGACATTTAGCACACAACATGATAAATTTCCTTCATTCATAGAGTTAACTCGAAGTTTATATCATTAAGAATTGGAGATAAATGATGAAGACATACACGATCAGCGAAGTTGCAAATGAATTGAATCTTACAGTATATACCTTACGTTACTACGATAAGGAGGGGCTTATGCCTTTTGTAGAACGGACACCAAACGGAACACGGCGGTTTAAAGAATCCGATATCAGCACCTTAAAAGTAATAGAATGTCTAAAATCCACTGGGATGCCCATTAAGGAAATTAAAAATTTCTTTGATTGGTGTTCAGAAGGGGATTCCACATTGCAACAAAGATATGACATGTTTATCGATCGAAAAGCTATTGTAGAAGCACAGATAGAAGAATTAAAAAACACATTGGAAGTTATCGAGCATAAATGCAGCTATTACAAGACTGCATTGGATGCCGGAACGGAAGATATTCATAAAAACAATAAAATAGAGATCTCATAGTAAACGGCTCAGTACTGGACTGAGCCGTTTGAATTTTCAGTATAAATTTCAAGAAAAAATTCTCGACCATTCACCAATGTTTACCAAGGAATTTGTTTTCCATCCCTGAAGAATCCCCCGTTAGGTCCTTCAGGTCCAGTCGTCGCTAACAATAGGATAAGCTCGGCTGCTTGCCTTGGTGTTCTAGGAGCAGACGGCCCACCCATATCTGAACTTACCCAGCCCGGATCGACTGCATTTATTTTGATATCTCCACTGATTTCTGCAGCTACCAATTGTGTCAATCCATTAAGGGCGAATTTAGACAACTTATATGCGCCTACCCCTGGATAGGACAAATCGCTCATCGCCCCATATTCTGAAGATATATTAATAATTCTCCCATAGCCTTGTTTTTCCATGAGAGGAATAAAGGAACGGATAACATGGTACGCACCAAAGAAATTGGTTGCCATTGTTCGCTCCAGAATGGAAGGGTCCAATGCTACTAACTTTTTATTCTCCTCCAGATACACGCCAGCATTATTAATCAATACGTCTAATCTTCCATACCGCTCATTTATTGTCATTGCTGCTTGATGGATACTTTCTTGATTATTTACATCCATCTCCACCACAGAAACGTCCAGATTGAATTCCTTCAGTTTTTGCGCCGCTTCATGCCCCCTCTTTGGATCCCGGCTTGTCAAAATGATCTGAAAGCCTTTCAACGCCAATTGCTTAACCAGCTCATATCCAATTCCTCGATTTCCACCTGTTACAAGTGCAACCTGTTTATCGTGTGCCATTTAAATCCTCCATTTCTCGTTCTTTGACCTGAGTGTGATCGATAAACCTTATAGGGTAAACTCCTTAGAGGAGATTTGCTTTGTAGGAATATATATATAATTTCTTAGAAAAATAGTTACCAAGCTTAATATCAATGATAGGATTCCTACTAATACAACGTATTGTGTGCCCATTTCTGAGATGAATAACCCGCCTACAGCTGCACCAATGGTTGTTCCTACGTTACAGGATGATATAAATAAGCCGTTGGCAAAATCAGGCGCTTCGGGAGCTGAAGACGCAAGCCAATATTGATTGATATTCCCCCCTACTCCACCTAATATTCCCCAAATTAAAGTAATGAACGCCATAGGTAAGGTAAACTGTCCAAATAGGAATAATAGGATGTAAACGATCCCTAATATAAAAGGAAAAACTGCGACAAATTTGTTTGCATTTTTAGATAGGATTTTCCCTGCCACAATATTTCCAATAATATTGGCTCCGCCGTATACGAATAATATGATACTAATGGTGTTCGTAGGGATATTCGTCACAGTTTTCAAATAATCAGCAAGATAACTATAAACCCCAAATACGCTCGAATTCAATAAAATGACAGTCACGATGGATAGCCATGTAATCGATTTTTTTAATACGGAAATTTGTGTACCATAAGAAAGTCTTTCTTCAACTGGCATAGATGGTACAAAAAGCAAAGTAGCAATGAAACAAAAAGCATTAACAATCGCAAAGAATACCATTGCCATCTGTAAAGAAGTTACACTTTCAATAAAACTTGCGATTGGTACGCCAACTACCATACCGGCTGATACTCCTATAAATACTTTCGAAACAGCTTTTGGAGCTTCTTCTTTGCTTACGGATGCAGCCGCTACTGTAAATGCCATAGAGCAATAAATAGGATGAAAAAAGGCTGGAATGATACGAGCTACTAATAGAATAGTAAAGTTAGTTGTAAATATCGATACGATGTTCCCCAATACGAAAACACCGAGTACTAGTAACATGACCTTTTTACGATTGATTGCCGAAAACAATAAAGGCATCGTTGGACCGGATACTGCCACAACAATGGCGAACAGACTCACCAGCCATCCTGCTTTTGCTATACTGACATGAAAGTGTTCAGCAATGGCGGGTAGTATTCCAATGACACCCATTTCAGTATTTAAAATACCAAAAACTCCAACCGTTAATATAAAAATCAATAAGTTATTTCGTTTAGTCAAAAAGACAACTCCTATCTTCAATAAAATGCCCCCAAAAAGCTATGGGGGCATTTATTTTAATCATTCTACCCAAAGAACTAAGTTAACTTCCGTCTGACAGCTTATGCATCCTCGTGTGCCATAGACGTCGAGATGTCTCGGTAGGCGTTGATTTGCGCTTTTAGGTCGGCAATCTTTTGCTCTGCGATGCCAACGGCGTCAGCCCCAGCAATGAAGCGACGTGGAGGCTGCTCTTCATTTGCGATTTTTATCAGTGCCTCGGCGAGCTTGACCGGGTCACCGGCTTGCTTTCTATTCTGGCCATTATACGCATCCTGATTACTTTCTCTGCGGCCGGAGTAGTCCTCAATCAAAGGAACCGCGTAGGTCGCCGACTCCATAGTGAGAAGCTCGGTGCGGAACATCCCAGGATTGACAATTGTGGTGTGAATGCCGAACGGTGAGACCTCAGGCTGCAGTGACTCCATCCACCCCTCGAGACCGAACTTAGACGCGGCGTAAGCAGAATTAAACTCGAATCCGGAAAGACCAGCGCCTGATGAGATCGAGATGATGTGACCAGAACGCTGCTTGCGCATCACAGGCAACACTTTCCTGGTAACGTTCATTGGACCGATGAGGGCGGTCTTTAATTGCACGTCAATTTGGTCCGGGGTCAACTCCTCAAAGTAACCCCCAAAGAAGTTCGCGGCATTATTAACAAGTACGTCAATCCTTCCGAACTTATCAACTGCAGCTTTGACGGCCGCCTCGGCATCAGCCGGGCTGGTGACGTCCAGTTTTACGACTAGCAGGTTTTCGTTATCACCAAAGACTTTGGCTATTTTTTCGGTATAACGACCCGTGGCGACGACTTTGTAACCTGCGGCAAGGGCTGCTTTTACGAACTCTACTCCCATGCCACGTCCCGCACCTGTGATAAACCAAACTTTATTATGATTAGTCATATTTCATTCCTCCTATTGTTCCCAATATCCATTAGTCAACTTAATTGGCCGGAACCAAGAGAACTTCACTTACATTAACCGTAGGAGGTGTACCAATGGCATACACAACGGCATCGGCTACATCACTTGTTTGTAAGCCTACCTCACGTTGAAGATTTTCTATCCATTCACGTCTTTCAGGATCACTAATGGTTAGATGAAGTTCAGTGTCTACCGTTCCTGGAGAGATGAGTGTGCTGCGAATATTGTTTTTTCTTTCCTCTTGACGCAATGTTTCCATGATGGCACGAACAGCAAACTTTGTTCCACTATAAACAGCCCCTTGTTGAAAAACAACATGTCCCGCTTCGGAGGCGGTTGTCACAATATGACCGGATTGTTGTTGCTGCATGATAGGTAACACCGCAGCTATTCCATTTAAAACACCCATAACATTAATGTCTAACATTTGACGCCATTCTTCCACGTTCAAATCTGAAAGAAGAGATTGTGGCATGATTCCAGCGTTATTGAAAAGTACATCCACACGACCATATTTTTCGACTGCCAAATTGATAACTGCTTGAACATCGTCTTTATTCGTAACATCTGCAACAACATATGCAATATCAGCATTTGGTAATGTTTCAACAAGAGCTTTCAAGCGATCCTCACGACGCGCGGCAATGACTAATTTAGCTCCTTCTTCAGCCAATTTCTTAGTAGTTGCTTCACCAATTCCACTTGATGCTCCCATAATCACAACAACTTTATCTTGATTAGTAGTAGACATTTTATATGACTTCCTTTCTTACTGTTGTTTCGACCCTTTGTTATGTATTTTAGCTGTGCCTTTTGTATATATCCAATACTTATATCTTATATCAAGATATGCTTGATAGGCATTTCTAAAATGATATACTAAAACATTATGAAGGAGGAGTTTTAAATGGAATTAAGAGTTTTGCGCTATTTTCTTACTGTTGCAAGGGAGGGAAGCATTACAGGTGCCGCTGATTTTTTGCATGTGACACAGCCAACCTTGTCACGACAATTAAAAGATCTTGAACAAGAATTAGGAAAAAAACTATTTATTCGCAGTAGTCACAGTATCAATCTCACAGATGAAGGAATGCTCCTCCGACAAAGAGCAGAAGAAATTGTTGAGATGGTCGATAAATTAGAGGCAGAATTTCATTCCATGGAAGAAACCATAAGTGGTGATGTTTATATAGGTGGCGGGGAAACAGACGCCATGAAACAGATTGCACGGGTAGTAAAAGATTTACAGTTGCATTATCCAACTATACGGTATCACCTCTATAGCGGAAACGAAGACGATGTAACGGAACGGCTAGACAAAGGATTGCTTGACTTTGGTATTTTAATTCAACCAGCTAATATTTCAAAATACAATTATATCAATATCCCCGCCAAGGATGTTTGGGGTGTTGTGATGAGGAAGGACAGTCCTCTTGCTGGCAAAGATACTATTCAAGCAGCGGATTTAGTAAATGTTCCGCTCATCTGTTCACGACAGGCTATGAAACAGACATTTTCTAAAAATGAATTTGCAGATTGGTTTGGGGAAGATTTTGATAAATTAAACATCGTGACTACCTACAATCTTGCCTATAATGCTTCCCTTATGGTTGATGAAGGCATTGGTTATGCCATAACCCTGGATAAAATAGTGAATACGTCAAGTGATAGTAACCTATGTTTTAGACCGCTAGAGCCAAGACTTGAATCAGGCTTAAATATGGTTTGGAAAAAGAATCAGGTTTTTTCCGCTGCTGCTGATTTGTTTTTAAAAGAAATTCAAGCGAAATTTTCTAATTAAAAACTGTATCCCTCAAATTGGGATACAGTCTTAAAATTTTTAGTTTCACTAATGTTTTCAGTATGTAGTGATAGAATACTACATATTCATCATTGCATGACCACCAGAAGAACCTGAGCCCAGGGAAGGATCAATCATTCCAAAAATCATGGCAATATGAGCTACGACTAAGAAGATACTAACAAAAATGGCATGGATTTTGAGTTTCTCTTCTTCCGTTTTATTTCGATAAATAAGACCTAGATCAAGTAGTGCCATACCAAGGAATGGAATAATACCAAGCAGATAGAACGTAACAGCAACTACATCAATCCACCCTTTCCAATCTCCATTAACAGTTAGCGGTATATAGGCAGTTTTCATTAAGTAAATAAAGATACCTGTAAAATAGATTCCTGCAAAAATCCCAGTTACTTTATTTAATTTTTTCAAAGCACCGTCTAATTTTCTCGTGAATAAAATAGCAATTTCTGAAATCGCCAATATCTCAGCGCAAATGACTGGAACCGCCATAAAAATTAATAAATTCCAAGGCTGATTGTCTGCTAGTAATCCCATATAATGCGTCATGTTCATATTCATGTTTAACTCTCCTCTATCTATCAGATACTCCTAATATAGGAAAAAAGTATGCAGAAATTTAGCAGAAACTTTGAAGAATATGTGTAAAATGTCGAAAAAGACTAAAAAACCGTAATCCCATGGGATAACGGCTTTTCAAATGATGCTCATCTTTACAATTTGACTTTTTGTAAACGTAATGCATTGAGTACAACAGAAACGGAGCTGAATGCCATTGCGGCGCCTGCAAGCCAAGGTGCAAGGAATCCTAGAGCAGCAACCGGAATACCGAGCGTATTATAGGCAAGGGCCCAGAACAAATTTTGCTTAATATTACGAATCGTCTTTTTACTCATAAAGATGGCATCTGCAATACTATTTAGATCTCCACGAATAAGGGTGATATCGGCTGCTTCCATTGCAACATCCGTCCCCGTTCCAATAGCCATACCGATGTCTGCTATGGCAAGGGCCGGGGCATCGTTGATTCCATCGCCAACCATGGCGACCTTCTTCCCTTCTCCTTGCAATTTCTTTATTTCAACTGCTTTTCCTTCAGGAAGAACTTCAGCAATAACATGGTCAATACCCACTTGACTCGCTATGGCTTTCGCGGTTTGCTGATTATCTCCAGTAATCATGATGACTTCAATGCCCATATTTTTTAGACGGCTGATGGCTGATTTTGAGGTTTCTTTAATGGTATCAGCAACAGCAACCATACCGGCATATCGACCATCAATAGAAGCAAGCATGGCTGTTTTCCCAACCTTTTCTAAATCATTCATTTGATCATAGGCATGTTCGACTGCCACATTGTATTTACTCATTAATTTCCTAGTCCCAACTAATACTTCTTTTCCTTCAACATTTGCTTTAATCCCAAAGCCAGGGATTGCTTCGAACTCGATAACTTCCTTTAACGAAATCCCCTTATCCTTAATTCCTTGAACAATAGCTTGTGCTAGTGGATGTTCTGATTGTTTTTCAGCGGATCCCACTAATGATAAAAATTCATTTTCTGTTTGAGTTGGAGCCGTGAATACATCTGTTAAAACTGGTGTTCCGTTTGTAACGGTACCTGTTTTATCTAAGACGACTGTCATAATTTTATGGGTCATTTCCAAATGCTCGCCACCCTTAAACAGAATGCCATATTCCGCTGCACGACCTGAACCGGCCATAATGGACGTTGGCGTTGCTAGCCCTAAAGCACAAGGACAAGCGATAACTAACACAGCAATCAATTTTTCTAGTGCTGCAGCTAAATCGCCAGGAACCACCCAAACATACCAGAGGATAAAGGCTAATAAAGCTAGAGCAACCACAATAGGAACAAACACACCGGAAATCTTATCCGCAAGGCGTTGAATGGGTGCCTTTGAACCCTGTGCTTCTTCCACTACTTTTATAATTTGGGCCAAAGCTGTATCTCTTCCCACCTTGGTTGCTTCCACTTTTAAATATCCATTCTTATTGATCGTTGCTCCGATTACCTCGTCACCAATCGTTTTATCAACTGGAACACTTTCTCCTGTCAGCATTGATTCATCAATCGCAGAACGACCTTCCAGGACTTTGCCGTCTACTGGTATCTTGTCACCAGGTTTAATATGAACAATGTCACCAACTATTACTTCCTCAATTGGGATTTCTTGTTCTACTCCGTCTCTCTCCACAATTGCTGTCTTTGCTTGCAGGCCCATCAGTTTTTTTATGGCTTCAGATGACCTTCCTTTGGCCTTTGCTTCAAAAAGCTTACCCAGAATAATTAGCGTAATGAGAATAGAACTAGTTTCATAGTAAAGTTCTACAGAATGCGTCATACCACCGATCGACATGAATGATAAATATAAACTGTAAAAATAAGCTGCCGATGTTCCTAAGGCCACTAAAACATCCATATTGGCGCTTTTATTTTTTAATGCTTTATATGCTCCAACATAGAACTGTTTACCAATAAAAAATTGTACCGGAGTAGCTAAAGCAAATTGCACCCACGGATTCATAAACATTTTTGGTACCCAAATAAATGAGGTAAATGAAAAGTGTCCCACCATTGCCCATAATAGCGGGAAGGAAAGGATGGCTGAAAAGATCAACTTCCCTGTTTGTTTTTCAATCTCCTTTTGACGATGGTCACTTGTTTCGATTACATCTTCCTTTATATGTGCACCATAGCCGAGGTTTTCTACCTTTTTAATAATTTCACCTGGCGTTAGGACCGCACCGTTATACTCCACAGTCGCTCTTTCAAGTGCCAAATTAACATTTGCTTTTGCGACACCATTTAATCTCGATAAACCCTTTTCTATTCTGGTTGCACAGGCAGCACAGGTCATACCGGTTATGTCAAATTCCGCTTTTTCATTCACTACCTCATAACCAAGATCTTTAATCTTTTTTTCAATTTCCTCCATATTTATTTTGTCAGGATGGTATTTTATATTTGAACGCTCGATCGCAAGATTAATATTTGCTTCTTCCACGCCTTCTAATCTTTTAAGAACCTTTTCAATTCTTACTGCACAGGCAGCACAGGTCATACCTGAGATCTGGATATTTGTTTCTTTCACATTTTGACTCATTTAAAGCCACCCTTTTATACCCCATATAGGTATATTTTTTTTTGAAAGAAACGTGCTATCAACTAGCACGTCTTTTCAAACTATTTATTTCACATCATAGCCTTGATCTTCAATTGTTTCTTTAATTTGATCTATTGAAACCTCTTGCTTATTAAACTCAACATCCACTTTAGCAGCCTTTAAATCAACCTTCACAGAATTGATTCCCTTAAGAGCTCCTACACTTCCTTCTACTGCTTTGACACAATGACCACAAGACATTCCTTGAACATTTAATGTTACTTTTTCCATTTAAATACTCCCTCACTAATATTTTTTATAGTCTCTGTATGGTATTAACAATCCTTCTACAACCTTCATGGTCGCTATCTAGAATTCTTTCCACCACACATTAGAATGATTCAGGTTAACAGGATCGTGATGAGTCATTACCATCCTTCTCTAACACAAATTTACCATACCCCCCCACCCTATGTAAATAGGCATGCTTAAAAATCCTTCACTTTTTTATTCGATTTTCACAATTTATTCAAATGTCCCTGTGATAAAGGAAAACCTGCTCTGTTAAGGTGTTTTTTTAAAGGATAAATTAACCTTTATTCACATTTCTGCAAACATTCTTCACATTTGTCATTTAAAATAGTTATATCAAAACAAGAGGTGCACGTCATGAAAATATCCATTAAATTAGGTTTGTGGTTTTTTGTTTGTATCGTTTTTATCGAAGCCTTTTCTATGATTTTCTTACATAATAAATTAGTACACTCGCAAGTCCACCAGGAGCTAAGTGCACTTCAAGCAAGAGGCAATAGTCACCGTGCTGTATTAGAAATCAATTCAGAGCCAGCAACCCTCCATCACATCGCTTTAATGGAGTCACAGACTGATACAGAAGTAGTGATTACAAATAATAAAGGAGTAATTTTGACTTCTTCCACTAAAATCAATCAATATACGGAGGCCTTATTAGATAAACCTATTAATAATCTTCCCAGAAACGGTAGAATTCTTCAACCAGATTGGCAAAACGAAAAATATATTGCTACCGTGACAGCATTTAATAATAAGGATGGGAAAAAAGCTGGTTACGTGTATATGTTTAGAAAAACAGACGAGGTTCAAAAGTTAATATCCGAATTGAACAAACATTTTCTTTTTGCCTCATGTTTAATCCTGATCTTTATGCTCATAACCGTTTTCTTTTTATCTAAGGCCTTAACAAAGCCTCTTATTTCAATGAAAGAAGCAACAAAAAAGCTCAGTAAAGGGGATTTTTCCGTAACACTTCCAAGACCTTCTAACGATGAGCTTGGTGAACTATCACAATCCATACAAACGCTAGCAAATGACTTAAACTATTTAAGACAAGAGAGAAACGAATTTTTGGCCAGTGTTTCTCATGAACTTCGTACTCCTCTAACTTATATTAATGGATATGCTGATATTGCTAAAAGGAAGGAGTTATCTGAATCTGATAGATTCAAGTATCTCGATATAATTCATGAGGAATCACAACGTTTAAGCCGCTTACTTAAAGAGTTATTCGATCTGGCAAAATTGGATCAAAATACGTTCTCCATATCAAAAGAACAAATTGATTTGAGCGTTTTTTTAAACTCCATCTATCAAAGGGTTTTACCCGCCTTTATGAATAAAGGAATTACACTAAAATTAGACTGCCAGCAACCGATTAATATAAACATCGACCCTACCCGTTTTGAACAAGTGATATTAAATCTGTTAGATAATAGTCTTAAATATTCAAAAGAGAATACCAGTACTTTTATAGGAGCAACTGAGGAGAATGGAAAAATTGAAATCACCATTAAGGATCAAGGAATCGGCATTCCACCAGAGGATCTTCCTTATATCTTTGACCGTTTATACAGAGTGGAAAAATCTCGTTCTAGAGCTACCGGGGGATTTGGATTAGGGCTTGCGATTGTCAAGCAATTAGTGGAAGCGCATGGTGGGACTATTACAGTTGAAAGTGAGCTGGGAAAAGGAACTTACTTCAAAATTATCTTATAAAAATGTGAATTTTTTATTGCTTAGACAAAACAAAAACAACGGTTGAATCGTTGTTTTTATTTTGTCTCTTTGTTATAAAGACCAATATGTGATTGTATCAAAAATTCCCAATAGTAACATTAGAGCACCGGCAATCTTTTGAATAACCATTCCAAACTTTCTTCCTTTTTTTAGGACAATCCCACTTCCTCCAAGATACCAAATAATTGAAATAACGATCAATAATGGAATGGCTGTTCCTAGCGCAAATATAGGGGGGAGAATAAACCCATAGGAACTAGACAACACAACTGGCATCAATGTAACCAAAAACAGGATAAACATCGTAGGACAGAATGCGAGTGAAAAACTAAGTCCTAGCATAAAGGAAGCAAAAGGATTTTCGTGTTTATATTCTTTTGATAGTTTCAATAGATTAATTGTTCCCGATAATTTAATTAAGCCTAACATAAACAAACCAACGAAGACTAACAAAGGCCCCATCATCTTCCTTAGCCAAGGAAAGTATAATGGTAGATTTTGTTCAAACCCTTTTCCTAGCAACCATACCAAAACCCCTAATAAAGAAAAGGCTACAATTTTTCCTAAGGTAAAATAAGTAACATCCTTCCAAGCTATCTTCTTTTGAATGGAACGATTTCCATAAAGTGTTACCGCACTTATATTTCCTGTAAGCTGACAAGGTGCAAGTGCTCCTACCAACCCCAAAATTAATGCAAAAATAATGGGCCAGGATTCTAAGCTATTTGCCATACTAAAAAATGGTTTACTTAATACTGAACTTATTTGGCTTAATAGAGTATACATATGATCACCTTTACACACTATTCTAATAGCAATAGCTTACCATAAAAGATTTGCAGAAATTGTGGAGGTTTGAAGAATTTAAGTTTACTAAGACTTTAATTTAAGCCAAACGTAAGTTTATAATCTGTAAGGGGGCATTAGTCGGGGTTTCTCTAGGCCATATACACAAGATCCCAACATTAATTAACTGAAATCTTAATATCAATAATATAACGAGGGAACAAGTTTCCCTCTTTTACATTTAAGAAATCAATTTACAATTAAAATTAATGAAAAATAGAGAAATACTATGAAATCAGTATAAATAATCGCTGTTTTCTACTTTTATTACTTGTAATGAACACGTAATAGATCCCTGTCAGTGTTTGAATAGTTAAACGCCATTTTATTAATTCGTAAGACCTTGTACAAATACATAAAAAAATATCCAAACGGTGCAAATAATGAATAATAAAACAGGTCAAATAGTTCATAGTGATTCGTATCATTCTGCCTGTAAAAATCTATGATACCTCCACCTATTGTAATGTCAAACAGCATACCTGTTGTTAAACCTGAAAGTACACTTATACACGTTATATCTCTACTAAGTTTTTTCGGTAAGAAAAACATTACTGCGTAGGCGATAACATTAAAAATAATTAATGATATTTCACTTAAGCTAAAATGCCCAATCCAAATCATCTATTTTTCTCTCCTTTTAAAACTAATGATTTGTAGCAATATAAAATAAAATATCCTAATAAATGTAATAAGACGTAGTATAAATAATCATAAATCAAATTCCATTGATGGAAATAGACCACATCAAATTTTAGTAAAACAATATTGATGAGAACGAAAACAAAGGAAGAAATAAGGATGGCAATAACTTTTTTTATTACTGAAGAAGTTCTAGCTATACTATTTATGCCAATTAATAAAAGGAATGGTGTAATAAATGTTCGATAAACAATATACGCTGTATAATTTAGTGGTGCTATAGAATATGTAATATATTTTAGTTCATCATTGTTATCCAGCCACGGTTAAGATCAATAATAAATAGGCAGAAAATCAATGCGGAATTCTCCAATTTTGAATATGGTTTCTTCATAGCATAAAAAACTGATATGCATAACCACGCTAGATATACAAAAAATTGATAATGCCATTGTCTGTACACCTCTATCCTTATTCGTCCCATTTTATGTTCAGAATAAATGAAAGAATTTATGCGTTATAATTGATTCGTAATTAACCAATTAAAAGAAAAAGTCCTAACATCATTTAGATGTTAGGACTAGTTATGACCTGTGAGGGGTTCGAACCCCCGACCTCAACCCTGTCAAGGTTGCGCTCTCCCAGCTGAGCTAACAGATCAACTATTAAGTTACAAATTTAATTATAGTCAAAATTTCAAAAAAGTCAATACTGTTTTCTCTCTAAAATTAACTGAATTATTTTTTTACCTAACGGAACATAAGTTCGCTTTTTTCTTGAATAAGGAACTAACGTTCGGTTATAATATAACTATATAACTAAAAGGAGTGATTACCATGGATGGACTTTTAATTCGCTCTATTGAAGAGCATATGCCGATTGAGATGATTTATCTTGCTGAAAACCAAGAGCTTTCCCAAAGAAAACTCATTGTAAAAGAAATCAACGATGACCACATTCGTGCCTATTGCTTGCTTCGGAAACAAATGCGCACCTTTAAACGGGAAAACATTTTATCTGTTATGCCGGAATCTCGATTCCATAAAACATACCTCCATTAAGCCTACTCCATCCTCCCACCAACCGTAATCTTCCCATAAGATATGTCGTACCATTTATGATAAAATCAGTTGTATCCATGAAACTCGGGAGGCTGTTACATGAATTATCCAAAAGGCACCATCAAAGAATATTCATTTCAAAGCACAGAATTACAAGAGACAGTGCAGCTTCTTATTTATCTGCCTGCTAACTTTTCACCCTTATATAAATACTCGCTGCTAATCGCCCAAGACGGCAAGGATTATTTTCAACTAGGTCGCATTGGGAGATTAGCAGATGAACTGTTTTTTCAACAGGAAATTGAAAATTTAATCATTGTTGGGGTACCCTATAAAAATGTGGAGGACCGTCGGAGAAAGTATCATCCTGATGGTGATCAAAATCAGCAATATATTCGATTTCTAGCCCACGAATTGGCACCATTTCTCGATCAGGAGTTTCCAACCTATCAAATGGGATCTACTAGGGCCTTAATCGGCGATTCCCTTGGGGCCGCTGTTTCATTAATGACGGTGTTACAATACCCACATACCTTCGGAAAAGTACTTCTTCAGTCTCCATATGTTGATGAGCAAGTTCTTAAATTAGTAAAAGACTTTAAAGAGGGACAACTTTTGGAGATTTACCATGTGGTAGGCACCCAGGAAACAGCTGTTCCGACAACTGATGGAAAAATAAAAGACTTTATAAGCCCTAATCGATTACTCGCAACAGAAATAAAAATGAAACCTATTACATATTTTTATGAAGAGTATAATGGAAATCATACATGGACTTATTGGCAGCCAGACCTAAAACGTGCGCTCAAAATGTTTTTTTAGCATTTCGATAGGAATATTAATTCATTTAATATAGTTAGAATATTTGCTATAATATTACAAGAAAGCGTTTTTTTATGCTTTCCCGAAATAATTTCATAATGGAGGTAATCGCATGAAATTTGGTGTTGTCATTTTCCCATCCAAAAAGCTTCAAGATATCGTTAATTCTTATCGTAAGCGCTACGATCCGCATTATGCTCTTATTCCTCCACACTTGACCTTAAAAAGTGCATTTGAAGCAACAGAAGAAGATGCAAAGCAATTTGCTGATCAATTACGAATCATCGCTGGTAAGAAGAGCCCATTTTCTTTAAAAACGACAAAGATTAGTTCATTTAAGCCAGCCAATAATGTAATATACTTTAAGGTGGACCCAACTGATGAATTGACCAGCTTACATTCGGATATCAATCGTGAATTAAATGAACAAAATTCAGAATATGCTTTTGTCCCCCATATTACGATTGGTCAAAAGCTGTCTAATGATGAACATTCTGATGTCTATGGCTCATTACGGATGACTAAAATCGACCATGAGGAAACAATTGACCGCTTCCATCTGCTATATCAATTAGAAAATGGTTCTTGGACCGTTTATGAAACATTTCGTCTTGGAAAGGAATAATACAGCATGACTGCTAAAATCGTTGAAAATCAAAATGAACTCGAAGATGCTTTTTCCGTCCGAAAGACTGTTTTCGTAGAAGAGCAAAATGTCCTGCTTGAAGAGGAAATCGACCAATATGAGGATGAAGCTGTCCATTTTGTTATGTATGGAGATACCTCTAATCCTATTGCTGCAGGAAGATTCCGAGTAGTGGATGGCTATGGGAAAGTAGAAAGAATTTGTGTGCTACAGGATGCCCGAAAGACAGGGGCAGGAAAATCAATGATGGAGAAAATTGAAAAATACGCCTCTGAAAAAGGCCTGCACAAATTAAAACTTAATGCTCAAACCCACGCTATCCCCTTCTATTCTGGACTTGGCTATGAAGTCGTTTCAGAAGAATTTTTGGATGCTGGTATACCTCATAAAACCATGGTTAAACAAATACCTTCAGAAGCACTTGCCGAATAATCGGCAGGTGTTTCTTTTTTCTGGATAATTCATCAAACACTTTTCGAACCTAGCTGGTTTTGTTAAGATAGAACATGTGTGATTTTCGTGAAATAGAGGTTTTAAACAAATGAAAACAGCTATCTACCAGCAACAGCTAATATCACTCTCGCAATTAGCTCGAGAGCAATACCAAAAGATCTATTTAGCAGGAAAAAATGGTGAACTTAAATGTCCCTCCTGCCATGAAAAAGTAAAATTGTTTCTCGGAATTCAGCCAGAGCCACATTTTTTTCATATCCATTCGCCTAAAAAGAAATGTCTTACACCTGAACCAATTATAAATTTAGATGAAGAAGCCCCACCATTTATCGAGCGGAATGGTTTTAAAATCCCCCAAGGACGAACCGTTACCGTTGCCAAAGATGGTCTAGAACCTTTTCAGTCTGCCAAACCAATTGAATACTCTGTTCCTTTTACTCCCACTAACAAACCACTAGGGCTAGAGCTGCCTAATTACTTGCAACAGCTAGCAGACAATGGCGTCATACTCGATCAAAGCCAAATAAAAGCCGTTACGGAAACAGAGGGCTCGTTGCTAGTCTTGGCGGGAGCAGGCAGTGGTAAAACACGGGTGCTTACAGCAAGAACTGCCTATATGCTTGAGGTGAAACAAGTCGAACCTAGCTCTATGATGCTTGTCACCTTTACCTCCAAAGCTGCCGCAGAAATGAAAAACCGTCTCCAATCTTATCCAAATATGCATCGGGGAAAAATCAGCCAGCTTGTTACCGGTACTTTTCATAGTATCTTCTATCGCATATTAATGTTTCATGATGCTGCCAATTGGTCCTCTAATAAATTATTGAAGAAAGATTGGCAGCGGGATAAAATCCTTAAGGAAGCTGGAAAAGAGCTTCAATTGTCTGATAAGGAATTTGCTTATGATTTAGCACTTCAACAAATTGGTTTTTGGAAAAATTCCCTTCTCATGCCACATGAGGTTAAGCCCCTATCTGATTGGGAAGAGAATGCAGTCTTTTTATATAAAAAATATGAAGAATATAAACAGAGTGAAGGACTATTTGATTTTGATGATATGTTAATTGGCTGTTATCAGCTATTTACTTCGTCCCCAGCTCTTTTAGAACATTACCAAAACCGTTTTCAGTACTTTCTAATCGATGAATTTCAAGATATCAACAGGGTTCAATATGAGTTAATCAAACTGTTATCCAGCAAGCATCAGAATGTGTGTGCAGTTGGTGATGATGATCAGGCCATTTATTCCTTTAGGGGCAGTGACCCGAGCTATCTTTTGAATTTTGAAAAGGATTTTCCCAATGCAAAAATAGTAACCCTTGGACAGAATTATCGCTCTTCACAAGAAATTGTTGGTGCCGCCAATCAGATGATTGCAATTAATAAGAAAAGAAGAATCAAACACATGGAAGCACAATATTCTTCGGGTATCCTTCCTCATTTGTTTTTTCCCTTTGACGAAGAAGAAGAAGCCACTATGATTGTAACGGATATCCAGGAAAAAATTTCGAAAGGTGCAAAACCTGGAGACTTTGCTATTCTTTATCGGACAAATGTCAGCTCGCGGGCTGTTTTTGAAAGATTAGCCGCCTCCAATCTGCCTTTTAAAATAGATCAGGATGCCGAGGCTTTTTACGATCGCTTTATTATTAGAAGCGCCCTTGCCTTTTTAAGAGTAAGTTTAAATGAAGACGATCCGAATGCGTTGAACGACTTATTGCCATTATTATTCTTAAAACAATCCGTTTTGAAAGACTTAAAGGCGAACAGCATTTTAGAGGATTGCACCCTTCTAGAGGCACTTGCCCACTTAAAAACCGCACATGCCTTTCAAGAAAAAAAATTAAAAAAGGCAGTAACCGTCATCCGCGGGTTAAAACATTTAACTCCATCTATCGCAATTGAAAAGATCGAAAAGGAAATTGGTTTTCTTGATTTTCTTAAGAAACGTGGGAATGAGTCGAGTAAGCTAGAAAAAGGCTCTGATGATTTAAAGGACTTAAAAGTGGCGGCAAAAAGCTTTACGACGATTGAAGCGCTACTTGAACACGCTCAACATATGTCAGCTATGAATAGGGAAATTAAGAATATGAGCAGGCATTTCAATGATGCCATCACACTAAGCACGATTCACCGTGCGAAAGGATTGGAATATCAAACCGTTTATATCCTTGGTGCTGTTGATGGCAGTTTGCCTCATGATTTTGCCCTTGAATCCTACCGTGCTGGCGACATTGAGCCGATTGAAGAAGAAAGAAGATTATTCTACGTAGCCATGACAAGAGCAAAAGAGCACCTTTTGATTTCCATTCCAGATTATAGAAGAGGAAAAAAGGCCAATCGCTCCAGATTCTTAGCCCCCATAAATAAAAAGAGGAAGACCAATTTGTAAAAACAATTGGTCTTTCCTCTTTTTATTTTTTATTTATCATTTGTGAAATCGTATTAAAGTCAAGCTGTTTGCCATCATTAACAATCGATTTCACAATTTGATCTTCCAACTCTTTGCTGACCTTTTTATTAGCAATTTGCGAAACTCTTTGGATGACACTTCGAACTGTTTTCTCATCTTTAAAATTGGCATTTTGTAAAGAATTCGCTAAATCAAATATATCTTTCATATTAACGCCAGTTTTCTTTTCAATATTCTTAAAAAACCCATTATCCATGTTAAAATTTCACGCTCCTTCATAAACTACTTTCATTTTATGAAGAAGGAGAAAAAAGGTGATGAAATGGAATGAAATGCCTAAATTTCTAACGCAGTCTGTCCGTAGTTATACACTTATGTATGACAGAAAGGGCTGGCCTTATTAGGCCATCCCCTTCCATTTCATTGTTGATTAATAGAAGCTTGCGCCAACAATGATTAAAAGGATGAATAATACTACGATAAGCACGAAAGTGGAACCGTAGCCAAAACCTCCGCCGTAGCCGTAGCCGCCGTATCCAAAGCACATAGACTGTCACCTCGCTTTCGGTAATCTCATTAATAACATATGAAATTACTTTTCCATGTGTACTAGGCATGACAGTCTATTAGGAAAATTGGTAAAAAATGAGTATTTTATCCTTTTGGTTTAAAGATTAGCGCACCGATAAAACCAAAAATAATAGCGGCAGAAATACCTGAGCTCGTTATTTGAAACATCCCTGTTAGGACCCCAATAATCCCATGAGCCTGTGCGTCCTGGAGTGCCCCGTGAACAAGGGAATTTCCAAAGCTCGTAATCGGGATGGTCGCTCCGGCACCCGCAAAATCAACAAGCGGCTCATATAACCCCAATCCATCAAGGACTGCTCCAATAACCACCAGCAGGCTCATGGTATGACCAGGTGTAAGCTTCGCTACATCAAATAATAATTGTCCGATTACACAGATTATGCCCCCTACTACAAACGCCCAAAAAAACATCGCGACCATCGACTCACCCCTTTACTCCATTCATTTCAATTGAAACCGCATGGGCAATACATGGAATTGATTCTTTTTGCTGAAAACTGAGCGGGGATAATAACGCCCCAGTGGCTACCACCAATATTCGCCTGTAGGTACCCTTTTTCAATTCATTTAGTAAATGACCATATAGAACAGTTGCTGAACAACCTGCTCCGCTTCCACCTGATTGGACTGGCTGATCATTTTTATACATCAATAATCCACAATCCTGGAACTGTTTTTGCTCCAATTTCAATCCAGATTTATTAATTAATTCAAAAGCAGTATTATGACCAATTCTTCCTAGGTCACCCGTAACAATCAAATCATAATAAGAAGGATCTAATTCTAAATCGCGGAAATGAGCAATTATGGTATCAGCAGCAGCAGGTGCCATGGCACCGCCCATATTAAAAGGATCCGACAAGCCCATATCAATTACTTTTCCAATCGTTGCTGAAGTTGTTACTGGTAGGTCTTGACCAGGCTTATTTGTTTCAACAAGGGCCACACCTGCACCTGTTATAGTCCATTGTGCAGTTGGAGGTTTTTGCCCGCCGTATTCGGTAGGGTATCGAAACTGCTTTTCAACAGCGGAATTATGGCTTGACGCCCCGGTCAACACATAGTTAGCCCCACGATAATTGACGACAAAAGATGAGAGCGCTAAGCCCTCCATGGATGTAGAGCAGGCACCAAAAAGACCAAAGTAGGGAATCTGCATGGTCCTCGCTGCGAAGCTTGTCGGGGTAATTTGATTCATTAAATCACCGGCAAATAAAAACTGAACTTGCTCTTTAGAGATATTCCCTTTTTTCAATGCTACTTTAATCGCTTCTTCTAGCAATAATCGATGGGCTTTTTCATAAGATTCTTGTCCCATCCATAAATCATCATATAAAAGGTCAAAATCATTAGCTAAATTGCCATTAGCTTCGAATGGTCCGCCTGTTACCCCAGTTGCGGTAATCATTGGTCGATTGTCAAATACCCATGATTGGTGCCCTTTTAACAATTACAAAACCCCCCACATCACAAGTAGCGTCTTAATTAGTGCAACAACAAAAGCAGAGAATACGCCGAACAGAATAACAGAACCTGCCAGTTTAAACATATTTCCACCTACACCAAGTACAAATCCTTCAGTCCGATGTTCAATGGCTGCCGAGATGACAGAGTTACCGAAGCCGGTAACCGGTACTGCACTCCCTGCACCGGCAAATTGCCCGATATGGTCATAAACACCAAACCCTGTTAATAGCATGGAGAAAAAGACCATCGTAGCAACAGTCGGGTTGCCAACATTCTGCTCAGTGAAATTAAAATAATATATGTAAAAATAACTAACCGCTTGACCAATCATACAAATGAGCCCGCCCACCCAAAAGGCCTTAAGACAATTTTTAAGAACAGGACGCTTAAGTTCATGTTTTTGCTGAAGTGTTTGATAGTTTTGTTGTTGTGGAGTCATTTTTTTCGTCTTCTTACTAGGCATTCTAACACTTCCTTTCTTACTTTATATCCTCCGTCATTTTAACAATTTCCTCTAATCGTTTTTCTGCTTTAGAATGGGATAACTTTCCTTCTTTCATCTTTTCATTCAGCCTGACGGCTTCCAAAAAGATTTTATAGTCGCTCGAAACAGTAAAGTTTTCCTTTGGATGTTTTTCTTCCAGCATTTTGTTTACATCTGCTTCAATTTTTTTCATCTTAAATCGGTGCAGATGCTTTACCTTATAAACCACTAATGTATCTTTGTCTCCCTTTACGACCGCAACATCATAAAGTTCCGGTAAAGAACTTACATCCCTTTTAATATCCTCCACTTGGTCATTATGTTTATTCTTTACTGTACTTAGCGGAGTCGGATCAGTCGTTTTCATCAATGCCAATTGGCTATCCTTAACCTGCTGTTTTTGTGTACATGCGGTTAATAAAAACAAACACACACATATAATAAAACAATATCTTCCCTTCATTAGCTTCACTTTCCTTATCTCGTAAAGTGTTTGAATACCTCTTTATTTTTTTCGATATAGAACAAAATTATGACTGAATTCATACTAGTACCTACATAAAAAAAAACTGCCAGATTTTCCAGCAGTTTTTTACATTACTTTCAATTGTCACTTAGGATATTTAAAAAGCCTGCTAAAATCCTAGCAGGCCAAAAAATTAAAGAATATGATACCCAGAATCGACATGGATGTTTTCACCGGTAATTCCGCGTGAAAAATCGCTAAATAGGAACACAGCAGTGTCACCAACTTCTTCAGGAGTAGTCGTTCTGCGTAATGGTGCTTTTGCTTCGATCTCACTTAGAATAGAATTAAATTCTCCAATTGCTTTTGCAGAAAGCGTACGTATAGGACCGGCCGAAATGGAATTAACACGAATACCATCTTTACCTAGATCAGAAGCCAAGTAACGGACACTTGCATCTAATGATGCCTTGGCAACACCCATAACATTATAGTTTGGAACTGCCCGCTCACCACCTAAATAAGTTAAGGTAACGATACTGCCACCTTCCGTCATTAGTGGACGTGCTTCTTTAGCCACTGCCGTCAACGAATAGGAACTGATATTTTGTGCAAGCAGGAATCCATCTCTTGATGTGTTGACAAATTCACCTTTTAAATCCTCAGTTTTCGCAAATGCGATACAATGGGCTAAACCGTGAATGGTTCCAACTGCTTCTTTAATTTCTGCAAAACAGGTAGCAATTGCTTCATCACTTGTTACATCACAAGGAAGAACTAAAGTTCCTTCAGCTTCTAAGGAATTAGCTAAGTCACGGACACTGCTTTCAATTCTTTCTCCTGCATATGTAAAAATCAATCTTGCCCCTGCATTGTGAAGTGACCGAGCAATTCCCCAAGCAATACTGCGTTTATTTGCGACACCCATAACGACAAATGTTTTTCCAGAAAGATTCATATTAAAATAGTCCTCCTACTATAATTACATGATATTAGTACTTGGTACTAATTTTACACTAATTCTTCAAAAATGAAAAGGTGCGCTTACTATTCTTCTCCAAACTCTTTAACAGGTCTCACAAAATTCCAATTTCCGCTTCAATTCATCCACATACTCTTTTGAGCCGGTTACGATTAAACGATCGTTCATTAGTAATTCCGTATCCCCATGTGGAACGATAGAATCCTTCCCTCTTGATATACGGACAAAAATAACATCGCCTGTAAATGGAAATTCTCTTAAATGCATTCCACTAAAAAATGAATTCATCATAATGATTTCAAATAGACCGGTTTCTTGATTGGTTAAAATATTTATTAATGTTGGAGATTCTATTAATGCCCGCAGCAATGTCTTGGTCGAAAGGAAGGAAGAGAATACTTCAATGTTATGCTCACGCAGACTTTGTTCTATTTCCGAGCTTTCGATCCGCGCAATCACCCTTGGGACACCTTTTTCCTTAACTGCTATAGCCAGACTTGCATTTATGGTTTCATCCCCTGTTGAAATCACGGCAATTTCTGATTGAAAGACCCCTGCCTTGTCTATCGTTTCAATTGAATAGTCATCGATTTCTACAATGTCAAACAGTGAATCGGCAATCTGTTTATCTGATTTTTCCATTTTCGTATGGTATAGAATTGGAGCATACAGTCCGCCTTTTAATTCTTGTGACAATGATAAGGTGACCTGGTTTACACCTAAAAATGCAACACTAACCTTTTTACTTACCGCCGCCTCAAACGGAAATAGCTTTTTAAAAACCATCGGTGTAAAAATAGAGGTGATAACTGCAACCAATATTAAGGTCCCACTCATTTGTGGTGTTATGACTTTCATCCTTTCACCAATGGTGGATGCCGCAATCACAAGTGAGAGCGTTGAGGTAAGCAAAAAGCCCGATGAAACAACCGTTTTGGTATCATACCAAATTTTTAAAAGATAGGCAGGAATAAGCTTTGATAAGAGCAACCCAATTAATAATAGCGGTATGAGTAAAAGTAGCTTTTTTTCACTAAAAAGCGACCAAACATCAAGCTTAACACCCACCATCACAAAAAAGATTGGTATTAAAAAGCCATACCCAAAGGAATCCAGCTTATGCAGCAGTTCCTGGTTTGGAGATAATAATGACACTAGAACACCTGCTAAAAAAGCTCCTAAGATGTTCTCTGCCCCAAGGGTTTCTGATAAACCAACTAAAACAATAATCAGTGTAAAAACAGCCCTAGTGCCAATTTGAACGGTTCCAGTCGATAATGTGTCCATGAAGGTACGTGTTTTAAATTTTTTCCCAATAAAATAAAGTATAATACCAGCACCAAATAAAATTAACAGCAGCCAAGTATTCCCATGCCCTGCCTCAAAAACCGAAACAAAAACAGCTAATAAAATCATCGTGACAAGATCAGCAATGACCGCAACAAGTAAAATTATTTGGCCAATTACAGTCTTCATCAAATGGGCTTCCTTTAACGTAGGGACAACCACCCCGAGAGAAATGGTCGAGATAATCAGGGTCATTAAAAAGGCATTATCGATAAATCCTGCGATCACAAATAAATACGACAGACCTAAGGAAAAGATAAAAACTCCAATAAAAATGGATGATGCCGTTGCAAACGTATTAGGTTCCTTTTTCCCATTCGCAAGAATTTCCCGTTTTTTGCTTCCGCTAAATGCGGTAAAATCAATTTCAAGCCCGCTTAAAAACATTAAGAAAATAAATCCTAGTGTCGAAAGTGTGGAAAGCCAGGCATCTTCATCCACCATATTTAAGCCGCTTTTCCCGATGATTAGACCCATTATGATTTCAGCTACCACAACAGGCATAAAATTTAATTTAAAACGATGGAGAAGGATGGGGGTCAAGAATGCGGTCGTGACAACAACAAGCAGTGAAATAACAGAAACATGCTGATCCATTTTTTTAACCACCTTTCATACCTAAGTATCTTTCTGATAAAATATACAGTTTATACAAAAAATAAACACGTACTTATAGGGGGTGTTCACAAATGAAAATTGATATTATTGGTGATATTCATGGTTGTTTTAATGAACTCAAAGAACTAACTTCAAAGCTTGGTTACAGTTGGGAGACAGGACTGCCAGTTCATTCTGCTGGAAGAACTCTTGGCTTTGTGGGCGACTTAACCGACCGGGGGCCGGAATCACTTAAAGTAATTGATGTCGTTTGGCAATTGGTAGTTAAGCATCAAAACGCTCATTATACACCAGGCAATCATTGCAATAAGTTATACCGCTTTTTCCTAGGCAATAAAGTTCAAGTGACTCATGGACTCGAAACAACAGCGGCAGAGTATGAATCATTATATAAAGATGATCAGCAATCCATTCGTAAAAAATTTATCGAATTGTACGAAAAAGCTCCTCTTTACCTAGTTTTAGATAATAGAAAGCTTGTTATCGCCCATGCCGGAATCAAAAAGGAATATATCGGTCAAACACATGGTAAAGTAAAAGAGTTTGTCCTATATGGTGATATTACAGGACAAAAGAATCCAGACGGGACACCTGTTAGGAGAGATTGGGCAAAAAATTATAATGGTGATGCCTGTATTGTCTATGGTCATACGCCTGTTAAAGAACCGCGAGTGATTAATAATACGTATAACATTGATACTGGAGCTGTATTTGGCAACAGACTAACAGCCTTACGCTATCCAGAAATGGAGTTGGTTTCTGTTCCTTCTACTATGCCATATGTCGAGGAAAAGTTTAGATACTTTGACTGATTGGATTGACTATTTTTTTTCAAAAAAGGCTGGCCACTATTTAAGCTGACCAGCCTTTATAATACTATTCATGTCCTCTGGAAGTGAAGCTAAAAAGGTCATCTCCTCTTTCGTAAAAGGATGTAGAAATTGAATCTTTTTACAATGAAGAGCCTGCCGGCTAATAAACGAGGTATCTCCTCCATACAAATCATCACCGAGCAACGGATGTCCTACAAAAGACATATGAACTCTAATTTGATGGGTCCGTCCTGTTTCAAGCCTTAGCTCAAGATGGGTAAAAGCTGAATACCTTTGGATGACGTGATAGTGTGTACAGGCATACTGACCATCTATTCGCACTTCCCGCTCAATGATACTATCCTCTTTACGACCAATTGGTTCTATTATCGTACTATTATCTTTTTCCAGCAGCCCGCCTGCAAAAGCTTCATAAGTCCTTTTTACTTTCCCCTGCTGCTGCATTTGACTAAATAAATGATGAACATGACGGTGCTTGGCAATCAAAACAATTCCCGACGTATCACGATCCAGCCTTGTGACAATATGTGAAGTTGCTTGAATACCTGTATGGTTATAATAACCTACAAGAGCATTTGCAAGGCTTCCTTCAGGATGTTCTCGGGATGGTATCGTGTTCATCTTTGCCGGTTTGTTTACCACCAATATAAATTCATCTTCATACAAAATCGATAACGGAATGTCCTCACCCTTCACTCCTTCACTCGGGATTTCAGGAGGAAAAATCACCTTCAACCCATCCCCTGTATGAAGCTTATACCGAACATTTACTTCCTCATCATTAACAAGAATTGATCCGCCTTTAAATTTTATATCTGTTAGAGCCGTTCGCGATATTTCTTCTTTTTTTAAAAAGTCCTTAATGAGTAAACCTGAACTTAATTGATCAATTTCCCAGTTCAATTCAAATTGTGATGCCATTTCATTAGATCCTCCGGCTTAGTCCGAGATAAATGAGTCATGAACTCTTTTCCAAAAAGGAAAAGGTCTGAAACGGGCAAAGCGGATTTTTTCCTCCGGCACTCTGTATTGAATCGATTTTACATCCTTATGGAGGAATGTTAAGTGGTCGATGGTTATCTGAAAGTCAGAGCGCTTTACAGGTTTAAGCATACAGGTATGATGAGCAGGCAGTATCAGTGGTGAACCCACTGTACGAAACACTCTATTATTAATAGAAGCCATTTCCGCTACCTGAATGGCTGAAATGGAAGGATGAATAATCGCTCCGCCTAATGCTTTATTATAAGCGGTGCTTCCTGACGGAGTAGATACACACAAACCATCACCACGGAACCGTTCAAAATGCTCCCCGCGAATCTCAACATCCATGACAAGTGTTCCCTCAACACTTTTAACAGTCGATTCATTAAGCGCTAAATAACGTGACTCTTTTCCTGCATGGGTATATCGGATAATGACTTCGAGGAGGGGGTATTCCACCACTTGGTATGGAGTCTTGGCAATGGCAATGACAAGCTTCTCAATTTCATCTGGAATCCAATCTGCATAAAACCCAAGGTGTCCTGTATGAATTCCGACAAATGCTGTTTTACTCAGCCTGCTGCTATAGCGATGAAACGCATAAAGAAGGGTCCCATCTCCACCTATAGAAACAACAATATCAGGTTGGTCTTCATCATAGATAAGATCAAAATCAAGTAAATAGGTCCTCATTTTATGCATTAATATATTGGACTTTTGATCTCCTTTTGAAGTAATCGCAAATTTCATCTTATATCTCCTTACAAATAGGCTATGAGAAAAGCGTAAGCGCCTTGGTCAGCCCCGACAAGCACAAGACAAGCCGGCCGAAAGGTTGCCTTTTAACCTTTTGGATGGATTGGCTTGTGACCTCGAGGGGCTAGGCGCTGTAGCTGGACAATTCTAGAAGGCAGACTTCATTCTTTTTCTTCTTGTGTTGCTTCTTTTTTTCTTGTAAAAAATGCTTGAGCTTCTTGGATTTCACCACGTATTAAAGACATTTCTTCATCTAAATGAAAGGCCGCTTCAGCCGCTCTTTGTAATCTCATTCGGATATCTGAGGGAAAGGCACCTTTATATTTATAGTTAAGCGAATGTTCAATCGTCGCCCAAAAATTCATCGCTAGGGTTCTTATTTGGATTTCTGCAAGGATTTTCTTTTCCCCGTGTATAGTTTGTACGGGGTATCGAATCACAACATGGTAGGAACGATATCCGCTTGTTTTTTCATGGGAAATATAATCTCTTTCTTCAACAATTTCAAAATCGTTGCGGATTCTTAATAAATTTACCACGGTATGAATATCATCAACAAACTGACACATAATCCTAAGTCCGGCTATATCCTGCATTTCCTTTTCCAAATTCTCAACCGATATACCCTTTTGACTGGCTTTATCTAGGATACTCGCCATTGGTTTGACTCTTCCGGTTACAAACTCTATCGGCGAATGAGAAGCATCTAGTTCATATTGTCCCCTCATTCCTTTTAATTTAACTTTCAGTTCCGAAACTGCTTGCTTATATGGGGCTAAAAATTGATCCCAATTCTTCATGTTACCACCTCGAAGAAAACGAAATTGTTTAGATAAGCCAAATTCTGCCTGCATCTAAACAGATAAGAAAAATCCTTCCACTTTTGTTACCAATTCATTACCATAATTACTGTTTCCTTTTATGTTGCTTAATACATATTCTAATTCATCCAGAAAATTAGGCAGCTCTATTTGTTCATGCTCAGCTTTAAGAAAGACAGTAACTTCCTGTTCTATTGCTGTTTTTAAATAAGACCAAAGTTGTTCTGGTAACACAATATATGTATAGTCTTCTTGATTCTCCATTAAATATATAAATGAGTTATGATCTGAATCCACAAGAATTTGTTCTGCAGGAATTAACCCGTTAATTTTTTCTTCTGTTTCTAGGATTAATTTACCATCATTCAATATTGCTGTTTCGATTATTATTTTTTTGTTCATATCTAAACCTCCATCTTCACTTCTCTATTTTAGCATAGGTAGACGTTTTCTCCCAAGGATTGTACTGTTTAAAGTATATCAAACTGCAGAAACTAGACAGCATCCTAAATTTATCAGTATGATTAAATTATTGATCATATAAAAGGAGAAAAAGGATGTCACAAAATCTTGAAATAGAGTTTAAAAATATGCTTACCAAAGCAGAATATGAAAGAATTTTAAACGAGTTTCACATTGGACAAGATGATATTTTCACACAGGAAAATCTTTATTTTGATTCCCCTGATTTTGCTTTAAAAAAGGCTAAAAGTGCTTTAAGGATTCGAAAAAAAGGAACTGACTATGTAATGACCCTTAAAACACCTTTAGAAATTGGATTGCTTGAAACCAATCAAATTTTAACAACTGAGGAAGCTGATGCAGCAATTAATCATAACTGCCTTCCTGAGGGGGAAATTAAGCAAGTAATTGAAGCAAGTAATATCTCGTTTGCCAATATCATTTATTTCGGCTCGCTAACAACCAAACGAACGGAGTTGCCGTACGAGGATGGTCTCCTCGTCTTGGACCACAGCATTTATCTTCATCAAGAGGATTATGAATTAGAGTATGAAGTAGAAAACTATCAAGAAGGCAAAAGGAATTTTCAAAACCTGCTTAAGCGCTTTATGATACCAGAACGACAAACAGAAAATAAAGTCAGCCGCTTCTACAACCAAAAATACAAACAGAATAAAAAGATGTAATCTAAAAAATAAGCATCTCGAAGCAATTCATTTGAGATATGAAAAAGGCATTGTTAAAATATGAATACAGAAGAGATTAAAGGAGATGTCAACATGATTGAGAAAAAGCTTACACCTTTTGAACAAATTGGTGAAGATACGCTGTACCGTCTTGTCGACACATTTTATAGCCTTGTTGCACAATCTCCTGACCTTGCGCCTTTATTTCCGAATCAATTCTCAGAAATTGCCCGGAAACAAAAACAATTCTTAACTCAATACTTAGGAGGGCCTCCCCTCTATACAGAAGAACATGGTCATCCGATGATGCGTGCACGTCATTTACCATTCCCTGTTACTCCAACTCGTGCAAGGGCTTGGCTATCCTGTATGAGACAAGCAATGGATCTTATCGGATTAGACGGCCCAGTAAGAGAAGAATTTTACGCGCGGCTATATCTTACAGCACAACATATGATAAATACGCCAGACGATGGCGAGATATCAGGTGAAATTCGTGAATAATTCGTCCCCAGGTCCCAAGAAACAATTTAATGGGAATGATAAAAAACCGCTGGAAATTTATATGTTTATTGACCCATTATGTCCAGAATGTTGGGCAATATCGCCGATCTTAAAGAAACTGCATATAGAGTACGGTCGATATTTTTCAATTAAACATGTTTTAAGCGGGCGAATAACTAACTTGAATATAAGTAAAAAGAAAAAGAAGAGCTATGAGAATATTGCTCAAGTTTGGGAAAAAACGGCGAGCAGGTCGGGAATGTCATGTGATGGCAGCCTTTGGTTAGAGAATCCAGTTGATAATCCCTATCTAGTCTCTATTGCCATTAAAGCAGCTGAATTACAAGGGAGACGAGCAGGTTTACGTTTTTTTCGCAGAATTCAGGAATTGTTATTTTTAGAAAAGCAAAACACTTCAAATCTTGAAGTGTTAAAGGAATGTGCTGAGAGTACTGGTTTAGATGTTGAAGAATTCATGAAGGACATCCATTCAGATAGTGCGGCCAAAGCTTTTCAATGTGATTTAAAAATAACTTCTGAGATGGATGTAACGGAAATTCCAACCCTTGTATTTTTTAATGAAAATATTGAGGACGAAGGGATTAAAATTGCCGGTGCCTACCCTTATGAAGTGTATGTGCACATATTAGAAGAGATGCTCTCTGAAAGACCGGAGAAGTCATCTCCCCCTCCACTGGAATCTTTTTTAAAGTTTTTTAAGCTGGTTGCTTCTAAAGAGATTGCCGTTGTTTATAATATGTCGATTTCACAAATTGAACGGGAAATGAAAAAGTTGTTGCTAAAACAGGTGGTTGAACAAATTCCAGCTAAATACGGTACATTTTGGCGATATATTGATGAATAAACAAATGTTGATCCTATGATTAACATTTGTTTTTTTATATGCTGTTATTACCTGGGATGTTGATTTCCGCTCCAGGCGCTCAGCAAACCCGCGGGCGTGCCGGGGAGCCCCCTCGACTCTAAAGCGGAGGCCACTGAAAAAGTCTGTGAAATTTAATGCGAAACTAATTCCTGAAAATCCCATCCCCACTTCCAGTTTATAATTAGTGGTAAAATAGACTGAATTCCCCCACTTTGATATTGGAAAACGGTGAAATTTTGGGATTAGGTTTTTCGGAAATTTCATAATTAAACAGAAAAGCACTTTTTCAGTGCCCTCTCTAAAGCGTCTGCGGGGTCTCCCCGGCCCCGTACTCCCGCAGGAGTCGAGCGCCTTCCGCTCCAATCAACATAGTTTAAAAACAAAATGTTTATTCGAGCCTTTTTATAAAGAATATGTAAAAACGCAAAATGCCTTGCAGCTTTATACTGCAAGGCATTTTTCTATAATACGAACAAAGGGGATGGGAGAAATTTTTCACGGTCAAACAAAGGGGTATATGTTTGTTGTGATCAACTTCACGTATAAAATATACCATGCTCGCCAAGGGTGTGACAATAACTTTGTGCTTTATTTCACAATATTGTCAAAAAGTAATAAATTCACGAAATAGACAATAGAGTATTAATAAGTACTAGTAAAGGTGGAATTTATTAAATGAGGAAATTACCTTATATCATCATGTGCCTTTTTATCATAATTGCTTTTTTTCTAAATCTCCTAGCCCTTATTAAAATTTTCCCGATGCTGTTTAGTGCACCCATCTTGTTTCTATCTATCCTCATTTTTATCATGTTCCTAAATGATCGGAGACGTTTTAGAGGTTTTTAAAGGGATGGAGCCATCTTAATTGGCCCCATCCCCTTATTTTATGATAATAGTTTTTCTAATTCATTTAATTTCTCTTCGAATACTTTACATGCATCTTGAATTGGAGCAGCACTTGTCATATCTACTCCTGCCTTTTTAAGTACCTCAATTGGATAATCAGAACTTCCTGCACTTAGGAATTCTTTAATGTAACGCTGTACAGCAGGCTCGCCTTCCTCAAGAATTTGCTTGCTTAAAGCAGTCGCTGCACTAAATCCTGTTGCATATTGATAGACATAATAATTGTAATAGAAATGAGGGATCCTTGCCCACTCTAAACCAATTTCCTCATCAATGACAATATCCTCTTCACCGAAATATTTCTTATTTAGCTCATAATAAGCTTCGGTTAATGAATCAGCCGTTAAGGCCTCATTATTTTGTGCCTTTTGATGGATCAAATGTTCAAATTCAGCAAACATTGTCTGACGGAATACCGTTCCCCTAAAGCCCTCTAAATAATGATTCAATAGATAAATCCTTTTTTGCTCATCATCAATCGTTTGCAATAAATAATGATTGAGCAAAGCCTCGTTACAGGTTGAAGCCACTTCCGCCACAAATATGGAGTAATTCCCATAAGCATAAGGCTGATTTTTGCGTGTATAGTAACTATGAACAGAGTGCCCAAATTCATGAGCAAGTGTAAATAAATTATTTACATTGTCCTGCCAGTTCATCAATATATATGGATGTGTGCCATATGCACCGGATGAGTATGCCCCACTTCGTTTACCTTTATTCTCATGAACATCCACCCAGCGGTTTTCGAATCCTTCTTTTAGGATATTCGAATATTCTTCCCCTAATGGGGCAAGACCCTTAATAACTAAATCTTTGGCATCCTCATACTTGATTTCCATTTTTACATCTTTCACAAGCGGCGTATACAAATCATACATATGAAGCTCATCCAGTCCAAGAACCTTCTTACGGAGCTTTATATAGCGATGTAACAAGTGAAGATTTTCCGTCACCGTATTCACCAGGTTATCATAAACACTCTCGGGAATGTTATTCGATGATAATGCTGCATGTCTTGCGGAATCATATTTCCGAATTCTCGCATTAAAATTATCTTTTTTTACATTCCCGCTTAGAGTACTTGCAAATGTATTTCTAAAAGAGCCATATGTCTTATAAACTGCTTTAAAGGCATCACTTCTAACACGCTGATCAGCACTTTCCAAGAAGCGGCTGTAACGCCCATGTGTTACTTCTACCTCTTCTCCGTTTTCATCTTTTATGGTTGGGAACTCTATATCAGCATTGTTTAACATCCCAAAAGTATTACTAGAAGCATCCATTACTTCACTAGCTTCTGCTAACAACGCTTCCTGCTCAGCACTAAGTACATGTGGTCTTTGTAAATTGATTTCTTCTAATGCATGTTCATATAATTTTAGTTCTGGTTTTTCACTTAAAAAACTTGTAACTTTCTCTTCCTCGATAGAGAGAATTTCCGGTACAATAAATGCTAACTGACTGGCAGCTTGGGAATAAAGATTTTTCATTCTATCATCTAGACCTTGATAAAAAGAGTTGGTCGTGTCTTGGTCATAGCGCATATGTGAATATGTATAGAGCTTACCAATTCGTTCTAGCAGCTTATCTTGAAATTGAAGAGCTTGATAGAGCGTTTCAGCACTTTCGCCTAATTTTCCTTCGTAATCTTTAATCTCAGGAATTTGATTTTTAACCTCTTGATATTCTTTTTCCCACTCCTGATCACTAGCAAAGATATCTTCTAATTTCCAAGTGTCTTCTACAGAAATCTCACTTCTTGCTGGCAGCTGCTTTACTTTAGTTTCATTCGCCATTTTTTATCCTCCAGTCATTTTAATTGGAAAAACTTTCTACTAACTAATTCTCCTATTTATCGTTTATTTCCTTTAAAAAAACGAAATATCCTTCTCCTATATTATGCCCATAAGTGGATTATTAGTATAATAATGCTCCATCTAAAACTTAGATAGAACTTTACCATATTGGGATAAAAAAATCTGCTTTGCTTCTTCCTTTTCACGATTCGATTTGGGTATTTGAATAGTCGCATACAATTGATAGATAGAGCCTCCTTTCCGCAGAAGAAGGCCAAGTCTTTCAAGTTGCTGAAGGTATTCAATTAGGGGTGTAATGGGAAGTATATTTTCAATTTGTGGTAGGTTTCGAAGGATAATCTGTTTTTTATAAATTCTTTTTTCTAATGAAGCTTTGACTTCATCTAACGTGATAAAATCATAAAGTTTCTTGTTGGCTAAAACGTCAAGATATAGATAGGTTTGCCAGATAAACGGAGGGGTTTGGATTAGGACAGAATGAGCAACAGGTAGGCCAATTTCAGGAGGCAGAAGGCAGAGATTTAACCCTTTGTTATATACCTCCTGCAAGAGTGCCTTTTGACCATTTTGAGGATGAAGTGTCCAGTTCAAAAGAACTCTATCCAATTCCCTTTTCCAGTATGACAAAGAAAGTGAAAAAGTTTTTTTGGGTTCAAGTATGGAATCAATTCTAATACTTTCAAGCGGGTATGTTGTCAGGTGTGCAAAGCAATTTTTTATGGTGAGTGAAGTAATGGATTCTACTAATTGAAAGTGATGACTTTCGGGGCAATAGGTTGGAATATATAGGCATCCTGATGGTGAACTCCTTAAAAATGAATACTCGAAGTTCGACAATGTCATAAGATCTTTTCTTTTTGGGTGAGGGTGTTGTGATGACATAATCCATAGTGGGGTGTAACCATTGTCTAAATAAGTTCTGGTTCTTTTACTGAAGACCTTATCAGATATGGAGGAACACTGATATTCTAATGAATACTTCTGTCCTTTAAATTGGAACAGTATATCAGGTCGCTGCTGGATATTTCGGTCATAGTACTCTAAAACGGATGGGATTTTTTGTTTTATTAGCCACTGAAATAACTGCTTCTTCCCCTCTAGATGCTCGAACGTTTCATTCTCGTAAATATCACGGCATTGGCTGACCTTCTTATGGGCAAAATGAAAAATTCTTTGATCACCCAATTTTAATAATAAAGTTTCGCCACAAATAGGACAAACAAACTCCTCTTTACTGCGCAGCAACAGAAGTGTTTCCTTACTGTAATCATAGCCTAGACATATTTTTTTACCTGTTTTGGTTAGTGCGGTTAACAAAATAACTCTCCTCCTTTCATAGATATTATTCGACTTTTTTCCTAAATCTCCTTGTTCACAAAAAGAAAACTCGCCGTTAATTCGACGAGTTTCTTTGTCTTTTCCTTTTTAGAGTAACGGTGATAATAACCTGGCCGTAGATTCGAGAATTCTAAACCCAATATGCCTTTGTTGAAAGGTTTCTAAGTCAAGCTGTTTTGCATATTGTAAGTCATTGTTGTATTCTTCTACTAACTTTTCAGTACTGACCGTCTTATACAAAAACGCATTTACTTCAAAATTTAAATGAAAGCTCCTCATGTCCATGTTAGAAGTTCCAATTGAAGCAAGTTCATTATCAACAATTACTATTTTACTATGCATGAACCCTCGTTGATATTCAAATACCTTCACACCTGCCTCTAGCAGCTCAGGAAAATAAGACCTTGATGCATGAAAGACTATTCGTTTATCGGGGCGATTGGGAACAAGCAGCCTTACATCAATACCACTTAGTGCTGCTACTTTAATAGCCGAGAATATATCTTCATCCGGAATAAAATATGGGGATGCAATCCAAACCGATTTCTCAGCAGATGCAATCATGGAAAAGAAGATATTTTTGATAACGCTCCATTCATTATCAGGTCCTCCAGCAATAAGCTGTACTCCCCCATGGCGTTGATTGTCTATTTGAGGGGATAAATATTCGGCAGTTAAAAAACTATGATTGGTCATGTAATACCAGTCTTGCAAAAAGATGAGCTGTAGTGTTCGAACTGCTTCTCCTTTAAGCATTAAATGGGTATCTCGCCAAAAGCCGATATCTTTGTTTCTGCTTAGGTACTCATCACCAATGTTCAACCCGCCGACAAAACCAATCGTTCCATCAATCACAATAATTTTCCTGTGATTACGGAAGTTAAATTTATTATTTAAAAAAGGCAATCTTACAGGTCCAAAGGTAACAACTTCAATTCCCGCATTTCTTAAATCATTAATATAATGCTTAGAAAGCTGCCAAGATCCCACTGCATCATAAAGAAAACGAATCTTCACCCCTTCATTTGCCTTCTGGATTAATAAATTTTTTATTTCCTGACCAATCTTATCATGACGCACGATATAATATTCAAGGTGAATATGATGTCTTGCCCTTTTTAATTGGTCGGTAATATGTTGAAAGGTTTCATCTCCATTGGTCAGAATCTTTGTATAAGTATCAAAAGAAATAGGACTATTCCCTAATTTGTGAGCCAGTCTAAATAATTTTCCCTGGTGCTCTCCCATTAATTTGTTTTTCTCTTGGCTTCTAGGATCGTTTTCCCCTTCTACCGTAAGAAACGCTTGTTTATCAAGGAAATACTTCTTTCTAAACATCTTTTCTTTTCGATAATTCCGGCCAAATAATAAATAAAAAATAAAGCCAATCAGCGGAAAACTTCCTAATACGACTAACCATGTTATGGTTTGGGTAGGATGTCGATTCTCAAAGAAAATCACAAACCCAATAAAAATAACTGACAACGTTATTAAAACACTTAAAAATCCAAAAATACCGCTTTCCAGTTGGTCCTTAAAGAAAAACAATAGTCCGGATAAAACAACTAAAAATAAAACCACCCTTACTGTGTTTTTCAGTGTACTCACCTGCCAAAAATTTCAATTATACAAAAAGATAAAAAGACCGATTTCAAATATGAAATCGGTATGATTTTTAACTAAAATATTTACGTAATTCTGTGAAAACATTTTCCGCAATGATTTTTTTTCCATACTCTTGAATGCGATGAATTGTTAATTGGGTTTCATAGCCGTACTCAAGTAATATGCTTAGAATATCGTCAATTTCCTCTTCTTCATATAAATCTTCAGGAAATTCAGTGTATAAATAATATTTTCCATCAAAGTGATAAAGCTGAGTATCTAATTTATCTAATCCTTCTCGATTCGACAAGCTTATAATATCTTCAAAATCCTTAAAGGCAAGAAGGAATTCCAGAGTCCCTTCCTCAAGCATTAATTCATCTTCATCTGAATGGTGATGACTAAAATGCTGATCTAAGAGTTCATCGATTTTATCATCCATGGGAAGGTCCTTCATTTTGTCATTAGGGATAGGGAGCTCAAACTTTTGTCCGTCTTTTGAAAGTTGGGCCTTTGTTACAAGAACCTCTAAACCCTTATCAAGTGCTTGGACTTGGATCCATAATGGACCCTCAACGACAAAATCCTCTTCACCATGAACTTCGTCCATCATTTCCCAAAAGAGTTCTTCACTACGTTCCCTATTGTACCAGATTTCTTCACGATCGAAGCCTCTCTCCTCAATATCACCATAGGAAATGTAGAATTTCACAGTATACTCGTCAATTCGTTCAATCTCCATCATAACCTCTCCCTTCCGTTTCGATATTGAAGGGACTAAATACCCCCAGGCAGATAATACTATTATTCTTTACATTTTAAAAAAGGAAATACTCTTGTACTTTCATTTTATGACAAAAGTACAAATATGGGAAATAAAAAACCATAAAATCTAAAAAACCGTTAGTTCGCCTAATGTGATTGTTATAAGATATTCCCTTTATCATAACAAAATGAGTAATAGTATTCAAATTATTTGTCTATGTCAAAAAAGACCTCCATAAGAAGGTCTTTGAATTAATTAACCATTTTCTGTGCTTCACGCAATTGGAAGGTTCTAACTCGTCTTGGTAAAAACCGTCTAATCTCGTCCTCATTGTAACCAACCTGTAACCGTTTTTCATCGATAATAATGGGACGGCGCAATAGGCCAGGATTTTCTTTAATCAGCTTAAATAAATCTTGTAGTGGCATCGTATCTAAATTCACATCTAATTTTTGAAATGTTTTAGACCTTGTTGAGATGATTTCGTCTGTACCATCTTCAGTCATTCGTAAAATTTCTTTAATCTCTTCCATAGATAATGGCTCAGAGAAAATATTTCTTTCTGTGTATGGAATTTCATGCTCTTCTAACCATGATTTTGCTTTTCTACATGATGTACAACTTGGTGAAGTGTATAGTGTTACCATCCGTCTTCACACTCCTCTTTAATTTACATACTAGTAATTTCTTATATAGTCATGTACCCATTTTTATGTGGAGGAAAACCTCTTCGTAATTAAAATAATTATAAATAAGTAATTTCTATTATTAATTATACACCACTGTTTTAAAAAAAGGTATCCCTTTTTAAAAAATTATCATTCACAATAAACTGGTCATACTCTATAATAATTAGACGAATATGTTGCCAAAAAGTTTCATATTTTTATTAAAAGGCTTGCAAATTAGAATAAATATAACTTTCATAGTAAAATATTCATTATAAGATATAACCTTTTTAGTTTTTATCTCTGGATATTTATCATCCTTCTTTCTGTGCTTATTCTATTTGTATTTTCTTAAATTTTGCTTAAATTTCATTCTCATTTATACCAGCTATATTGAAAACGCATACAATTCCTTTGAACTTTCTCTATTTTTTACTTTCAATAAAATACGAGTTCTTTTACAATAGAATAAGGAAGAAAGCTTTGCTTAAATGCGATTGATGGAGGGTTCATAATGACTGCCTATATTACAGATTTTGTGCTTGTGGCTGTGTTAATTATTGGTATAACAGCTTTTATGGGGGTTATTACTAACGGAATTGGTGAAAAAATTTTCGGTGGTAAACGCAGGACCCAATTTACCGATGAAAGTGCTAAATACCGAACTGGCTGGAAAATGGTCGGAGGTAAAAAAAATTAATTGTAAAGATAGCACATAAAAACGATCTCAATTAAATAGAGATCGTTTTTTGTTATTACTTTGATTTAGCTTGATATTCTTGGAATTCTTTTTCCGAACAAAGGACGAAGTGACCAGGTGTAACTTCTCTAAATTCAATCACTTCGTTTTTATCATAATTATGACTTGCTGGATCATAGGTTTTCCGCTTTCTTGTCCGTTCACTAATCGGGTCCGGAGAAGGAATAGCTGATAAAAGTGACTGTGTATAAGGGTGTAGCGGGTTTTTATAGAGCTCATCAGCAGGTGCAAGCTCCACCATTTTCCCAAAATACATGACACCTATCCGGTCACTAATATATTTTACCATTGATAAATCATGGGCAATAAACAGGTACGTTAACCCTATTTCTTTTTGAAGCTTTTTCATTAAGTTAACGACCTGAGCTTGGATCGACACGTCTAATGCCGAAATCGGTTCATCCGCGATAATGAATTCAGGCTCTACAGCAAGCGCTCTGGCAATTCCAATCCGCTGACGCTGGCCACCGCTAAATTCGTGCGGATAACGGTTCGCGTGCTCTTTGTTTAACCCAACGGTTTCCAGCAACTGATACACACGTTTCATTCGATCTTCTTTTGTTTTTGCCAATCCGTGAATATCTATTCCCTCGGCAATGATATCCGCAATTTTTAATCTTGGATTTAATGATGCATATGGATCCTGAAAAATCATTTGCATTTTACGGTTAAATGATTTTAATTCAGTTTTTGACTTTTTCCCATGTACATTTTTACCATCATATAAAACCTCTCCGCCAGTAGCGTCATATAATCGGATAATCGTACGCCCTGTTGTAGACTTGCCGCAACCGGACTCACCAACTAATCCCATTACTTCTCCCTGAAAAATATCAAAAGAAACGTTATCAACTGCTCTGACTTCATTAGGTTTTCCTTCATTAAAGTACTGCTTCAAATTTTTAATTTCGAGCAGTTTTTTTCTTTCAGCCATTTACTTTCCCCCCTTTCCCCCTTGGTATTGACTCTGGCGCCGCTTTACTGCCTCAGGCGGCTCCACCTTTGGAGCGTCTGGATGCAACAACCATGTTGCAGCATAATGTGTCTCGGACACCTTAAAGAAAGGAGGCTGTTGCTCTAAATCGATTTTCATCGCATATGGATTACGTGGAGCAAAGGCATCACCTTTTGGTGGATCCAGTAAATCCGGAGGTGTTCCTGGAATAGAATATAACTCATCATCTTTTGTATCCATATCCGGCATGGAACTAATTAGTCCCCAAGTGTAAGGGTGCTGCGGATTATAGAAGATTTCATCAGCGGTTCCAATTTCAACAATCTTACCTCCATACATAATCGCAACCCGATCGGCAACATTAGCGACAACACCAAGGTCATGTGTAATAAAAATAATAGAGGTATCAATTTTCTTCTGCAGGTCCTTCATTAATTCAAGAATTTGAGCTTGAATCGTAACGTCAAGAGCGGTTGTTGGTTCATCAGCAATCAGAACTTTTGGGTTACACGCAAGAGCAATCGCGATTACTACCCTTTGTCTCATACCGCCTGAAAATTGGTGTGGATATTGATTCACCCGAATTTCAGGTTTTGGAATACCAACAAGCCGAAGTAATTCAACCGCTCTTTCCTTCGCCTCATGACTGCTCATATTTTGATGCTTAATTAGCGGTTCCGTAATTTGATTACCAATTTTCATCGTAGGATTCAAGGAAGTCATTGGATCCTGAAAAATCATGGAAATATCTTTACCACGGATTTTCTGCATTTGTTTATCAGTTAACTTAGTGAGATCCTTTCCATCGAAGAGAATTTCACCACTTTTTATTTCTGAGTTATTTTCCGGGAGCAGGCGCATAATCGATTTTGTGGTAACAGATTTACCAGAACCAGACTCACCGACAATGGCCAATGTTTCACCTTTTAATAAATCAAAGCTTACGCCTCTAATCGCCTTTACTTCACCAGCAAAGGTATGAAATGAAATATTTAAATCCTTAACTTGTAATATTTTCTCCACTCTATTCACCTGCCTTCTAATCACGCATTTTTGGATCGAGTGCGTCCCGAACTCCATCTGCCACTAAGTTGAAGCATACCATGATTAAAGCAATCATAATGGAAGGAATAATCATCTGATATGGAAATGCCTGCATTTGCTTGTAGCCTGAATTGACTAATGTCCCCAAAGAGGCAAATGGCTCCTGCAGCCCTAGTCCAATGAAACTTAAAAAAGCTTCAAAGAAAATGGCGTTTGGAATGGAAAACATCGTGTTGATAATAATGACCCCAAACATGTTAGGAATCATATGCTTAAAAATAATTGAGCCATTCGATGCCCCAAGAGTCTTTGCTGCTAACACAAACTCTTGGTTTTTAAACTTCAGTACTTGTGCCCGCACGACCCGGGCCATACTCGTCCAGCTTGTAAATGTAATCGCAATAATAATTGGAATCATTCCAGGCTTTAGAACAAGAATCATTAATACCGCAACAACTAAGTTCGGAATACCAACGATTACTTCTAAGATCCGCTGCATAATACTATCGACTCGCCCACCAAGATATCCCGAAATAGCACCATATGCGACACCTATCACCATATCGACCAATCCTGCCATGAAAGCGATAAATAATGATACTTGTGTTCCTTTCCAAGTACGGGCAAAAACATCACGGCCAAGCTCGTCCGTTCCAAACCAATAATACTCTTTTACATGGCGGACTTCGTAGACGTTATATGTTATACCTGCTTTATTCGTTAAGGTGCCATCAAACGGGAGCCAATGAATGTTCTCCAACCCCTGTATCCGAGGAGGCAGGTCATGGTTATCCGTATTTTGGGTATCAAATTTATAAGGAGTAATCAATGGACCGACAAACGATAAAATAAGTAAAATCACGATAACCACTAAACTGATAACTGCGCCTTTATTTTTACGAACGCGCAGCCAGGAATCCTGCCAGAAATTAAGACTTGGCTTGGCAATTTTCTCACTTTTTGATGGGTCGATATGGGCGGGTGCAAACATATCCTTTGAAATGATTGGTTCTTTGTTAATCATTACCCTTTCCCTCCCGAAATACGAATACGCGGGTCAATAATTCCATAAAGAATATCAACAACCAAAATAATAAACACAAATAAAGCTGCAAATAAGATGGAAGTTCCCATAATTACAGGATAATCGTTCGTCATAATTGATTTTACAAATTGATCTCCTATGCCAGGAATTCCAAAAATATTTTCAATAACAAGAGAACCTGTCATTAGACTCACCGCTAATGGTCCCATAACCGTAACTACCGGGATTAAAGCGTTTCTCAGTGCATGTTTGATACTAATCTGCCAATAGCTGGCACCTTTTGCTTTCGCCAAGGTAATATAATCAGATGCCAAGACCTCCACCATTTCGGTACGCATAAACCTGGCAGCGATAGAGATTGGAAACATCGCCAAAGCAATCGTTGGCAAGACAGTGTAGGACGGTCCATTCCAGAACATTACAGGAAACCATCCTAATTTTACAGCAACATAAAATTGTAACAAACCAGCAAATACAAAGCTTGGGATAGATTTTCCAATTACTGCAATAAACGTAGCTACATAATCCACCCAAGTATTTTGCCTTAGAGCAGCCAAAACACCTAAAATAATACCTAACACTGCTCCGACAATCATTGCTTGAGCACCAAGTATTGCAGATGGGCCAACTCTTTTTCCGATAAGTTCAGTTACTGGGGTATTATTGAACTGGAAGGAGACTCCTAAATCACCTTTTAACATGTTTGCTAAATAATGTACATATTGAACAGGTACAGGTTGATCAAAACCATACTTTACTATTAATATGTGGCGCTGGGTATCTGAAAGCTTTTCCCAGTTGTTAAAAGGGGTACCTGGAATTAACTTCATGAGGAAAAAAGTTACGGATACAACGATGAATAACGTAATAATCATATAGACAATCCGTTGAATAAGATATTTTGCCATGCCTACACCTCCTAATTAACTAAATATTAGACATTTTTCGACAATTCTGATACAGGTAAAAAGAGAGTATATTAATAATATACTCTCTTTCTATTTGATTAAAAATGGTTCTTATTTGTAAACTTTAATCCACTGGAAGCTATAGTCAGAGTAAGCATTGTGCTGTAAACCTTTTACTTTTGGATTCACTAAGAGGTTAACAGTACGCTGATAAAGTGGAGCTAAGGCTGCATCATCTTCTAACAAGATTTTCTCAGCATCTTGTAGAGCTTTCCAGCGCTCATCTGGCTTAGCTGCTAGAGTAGTTTGAGCATCGGTCACTAACTTATCATATTGCGGATTGCTGTAGCTCATATGGTTTTGACCGCCACCAGTTAAGAACAGATCCATGAATGTCATTGGGTCAGCATAGTCAGGTCCCCAACCAGCATGTAATAAATCATAATCCTGTTTGTCTTCACGGTCAATACGGATTTTGAATGGAACACTTTGAATATTAACTGTTAAACCAGGAAGTGTTTTTTCCAATTGGTCTTTAATGAATGCATCCTCTTTCTTAGCAGTTTCAGTATCTTGACCAACCATAGTGAATGTTACAGATGTTTTACCTAATTCTTTTAAGCCTTCCTGCCAAAGCTTCTTAGCTTGTGCTTTATCTGTTTTCAGATAAGCGTCTTGGCCTTTACGGAAGTCTTTTCCGTTATTGTATGCGAATTCCTTCGGTACTATGAAGTTAGCTTCAATTGAACCATTTGACAGTACATTATTAACATACGCTTTTTTATCAATTGCTGTAGCAATTGCTTTACGGATTTTAACATTTTTCAATACTGGGTTATTTTCATTCATCTTCAACCACCACATAGATGGCTCAAGATATTGAACTAAATCTTTAGACCCTTGATACTGAGAAATAATTGCTGATGAAGCAAGTCTTCCAGTAATATCGGCTTGCCCAGCAGAATATGCGTTAACAGCTGCTTGAGGGTCTTTTACAACGTTAAAATTAACTTGTTTTAATGTAACGTTCTTAGAATCCCAATATTCAGCATTCTTTTCCAATGTCCAAGATTCAGAAGCAGGACCATCCCACTTTGTTAATGTAAATGGGCCATTGTATAACAAGTGGCTGGCATCTTTTGCATAGTCAGCGCCTTGTTGTTCAACATATTTCTGGTTTTGCGGATAGAATGATGTGAAGGTCAATAATGAATCAATATAAGGAAGCGGTCTCACCAAGTCAACTTCCAATGTATTGTCGTCAATTGCTTTAACACCTAATTCTTCAGGTTTAGCCTTGCCATTGATAATTTCGGTTGCATTTTTAATTTTTCCATCCATCATGTATGGAACATATGGTGATGCAGTTTTCGGATCAATTCCGCGCTGCCAAGCATAAACAAAGTCTTTGGCAGTTACAGGATCTCCATTAGACCATTTTGCATCTTTTCTTAATTTAATGGTTAACACAGTTTTATCAGCATTATATTGCGGTTCTCCATCAGCAATATCAGGAATTACCTTTTTACCTGTTTGGTCCCAACGGTATAATCCTGCATTTACTTGAGATAGGACTTCGCTACCTAGAACGTCTTGGTTCATTACGCTATCCAAAGTAGGAATTTCGGCAGTTTCCAAAACATTAATAACTTGTTTGTCTGCCAGCTGTCCAGCAGAACTTGTAGGTTTCTTGCTTGAACTGCTTGACCCACCGGAACAAGCGCCTAAAACTAAGCTTGCTGCCAATGCTGATGTAACTAGTAATGAAATTTTTGCTTTCTTCACTATGTAGACCTCCCTTTTCTATTATTCTGAAAAATTACTACATTTTCTATTATACATTGTTTAAATTTATTGTAAATTACTTTTTGAAAATTAATTTTCATTTTTGCAACAATCATGTCGTATTAATGACAATCGTATATGGTATAATTTATACTTATACAGTCATTTCCCGTATAGTATTCCCCAATAACACCTGAAAAATCAAGCCTTTGGAGGTTTTTAGCATGAGACAAAACATTAAGAAAAATCTTATAATTCTTGCTATTACACAGTTAATAATTCTTATTATTTTATTCCTATACCACCATAAAATCACCTTGATTCACTATATCGATATATCGTTTTACTTTACTGCAGGTTTCATTTTACTATCTTTACTCCTCTATACGATTCATAGTGGATTTTATGACATCATTTCAAAATCCTTCAATACCGCCTTCTCTAGAGATAGAGAAAAGAGAAAGTTTGAAGATGTACCAGGATTATCAGAATTAATCACACTAGATGAAAAGCCACTTTTATTTCATGGATTATTTAATGGGTTATTAATGATAGCTGCCCTTATTGCCTATTATTTTTAACAAACTTGAAATTAATATTCGCTTTCAGATATAATGTACTAAACAAAAATATTTTTACAAGCATTGAAAAAGAGTAGTACGTATTTCCCTTCGTTTTAGAGAGTTTGTGGCTGGTGAAAACAAACACGAATAAATACCGAATGGACTTTTGAGCCTCTGCCTGAACTTTTTATTTCATATTTTAAATAGTAGGAGCAGACGTTTAACCTTACGTTATAAGGTTTTTCAAATCAACTATTAAAGATGATTTTTGAAACTGAGTGACTCAAAGCTTGAGTAATTTAGGGTGGTACCGCGAACCATTCGTCCCTATAGTCTATAGGAATGAATGGTTTTTTTTATATATTTTTAGGAGGATAAACTTAATGAAAACAATCTTTTCAGGTATTCAACCAAGTGGAACCATTACACTCGGGAACTATATTGGTGCCATGAAACAATTCGTGGAATTACAACACGAATACAATTGCTTCTTCTGTATCGTGGACCAGCATGCCATTACAGTACCCCAAGATCCACAAACACTTAGAAAAAATATACGCAGTCTAGCCGCTTTATATCTGGCTTTTGGGATTGATCCGGACAAGGCAACTTTGTTTATTCAATCCGAGGTTCCTGCTCACGCACAGGCTGGATGGATTATGCAATGTATTTCCTATATAGGTGAACTTGAGCGAATGACGCAATTTAAGGATAAATCATCAGGTAAAGAAGCTGTTTCAGCCAGCTTGTTAACCTATCCGCCTTTAATGGCAGCAGATATCCTGCTTTATAACACGGATCTTGTTCCTGTTGGAGAGGACCAAAAACAGCATTTGGAACTAACAAGAGATTTGGCTGAGCGATTTAACAAGAAATATAATGATATTCTTACCATTCCTGAAATTAGCCTACCAAAGGTCGGAGCTCGAGTTATGTCTCTTCAAGAGCCAACCAAAAAAATGAGTAAGTCTGATCCAAATAATAAAGCGTTTATTACACCACTAGATGAGCCAAATCAGATTGTGAAAAAAATAAAGAGTGCTGTCACTGATTCAGATGGTATTGTAAAATTCGACCCTGTCAATAAGCCTGGTGTATCCAATTTATTATCTATCTATTCCATCCTTGGTGGAAAGTCAGTCGGAGAGCTTGAAGAAATGTATGCCGGTAAGGGTTATGGGGATTTTAAAGGTGATTTGGCAGATGTAGTTGTTAATTTCCTTCAACCGATCCAAGAAAAATACTATAGCTTGTTAGAATCAAGTGAACTTGACGATATCTTAGACCTGGGTGCTGAAAAGGCAAACCGAGTGGCTAGCAAAACATTGAAAAAAATCGAAAATGCCATGGGACTAGGGCGTAAGAAAAGAAGATAACTTGTACAACTTAAAAACCTGACGAGCAAAAGGTAGGCATGACATACCTTTTGCTGTCAGGTTTTTTAATTTACCCTCGGACCATGCTCCATTTCCCAGAGTTTTTCAAAGAAGGGCTGCCCTTTTATTAAATTTTCGCAAAATGTTTCATGACGCTTTGACCATCCATCTTTTGTCTGGTCAAATAACTGTTCCCAAGCATCCTCAAAATTCATTTCTTGAATAATTGAATATTGCTCCGGACACCACTCCGTGTACCAATAACGTACTTCAGCTTCGTTATTGGAAGTTAGTAATTGATCAAGAGCCATAAATAACAGTTGTTTTAACTGTCGTTCCTTTCTGGTCAATCCCCTCATCAATTCTGGATCTGGTGATAGTATGTGAAAATCCTTGGTTTTAGGCTGGGAATAAAAATGATATGGAACTGCCTCATGTTGGCTAATCATTTCGTAAACTAACTGTTCTTGTCTTGGAATTAATCTGCTCTTGCGAATCGGAATATTATAGCCAATTGTATCCACCGCTAATATTCCAGTCCCATCTGTCACGACAAAGCAATAATCTAACTGAATTCTTTCATGGTTCTTTCTCAAGTATGCTTTTTGATAAATATCATCGAGAAGCTGTTGCGGTAACTCTGCTAAATCATTCTCAATATAACCAAATAGCAATGGTTCCACTTTTACTAACGGAACTTGGTCTAACAGCTCAACACCATCGTCCTTCCTCCATTCGTGAAAGTGGCAAACATTATACCCGTTCTCCTCTCCCTCAAACCAATTTACCCAAACATCATGAAGATACAACATTATACAACCCCTCACTTCAAGAAACTGTTTGTCAATCAGTATGGGCAGACCGCAGTTAATTTATTCCTTTTTATATATTTTGCACCAACTCGTCGTTGTAATAAAACGTTGTCGTTTGAAATTAGGTACTATTAGAACCTAAAGTCCTATATATAAATTGCTTTCAGGTCCTATATATAAATTGCTTTCAGGTCCTCTATATAAATTGCTGAAGGTGTAATAAATGTTTCTTTCATACTAAAGGGATGCTTTTTATAATAATTCTTTACAATATCAAATCCGATTGCATAACCTAAAAGTTTTGGAATCCTTCGGCTCCCATATAACAATTCGTCATGTCCTCTGTCATTTTTCTTGATACCAAGTTCATCTTTTATATATCTATTCCAAAATTTTGATAACTCTTCTTTTGAATACATATTGCACCACGTTGCCAGCAAATCTTTACCGCAATTTTTATAAACAGTATATTCTGCTAGGCCTTCAATTATTATCGAATCAAGCAATGTGTAATCTTCTATTTTCTTTTCTAGCTGTCTCATTCTGCAGACATGGTGATATTCATGAACAAAAAGTGCTTCTATTTCCTTCGGATAATCAAAATTCGATATAAATAGAAATAGTTTATCTGGAAAAGATACCCCGCCTTTTCCCTTTTCCTCTCTGCTAAAAAAACCGCCTGTTTGGGCAATTGGAAAGAGAAAAATAGGTATATCAGGACCATTCCACTTACTTTTATATTTTGAAAAAATCTCTTCTACTTTACCCCATGATTGCTGCTCTAACATCCTCATATGATTATTTCTTGTCGTTCTTGACGGCTGATACATCCCAAAAGAGACTAATTCACGATATATTTCTCGTGCAGATTGACGCCTAAAATATGGCATAAGCTTTTCACAGATAGTTAATGGATTGTCAAAATCTTCTTTAAGCCATCTATCAGTCCTAATGATTCCCATCTTTTCACCCCAAAACACATTCATCTTCTGGTCATTCTATGATAAAAAATATAAAGAAGTTCGTTTGTTAATGAGGGTATTTCTTCAAAAAAAAAAGCCAAACATCGTGTTTGGCTTTTTTTTTATTCATATTTTTTAAATACAATTGTAGCGTTATGACCGCCAAAACCAAGCGAATTGCTCATGGCAACATTAATTTCCTTCGAGCGTGCTTTATTCACTACATAATCTAAATCACACTCTGGGTCTGGTGTTTCATAATTTATGGTTGGAGGTAGAATACTGTCCCTCATCGCTAAAACTGTAATGATGGCTTCAACTCCGCCTGCTGCACCAAGAAGGTGTCCAGTCATCGATTTTGTTGAACTCATAGCCAGTTTATAAGCGTGGTCACCAAATACTTCCTTTACTGCCAATGTCTCATACTTATCATTATATTCCGTACTGGTTCCATGAGCATTTACATAATCAATGGCATCCGGTGTCAATCCGCCATCGTTAATGGCCATTTTCATTGCACGGGCACCGCCTTCACCGCCAGGTGCTGGAGCTGTAATATGATAAGCATCTCCTGTTGCACCGTATCCAACTATCTCAGCGTAAATTTTTGCTCCACGGGCCAGTGCATGCTCTAATTCTTCTAAAACAACAATACCTGCACCCTCACCAATAACAAACCCATCTCGGTTTTTATCAAAAGGTCTGCTGGCAGTATTCACATCTGGGTTTGTTGAAAGAGCAGTATTCGCACAAAACCCTGCAACGGACATTTTCGTAATTGGGGCTTCTGCTCCACCTGTTATCATAGCATCTGCGTCTCCACGCTGGATGACTTTAAAAGCATCACCAATGGAGTTAGTTCCTGTTGCACAAGCTGTTACGGTACAGGAATTGAAACCTCTGGCACCAAGTGTAATCGAAACTTGACCTGTAGCCATATCAGGAATCAGCATTGGAACAAAGAATGGACTAACCCTTTTATAACCTCTTTTTTGGAAAATCTCAAATTGCTGTTCAAATGTTTCCATCCCGCCAATACCAGAACCAATCCAAACACCCACTCTGTGTGAGTTTTCTTCATTGATTGTCAAATTGGCATCCTGAACCGCCATTAGTGCAGAAGCGACTGCAAATTGTGTAAAACGGTCCATTTTTCTAGCATCCTTTTTATCCATAAAAGCTTCTGGATTAAAGTCTTTTACTTCGGCAGCAACCTTTGCAGGATATTCATCTGCATTGACTCTTGTCATTGGTCCGACACCGGATTTACCTTCAATAATCCCTTTCCATGTGGTCACAACATCGTTTCCTAGTGGTGTAACTGCTCCAACACCTGTAACAACGACCCTTCGTTTTTCCATTTAAACATCTCCTTTTTTATTCTATATTATCGATAATTTATAATTTTATTTGCCCCAGCGCATTGCAATGGCACCCCATGTTAATCCGCCGCCAAAGCCAACCATCACTACAATGTCATCATCTTTAATTCTTCCAGCCTCTACATCCTCAATCATTGAAATGGGAATCGATGCCGCTGAAGTATTTCCGTATTTATTAACGGTCTTAGACATTTTTTCAACTGGCAATTCCAATCTCTGCCGGGATGCCTCCATAATTCGGATGTTAGCCTGATGTGGAATTAAGAAATCAACATCTTCCTTCGTTAGACCAGCCTTTTCTAGTACATTTATACAGCTTTCACCCATTTGTCTAACCGCAAATTTGAAAACCTCACGGCCGTTCATAATAATGTACTCATCTTGATATAGGTGTTTAGAACCAGTTCCGTCAGCACCTAACTCGAAAGATAATATCCCGCGATTTTCTGATACAGCTCCAATAATCGCTGCTCCAGCACCATCGCCAAATAAAACAGCGGTGTTCCGATCATTCCAATCAGTGATTTTTGAAAGTTTCTCAACCCCTACCACTAAAACGTATTTGTAGACTTGAGACTCAATAAATTGTTTAGCCGTTATAATCCCATACATAAATCCAGCACAAGCTGCACTTACATCCATTGCTGCAGCCTTTTTTGCCCCTAATCTTTCTTGGATACGGCAAGCCACAGACGGGAAAGGAGAATCTGGTGTAACAGTAGCTACTAATATTAAATCAATATCTTCCGCAGTTATACCGGCATCTTGGATCGCTTTTTCTGCAGCTGCAAAGGCCATATCTGAAGTATTTACATCATCTGCAGCAATTCTTCTTTCTTCAATTCCGGTCCTCGTTCTAATCCACTCGTCAGATGTATCCACAATCTTTTCTAAATCGTGATTCGTTAGTATTTTTTCAGGTAAATATCTGCCCATTCCAACAATACCAGCTCTCATTATTCCAACCCCTTTAATTTTAGTTAGACCCAATTTATCGTTTAGGATTAATATCAATTATTATGACTTGGTACTAATTTTATCAAATAACTCCTATTTTAAGCAACTGTTTCTTCCCATTAATACTCCGCTAATGTACATACCTTTTCCCAATTTGTTCATATTCTACAATAGAGGTAATTTTAATGAGGGGGTCAAAAAGGATGGCAGATTTTGAAGATAGGGAAGGCTCTGTGAAACAGAAACAAAAAGAAAGGGAAGCGGAAGATCGATTTACTAGTTTTATGTTTGGTCCTAGGAAAGCAAGTAAAGGGAATAGTCCACAGCACCATGAAGAACTTAGGACTAACCAGTCCACCATTGATTATGAGGAACTTATGACGAATATTGATACCCTTTTCGATTCTTTCCGAGGACTAAAGCCACTATTTAGTAAAGTTTCCCCATATATTCAGCAAATATGGAAAAAAAAATAGGCTGCCAACAAATGGCAGCTTATTTTTTTACGCTTTCCTTTAGGGCATCCTCTTTCCCAAGCTCATAGGCGTCTTGCATGACCTTGGTAAAAAGCGTCATAAAAGGCTGAATTAATTCCATGGATAATTCAATTCCAGCTTGTTCTAGCTGCTCTTGAGCTTCGGGTAAGTACTTCATCGCAATTTGCATAAATTGTAAGGTGTTGTCTTGATTATTCACTATATGTACTCCTTTTACTAAATGATTAAGATATTATTTAGAATTTGCCTAGTCAGCTGTCTTTAAACTTTTTTTTAAGACCAATGGTCAGCCACTTGAATGCCTTTTACTTATCATCCCTATTTGGACATATTCAATGCTGATCTTTTGACTTTTCATTCATTTTCTCTTTATTTTACCTTTTGATCCATTATTTGAAAAGTCCTTCATGCCACAATATCACATCCTTGAGGGTGTTCAGTGTTAAATATAACGATCCAGATAATCTAATTGTTTATTAATTGCCTCAGTGAATGGTGTTAAGTTTTTAGGCTTCACTCTTGTAATACTTTTATCAATATCTAGTCGATTAGATTCTTTTATCTCCTTAATCCGATCTTCTAATTGCAGCTGTTCAACACATTGATTCCAATAATCCTTAATGCCGCTTTCTATCAAAAACTTCGTGTTTGAAACGACATTTTGACTTTCCATTGATGACAAAATTATTTCAACTGCATCTTCCACGAATAAGGTATCTCCAGTCCATTCCCGTTCACCTACTTGTATTTTGCTTTCGTCAAATTTTGCAAGAAGTGCTTGTTGGAACAGAAAACTGTGTGGCTGCCAAGGACCATAAATAGTCGGTAAATAAAAAAATCGATTACGCTTTCCCCATTCAATCACTTGGTTAATTACTTTCTCCAATATCTGTCCCTCATTCGTTCTTAGCATCTGAATAGGCAATAGAAATACAATATCGGTTAGATTTTTATTAGGTGCAAGATATTGTTGTAAAGATTTTAACACTGCTTGCTCCTGTAAAATGGGTTCTGATTTTAGCATATATAAATCATAAAGGGATAGAAACAAAGTAGTTTTATTGTCATCCACATCCCTATAGGCATCCAATCCACACAGGCTAATTTCTCTAAAGTTTGCATTCCTGCCTACCTCAAGTCTTTTTTCCTCCAAAAATGGAATAGGATCATTTCTCTCTAGATGAATACCAATAACCTCAAAACCCTTATTTAGCAGTGTACTCCCTAGATGGAAACTAACAAAATCATAAATGCCCAAAACAATGGCCTTGTCCATTACATCTTCCTCCCCAAAATAAACCTTACTGAATCCTATGCTATTTCAATAGGAAATATTTCATTTTGGGGAGACATTATCATTATAGAACGGTTTCATGACCATTAAAAAACTTGATAATTATTTTTCCTAGCTGCGGCTTTTTCTCAGGAAGGATAAAGGTGGGATTGATCTTGGGGCTTTGAATTATTCTCTGGTATAGTTTTGATTGAGTATATGACCTTCCTCCAGCTAATACTTGGATAATCGTAATCGGACAATCAAAATCAAGATTCACAATGTCATCCATATTAAATATTTCATTTTCAAGGGAAGACTGGCTCATTTGATATGCCGAGGACAATTCCCTCATTAATTTTTTATAAAAGAACTTGTGCTCTTTTTCTTGTTCGAGATGATGTTTTAAAGAAAGGATCGGATTTAACAGAACGACAGAACGAATGCATCCCTGCAATTTTTCTAATAATTTTAATGCTACTAATGTGCCCATTCCTTCCGCCAGCACATGAATTTTATTATTTAGAATTTCACTTCTGATTACATGCTGATATAACCTTTGAGCAAGCTCGACAGCATTTTCGCTCCCCCAGTTTCGCCCATATAAATTTGAGGAAAAAATGGTGTACCCGGCATCTTTTAATTCATTAATAATGGCCAGCTTTCCTTCGTTTTGCGTCCAAAAGCATTTGCCTTCATCGATAAAATGCCTTTCATCTCCAATAATTAAGATCCCAAATCCTGTAGGCTTTTCGGGGTAATGAATGATATTCCATTGGGTATCCATCTGAAAATGACGATTCTCCATCGCTAAATCTCCTTTTACATATTTCCTCAAGGTATTGTATGTCGTTTCACAAGAGATGTAAGGGAGTTTGCCCATAAATTTGAACTTAAAAGACAGAAAATCAGGAATATTGTTTTTATATATATTTTTTTATTATTGTATGGTAGTATTTAAAGTAATGTAAAATAAATAAGAGGTGAAAATGAGTGCGTATCTTTTGGACTTTTTTCTGGTCTTTCCTTTTAGTACAAATGCTTACATATGTTGTTAGTTCAATGACAGAAGGTGCAGTATATAATTTTGCACAAGGCTCTATTGCTGCTGTTGTAGTAACAGTCTTAATTTTAATTGTTACTACAATCATCCCCAACGAACCTGTACAAAAGCATTAAAAAGAAAAGGTCTTCCGGACTAACTGGAGGACCTCTTTTTTGTTTTCACTACTAATTTTGTACATTCACTACGATAGCACCATCATCAATCGTGATTTCCACTGTTGATTGGTCCTGTACCCTGCCAGCAATCATTTCACGCGCAAGCTTGGTTTCAATATTTCTCTGAATATACCGTTTTAAAGGTCTAGCCCCATAAATAGGATCAAAGCCATTAATAGCAATAAACGCCTTCGCATCTTCACTGATTTTTATCTCAATTTGCTGCTGCTTCAACCTTATTTGCAAATCGTTCAGCATCTTCACAACGATATTTTTTATCTCGGCTAATGATAATGGTTTAAAGAGAATCGTTTCATCAATTCGATTTAAAAATTCAGGACGGAAATGAGACCTCAACAGTTTCATAACCATCTCTCTTGTTTCATCTGATATTTCAACTTCATTGTCACTTCTTTCAAGAAGAAATTGTGAGCCTATATTGGAAGTCATGATGATGACGGTGTTTTTAAAATCTACCACTCTTCCCTGTGAATCCGTAATTCGACCATCATCCAGGGCCTGAAGTAAAATATTAAATACTTCAGGATGTGCCTTTTCAATTTCATCCATTAAAATAACCGAATATGGTCTTCTTCTAACGGCTTCAGTCAATTGACCTCCTTCTTCATAGCCGACATAACCAGGAGGAGCACCAATTAATCGAGAAACCGCATGCTTCTCCATATATTCTGACATATCTATTCTTATCATATGCTCTTCACTATCGAATAAGGACTCTGCTAACGCCTTTGCGAGTTCTGTTTTTCCTACCCCAGTTGGCCCCAAGAACAAAAATGAGCCAATCGGGCGGTTAGGGTCTTTAATTCCAGCTCGTGCTCTAAGAACAGCATCTGAAACTAAGTTAACGGCTTCATTTTGTCCAATCACTCTTTGATGAAGAATGGATTCTAATTTAAGTAACTTTTCTCTCTCTCCTTCGACTAGTTTGGAAAGAGGTATCCCCGTCCATCTTGAAACAATACTTGAAATTTCTTCACCAGTAACTTCTTCTCGAAGCAGTCGCTCATCCTTTTCAGCCTTTTCTTCTAACTCTTTAAGTTCTTTCTCCGCTAACGGAATTTGCCCATGTCTTAATTCAGCCGCACGGTTTAAATCATAGCGGTCTTCCGATTGCTGGAGCTCGCGGCGAAGTTTCTCAAGCTGTTCCCTTTTCTCTTGCAATTTTTGTATACTTTGTTTTTCTTGAAGCCATTTTGCCTTCATTGTATTTGCCTGTTCTTTTAGATCGGCCAATTCTTTGATTAATGCATCAAGTCTTAGTTTACTTCCTTCATCACTTTCTTTACGGAGTGCAGCTTCTTCAATTTCCAGCTGCATCACCCTGCGAGTTACTTCATCTAATTCAGTTGGCATCGAATCTATTTCCGTACGAATCATCGCACATGCTTCATCCACAAGGTCGATTGCCTTATCAGGTAAAAAACGGTCCGTTATATAGCGGTCAGACAATGTGGCTGCAGCTACTAATGCATGATCATGTATTTTCACACCATGATGGACTTCAAAACGTTCCTTAAGTCCTCTTAATATGGAGATGGTGTCCTCTACATTTGGTTCTTGTACGAGTACTTGTTGAAATCGGCGTTCAAGCGCTGGATCTTTTTCAATATATTTCCGGTGCTCGTCCAATGTTGTTGCACCAATACAATGCAGTTCGCCTCTAGCAAGCATCGGCTTTAACATGTTTCCGGCATCCATAGCACCTTCCGTTTTACCGGCACCCACAATGGTATGGATTTCATCGATAAACAGTAAAATATGTCCTTCGCTTTTCTTAATTTCATTTAAGACTGCTTTTAACCGTTCTTCGAATTCGCCACGAAACTTTGCCCCGGCAATTAATGCACTCATATCTAACGAAAAAATGGTTTTATCCTTAAGCCCTTCTGGAACATCTTTTCTAACAATTCTTTGGGCAAGGCCTTCAACAATGGCTGTTTTACCGACACCTGGTTCCCCAATTAGAACCGGATTATTCTTTGTTTTTCTTGATAATATTCGAATAACATTGCGAATCTCTGTATCTCTGCCGATCACTGGATCGATTTTACCTGCTTCTGCTTCAGCTACAAGGTCTCGACCATATTTCTTAAGAGCTTCATACCCTGCTTCTGGATTTTGAGAAGTCACTCTTTGGTTCCCCCTTATTTCTTTTATGACTTTTAGAATCATTTCCGGTGTCAGTCCATTTAAGCGAATAATCTTTTTCATAACGGAATCATTTGCGTTAGCGGCAGCTAGCAGTATATGTTCAACAGAAATGTAATCGTCAGAAAACTTGGAGGCGAATTCCTCTGCACTCACCAGTAGTTTTTGAAGCTTTGCGGTAATATACATTTTCCCCTGCTCTACACCGCTTCCTGATACCTGTGGCTTTTTTGCCAGTTCCTCCAATAAAGATTTCTTTATCTTTTCAGTTTGCAGCCCGGCTTTTTCTAATATTGATGCGATAAGGCTGTCTTCCTGATTAATAAGCGATAAAAATAGGTGTGGTTCATCGATTTCCTGATGATTTTCCTTTATGGCCAACGCTTGTGCATCCATAAGGCCTTTTTGTAATCTTTCTGTCATTCGGTTTAGGTCCATTTTGCTCACTCCTCTTTGACCTTTTCTGACCTATTTAATTATATTATAAGGATTTCTTCTCGATAAGTAAAATCATTCCATAAGAAAAGCCATCCAAAAAGATGACTTTTTCTACAATTATTAAGGTTTTCGAACATAAGACCAAACGCGATCATCATTGGATGTCTCAGGAAACGGGTCTCCTGCTTTCAGCTTTATTTTTTTCGGGTTTGTTACATTGCTCCCTGAATCGCCAACTTCAATATAAAAGCCATTATTAGGTGCTTTTTTCCCTGGTTTAAACTGATGATTTTGTCCCATGCGTATCCCCCCTTTTTAATACATTCTTATTATCTCCGTTTCATCTATGAGCATTTAAGGGATTTTTTTCAAATTCAACACTTTTCGACAATATTTCCTGGGTAATGACCTAACCATTAGTTTATGACGATTATATGAATTTATTCTACAAATATTGATAATTATTCTTTGTAAACAATATAATTATAGTATAATCTAACAAATCTAATTAACCATGTCTTGCATTTTTTGGGAAAATTAATTTGTTCCTTAAAGGTGGTTATCGTATGCAGTCGGTAAAAGAAATGCCTGTAACGTTGTCACGTCTTTTTGAGACCGTTCACCATATAAAAAAAATGGAAAAAGGGACATTTCTATTCCGAGAAGGTTCTCAGGCTGATGAAATGTATATTGTGCAGAGTGGGATTCTTCAAGTAAGCAAAATCATACCTGATGGAAGAGAGCTCACGATTAGAATGTGTTCCAAAGGTGATTTTGTGGGTGAATTAAATTTATTTTCCCCTTCTTCTCGCTATTTACTAAGTGCCCGAGTGGCAGAAAGTGGTGAAGTCGCTGTTATTATGAAGGATGTCTTAGAGGAGAAGCTTTCTCAGGACCTGGCCCTGTCATTTGAATTCATTCAATGGATGAGTCTGCAATTTCGAAAAACACAAACCAAATTTCGAGATCTAGTTCTTCATGGTAAAAAAGGGGCTTTATATTCAACCCTCATTCGGATTAGTAATAGTTATGGTATCAGAACCACTAAAGGAATATTAGTTGAATTACCTTTTACGAATCAAGAGCTAGCCAATTTCTGCGGCACTTCTCGTGAAGTGGTCAATCGGCTCCTTAGTGAATTAAGAAAGTCGGGTATTATTTCTATCGATAAAGGATCAATTACCATTCATGATTTAGACTATATAAAAAAGGAAATCGACTGTGAGGATTGTCCAGTTGAGATATGTAAAGTAGATTAAAAAATTATCATCATGACTGATCAGGCTGTCGAAAAAAAACGTTCGATAGCCTTTTATTTTATTTACTCTCTTAAATAATTTACCGAGTTAATTTGTATAATATTGGCTCTTCAAAATGTCTGTTGATTGGCGCTCCAGGCACTTCGCTTTCCGCGGGCGTGCCGGGGAGCCTCCTCATCGCTTCGCTGAGGGCACTGAAAAAGTGCTTTTCTGTTTAATAATGAAATTTCCGAATAACCTAATCCCTAAATTACACCGTTTTTCAATATCAAAGTGGGAGAATTCAATCTATTTTACCCCTAATTATAAACTTGAAGTGGGGATGGATTTTTCAGAAATTAGTTTTGCATAAAATTTCTCAGACTTTTTCAGTGGCCTCTGCGTAAGCACCGAGGAGGCTTCAGGACCTCCCCGCGGAAAGCGAGTGCCCGTAGCGGAAATCAACAGGCCCATTTAGATTCTGTTAAAATAAAAATTGCCGAGAAAAAACACCCTTTCTCGACAATCTGAATCGGTCATGATGACCGATTTTTTAATTTAATATAACTATTTGAATGGCAAGGATTGTAAAGATGATCGCCGAATTAATGATTTCATAAACACCAATTTGCAGTGGTGATAATTTCTTGCCATAGAAAAAGTAGGCACGAAGTAAGCTTGGAATGAAGGCAATCGCTGCAATCCAAAATCCGCTCATAAACCACAAAGCCACTACAAACAAATGATATAACCATGAAAGCCATTTAAAGCGAGTATTTTTCTTTTCTCTAATCATCGTTTTAACATAGAAGGTACAGCCTATGAAAAATAATACAGATGTTAAAAATGGAAAAATCAAGGTCTCTAGATTAACAATCCCCCTCCCTAAATAACAGGAGGCTAATCCGGCAATTGAAAATGCAAAGATCGCACTCAAATCATTCATAAATGCACGGTCTTTATTTCTTGCTGTATAAAAAGCATTGACCGCAAAAAATGGAAGCATGAAAAGACCAAAGAAAATAATAGAAGGTCTTTTGAGAAGCGGGAACAACAACAGCAATAATGCTGGGACCAGATAAAAGATCGTCCATTTTGTATAAAATTGTATTCTTTTCTTTTTAAATAATAAGAGCATTGGATAGGTCGCAAAATATAAGAGAATCCATCCTGCAAAGAATGGTATATCCTGCCAAACAAATCCACCTTTTAAAACACCAAGCCAAAAAGGGAGAATTAGCATTGCCCATGCACCATGCTGTTTCGGTAAAAATAATTTCATCTTTCTCACTCCTTTTTCATCTTAGCCTTACTATAAAAGACCTGTATCGAAAAAAAAGTGAAGAGAATCACATAAATTATGAAAAAAAAAAGGCAATTTCCCTCTTTGCTCTTTCAGATTTGAATAGAAATACAGAGAACCATTCAGGTTAGGTGTAACAATAATCCTCTCTAGAGTATTTACACTGTGAATGAAGCCTGCATTTCTGCTTCAAAATCCTTGTACCTATATTAACAAACAATAACCCCTGTCTATATTATACTGACAACCAAAATGTTAAAGCTGTGATAAAAGTAACACATTTGACAATTTTATTAACTTTTTTCATCATTCCTATGAACATGGTCCTTAATAAAGTTAGCTGTCCAATTAATTACTTCGGTATCATGAATAGAGAAGAAAGGATAGTCTTCAACCATTAACGGAAATAAATCTTCTTTCCAAACAGCCACTGCCTGAATATTGTTTAACGAAGTTAATAAAGGTAAATCATCTAAATCTCTTAACAAAAGGAGTTTGGGAAAGTTCACCTGTTTATACCCTTCGACTAAAATAACATCAGCTTGAAAGTATTTTAGAAGATCCAGTTGTTTTTCAAGGCTTACGTTAAGGTTGTCAACTTGAAGAATCATTCTTCCAGCGCCTTCAACAATAGAGGCAATTGCACCTGAACGAAGATACAATGAAGAGTCTTTTTCCTCCATGACTGCCGGTTTTCCTCCATGCCCATGATGTTTAATTGTGACAGGTTTTAAACCTTGTTCTGTAAGTGTTTGAATTAATTTGATTATTGTCGTGGTCTTCCCACTATTTTGATATCCTACCACTTGAAAAATAAATGGTTTTACCAAGGCCACACACTTCCGACCTGATCTTCAAGCAGCAGTACCTCGACTTCAGTCCCTGCCTGGAATCCTCTTGTACCCCCAGGAAGAATAATGAGTGAATTAGCTCCAGCTAAACTCATGATAATATTTGATTTATCTAAACCACTAGGTGTTGATTTTAACCTTCCTTCCTCAATAAAGGTGCTGCTTCGAACTAATCTTGTGAACGGATTTGCCTTAGGAAAATCAACTTCAAGCACTGCCTTTTCTTTCCGCAAGTGAGGTTTAGTAGAAAAAGCTTGCGTCCGTATTATGGGCCTTGCAAACAGTTCAAATCCAACATAACAAGCGGAAGGATTACCAGATAGCCCAAAAAGGATTTTTCCATTATACACTGCAACAGTAGTGACACTTCCCGGACGCATTGCTACTTTATTAAATAGTACTTCAGCACCTAATTTCTGATAAATAGCCGGCAGGTAATCATAATCACCAACAGATACCCCCCCGGTTGTAAGCAATATATCTACCTCTGCTAAAGCTTTTTTAACCGATTCAAAACATGTATCAAACACATCTGGCAGCTTTCCATAATATTGGACAATTCCCCCTGCCCGTTCAATTTGAGCAGCAATCATATAAGAATTACTGTTGCGAATTTTACCAGGCTCTAATTCCTCGTCCACTTCTAACAATTCAGTACCTGTAGCAAACAGACCAATCACCGGCTTTTTTGCCACAGGTACTTTATCATAACCAAAGGTAGCCAGCATCGCTTGTATTCCTGGGTTAATTAGAGTTCCTTTTTCAACGAGTACTTCACCCTTTTTTGCATCTTCCCCTATAAAAGAAACATTTGTACCCTTGTCTATTTTTCTTTTGATGGACATAAACGGATTTCCATCTTTTTCATAGGTTTTAGTTACTTCAAACATGACAACTGCATCTGCACCATTTGGCATCATAGCACCTGTCATGATCCGAACCGCCTGTTTTTCCCCGACTAATCGATTGGAGACCATTCCAGCACCAATATGGTCAATTACTTCAAATTCAACTGGATTAGATTGGGAAGCTTCTACAGTATCGACTGAACGAACGGCAAATCCATCATATGGTGCTCTGTCGAAGTGGGGAACATTGCTGGTAGCAATAAGATCTTCTGATAAAAATCTTCCATAGCTTTCATTTATTGAAACGTATTCTATACTCCCCTTTAATCGATAGTTCATAATTTGACTTACTGCTTCACCAATTGGAATTGGATTTCTTTTTTCTACCAATAAAATCATCTCCTGCCTAAAAAGGGTAAATTTGCTGATTATGTATTGGATTATAACAGCTTGTATTCATTATAAGTCTATAGAAAACTTGAAAACGTATCAAATGTCACAATTAATTAAGAAAAAACATAGCCCTAGTGTGATGCAGGTCACCTAATATATTTACGATTTGCATTATGATTAGGTCAGAAAAGATTTATATGATCTTAGGAGGAATTAATATGACATTTACCATAACAGCAAATTCACTAGTTAGAGATATAGTAAACGAACTTCCAAAAGCAAGTGACCTTTTTAAGAAGAACCGCATCGATTTTTGCTGTGGTGGAAACATCCCATTATCACAAGCTGCAGCACAAAACGGGCTTTCCCTTGATAATATTTTAGAAGAATTAAAACTTGTATTTGAAAAGTATGAAAACACAGAGAAAAATGTAGAAGTGTGGACAGACTCAGATTCCCATACGATTATTGATCATGTTATAACAAATTATCATCGTGTTTCTGAGGAAGAGTTGGCGCTTCTTAGCCCATATGTAACCAAGGTTGCACGTGTGCATGGCGAACATCATCCGGAACTTATTAAAATGAATGAACTTTTTTATGAGTTCAAAAAAGAATTGCTAGACCATATGTCTAAAGAAGAAGAAATTGTGTTCCCGCTTATTAAGCAGCTTGCAGATGGCACTTCTCCAAATCCTGAGGAAGCAATAAAGCTGATTGTCGAGCTTGAAAAAGAACATGACCATGCTGGGGAGATTTTACGACAAATCCGTGCCGTAACGTCTGATTATACCCTTCCATTGGATGCATGTGGTACTTACCGTTTAGTATTTGCTCGTCTTGAGGCGTTAGAAGGTTTAACATTCATGCATGTCCATCTTGAAAATAATATTTTATTTCCAAGATATGTTCAATAATTCAGACCAACCCGCTTTTTATAAGCGGGTATTTTTTTATAGGCTGTGTAAAACATGAATGTTGATTTCCGCTGCAGGCGCTCAGCAAACCCGCGGGCGTGCCGGGGAGCCTCCTCGACGCTGAAAGCGTCTGCGGGGTCTCCCCTTCCCCGTACTCCCGCAGGACATTGAAATTCTTCCTCGAGTCCGCCCACGCACGAAGAAAATGCGATAGCATTTTCGAGGAGTCGAGCGCCTTCCGCTCCAATCAACATTGTTTCAAAATCAACAATTGCCTTTAACACAGCCTATAAAAAAACTCTCTTTTTAAAAGAGAGTTAACCGCCGATATAGGACATTTCAATTTTTTTACGATTTTTATTGGTTTCTGCTGTCCTTTCATCAGAATATCGATCATCTCGGCCATTCCATATTGCGGTAATTCGTTCAACTAATTGTTCATCAGTTGCTCCATTCCTCATGAAATTCCGTATATCATGACCATTCCCATTGAATAAACAGGTGAAAATTTGCCCATTAGCCGATAGCCTTGAGCGAGTGCAACTTGAGCAGAAAGACTCAGATACAGATGTTATAAAGCCAACATTTACATCCTTATCTTTATATTTGTACAGTTTAGCCACTTCACCAAAGTATGCAGGACCAACTGGTTCAAGCTCAAATTCTTCGTTTAATAAATGAAAGATTTGTCTTTTGGTTATAACATCATCCATTTTCCAGCCGTTCGTTGAACCTACGTCCATAAATTCAATATAGCGTAATTCTAAGCCCTGTTCTTTACAAAACTTGGCCATTGGGATAATTTCCGTATCATTTAAGCCCTTTTTTACCACCATATTAATTTTGACCCCGAGACCTGCCTGTTTAGCTGCCTCTATCCCCTCCAATACTGGAGCGGTTCCGATTCCTCGACCGTTTATTTGACCAAACAATTCATCATTTAATGTATCTAGGCTGACATTTACTCGTTTCAAACCAGCCGCCTTCAATTCATTGGCCAATTTTGGCAATAGTACTCCATTGGTTGTTAACCCGATATCACTGAGACCTTTAATGGCGGAAAGTTTTTCAACAAGATGGGGGAGATCCTTACGAAGAAGTGGTTCTCCACCCGTCAGACGTATTTTTTCTACACCTAAACGAACAAATATTTTTCCTAAACGTTCAATTTCCTCATAAGTTAATAAGGCACTTCGTGGAAGAAATTCAAAATCAGGACCAAACTTCTCCGCAGGCATACAGTATTGACAGCGAAAATTACATCTGTCAATGACAGAGATTCTCAAATCATGCATAGGTCTATTTAATTTATCTTTAATAATGTTTTTTTCCATTTATATCAACTCCATTAAAATGACAGGAAGCTTTATATGATATAGTGTAACGGATAACAAAGGATTAGACTGTTACTTTATTCACTATTAGATTACATTTTAGCTAATCTAATCTTAACAGATGTTACTAAATGAAGAAACGTTTGTTTTTGGTCACAACAAGCCATATTTCAAAAAAGCTTATAGGTTTTCACTATATTGTCATTGTTTACTTCGTTATCGGAATCAGTCTTAAGATACAATGAGTTTAACAACCTAAAATTAGGACTTTGACTCGTTATTTTTAATGAAGAGGTGAATGAAATGACTCTGAGTATGAAACCCACACATTCCATTGAAATAAAAGAATTGCTAGTCTTTGCGGATCGGAAATTTAAAAGTGAGAGAGGAACCTTTCTTTTTCAAGAAGGGATGGTGGCAGAGGAGCTCTACATTATTCTTTCCGGCAAAATTCAAATCAGTAAAATTACATCGGACGGTCGGGAACTTTCCTTAAGAATTTGCGGTGCAAATGATATCTGCGGCGAATTAACATTATTCACAAACGATCCGAGATATTTATTAAGTGCAAAAGTGCTGGAGGAAGGCGAAGTTGTCGCCATAAAAAAAGATGTTATCGAAACTGAGATTTTTCAAAATAGTAAGTTAGCGTTGGAATTCATGAAATGGATGAGTGATCACTTCCGTAAAACTCAAACCAAATTTCGTGATCTTGTCTTAAATGGTAAACGAGGAGCCTTATTCTCCACACTTATAAGGATGACAAATAGTTATGGCATCCAAAAAGGTGAGGAAATCTTAATTGATCTCCCTTTAACGAATCAAGAACTTGCTAACTTTTGTGGTACCTCCCGTGAAAGTACCAATCGAATTTTAAGTGAATTAAAAAAAGATAAAATTATTTCTGTAAAAAAAGGCAAGATTTCTATTTTAAACTTGCAATATTTAAAGGATGAAATTGGCTGCGAAAACTGTTCAGCGGTATATTGCAATATAGAATAATAGGTAGGATTGAAGGCTGTCTCTTTACCCGAGTCAGCCTTTTTTTATGCCACTTTATTTGCGTGATTGAGTTTCTCTATATGCCTTTGGAACATATACACAGAATGGTTCACTTTCAATGTAATCGCCTGTTATCGCATATGCTCTAGATCTCGATCCACCGCAAACATAACGGAATTCACACACACCGCATTTTCCTTTAAACTTATCCGGATTTCTCAATGCTTTGAATATAGGCGATTCCCGATAAATTTCGGCTAACGGTGTTTCCCTGACATTCCCAGCTTTTACTGGTAAAAGTCCACTTGGATATACATCCCCAATATGTGAAATAAACACAAAGCCGTTTCCATCATTAACGCCTTTTGGAGCACGTCCAAGACCGTCAATTGAACCCGTTAAGCCTTTTTCAGTTAAGGCAGTTATATATTCAATTTCATTGGTTTGTGTATGAGCTTCCCGCATTTTTTGCTGAATAACAACACGGCGGTAATGCATCGCCTCGGTTGTTTTTATATCGAAAGACACACGCTTGCTTAAGTCATAAAGCCATCTTAATACTTTTTCATGTTCCACAGGTGAGATCATATCACTCACTTGTCCTCGTCCTGTCGGCACTAGGAAGAAGACACTCCAAAGCACACAATTTAAATCCTCGACCATTTTTGCCATTTCTTCTAAATAGTCAACACTATATCGAGAAATAACTGTATTTATCTGAATAGGAATTTCCAATTCATGCAGGTATTTAATTCGTTCCATCGTCAAATCAAAAGAACCTGCTGTTCCGCGAAAATGGTCATGGACCGCAGCATTTGGTCCATCAATGCTAAAAGCCCAACGTGAAAGGCCAACCTCTTTGGCTTTTTCAATTGCATCTTTCGTTACATTCGGAGTTGCACTTGGAGTCATGGATACCCTTACTCCCTTTTCGACTGCATATTTAGCAATTTCAAAAATATCCTCTCTCATTAAAGGATCGCCGCCAGTAAAGACGAGGATCGGATTATTCATATCATATATATCATCAATTAAATTTTTACCTTCTTCAAATGTTAATTCACGTGGATCCCGTGTGTACTGGGCATCAGCACGGCAATGTAAACATTTTAGCTGGCAAGCACGTGTTAATTCCCAAATGACAATGAACGGATCTTTATTAAAATCACGATTAAAAGACAATTGAATCGCCTCCCCAATCTGCCCATTTTACTTCAAATGGTCTCAATTAACTCTATTATAATGATGTTAATATTTATAAAAAGTGAACTATCTCACATAAAGAACAATTAATTTGTCTCTTTTGTGACATAAAAAAAACAGCAGACATTTTTATCTACTGTTTTGAATCGATATTGTTTTAGCGAATTCCCAAGGCGATTTTCGCATAACGTGACATCATTTCCTTGTTCCAAGGCGGGTTCCAAACGATATTAACATCTGTTTCCTTAATTTCAGGTATGTCTGCTAAAGCTCGTTTTACTTGATCAACAATCGTACCTGCTAATGGGCATCCCATCGCTGTTAAGGTCATGGTAATGGTTGCCAACCCTTCTTCATTCAGCTCCACATCATAGACTAAACCTAGGTTAACAATATCTACTCCCAATTCTGGGTCAATAACAAGCTCTAATGCGCCCATTATATTTTCTTTTAATTCTTCATTCATATGGTAACACTCCTTAATAAACCTTGTTTTTATATTATTTCTCTTAAAACTACCATGCACTGCTTTTTGCTGCCCTATTCACTTGTAATCAACTTTGCCAAACCAATTAGGTAAAATAATCATATCGCTTTTAACAAATAGATGGTGTGAATTTTTTTACAGTTTGGCTATAAAATTGTTAACATAGTATCTATAGTAACTTCATGACGATTTTTTATTGAAACATGTTCATACTGTAGTGTACCATGCCAGCAAATTTTTTTCTAAATCAAAGCATTATGATTAAAAAATAAAAAGTAGGTGTCCAAATGGCTGAGAAACATTTAATTGCACTAGACTTAGATGGGACATTATTAACAGATGATAAAACAATTTCCAACAGAAATAAGGAAATTATCGAAAAAGCAAAAGCAGAAGGGCATATCGTGATGATTGCGACAGGAAGGCCATACCGATCAAGTGAAATGTATTACCGCGAATTAGAATTAGATACCCCAATTGTTAATTTTAACGGTGCGTTTACACATCACCCGCTCGATAAAGACTGGGGTTTCTACCATGAACCGCTCGATGTTAAAGTAGCAAAAGATATTGTTGAAGCATGTAGAAGCTTTCATTTTCACAATATTATTGCTGAAGTCATGGATGATGTCTATTTCCACTACCACGATGAAAAACTTTTGGATATTTTTCGTTTTGGTAATCCCAAAATAACAACCGGTGATTTAGCGAACTATTTAACAGATTCACCGACAAGTATGCTGATTCATACAGAAGAGGAACAGCTTAAAAAAATTCGTGATCACCTCTCCGAAATCCATGCTGAAGTCATCGAACAACGCAGTTGGGCGGCACCTTGGCATGTAATTGAAATTATTAAAAGTGGGTTAAATAAGGCAGTTGGTTTAAAAAAGGCTGCTGATTATTATGGAATCCCTGCTGAAAGGATTGTGGCCTTTGGTGACGAGGATAATGATTTAGAGATGCTTGAATATGCTGGTCACGGAATTGCGATGGGAAATGCGATTGATCAAGTTAAAAATATTGCTAAAGATGTCACCCTCAGCAATGAAGAAAATGGTGTTGGTGAATATTTAGCAGATTTGCTAAATCTATAAAAGACGAGCTATTTAAACGTTCAGATTTTCGCCATTGTTTACCTAAATGAACCGGAGCATATATGTGCATACTAGTTTTGAGGCAGCAAAGCTGTTTCAATCTTGGCTTTTTAGCATATTGGAGGGATTCGAATGGGTAAACGAAACAAATCAAAACGCTTTGTCCAACAAGGAGTGGATACGGTCAGCAAGCATGATGAACGTATCCCCTATCACATGACCTATGCTGAAGCAGAAGCTCAGAAGATGGCCAATGTGAATGAATCCTCGCTTGGAGGAATATAACATGGGAAACCAATTGTTCCAGGAAGCCAGACGATTTGTGGAGATGGCGAGATCTGCCAACCCTTCTGACCTTGATTCTGCTGTCGCAAAAGCAAAGAATGCACTTAGTTCAGCCTATGCTAATTCGACTGTAGCTGAACAAGCCCAGCTCCGACAAATGCAAGAAGAGCTAGATCAAATTAAATAATCAAAGTGAAGGCGTCCATACTTGGGCGCCTTTACTTTATCTTGACAGTCTTGGTTTTAATCCTTCCGAAAAAAACCATAAACGCTAGTGGTTTGAATGATATTAGTAAAGGCATTAGGATCCACTTCCTGAATGATTCGTTCTAAATCAAAAAGTTCATAGCGGGTAATCACAATCATCAGCATATCTCGTGCTTCATTGGAAAAAGCGCCCTTAGCAGGAAGCATGGTAATCCCCCTAACAAGAGAAGCATGGATGGCCTTTTTCATTTCATCCGCCTTTTTGGTAATAATCATAGCGGTTAATTTAGCGTGTCTAGTATGAATGGCATCAATCACCCTTGTCGAAGTATATAATGTCACAAGCGTATAGAGAGCTTTTTCCCATCCATATAAATAACCAGCTGTCAGGATAATAACTCCATTTAAGACAAACATATAGGGACCAATAGGTTTGTCTTTCATCCGCGAAAGGACCATTGCAATAATATCGACTCCACCTGTAGAGGCACCCCATTTTAATGTGATCCCTACCCCGATTGCCAGTATAACCCCGCCAAAAACAGCATTGAGTAAAATGTCATGTGAAACTTCCTTAATGGGAATCAAAGATAGAAATAAGGAAGTAAGTAAAACACTAATAAAACTGTAAATCGTAAATGATTTCCCAACCTTTTTCCAACCAAGAATGGCAACCGGAATATTTAATAGAAGCAATAAAAAACCCATCGATACATTAATTGGTGTATAATCGCTTAGTATCTTTGAGAGTAACTGAGCAACACCAGCAAAACCGCTGGAATAAACATTTGCCGGGATAAGAAAAAGGTTCATGGCGAGCGCATTTATGAATGCACCAGCGATAACAATCACGAGTTTTTTAGTTTGGAGCCATAGCAATGGAACTCCCCCTTATTTATTGAATTTACAAACTGAATACTTCTTCATTTTGAAATTGTAATTTAAAGATGAAACCGATAAACTGTAATTAATTAATATATGTTTGGAAAGCAGGTGAGCTTATGACAGTAAAAATACTTGCTGACAGTGCATGTGATTTGCCATTAAATTTTTATAGTGAAAATAATGTTGTATTATTCCCACTAAAGGTACAAATTAATGACCAAGGCTATGAAGATGTAAAAACGATTGATTCTAAAACCGTTTATGATGCAATCAGAAGCGGAGTTGTTCCAAAGACCTCCCAGGTTTCTCCCCTTTTATTTGAGGAAGTTTTTACGGAGATGGCTGAAAAAAATGAAGAGGGAATTTATATCGCCTTTTCCTCTGAGTTATCCGGTACATATTCAACTGCTGTTATGATTCTTGACCAAGTAAAAGAAAAATATCCAAACTTTCAATTAACCATTGTTGATACAAAGTGTGCCTCGCTTGGAGTGGGTCTCGTTGTCATGGAGGCAGCTAAACTAGCTCTTCATAATGCAACGAAAGAGGAAATAATAGCGGATGTTAGATTTAGAAGTGAACATATGGAGCATATTTTTACGGTTGAGGATTTAGATTATTTGGCAAAAGGCGGCAGGGTTTCTAAGGCTTCTGCATTCTTAGGCGGATTGCTAAATATTAAGCCGATTTTAAATATGGAAGACGGAAAACTTGTTCCGATAGAAAAAATAAGAGGGCAAAAGAAAGTCTTCCGTCGGATTATTGAAATTATGAAGGAACGGGGCTCAGGTTTGAATGAACAAATCATCGGTATTAGTCATGCAGATACTGAAGCAACTGCCCAAGAAGTAAAAGAGATGATTATCGACGAGTTCCACCCTAAGGAAGTATATATCTCTTCCATCGGCTCAGCAATTGGATCCCATACAGGCCCGGGAACGATTTCTATCTTCTTTTTAAATCAAATATGAACATGAAAAGAGAGCGAGGGTTCCCCCGCTCTTTTGTTAGAATTGTCCAGCTACAGCGCCTAGCCCCTCGATGGTCTACAGACGCTCCCAAAAGGAAGGCAAAAAGCGCCTTACTTTTGGGAGCGACTTATGCTTGTCGGAGCTGAGCAAGGCGCTTCCGCTTTTCTTATTTATGATCTGTTTTCTTTGAGTATTGATTTTTTCCTGCTTGACGATTTTTTTCACGCATCATATTTTTTTCATGTCGTAAGGCGTTATTGTCCTGTGCTTTTTTATCGTTATCAGAAGTGTGCGGCATATTCTTACTCCTTTCATAATTTCTTGCAAGACTTATTGTCTGTCATTTAGGAGAAGAGTATGTAAGGAAAAAAGCTAATCCTTTTTTGCGTAAGTCCAACTACCTTCCTGATAAACTTTACCTTCTTTTATTAACTTTCCTAAGGCCCGCTTAAAAGCCCCTTTGCTTAGATTAAATCGCTCTTGAATATCTTCAGGCATACTTTTATCATTATAAGGCATTGCACCATTTCGGCTCACCAAATATTCATAAATCTTTTCTGCATCTAAATCTTGAGATTCTTCTTTTCGCGCAAGTAATGATACATTAATTGTACCATCTTCCTTTACATCGATAATCCGGCCCTCAACCTTTTGGCCTAAGCGAGGTTCCACCTTGCGCTGAGATTCATGTATAAACCCTTTAAATCCTTCAATTGTATAAACCCAGCTGCCGACCTTGGCGGTTCGATAAATATGCCCTTGTACATTCTTATTAAAATCCTTTCTCGATGCATCAATCGAGATGGATTGGATTACCTGATCACTTGCCAGGCGTGCATAAAGCAGGTTACTGCGATTTACCCGTAAAGTAATATAAACCATATCCCCTACCTTCGGCCATACCGACTGGTGGGCAGGAAGATCATCTGCACCTAATAAAATATCCTTTGGAAGACCGATGTTTAGGAATACACCAATTTTCGAATTCGTATCTGTCACTTTGACCCAAGCATAGGTACCCACAGAAAGCTCTGGTATTGTCATAGAAGCGGAGATTCTTCCCTGGGAATCAGTAAATAAAAATACTTCTACCTCGTCCCCTTCCGCTAATTCTTGCTGTGCTTGATTTTTATGCAATAAAACATCCTCATTGCCATCGGATAAGAAATAACCAAAATCAGCAATTCGGGCTACAGTTAATGTGGTTGTTTGACCAATAAGTTCAGTTAAAGACATCTTTTTAAGCTCCTTTTTTCAATGCCTGTCGCCCCTAGGAAAAAATCAACTCTTTTTTCCCTGTTCAAGGCGCTTCAGCTTTTCTTGCTTGTTCGAACTGCTATATTTTACTATAATGTACCCGTAAAGGGAAACTTTAGCAGGTAATGATTATTAACTGGAGGTATGGCTATGTCTAAAGACAGCTCATTTGATATTGTATCAAAGGTAGACTTCTCTGAAGTTACCAATGCCATTGCGCAAACGATGAAAGAAATCGGGACACGTTATGACTTTAAGGGCAGTAAAAGTGAAGTAACACTTGATAAGGAAGAACTTGTCCTTGTTTCAGATGATGAATATAAAATGGATCAATTAAAGGATGTCCTATTTGGTAAATTAATTAAACGCGGCGTACCGGTTAAAAATCTCGATTACGGCAAGATTGAAAAGGCATCGGGCGGTACCGTTCGCCAACGTGCCAAACTTGCCCAAGGCATCGATAAGGAAAACGCTAAAAAAATTAATACGATAATTAAAAATAGCGGCGTGAAAGTAAAGAGTCAAGTTCAAGACGACCAAGTTCGTGTTACTGGCAAAAGTAGAGATGATTTGCAAAAAATTATCTCACTTGTACGTGAAGCTGACCTCTCGATTGATGTCCAATTCATCAATTACCGTTAAGATTATTACTACAGGCTAAGGAATTGTCCTTAGCCTGTTTATTTTTCTCATAATTTGCTTCATTTATCTAACACTAACAGTGATTAAAAAGATGGAGGTTTTAGGAAATGAGCAATAATCAGAAACAGCAGAAAAACACCTTTCCACCGCAGCATCAAAATCATCAGCCTGGAGTTGAAAGTGAAATGAATCCGCGCCCGGTTTCAGTGGCTCCGAATTATAAACCAAGCGGTAAATTAACTGGAAAGACCGCAATGATTACAGGAGGCGATAGTGGCATAGGAAAGGCTGTTGCTATTTATTTTGCCAAGGAAGGAGCCGATGTTGCGATTGTTTATTTAGAAGAACATCAAGATGCAGAGGAGACTAAACAGCTTATTGAAGCAGAAGGACGCAAATGTCTTCTTTTCTCTGGTGATATCGGCTCCGAAGAAACCTGCAAGGATATTATCAGCAAAACCATCAGTGAGTTTCAAAAACTTGATATTCTTGTCAACAATGCAGCAGAACAGCACCCACAAAAGAGTTTGTTAGATATTTCTTCCCAACAGTTGGAAAAAACTTTCCGCACTAATATATTTTCTTACTTTTATATGACCAAAATGGCACTGCCACATTTAAAATCAGGAGCATCAATCATCAATACAGCGTCCATAACCGCTTATCATGGAAATGAACAATTATTAGACTATTCGGCTACTAAAGGGGCTATTGTCACCTTTACACGTTCACTCTCCATGTCACTGGCCAAACAGGGAATACGCGTAAACGGAGTTGCACCAGGTCCCATTTGGACACCGCTTATTCCTTCCACATTTCCCGAGGATCAAGTTGCAACTTTTGGCTCCGACACGCCAATGGGGAGAGCAGGGCAGCCTCACGAACTTGCACCAAGTTACGTCTTTCTAGCTTCCGATGACTCAACATATGTAAGTGGTCAAATGATTCATGTTAATGGGGGCACTATAATTAATGGATAAAAAAATTGGCGGAACGAATTCCGCCGATTTCTCTAACTTACTCAACTTTTTTCCCGCGCTTAATTATTAATAATAAGAAGATGATTGTAAGAAATGCCACACCAGCAATTGCAGCAACGAGAGGAATATTCAGCCCGCTTTTTTCAGCGAGGACATAGATCTCTGAATGATCACGGTCGGTAATAAGGATATATTGATTATTTTGACTGTGGACCAAATCCCCAGCTAGTAAACCACGCAACTCCTTATTGGCAGCGAGCTGCTTGTCCGTTAAGATTACTTTTTGTGATTTTGTGGAATTATTAATCGCAATAACCGATGTTTCACCTTTATAGGAACGCTTATAGACAAGCATCCCTCCTTTATCATAAAGGACTTCCATAGTCCCTCTTGTTAAGGATGGAAGCTCGTTTCTCAATTCAGCCAGTTTGGTTGTGTAATCAATCAAGTCCTTTTCAGAGCGAAAGTTCATCTGCCTGCGATTATCAGGAATTTCACCGCCATTTAAGGCAATATCTGTCCCATAATAATAAATTGGAATTCCAGGGGTAGTGTAAAGATATGTTAATGCCGTCATCCAACGAGACCCAGGAAATTGACGCTTGTCAACAATGTCTTTCGTAAACCGTGCGGTATACTCATTATCAAAGAAATTTGCCATTAATTCATTATTTCCGCTCCTAGTTGAAACAGAATTTAAAGCTGAAAAGGATTGATTGGTAGTGGCAAACGCTTTCCTTAATTCCTTACTTTGGGCATCATTAAACATGCTGTCAATTCCAGCGTTTTGATATTTTGCAACATCTATTGACGTATTTTCTAAAGGAACGCCCAATAGGAAAAAGTTCTTTTTCTCTTTCTTAACTGCTTTTGAAAATTCAGTCCAGAAACTTAGTGGTACTTGATTAACTTCCGGCAGGCTGAACCCGTCAATATCCGTTTTGTTAATCCACCATTTTGCCGCTTCGATTAAATAATTTTTTACTTCAGGGTTGTCCTGATTTAGGTCTGGCAAACCATCTACCCAGCCATTATTCCCATTATCCACTTGTTGTTTTGGATGATACCAATCCTTCTTGCTAGGGTCATTTACCCACGGATGATCAGCAGCCGTATTATTCGCTACAAAATCAATAATAACCTTCATCTTACGTTTATGTGCTTCGGTTACAAGCTTCTGAAAGGTCGTAATGGATCCAAAATGCTCGTCTGTGTTATAAAAGTCCTTTACCCAATAACCATGATAACCATTTTTAGCATTATCAAAAATGGGAGTTAAACGTATCGCCGTAAATCCCATATCATGTATGTAATCTAACTTGTCAATAATTCCTTGGAAATCACCGCCATTATAGGTTAGCGGATTTTTTGCATTTACATCAAGGTTATTTGTTGTATCACCATCATTAAAGCGGTCCACCATTAATGAATAAATGGTCTCATCCTGCCATAACCGATTTTCTTTTTTCACAGCAGCTTGGGCGGGAAGAGATGAACAAAGTAAAAAGGTTAACAAAAAGAGCGTTATTTTTTTCATGACTTTTTCCTCCTTAAAAAAGGAAGAGGTAAGGTTCCCTCTTCCCAATAAATATTTTAATCGAATACCGTATTTATTCCAAATTTTTATAATTATTTTTCAAAATAAACTTCTCGATTAAAATTAATTGATGATATTTATATTATAATTTTTAAACCACGTATGGAACTGCACCAAATAAGCTAATAATTGTGGTCCCGTCATAAGCTGGCCAAACCAAGGTTCCTTAAAAGAATCCCCGCCGGACTCGACAATACTTTGTAATTGTTCTTTTTGGAAAATCTCATGCAATATAGAAGATTGATCTTGTAAAATTGTTTGCAACCATTTTTGAATAGCTGCAGTATATTCAGGATTATGTGTTTTGGGGTATGGACTTTTCTTTCGATAAAGAACTTCCTCTGGCAGGATTCCCTCAAAGGCTTTACGAAGAAGCCCTTTTTCTCTGCCGCGATACATTTTCATATCCCAAGGGATATTCCACAAATATTCTACAAGACGATGATCAGCAAAAGGAACCCGGACCTCAAGGCTGGCCCCCATGCTCATTCTATCTTTTCGATCAAGTAGTGTGGTCATAAACCAAGTCATATTGATATAAAATAATTCTCTTCGCTTTGCTTCTTCAAAGCTTTCTCCTTCTAGTTTGGGAGTTTCCGCTATAGCCCGTTGATATTGATCCATACAAAATTCACTTAAATTTAATTTTTCCTGCCAATATGGCTTGAGCAGATTTTGCCTTTCATTAACAGAACGCATCCAAGGAAAACCAGGTCGTTCTAGATCCTGTTTACGATGAAACCATGGATACCCTCCGAATATTTCATCAGCACATTCTCCGGATAAACTAACAACAAAGTCCTGTTTAATTTCTTTACAAAACCAAAGTAAGGAGGAATCTACATCAGCCATGCCAGGAAAATCTCTGACTGAGGTGGCTTCAATTAAATCATGAACTAATTGGGCTTGGGTGATGGTCTTGTTATGGTGCTGGGTAGCGAATTTTTCAGTCATCATTTGAATAAACTTTCCATCTGCATCCGGTTGAAATTCATTCGAAGTGAAATAGTGGTCATTACCTTCATAATCAATTGAATAAGTATGGAGCTGCCCTTTTCCTTGATCCTCAAATCCTTTTGCTGCAATGGCTGTAATTATACTAGAATCGAGGCCGCCGGATAAAAAAGTACACAATGGTACATCGGAAACGAGCTGTCTTGTTACAGCATCGGTCACTAAATAGCGGACCTTCTCGGCTGTTTCCTCCACATTTTCTTTATGTTCCTCACTTTTGACGTTCCAATAACGCCATATTTTTAATCCGTTTCGTGAAAAGGTTAAAGCATGGGCAGGTCGTAATTCTTTCATTCCTTTGAAAATACCAGACCCAGGTGACCTTGATGGCCCTACTCCAAGAACCTCTGCCAGCCCCTCACGAGTAATCTCTGTTTTTATTTCTGGATGTGCTAAGATGGCCTTAATTTCTGAAGCAAAAATAATTCCCTTTTGGTGTTCTGTAAAAAATAACGGTTTGACCCCAAGTCGGTCTCGTCCGATAAAAAGCTGTTCTCTTTTTGGATCCCAAATGGCAAAGGCGAAGATTCCATTTAAATGTTTGACGCATTCTTCCGCCCATTCTATATAGGCAGTTAACAGGACTTCAGTATCAGAATGACCCTTAAAAGAATATCCTTTAGTAAGGAGAATTTTGCGTAGATCTTCAGTGTTGTATAATTCCCCATTGTAGCAAATGGTGTAATCATAACCCTCTTTGTGTTTGGTCATTGGCTGTCTTCCCCCTTCAGGGTCAACCACAATCAGTCTTTTATGACCAAAGCCAGCGTGAGTATTGTGCCAGATATTGGTTTCATCTGGACCTCTCTTTGCCAATGTATTCACCATTTTTACAAGGGTTTCTGTTTCATTTTTTATGGCTTTATCAAAATCAACCCATCCTGAGATTCCGCACATTTGCATCTCACTCCCTTACAAATAACTAACTGAACTATTGTTACATGCTCTATACTATTCAGCCCAGATTAAATGGTTAATTGTCCCAATTAGAATAGTACAAATACAACAAGGTTCTTCGGGATGATCATTTTTATACTTAAGATTTAAAAATAATCCGGTTATAAAAAGACTGGAAGATGTCTAAAAAGGAAAATGAAAGCAACTGCACGGAGGTAAATGATGAGTCGACAACAACGATTAAAACTATATGATTTTCAAGCTAGAGCTTACAATTTGGGTACCGTGGAACAAATTAATGACCAGTGGATTTTTTTCGATGAGGAAACAGAGGAAGCTACAATGTTAGATGATTTTATTCATCAAGAAATTGAAGTTTTCCGCTTGAATCGCTGGAAGAAAGGAATATTACGAGAACCTGGAAAAATCAATTGTGGGAAAGAAGCGATTATGCTTCGCGACCATGATACCATTAGAATAAGAAAAGATTTAATTTACTCTCTTGAAAGGCTTTTGGAAGGGGTAAATGATGATGCTTTTTTCCAGTTTGTTACGACATTAAATTCATTAAATTTTTCCATTTATGATTGCATCTATTGTTATAACCATTTATCCTTCTTATCAGATGAAAATCGAAAAGATGGAGTAAATTTTATGGTATTTGATAATCAAGAACAGATTTGCAATGTTCAACATCATTTTTGCTATTACGAAAAAGTCAATGACCGCTTTGAATTCACTCTAAACACAGGAAAAAGGTTAGTCATTGAGAAGATCATATCTTAGTCAGAAAAAGATGAAAAAAGCTGCCGAGGTTAAAATCTTCCGGCAGCTTTTGGTTTACGGATGTAAAATTGACATAGGTAATTTTACAAATCCTAGATATAGTACTAATATCCAAGCCACAATAAACTGAATCCAAAAAGTTGAAGTTCTTCGTTTATTAATGACACGGCTAAGAATCATTTCAAATAAACCGATGAGCCAAATTCCCACAACCGCTTTTAATATATACCATACATCAATTTTGTAAACTGATAAAAGAAGACCTACACCTGTAGCAATAATCAACAAGTATAGTACCCTTAAAATCATTTGAATAACTTTAACTCCCTTTGTTTTACCCTTTTTATTTAATGATAGCGCTACAAAAAATAAAATGAGAGCTATAAACCATGCTGTTACATGTGCATGTATCACAACTACTTCCTCCTTATGTATGTCCTATTCGAGATAATCATACCATAGCAGAAATCAAAATACGAAATAAAACAAGGCAGTTATCCTAACAAACTTAATAATAATGATAAGGACTATTCTTTCGCAGATGTCCTCCAAATATATTTGGGCAATTGATTCACATTACAATAGCCCAGACATATGCTAATAGAGAATCTCTATACAATAGAAAAGGGTGTTGTATATGCCAGCGATTGTTGGAGTTGCACAAGTGATTACACTTGGGAGCAGTTCTGTATTTCATATTGGTGATGTCTATAAAATCATGCCATTTGCGACGGCTAAAACATTTTCTGGGGCTGGGTCCTTTAATACAGGGGAACAATTAAATGTTCATAATCAATTAAGTTCAACAAATACGAGTGATCCAGATGTTATTGATCAAAACAATTTCCTTAATATGTAATGATTGGGGGATCTACTTATGAATTATTATATCCAGCAATCCATTCATATTCATTTTATAAAAATAGGAGGTGTTACCAATTCCTCCGTTTTACAAATTGGCAGCGCCGGTATAATAAAGCCTCAAGCTAATTTATATAACACGGGAGGTTTCACTAAACCAGCACCTGCAGGTATAAAACCTGGAGGGCAATTTACAACCCCTGGTGGGCAAATTTTAGCGCCATCGGTTCCGTTACAAGCTGCTATCAGAACAACCTAAAATAAAGTTAACAAGAATCTTGTCTTCATGACTTAATGAAAAATAAGCAAATCGAAGCATACCTTTGCATATAGTTAAAACAATAGTTAACTTGCAGGGGGTGATTCTCGTGTATCAGGATCTGAACCAATACCTTCAATGGATGCAAATGTGTATTCAAGCTCACGAGCAGAGAATTGTGGCTTTGGAACAGGCTATCCAACAGTTACAAAAACAATTAAAACAGGTTCAAGAAAAACCAATGATCAATGTGGATAGAATTGAATATAAATTTGATCAATTGAAGGTAGAGACCCTTGAAGGTACATTAAATATTGGTTTAAATCCAAATGATTTATCTGGAATTGAAGACTTTGCTGTCCAAAATCAGTCTTTAAACACCCCTATTTCTCCAAAAGAACAAATGCAGCGCTCAATGGACATTGAAAAGGCGATTTATGAATATTTAGAAACCGACTTACATCAAATCATTTTAGATGCTCAAAATAAGTTATTCATTCAACCAAATGACAGCTATTTTGCCTTTATAAAAGAGGATATTATTCGACAGCTTCCAAACAGAATCGATTTTCATTTAAAGGCTAACATCGAAAAAAATCGTTCAGAAGAACATAATGCTTCTATTGATGAAATGGTCATTAATTCAATTAAACAGGAAATTCAAAATGGTGTATGGACTTTTTTAAATAATTTACCTGAAAATATGAAAGGAATGAGACCAGAATGATCTTTCAAGTGCACAACCACATCCTTCATGTTGAGAACATAAAGATTATCGGTGTAGCAAGTTCCTCGTTATTTATGATAGGCGATGCGGAAACCATTCAATTAGCATCCGTTTTTGATACACCTGCTGAATCCCTTATTATTGGCCCGTTTGTTCCATTAGAACAGGATGTGACGCCAGGATATGCTAGCCCGAACTTCTAATGTTGACCAGTTATTCGTTAACCAGGTTGCTTTCTCATCCATCATTCAACTTGGAGATTCTTGTTATCTAAATGGATTTTCACGGGCACTTGCCGTCCAAAGGGAAGTAGAGTTTTTTCATGGCAACGAAGGCAACTTCCCTTCCTATGGCATCTTTCGAATGCCTCTTCCACTGCCTCCAGTTAACGAAAGTATTTCAATATCACGCTACAATCAAACTCCCATAATCAAAACGAATAAAATTCATATAACAGCTGTTTCAAACTCTTCGATTGCCCATATTGGAAACACGAGGCATGTTTCAATGGAAGTAAGAATTAAACATATCCGACAGTTGCTTCCTCGGAATGAACAAGAAACGGAATAAAAGCATACATTATCATATGGCCCAACAGGGAGTACAATAGAAAAGGATGTTTTTCATGCCAGCAATTCTAGGACCTGTACAAATTGTTAATGTAGGCGGAGGAATTGTACAATTCGGTGATACTCTTTATATCTCCCCAAAAAGCAGTTCAAAAACGTATTCCGGTGCAGGTGGATTTAACACTGGTGGAATCATCATCACAAATAACGGTATAAGTGGCACCAATGTACTTGACACCAATCTGATTGATCAGCCTATAGCAGGAAATAATTAAAAAATGACATAAACCATCATAATGGTCTATGTCATTTTTTTATTTATCCACTTTTAATACATGGGCACCATCGAAGAAGAATAAATACCTTTCCGCTACGTCTCTTTTCCAAATTTGTTCAATGGCTTTTGTATATAAATTAATTTGTAATTTGTAGCGTTCCTCGAGGATTGGTTTTGCCTGTTCAAAACCGCCTTTATATCGATCTGTTATACCGTCGGATTTAAAATCAATTAGCACAAGTCCATCTTCATCCTCTAAAATACAGTCGATGATCCCTTGTACAAAAACAGCTTCCTCTGCTTCATTCCAATCTGGATAAACCTCTCTTGCAGGTAATGAAACGGTAAAAGGAATCTCCCTATGAACAGCCTTGGCTTTAAAAAACCTTTGACCCAATGCTGACGAAAAAAATTGGGCAATTAATTTTACATCAATCACTTCACTTTGTTCGGCAGTTAATAATTCTTGATTAACCATCCAGTCCAATTGGTCCCTAATTACTTTTTCATTCACTTCATTAGTCAAATCCACATGCTGCATGACCATATGCATAGCCGTCCCCCGTTCAGCAGGGCTTAATTGTTTCTCCTGCATAAACTTAGGCCGTTTCAGGATTGATTTACGAAAACGGCTGACAAGCTCGGTACTACTATAATCATCGGTTTGCTCGCGGACACGTTTTATTTCCGATACAGACTGCTTTGAACGGTGGCTCGCAGCACTAGGGAAAGGATACTCCCATGTCAACCTTGCATGGATTTGATCCGCTAGATTTGATGCTGATGGTACTGATTCTAAATTTTGAACCTTTTTCAGCAAGTAATCCTCTTCACTTTCTATTTCATTCGCCTGTTTTTTTATTTCGTTAGCATGTTGCATCGTTATTTTCCAAGCTGAAGGATGGTGTGAAATCTCAAGCGGAATCTCGCTATTTCCATCTCCCCCATTCCACAGTTCATGGGATTGATGATGCCGAATTAGAGCGGGTCCAATCCAGTCGATATAACTCATTGCAGAAACACGTTGATAGTCTTTTAATAGCCATTCTTTCTGAACAGAAACATCTTTCCACTTTTCCATTTGTTTTGCGGCATCTTTCAATGTGGCTGTCATATACAACTTTTCTTTTGCCCTTGTCATCGCAACATAAAGAACGCGCATTTCTTCAGCAAGCATTTCCATCTTCTTCTTTTGCTTAAAAGCTATTTGAGGTAGTGATGGATAGGAAATACGTTTTTTGGCATCCACATATTTTGAAGCAAATCCATGTTCCTTATCAAGCATATATGGTTTTCGGATATCAGTCATATTAAAGTTACGGGCCATTCCAGCCATAAATACAATAGGGAATTCCAAACCTTTACTGCTATGGATGGTCATGATTCTGACAACATCCTCTTGCTCACCAAGGGCTCTAGCAGCACCCAGATCATCTCCCCTTTCCACCATGCGCTCAATAAACCGTAAAAACCGAAACAATCCGCGGAATGAAGTTTGTTCATATTGACGCGCCCTATCATATAAAGCCCGTAAATTTGCTTGACGCTGTTTTCCGCCCGGCAGCCCGCCAACAAAATCATAAAATTGTGCATCCCTGTATAACTGCCAAATCAGTTCTGACAGTGAACCTTGTCTTGCCAATGAGCGCCACTCTTTTAATAAGTCAAAAAAGGTCTGCACCTTACGATAAAACGGTTCATTATCCTCAGCAGTCTTACTTAAACAAAAGGCAGTAACAGCCTCCCAAAAAGAACCACGTTTTCTAGTAATCCGTATCTTTGAAAGCTCCTCCTCGTTTAATCCAACGATAGGTGAACGCAAGATAGAGGCAAGCGGGATATCCTGATATGGATTATCAATCACTCTTAAAAGGGACAACATAATAGATACTTCTGTCGCTTCAAAATAACCAGATGATAAATTGGCATAAATCGGAATCCCTTGCTGTTTGAACTCTTCCATAAACTGCGGTGCCCAAGTCATGGAACGAAGAAGAATAACAACATCCCGATACATTAATGGTCTTTCCACTTTCGTTTTCGTGTTGTATACTGGCGTTCCATTCCCAATTAATTCTTTAATTTTTGCTGCGATTCCTCTTGCTTCAAGCTGTGACTGTTCAAGATCTGCTGCATCAAATTCAACCATATCTATTTCACTGTCAGTGTCTTGTTCTTCAGACTTTTGACTCTCAGCATTTTGGTCAATAAGGATTAGTTCCACGGGATATTCAATGTTTTCAGGATATGGCGCACCATTTCGCAATTCTGCTGCCTCATCATATTGAATCTCCCCTACCTTGACCCCCATAATTTGTTTAAAAAGATAATTAGTAGCATCAAGGACTTCTTTCCTGCTTCGAAAATTTTGAGCTAGATCAATTCGAAGTCCTGACTTGTAGCCGTCTACTGTGAAACGGTTATACTTGGAAAGGAAGAGCTGAGGTTCAGCTAAGCGAAAGCGATAAATAGACTGTTTTACGTCTCCCACCATAAATAGATTACCTGTTTCTTCATCTTCCCCTGTTACTAATTTCAATATGGTCTCCTGGACCATATTTGTGTCTTGGTACTCGTCACAATAAACTTCTTTGAAATGGTGACGGTAAGAATTGGCTGCTTCGGATGGAAGGAATTCGCCTTGCTCCGTGATGCTTTCGGTTAATATCGCAAGACAAAAATGTTCTAGATCATTATAATCAACTAGACCTTTTTCTCGTTTCGCCTTAGCAAACCGCATTGAAAACTCTTTTACTAAATAAGCAAGTGCCTCAATTAAAGGGAGCATTTCTTGCATATCACGTAAAAAGCTCTCAGGCCTCCGGATGAAGAGCTCATCCTTTATCCCTTGAATTTTCTTCTTGGCTTTGTCTCTAAGTTTCTGTGCCTTTTCTGCTAATTCCTTATCGAAGTGATCGCCTTTTACCGGTTTTGCTCTTGTGAAAGACCAAGTTTGCATGGCCTGATATAGAGTGTTCCACGAATCCTGCTTAGCTGACATAAGGGTGTCAATCACCTGTAAATCATCTAGTAAGTTTTCTGCACGAGGAGCAGGTCCGTTTGGCAGCTTTGTAAGCTCAAGGGCTTGCTTAATCATTTCTTTTGCCGCTTCTAATTGCAATTTAATATCAAATAGAAGGGCATCAATAAAGGGAAGCTCTTCAATTGAAGTAGTCTCCTCCACTTGATACATAGAAACAATTTTCTCTAAATAACTGTCTGGAGTAGGATTTGATTGTGCAAAATCGTAGATGGACCGTACAATATCCATTAATGCCGCATCATTACGGTCATTGGTAAACGAATCTACTAAATTAAAAAATGATTCATTATCCTGTTTCCCATATTCTTCTTCAAATAATTCTTCCATTACTTCATCTCTAATTAATTGAGCCTCCGTTTCATCGGCAATACGGAAGCCAGGATCTATATCAATTAAATAATAATATTTTCGAATGACTTCCATACAAAAAGAGTGAAGAGTGGAAATGGCAGCCTTGTTTAAGAGACTAAGCTGCTTACGTAAATTTCTTGATTCTGGATTTTGATCAATGGCTTTTTCAAGTGCCTCGCCAATTCGGTGCCGCATCTCCGCAGCAGAAGCACTCGTAAACGTTACAACTAATAATTGATCCACATCAATAGGTTCATCAATAGAAAGTATTTTTTGGATAATTCGTTCGACTAAGACGGCCGTTTTCCCCGAACCTGCAGCAGCAGCGACAAGAATATCCCTATCTCTTGCTGCTATGGCCTTCCACTGGTCATTGGTCCAGGTTACCCCTTCAGGTTTTGGAGGAATCACAATTTTATTCATTTATAGAAACCTCCCCTTTAATCAATTCCAAGACTTCATCCTTAGAATATGGTGTAAGAATTCGATATTGATTACTATCCATTGATTCATCAAATTGACAAACGGATTTATAGGAACAAAAAGTACAAGGTTTCTTGTCTTTTAATTTAAATGGTGTAATGTCGATTTTACCGTTAATAATATCGTTACCTGTTTTTTGATAAATGGTCCGAACATGGTTTCTAAGCTGATTAAACTCTTCTAAACTTGCCACTTTTGATTTCTTCGATAGATGGCCGTCCTTCTTAATTCCAGCTGCGACAATGTGCGAGTCACCTGACTCAAGAGTCTGGTCCATCAACTGTATCACCCTTTGATCGCTCAACATTAATCCATTCATTTTAAATTTCTTCATGATTTCATTTTCAATTTCATCTATTGTCAACATTTTTTTCGTATTGATAAATGGATTATGAACATGAAAATAGAGGACACCTGCCGGACTTGCTTTCATTTCTACCAATTCAGTAGAGTTTGTCATGACGATATCAAGATAGGTCAGCATCTGTAAAGCTAGTCCATAGTAGACTTCAGTTAAATTAACATCTTTTTCACTTGATTTATAATCTATTACCCTTAAAAACACACTGTCATCATCGGCTTTTGCTTGATCAATCCTGTCGATTCGACCTGCCAATTCCATTCTTTTTCCGTTTTTCAAAGTGAAACTTAGCGGAGGCATTTCCCCATTAGGTCCAAATCCTAACTCTAATCCAATTGGCGAGAATCCACTTACCTTCGCATGCTCACTTAAAACAATCGATGCCCGGGTAATGATCTGTTCTAGTTTACGCTGAATATAATGATGTCTCTCGGAACTTAAGAGAATTTCATTTTGCAGTTTCGGTGCCAGGGCTTTAACGGCTTCTTTTGAAAGATGTTCACATTGCTGACGGGACAACTCCGCCCATGACAGATTTTGTTCATTTACAGTCTCAGCAATCTTTTTTAAGGCCGCATGGAATAGTTCCCCAATATCTGGTGCTTCTAAACGGAAAATCTGCCGTTCCCGAAGCTTTAGTCCATGTTGGGCAAAATGAGAAAAAGCACATCCATTAAATAATTCCATTCTTGAAACACTAGCCTGAATGACATCTCCATATAATGCATCCGCCACCTCTGATGACAGCTGGACAGTTCTGTTGGTATAAAAAAGACTTGAGAATACCTTTTCTGCCTCTTTTTTCCATTCGCTATTTAGATAGTAGTTATAAACATCCCACCACAAATTACTAATCGGATAGTTTCTTTTTTTCAGTTGCAGCTGTGCAGTTAGATAGGATAAGGTGGTTGTAAAATTAGACACAAATCCGAGCTGCTCTTCATCAGTAAGTTCCGACGGATCTGCCACATAGTAAGCCTCCTGATGATTTGGGAACATGTCCTTAAGACGCTTAATATAAGACGAAGGTATTAATGCTTTCCCTTCATCATTGGCAAGTGGAAAACTGACATAAAGAAACTCAGCTGGTGCCGTAAAAGCTTTGTAGGCAAGAAAATTCTCATCAAGCAGACGGGTCCTGCTGCTGGGCGCTACCTTCGTCCCTGCCGCTAAGAGCAATTCCCTATCCTCATCGGCTAAGATACCCTCATCTGAGATTTTTGCTGGCAATACCCCTTCATTTACACCCACAACAAAGACAATCTTTATATCATTTAACCGTGATTTTTCAAGATCGCCTATTAAAACCTGATCGAGTGCAGGGGGAATTAGTGAAAAATGCAGGGAATCAAATCCTGCCTCTAGAATCGCTGCAAAGGCCTTTAAGCTTATTGGCTCATCCCCTAAGATTTCAACATATTGATCGAGCAGGTCAATGACAGCATTCCATACTTGCTCGTGTTCACGCATTCCTACAAGATTTCCCTTTTCTTCAGCAGCCAATTTCCAATGTTCAAGCTTAACAGGTATATCCAACTCTTCTAAATATAAATAAATAGCCTCACACAGCTTTCGTCCCGTATCGGCTTTTTTCAAACGTCTTGATAAACGTAATATGGGGGCTGTTATGATAAGTTTTAATTCATTTAATTCATTTTCCATCTCGATTTCGGCATCGGTTTGGACATTCCCAGTTAATTCAAGCCCTCTAATTCTCCGGTATACCCAACGATCCTTTTTTGTCCATTTACTGCCATTGATTCCGTAAGCTAAACAATAATTCTCAAGCCTGTCCATCTTTTCGCGCATTTTAGCAGGGTTTTCTCTAAGTGGATACAACAATTCTGTTTTAACCGCTCTAAATACTGGTTCATAACGCCAGAATGAGTTAATAATTTCTATCGTTGAACGAAGCAATTCAATTAAGGGGTGATTGAGCATGGTTCTTTTCTGGTCAATAAAAAAAGGGATTTGATGGTCGGTAAAAATCGGTTCGACCAATTCATGATATTCGCCACCATTCCTAATCAACAAAGCGATATCCCGAAAACGATACCCCTTTGTTTGAACCACCTCACGTATTTCTCTAGCAATCCCCTCAATCTCTGCTCTTCGATTAACGGCCTGGCTAATTTGAATCTTCGTTTCCCCTTCAAATGCTACTGCTGGACGGGTATCGAAATGTTTCTCCAAATGACATAAGGAAGCGTGTGACCATTTTTTTTGCTCTGTCAGCAAGATAGGGTCTTCTAATTCAATACCATGCGTCTTTGCCATTTCGTAAAGGTTGTACGAGATATCCTCCGACGTACGGAACAAATCGAGTTCATCTCGAGGTGAATCAACCGTTAAATGGTCTGCTGTCATTGCAATGGAAACTCGGCTGCATTGCTTCATTAATTCCTCAATAATTCGATATTCCTGTGGGGTAAAACTATAGAATCCATCAATATAAATCTCAGCTTCTTTTAAATAAGCTGAGGCTGAAATTTTCTCTGCTAATAGGTGAAAATAATCTTCTGAATCAATATATTTACCAAAGATTTCATCCTCAAATCGAGCATAAATCTTTTCTAGGTCTGTCAATTTATCGTGCAATGCTTTAGATATAGCTCCATCCGTTCCAAGCTGAGCGGACCTTAGAACTAATTCCTCCGGACGTATACAATACCTTTTAAATTCAATAATCATTTGTTCAAGCTGTTGAACAAATCCATTCTTATCCGCCGTCCGCTGAAATATATTTAAATTTTCCTTTTGCTCATCCATTATTTTACGTAGTAACATATTCATGCCAACGCTATTCAAATGATTACGGGTTATTCCGCCTGTTTCTTGAAGAATTCGCCATGCTAAACGGGTAAAGCTAAATACCTGTGCGCGAATCATCCCGCCGATGAGCGAGTCTGTCGCCAAACGATATTCTGTTAGAAACGTCATTTGGTCTGGAACAATATATATAATGGGTTTTCCCTCTGGATCTTCTAAAAGACGGTCGCGGATTTCATCAAGGAGTAAAGCTGTTTTTCCGCTCCCTGACCTACCGGAGATCATTCTTAATGACATAAAGAAACCTCCTCCTCCAAAAATACTCTTTATCTTTCATTCTATCATAAAATAGCACAAATGTTTGGATTTCAAATGGGCTGGTTTCAACCAATTATGGTAAATTTATAAGAAAAGCGCAAGGCGCTTAGCTTTCGGCGACAAGCACAAGACGAGCCGGCCGAAAGGTTGTTCTTTAACCTTTTGGTCGGATTGACCTAATTGTGGTTGCGACTGTTCTGGGACTCTAGGCTAAGACGACCACTGTAAGAAGGCGCTTTTTGCCTGCTTCAGGGGGTGGCTTATGACTCGAGTCCCAAGGAGCCGCAACTGGATATGCTTGTGACCTCGAGCCGATGGCGCCTGGAGCTGAACAATTCTCAAAGTCGAAAATTTATACTTTAGTATTCTTCAATAAAAAAACACGATTGAAGCAATCGTGTTATCATAATCACTATTAAAAATGAACATTTACTTCATTTAACGGCCAATAGCGCAAGTCCACTTTACCAACAACCTGACTGGCCTTTATAAAGCCAAATTGACGGCTGTCCCAGCTGTCTAACCGATTATCACCTAGAACAAATAATTTTCCTTCAGGCACAGTTTCTTCACCGGTAATTTCTTTTAAACTGAAATCTCCCGTCAATTTTACGCCAGGGGATTTCTTTTTATAAATATCTAAAAATGACTCTTTATACTTGTGACCATTGATATATAGTGTATCATCCCGATACTCAATCTTATCACCTGGGAGTCCTATAATTCTCTTTACAAAGTCCTCTTTTGCATTCGCATGAAAGACAATCACATCAAATCGGTTTAGCTCGCCTGTTTCATATCCGAGCTTATTGACCACGAGTTTATTCCCATCCTGAAGAGTTGGCATCATGGATTCGCCTTCTACTACATAATTGGAAAAGAAAAAAGTTCGAATAAAAGCAAAAATAATAATGCCAATCGCGAAAGCCTTAACCCATTCTAACCCCTCTTTTTTCCATTCAGTTTTCATTGACACTCCTCCGTTTCTCGTTCTCTTTCTTTCTATCTATTTCTCCATTATGGGCATATTCCATATGCTTATTCAGTCTAACCTCAATTCTTTTCCCAACCAGCCAGAGAATAAAAATAACTAACAGAACAATAACCGTCCGAAGAGGTTTGGTAATCAATGAATGAAGATCATAGCCGATAAAACTAATGGTAAAAATCATCACCATTTTCCCAATACACACCGCAAGAGCGTATTGAGCAAATCGGATTCCTGAAAGACCAGCAACAATATTGACAACAGCTGACGGGGTAAACGGAAAACAGATTAGTAAAAAGAGAGGACCAAACCCATGACGGTCTACCCAGTCCATCAGTTTGCGGACCTTTGGGTGCTTGGGCAAAAAAGATAATAATCGTTCTTGCCCAAATCTTCTAATTAGTAGAAAAACAAGCATGGCACCTAAACAAGCCCCAAGCCAAGAATACAAAAAACCAAACCAAAGCCCAAAGGCATTGGCATTGGCTAATACAAATACAAATAAGGGGAGAAACGGCAAAAATGCTTCCACAACAATCAATAAAATTCCTGGTATAGGTCCAAGAGCCCGATACTCACGTATAAGGCTCATGATATGTTCAAGTGTAAACCAAGCTTTAAGTGTTTCTAAGTCCATCCCGCTTTCTCCTTTATACTATTTATTACTTAGAGATAAATTGATGGAGCGCTTCTTTATTTTTCTCTACATCAATATCAAGTACATCTCCTTCTCCGCTTATCCTTGGCTCCGTAAAACTATTATCGATTGGAATCCTCAGGGTCTCAATATTTCCTTGGTCACTTGAAAGAAATTCTTTCGCCATAAATAAACCATCTGTTGTTGCCATATTGGTATTTATATACGGTGTAACCACACCAATTAATTTGGGAAGCTTCGCAATGGTTTGAAGACCGCTTAATTGTTCTCTAATGGCTTTTATTGCTTTCTGTTGTCTTTGAACACGTCCAAAGTCACCAATAGCATCATGACGAAAACGAACGTAACTCAGCATTTGAGCCCCATTTAATCGTTGTAGACCAGGCTTTAATGGTGTATCAACATACGCTGACATTTCTTTTTCCACATTTATTTCAACACCATTCGGAAATACTTCATCAATTAGCTTGACAAAGCCTTGAAAATTAACAATCGCATAGTATTGTAAATCAATATCAAAGTTCTGCTTAATCGTTTGCCTCATTAGCTCTGGACCGCCTCGTGCAAAAGCAGAGTTAATTTTATGTTTAGCATGTCCTGGAATAGCGACATAGCTGTCCCGCATTATCGATGTTAGTTTGAAGGTTTTTTTATCTTCATTATAATGGAGAATCATTATCGTATCAGCGCGGGACTTTTCGTTTCCTCTAGCATCACTTCCAAGTAACAGGACATTCGTATCACCGTACTGATCTTTTTGTCCTTTAAAATCATAAACCACGTTTGTATCTTTATTTCCAGTATTAATATCCTTTAATGATTGATTAATACCCTGTTTATATTGATAATAAGCATATCCTGCTCCAGCACCTATTAACAGGATAAACAAAAGTAAAATGGACGGCCATCTTTTCTTTCTTTTTTTCTGATGTTTATCTGCTCTCATTTGTTTATCACCCATTCGTCCACGTTATTTGCCTTCAACTCCAATATGTTACGACGAGTTAACTTTATGTTTTCTCATTTAATTCATTTTTCCCTTTCAATTATCCTTCTATTAATAAAAACTTTCTCATTTATTGCCTTATTTTTTTCAACAAAGAAAGCTTGTCCATTGACAAGCTCCAAAAAATAATCTCCTATTGCATTTATTAAACCACTTTTGCTAAAATATAAAGGAACATTTGTTCGATTATTTTCTACAGAAAGGTGTGGATGAAGATGACCAGAATACCGGATGATGATCGTGATATTATGGAAAAGGCTATTTATTTACCAATGGTTCTGATTGTCCTAAACCGGGATTTAGCCGTTGTGGAAACCAGCCCCTTTAAATTAAAGAAACCCTATCTGAATTTAATTGAAGAAACGATGAAAGAAATTCAACGGGATTTAGCCGTGGTAAAACAATATATGAAAAAGAATAAGCTGCAGGTGGTGGAGACTAAACGGGACGATGCTTTTACAATGTATATGTTTATTTATAAGGGCTATGAGGAAAATCACAATTATTTTAATCCTAGGATTCGAAACAAAGTCCAGGAATTATTAGAAGTATACTTATTAAAAAAACACCTATCCCGATCGTAATTAATTTTTTTTATTTAAATAAAGTTCGCTGCTTTCTGAGGCCTTTAAATTTCTTGGACCATGGAGTAAAAAAACTAATTTTTCCTTATTAAATTCGACTCTTTGCATTAACTTCATTTGTAAATAGGAAGTTCGTAACATTTGGGTATTAAATGTACTATACGAAACCGGGAAAATTTGTGATTGATTATTTCGAAAAATGACCATTGTTTCCCTTGTGGAAACACGCCGATAATCCTTAATATGTTCAGCAAAGAACCAGATACATTTTGGGTTCTCTGGAGAAGCAGAACAAAATGTATAGATATTGTTAATGGGTTCAATTACGATTGGAAGTTTTCTTGAATAATCAATTAATAACCGCGTTCCTTTCCTCCTGCCTTCATAATCAACACCATAAAAAGCACAGCTTTTTTGAATAATATTAAATGGCTTTACTGGACTAAGGACTTCTTCCTCAACTTCACCAATTAATGAAAATACTTTATTTCCATACTCTTTAGGCTGTATGTACCTGGTGCACGAGTTCACAATATACTCTTCCGTAAGTTCCTTTGACAAAATCCCAACCCCTTTCGTTTGCATTCCCCCCATATCTTACCACTTTTTGCTTTTTCTACCCTTAATTACATCAGATTGTTCGATAAATATTCATAATTAGATGTCAAGAATAAAACTATCAGAAAATTTTAAAAAGTATTGATATTATTTGAAAAAGTCCATATACTTTAAAAAAGCTCTAGAGGTGATTTTCATGAACGACAAGTCGTACTCTGAATTAATGAAAATTGGTGCCATGAAACGAACCCGTCTGAAAGAGAACTTTGTCCAAGATTTATACATTGAGATGCTGCTATCAGAAATCCAATTAAATGTTGAAAAGGAAAAGCTGTTGTCTAGAATTGACAAAGCCATTGATTCTCGTGATAAAAAGACCTTTCAACTTCTATCTATTGAGCTAATGGAAATTAACAAACGATTCGGAACCTAAATGGTAAACCGCCGTTACATTGGCGGTTTTTTCTTTTCAAAAAGACAGGGACCAGAGATATTCTCTAGCCCCTAAAGATTATTATTGTTTTTGGTGCTTAATTTCATATTCTTCAAGCATGGAAATACGATCTAACATAGATGGATGGGTGTAGCGGAATATTTTCACTAGGAAAGGCGGATTTACCTCACTTAACCCAGACCGGGTTAATTCTTGGAAAGAGCTAATGGCTGCTTCTGGATTTTTAGTCATCTGGATGGCATATCGATCTGCACGTGTTTCTTCATAGCGCGAAGCTAAATTAGTCAGCGGACTGGAAGCAAACAACAGCATTGACAAAATCATAAAAAATAACGGTAATGATCGGATATCTCGAACATCGCTAATTTTCAATTCTTTACCCCATTTTTTCGATGCCCAGTTCATTATTTTATAAGTTAAATAAAGTCCCAGCAGTGACATAAGCAAATAACCTGCTATGCCAAAATAAATATGTTTTTCAACATAATGGCACATTTCATGAGCCATTATAAATAAAATTTGATTATCATTTAACCTGTTTAATGTAGTATCCCATAGAACAATCCTGGCATTTGAACCAATCCCTGTAACATAAGCATTTAATGCATTGGTTTTATCCGCCATGTTTACCTCAAAAACATGCTGAGCTGGAATATGTGCTTTTTCTGCTAAAGTTAAAATTTTTGTTTCCAATTCCTTATTTTTTAGTGGATAAAAATCATTGTATAACGGGTCGATAACAACAGGCTGAAGAAACATCATAAATAAGGTAAAAGGAACGGATAACAGCCAGCCATAAAGCCACCATCGTTTCGGACTTTTCTTCATTACCCAGTAGAGGACTGGAACAATAATCAGCCATGAAGCATAATTGACCCAAAAATCAATTAATTCATCCTTCATCCAGGAGGCAAAGGTTTGGGTTGAAATATGATAGGTCCGAGACAATGAATAGCTAATATAATTCAAAGGAAAAGTTGCAATAAATGCAAAGAAGGATAACCAGATTAAATAAATTGGCATTCGCAGCAACTTATACTTTGCAGACTGATCTGCCCACTTTTTAAAGGCTCTTGAAAACCCAAATAATAAGATAAGAAAATAAAAAAGCCATTCAAATGGAGTCGATAAAAAGAACAATAAGTTCTTAATTTTAGAATACTCTTCGCTTAAACTCAATTCCCTCCCATTAAGAAAGGTTGATGGGTCTGCTTTGGATCCTTGATATTCAAATGGTAATGAGGTATTAGCAAAGTGAAATAAATACCAATAAATAAATAAACCATATAAACAAAAGGCCAAAACCGCATAGACCCCCATTTTCCGTACCATGATTTTGTCCCCCTTTTTGTACAACCTCTATACCTAGTTTAGTTTAAAAAGGCGGATTTAGAACCAGTAAAGCAAAAAGCCCGTTAAAAAACCTGGCTAAAGAACAAAAGCGCAAGCGCCTTGAACAGCCCCGACAAGCATAAGCCACTCAGGGAAAGAAGGCGTTCTTTGCCTTCATTCCCTGAGTGACTTATGACCTCGAGGGGCTAGGCGCTGGAGCTGGACGTCGATAGTCCTTTTATTAACATTTATCCACAAGCGAAAATTTTATAATTTCATACACGATAAAAAAATAACACGGTGCCTGACACCATGTTATTTTCCTTTAAACACTGGTTTTCTTTTTTCTGAGAAGGCTTGTAGTGCCTCCATCCGATCTTCGGTTGGAAGGGTTACTTCATATGCCTTTCGTTCGATCTTCAGACCAGTATGTAAATCCGTATTCATCCCATTTTTTATTGCGAATTTAGCCTGCTGTAGGGCTACAGGTCCGTTAGCTAAAAGTAATGAACAAAAGGCCAAACATTCACGAAGTAAATCGCTATGATTTACGACCTTCGTCAGTACCCCATAATCATGGGCTTCGCTTGCTGTCAGTCGTCGAGCCGTTAAAATAAGTTCCAGCGCCTTTGCCTGACCAATTAATCGTGGAAGCCGTTGGGTGCCACCTGCACCAGGAATAATCGCAAGACTTGTTTCTGTTAATCCCATCACTGCACGATTAGCAGCAATCCGAAAATCACATGCCAGTGCCAGTTCCATTCCACCGCCAAATGCAAAACCATTAATCGCAGCAATCGTGGGCTGTGGGAGCTGATCAATATCGTTAAATACCTCATTAATTTTATCCAAGTTTCGTTTCACTTGCTCATCTGTTAAATGCTTTCGTTCTTTTAAATCCGCACCCACACTAAAGGCTTTCTCTCCAGCACCGGTAAAAATTACAGCCCTCACCTCTTGGTTAAACCGGATCGATTCTATTTTACTTTTTAAATCTAGTAGTGTGTCATAATTAAAAGCATTAAGTGCGTCTGGACGATTAATCGTGACAACTGCGACATGTTTTTTAACTTCAGCTCGTATATTCTCCATTTCTCTCCCCCCTATTAAAGAATTCCAAAAAGGCAGACAAAATGCCTGCCTTTTAAAAAAATTTTAATGATTAACCTTTTGAGAGAGTTAATAGATTAAATTTATAAACTCTTCTTTCGTTACATTCCCAAAATAATAGTTTGTCTCCAGGTCAGAAAGGGCTTGTTCTATTTCACTTTTTTCATATCGAATTCCTGTTAATTTTTCCTCAATATCCTTTACTTCTCCAACGCCAAAGAAGTCTCCGTATATTTTACAGCTTTCGATTAGTCCTTTATTTACCTCTAACCGGACATCAATTGAGCCTACCGAGAATCGATGCGAATGTTGCAAATTAAATTTTGGTGATTTACCATAGTTCCATTCCCAGTTTTGATAACGTTCTTTTGATAGTTGGTTAATTTTCTCCCAATCCTCTTCGGTTAAAACATATTCCGGAATAGAGTCTTGACCATCAAAAATATTTTTTAACAATAAGGAGCGGAATTCTTCGATACTAATCTGCTCTGTTAAGAACTCTGAAAGATTAGCCACTCGGCTCCGTACCGACTTTATTCCTTTTGATTCAATCTTATCTTTTTTTACCTTTAAGGCTGACACCACGTTTTCCAATTCTGAGTTAAGCATTAAGGTCCCATGACTAAACATTCGACCCTTTGTAGAAAATTGAGCATTACCAGAAATTTTCCTGCCTCCAACTTCCAAATCATTTCTGCCGCTCAACATGGCATTTACCCCTAATTTTTGCAATGCATCAACAACAGGCTCGGTGAATTTTCGGAAATTATGGAAGCTTTCCCCGTCATCCTTCGTAATAAAACTAAAATTCAGATTACCAAGATCATGATAAACTGCACCACCTCCGGATAATCTACGGACCACGTGAATTCCATTCTTTTCAACATAATCGGTATTAATTTCTTCAATCGTGTTTTGATTTTTGCCAATAATAATGGATGGTTCATTTATGTAAAACAATAGGTAGGTTTCGTTTATATCAAGATTCTTTAGAGCATATTCTTCAATGGCCAAATTGATCCGTGGATCTGTAATTCCTTTATTATCAATAAATAACATCGTCCTCTTCCCTCCTTATAGTGAGATAGATAAAAATTCCTCTGCTAACTTAGTTGTTCCGCCAAACTCCCCAGAAGCTTCCGCCATTAAATCATCCAGGTTCCCATAGTGCGGCAGATGAGTAAGGATTAATTGTTTTACCTTCGCTTTTTCTGCAAGCTGTCCTGCTTCAATACTATTCATATGACCTGCAGACTTGCCACTTTGATTTCCATAGAAGTTACATTCACATAGAAGGACATCTGCATTATGACTAAATTCAATAAATTCTTCTTTATAGGAACTGTCACCCGTATAAACTACGGTCTTCCCACCTGCCACTACTCTCATGGCAAAACAGGGAACCGGGTGGTTTGTTCTTAAAAAGGAGATTTGATAGGGACCCACAGAAAGGACGGTTGTAGGCTCATAGCCCACCCCTTTTGTGATGGATTTATAGGTGAGTTTGCCAAATTCAGGTTGATCAAATGTATGTCCGTATATAGGAAGGGTAGGAAGATCATTTCCAAGGAAGCCCTGTATTAACCGGGCATGCTGCAACACGCCAATATCAGCAATATGATCCGAGTGATAATGAGAGAGAATGACCGCATCTATTTCCCCCGGTTGAATGATATTTTGTAGTTTTGAGAGAACGCCACTTCCACAATCAAGTAATAATCGAAAGCCTTCGTGCTCAAGTAAATAACCTGAACTTGCAGCATTCTTCTTTGGATATCCTCCCCAATAACCAATAACCGTTAATTTCATAAAATCTCCTCCAATTCTAGATCTAGATAAAAACCTGCATTTGATTTCTGAGATAGAAATAAGAAGCTGCACTTATTGAACAGCTTCTGGTGAGATTGTGCTAATGGAGAAATCAGGATTCATCGTAATCAGAAAACATCGATTGGGTAGTCTGATGTGGGGTGGCAGCAATAAGCATATTGGGATTAAGCTTTGACTCAATCGCTTCCACAAACGATTGAAGACCTGATTTTGAAGGTTAAAAAGCCGCCTTTTTTCTGATCCTTAACATCCTTTTGTTTTGGCTGTGCTGACGACATTTTTTTGATTCCCAGGATTAAACTTCGGTATTTTTGTTCAATTTCATAAAATTGCGGAAACGTAGACATAAGACTTAACTGATCTATATCGCCAGCATAAATACCCGATAATAATGGTTCAATTACGCCTATTGCTCTAGCCTTTTTAAAATAACCGTTGATAAGCAGTCAATAAATTCAGCTTTTGCATTGGGCATCTCTGGACGGTAATAATTAGCTCCTAATTGGTCCGTTACTATTTTACATTCAACATCATTATCATAAAGCACCTCAAGATGGTCACAAACGAACCCTACTGGGGCATAAATAAAGGACTTATACTGTTTCCGTTCAAATAATTCTCTAGTTAAATCCTGAACATCTGGTCCAATCCATGGTTCTGGCGTGTTTCCGGCACTTTGCCAGCCTATTTCATAGTTTTTAATCCCCGCTTGCTCAGCAATTAGATCAGCTGTTTCTTGAAGCTGACTTGGGTATGGGTCACCGTATTGAAGAATTTTCTCCGGCAAGCTGTGTGCCGAAACAATTAAAACAGCCTGTTCCTTTTCAACTTGCGGCATTTGATCATAAATATGTTTTATTTGATTTGACCAATACCTAATAAATTTGGGTTCCTGGTACCAGCTTTCAATCGTTTTAATCTTAAGACCACCCAATTTCTCTGCCTCTTCAACAGCCCTTCCATTATAGGATTGAACACTGAAGGTAGAAAAATGAGGGGCAAGGACAAGACTTACTGCCTCTTCGATACCGTCTTCAACCATTTTTTTTACGGCATCTTCAATGAATGGTTTGATATGTTTTAAACCTAAATACATTTTAAATTCAATTTCGTCTTGGACTTGGTTAAGATGTTTCTCAAGCTTTTCTGCTTGATCTAACGTAATTCTAGCTAAAGGAGAGATTCCCCCGATGGCTTCATAACGATTCTGAAGATCTTCTATCATTTCCGGTGTTGGTTTACGACCATGGCGGATATGGGTATAGTATGGTACTAAATCATCTTGTGTATATGGGGTACCGTATGCCATGACTAACAACCCCATTTTTTTCTTTGTCATTTATCGCACCTCATTTTGAATCCTGCTTTTTCTTATTATGTAAAAAGGCATTATAGGCTTCTTATCCTTAATGCCTTTTTAAAACAGCTTATTATATTGTGCCAAAAAAATGGATGGCTTACCAACTTAATGACTCATATTTAAATATTAACGGTTTAATTTAAGTGAAGAATACTCATGGATAAAGGATGCTAATCTTTTCAATGTCTCAGGATTTACGGATGGGAAAACCCCATGGCCTAAATTAAAGATATACCCATCATGTGCCATTCCTTGATCCAAAATTTCTCTTGCTCTTTCTTCAATTACTTCCCAAGGAGCTAATAAAATGGCCGGATCTAGGTTGCCTTGTACAGTTTTTTGGATACCCATTTCTCTAGCTTGGCGAATAGGTAAACGCCAGTCTAAACCGACAACATCTAGCGGCAGTTCATTCCATTCCAAGGCAAGGTGGCTTGCTCCAACACCAAACATAATTAATGGAATATTTTCCTCTTTTAATGAAGTGAAGATTCGCTTCATAATTGGCTTGATGAAATAACGATAATCTTCTACATTCAAAGCACCAACCCAAGAATCAAATATTTGAATGGCTTTTGCACCAGCTTTAATTTGTGATTTTACATAAGTAATAATCATATCACCGAGTTTATCCATTAAAGCAAACCATGCTTTTGGCTCGGAATACATAAATGCTTTTGTCTTATTATAGTTTTTGGATGGACCGCCTTCAATCATATAACTCGCAAGCGTAAAAGGGGCACCAGAGAAACCAATTAATGGTACATTTAACTGTTCTTGTGTTAATAATTTAATCGTATCCAATACATATGGAACGTCTTCTTCTGGGTGTATTTCCCCTAATTTTTCTACATCGGCTAAAGAGCGAATCGGCTTATCAATAACCGGTCCAACGCCGCCCTTTATTTCTACTTCCACCCCAATGGCTGGGAGCGGTGTCATAATATCTTTATATAAAATAGCAGCATCCACGTTATATTGTTCTACAGGCAGTCGTGTAACATAGGCACATAACTCAGGCTGATGCGTAATTTCAAATAAAGAATATTTTTCTTTTATCTCTCTATACTCTGGCTGCGAACGTCCAGCTTGGCGCATATACCATACAGGTACATAATCTGTTTTTTCACCTCTAGCGGCTTTTAAAAATGTTTCATTAATTGTTCTTGTCATGAAGAATGTCCACCTTTCAAAGACTGTCTGTGTTTCATTTTAATATATCGGAGAAAAAAATAAAAACCATTGGTATACATAGCTGTCTTCACTATATCTATTAAACCTAATTGTGTATAGCGTAGGGTATTATCTGTCAAAAAAAAGTCGTTTTTAGGTTACTTAATTTGTTTAAATTAACAAAAGCATAGGGAATATAAAATGGTATAGAATAGCGAAGGCTAATCATTTAGGAGTGAAAAGAAAATGAAGATTTTTATTACGACTGGAACACTTGATTTTTTAAAGAAAATTGAAAAGAAATATCCGCTTGAAAGAATGCTCGCTATGTTAAATGAAAATGGCGCATTATTGCTTCATGAGACCAACGAACAAACCGTCTTTAACGAACCACGCAGGTACGAGGTCTTGGAATCCTATGGAGAGTTAAAGAAAGAAGGTTTTGTTGTAATGAATAACATTGCTGTGACCGATGAGGGTCGTCCCTTATTTGAACACCAGTTTAAACAACAGGCAGAAACATTAGTAAATACCTCAGGTTTGACTGCATTGCGATTACTCCGTTCTCTAAATTCTAATCCTTACATTCTGATGACAATATGGGAAAATAAAGACTTGTATCAAAAATGGCAGAGTACCAACACCACATTTAATGCACTAATGGCTGATTTTAATGGACCACAAAATTTATTCATAGATGCACCCTATACAAGCAAATATACGATTGCTGAAAATAGTGAATCGTAATAATTAATGGAGATGATTCTCCATTTTTTTATTCCTCCAACTCACCACTTGATACAGATTACATATTCTGTATTACACTCACATGGGCTTTTATCCCGTCTGAGGTCAGAAAGGAGGATTTACGATGCTTATTGAACTTACTGCTCTGCATTGGATTTATGTAGCCTTTATTATATTAATCATTGGTTTTATGGTTATGAGAAGGGACACAACCATCGTTTGTATTATCGGTATATTCTTAATTGCCCTCACAGCTACTGGGAGTTTAAGTCATTCCGTCAGCAGTATTTTTAACAGTTTCAGCTATGCCATTACAGAATTATTATCTACTATTCTTGTTATTTCCATTATAGTGGCGATGAGCCATACATTGACTACAACTGGAATCAATGATGTAATGATTTCACCATTCCGAAAATTAATCCGCACTCCAGGGCTAGCTTATTGGACCATTGGGATTTTAATGATGGTGATTTCCTGGTTCTTCTGGCCATCCCCTGCCGTTGCTCTACTTGGTGCCGTTTTGCTTCCTGTTGCTTTAAGGGCGGGTTTGCCGTCACTTGGGGTTGCCATGGCCATGAACTTGTTTGGACACGGAATTGCCTTATCGGGAGATTATGTAATCCAGGCAGCCCCGAAACTTACCGCGGATGCCGCAGGACTTCCCATCCAGGATGTTATTGATGCAAGTATTCCATTAGTCTTTATTATGGGGTTAGTGACCACGATTTGCGCTTTCTACTTGTTAAGGAGAGATATGAAACGGGGAACCCTACAAACAGCTTCGTCCACATTAGCCGATGCGCCTGTGGAGAACAGTGATAATCCAACCCTCTTAACCCTCACACAAAGACGTTTCTTTGCTATATTAGTACCCGTTCTTTTTGCTGCAGATGTAGTATCTATGTCCATTCTTAATTTAACAGGTGGAGATGCAACGGCCCTTATTGGCGGAACCTCAATCTTTATCCTTCTGCTTATTACCGTCACAAGTCACAAGAACGAAGGTCTAGAAAAAACAACTCAATATTTAATAGAGGGTTTCCAGTTTGGTTTTAAGGTATTTGGTCCTGTTATTCCAATAGCAGCTTTCTTTTATTTAGGGGATAGTGGTTTCACTACTATTATTGGAGATTATTTACCAAAGGGTTCCCACGGAATTGTGAACGATTTAGGGGTTGCTCTTGCCAGCCTTGTTCCTCTTAGTAAAGTGGTAGGAGCCGTCACACTAACAGCGGTTGGCGCTATTACTGGTTTAGACGGTTCAGGCTTCTCAGGAATTTCGCTTGCAGGATCCATTGCCAGCTTGTTTGCTGCAGCCATTGGTAAAGGAGCCGCAACACTGACTGCCCTTGGGCAAATTGCCGCCATTTGGGTGGGTGGTGGAACCCTTGTACCATGGGCCTTAATTCCTGCGGCAGCTATTTGTAATGTTGATCCGTTTGAATTAGCCAGACGAAACCTAATCCCTGTAGTCATTGGCCTTGTTGTGACAACAATAGTCGCGATGTTTTTAATATAGGCTGTGTAAAGAATATTGTTGATTTTGGAACGATGTTGATTGGAGCGGAAGGCGCTCGACTCCTGCGGGAGTACGGGGATGGGGAGACCCCACAGGCGTTTTAGCGAGGCCACTGAAAAAGTCTGTGAAATTTAATGCGAAACTAATTCCTGAAAATCCCATCCCCACTTCCAGTTTATAATTAGTGGTAAAATAGACTGAATTCCCCCACTTTGATATTGGAAAACGGTGAAATTTTGGGATTAGGTTTTTCGGAAATTTCATAATTAAACAGAAAAGCACTTTTTCAGTGCCCTCCGTTTTAGCGCCGAGGAGGCTCCCCGGCACGCCCGCGGAAAGCGAGCGCCAGAAGCGGAAATCAACATCCATGTTTAACACAGCCTTAATAAAAAATAGTGGCCGGCATTAGCTCGGCCCCCTCTTTGTAAATTTTTGTTTAAAGTACTTGTATAAGAAAATCCAAATTACCGCCCAAATAAAGCCAAAGCCATAACCTCCAAGCACATCGGAAGGATAATGAACATGTAAAATGATTCGACTTATCCCAATTAAAAGTATTACTACTAGCGCTAAAATTGAAAACAGCCATTTCAGAGCTTTCGACTTGCTAGCCTCGATTAATAAATAAGCACTCGTAAAATAAAGCACGATTCCAAGCATTGCATGACCGCTTGGAAAACTATAGCCTTCAACTGGAACAAGATACTTTAAATCAGGTCTTGGACGAACAAATAAATCTTTTAATATCTTATACACTTCATTTGCTAACGCAAGTGATAAAGCCAGCATCGCAGCACCTGGGTAGTTACGTCTTTTCAGCAATAACCACACTAGCATAATCAATGCAACAATCCCAATCCCTATTTTATCTCCCATCTCTGATACTTGAATAAAAAAAGGAATGACATTACTTGGTACGTGTGCGAACCAGCCTGCAACATTAATATCCATCCAAAATGCACTATGCAAAATCACCTTGATTGAAGTAAATATTGCAATGAAAATAGCAATTATAAGAAAAACAACCAAACTTTTATTTTTCAAGAAACAACCCCCCCAGTCTCTTCACGTTCTCTTTTTTGCATACTTAAAAAAGTATAAGAAAATTCGCTTTAAAAATCTATATTATCCTATTAAAAATGTTAAAATTGTTTGAAAATAGATTCTTATACCATAAGGAGGTTTACATATGATAAACAACTTGTTTGCTAAATTAGAAGGTTACTATGATGAAATGGTCTCCATCCGCCGCTATCTTCACCAGCATCCCGAATTATCCTTTCAGGAATACAACACTTCCAAATTTATTCAATCCTATTATGAAGAATTAAATATAGAAGTAAAAGGTCAAGTCGGGGGTAATGGCGTAGTTGCTAAAGTATATGGTAAAAAACCGGGTAAGACTGTTGCCTTACGTGCTGATTTTGATGCATTACCGATACAAGATGAAAAGGATGTACCTTATAAATCATTAGTACCTGGTGTGATGCATGCCTGTGGACATGACGGTCATACTGCCACCCTTCTTGTTCTTGCAAAATCATTATATGAGCTTAGAGATGAATTAGAAGGGACATATGTATTTATTCATCAACACGCTGAAGAATTTGCACCTGGCGGGGCCGCAAGCATGATTGAAGATGGCTGTCTGGAAGGGGTGGATGTCATTTTCGGTACTCACCTATGGGCAAGTGAACCGACTGGTACAATCCAATACCGAACTGGTCCTATTATGGCAGCAGCAGATCGGTTCGAAATAGAGATAAAAGGAAAAGGCGGGCATGGTGCACAGCCTCATAAAACTCGTGATGCCCTTGTGACTGCTTCACAGCTAGTGGTAAATCTTCAACAGATTGTCAGCCGAAAGGTAAATCCGGTGGATGCTGCAGTCGTTACAGTTGCCTCGTTCATTGCTGAGAATGCCTTTAATGTGATTGCTGACAAGGCAAAGCTTTCAGGGACCGTTCGTACATTTAAGGAAGAATTAAGACAATTTATCGAAGAGGAAATGGAAAGAATCATTCATGGTACTTGTTATGCATCAGAAAGTACCTATCAATTTGATTTTATCAGAGGGTACCCAGCGGTTGTTAACCACGAAAAAGAAACAGAATTTCTCATCCGTTGTGCCCAAGTTGTACCAGAAGTGACAAACATTGAAGAAACTGAACTACAAATGGGCGGAGAAGATTTTGCCTATTATTTAGAAAATACCCCTGGCACCTTCTTTTTCACCGGAGCTAGACCCATGCGAGAAGAAGTTGGATACCCGCATCATCACCCTAAATTCGATATTGATGAGAAAGCGATGTTAATTGCTGCGAAGACATTAGGTACAGCAGCAGTAAATGTCCATCACAATTGAAAGTCAAAAGCCCCTGTCATTATTGTTCAGGGGCTTTTGACAGCAGTCTTAAGCGATAACAATTCATCGCTGCTTCACCTAAGATTTTGAGAAGATTATTATTGGCATAGGCACCAACAAACGCCCCAATTCCAGGAACAAGCTGGAATATTTTAGCAAGGTCTATATAATCGCGATATTCTTGCTGGAACTTTCGCCAATCCATTTCTACTAATGCTTTCTTCCGATCATCCCAATGTTCAATTTCTGCTAACGTATCCTTTCGAATTTCATCGCTTGAAAAGGCTAATTGAAAGACATGCAGGATAAATAGTCTCTCTTCATATTTTTTAGTATCAAATCCATAAATAGAAGCCGCCTCAAACAAGAATTTCATTTTGATGGTAAGGAGTAATGGAAAATCGGCAAGCCCTAGTAAGATTCCCCCTGCTCCTGTTCCTGCTCCTTCAACGATAGCTGTTTTTTGATATACTGAAATCTTTTTTTGAACTAATTCGTCCTTTTCAGCCAGAGTTAACCCTCTAACCTGATCTTTACTGGTAGTGAGCTGTGACCCAAATAAAGTTGCCTTTACCATTGCTTTGATGCTTTCCGTCATCATTTCATGAACCTTTTCAGGTATCCATTCATTAATTTTCCCTTGAGCTTTTTTAGATAACCTATTCATCATCCCTGAACGTCTAATCATTCTTCGTTTCCATTCTTCTACTTCTTCGTAAACTTTTAATTCATATTCGTTCAACTGGACCAACTCCTCTTACACTATATTATGAATCTATACGGAGAGAACCGCCCAATTGTTTCAAAAAAAAATCCCTTATAAAGGGATTAGATTGTCGAAAAACTCTTAGTTTAGTCTTTGGAACATGTCTGTTGATTGGAGCGGAGGGCACTCGACTCCTGCGGGATAGAAAGGTCACTGAAGACCCCGCAGGAGCGTAAGCGCCGAGGAGGCTTCAGGACCTCCCCGCGGTAAGCGAGTGCCCGTAGCGGAAATCAACAGGCCCATTCGCAGGGACAATTTATAAATTCTGAACAACATAAAAAATTGCCGAGAAAAATACCCTTCTCGACAATCAAATCCCTTAAAAAGGGATTAGAGTAAGTTATTTATTTCTTCAGACGGATTTTACTGTATACATAAACAAACAAATAGCTAAAAACTAGCCCCACGCCTAATACAAGCAAGGAATCGAGCCATATTCCCTTTATCAAGATCATTAATGCAAAAATAAGCGACTGGATCACTAATAGGATCATTAATAGGAAATGGTATGAGTTTGTCTTATCTTGCTGTGAAACAGGATATAAATCAACCCAAAGTTTATTCTGATGGTGATTCCATAATGGAAGCAGCTGAAATCCTGTTAAATATAAAAATAAAAGAGAAAGCATAAGTTGTCCGATTCCAAATGAAATAAAATAGATAGCAAGGGCTCCAATAACTGTTAGGCGGACAAACAGTCCTAAATAGTCAGAGGAACGTAAGAATGTTCGTGCGAACAAATACAAATAGGTTTTTTCTTGTGAAAATGGAATTTTGCTAATGAATAAATCAAGGTATCTCCTTCTTTTAACTATATCCTTTACCTTTGGAACATCGGTAAATAAATTGGCCAACCGGTAAAATTGAGCCATCCTCTTTTCTTCTCCCTCAATTAATTGCTCCCATTTTAACCCCATCTTAGTGGTCTTTATATGGAAAGAGTAATAGTAAAAGACCATTATTACTGCAATTAAAAGGAGAATGAAAAGATGTGCCTGTTTAAATAAAAGATAAAGAAATACAATGTTAATAAAATAACGAACTAAATAATCCCATCGATGAACTGCCAACTCAACATAAAATTGAATCTTCCAAGAAGCTGCTATATTCCACCCTTTTATTAGTAGTAAGACGACTAAAAACGGAATAAATAAACGAAATCCATTCCCACTAACCCTTACATACAATGGCATTAAAACAGCAAGAGCCATTAATAGGATATATCCTTGAAAGATTAAACTCACCATTCCGGAACGTAAAAAGTACCCTTTTAATTTCTCCTCTAAGGGAAGTAAAAACACCTTATCCGCTTCTAACAAAAAATGATAAACAGGGCTATATGTAATAAAAAATCCCAGGATTAACGCCAAAATAATCTCTGCTGGAAAACTAGAAGGGAGCGTTTTAAGCCACTCTTGATAATAAAAGGCAGCAGTACCAATTAAAAATAATAAAACAATCACAAGATGACCGTTGAAAATATAACGTAAATATCTCCCTAAATCCTTCATCCGACCCCCGGCGCGATCCTTCCAAAGCTTTTTCTCTTCAAACATAATTTTCTTCCTTTGTTAATTGAATATACAAATCATCTAAAGACGCGGCAGGCATCGAGAATTGCTCTCTTAGTTCAAAAAGCGTGCCCTTAGCCCTGATTTTCCCCTCATGAAGAATAACAAAACGGTCACAATACCTTTCAGCAGTCGCAAGAATATGGGTCGACATTAAAATACCTGCACCATTCTCTTTCATTTTCTTCATTAAATCAAGGAGTGATTGAATCCCAAGAGGGTCAAGCCCAACAAATGGTTCATCCACTATGTAAAGGTCAGGCTGAACAAGGAAGGCACACATAATCATGACTTTTTGTTTCATCCCTTTTGAAAAATGCGCCGGAAACCACTTTAAGCGTTTCTCCATCCGAAATTCAGCAAGCAATGGAGCAATCCTTTCTTTATAGACAGAATCCTTTAATCCATAAGCCATTGCCGTCAATCTTAAATGCTCTTCCAAAGTTAGTTCCTCATACAATATGGGGGTCTCAGGTACAAACGTAAATAATCGACGATAAGCTTCTTTATTTTCTATAAAGGACTGACCATTAATTTTAATGGTACCTTGATGTGGTTCCATTAGTCCGATAACATGTTTAATGGTTGTACTTTTCCCAGCCCCATTTAAACCAATCAGACCGACGATTTCCTTTTCGTTAACATCAAAGGAAACATCTTTTAAAACCGGATTTCTTGTGTATCCTCCCACAAGGTGTTCGATCGTTAATAAAGCCATTTGTAAACGTCCTTCCGTTTCAATTTATCGTAAATAAAAGCATCAATACATGTAAAAACCATGGATTTCATTTTTTTCTAATTTTATCAAATAACTCTTGATAAAAATAGTTTTCAACTTTTCTTCATTCTTTTTGAATAAAACCCTGGCAATCGGACATCATAATATTCGAAGGGGAGATAACTTATACCGATGAAGTGATTTCATCAAAATTTGAGATGAGGTGTCTGTCAAAGACAATTTCCTTTCAAACAAGTGAGCTTCTATTCGTTTCAAAAAAAGGGGATGGTTGTTTTGTACAATGTGCATGCTAACCATTTAGAGTTCAATTAACACCAACTGTTTATCTTAAAAAAATAAACAACAAATGAGGTGTTTACCGCAGATCACAACCCGTTTTTAAAGGTAAGTAACCAATAAAAACATATAGGGGATGGTCAGCTTGAACAATGATGTATCTTTTAAAAAAACACTCTTAAAAAAATGAGGTGTTTATCAAAGAACATTCCTGAATGAACGCAGATTTGAAGCATTCCCCTTCGAGAAGGCAGGATTCCCACGCGAATCCTGTCTTTTTCTTTTCTCGCTTAATTATGGTAAAATAATACAAACTTTTTATAAAAGGGGCTGTATGTAATGAGTGATTGTATTTTTTGTAAGATAGTAAATGGTGAAATTCCGTCAGCAAAAGTTTTCGAGAACGAACATGTTGTGGCCTTTTTAGACATCAGTCAAGTAACAAAAGGACATACCCTTGTCATTCCAAAGGTACATAAAGAAAACCTATATGAATTAACACCCGAAATAGCTAGAAACCTTTATGAAGTCGTACCATCGATTGCAAATGCTCTAAAAAAGGAATTTGAACCAATTGGGTTAAATTCAATCAATAATAATGGTGCAGATGCTGGACAATCTGTTTTTCACTTCCATTTACATTTGATTCCACGTTACGGAAAAGGTGATGGCTTCGGTGCTGTTTGGAAAAACAATCAAAGTGATTATACTCCACAAATGTTACAAGACATGGCTGCAAAAATACAAAAACAAATTTAGTTTATTTTAACAGCTGTAATTATTAATTTTCTGAAAATTATTTCTTTAAAAATATTATTGTAGTATGGTATAATGAGTGTAAGTTTTTCGCTGCAGGCAATGAGTGCACTGTGGGAGAAACCAATACAAATAGCTTAGGATAGCAGAGGAGAGATGAGAAATGAATACAAAGAATCTAGTGGTATTAGCACTTTTGGCGGGAATTGGGGTTGTCTTGCATACAGTCATGCCAGCCTTTTTAAGTATTAAGCCTGATATGATGCTTGCGATGATGTTCTTAGGAATTATCTTAATTCCAGAAATTAAGAGTGTCATGCTGCTTGCCATTGTAACTGGTGTATTGTCTGGCATTACAACTAGTTTTCCTGGTGGTACCATTCCGAATATGATTGAAAAACCGATCACTGCACTAGTCTTTTTCGGATTATTTTTAGCCTTAAACAAATACCGAAATTCGATTATTAGCGTCGGAGTCTTAACCGCAATCGGTACACTAATATCAGGTAGTGTATTTTTAGGTGCAGCCTTTTTTATTGCAGGCTTACCTGCCCCATTTACAGCGTTATTTTTAGCTGCTGTTTTACCGGCAACTGTACTAAATACGATCGTAATGGTTATTTTGTATCCAGTGGCTCAATCAATTGTTAAAAGAACCAAATTAACATCAGCAACCGTGATTCAAAAGAAATCCACGGGATCCATTTAAGAAAAGAACCCCACCCGGGTTCTTTTCTTAAATTACTTCTATGAAAAATGTGAAGAAATAAATGCAATTAACAAAAAAATGAACGTAATTCCGGCAAGTCCGGCTGTTCTTTTTTTTAAAACTTGTTTGGGTGGATACACACCAGGTCTTTTTAATTCAACTAAATATTTAAGTGTACCTATGAGAAGGATAGCACTTAAAATAAAAAACGTCATAGCAGCGGTTTTCATCCCTTGCTCCCCCTATTTTTAAGTCTATTTCGAACAATGTTGTAACTATTTATATGTTTTACCATCCATTCCTATGAAGAACTTGTATTTTTTGAAATAGCCTAATTTGGAGGTAGTAAGTAAAATGAAAGTTAAACCTTTTTTGCTCGGATTTATGACTGGAGGGCTCGCTGCTGGAATAAGTATCTTACTCACTGCGCCAAATTCAGGTAAGGTAACTAGAAGCGATATTAAAAAAAGTACCCAGCGTGGCTTCAATCAATTACAGATCCTAAACAAGAACCTAATGGACCTTAAAGACGCTGCTGTTCACGCATCAACTGAGGGACGTGCACAAATAGTAGCCTTTTTATCTGAAGTTAAAATTGCTCTAGCGCATTGGGAAGAAGAAGTACGTCCAAAGCAACAGCAGATTCAACAAAATATTATAGAGTTGAAAGAAACCATTCATAAACTAGAAGAGGAAATTCCAGATACTCGTAAGATTTGACTTAATAAACGGTAAAATTTTCATAAAAACATAAATATCAAGATAAAAATTGTGTGATTTCTAAAAATTTTGTGAATTTATACTTTATTAATTTTTATTTTATTGGCATAATGAAAATAGAGAAATTAAAAGTAGGTGAAAATGGGGATGACCGAGAAACAATATTCGTTAAAGGAAGCGATGATTTTTAGTCAACGAATAACACAATTAAGCAAAGCGTTATGGAAATCAATTGAAAAAGATTGGCAGCAATGGATTAAACCCTATGATTTAAATATTAATGAACATCATATTCTCTGGATCGCTTATCATTTGAATGGTGCTTCTATTTCAGACGTTGCCAAATTTGGGGTCATGCATGTCTCAACAGCTTTTAATTTTTCGAAAAAGTTAGAAGAAAGAGGATTGCTGAAATTTTCAAAAAAAGAAAATGACAAGCGAAATACGTATATTCAACTAACTGACAAAGGCGAAGAGATTTTGCTTAAATCAATGGAAACGTATGAGCCTAATGGAAATGCTGCTTTTTCAGGTGCATTACCACTCCGTGATTTATACGGCAAGTTTCCTGATATTATCGAAATGATGGCCATTGTCCGCAATATTTATGGTGAAGATTTTATGGAAATCTTTGAACGTTCTTTTCATAATATTGAAAGTGAGTTTGTTGAAGAAAATGGCACGTTAAAAAAAGCAAAAAAAGCTGAGCAAGAGCTAGTTTAAAGAAGACCGTATTACCTAAACGTACTTATGTAACTCCTTAAAAAGCGGCTCGAATAAATTCTGTTGCAAGCAGGCTTTAACTATTTCTTCAATCTTTAGATTTGCTGGTAATGATGCAGATAACTCAATTAGAAGCGGATGGAAATGAACGTACCCTTCCGCTTTTTGTTCTGCCATTTTCTTGCTTAGGCTCTCGCACAATTGGTAGAAATTTTTGACTTCCTGTTCCGTAATCCCGTTTTCAATGATTACCCTATAAAAATCAAAATTTGAATTTCTTAACATGTTTCCTAACAACCTTTGATGAAATTCTAAAAGATTAATCCTTTGTACTAACAATTCATGTTCATTCAAATTGCTCACCTCTTTTTAATACCGTACATTTCCTATGTTTATTATTCACCTATTAAGAAGATGAGTAAACCCTTTTTATCCATATTTACGGAATATTTAGGTGTTGAACAGAATCTAAAAAACTTCCACTCTTTTTTACTATCTTTTTTTATTTTTTTTTGATATTGTATATACAAAAAGCAAGAATTTTTGTTTCATTAATGTATTAGCACATCCTATACAAATCAATAGTAAACCATCTAGGAGGGAATCATCGATGATCTCCATTTTTATTGTCTTTGCCATTTTAATTTTATTTTATGTAAATAAAATGACCAATTCTCTTTGTATTCAAAAGGAGATACCCGAGGAGCATCAGCATAAAGTATTCCGTACGATTAATGTGCTCATCACCATATTATTGATTTCATCATATTTGGAAATCTTATATACATAATCCAGCAATAAAAAGTTTGGATATGTAATAAAAAAACGAAGCGATGAGGCTGCTCTCATCGCTTTTTGTTTAGTTCTTTTTTATTAATAGATCCAAGAAGCTCCAATGATAATTAATAAGATGAAAAGGACTACAATTAATGCAAATCCTCCACCGTAACCTGCACCACCAGACATATTTCTACCTCCCTTCATTGTCATTTTCGTAAATTAATAAACCCAAGAAGCCCCAACAATAATCAATAGGATGAAAAGGACTACAATTAGAGCAAAACCAGCACCATATCCTCCACTCATCGAAAAAACCTCCTTTTTCATTTGCTAAGATATACTATTCATGTTGGTTTAATTTCGTTTAGGCACTTAGCTTATTTTTTATGGAAAAGTCTATAACCTGTTTTGAAATTTATTTATTCGCTTTCAGCTTATATTTTTGCAGCCGTCTGCATTTATGTTATAGTAAACATTGTGGACAACCTGATTCACAGAATTTAACTATTTAGGAGAGATTCATCATGAAAAAATGGATTTTAGCCCTTACAGTTGCTACTGGTGTACTTGCACTAAGTGCTTGTAATCAATCAAGTTCAAATACAGTGGCAGAAAGTAAGGTTGGGAATATTACCCAAGAAGATCTGTACAATGCAATGAAGGACAAGTACGGTAGCCAAGCCCTTCAACAACTTGTATATGAAAAAGTTCTTTCCAAGAAGTACAAAGTTACTGATGCAGAGGTAACTGCCAAAGTTAATGAGCTAAAGGATCAGCTTGGTACAAATTTTGAAGCTACGCTTGCTCAGTACGGCTACAAAGACGAAGCGGACCTGAAAAAAACTATGAAACTTGGTATGTTACAAGAAAAAGCGGCAATCAAAGATGTTAAGGTAACCGATAAGGAATTAAAGGATTATTATGCTTCCTATCAGCCTGATATGAAGGTACGCCACATTCTAGTTAAAGATGAGAAAACAGCTCTTGATGTTAAGAAGCAACTTGATGGCGGTGCAAAATTTGAAGACCTTGCCAAAAAGTACTCTACAGATACTGCTTCTGCACAAAATGGCGGTGATTTAGGTACCATCACCAACACCAATAAGGATCAATATGATGCGACTTTCATTAAAGCTGCCTATGCCCTTAAAGTAAATGAAATAAGTGCACCAGTAAAAACACAATTTGGATATCATATCATTCAGGTTACCGAGAAAAAAGCGAAAAAATCTTATAATGATATGAAGTCTGATATCGAATACCAAGTAAAATCATCTAAGTTAACAAGTGATGATATCAACAAAGCTATGCAAAATGAATTAAAAGCAGCAAACGTGAAAATCGATGACAAAGACTTAAAAGATGCTCTTAGCACAAGCACAAGTACATCTGCTTCACAATAATAAATAAGCGGAAGCCCATTTTCGGAGCTTCCGCTTTATTTATTCACCTGTTGCTCTTAGGTCCTCACGCTTTTCTTTCTCTTCCTCGAGCCGCTTAAGATAAATTTCTCCTTCACGCTCGATGCTTTCCATCTCTAATTGCCGCTCTTCTCGACCTGTCTTAATCGCCATTAAAGCACTGATTACAATTCCTGCCACCACTGCATAAATCCAAATAGGTACCGTCAATGTCTCCTGCTCCCTTCACTAATGTTTGTCCACTTATTTCCTCTAGTACAACTTATTCTTTCGATTTTAAAATATTCATTTGTAACAAAAAAAATAACCCATTTCGGGTTATTTTTGATTTATTTATGGAACACCGGTTTATAAAATGATCGGTTATCTAAGGCAAAGACCCGCTCCGTATACTCACCTGGCTTGACTCTTTCTAATGCCCGATCCATCATGTTCATCTTTGCATCCAGATTATCAATATAATGAAGAATTTCCGCTTCCTTAATCAAAGGTGGCTTGGGACTTCCCCACTCAGCTTTACCATGATGACTTAACACCAAGTGTTGAAGGATTATGACTTCTTCTCCTATAATGCCTAATTCTTCAGCCGCTTTAGCAATTTCAGTAATCATAATCGTAATATGGCCTAGCAAATTACCTTCTATTGTATAGACGGTTGATATGGGACCTGATAACTCCATCACTTTTCCCATATCATGCAAAATGACTCCAGCATATAGTAAATCCTTATCGAGAGTAGGGTATAACGATGTAATAGCTTTAGCCAAGTCCAGCATACTAACAACGTGATAAGCAAGTCCAGAAACGAATTCATGATGATTTTTCGTTGCTGCTGGATATTCCATAAAAGCATGTTGATGTTTTTTGATTAAATGCCTTGTTATTCTTTGGATATTTGGATTTTTCATTTCAAATATATATTGTGTTAGCTTGCTCATCATTTCATCTTGACTAACGGGCGCTGTCTCAAGAAAATCATCAAGCTTTACTCCATCAGAAGGGCCAGTTTTCCGAATTTGACGGATTTTCAACTGACTTTTGCCTCTGTAGTTTTGGACATCCCCTAGTATTTTTACAATGGTCTGTGAAGCATAATTCTTTTCATCCTCTAATCCTACATCCCAAAGCTTAGCCTCAATTTCCCCACTTTGATCTTGCAGAATTAAGGTCAAAAAAGGTTTACCATTACTAGCAATACCTTTTGTTGAACTTTTGATAAGGAGATATAATTCAACTTGTTCACCCACATCATACTGTAATATCCCTTTGCTCAACATCTCCACTCTCCCTTCCGATATTTAGAGTATACCATATACAGCTACGACTCTATTAAGTAATCTGAACAGTACCCTTTTCCAAACTGAGGACATTTTCCTTTTGAAATAATGACAAAAGGTGGGGATGACAGGTAAAAAATAGAATCTGGTTCGATTTCAATCCTTTAAGGAGCTCAATTACTTTATGAGTCCTTTTTGCATCAAAATTAACAAAGCTATCATCAATCATAATAGGAAACTGATATTTTTCATAAAGAGTTGTAGCTAATGCCAATCGAATCGAAACATATAACTGTTCTGTTGTTGCTTGACTTAGTTCATTTGCTTCAAATAAGGTGTGGTCATCCCTTTCAACTAGAAAACCCGTCCCAGTCTGTTGCAAATGGATTTTTATATATCTGCCGTCTGTTAAAAATAACATGAATTCCTCTGCTTTAGATAACATCCTTGGTAAGTGTACGGTTTTATATTTATCAATTGTCTGAACCAAAAGATCTTGTGCTAGACGATAGACAGACCATTCTATTGCTGCCTCTTCAAACTCATAGTTCTTTTGTTTAAACTGATGGAGAATGTTTGAGTAAATTCCACCCTCTTCAAGAACCTGAATTTCATAATTGATAGCTGCATTTTCATCTTGTTTATTTTTCAATTTATCTTTTAAATTCTGAATTTCAAAATCCATTTGTCTAATTAGTTCATCACTTTCTTGAGTCGACAAAAATCCTTCCCTTTCCTTTTCAGTAAGAAATGAATACTGAAGTTGATCTTGCAGTTGACGACTTCTTTCTAGCAGCACTTCTTGTTTTTTTACCCTTTCTCCCATTTCATAAAATTGCTGCTCTGTGTCTACCTTTGCAGCATTTAAAAGTTTATTATATTCCGTTTGTAAAAGCTCAAGCTCCTGCACTTTTTGGTGTAAATTTTCTTTTAGTTCTTGCAGCTTATCTGCTCTCTCCTGACTCTTAATTAACTTCTCATGTTCTTGTTTTAGTTTATTTCGTAATAAATAGGCCCTTGTATGTGTATCATGACCCCTCTCTTGTAAAAAGCGAGTTTCAAATTGTTTAAGACTTTCCTCAACTTCTGATTCCTGCTGATTCATTTGCTTCATCCTTAGTAGAAGTTGTTTTTTGTCTCGGCAAATGGATTTATATTGTTCAATATATTCAAATGCCTGGGCTAAAAAGCTGGTTGCAATATATTCAGGAATATTTAACTGTTTACTTATAGAGAGGAGATTTTCTTTATTTTGAGCTTGTGCCAATTCCCAGTCTTCGAATTTACGGATAATTTTCTCAAATTGTGACTCCTGCTGTTTTAGTTTCAATCTTAACAATTGCAGTTCCTGCCGTCTTTGATTGTCGACCATTAATTGATTCTCAAGTGTTTTAATATCCCGATATTCTTCAGATTGAAGTTTTTGCTGCAGAGTTTTTTCCTTTTCTTTTAAGCTTTTTATCGTGAGTTGAAAACGATTGTCTATAGTCTGTTGCGTTCCCTTTACTAGATAAAGTGCAAGAATTATACATCCTGCCAAACCAACGGCAAGTAAAAACCATTGCTTGCTAAAAAATCCGTATAAAAGTACACCGAATAAAATCAATTCATAGAGGATCATCTGAAGCTTTCGTTCATTGTTCCTCTTAGATGTTGCAGCTTGATTTTGCTCATCTTCATGTTGGTAAAACTTGATTTGCTCCTGAACTGATCTTAATTCCCACTCAAGACTGTTTTTGTCATTCTTCTGATTTAGCTGCTCCTCCAGTTGAATTCTTTCTCTTTGTGATAGAATCTTACTTTCAGCTTTACGAATCTCTTCCTCTATTTGAGTAAGGGCCTTTTTTTCATCCTGATATTGTTCTTCTAATTCTTCCTTCATTTCTTCAAGCTTTTGTTTTTTTCGTGAAACCATTTCTACCTGGTTTTTCATATAAATATTCGTATTAATCTTAAGTAATTCTTCCTCCGCTAATGGCAAATGAAGCTTTTCTCTTGTAATTGAAAGCTTTTCATTTAACTCTGAGACTTTCTGTTCACACTGCTGTTTCTCGCTTCTTAATTGTTCGATAATGGGAACTTGGTCAAGTAAAGTTAATATGGAAGGCTCAGCTTCAAGCAGCTCTGTACTAGGTTGGATATTTGCCATTTCTTCTTGTAAACTTTCCACTCTGTTCCTAATGCTCAAAATTTCCGCTTTATAGGGGTGGATAAGCTGATTTATTTTTTCCAGCCTTTCAATCCCGCGGATTGGAAAGTCATTTGTTCCTAATTCGTTTAGCTCTTTTTTGGCTAATTTTTCTTCTTTAACTAATGATTCTATTCTCTTCCATTCTTTTAATTTATTGATGGTTTCACTTGTTTCTTGAAGCATCTTATTAATTTGAAGCATTTCTTGCTCCAAACTGGTTTTTTTCTTTTGAAGTTCTTCATATTCATTGTTTTTGGCTGCCGCCTTTTTCAATTGGACCTTTAATTCATGCAGTTCCTGTAATTTTTCATTTAAGATTGGCTTCTTTCCTGATGGCTTAAAACGTACCTCTAATTCTTTTTGTAGGAAGCTTTCGGTTTTTGATAACTGCTCTGTCCCCAATGTTCCAGCTGAGAACAAAAACTTACCAATCTCTTCCCCTTTCATTTGATGAATGTTCTGAAGCCCTTGTAAGTTAAAGGAAAATATGGCTTGGACCAGGCTTTTATCAAAGTTTCCGATTAATTCTTTTAGTAGCTCTTCACCGCCAATCACTCCACTATCCATCATTACCTTTACATCCCCTGCTGCTTTCCCTTTTACACGTTCAATGACAGCAAAACCATGCTCTTCATGAAAAATTCTTAGCTTTCCTCCATATTTGGTACTATGCTTTGGTTCATACCGTAGCTCAGAGGACTGTTTTGAAGGAAAACCAAATAATACCCCATGTATAAATGCCATCAAAGTAGATTTGCCAGCTTCATTCTCGCCGTAGAAAACTTGAAAATCGGCGAGAGAATTAATGATTACATTTTCTAATTGACCGTATCCATATATGTATATTTCAAGAATTTTCATCCCTTTTTCTCCTTTAATTAAGCCTGATAGAGTAATTCAATTAATAGTTTTTCTGCCTTCTCTAGCAATTCATCTTTCTCCGTCACTGATAATGGATGTAAGTACTTCCTCCCTATAGGGTGTTCAAACAAAGGCGCTAATGCTTTTTCAACTTGAACATAATGATTTATAGTTTCAAACAACTCCCCATAGAAATTGGCTTCTGTTATTAACTTTTCTTTATCAATCATCAATTTTTCGGTCAATTTCAAATCGGATACCCATACAAAGGATTCCTCATCCTTTTCATCTTCTAAGAGCAGCTCAAGCAAATCACTTTTGATACTGCTCTGTCCACGAACATCAGCTAATTGCGTATCTTTCAAGCTAAGAGTAATGAATGTTCCTTTACGTTCTTTTCTAATCCTACTAATTACTTTCAGGCATAAATGATAGAGATCATCAAAGCTAACAGCTTTTGCAGCATTGACCGTAACATCCTCCCAAATGATATCGGAAGCTTCAACATAATCTAATTTGGCATCTGAATCTAGAAAAGAAACATGATAAAACCCTTTACTTCCAGACTCTTTCTTATTTCTTCCTTGAATATTCCCCGGATAAATGATTGGTGGGTGCAAAGACAGCTCGGCCCGTTTATGAATATGGCCTAGTGCCCAATAATCAAAATTTTTCTCGTCAAGTTCCTTAACTGTGAATGGAGCATAATTATCGTGCTCTGTCCCGGAACTTTCATTACCATGCAGTATGCCGATGTGGTAATCGGCCCCATCCACTTTTTGGTACTCATCAATTTTCCGCTCGAACACATGTCTAGTACCATAACTAAATCCGTAAAGATGAATGACTTCTCCGCTTTTTGTCTGTAATTTCTTTGTTTCAACCTTGCTGCTAAATACATGAACATTTTCGGGCATGTCTAGGTGTACCCATGAACCGTTTAAATGGTCATGATTACCGTGTACGATATAAACAGGGATTTTATTTTCATTAAGTTTAAGCATTTCCTTCCGAAAAAGGGATTGTGCTCGTAAGCTGCGATCCTCTCCATCAAATAGATCTCCCGCAATGATGACAAAATCAACTTTCCGCTCAATAGCCGTATCTGATAGTTTTTTTAAGGAAGTAAACGTGCTCTCTTTTACTCGATTATAGATATTTGCTGGTAGATGCTTTAATCCAACCATCGGACTATCCAAATGGAGGTCAGCTGCATGTATAAACGATATTTTTTTCATAGAATAATCCTTTCACCATCTTTTCTCCATTGTATCACCTTTAAAACCAAAATGCGAATGCACGTTCTATATAGATAATTAAAAAGAGCCTTACCGTTATGGTAAAGCTCTAACACACTTATTCATTTTTTGTTAACTGTAATGCCTTTTTAATATCTTTAAAGGAGTTGGACTTTCCATACATTAAGACACCGCCGCGGTACACGCGAGCTCCAAATATAGCAAGTATTGAAATGGTTGCCATAAGGATTAAAATTCCTATGATCGCCTCCCAGGTTGGGATGGTTAACATGCCCACTCGCAAAAACATAATCATTGGTGTGAAGAAAGGGATAAAAGATGTAGCTGTAATAAAAGGTGCATCCGGCTTACCAAGACCAAACATAGCAATCATAAATCCGGCCACCACTGTTAAAGTCATTGGGGTAATCATCTGCTGAACATCTTCAATACGACTGACTAGCGATCCCAAAAAGGCTGCGAGTGTGGCGTAAAGAAAATAACCAAGAATAAAGAAAATAACGGCATACACAATGGTTTCAACGGGGATATTACTAAATCCAAATACACCGAAAAATCCACCCTTTAATGACTCCATATTTCTTGTAAATGAATAATACCCTACAAGTAAAAATACAGCCAATTGCGTCAAACTTAATAACCCAATACCCAAAATCTTAGCAAACATTTGTTTAATCGGAGAAACACTTGAAATCAAGATCTCCATAACGCGGGAAGATTTTTCAGTTGCCACTTCCATTGCAATCATATTGGCATACATAATGACAGCAAAATAAATAACAAATAACAGAACATAAACTAGACCCCGTGCCTGATTTAGTTCCTCTTCTGTTTTAGCATTTTTCTTTAGTGCTACCTTATGAAAGGAAACCGGTTCATAAAGTTTTTGCAGCTGAGCTGGTGCCAAATGAATTTGAGTGGCCGCAAGCATTGTTTTTAACTGCTGTAAGCTTGTTTGAAGGTCAGTATATAAAGATGAGTCTGCGATGCTCATTGCTTTATAAGTTGCTTCTGGCAGGTTCTGATCGTTCTTCCGCAGCTGAATGACGGCTGAGAGTTCACCTTTCTCCACCAATTTTTCAGCTTGCTTTTCACTCCCTTTATAGAAAGTCAATTGAATATCTTTATTAATACTTTTTACTTGCTGCTTAAACGGCTCATATAGCTGCCCTGATTGGTCCATTACGGCAACCTTAACCTTACCTCCATTTTTATCAAATAAATCAATAATATTATTAATGTTGGTTATCACTAAAACAATAACCACTGTCAATAAAGTTGTTATTAGAAACGATTTCGTTTTGAGTTTGTTTAGATATGTATGAAATAAGATAATCCAGAAACTATTCATACGAATTACCTACTTTCTCAATAAAAATATCATTTAAAGATGGCTCTTCGAGTGCAAATCTGCGAATAAATCCTTTATCCACAATTTCCTTAAGGATTTTTCCCGCTACTTCTTCACCTTCAATTTGCAGGTGAAGACCTTCCATTGTCACTTTGGATTTAACGACACCGGGAAAATTCTTCAACGAATCTAAAGAAAAGTCTGCGTGAATAACGAGATTCTTTTTGCCGAACTCCCGCTTTATCTCTTTTAGAGAACCGCTAACAACCGGACTCCCTCTATGCATAATACAAAGGTGTTCACACATCTCCTCCACATGTTCCATCCTGTGACTAGAAAAGACAATGGTTGCGCCATTTTCTCTCAGAGCTAACACAGCTTCCTTCAGCATCTCTACATTAACAGGGTCAAGTCCGCTGAACGGCTCATCCAAGATTAGTAGCTTTGGTTTATGGACAACTGCTGCAATAAATTGGATTTTCTGTTGGTTACCTTTTGACAGTTCCTCAACCTTCTTATTCTCGTATTCTGTGATTTTAAAGCGTTCTAACCATTTCTTTAGTTCAGTTAATGCCTCGTTCTTCTGCATTCCTCTTAATCTAGCTAAATAGACAATTTGATCACGTACTTTTAACTTTGGATATAAACCTCTTTCCTCTGGCAAATAACCAACTAAATGGCTTGAAGAATAGTCTATCGGTTTATCGTCCCAAGTTATCTGACCGTCTGAACAATCTAGCAGACCTAAAATCATCCGAAAGGTTGTTGTCTTACCAGCCCCATTTGCACCGAGAAAACCAAACATCTCTTTCTCAGGAATCGTTAACGACAGGTCATCGACCGCCGTAAATTGACCAAACCTTTTAGTAACATTTTCTATTTTCAAGGCCATATTGAACACTCCCTTCCTTCTTTATTACGAATAATCCATAATTTTTTTTCAATCTTTTCTTTTTGAAAAATTGATTGAATTGTGTGAAAATAAACACAGGAGATTCTGTCAGTTCTGGTGACACGCACGCAATCCTATTAATCCTTAATTTTCAAAGGAGGATTTATTCATGAAAACTTATAAACTAACGGCTTTTGAGGCAAATGGTGAAAAAATATTAGATGAAAGCATTCAAGCGGAAAATGATGATGCTGCTAAAAAACAAGGAGAACAGTTTTTGGCAGAAAAACAGTTACTAGAAAAAACACATCGATTAACATCCCAGAGCGGCAAGCTTCTATTATTTCATTCGTAATAACAAAGAAGCCCTAGGGCTTCTTTGTTGTCGATTATTTTCCAATAAAGATCGGTTTCCTTTTTTCAATAAAAGCCCTGATACCTTCATGGTGATCAATTGTTTCACGCATTTTTTGCTGCCCATATTTCTCCAATTCAAGTACTTTTAGTAATTGTGGTCGGTTTTTTTCTGCCATTATTTTTTTAGTTTTAATCATAGCCTGGGTTGGTCTGCTTAACCAATCATTTATTCTTGCCTCCAACTCTTGCTGAAGGTCACCTTCGGCTACCTCTTGGATTAAGCCAAGCTCGAAAGCCTCATCAGCACTTAACATTTTCCCATCCCAAATAACTTGCTTTGCTCGTGTTTCTCCTAATCTTTTTTCCAAAAAGAAATGAGCTCCGCCATCAGGTATCAAACCGATTCCAACAAAATTCATCGCTAGCTTACTGGTTTTATCTGCAATAATATAATCTGTTGCCAGTGCCATACTAAAACCAAGACCAGCAGCTGCACCGGAAACAGCACTAATCGTCAGTTTAGGTAAGCTATACAAAGTCATAATTAATTCACTAATGCAATCCATAACAGGGAAAAAATTACGTTCATCCCTATTAGAAAGCATGGTATTAATATCACCGCCAGAAGAAAAAGCTTTTCCTTTTCCTGTTAAGACCACAATATCAATCTCATCTGTTTCACTTATCTCCTTCAGCTTACAAACAAGCCCCTTTAAAACGTCTGTATCCATTGCATTTAATGTCTCAGGTCGGTTAATTTCAATGGTAGCAACACGGCCATTTACTCGCAAATTCACCTTTTCCGTTACAAAATTGATGGTCATGGGATATCTCCCTCCCTTTATTATTCACTCACTCCCATTATATATGGAAATTGTTAGAATAAAAACAAGCTTTTAAATTTATTGAATTTTCATTAGAAAGGCAAGGCCATGAAAAAATCCCCTGCTGAAATTAATAAAGGTTTCCGTTTTCGAGTGCTTTCTTATTAAAAAACACAACGATTGAAGTATGAATTGGCATACGTCTTTTTCTTTATTTATCAAGATTTTCTACGAAATTTCATTAACTTTGGCATAGCAATTGACATTACTATTTTAATGGACAATAAGTATTGTACACTTAAAAAAGTGGGTCAAAACTTCTGTCGTTTGCAGTGCTGTTTTGAGTACCTATTTTATTGATCTTTATAAGATGGTCGATAAAAAGCTGCTGATTCCCGCATTTAGGATCGAGTGGGGCTGCTTATCGGTTGGGGGATCAGGTTAAGCACCCGATCTGATAAATAGACGGAAAAATTCCGTTTAATTAATAATTATTTCTAAAAAAAGCTTAAATAGACGGAGAAATTCCGCCTATTGACTCGAAAAATGCAAAAATAAGGAATTTTGCCTTGCATAACCGGAAATCCTCCGCTTATTTACCCCGAAAACGAGCTCCATGCTACATCTAACCGAAAAATCTCCGCTTATTTTACTTTTGCAGGTTACTAGATTAAGGACAAGAATTAAAGAATATATCAATTATTATAATAACAAACGCATAAAGAAAAAATTGGCTGGTATGAGTCCGGTTCAATACCGTACCCATACCAACCAATTACCTACTAAATATAAACTCTAACTTTTCGGGGTCACCTCAAAACAGATCCCTTTATGAAATTAAGCAGGAGACCCTTTTTCTGAGAATAATTCATCTAAAATGTTTAGTTTATCTTGTGTATATGCTTCAAAATTATCATTATAAGATTTCGGATCTTTTGGATTGGCAAAGTGGGTGATTTTCCCTGTAATCGGGTCAATAAATTTGCTTGCAGCACCACATCCCAGCCCAATAATGGTCTGCTGTTCCTCCATAATCATAATATTATAGATACTTTCTTGATTAGGAAATGCATAACCGACATTCTCAAGATTTCCTAGGATATTTTTTTGACGGTAGAGATAATATGGTACATAACCATGATCTTTGGTCCAATTTTCTGCAAGCTCCATCATCTTTTCCGCTTCCTCGCGTGTAGCAACCTTATACTTTTCTTTATTTTTAGTCATTTCAGATGCCCGCTTAAATGATAGTGTATGAACAGTTAATGACTCAGGCATCAATTTTTCCGTTTCTGCTAAAGAATAAGTAAATTCATTTATTCCTTCACCAGGAAGACCGATAATTAAGTCCATATTAATATTATTCATACCCATTTCGCGCGCCATATGATATTTTTCTATTGTTTCTGTAACAGTATGGTGTCTTCCAATTGCCTTTAATGTTTCTTGTGTGTAAGATTGTGGATTGATACTAATCCGGTCAATATTCCACTTCTTTAAAACATCTAATTTTTCAGGAGTGATGGTATCGGGACGCCCTGCCTCTACTGTAATTTCGCGGATGTTTTCAACATCAGGGAACGAAGAATACATTTCTTCGTAGAGCATATCCATTTCTTCTGCTGAAATACTAGTTGGGGTTCCTCCCCCGTAATAAACGGTTGTAATCTTAACACCATTTTTCTTTAGCCAAGCACCTACTTGGCTCATTTCATAGTGAAGCCCGCCCAAGAATGAATTAACAGAGCCTTGTCTGCCGTTAATAGCATAAGCAGGAAAGGTACAATAGGCGCATTTTGTCGGACAGAACGGGATTCCAATATAAATGCTGACTTCTTTCTGCAGCGAATATAGATCTGGAACAACAGCGAGCTGGCGGTCAACAATATGCTGCATTAACTGGATCTTTTCATCACTAATTAGATAATCATCCTTTAATTGCTGGTGAGCCTTATTTAACGGTATGCCTTCCTGTACTTTCCGATGAAGTAATTTAGTAGGTCTGATCCCTGTTAGTATGCCCCATTTTTGGATAATGCCTGTCCAGTCCTGAAGCACGGTTAAATACACATGTGCCACTGCATTTTTTATTTGTTTAAACTGTTCCTTTTCAGAAACAGAGAGATTTTGATCCTTCTGATAATGGGAAACCCATACTTGACCATTCTGATCCTTTAATTCACCCGATACCGTTATTTTTTCCTGGATCTGTAGATCGAACTTTATTTGAACATCCGCACTTGTATCATTAGCCATTAAGATGTCTGTTTCCTCAAAGAATAAATTGGCAATGTTCTGTAACTGCCGGTTAAATCTTTCATCCTCTAACCCAATTATTGAAATTCGCAAAATTAATCACCTTTCATTAAAAAGCAGAACTGACCTTTAGCTTAAGGCTGCTTGCTCTATCCATTCTAAACTCTCTTAAGTGTACAAAATCAAGATATTACGGTCAACATAGTGGGAATTGGTATATATAAGAAAAGAGATATCTGGGCTTAACCAAGATATCTCTGGATACTTTAATTTTTGGCTGTGTTAAACTTGAATGTTGATTTCCGCTACAGGCGCTCAGCAAACCCGCGGGCGTGCCGGGGAGCCTCCTCGACGCTGAAAGCGTCTGCGGGGTCTCCCCAGCCCCGTACTCCCGCCGAAGTCGAGCGCCTTCCGCTCCAATCAACATTGTTACAAAATCAACAATTGCCTTTATCACAGCTTAATTTTTAATAATCTTCATTTTTCTTAAAAATTCTATTGGCTGCTGTTTACGGAAGTGTTCTTTTACCATATAGGCGACACCATGTTCATTTTTCGACCTTGTGACCCAGTCGGATGCCCGTTTCACCTCAAAGTCGGCGTTCCACATCGAAACTCCAAGACCAACAGCTTCAATTAATGGAATATCATCTAGTCCGTCACCAATATATACCATTTCACTTTTCTTTATTTCTAGTTGATTGCCTATATAGGATAATCCTGTAAGTTTGGAAACCCCTGCTGGAACAATATCTAACCGGAGTGAATCCAATTGTATCACATCAATTTCCGTAAACATGGTTCCAAATGCCTGGACTGCATCATTTAAATCCCGTTTATTTTCAAAATAGACCTCTATTTTAGGCGGAGTCATCGGCTGATCGTGTAAATAAGCACTTAAAGAAGTGACAAATTGCTGAGAATAAAAAACTGGATCCCCAGATGTAAACACCGTTTTAGCTAGCAATTGATTATTAAGCTTTTGTTTATTCGCTAATGAAAATTGCTCGTGGACGAGACGAATTTGACAAGGAAATGCCTCTAAAAACCGAATAGTATCATACGTAATTTCTTCATTGATTTTTTGGACAAAAATCGGTTTATCTATAGAACTTGCAATAAATGCTCCTTGATGAGTAATCAGCGGAGTTGTAATTTTTAACGCTTTAGCCACCTTCTTGGCTGAAGGAAAGCTTCGCGATGTTACTAATGTAACATATATACCTTTTTGTTGAACATATTCGATTGCTTCTTTTGTTGATTTATGAATTTTTCCATTTGATTGTAGAAGCGTGCCATCAATATTTAACGCAAGCAAGCGGTAAATCATAATGTTGCCCCCTGTTCTTGGTGAAATTGCCTTTATATCACTTTTATGATTTTTCACCTCTAGATAGAACATAAAAGAAAAGCCTTCGGGCATTAAGGACCCGAAGACTTTCGTTTAAAGACTTACATATTTCCGTATAAATCTTCTAATGGTTTCATAATAATTTTGTTTAATTCGCCAATAACCATACTCATTCGCTGCTCTGCTTCCATTAGCTTTGCGATTTTTTGATTCTGCTGAACAAGGGCAACTGTTGATTGTGCTTGCTGAACTTCCTGCTCAGAAATATTTTGGCCCATCATCTGTTTTTGCTGCAAATTCATTTGCATTTGCCGGAACTGGTCAAACATTTGTTTTGCTTGAGGGTCTTTGTTTACTTCAGTATATGCCTCTTGTAAGTGTCTATACTCATCACTTTGACGAATTGCGGTTTCCAATCCATAGGCTGTATCATATAAATTAACTGCCATTTTGAGCCACTCCTTTTTTTAACATCTAATCAACTATAACAAACTATTCAATATAATGCGAGAATGTTCAAATCACCATTCTGCCCGACTCTACATAGATTACTTATATCAACTTATGCCCAAACTTTGAGAAAATGAGGAGTGATTATGTTAGTATCAACACCCCAGGTTATGATCAAACCAATAAAATTAACAGACAAGGGTAAGAGTATCCATATGTCTGCTAATTTGTATAAACAACTACAATTAAATAATCACATAAATTTACACATTTCGATCGGACAAAAAACGATTTCGGCCAAAGTTCAAATTGAAGACTTGCCTGATCATACCATTCACCTTTCCGAACATTTAATGCAATCCTTTTTCCTTCCTATTCAACCCCTAAAATTTCAAGCAATCGTTCTTCCTGAGAGCCAAACATTAAAGCTAGGACCTATCGTTGCTTTACTAACCGATTCAATTACAAACAAAAGCGAAGGTCCCTACTTTCGTTCCATTCATTTGTTTTGTGAAGAACTGCAGCAGGGCATTAGAGAACAAGGTGGATTTTTCTATGTATTTTCTTATGATCAGTTTTTAAAGCAAGGGTATTTTTTTGAAAATGACAAGTGGAAAAAAGCTCAGCTTCCTGCCCCTGATGTAATTTATAATCGGATCCATTCCAGGGTGCTTGAGCATAAACCGAAATTTAAGGAATTCCGCCAAAAGCTTAACGAATTAATGATTCCGTTTTTTAACGATCGATTTCTTTCTAAATGGGAAGTCTACGAACAACTAACAGAAGAGCCAAAGCTTGATTCTTATATACCTGAAACAAAACTATTTTCTAAAAAACATTTTTTTGACTTGGCACAGAAATATGACACCCTTTTCGTTAAACCAATTCATGGAAGTCAAGGTCGAAATATTATAAAAGTAAATCGCGTTGCAGACTCACTTTATTCTCTTGAAACCTCATTAAAATTCGTCCCTGCAAAAAAAGAAGAAAAGTTTTCCTTAGATGAACTATACCAACAAATTAAACCGATTCTTCATAATCAAATATATATCGTTCAACAAGGGATCCCATTGATGACTTTCCAAACAGCTTCGATGGATTTTCGAGTGCTCTGCCATCAAAATCGCCAAAACGATTGGATTGTAACCTCTACGGTGGCAAGAATTGCAGCAAAACAAGAATTTGTCTCAAATTTAGCAAGAGGCGGTACCCTTACAAGACCATTAAATGCTTTAAGGACCAGTATGGACCATAACAAATCTCGAGAAGTACTAGCCCTAATGAAGGAATTGGCGATAGAAGCGGCATCAATCGTAAGCCAAAATTCACAGGGGATTATCGGAGAACTTGGAATTGACATCGGGATTGACCAAGCTGGAAACCCATGGCTAATTGAAGTAAATTCTAAACCATCCAAAAATTTTGAGGATGGTACAACTAAAATAAGGCCTTCTGCAAGAGCCATCATTGAGTTTTGTACGATTCTTGCCTTCGATACTGTTGTGATTAAGGAGGATTTATAAATTGATTACATTTGGAATTATGACATTAAATTTGGAAAGCGAAAAAGATTATATAGATGCATTGGCCGTGCGAGCAAAATCATGCGAGATGGAGGTTTTTAGATTCATCCCATCTGAAATTCATCCCCATACACTACATGTAAAAGGAAGGAAGTTTGTCCCCCAAACCAAAACATGGAGCGACTTTGAAGGACCCATCCCCACCATCATCTATGATCGCTGTTTTTATGGGGAGGATGAGCATTCTAAACAATGTTTGCCCATCGTAACCTGGTTAAAGAGCAGACCTGATTTGACCTTTTTAGGTTACGGTTTACCCAATAAATGGGAATTATATCAAACATTAAAAAATACGACACTTTCATCCTATTTGCCAGTAACACAAGCAGTGATTGACGTAGACAGTGTGTTGAAGGAACTAGCCGTGAAGCAAAAAATCATTTTAAAACCAACAAATGGATCTCAAGGATATGGAATTTATTATTTAAAGAAAAATGATAAAACCATACATGTTAAAACCGAAAAACATAAAAGAATTATTTCAAGGATCTTTCCAAATGAAACCAAGCTCATTCAATGGTTAGAATTGTTATTAAAACAACGAACCTATTTATTACAGCCATATTTGGAACTCTCTAATAACAATCAGCAGCCGTTTGATATTCGTGTCCTTTTACAAAAAAATGAGACCGGTGGCTGGGAGGAACAGGGACGAGGGATTCGGATTGGCAGTACAGGGGGAATTCTATCAAACTTAGCTGCTGGAGGACGGGTCATGACCTTTAAAGAATGGCTAATTTCCCTTCCTCCAGCAAAAGGCGATTATATACGCCAAGAGTTAGATTATATTCTAACCAGCCTGCCAACTATTTTGGAGAATGCATTTCTGCCGCTTTTTGAAATAGGCATTGATATTGGCATTGCAAAAGACGGGTCGATTTGGATTCTTGATATTAACTCCAAACCAGGCAGAAAGGTTCTATTATCCACCAATCCAGAAATACAAGAAACCCTTTATACTAAACCACTTCTTTATGGAAGATACCTTTCGGAAACGGATCAGACAGAAAGGAAGACCTATTATGAGAAAACATTATCTCATTGAAGTAGCACAAAATGATCAACAAATTGTCTTTTGTCCTGCCAAGTTGATAAAAGAGAAGTCGATTAAACGAATCGCCTTTGGTTCAAAATCAATGGAAGTTGAATTCCTCCCCCACCCAGACAAGGATGATCGAATTGTCATTAGTAGGAAAATTCAAGAAAAGATTCAGTTCCCGTATTTTAAAGTGCCTCTGCATGCGTTTCTTGAAAAGGAAATCCTCTATATTGGTCCATTAGTTGGTATCTTTACAGCGGGATTTACTGAATACCCTGATCAGCCAATAGGCGAGCGGACCTTATTCTTTTCCAAGCTGCTATCTGTTAGTCGTTCTGTTGGAGCCTTGCCATTTGTATTCGGAGAGCAGCATATTGATTGGGAACAAGGAACCATTGAAGGCTTTTTTTTCTATGAAAATGCTTGGCAATCAGTGGAAGTCCCTTTCCCTAATGTCATTTATGACCGACTGCCAAATCGCAAGAGTGAGGCAAACCCTAAATTAATGAAGGTAAGAAATCGTCTCCAAAAGGAATATCTCATTCCATGGTACAATCCCGGATTTTTTAATAAGCTGGATATTTATGAAAGACTTCAACAGGATGCTTCTATTACACCATTTCTGCCTGAAACCTATCCTTTTACATCCTTTTCGTCCATCGAAGTTATGCTTTCTAAATATGGTCATGTTTTTATAAAACCCAAAAATGGAAGTTCTGGACATGGAATTCATCAAATTATTTATGATAAACAAACCGATGATTATTTTTGCCGTTATCAAGATGAAACAGGGCAAAATCGTTTAAGAAAATATTCGAGCCTCGAGCGATTATTCCAATCGGTGTTTGCCAGCCAATCACTAGAACGCATGTTGGTCCAACAAGGAATCCATTTAATTCGAAAAGATCAGCGTCCGGTCGATTTCCGTGTCCATACCAATAAAGATGACCAGGGTGAATGGCGTGTGACGGCCATCGCTGGAAAAATAGCTGGTCAGGGAAGTGTCACGACCCATGCCCGAAGCGGTGGAGATATCAAAACCCTTGACGAGATTTTTACGAAGGAAGAATCTAAAATCTATACTGATAAATTAAGTAATGTTGCTCTTTTATTAAGTACAGCACTGGATAACAACATTGAAGGAATTGTGGGTGAAATTGGTTTTGATTTAGGCATTGACCGGCATGGGGATGTTTGGCTCTTTGAAGCAAATTCAAAGCCAGGAAGGTCCATTTTCAGTCATCCGGAACTAAAAGACTTTGATTTTTTAACGAGAAAATTATCGATTGCATTTGCTGTCTTTTTGACAGAGCAGTCCTTATCACATCCAGAGGAAATATTTAAATGAATGACTTTACACCATTGATTGGCATCGTAACCTCGCGCAAATTGAATGGCACGATTGGCGGAAATGGTCCGCTCTTTTTAGCATTACAAAAAAAGCTTATTTCACTAAATGGAATAAGCTTTGTCTTTACTCCTGAAGACGTTTCGGAAGAGTATATTAACGGGTATACCTTTTCCCCAGAGGAAAACCAGTGGAGAAAGGCTCGTTTCCCTTACCCTGATCTGGTTTACAATCGAATCCCGTTTCGAAAATCAGAAAAGGAAGAGAATAGTCAAAAATTATTTTCCATTTTAAAAGAAAAAAATATCCCCTTTTTCAACCCATGCTTTATCGATAAATATGAACTTTTTCAATTATTAAAAAAGGACAGCTCGATTGCTCAGTATTTACCTGAAACAATTCTTGTAAAGAATCAAAAAGATTTGTTTCATTTTCTAAAAAAATTTATGGGAATTTATTTAAAGCCAGTACAATCCTCTAAAGGAAAAGGGATTTTCCGAATCAGAATGGACAGTCATTCTGAACTTTTGCTAGAGGGAATCAACAGGCATACTCGCTACCCTTCTTTCACTCATTTTTGGAATGAATGGAATGAGGAATTACTTTTGAAGACCTATATAGCACAAGAAGAGATACTCTCTGCAGAGTATGAAGGCACTCGGTTTGATTTCCGAATTTTAGCACATGCCAATCAGGAGGAGTATATTCTTACAGGAGTGGGCGTTAGACTATCACAGAAGCAGGATGTCACAACCCATATCCCTTCAGGAGGTCGGCTTATCCCTTATCAACAATTGCAATCAAACGATCATGATGAATTTTTTCAGACTATTGTTTCAAAGGTCGGTCATGCAATTACAGCTCACATTGGATACTTTGGCGAGTTTTCAATTGATGCCGGGTTAAGCCAAACAGGACGTTATTATATTTTCGAGGTCAATTCAAAACCGATGAGCTTTGATGAAATCGAGATTGAGGAAAGTAAAATCGAAAACCTTTGCAAGTTATTTCTTCAACTCATAAATCAAAAAAAAATGCATGAAAATCTGCCATATCTCGAAAACTAGGGAAATCAACAACTTATTTGCTCGAGAACATACACTGTGCAACAGACGTAATTCGGGCAACGTATTTCAACAGAAAGGATGACACTTTTGAAGAAAGAGAACTCACCAAATAATGAATCTGCATATGAAGGCAGAGATAAAGCCTATGTCGATATTGACCGAATGATCAATGAGGGATTGTCCGGAGGTTCAGTTCATGCCCGTCATGATACCACTAATATCGAGGAAGCACATGATCTCCCTAAAGAACAACCCCCAAATGAAATTGAATAACATGTTTAAAGGAGGCTGGGACATAAAAATTATCTATAAATAAAAAACGTGAAATTGCAGCCGCAATTTCACGTTTTTTATTTTTTTCTTATCTAAGTGGGCAAGATCTTACGATCTTGCTGCATATTTTCTTAAGTTTACGGCCATTAGTGCGAGGCCGATGTCGTTTTCAACTTTCGATTTTCCTCGGACTGAAAATCGGGTAAAACCTAAATTAGCCTTCAGAAATCCAAAAATTGGTTCCACGTCAATTTTACGTTGACGATAAATGGCACCAGTTTTTTCTTCTGAAAGCTTCTCTCTAATAAATTCTTTTTGTTGTTCCCACTTCTCATTTACCATGAGCTTACGGTTATTTCCTTCTTGTGCCTTTGTACAATTTATTCGAAGTGGACAATCCGTACAGTCTTCGCATTCATAAATTTTAAACGTACGCTGGAAACCTGTTTTGTCTGTTCGAATTGAATTGTATTTAAACGTTACTTGTTGCCCGGTTGGGCAAGTATAGGCATCATTTTCTTCATCGTACAACCAATTACTCGTTTTAAACGGATCGTTTTTAAACTTTTTCTTCTGTTCATTTAAGTAGTGACCGTATGTAATCAGCGGTGTACGTTTACGCTTCGTTAAAATGTCATCGTAATTTTGTTCGCTACCGTAGCCGGCATCTGCGACGATATGTTCAGGTAATGAAAAGTACTGCTCTTCAATTTGATCAAGGAATGGTGTAAGTGTTTTTGTATCCGTTGGATTAGAAAAAATGCCGTAGGCAAGTGTATATTGTCCTTCCGACGCTACTTGAAGATTATAACCAGGCTTTAATTGGCCGTTTTGCATATAATCATCCTTCATTCGCATGAATGTAGCATCGTAGTCTGTTTTTGAATAACTATTCCTTGTACCAAATATCTCGAAGTCTTTTTGATATTTCTGCTTTCGCTCGATCCAATCATATACCTGTTTCACGA
>NZ_JAFBEX010000011.1 GCF_016908975.1 Neobacillus cucumis
ACCAACAGGAGCAAGCTCCTATTGATTCGCTCGACTTGCATGTATTAGGCACGCCGCCAGCGTTCGTCCTGAGCCAGGATCAAACTCTCCAAGAAGATTGATTAGCTCATTTGTTACGTTGGCTTCATTTCATAAGAAATGAATATTATTGTTTGTTGATGTTTTTGTTTGTTTAGTTTTCAAAGAACTATCCGTCACCCAGAAGCGACTTTATTAATATACCACCGTTGTTTATTTGGGTCAACATATTTTTAATATTTTATTAAATTTTTTTTGGTTTAATTATCTAGATATAAAAAAGAGAAGCAAAGTTTGCTAAAGGGTGAGGGTCGGCTCTTTATCGTTTGGGGGGCGGGTTAAGCACTGGGTTTGATAAATAAGCGGAGAAATTTCTCTTAATTAGAAAATAGTATAGAAAATAACTTAAATAGACGGAGAGATTCCGGCTATTTACACGAAAAACGTAAAAATGGGTAATTTCGCCTTCCGTTAATCGGAAAAACTCCGCTTATATACCCTGAACCGAGCTCTATTCTGCAATCTAACCGGAAAATGTCCGCTTATTTTCCACCCTATGGCTTTACACCAATAAAAAATGAGTGTCAATTTCCATATGAAATCGACACTCATTTTAACTTACATTCCTAATGTTTGTGATAGGAAAAGGAAACCGTTAAAGGTTTGCTCCTTTTTTGTATTACTCTTCGCCATCCGGTTGGTCATTATTTGGACCTTCATTAGTGATTTCCTCATTGTTATCCTCGGAATCACCTTCTAATGCTTCTTCTTGCTCATCTTCCTTTTCTACCTTAGCGACCGTTGCAACAAACTCATTTTCGCTTTCTTTTAAACTAATCAGTTTAACACCTTGTGTATTTCTGCCCATCTGCGAAATCCCGGCAACATCAATTCGAATGAGAACACCGCCAGTGGTAATCAACATCAAGTCTTCTTCACCTGTTACAGCTCTCATTGACACGAGATCACCATTTTTCTCAGTTACATGGCAGGTTTTTATCCCTTTACCGCCACGGCCTTGAAGACGATATTCTGATGACGGTGTACGTTTCCCATAACCATTTTTAGTTACGATTAGGACATCATTATCTTCTTCAAGTACTTCCATTCCAACTACTTCATCATCTTGGTCAAGGGTAATTCCTTTTACTCCCGTTGCCGTACGTCCCATTGATCGAACATCTGTCTCAGGGAAGTGGATGAGCATTCCTTTCTTTGTACCAATAATAATATGTTTGTTTCCATCAGTCAGACGGACAGAGATTAATTCATCTCCTTCACGTAGACTAAGAGCAATCAAACCATTATTTCTGATATTAGCAAAGGAAGACAATGGTGAACGCTTTGAGACCCCTTCTTTTGTCGTAAAGAACAAGTACCAATCGTCAACAAATTCTTCTACTGGAATAATAGCGTTAATCCATTCACCTTTTTCAATACCAAGAAGGTTAATAATTGGGATACCTTTAGCTGTTCGGCTGAACTCAGGTACCTCATAGCCTTTTGAACGATAGACTTTCCCTTTGTTGGTAAAGAAAAGAATCGTATCATGGGTAGAAGTAGTGATTAACTGTTCAACAAAATCATCTTCATTTGTACCCATTCCTTGTATACCGCGTCCGCCTCGTCTTTGCGCACGATATGTGGACACCGGGAGACGTTTAATATAGCCATTATGGGTTAACGAAATAACAATATTTTCACGAGGTATAAGATCCTCATCCTCGATATTCTCAATCCCGCCCATAACAATTTCTGTCCGGCGTTTGTCATTAAAACGTTCTTTAATTTCTAGTAGCTCTTCACGGATAATATCAAGAATCTTCTCTTCGTCTGCTAAAATGGCTTTTAACTCAGCAATTAGCTTCATCAAGCTTTGGAATTCTTCTTCAATCTTTTCTCTTTCCAATCCTGTTAAACGTTGCAGGCGCATATCCAAAATTGCCTGGGCTTGTTTTTCAGAAAGATTAAACTGGGTCATTAAACCTTCACGGGCAATATCGGTTGTGCGGGAGCTGCGAATTAGGGTAATCACGGCATCTAAATTATCTAATGCAATTCTTAACCCCTCTAAAATATGTGCACGTGCTTCAGCTTTGTTTAATTCAAACAATGTTCTGCGGCGAATGACTACTTTTTGATGATCTAGATAGTAGACTAAGCACTGTTTTAGGCTTAATACCTTTGGCTGTCCACCTACAAGAGCCAAGGTGTTAATACCAAAGCTGGTTTGCAGTGCTGTTTGTTTATATAAATTATTTAAAAGGACATTGGCATTGGCATCTTTTCGCACCTCAATGACAATCCGCATACCACGGCGGTCAGATTCATCTCTTAGGTCAGTGATGCCGTCTATCTTTTTATCGCGCGCTAATTCAGCAATTTTTTCAATCAATTTTGCTTTATTTACTTGATATGGTAATTCATTAACAATGATAACTTCTTTACCATTGACTTTTTGTTCAATCTCAACTTTAGCTCGAATGGTAATGGAGCCTCGGCCAGTTTCATATGCTTTTCTGATTCCGCTCCGTCCAATAATGATTCCGCCTGTTGGAAAATCAGGTCCTGGGATAATTTCCATTAATTCTTGGGTAGTGATCTCTGGGTCTCGGCTTACCGCTAAAACCCCATCAATGACTTCGCCCAGTTGGTGAGGCGGGATATTGGTCGCCATCCCTACCGCAATCCCGGTTGTTCCATTAACCAAAAGGTTTGGGAAACGCGCCGGTAAAACAACTGGCTCTCTTTCCTCGCCATCATAGTTATCCTGATAATCAATGGTATCTTTATTAATATCCCTTAATAACTCCATCGAAATTTTGGACATTCTTGATTCTGTGTAACGCATTGCTGCTGCGGCATCTCCGTCAACAGAACCGAAGTTTCCGTGACCATCCACAAGCATATAACGATAGTTGAAGTCCTGTGCCATCCTAACCATTGTCTCATAAACGGCAGAATCACCATGCGGGTGATACTTACCGATTACATCCCCTACGATACGGGCAGACTTTTTATATGGTTTGTCCGCATGGATGCCAAGGTCATGCATTGCGTATAAAATACGACGATGAACTGGTTTTAAGCCATCCCGAACATCTGGGAGGGCACGAGAAACAATAACACTCATTGCATAGTCAAGGAACGAAGATTTCATCTCCTGACTAATATTAATCTCTTGTACTTTAGAACTAGGTGTTTCAGCCATAATTGGTACCTCCTATTGGATCACCCGAAAATCTAGGTAAAAAGAAAAAGGAGGATAGCGGTCAATCCTCTACCCCTTATTCCATGCTAGTTATATATCTAGATTTTTTACATACTGTGCATTTTCTTCAATAAAGTTACGACGTGGTTCTACTTTCTCACCCATTAACATATCAAACGTTTCATCGGCTTCAATGGCGTCTTCTAGACTAACCTGAAGCATGGTTCGAGATGCTGGGTCCATAGTTGTTTCCCATAATTGCTCAGGATTCATTTCTCCTAAACCTTTATAACGCTGAATATTTGGCTTTGGAGCAGCTGGCAGCTCTGCAAAAATCTTCTCAAGTTCTTTATCATTATAGGCATATTCAATCCGTTTTCCTTGTTGAACCTTATAAAGAGGCGGCTGAGCGATATAAATATAACCCGCTTCTAAAATCTTGCGCATATAACGGTAAAAGAAGGTCAAGATAAGTGTTCGAATATGAGCACCGTCAACGTCAGCATCTGTCATGATCACTACTTTGTGGTATCTAGCTTTAGCGATATCAAAATCTTCTCCAATACCTGTTCCAATAGCGGTAATCATTGCCCGAACTTCATTGTTAGATAGGATTTTATCGAGCCTAGCCTTTTCAACGTTAAGAATTTTACCTCTAAGCGGTAAAATTGCTTGGAAATGGCGGTCGCGGCCCTGCTTTGCTGAACCACCCGCAGAGTCACCCTCTACGATGTACAATTCACTTTCTGCAGGATCTTTTGATGAACAATCAGCTAGTTTACCTGGTAAGCTTGACACTTCAAGCGCGCTTTTACGGCGAGTTAACTCCCGAGCTTTTTTAGCCGCGAGTCTTGCCCTTGCTGCCATTAGCCCTTTATCGACGATTTTTCTAGCAACAGTTGGATTTTCCATCATAAATTTATCAAAACTAGAGGCAAAAACAGTATCTGTTATCGCCCGAACCTCTGAGTTACCAAGCTTTGTCTTGGTTTGCCCCTCAAATTGTGGATCTGGATGCTTGATAGATACTATCGCCGTCAATCCTTCACGAACATCCTCACCTGAAAGATTCGTATCATTCTCTTTAATAATACTATTTTTTCTGGCGTAATCATTTATCACCCTTGTTAAGGCCGTTTTGAAGCCTGATTCATGAGTTCCACCCTCATAGGTATGGATATTATTAGCGAAAGAGTAAATGTTATCAGTATAGCCTTCGTTATATTGAAGGGCTACTTCAACACTGATTCCATCACGTTCTCCCTCCATGTAAATGGGCTCTTCGTGAATGACTTCTTTTGTCCGGTTTAAATGTTCAACATATGATTTGATACCACCTTCATAGTGGTATTCATTCTTTTTATTTTCAACTCGTTTATCTTCAATCGTAATCTTTATTCCACGGTTCAGGAAGGCTAGTTCACGTAAACGGGTCGCAAGAATATCATATTCATACACTAATGTTTCTGTAAAAATTTCTCCATCAGGTTTAAAGTGTGTGGTTGTTCCTGTTCGGTCAGTAGTTCCAATCTCAGCTAGTTCTGAGACAACCTGGCCACGCTCAAATTTAATGGAGTAAATTTTACCATCCCGATGAACATATACTTCTAGCTCCGTTGATAGGGCATTTACAACAGAAGCCCCTACACCATGAAGTCCGCCGGAAACCTTATAACCTCCGCCGCCAAACTTACCGCCCGCATGAAGAACGGTCATAATAACTTCAACAGCAGGTCTGCCCATTTTTTCCTGTATATCAACTGGAATTCCACGTCCATTATCTTGTACTGTGATACTGTTATCTTCTTCAATGAAAACATTGATCTCGTCACAGTAGCCTGCGAGTGCTTCGTCGATACTATTATCAACAATCTCCCAAACAAGATGATGGAGGCCTTTTCCACTTGTTGAACCAATGTACATACCAGGTCTTTTTCGAACTGCCTCTAGGCCCTCCAAAACCTGAATTTGATCTGCGCCATATGAACCTTCTACTACTGATTTTTGTTCTAAAGTCATCCTTGTTCACCTGCACCTTCTGACAAAAATATCTCTATATAACCTAAAAAATTTATATTAATATTCGTGTATAATCATTTGATTTGAACGTTTTTTTAAAGTTCCTGAAGCAATAGGGGATAAATAAACCTTTTCTTTTGTAATTATGATTGATTTATAGGGGTTTTTAGACAAGTTAATGACTCGTTCGTTTTGTTGTTTCAAGAATTCTTCCACCAATGGTGAGTGGTTGGCACTTTCTTTATCTAATATAGAAATAATATCTTTTGCCCTAATATTTAAATCTTCCCCGATGTGAATATACATAACCCACCTCAATTAACCTTCTTTAATCGCGCCTGCCTGCACAATATAGGTTGATGCATCTTTTAATGTTTGATGATCGATTCCTTCTACACTTGTCGTGGTTACAAATGTCTGCACTCTCCCTTGAATGGTATTGAGTAAATGGGATTGCCTATAATCATCTAATTCGGATAAAACATCATCAAGTAAAAGAATTGGGTATTCACCAATTTCATTATAAATTAATTCTATCTCGGCAAGTTTAACCGAAAGAGCCGTGGTTCGCTGCTGTCCTTGAGAACCAAAGGTTTGGACGTCTCTACCATTAACGGAAAACAATAAGTCGTCACGATGGGGACCGAACAAGGTGGTACCCCGTTCTATTTCCCTTGCTCTCACCTTAGCAAATTTCTCCTGAAAGCTATCTATCATTTTCGACAAATCTTGTTCTTCTAATACCTCTACTGAAGGTTTATACATAATTTCAAGTGTTTCCAAGCCTCGTGATATTCCTTGATGAATGGGTTTAGCCCAATTTTCGAGTAATCGCAAGAACTCAAATCTCTTCTTCACTACTTTCACAGCCATGTCGATAAATTGCTCGGTTAGAACTTCAAGCATGGTGGGATCGTTTTGTTTTTTGATTTGCATCATTTTCAAATAATGATTGCGTTGTTGAAGTATTTTTTGATACTGACTCATATCATGTAAATAAATTGGCGAAACCTGACCAATTTCCATATCAATAAACCGTCTTCTCACCTGAGGACTGCCTTTGACAATATTCAAATCCTCCGGTGCAAACATAACAACGTTCATATTACCAACATATTGACTTAGCTTCTGCTGTTCAATATGGTTGCTCTTTGCCTTTTTACCCTTTTTTGAAATGACTAGCTCAAGGGGCAGTGAGCTGTGTTGTTTTTGAACCCTACCTTCTATTTTAGCATACTCCTGGTCCCAGCGAATAAGTTCTTTATCATTAGATGTCCGGTGGGACTTAGCCATAGCTAAAACATAAATGGATTCCATGACATTTGTTTTTCCTTGGGCATTTTCGCCTAGAATAACATTTACTTTATTTTCAAACTCAACGAATAACTCGTCATAGTTACGGTAATTTTTAAGAGCTAATTTTTCAATATACATGGTAACAACATCCTTTAGCTATTCGCTAATCACAAATTCGCCAAAGCCGGGTATTCGGATTTTGTCACCCACGCGCAATTTTCTCCCACGTCTTTGGTCTTGCTCTCCATTGATAAAAATCTCATGCTCACTTAAAAACCATTTCGCCATACCGCCTGTTTGAATCACATCGGCAAGCTTTAAAAATTGCCCTAATGTAATATACTCGGTATCCAATTTAATCTTTTCAGGCATTTTTTCATCCTCATTTCTAAAAATGGTCCCAATACTTTATTTTACTAAAAAAATTTGCTGGACACAAAGGAAACTCGAAAAAAAGCAAAAACATTAAGAAAAGCGTAAGCGCCTTGGTCAGCCCCGACAAGCATAAGACGCTCTTTGCCTTCATTTTTGGAGTGGCTGTAGACCATCGAGGGGCTAGGCGCTGGAGCTAGACATCATAAAGAAAAGCCACCAGAAATTTGGTGGCATATAGGAATTTAACTGTGTGATCTAATATGTCCTTACTGGCAGAATAAGCTGCAAAATGGTTTCATCATGATGCGGACGGATGACGAATGGGCGCATCGCACCGGTAAAACTCACTTGAATATCTGTTCCCTCTAATGCTTTGAGCGCATCCATCATATACTTGGCACTAAAGGAGATTTTTAACTCTTCTCCTTCAATAGACTGGCTTTGGATTTCCTCGACTACCTTTCCAATCTCCGGAGTATTGGATGATATTTCAATGGTTCCACCCTCGATAGTGGACAATTTAACGACATTGTTTCTTCCTTCACGTGCTAATAGTGATGCACGATCAATTGCATGGAGGAATTCTTTTGTATTCACCGTTACATCTGTTTTACTCTCGTTTGGAATTAATCTAGACGTATCAGGGTAGTTACCTTCTAATAATCTGGAGAAGAACAATAAATGTTTGGCTTTAAAAAGAATTTGATTCTCCGTAATGACAATTGCCACTAATTCGTTAGAATCATCAATGATTTTATTTAATTCATTTAAGCTCTTACCAGGAATAACCACATTATAAGTTTCTTGGTTTTCCGTTTCAATTTGTGCTTTTCTTAAGGCCAGACGATGGCTATCTGTTGCAATACAGGTTAATTCACCATTTTCGATCTTCCAGTTTACACCTGTCAAGATGGGGCGTGTTTCTGAGGTGGACACTGCAAAATGAGTTTGACGAATCATCGCTTTTAAAAGATCTGTTGCTATATGGAATTTATTATTTTCTTCAATTTGCGGAAGATGTGGATATTCTTCTGCATCAAGACCGTTTAAGTTGAATTCTGATTTTCCAGAGCGAATGACCGTTTGTAATGAACCAAGAACCTCAATTTCAACTGTATCGGTAGGAAGCTTTTTAACAATTTCACTAAAGAATTTTGCTTGGAGGACAATTGCACCAGGTTGTTTGATTTCGACAATTTCATCTCCAGCTTCTTCTTTAGGAATAAAAGATTCAATGGATATATCTGAATCACTTCCGGTTAAGGTAACTCCCTCAGTTGTTGCCACTATTTTGATTCCCGTTAAGATAGGTATAGTCGTTCTGGATGTGACAGCTTTCATTACATCTTGAACACTTTGAACTAATCGGTCCCGCTGGATGATAAATTTCATCGCACTAAATCCTCCGTTTTATGCATATTTTTATGGCTGTTACATATAATAATATTTTTTAAAAAAATAGTAGAAGTACTAGTAGGGCTTGTTAGTATGTGGATAACTCGTATTTTTAATAGAAACACAGCCTATCCACATGTGGACAGACTGTGTATAGCTTCTAAGAAGTTATTCACATTTTAAACAAAAAAAATTTATATTTTTAGAAGTTCGTGCAGTTCCTTCATTTGTTTTTGCAGGGTTGAATCTGTTTGAAGAAGCTTTGAGATTTTTTCATGTGCATGAATAACGGTAGTATGGTCTCTGCCGCCGAATTCCTCTCCTATTTTCGGCAAAGAATAATCGGTTAATTCACGAGATAAGTACATCGCAATTTGCCGAGGAAAAGCAACAGACTTTGTCCGTTTTTTTGCTTTAAAATCTTCTAATTTAATACTAAAATGCTCCCCAACTATCTTTTGAATCTCATGGATCGTAATTACTTTAGGCTTCGAACTTGGGATAATATCCTTTAATGCCTCTGCTGCAAGATCAGCATTTATATCTTTATTAATTAAAGAAGAATAAGCCACCACTCGGATAAGCGCTCCTTCGAGCTCACGAATATTGGAATCAATTTGATTGGCAATATAAAGCATGACTTCATTAGGAATATCTAAACCTTCTGCCTTCGCTTTTTTACGGAGAATCGCAATCCTGGTCTCCAAGTCAGGCGGAGTAATATCGGTAATCAGCCCCCACTCAAACCGTGAACGAAGCCGGTCCTCAAGTGTTGGAATTTCTCTTGGCGGGCGATCACTTGAGATAATAATTTGCTTACTTTCCTCATGAAGAGCATTAAAAGTATGGAAAAATTCTTCCTGGGTTGATTCTTTTCCTGCTAAAAACTGAATATCATCAATAAGTAAGATATCGACATTTCGATATTTATTGCGAAAACTTTCAGCCTTATTGTCGCGGATTGAGTTTATGAACTCGTTCGTGAACTTTTCAGATGATAGATAAACTACCTTTGCAGCAGGATTATGATCTAAAACATAATGACCAATGGCGTGCATTAAGTGCGTTTTTCCGAGTCCAACACCACCATAGATAAATAAGGGATTATAAGCCTTAGCTGGTGCTTCTGCTACCGCAAGCGAAGCGGCGTGGGCAAAGCGGTTGCCTGAGCCAATAACAAACGTATCAAATGTATACTTTTGGTTTAAGATGCCCTGGGGAAATTCAGCATGGTCATCTTCCTTTTTTACCTTTTTAGGCGGCAGCTGCACGTCATTGTCATCTTCATTTTGATTTTGCGGAATGATGAACTTAACAGATAGCTCTTCACCGGTTATTTCATAAAGAATACCCGCGATTAGCTGAGAGTAGCGTTCTTCAAGCCAGTCCCGTGCAAACTCATTTGGAGCTGTAATAACCAGCAGATTACCTTGAAGGGAATGGGCCTTTGTCGATTTAAGCCAGGTATCAAAGCTAGGTTTACTTATCTTTTTCTCGATATTACCCAGCGCTGCATTCCAAAGATCCGCAATATTTTCCAACAAATATCCCTCCTTTTTAGTTTTAATTAAACTATTTATCTTAACTGACACTCACTAATTACTGTCTAACTCCGCACTCATTCTCATAGATGTTCGATGAAAAATGAAATTGTACCGGCAGTACAACCTATTAATTTATAAATATACAAAACAGTGATTGTGGAAAAATATATAATAAGGAAGTAAAGTGGAGTTTCGACAATATCCACCGCTTGTGGACAAGTTTTTACAGAATGCTAGGATAAACTATCCACATGTTATCCACAATTTGTGGATAACGTTAATTTATGATGAAGTTATTCAGAGTGAAAACACAAATATAATAACAAATAATTGCAAGAGGTGCAATGCTTTTTCGTGATTTATCCACAAGTGTAACATTATGTGCATAAAAATTGTCCACAAGCCAATAGTTTGTGTAAAAGCTGTCAATATCGTGTGTGGATAATAAAAAATATGTCGAAAAATTATCCACAACCCAGAAAAGCGGAGGTACCCGGTTAGCGGCGTATGGCCAGGGGCCCGCTTTGACTGAGATAAAGGAAACACAGAGAGCGTCAGCTTTTCCGTGTTGACTTATCGTAGGGAGAAGTGGGATGGCTATTAGCCGCTGGGTACCGGAGCTAGCCAACCCAGAAAAGCGGAGGCGACCGTTAATTAGACGACACCAAAAGCGAAAGATCCTGAACCTATGTTAGAAAATTTTTTAGTAGTATGTGCAAGAATTAAAAGTCCTATTAGTGAAAGATTGCTTAACCGAAAAATATTGGAAATAGGGAATAATCTGTAGAGAGTTGTTGACAATTGCAAGTAGAGGTCTTTATAATAAGTAGGACTGTCAATTAAGTTTAAATTGAGAGCTATTCCTCAGGGAGGTGTCATATATGAAAAGAACATATCAACCAAATAAACGTAAACACAGTAAAGTTCACGGATTCCGCAGTCGCATGAGCTCAGCAAATGGCCGTAAGGTTCTTGCTCGCCGTCGTCAAAAAGGAAGAAAAGTATTATCAGCTTAGACCACTGAAACGTCTCAGTGGTCTTTTTTCTCATTATACTGGAAGCGCTATTAGAAAAGCGGAAGCGCCTTGCCCAGGGGCGCAAGGCTACAGACGAGCAGGCGAGAAGGCTGCACTTTGGCCTTCTTGACGGATTGGCTTAGACCTAAGAGCCCCTAGGTGCTGTACTAGACAATTCTTAAAGAATAAACAAAGATAAAGGAGTTTTTTTTATGAAAAAAGAATTCCGAATAAAGAAAAATAACGATTTTCAAGCTGCCTTTAAGAAGGGCCGATCGTTTGCGAACCGGCAATTTGTGGTCTATTCATTAGAAAAAGGGGATCAAGATTTTTTTAGAATCGGCTTGTCTGTAAGCAAGAAGCTTGGCAATGCTGTTGCCAGAAACAGAATTAAACGGTATGTCCGCCAATCCATCTTTGAATTACAGGACAACCTCACATCCGGAAATGATTATGTCATTATTGCCAGGAAGCCTGTCGCTGAAATGGACTTTTTTGAAGTAAAAAAGAGCCTTACGCATGTCTTAAAGGTTGGAAAAGTACTGAAAAAAAGCTAACTTTTAAAAAAATAGTTAAAATCAACCAGAATAATAAAGACATTCACTCAAAAAAAATGCTAAAATGTTAGCAAAGTGACATGAAACAAACTATTTAGAAAAATGATTATCCTGATACCTATAGAAAAGAAATAATTACATATCAAATAGATTCACATATATAGTAGGGAGGAATTATTGGTTGAAGAAACGAATTCTACTTTCGTTCAGCTTATTATCTGTTTTCTTATTTTTAACGGGATGCAGTGAAATTAAAAAGCCGATTACATCAGAAAGTACAGGTTTATGGAATGAATACATCGTCTATCCTTTATCTTTGCTAATCAAAGAAGGAGCCCATTTACTTGGTGGAAGCTATGGATTATCCCTCATTGTGGTCACAATCGTAGTTCGATTAGCGATTCTGCCGCTTATGATCAAGCAAACGCGGAGTTCTAAAGCGATGCAGGCTTTGCAGCCAGAAATGAAGGCCCTTCGTGAAAAATATAGCTCTAAAGACCAAAAGACACAGCAAAAGCTTCAGCAGGAAACGATGGCACTTTTCCAAAAGCATGGTGTCAATCCAATGGCCGGATGTTTTCCTTTAATTATACAGATGCCGATTTTAATAGGTTTTTATCATGCCATCTCAAGAACGAGTGAAATTGCCTCAGATAGTTTCTTATGGTTCGACCTTGGTGAAAAAGACCCTTATTATATCTTGCCGATTCTTGCTGGGATTACAACCTTTATCCAACAAAAGTTAATGATGGCAGGACAAGAGCAAAACCCACAAATGGCAATGATGCTATGGATGATGCCGATTATGATCGTATTCTTTGCGTTTAATTTCCCTGCAGCTCTTTCATTGTATTGGGTTGTCGGAAATATATTTATGATAGTTCAAACCTATTTTATTAAAGGACCGGATCTCAAAGCGCAAGCTACCGGTAATGCGGGAGGAGCAAAAAAGTGAAACAGGTAACTGCTACAGGACAAACTGTCGAAGAAGCAGTAGAATCAGCTTTAGCTCAATTAAATACCACCAAAGACCGCACAGATGTGGATATAATCGATGAAGGCAAAAAAGGGATATTCGGTATTTTTGGATCAAGGCCTGCCGTTGTCAAAGTAACAGTAATTATCGACCCGCTTGAAGAAGCAAAGAAATTTTTAACACAAGTAAGTGAACAAATGGGAGCACCCGCGGATATTGAAATTAAACGTGACGGTAAACAGGTGACGTTTGTGATGACTGGTGCAAAAATAGCTCTGTTAATTGGAAAAAGAGGCCAAACGCTAAATTCACTGCAATATCTGACCCAGCTTGTCATTAACCGTCATGCTAATCAGTATTTAAATGTGATTTTGGATGCCGAGGATTACCGGAACCGGAGAAATGAAACGTTAATTCAGTTGGCCCACCGGCTAGCAGGCAAGGCCATTAAGACAGGAAAAGATGTGGCCTTAGAGCCAATGCCTTCGTATGAGCGTAAAATTATTCATACTGCTTTATCTGAAAACAGACGCGTTAAAACACTTTCAGACGGATCTGAACCACACCGATTTATCGTCATCACACCAGTGAAGAGATAAACCATAATGATATCAAGACATTCTACTTTTTAGTAGAGTGTCTTTTTTTGTCTTATTTTGTTGATTGAAGTGAGCGCCTGGAGCGTAAATTAACAATTAGTTGAACAGAACCTTTTAAAAGTTAGGCTGTTGATAACTTTCCATTGTGGTCAAAATAAAGGAGGAACTTCATCTTATTGTTATTCACATGTTGATAAGTTAAAATAATAAAAGGACATTATAGATTGTGGATAAGTAGATTATTGAAGTTTGTTCTCTTTTTTAACCGAAAATGATGTGGTATTCTATTTTTTTGGAGATAAATCTGAAAGATATAAAATAGATTCATTTTTTTATTTGTGAGGTGAAGTACATGGAATACGATACAATTGCCGCGATCTCGACACCGATGGGAGAAGGTGCGATTGCGATTGTGCGCCTGAGCGGGGATGAAGCCATCCCAATCGCGGACAAGTTGTTTAAAGGTGTTGGCGGGAAAAGGCTAAAAGAGGCTGCAAGTCATACCATTCACTATGGACACTTATTGGATCCTAAAAAAGGTGAAGTAATTGAAGAAGTAATGGTTTCGGTGATGAAGGGACCAAAGACTTTTACCAAAGAGGATGTAGTGGAGATTAACTGCCATGGTGGAATTGTGTCAGTCAATCGAGTGCTGCAGCATGTCCTAAAGTATGGGGCAAGGCTGGCTGAACCAGGAGAGTTTACAAAACGAGCCTTTTTAAATGGGCGTATAGACTTATCCCAGGCAGAGGCGGTAATGGATTTAATCCGTGCTAAAACTGACCGGGCAATGAATGTAGCCCTTGGTCAAATGGAAGGACGCCTCTCTAACCTGATACGAAGACTACGTCAGGAGATTCTAGAGGTACTGGCCCATGTCGAAGTAAATATTGATTATCCGGAATATGATGATGTTGAAGAAATGACTCACAACCTGCTATTGGAAAAAGCCCATCTAGTACGCGAAGAGATTCAAAAGCTGCTTCAGACGTCTGAGCAGGGGAAAATTTTACGGGAAGGCTTGTCGACGGTCATTGTCGGACGGCCGAATGTGGGGAAATCTTCACTATTAAACAGTCTCGTTCATGAAAATAAAGCAATTGTTACAGATATTCCAGGAACGACTCGAGATGTCATTGAGGAATATGTGAATGTACGTGGCGTTCCGCTTCGATTATTAGATACGGCAGGTATTCGTGAAACTGAGGATATTGTGGAACGGATTGGTGTGGAACGTTCTCGGCAAGTATTAAAAGAAGCCGATTTGATTTTATTAGTCTTGAATTATTCTGATCAGCTGACACATGAGGATGAGAACTTGTTTGAAGTGGTCAAAGGCATGGATGTCATTGTGATTGTAAACAAAACGGACTTACCGCAGCAAATCGATATGGAACGGGTCCAGGAACTGGCTAAAGAACATAAATTGGTTACTACCTCATTATTAGAGGACCAAGGTGTCGATGCTCTTGAGGAAGCTATCTCTTCCTTATTTTTCGCAGGTGCAATTGAAGCAGGTGATATGACCTATGTTTCAAACACAAGACATATTGCCCTTTTAAATCAAAGTCTTCAAACGATTGAAGAGGCGATTGAAGGCGTGGAAATGGGAGTTCCAATTGATATTGTTCAAATTGATATGACCCGGACATGGGAGCTTCTAGGTGAAATTATCGGTGATAGTGTCCATGAGAGTCTAATTGATCAGCTGTTCTCACAATTTTGCTTAGGTAAATAGAAATCTAAGGCAGGCATTCGTTTTACTAATGCCTATTTTCGGATACGATAAATAAAAAGCGTTCTTTTCATTCGAAGTTTGAAGAATGGAGTTAGGAGAAGCAAGATTTCCGCACTGAGTACGGAAAAGGAGGAAACACATGCAATACGAAGCAGGAAATTTTGACGTCGTTGTTGTTGGCGCAGGTCATGCCGGTTGTGAGGCTGGACTTGCAGCGGCAAGACTTGGCGCAAAAACATTAATGATAACAATTAATTTAGATATGGTGGCTTTTATGCCATGTAACCCATCTGTTGGCGGACCAGCAAAGGGGATCGTTGTACGGGAAATCGACGCACTTGGCGGCGAAATGGGTAAGAATATTGATAAAACTTACATCCAGATGAGAATGTTAAATACCGGCAAAGGACCTGCAGTCAGAGCGTTACGGGCGCAAGCAGATAAATTTGCCTATCAGCATGAAATGAAAAAAACACTCGAAGAAGAACCGAATTTAACCTTGCTTCAGGGAATGGTTGAACAATTGATCGTTGAAGACGGAGTTGTCCAAGGGGTCATGACCAAAACGGGTGCCATTTACCGTTCTAAAACCGTTGTTATTACTACCGGTACCTACCTGCGAGGGGAAATTATTTTAGGAGAATTAAAATACTCAAGCGGTCCGAACAATCAACAGCCGTCCATCAAGCTATCTGAACACTTGGAAGAGCTTGGATTTGAATTAATCCGCTTTAAAACCGGAACACCACCTAGGGTAAACAGCAATACGATTGATTACAGCAAGACAGAAATCCAGCCAGGCGATGATGTTCCTAGAGCTTTTTCATATGAAACAACCAAATACATTACCGATCAGCTTCCATGCTGGTTAACCTATACAAATGATCAAACACATCAAATCATTGATAACAATCTGCATCGTTCACCGATGTTTTCCGGCATGATTAAAGGAACTGGTCCAAGGTACTGTCCATCGATTGAAGATAAGGTGGTTCGTTTCAATGACAAGCCGCGCCATCAAATCTTCTTAGAGCCGGAGGGCAGAAATACACAAGAGGTTTATGTGCAGGGAATGTCAACCAGTTTACCTGAAGATGTACAGCTGAAAATGCTTAAATCAGTGCCTGGATTAGAAAATGCCCAAATGATGAGAGCGGGATATGCCATCGAATATGATGCGATTGTTCCGACACAGTTATGGCCTACTTTAGAGACAAAGGTTATTAAAAATCTCTATACGGCCGGACAAATTAATGGAACAAGCGGTTATGAAGAAGCCGCTGGGCAGGGAGTCATGGCTGGAATCAATGCAGGGTTAAATGCATTAGGCAGAGAAGAATTAATTTTGAGCCGTTCAGATGCTTATATTGGTGTATTAATCGATGATTTGATTACAAAAGGAACGAATGAGCCCTACCGCCTGCTAACTTCACGTGCGGAATATCGTCTGCTGCTGCGTCATGATAATGCCGACCTTCGTTTAACTGAGATCGGACACAAAATTGGTCTCATCCGTGATGACCGCTATGAAGCGTTTGTAGTAAAAAAGGCAGCCATTGAAGCAGAAAAGGAACGATTGCAGTCGATTATCTTAAAACCATCTGCAGAAGTGCAAGCATTAATCCGCAGCATCGGCGGCAGTGAACTGAAAGATGGTATTCGTGCCTCTGATTTATTAAAAAGACCGGAAATGACGTATGAGTTATTAGAAAAACTAACCAAGAGCGATATTCCTTTGGAAGATGACATGAAGGAGCAGGTGGAAATCCAAATCAAATATGAGGGTTATATTGATAAATCCTTACAACAAGTAGAGCGTCTTAAGAAAATGGAAAACAAACGGATTCCTGAAAATATTGATTATGATGCGATTAACGGGCTGGCAACAGAAGCCAAGCAAAAGCTTAAGAAAATTAAACCGGTATCGCTTGCCCAAGCTTCAAGGATTTCCGGAGTTAACCCGGCTGATATTTCCATACTACTTGTCTATCTTGAACAAGGAAGAATTGCTAAAGTTTCGAATGAATAAGAAAAGCGTAAGCGCCTTGGGAAGCCCCGACTAGCACAAGACAAGCCGGCCGAAAGGTTGTTCTTTACCTTTTGGACGGATTGATCTAAATGTGGAGGCGACTGTTCTGGGACTCTAGGCTAAGACGACCACTGTAAGAAGGCGCTTTTTGCCTTCTTCAGGGGGTGGCTTAGACTTCGAGTCCCAAAGAGCCGCAACTGGATAAGCTTGTGACCTCGAGGAGCTAGGCGCTGAAGCTGGACAATTCTCAAAGACTAATGAAAATTTTTAAATTAAATGAATAGCTAGCCGCGGGGCTCTAATAAAAGAGTACCACCGCGGCCATGCTGGATAGTTAGCGAGGAAGATTTGTTAATGAATATCGAACAATTTACGGCGAACCTTCAGGAAAAGGGGATTACTCTTTCCGAAAAACAGCTTGACCAATTTGAAACATATTTTACCACCTTGGTTGAGTGGAACGAAAAAATGAACTTAACGGCAATTACAGAAAAAACAGAAGTATATTTAAAGCATTTTTATGACTCAATTACAGCATCCTTTTATTTTGATTTTTCGAATCCTTTCCATTTATGTGATGTTGGTGCCGGGGCTGGTTTCCCAAGTATTCCATTAAAAATTGTCTTCCCGCATATAGAAGTGACGATTGTAGATTCATTAAACAAACGAATTTCCTTTTTAAATCATCTAACCAATGTCCTAAATTTGGAGCATGTCCATTTGGTTCATGACCGTGCCGAAACCTTTGGTATAAACCCTGCCTATCGAGAAAATTTTGATGTGGTGACAGCACGAGCAGTAGCCAGAATGTCTGTTTTGAGTGAATTTTGTTTGCCATTAGCTAGAGTGGGCGGACATTTTCTTGCCATGAAAGCTTTGCATGCAAAGGATGAATTAGAGGCGGCCCAAAAGGCGATTACAACTCTTGGTGGCAAGTTAGAACAGGTCCATACATTTACGCTGCCAATGGAAGATAGTGAAAGATCAATCTTAATTATTAAAAAAGAAAAGCATACGCCAAAGAAGTATCCGCGAAAGCCTGGTACACCGGCCAAATCGCCCATTGAGTAATGCAGGAGGCTATAGGACTAAAGCTTTCTGATGTTTAAAAAGCGGTACATTTTTACAAAAATAGTCTCCTTAGCAGGAAGAAATTATTTGAATCTAGAATAAATAAAAGGGAGTTTCGTAAAGGTGGTGTTGGGGATGAAGAGTTCATTTACACGCTTTTTTGGCCTCGGCGAAAAGGGAGAGCAAGAGGTTGAGCAAGAGATTGAGCAGGATATAGAACGAGGCGAAGAAATCAAGAAGATACCAATAAATCAAATTATTCCGAACCGATTCCAGCCACGGACGGTATTTGATGAAGACAAGATTGAAGAACTATCTCGTACGATTCATATACATGGAATTATTCAGCCCATTGTCGTTCGGGAGTTTGCTGCCGATAAATTCGAAATAATTGCTGGAGAACGGCGCTGGCGGGCGATGAAAAAGCTTGGCTGGGCAGAAGCACCGGCCATTGTGAAAAACCTTTCGGATACAGAAACCGCATCTGTTGCGCTTATTGAGAATTTACAACGGGAGGAATTATCTCCGATTGAGGAAGCCCTTGCTTATGGAAAGTTGCTTGAACTTCATAATTTGACGCAAGAGGCATTAGCACAGCGTCTGGGAAAAGGTCAGTCAACTGTCGCAAACAAGCTGCGTCTTCTTAAACTGCCTCAACCCGTTCAGGATGCCTTATTAAACAAGGTAATTACGGAGCGTCATGCGCGTGCTCTCATTCCGCTTAAGGATCCAGAAAAACAAGTGGCCTTATTAGCTGAAGTGCTGGAACGTAATTTAAATGTGAAGCAAACGGAAGAACGAGTGGTCCGGCTGCTTGAACAAAAGAATCCACAGCCAAAACCAAAGCGTAAAGCTTTTAGTAAAGATATGCGAATTGCTGTCAATACCATTCGTCAATCCCTTTCCATGGTATCGGACAGTGGGATCAACTTGGATGCAGAAGAAGAAGAATTTGACGAATTTTATCAATTCACCATTCGGATTCCAAAGAAAAAATAATAGTTGAAATGTAGAACCAGACATTTGATGATGTTTGGTTCTTTTTTTGCTAGATTACCAATTTACTTTAACTATCTAGAAAAAATAATCTTAAAGCCATGATGGAAATTTTTTAGAAATAAAGCAACTGCAATTAAAATCATGGTAAAATAAAGGAATGGAAATTTTACTTCCTTTTCCTTATAAGAGATAATTAACATATTTGATAGAATGTAAGATTACTATTTTTAAATTTTTAGGGTAGGTGACAACGTGGGGAAAATCCTTTCAATCGCAAATCAAAAAGGTGGAGTCGGAAAAACGACAACCTCTGTCAACCTAGGTGCCTGCTTAGCTTACATTGGAAAACGGGTCTTACTAGTCGATATTGATCCGCAGGGAAATGCAACAAGCGGAGTTGGTATTGAAAAGGCTGAAGTTGAACAGTGTATATATGATGTGTTAGTAGATGATGTGGAAGCAAAGGATGTTATCAAAACAACATCTGTTGAAAATTTGTATGCTTTGCCAGCTACTATTCAATTAGCAGGAGCCGAAATTGAATTGGTTCCAACGATTTCTAGAGAAGTTCGCTTAAAACGCGCTCTGGGAGAAGTGAAGGATCAGTTTGATTATATAATAATTGATTGTCCGCCTTCATTAGGACTGTTAACATTAAACGCATTAACCGCATCAGACGCGGTATTAATTCCCGTACAATGTGAGTACTATGCATTAGAAGGACTTAGTCAATTATTAAATACAGTCCGACTTGTCCAAAAACATTTAAATCAAGATTTAAAAATTGAAGGCGTATTATTAACCATGCTTGATGCAAGGACTAATTTAGGTCTTCAAGTCATTGAAGAAGTAAAAAAATACTTCCAAGATAAAGTATATAAAACCATTATCCCAAGAAATGTCCGTCTAAGTGAAGCACCAAGCCACGGGGAGCCGATTATTACGTATGATGCCAAATCCCGCGGTGCCGAAGTTTATTTAGATTTAGCGAAGGAAGTGGTCTCAAATGGCTAAAGGTTTAGGAAAAGGACTGAATGCTTTTTTTAATGAAGCAAGTAAGGAAGAAACAGTCCAGGAAATTAAGCTAAAGGAACTTCGTCCAAACCCGTATCAGCCACGAAAAACCTTCCAGCAAGAAACCATTGATGAATTAAGAGATTCCATTATAGAGCATGGAATTCTCCAGCCGATAGTTGTTCGCAAAAGTATCAAAGGTTATGAAATTGTGGTCGGTGAACGCCGTTTCCGTGCTGCTAAAGAGGCAAAGCTTGAAACGATACCGGCTGTTGTGCGTGAGCTGACGGAACAGCAAATGATGGAATTAGCTGTACTAGAAAACTTGCAAAGGGAAGATTTAAACCCAATTGAAGAGGGACAAGCCTATCAAACCTTAATTGAAAAGTTGAAGCTTACTCAGGAAGAGGTTGCCAAGCGGTTAGGTAAAAGTCGTCCGCATATTACGAACCATATCCGCCTCCTTTCTCTCCCTCCTAAAATTCAAGAGTTTATTTCCAACGGGAGTATTTCAATGGGGCACGGTCGTGCATTGCTTGGATTGAGACAAAAAGCAAAGTTGACCGTTCTTGTAGAAAAGGTCATAAATGAAGGTCTAAATGTCCGCCAATTAGAAAAGGTAATTCAGCAGCTAAATGAGAATGTTTCACGTGAAACCAAGAAACCAGAAAAGAAAAAAGATGTATTCCTGCAGCAGCACGAGTATTCTCTTCGTGAACGTTTCGGAACCACTGTAAATATCGTTCAGAATAAGAATAAAGGGAAAATCGAAATCGAATTTTTCTCCCAAGAAGACCTAGAGCGGATTTTAGAAATGCTTGATCACGAAAAAGCTAACTTATAACAGACTCGCCTCCATGGCGAGTTTTTTTATGGTAAGGATATGTTAAACAACATTTTCGTTTTTAAATTCTGTTGATTGAAGCGTAAGGCACTCGCTTCCCGGCACGCCCGCGGAAAGCGAGCGCCTGGAGCGAGAATTATAACATAGCTTAATGAAAAATTCTTTTCATCCATTAGGAAACGTGATAGGTTATATCTATTGTTATTTCGTAAGGCGAATAAAGGAGATAAAAACATGTTTTTACTAGGAACACTTGTTAACGGACTGTTAATCATCATCGGTACTCTCCTTGGCAAACTGTTAAATCGAATACCTGAGGGAATGAAAGTAACCGTCATGCATGCCATTGGACTAGCTGTTATGGTATTAGGTCTACAAATGGGCTTAAAGAGTGATAATTTCCTGATTGTGATTCTCAGTTTAGTATTCGGTGCGATTACCGGAGAAATGCTGAAATTAGAGGATAAATTAAATGATTTAGGTGGTTGGCTAGAGCGGAAAGTTGGCTCGAATGGGAAAGGGAGTATTTCTGAAGGGTTTGTCACCGCGACATTAATATTTGTCATTGGTGCAATGGCCATCATTGGTGCACTTGATAGCGGAATTCGTGGCGACCATTCTGTATTGTATACGAAATCAATCATTGATGGATTTACGGCGTTAATCTTAACAACTACCCTTGGAATAGGTGTTATTTTTTCAGCTGTCCCTGTTGTTCTTTATGAAGGGTTGATTGCTTTATTTGCTACGCAAATTGACCAATTTGTTCCCAAAGAATTAATGAACCAGTTTATTGCAGAAATGACAGCTACTGGCGGTGTGATGATTTTTGCGATTGGTTTAAATCTGACAGGGATCATTAAAATTAAAGTCGCTAACCTCCTGCCAGGAATTGTAGTCACAGGGATGATTGTCACCATTCTCTATTACTATCATCATATGAACTAAGTCAAATTCAAAGAGCAATCAACATGATTGCTCTTAATTTGTTTTTTCATTCTCTGCCCAATCCAACTCAGTCCAATTTCCTCTTTGATAGAGCTGGTTTGCTTGGTAAATTCCTAAGGCAATCGTTTTAGCCATTTTCATGACAAGATTTAATCTGGTATTTTGCAAAACAAAGAATTCCATAAATCCGCTGACATTGACGATTCCTGTAATATGGATGTCACCGACAGCAGGAAGATCCTTGTTTACCCCTGCACCAGGTTTAACGGGCCCATTCCCCACTTGAATTATGCCAACACTTTTCACACGTCCTAAGCAAGCATCGATCCCAATAACATATGGATTGGCGTGAATAGCGTTAATTTCCCGCAGCTTGTCAGCAAGATTAACAGCATGGATAGGCTCATCTAACGTTCCGTAGACGAAAAACGAGTGGAGCTTCTTCTCTTCAAGAAGACTGCCGACTAGCGGACCTAATGAATCCCCTGTAGAGCGGTCTGTCCCAATACAAACAAAGACAATTGGGCGCATTGTTACAAAAGGAATATTCAGGAGTAATTCTCTTGCAAGCCGTTCAGCTGCATTCGAATCATCATGAACAATGCTTACCTTCCCCCTCCTGTCAAAAAGGCTAGTCTTCAAATTCATTTACGTCCACTCCCTAAACCATAATCAGTGTATTATAAAAAACGCTAATGGATTGTTTGCAGCTACTTTTTAAATAGTATACGGAAAATTCCGAAAATCTATACATCCTAGTGGTAAAAAATGAAAATTCATAATGCTATTATCTAAGTAGAAAAATTGTTAAAATAGAGTGGGTAATGACGGTTGAGGAAGGTGTTTTATGAGTATTACTCAAAAAGGAATACAGAAATTGATTGAAAAATACCAAAATGAAGATACATGGTTAAGCATGGGCGAAGGCTTGCTTAAAATTATAGTCATTATGGCCATTGCGAATATTTTGATTCGTATCGGCAAAATGGCGATCCATAACGTTTTTAAAATTAGAAACCTCTCTCCATTGAATACATCCGAACGAAGAGAAGCAACGCTCTCAAAACTGCTTGATAATATCCTAACCTATGTCGTTTATTTTATTGCTTTTATGATGGTTCTTTCCGTACTAGGAATTGATGTGAAAGCACTTATTGCTGGAGCTGGGGTGGTTGGCTTGGCAGTTGGTTTTGGTGCCCAGAGCCTGGTAAAAGACGTCATTTCTGGTTTCTTCATTATTTTTGAGGATCAGTTTTCCGTCGGTGACCATGTTCGAATCGGACAGTTTGAAGGGGACGTTCAAGCGATAGGATTACGAACGACTAAACTAAAAAGCGGGACTGGTGAAGTTCATATTTTACCTAACGGAACGATTCAAGAAGTAACGAATTTTTCACTTAATAACAGTTTAGCGATTATAGATGTGGGCATCTCATATGAAGAAGATATTGAAAAGGCTGAGAGGGTAATTAGGGATTTACTTGAAAAAATGCCAGAAAAATATGAGGAATTGGTTCGAGAACCTGATTTTTTAGGGATTCAAAACTTTGGGCCTTCTGAGGTAATATTAAGAATAGTTGCAGAAACGCTGCCAATGCAGCATAATGCGGTATCTAGAAAAATACGTAAGGATATCAAACTTTCATTAGATGAGCATGGAATTGAAATCCCATATCCACGGATGGTTATGTATTCGAAGGATAATGGAAACATAAAAGAATCAAGTGTTTAAGGGGGACAAACAGATGGAAGAAAAAGAATTTGCCCTAAACGACGTTGTGGAAATGAAGAAACAGCATCCATGCGGGACGAACCGCTGGAAAATTATTCGGATGGGAATGGATGTCCGTATTAAATGTGAAGGATGCGGTCATAGCGTCTTAATCCCAAGAAAAGAGTTTTCAAGAAAAATGAAGAAGATTTTAGTTAAGCATGAAGGATAATGTTTCATGCTTCTTTTTTTTAAAAGCAGTGGCTATATGGTCTAATGGGGGTGGACAATTTGGCAGAAATACGAAAGACAGCATGTCCGTTGAATTGCTGGGACAGCTGCGGTTTTAAGGTAACCGTAGAAGATGGTAAGGTAATTAGAGTTGAGGGTGACGAGACACATCCGATTACAAGGGGAAAAATCTGTGGCCGAGGTCGTATGCTCGAGAAAAGGGCTAATTCAAAGCAAAGGTTACTGCATCCGCTGAAAAAGATTAATGAGGAATTTATTCAAATCTCTTGGGAGCAGGCGCTCGATGAAATAGCTGAAAGGTTTCGTGGAATTAAAGAAAAGTACGGATCAACGGCCGTTTTGCATAGCCATGATTATGCCAATAATGGGATCCTCAAAAACTTAGACCAGCGCTTCTTTAATGGTTATGGCGGTGTCACACAAGTTTACGGTTCGCTCTGCTGGGGTGCAGGGATTGAGGCCCAAAAGTGGGACTTTGGCAATGCCTACAGCCATGAACCAGATGATCTTATCAACAGTAAAAATATTATTATCTGGGGACGAAATGTTGCTCGGACCAATATGCATTTATTTGAAAGATTGCTAGAGGCAAAAAGACAAGGGGCAGCCATTTATGTCATTGACCCCTTATATAACCCCATTGCCAAACATGCGGATGAATTCATAACGGTTAAGCCAGGGATGGACGGAATTTTAGCAGCTGGAATTATGAAGGAGATTCTCCGTCTTGGTTTAGAGGATCGGGAGTTTATTGAACATTCCACACATGGCTTTAAAGATTTAGTCGATCTCCTTGAAGGTATTTCCTTGGAAAAGGTTAGTGAAATGACAGAGGTTTCCTGTGAAACTATTACTCACTTAGCTTATGTATACAGCAGCAAACCTACCGCTACCTATATGGGGCTAGGAATGCAACGATATAAAAATGGCGGCAATACCATTCGCCTAATTGATGCTCTAGTGGCGATTAGTGGCAATATTGGGATACCTGGCGGCGGTGCGAACTATGCAAATCTCCAGGTCGGCCAAAGCTTTGCCTTTGCTGAGTTAACTAATGCAGATCGAAAACGGGAAAACCGTCAATTTTCCATGATGAAGCAAGCGGAGGAGATTTTAACAGCCGCGAATCCCGCAATCCAAATGATTGTCGTGACATGTGGTAATCCGCTTACCCAAGTACCGGATACCAACATAGTGAGAAAGGCTTTTTCTTCTGTTCCAACAGTAGTGGTTTTTGAGCAATTTATGACGGATAGTGCATTATTAGCTGATTATGTCCTTCCAATCACCACTGTTTTTGAGGAAGAAGATTTCTATTATTCATCCATGTATCACCATTATATCAACTATGGTCCCCAACTTGTGGATGCACCTGGGGAAGCTCAATCAGACCTTTGGGTTTGGACACAGCTCGCAGAAAGACTTGGCTTTGGCGAAGATTTTGCTTTTACAAGAGATGAATGGTTAAAAATGACCCTAAAACCACTTGAAAGTGCAGGCATAACATTAGAAAAATTAAAAGACCAGCATACGCTTGAACTGCCGGTAGACAAAGTCCCATGGTCTGACCATAAATTTCAAACACCTACAGGTAAATTTGAATTTACTTCCCTGCAAGGGCAGATAAAGGGTTTAAACGGATCATTAACATTAGCTGTGCCAGATGAATCGAAATGGAATAATCCTTCGCTTTTTAAGGAATATCCCTATCAGTTATTGACCATTCATCCGCTGCGGTCAAACCATTCACAGAATTACCATCTATTAGGCGAGCATCTCAAACTAAAAATAGAAATTGCACCAAACATTGCCGAAGAACATGGATTTTCTAATGGTGACTATGTGAGAGTTTGGAATGAACGCGGTGAAGTAAAAGGATATATTTCTGTTTTAGTGAAGGCACATCCTAACACCATTAATATCGATGAAGGGGTTTGGAAGAGATTCGGTGGTTCCGTCAATCAACTGACCCCGAGCGGTGAATCCGATAATGGCCTGGGCAGTACACTTTATGATTGTCTTGTAAACCTTGAAAAAATAATAACAAACTAAATCTCCGTTAGAAAAGCGGCAGTTGTAATTTTTATTATAGTTGCCTTATAATTGTGAGAGGCTTTTGAATATAATTTGATCTAATATTATTAATGATGTCTAGCTCCAGCGTCCAGCGGCTAGTGTACTAGCCCTCTCCTCCTCTACGATAAGTCAACATCGGATCGCTTCCGCTCTCCGTGTTTCCTTTATCTCAGTCGGAGAGTTCTAGTCCATACGCCGCTAAACGGACGCTTGCGCTTTTCTTGATAGGAGTGAACGTGAATGGCTTTAACAGCTGGTATTGTCGGTTTGCCGAACGTTGGTAAATCTACATTATTTAATGCAATTACACAGGCAGGAGCGGAATCAGCGAATTATCCCTTCTGTACAATTGACCCGAACGTAGGGATTGTAGAAGTACCGGACCATCGCCTGCAAAAACTAACTGAACTTGTCCAACCTAAAAAGACAGTTCCAACAGCATTTGAATTTACGGATATTGCTGGGATTGTAAAGGGTGCAAGTAAAGGTGAAGGACTTGGAAACAAGTTTCTATCACATATTCGTCAAGTAGATGCCATTTGTCAGGTTGTCCGCTGTTTTGCAGATGAAAACATTACCCACGTATCAGGTAAGGTCGACCCAATTGATGATATTGAAACCATCAACCTTGAGTTAATTCTGGCTGATATGGAATCAGTCGAAAAGCGTATTAGCCGTGTGGAAAAATTGGCTAAGCAAAAAGATAAAGATGCGGCTGCTGAGTTCGAAGTACTTTCAATGCTTCGCGATGCTTTTGAAGCAGAGAAACCAGCTCGTACAGTTGATTTCACCGACGAACAGATGAAATTAGTTAAGGGGCTGCATCTTTTAACAATTAAGCCAGTTCTTTATGTAGCAAATGTTAGTGAAGATGATGTTGCAGATCCATCAGATAATGAATATGTTCAAAAGGTACGTGAATTCGCTGCCCAGGATAATGCTGAAGTGATTGTGATCTGTGCAAAAATTGAAGAGGAAATCGCTGAACTCGAAGGCGAAGAAAAGGCAATGTTCCTTTCAGAGCTAGGGATTGAAGAGTCAGGTTTGGACCAATTAATTCGTGCAGCATACAGCTTGCTTGGTTTAGCTACTTACTTCACAGCAGGTGTACAGGAAGTTCGTGCTTGGACATTCAGAAAAGGAATGAAAGCCCCGCAATGTGCTGGAGTCATTCACTCTGATTTTGAACGTGGATTTATCCGAGCGGAAACAGTTTCATTTGATGACCTGTTAGCAGCTGGAAGCCACAATGCTGCAAAAGAAGCAGGAAAAGTCCGCCTAGAAGGTAAGGAATACGAAGTAAAAGACGGCGACGTCATCCACTTCCGCTTTAACGTTTAATAACAAAAAAGCTCTGCATACTGCAGAGTTTTATTTATTTTGGTAATTTTAGTTAATTAATTTAGGTGATTGTAGCGGAAATCAACTCAACGATTTCATTATTTCAAAAAGCAAATCAATGAATAAAAATGGCTTTCCTGTGAAGCTCGTTGCATTTTCATTTTGAGTGTGCTATAATTTCAACTTGTGAGTAATTAAATAATTGCTCCTTGCCCATTCGGGCCGTTTAGACCAAAAGGAGGTGACTGTGATGAATAAGTACGAAATCATGTACATCATCCGCCCAAATATTGAAGATGAAGCTAAGAAGGCTCTTGTAGAGCGTTTTAACACAATTCTTCTTGAAAACGGTGCGGAAACTGCTGAAACAAAAGATTGGGGTAAGCGCCGTCTAGCATACGAAATCAACGATTTCCGTGACGGATACTACGAAATCGCTAAAACTACATCTTCAGCTGCTGCAGTACAAGAATTTTCTCGTCTTGCAAAGATCAGCGAAGATATCATTCGCCATATCGTAATTAAAGAAGAAGCTTAAGATTTATATATATTTCTTGGTCAAGTTGTTCCACGTGGAACATATTGCCAAAATAAAAGGAGTTGATTCTGATGATGAATCGTGTCGTTCTTGTTGGCCGATTAACAAAAGATCCAGATTTGCGTTATACACCAAATGGGGTTCCTGTTGCTACTTTTACTCTAGCTGTTAACCGTCCATTTTCTAGCCAGTCAGGTGAGCGTGAAGCAGACTTTATTAACTGTGTTGTTTGGCGTAAACCAGCTGAAAATGTGGCCAATTTCTTGAAAAAAGGTAGTCTAGCAGGTGTTGATGGCCGGATTCAAACGCGCAACTATGAAGGACAAGATGGTAAACGTGTATACGTTACAGAGGTTCAAGCGGAAAGTGTTCAATTTCTAGAGCCTAAGTCGTCTTCTGGTGGTGGCGGTAGAAGCAACAACGATTATTATGGTGCTCCTCCTATGGAACCACAAGGTAACCCATACGGCAGCAGCAATCAGAATCAACGTCCAAACCAAAATCAAAATCAAAATAAAGGTTTTACTCGTATGGATGATGATCCATTTGCCGGATCTGGTCAAATTGACATCTCTGATGATGATCTCCCATTCTAAGATAAAACCTTATGAAATTTACTTTTAACAATAAAGGAGGGAATTTTCATGGCAGGAGGACGTAAAGGCGGTCGCGCAAAGCGTCGTAAAGTGTGCTATTTCACAGCAAATGGCATTACTCGCATCGATTATAAAGATGTAGATTTACTTAAAAAATTCATCTCTGAGCGTGGAAAGATTTTACCACGTCGTGTAACTGGTACTAGCGCTAAATACCAACGTAAACTAACAGTTGCAATCAAACGTGCACGTCAAATGGCATTACTACCATTCGTGGCTGGTGAATAATAAATATGTCTAAAAAGACAGTAAGGACACTCCTTACTGTCTTTTTTCTTACTCCATAAGTTGTATCAAAACAAGTTAGTGGCTAAAATAAAGAGATAGATTTAATTTATGAGGTGTTGAAGTGAAAAATGTCCGCAGTCTAACGGAAGGTGCTATTCTTTTAGCAGCCTTTGCTGTCTTTTTATTAATAACGATCTACATCCCCCCTTTGAGTGTGATTAGTGTCTTTTTCCTGCCGCTCCCATTTATAATGTATTCAGCTAAATACAGCCTGAAAAATATTGCTGTTTTTTTTATTGCAGCCATCATTATTTCATTTATTACTAGTTCCTTGCAGGGACTGGGTTTAATGGCACTTTTTGGAGCTGCTGGTGCAGTTATGGGTTATATGACGCAAAAAACAAAAAGTCGATCTGCTATTTTAATGGGTGGTACGCTCATTTTTATAGCAGGTTTAGTCATTTCATATGTCGTACTCGTGACGTTTATGAACATTAACTTTATTCAAGAATTTAAAACGATGATGGACCAATCAATGCAGCAATCTCAGGATATGTTAAAGGTAATAGGAAACAAAGAGCAGATGAAACTCTTGCAGGAGCAAAATGCCAATTTAATTAAAAACATTCAAGAGCTAGCACCAGCTTATTTAATAACGGTGGCAGTTGTTTATGCTTTAATTACCCAGTGGATTTGTTTTCCAATTGTTAAAAGGTTTGGTATTGGGGTTCCATCTTGGGGGAAGTTTAGAAATCTTAGCTTGCCTAAAAGCCTATTATGGTTCTATTTAGCGGCATTAGGCGGATACTTATTATTTAGACCTGAAGAAGGAACCTATTTATACTTAGTCATCGTTAATGCCAGATTTATTTTAGAATTGTTATTATTGCTTCAGGGATTAGCTTGTTTACTTTATATTCTTCATCAACGCTCGATTGGCAAAGGAGTTGCGGTGTTCGTTGTAATTCTATCTTTCATCCTACCAATTGTTCATTATATAATAAGTGTATTGGGCATAGCAGATTTAGGTTTTGATTTTAGAAAACGGTTTGAAAAAAAAGAGTAAAACGTCAAGGAGCTGAAGACTTTGCCTGCATTTTTTGAAAAGCGGTCAATTCGTTACCCTTTTTATGGGCTAATTGGCGTTACTATGATCCTGCTTGTCATCCTGTATTTGTACAATTGGATATTAAGTGTAGCCGGTCTTTTATTAATGTTAGTACCCCTCTACTTTATGTTTGTCATTGATCGTCGCGAGCGAAAAGAAATGGAGGAGTACATCTCGACACTGTCATACAGGGTCAAGAAGGTGGGCGAAGAAGCCCTGATGGAAATGCCAATCGGGATTATGCTCATCAATGAAGAATATTATATTGAGTGGACCAATCCCTATCTTACTTCTTGTTTTGATGAAGTTAAGTTGGTAGGCCGATCACTTTATGATGTTGCTGATGCGATGATTCCTTTAATTAAACAAGAAGTAGAAACAGAAATTGTCACCCTTCATGGACGGAAGTTTAAGGTAGTTCATAAACGAGAGGAACGGCTGTTATATTTCTTTGATGTAACCGAGCAAACCGAAATCGAGAAAAAGTATCAGGATGATCGAACCGCTATTGCGACTATTTTCCTTGATAATTATGATGATCTTACACAGGGTATGGATGACCAAATGCGCGGGAGCATTAATAATTTAGTGACTTCAATCCTAAATAAATGGGCCCAAGATAATGGAATTTATTTGAAACGGGTTTCCTCAGAGCGCTTTATTGCCGTATTTAGTGAAAGAATCCTTCGTATTTTGGAAAATGGGAAGTTTACTATTCTTGATGAAGTGAGGGAAATGACCCCAAAACAAAATGTTAGCTTTACTTTGAGCATTGGCGTCGGTACAGGTGTATCCTCCCTGCCCGAATTAGGTGCCTTAGCTCAATCTAGCCTTGACCTAGCATTGGGTAGGGGCGGTGATCAGGTAGCAATTAAACTGCCAAACGGGAAAGTAAAATTTTATGGCGGTAAAACGAATCCTGTTGAGAAACGGACCAGAGTAAGAGCCCGGGTCATCTCCCATGCACTAAGGGATTTAATTATAGCCAGTGATAAGGTCATTATTATGGGGCATAAGAACCCTGATATGGATTCAATTGGATCAAGTATTGGTATCTATAAAGTCGCTCAAATGAACCAGAAGGAAGCCTATATTGTCGTTAATATGCAGGGGATAGACAGCGGCGTCAAACGGTTAATGGAGGAAATCAAGCATCAAGAAACCTTGTATTCTTATTTTATTGATCCGGAGCTCGCCCTTGAAATTGCTACAGATAAAACATTATTGGTGATTGTTGACACACATAAGCCTTCAATGGTGATTGAGGAGCGATTATTAAATAAAATAGACCATGTAGTCGTCATTGACCATCACCGCCGTGGAGAAGAATTTATTGCAAGCCCTCTACTTGTCTATATGGAGCCATATGCCTCCTCAACGGCAGAGCTGGTAACAGAATTTTTGGAATATCAGCCTAAACGGAGTAAAATTGAAATGATTGAGGCGACTGCTCTTCTAGCTGGTATCATTGTCGATACAAAAAGCTTTACCTTAAGAACCGGTTCACGGACCTTTGATGCTGCATCTTATTTACGTGCACATGGAGCTGATACCATTCTTGTTCAAAAATTCTTGAAAGAAGACATCGATACCTATATCAAACGGTCCAAGTTAATTGAATCGGTTTCCTTTTACCGTGAAGGGATTGCGATTGGTAAAGGATCAGAACAGGAATTATATGATCAAGTTATTATCGCTCAGGCTGCGGACACCTTATTAGCCATGGATCGGGTCGTAGGTTCCTTTGTTATCGCTAAAAGAGAAGAAGGCGTTATTGCCATTAGTGCTAGGTCACTGGGGAATATCAATGTACAAGTGATTATGGAAAGTTTGAAGGGCGGCGGTCATTTAACAAATGCAGCAACCCAACTGACGGGACTGTCAATTGACGAAACAGAGGTTCAATTGAGGCTTGCCATTGATGAATATTTTGAAGGAGTGAAAAAAGAATGAAAGTTATTTTTTTGAAGGATGTTAAAGGGAAAGGTAAAAAAGGTGAAGTTAAAAATGTAGCCGATGGCTATGCACATAACTTTTTAATTAAACAAGGATTAGCAATTGAAGCTAATAATGCAAACGTGAGTACCCTTGATGCACAAAAGAAAAAGGAAGAAAAATTAGCTGCACAAGAGCTTGAGGAAGCTAAGAAGCTGAAAGAAGTAGTAGATAAAACAACAGTTGAACTAACTGCTAAGGCCGGTGAAGGCGGCAGATTATTTGGTTCCATTACAACAAAGCAAATTGCCGAGGAACTACAAAAGAAACATGGCATTAAAATTGATAAACGTAAAATGGAATTAGCTGATGCCATTCGGACATTAGGGCATACAAAGGTACCAGTAAAACTTCATCATGATGTGACTGCAACGTTAACGGTTTCAGTTACGGAAATTAAATAAGGTGAAAATTTGCCAGTACGAAAGTAACAACAAACATGATAAAATGATTGAGTAGTAATTCATGGTGATCGGTTAAGGCTGGTCACTTTTTTCTTTTAGCGATATGATATTTTTATATAGCTTTTAACTAATCCTTCTAGGCTAGGAGGTTTTTTATAAATGGATAATGTATTAGCGGATCGAATGCCGCCACAAAATATTGAAGCTGAACAAGCCGTACTTGGGGCCATCTTTTTAGAGCCCTCTGCTTTGACTCTAGCATCAGAAATGTTGATTCCCGAAGACTTTTACCGTGCCTCTCACCAGAAAATTTTCAATGTAATGCTGGAGTTAAATGATCAAGGGAAAGCTGTTGACGTTGTGACTGTTACAGCTGAACTTGCAGCTGCTAAATTGATTGAGGATATCGGCGGTGTCAGCTATTTAAATGAATTGTCTAACTCTGCACCGACAGCCGCCAATATAGAGTATTATGCTAAAATAGTAGAAGAAAAGTCCTTACTGAGACGATTAATACGGACCGCCACAAATATCGCGTCAGATGGCTATTCTCGTGAAGATGAAGTAGATGCTCTTTTAAGTGAAGCGGAAAAAAGTATTATGGAAGTGGCACAAAGGAAAAATGCAGGTGCTTTCCATGATATAAAAGATGTCCTTGTCCGTACGTATGACAATATTGAGGAAATGCATAAGCGCGTAGGCGAAATCACAGGAATATCGACAGGATTTGCGGAATTGGATAGAATGACTGCCGGGTTCCAGCGCAATGACTTAATTATTGTTGGTGCACGTCCATCTGTAGGTAAAACAGCCTTTGCCTTAAACATCGCTTCCAATGTTGCGATTAAAACGGGTGAAAATGTTGCGATCTTCAGTCTTGAGATGGGTGCGGAACAACTTGTTATGCGTATGCTCTGTTCGGAGGGGAATATTGATGCTCAAAGGCTTCGTACCGGGAGCTTGACGGATGAAGACTGGGGCAAACTAACAATGGCAATGGGTGCCCTTTCGAATTCAGGTATCTTTATTGACGATACACCTGGGGTAAGAATCAGTGATATTCGTTCAAAATGCCGCCGGCTTCAGCAGGAGCATGGTTTAGGCATGATTCTAATTGATTACTTGCAGCTGATTTTAGGAAGCGGACGTTCAGGTGAAAACCGTCAGCAGGAAGTTTCCGAAATTTCACGTTCCCTTAAACAATTAGCACGTGAATTGAAAGTCCCTGTAATTGCTCTTTCACAGCTTTCCCGTGGTGTGGAGCAGCGTCAAGATAAGCGTCCAATGATGTCAGATATTCGTGAATCGGGTAGTATTGAGCAGGATGCTGATATCGTGGCGTTCTTATATCGTGATGACTACTATGACAAGGAATCAGAGAATAAAAATATTATCGAAATCATTATTGCTAAGCAGCGTAACGGTCCAACCGGTACCGTAGCATTAGCTTTTGTAAAGGAATATAATAAGTTCGTCAACCTTGAGACCCGTTATGAGCCTCCAGGTGCGTAGTTTGTAAAAGGATTAGCCTTATTTGGCTAATCCTTTTACTATTTTAGTAGATTAATATATATACGAACGTATTTTTCTAACATTCTTAGAAATGTTCGTGTTTTATTGACTTTAGTGGGCTAAAATTGATAAACTATGTATAGATTAAATAAGAACCAGAATTTTCGGAGGTGCCATTCATGTCATCAGTAGTGGTTGTTGGAACACAATGGGGAGACGAAGGAAAAGGGAAAATTACCGATTTCCTTTCTGAGAATGCAGAAGTAATTGCCCGTTATCAAGGTGGAAACAATGCTGGACACACCATCAAATTTAACGGAGAAACGTACAAGTTACATTTGATTCCGTCTGGAATTTTTAATAAAGATAAAATTAGTGTTATCGGTAATGGGATGGTTGTTGATCCAAAAGCACTTGTAGCAGAGCTTGCTTATTTACATGAAAAGGGTGTAACTACGGATAATCTCAGGATCAGTAACCGTGCTCATGTCATTCTCCCTTACCATTTAAAATTAGATGAAGTAGAAGAGTTACGTAAGGGTGATAATAAAATTGGTACAACGAAGAAGGGAATCGGCCCAGCCTATATGGATAAAGCTGCCCGCGTAGGTATTCGGATTGCCGATTTGCTTGATCGTGAAATTTTTGAAGAAAAATTAGAACAGAATCTTGCTGAGAAAAATCGCTTATTTGAACGTATTTATGAAACAGAAGGCTTCAAAAAGGAAGATATTCTAGACGAATACTTTGAATACGGACAACAAATTGAGAAATATGTTTGTGATACATCTGTTGTTTTAAATGATGCTCTTGATGAAGGCAAACGTGTCTTATTTGAAGGTGCACAAGGGGTTATGCTTGATATTGACCAAGGTACATATCCATTTGTTACCTCTTCAAACCCTGTTGCAGGCGGAGTAACAATTGGTTCTGGTGTGGGTCCTTCTAAAATTACGCATGTAGTAGGTGTTTGTAAAGCATATACCTCTCGTGTAGGAGATGGTCCATTCCCAACGGAATTAAATAATGAAATTGGAAATCGCATTCGTGAAGTGGGCCGTGAGTACGGTACAACAACAGGCCGTCCTCGTCGTGTAGGCTGGTTTGACAGTGTTGTTGTGCGCCATGCTCGTCGTGTCAGCGGATTAACGGATTTGTCTCTTAACTCAATTGATGTGTTAACAGGGATTGAAACGTTAAAAATTTGTACAGCATATCGTTATAACGATAAAGTTATTACGGAATATCCAGCGAATTTACGAATTTTATCACAGTGTGAGCCAATTTATGAGGAACTTCCTGGCTGGACTGAGGATATTACTGGCGTGAAATCATTGGATGAACTTCCGGTTAATGCCCGTCATTATGTAGAGCGTGTTACACAGCTGACAGGAGTTCCATTAACCACCTTCTCCGTCGGACCAGACCGCGTGCAAACAAATGTTGTCCGCAGCCCTTGGAGACAAATCTAAAGAGTAATTAGAGTCCTCTTTTGAGGGCTCTAAATTTTTTTGAAAAAACTTTTTAAAAAAGTATTGCATTTAAGATTACATCCATGCTATTATAAAAAGCGTCGTCACAATATGACAAAAAAATTGTAAGAAAAATACGAGCCATTAGCTCAGTTGGTAGAGCACGATCGAATAAGCTTCACTGAAACAGCATCAGGGCACACGCCGAGCTGTTGCTTGAATAAGCTTACTGAGGCGTGGGCATCCGGCGAAACGCAAAGTTTAGGGAACATTATTTTTACGAGCCATTAGCTCAGTTGGTAGAGCATCTGACTTTTAATCAGAGGGTCGAAGGTTCGAGTCCTTCATGGCTCACCAAAGTTTTTTGCATCAGCAAAATAACTTTCAATAATATGGCCCCTTGGTCAAGCGGTTAAGACACCTCCCTTTCACGGAGGTAACACGGGTTCGAGTCCCGTAGGGGTCATGGCTTTTGATTGTCAGCAAGTGACTGGCAAGGACGGTTTCCTTGCTGATGATCAATTTAATCTGGTCTGGTAGTTCAGTTGGTTAGAATGCCTGCCTGTCACGCAGGAGGTCGCGGGTTCGAGTCCCGTCCAGACCGCCACTAAGTTGGCTCAGTAGCTCAGTCGGTAGAGCAAAGGACTGAAAATCCTTGTGTCGGCGGTTCGATTCCGTCCTGAGCCATTCAAAAAGAAGCTTGCACATGCAGCTTCTTTTTTTCTTTTTAACACAATAATCAATCCTCGGAGCCACTTCTTATACTACTACCTCCGCCCTAGCGATTCCTTATAAAATAAGGAAGTTTCCCCCATCAAGGCAAAAAATTCGACAAATAGCATATGAAAATATAACCAGTATATGTCGTAAAAATGTAAAAAGTGTCAACCTTTATACATTTATGTTACAGTCTTAAGACTATTAAACTATTTAAATAAAACTATGTTAAATTAGTAGAGGTTTAAAAATAAAGAATACTTTACTAGACATACATACAGCACAAACAGGGTTTACCGGGGGTTAGGAGGAAATAATGTTATTTACAAAGAAAAGCTCTAAGTCAAATAAATTCTTGTTGTTAAAAACAACCGTTATCACGGCGATGGCTGCATCGGTTATAGCCTTTAGTAATGGTCCAATTGCCTTTGCTTTTACACCATCCAAAATCTATCATGTTTATTTAAATGGCACCTATATAGGCAACGTCACAGATAAGACCGTAGTAAATAAGCTAATTGCTGAAAAAGTAGACATGGCTAAGAAATCGTTTACAAATTTAAATTTGAAGATTGAGCCGCAAGTACAGTACATAGCTGAACAGGCTTTTAATTCAACAGCGAATAATAATGAAACAGTGCAAAACTTTAATCAAATCTTCCAGCTAGAAGCGGAATCTACAGCGATCGTCATTGCTGGGTCACCAGTCGTTTATCTGGATAATAAAGACTCTGCCAAGGAAGTTATAAAAAAGCTCAAGCTTCAATATGTATCTGAAGCACAACTAAATGAGCTCGAGGCTAGAAAAGCGCAAAAGGATGCAGCGCTGCCGCCTCTACAAGAAAATCAAACTCGTCTTTTAGATGTACGTTTATCAAAAGACATTTCCATCGAGGAGGAAAATGTAACACCTGAGAAAATAATGACCGCTGATGCCGCTGTAGCTTTTTTACAAAAGGGTACTTTAGAAGAAAAAAAATATAGAGTCGCAGCTGGCGATGCACTTGAAACGATTGCCCACAACTATGGTTTGAAAGAGAATGAGCTAGAAGCCATAAACCCTGGTTTAACAGCTAATAGTGTATTAAATGTTGGTCAAGAAATAAATGTCACGGTACCAAAACCGTTCATTGAGGTAATAGTGGATAAAGAGGTTAAGCAAGAGGAAGTAATTCCTTTTACGAATCAAATTGAGGAAGACTCCTCTCTACCTAAGGATGAAACAAAAGAAAAGCAAGCTGGCAAAAATGGATCTCGTTCCGTTACCTATCAAATTTCCGAACAAAATGGCGTAACCGTTAAAAAAGAACAGTCCAATGAGCAAATCTTATCACAGCCCGTTAATCATATTGTGGTTAAAGGAACAAAGGTAATTCCTTCCCGCGGCGATGGAAGTTTTGCCTGGCCAACAGTCGGAGGCTATATATCTTCCAAACTAGGCATGCGCTGGGGCAAAATGCATAAAGGAATTGATATTGCCAGACCTAGCAATAAGACCATAAAGGCAGCTGATAATGGAGTAGTGGTTTTTGCTGGGTGGAGCAACAGTTATGGAAATAAAATTATCATTGACCACCAAAATGGTTTCCAGACCCTTTACGGTCATATGTCTTCCTTAAATGTCAAAGTAGGACAAACTGTATCAAAAGGTACAGCTATCGGCATTATGGGAGCAACTGGTGATGCTACTGGAGTCCATCTTCATTTCGAAGTATATAAAAATGGAAGTCTGGTCAACCCACTGGATTATATACACCAATAATACTTTGAGTCTCTAGTATACAACTAGAGGCTCTTCTGTTTTGGATTAATTTATAATTATTGTAAAAGAATGTTATACCAAACTTACCAATTGCTGCTTTTAGATGAATTTCCACTGATAAAATGGTAAAGTAAAATAGATTAGGTATGACTTCTAAAGCCTTTTAATTGAATCATTCAATTGAATGAAAAGGAGTAATAATATGGATAATAAGAAAATTCTTGTAGTAGATGATGAAAAACCAATTGCCGATATTTTACAATTTAACTTAAAAAAAGAAGGTTACGCTGTTTATTGTGCCTATGATGGCAACGAGGCACTTCAGTTAGTTGAAGAAATCCAACCGGATTTAATTCTCTTAGATATTATGCTTCCATTACGTGACGGAATGGAAGTGTGCCGGGAAGTCCGTAAGAAATATGAAATGCCAATCATCATGTTAACAGCCAAGGACTCTGAAATTGATAAAGTGTTAGGTCTTGAATTAGGTGCAGATGATTATGTTACCAAGCCTTTTAGTACAAGAGAATTAATAGCACGAGTAAAGGCAAATTTACGCCGTCATAATCAGATTTTGGCACAGTCAGATACGGAAGATGATACCAATGAAATTGAGATTGGATCACTTGTGATACATCCAGATGCCTATGTGGTTTCTAAACGAGGTGAAACAATTGAACTGACACATCGCGAATTTGAATTACTTTATTATTTAGCACAGCATATTGGTCAAGTAATGACAAGAGAACATTTGCTGCAGACCGTATGGGGCTATGATTACTATGGCGACGTTCGGACTGTTGATGTGACGGTAAGACGTCTGCGTGAAAAAATTGAGGATAGCCCAAGTCATCCAACATGGATTGTCACGCGCCGCGGGGTTGGATACTATTTGCGAAATCCTGAACAGGAGTAATTAATTGATGAAAAAGGTTGGTTTCTTTCGCTCGATACATGTAAAGTTTGTTCTAATCTACGTCCTCCTTATCTTGGTAGCGATGCAAATTATCGGCGTTTATTTTGTCAAACAGCTTGAACAAACATTGCGGACAAATTTTCAAACTTCGATTAAGCAGCGAGTAGATTTACTAGCTTATAACGTGGTCGAGGAAATGACAAAGGAAAGAAAGGCAGACGACCCAACACTTGAATCAGATTTAAAGAAAATACTTAAGGACTTTGATGCCGGTGACAGTGATATCACAGAGGTTCAAGTAATTGAAAATCGTTCCTTAAAAATACTCGGTACCTCTCAATCCAGTAACCAGGGACTTGTTGGTCAAAGGACAACCGTCCTACAGGTAAAACAATCTATGGTTTTGGAAGAGGATCAAAGTTCCATTAAGATCGAACAGAAAACCGGACATCGAATCTGGGTCCTCTCTACGCCTATTAAATCAGGAAAAAAAGTAATTGGCGCCATTTATCTTGTTGCAAAAATTGAAAATGTGTTTGAACAAATGAAAACCATTAATAACATTTTTGCTACGGGTACCGCGATTGCTTTATCAATTACAGCTATATTAGGAATCTTGTTAGCCCAGACCATTACCAGACCGATTGCCGATATGAAAAAACAAGCACTTGCGATGGCGAAAGGGAACTTTTCCCGTAAGGTTAAAGTGTATGGTCAGGATGAAATCGGTACGCTGGCGATGACTTTCAACCACTTAACGAAAAAATTGCAGGAAGCCCAGGCGATGACGGAAGGAGAACGAAGAAAGCTATCCTCCGTCCTTTCCTATATGACCGATGGGGTAATTGCGACAGACCGAAAAGGTCGAGTTATTTTAATTAATGATCCGGCAGCAGAAATGCTGAATGTTTCACGTGAAACGGTTTTATCTCAGCCAATTGTTGAGTTATTGGACTTGGATGATACGAACACCTTTGAAGACCTTCTGGAGGAAAATGATTCCTTAATATTAGACTATAGTACAAAAAAAGAGCGCTATATATTAAGAGCTAATTTCTCTATTATTCAAAAAGAAACAGGTTTTGTTAATGGTTTAATTGCCGTTTTACATGATATCACAGACCAAGAAAAGATCGATGCGGAAAGAAGAGAGTTCGTGGCTAATGTTTCACATGAATTAAGGACACCTCTCACTACGATGCGCAGTTATTTAGAGGCACTTGCAGATGGTGCATGGCAAGATCCGGAAATTGCCCCTAACTTCTTAGAGGTAACACGAACCGAGACGGAAAGAATGATCCGTCTTGTTAATGACCTGCTTCAATTATCAAAAATGGATAGCACAGATTACAAGCTGACTAAGGAATGGGTAAACTTTGTTGACTTCTACAACAACATTATTGATCGGTTTGAAATGTCAAAGGAGCAGAATGTTACATTTAAACGTAAGCTTCCGAAGCAGGCCATTTTTGTGGAAGTTGATGAGGATAAAATGACCCAGGTTCTATACAATATTATTTCTAACGCCTTAAAGTATTCACCTGAAGGTGGACAGGTTACTTTTTCTTTAAAAGAAAAAGAGGATAAGATTATTGTAAGTGTATCTGACCAAGGGGTTGGAATTCCAAAAGAGAATATTGGGAAAATATTTGACCGGTTTTACCGCGTCGATAAAGCTAGAACCCGTAAATTAGGCGGTACAGGTTTAGGACTTGCCATTGCGCAGGAAATGGTTAAGGCACATGGCGGGACAATTTGGGCTACAAGTGAGGAAGGGAAAGGAACCAAGATCTCCTTTTCACTGCCCTATGAGCGTTCTGAAGAGGATGAATGGTCATGAGATACGAGAATATTAAGTCAGCAATTTTAACCATATTAGTCTTATTGAGTCTTCTGTTAACTTGGAATCTTTGGACCTATCAGCCCAACTATGACACGATGGAAAATAACAAAACGGTGGCGGAAGTCACCGTTAGTGAAAAACAAGAAGTAAAAAAAATTGTAAGACCTGATTCGGCCATTTTCCATGTGAAAGGATCTCACTATGGAACCAATAACCCGAATGAATTAGACAAGATGATGAAGGAAATGAGCAGTTGGACCATTTCGGATGTTAAAAACTACTCTGATAAAGTGGAAAATGTTGATGATTTAGCACGTGGCAACGGTTATGTTGAATTCATCTTCCCTGGCGATGTTCCAATTGAACTGTATCGCAGTGTGTTAAACATTGAAGGAAAAAAGATACCGGCCTTTAATTTTAACCGCATGATTATTAATGCTAACCAATTGGAAAAAGGCAGTGGAATGGTTTATTTTGCCTCTACTGATACACAGCAGGTCTATATCAGTCATATTTCCGCTGCAAATGTGAGTGAGTTTAACCGTGATTATTATAAAAATGCAGCCCATTATCCAAAGTATTTTGCTTTTAAGGCATCCGAAAAGCGGACCTTTTATCTGCCAGAGGCAAAAACAGAGATGACAACATATAACTATTTGCCTGTTACACTTAACTCTGATGAGTTCAAAGATGCACTTTTTGATGACCCTAGTTTTGTACAAAAAAGCACAGTTCCACATGGCGAGGAATTTACGAATGATTCTAGTAAAATGACAGTTAACTATGATAGTAATATTTTGCAATACATCAATCCGACCGCAACAGATGATAATTATGTTGCCAGTTCCTACGATCTAGTCAAAAGAAGTATTGATTTTGTGAATGAGCATGGCGGCTGGACGGATCCATTTCGTTATGTTTCTAATAGTGAGAACGAACGATCTGTCACCTTCCGTCTGTATAGTACAGAAGGTTTTCCTATTTTTAATGATAATGGCTTATCGCAAATTACTGAAGTATGGGGCAGTGACCAGATTGGTAAATATGTCCGCCCGAATATAACCTTAGATCTTCCGTTAATCACAGAAATGCAAAAAGTGACGTCGCCATCTGGACATGAAGTGTTAGCTCTTTTCCAAAGTACTAAGAACTTTAAGCCTGAGCTTCTCGAGGAACTAGTTCTTGGCTATCAAATGGAGAAGGGGTCAGATGCCAATAAACTGCTTGTCTTAAAACCTGCCTGGTTTTATCGGTATAATAAATCGTGGGGGCAGATTACGTCTGAGGACCTAGAAGGAGGTCTTGTGCATGGATTGGAGTAAAATTAAAACGATCTTTATTATTACGTTTTTAATTTTAGATGTGTATCTCCTCTTTCAATTCATGAAAATGCGTGATGCCAATAAATACGAAGTCATAACGGAAACTTCCTTTCAGGATAAATTAAAGGCTGATGAGATTAAGTATGTGGAGCTTCCAAAGACCCCCATTAAAGACCAGTATCTGAGCGCCAAGCCTAAGACTTTTACGAAAAGTGATATAGCTAAATTAAAAGGGCAGAAAGCCACCTCAACGGAGCCTTCCACTACCCTTGACGTTATGCTTAATGAACCGATTCAGTTAAGCTCTAAATTTGAGCCATCAGACCTTGCTTCATTTTTAAAAGAAAATATTCTTTATGGTGACCATTATCAATTTTGGGAGAAGAATGATAAGAAGCATACGATTACCTATTTTCAGCAAAATGAAAATTATCCATTATACGAAAATGTGAATGGGATGATTACGTTTAATATAAATGAGGAAAATCAAATTACTTCCTATCAGCAAACCTATTTAGACGATATTGAAAAGCTGACCGCAAAGGAAGAAATCCTCGAGCCATTGAAAGCAATTGAAACATTGCATCAAAAAGGCGATTTGCGACCCAAAAGTGAAATTACCAAGGTTGAACTAGGCTATTCAACGCTCATTCAGCTTACCGCATCCCAAGTCTTAGCGCCAACATGGCGCATTGTGGTGAATGGGAAGGAGAATCTGTTTGTTAATGCGTTTGAAGGGCAGATTATTGAGTTTAATAGCGAGGAAAAAAGTAAAGTGGAGTGAAAATGTATGTCGTTACGATATAGCATTCTGGCTAGTGGAAGTACGGGGAACGCCTTGTTTGTCGAGTGCGATGAGCATTCCTTTTTAGTAGATGCCGGCTTCAGCGGGAAACAGATGGAGTCTCTTTTTGCACAAATCGATCGTGATATTAGCAAGCTTTCCGGCATTTTTGTCACACATGAGCACAGTGACCATATTAAGGGAATTGGCGTCCTCGCCCGTAAATATCATTTACCAGTCTATGCAAATGAAAAAACCTGGCGTGCCATGGAAAGCTCTGTAGGCGTGATTCCTACTGAGCAAAAATTTGTTTTTAATATGGAAACCGTTAAGAGTTTTGGTTCAACTGATATTGAATCCTTTGGGGTATCCCATGATGCAGCAGAACCAATGTTTTATGTGTTCCATCATTCAGGAAAAAAACTGGTTCTAATCACAGATACGGGTTATGTAAGTGATCGAATGAAAGGTACCATCTCTAACGCTGATGTGTATATCTTTGAATCGAATCATGATGTACAGATGCTCAGGATGGGAAGATATCCTTGGAATATTAAACGCCGGATTTTAAGTGATGTGGGACATGTTTCCAATGAAGATGCAGCTCTCGCTATGAGTGATTGTTTAGGAGACCGGACAAAGCGGATCTATCTAGCTCATTTAAGTCAGGATAATAATATGAAGGATTTAGCGAAGATGGCGGTAACTCAAACATTGGAGAGCCGTGGCTTCATTGTTGGCGAGCAGTTCGGCGTATACGATACAGATCCCAAAACCCCGACCAGCTTAACAGCTGTATAATCTATAAAAAAATGGAGGTCATTCACAGACCTTTATTTTTTTGTCCTTTATAGGAAATTATATAATTTTCGCTTGTGGAAAACTGTTAATATAAGGACTGTCGACGTCTAGCTCCAGCGCCTAGCCCCTCGATGGTCTACAGCCACTCAGGGAATGAAGGCAAAGAACGCCTTCTTTCCCTGAGCGTCTTATGCTTGTCGGGGCTGTTCAAGGCGCTTGCGCTTTTGTTCCTAAATGGAATGTGATTTTTTAGTAATTTTAGGAAGAATGTTTATAATGGATTATAGAAGTCAAATTAGTGAATAGCACTTTTTCGAAGAAAGGAATGGTGTAGATGGGGTATTATGATGATCATTCACAAGGACGCTATCGGGAGCAGCGAGGTAAGAAAGGCAGTGGATTTCTCGCAAGTCTAGCTGGGGCTATAATTGGGGCAGTTATCGTTATCCTTGCCATCCCAACTCTATCAAAACAAGGTCTATTGCCATACAAACTAGCAACCCAGCAAAATCAAGCTGCAGAAACCACAAACAAGGAAACCCGGCAGAATGTCGTTGAAAAGGTATCCTATGATGTGAATACGAATATAACAAAAGCAGTTGAAAAAACAGGCGAAGCCGTTGTTGGTATTAATAATATTCAATCAACAAGCTTTTGGTCAGGTAATGGAAATTCTTCAGAAGAGGCAGCTGGAACGGGCTCAGGGGTTATTTATAAAAAGGCCGGCAATAAAGCCTATGTGGTGACCAACCACCACGTTGTGGAGGGGGCAACTAAGCTGGAAGTAACCCTTGATGACGGAACCAAGATTGCTGCTAAACTGCTTGGCAGTGATGTGTGGACAGACCTAGCCGTGCTTGAAATTGATGCTAGTAAAATTAAAAAGGTTGCCGAATTTGGCAATTCAGACAGTTTGAAGCTAGGTGAACCGGTCATTGCGATCGGAAACCCACTTGGGGCCACTTTCTCCGGCTCAGTCACTCAAGGAATAATATCGGGACTGAAACGGACCATTCCAGTTGATATTAATGAAGACGGTGTCGTTGACTGGCAATCAGAAGTACTGCAAACAGATGCAGCCATTAATCCTGGTAATAGCGGTGGTGCCTTACTTAATATGGCTGGACAAGTGATTGGGATCAATTCCATGAAAATTTCTCAGGAGGCTGTTGAAGGTATCGGTCTCTCCATCCCGATTAATTCAGCTAAACCCATTATTGATGATTTAGAGCAGTTTGGCACTGTTAAACGTCCATATATGGGGGTTGATTTAAAGTCTGTCAATGAAATTCCTGCTTACTATCAAGAGGGAGCATTAAAATTACCTCGTGATGTCAATTATGGTGTGGCACTTCGCCAAGTAGTAGCAAATTCACCAGCCTCTCGGGCAGGATTGCAAGAGCTAGATGTTATTGTTGAAATGGATGGAGAAAAGATAAATGATGTGATCGACTTTAGAAAACATTTATATCAGAAAAAGAAAGTTGGCGACAAGCTGAAGATTAAGTTCTATCGCGATGGGAAGTTAAAGGAAACGACTCTAACCCTTTCAGGAGAAAAACTCGAATAGTGATGCTAGTTGGGAAAAGTGGATGTCTACTTTTCCTTTTTCTTTTGTATTGGTATGATAGATGAGGTCAAAAGTATGATAGCTGACAGAATGATAAAAAATAAGCCTAATGATTTTTTGAAAGTAGGGAGAAATAATGATTTATAGTTGTGAGGAACATGTTGATATTGCATTAGATGATATTGTGGATAAATATGAGACTTATCCAGTTTTATCACAAATACCTGTGGATAAAGCAGCAGCAAGCTGTGAATATTGCGAAAAACAGGCTGTATATATGGTGGCGAACAAATGATTCCATACAAGATGTGGATAAAAAATGTGTATATGTGGATAACTCCTGTGGATATGTTGTTTGTAAACTGTTTGTAATTAAGTTGTAAAGGGTTGTGGATTGTGAATATCTCGATCATAACGGTTGGTAAGTTAAAAGAAAAATATTTACGGCAGGGAATTGAGGAGTATTTGAAGAGATTGTCTGCTTATGCAAAGGTAGAGGTTGTTGAGGTTGCGGATGAGAAAGCGCCAGAGGAATTAAGTGAACTAGAGATGCTGCAAGTGAAGCAAAAAGAAGGCGAACGGATTTTAGCAAAAATCAGTCAGGATACATATGTAATTGCGTTAGCGATTCAAGGCAAGCTACAATCGTCAGAGGAATTAGCAAATACTCTAGATAAGTTAGCAACCTATGGGAAAAGTAAAATAGCGTTTGTGATAGGCGGCTCATTGGGGCTGAATGAGGAAGTATTAAAGAGGTCGAATGAACAGCTGTCGTTTTCGCGAATGACCTTCCCCCACCAGTTGATGAGACTGATACTGGTAGAACAGATCTATCGGGCTTTTCGGATTAATCGGAATGAACCGTACCATAAATAGAGGTGTTTTTTTCTTTTTTACTTAAGGCCTGTTCAATTTGAAGAAGTTACTGACTTAGAAAAAAATAATATGTATGGATTAATTTATAAAGGAGGCTTTATGCCTCCCTTTTATAATCAATAAAAGCTGATTAAAGGTTCCAATTGGTTTTCCCATATCCATTTCGGGCTGTATCTTTGTCTTGCCAATGTTTTTGCCTGGATTACTGGATTCTCCTGCATCTTATTTACAATAATTTGCCCATGTTCGCTTAAATACGCTTGCTCGGAAGGGTGGTAAGTTTCATGAGTATCAAAGCCAAAATTCCTAGCATCCCATTTCAAAAAATAAGAATTCAAATTTTTACCTAACTCCTCTAATGCAGGTACCCTTTCATTTAGTACTAGGAAATTCCCCTTACTTGCAGCCTCCAAGATTGTCAATCCGAACGACTCTGAATAAGATGGACAAATAAATAGATTAGATAAACTAAATAACTCTAAAACTGACTTTCTAGGAAACCCATTTTTAAACTCCTTAATATCTGAAGTAAAAAACATATCTTCCAATTTCAAACCAAAAGACGATCCCTGGGCTCGTATAAAGCTTTTGTAGTCCTTTGAAGATATGTCACTGCTTGGAAAATCGCAAAAAATGACCTTTACTGATTTTTCACAGGCCTTTTTTATAGCACCGCCCAACATTGCTACCTTATCAAAGCGTTTTCCAGTCGTAAGTCGTCCTGGATAAATGATTAAAATATCTGGTGATTGCAAATCTACTTCATTTGTTAAGGCATGTAATTCATTGCTTGTAAAGCTTAATAAATCTAAACTGTTATTTACCACCCGACAGCGTCCCTCAGGAACATTATACTGTTTGGCAAGAGCTGCGAGTCCCGACTGTGTTGGATAAACATAAATAGTGTTAGGCATTTCAGTATAACGGGCTGAAAAAGGCCATTTTGGATCAAGTGGCCGATTTGCAGGTGCTGAATGGGTAAAGGCGATAAATTTAGTTCGAGGCAATTTTTCCTGAGCCATACGAATAGCGACATTATGAACTAGATGCCACCCCTGATAATGAATATCATGCATGATGCAAACATCCACATCAGCTAATTTTGCGACAAGGTCTTCTGCAATAACATTAGCTTCATCAAAAAAGGTACTGTGTACTTTTCCATCCGGCTGGGAATAGTCCTTCCAATGAATTTGTTTTCCATTTATTGAATTAACAACCTTTTGCCACTTTATTCTTTTATCCTGGAAAACACCATCCACATTATCTAGTGGACAGTGTTCACTAACGAGTAACGTTGGTTCCAGCCTCGCGTCTAGCATCATACGCAACTGTTCCGCTACAACATTTACTAACGAATAAGTACTATCAAGGCCATTGAACATAGTTAGCAAGGCTACCTTCATAAAATTTTGCCTCCCTTTTAAAAAACATAACCATAATAATATATACAAAGAAAAGCTTTTCTTATTCTAAGATTCATAAAGTAGCTTTTTATCATTTCATTCCTGATGTTAAATAAACAGTAATAACAAAATAAAAGAAGTGCAAACCCAGTGGTTTAACACTTCTTTTTAGCGGTATTTTCCGATTTTCCTTCGAATTAAACAATAGTATAAATCTTGATTGTCCCAAAATGCAAGGCAACATGCTTAGCAGCATAAAACAGCATTAATTCCTAAATAAATCTTTAATTTCATTGTTTTTAACTGCTTTTTGGTAGTATTTGTTGTTTTCAATGATAGCTCGATGTTTTTCTGCAAATTTCATAAATTCCTTTGCAAAAATGGCTTTCCAATCGATAAAGATCGAAATGCTTCGGGCAACAGTAAAAACAGCTTCCTCCATATATTTTGGATCAGCTTTCTCAATTACCCTGTCCCAAGCAGAAATAACTTCAAGTGTTCTTTTGTCTTGACTTTTAATAATGGAATCTGGTCTTTGCCTATAATAATATAAGGGAGATTGAACATAAGAGACAGAATTCGAATAGGTCATTAAAATAGGGGTGGTACCAACGTCTTCGTACCAGCCTTTAGGGAACTTAACTTTGTTAAATAACGTTCTATCAAAGAGCTTATTACATGAAAATGCCGGATCAGTGGAGTACATAATTGCTTGTTCCTTGCTTAACCAGTTCCCACTAAAACCGGTAATAACTTGGCCATTTTCTTCGCCATCCTCTACGGCAATACAGTCGCAAATGATTAGGTCATGTCCTTCGATAGCTGCGTTGTATAATGTTTCATACATTTGTGGTTCCACCCAATCATCTGAATCAACAAAGCCGACATATCTGCCTTGGGCTGCTTGTAGACCATGGTTTCTTGCATCACCTAAACCACCGTTTTCTTTTATAATCGATTTAATTTTATTTGGATACTTTTCAATATATTCATTGATGATAATTTGGGAATTATCAGGAGATCCGTCATTTACCACAATAACTTCCAAATCTTTTAATGTTTGGTTAACTAATGAATCTAAACATTTTCTGAGATATCGCTCAGTGTTATAAACAGGGACAATAATTGAAACTTTTGGTAACATAATTTTACCCTTTTTATATTGTAAGTAATCTTCCTTCAACGGATGATTGGAATTCCATGGTTTATTCCCTCCAGTGTAATGAATGATTGCTGGATTTATTTTTACATTGGGGTCGTATATATGATCGGTCTGAAAATTCCATTGGGGGTCTAAAGAAAGCCATTGATCATGAAGAACAGCATTTAGAGCGTCTTGATCGCAATACATAATGTTGTCAGAATAGTTATTAATAAATTGAATAATTTTATTTTTTATATTATCTTCCCGCCACTTTTTTAAGTTGATTAAAAGTACGCCTGCATTAAAATATTTTGAGTCTTTAGGCATGAATAAGTCATTATTTCTTGAATCTTTTACCCAATGGTCCTCAACCGCGCCTAAATAATACTGGCTAATATCTGTATTCCACAGCTCTGTGATGTCCTTTTTAACAATAATGTCACTGTCCAAATAAAGAACTTCATTTATTTTATCAAAGAGATCCGGGATAGATATTCGATAATAGGTTTCGTGTGTCAAATATTCTAATGTCGGAAACTCTCTATACAATGTTGGATCAATTTGTTTAAAATAGATTTTTGCTTTATATTTTCTAGTCGTTCTCGCCAACAGTAATTTATTTTCTACGGAGATATGGCTGTCAATAACATATATTTTAACAGGATTCTTGGATTCTTTATTTTCAAACAATGAATGTAACATAACAGCGAGATGCTGTGCATAGGTATCGTTCGAAACTGCCACAATGTAGATACACTCTTTACTATTCCTTTGTTTGATTTTATCTTTAAAAATAGTTTCTGAACCTGAAATAACCTGGTTCATTTTATCCATGTCATTATTTGCCTGGTAGTATAATTCCCGAATCATCAGATTGTTATTGCCATTTGGATTGCTATTGTATGCAAAGGCTGGATGCCATAAATGATAAATGGTATGATTCAGTCTCTTATATTGACCACACATGGTATTAACCGCGCAACTGAAAGCATCATCTTCTCCTCCCCAGCCCTTAAATCTCTCATCAAAACCTCCGACTGCCATAAAATGATCGCGGGTAATGATGTTTAATCCCCCAACATGGCTGAATTCTGAAGGATAATGGATTTCGAAATCTGTTACCTCCAAAGGCCAGGTTGGATCCGCTTTTATCAGACTTCTTGAATTCTTTTCTGATATTCTGACTATTTTTTTGAAAGGAATTACCCATGGAGCTGCCTTTAAGTGATTAATTGAATCCTTGATAACGTTCGGTTCGTAAAAGATATCCCCATCCGCTATAACGAATATATTTCGGGTCGCTTGTTGTGCTGCTAAGTTAATCGCGCGAGACCTATTAAATAACTCGTCGGTTGAAATCCCGACACAAATTTCAGCATGGGGAAAAAATTTTTTATAATATTTTTTGATCCAATTTAAATTGATATCCCTAATTCCATTATCTGGCTTGTACGGAATTAGAATAGATACATCCTCGAACAATAGTTTACACCACCTAATGCTAATCATTGGAATTATATCCTTTAATCATTTTATTTTTTCATTCAATTGTTGTGCTGGTCGATTGGACTATTTTGACATATAGAGGAGCGTATTTGTTGGGGACGATGTTTCGATATTTTAGTTACTCGCTTTGTTGTTATTGATTTTTTCGTACATTTTTACAAACATTCGTAGAGGAGGATGAAAATGTATGCTTGATTATAAGGGTTTCTCCCATAAGGATGCTTTCAGGTATCTTAGGTACTTGATCTTAAACGGATTCTCAGAATTCCAAGGTTTTTCGGGTCCAGTAAAATGGATAATCGCAGATTTTTCTAACGGCAGCATGGTGGAATGTGCGGTTGTAAAGTTCCATTTATCGTCTAAACGAAGCCATCGATTGTAAAAGACTGCATTTAATGCATCTTGATCTAGTAGTGCAAGCTTTTCAGGATTGGTCTTAATAAATTGTATTAATTCGGAGGAAATTTTTTTCTCCCTCCACCTTTTTAGATTCATTAATAATAAACCTGAATTAAAATAATAAGCTTCCGAAGGTAATGACAGTCTATTCATTCGAATTTGTCTGTCTAGACCTGTCATGACCCGCGATTCGTCTACTGCAGCTAAATCAAACTTGTCTATGTTAGTTTCCCACAATTCCGAGATGTCGGTTCTCACGATCATATCACAATCAAGATACAATGCTTTAGAGATATCTTCACTTAGTAGGTCGGGAATGATAATTCTGTAATAGGCTTCTTTACTAATGTATTTTTGCCCTCCCGTGCTTAACACAAAGCCCTCAAACAACTGTACATCCACTTTAAGGAATGTAACCGTCGCATGAAACTTTTCAGTCACTCTGGCCAGCTTTTTTATGTTAATGTCAGAAAGGTCCCCGTGAAGGATAAAAATATGGATAGAGTTATTGGTTTTGTTATTTTTTAACAGTGAAGTTAACATCACTGCTAAGGGTTGTGCATAATGATCGTTTGTTGCCGACACAATATACAAGGTTACCGCTCCTTTTTTCTTTGTTGGTTCTCCTAGTGTATGTTCAAGAGGACTCTTTAGATTGTATATGTGACTACTGCTGGCATCTTCATGCAAAAAAAATTTCTAATTTATAATAAACTGATGGTGTGGGGTAGGAATCAAACTAGAACATAATACTATTTCTTCACATACATTTAACTTAGAAATCAACTATCTAGGTTTAGACATACATTCATGTTAGTGGAGGGAGGTGGAACATTAAATGAAAATCCTGTTATTTACACCCTCGTACAAACGCCCATACATGCTTCGTCAATGTATTCTCAATATAAAAAACCAGTCTTATACAAATTTTACCCACTCAATAAGCATTATGTATGATGATGAATCTGAGGTTTTAAATTACCAAGTCTTATTTGATGATATACTCGATGATAGATTTATAATCCAATATGAAAAAAATTCCAGCACCCATACGAATGCCATGTCTACAGCATTACAAGATCCACAACCTTATGATTTATATATTAAAATTGATGATGATGATATACACAAAAAAGACTATATCAAAACAATAGTGGAATATTTTAAGACAAATACTTGTGATATTTTAACTTCAAAAATTAGTTTTCAGTTAAATAATTATTTTGTATCAAAAGGTGTTTATAAAAGCCTAGGTGGTCATTTTCCTGATAATAATTTTTTAATGCCTCAGACTTATGCGTTTAATCATAAGGCATTTCAGGTTTTACGTAATATTAAGGATGATAACAATTTTGAGGATTTGCAGTGGAGGACTGCTTGGAGTATCCATGGACTAAAAGATGATAATGTTGATAATTCTCTAAAATATCATTTGGCATATTCACGGTAAAAATATATCAGTAGGGAGTTGGTACCGCCCTCAATAACGCATTTTATAAATTACAAAAAGTAACTAGGGAAATGCCCAATTCAGCAAGGATTTTAGTCATACTGTATATAGTAAATTAAAAATTTTATCTGTAAAAGGAGTGATCCAATAATGGTAGTAAGTCGCATAGATGCCTTTCTTATCAGTGACGAATGTGACCAATGTTTACTAGCAACTGTACGAGTAGTACAGGACCCAGAGTCTCCAAACTGTGTTTTGCTAACGATTAATAACCTGGAAGAAGATGAGTGTGATATTAGTGGGAAGATTGGCTCGTTTTGTTTGCATTTGAATGGCGAACTGAATGTGACTGGTGTACAATCCCTTGATAAAGAGCGAACACTATATATTTCAGATAATGGCTACCCAGCCAATTGCCTTATTGAAGCAAATTTAGTAGTAGGGCTTTCAAATGATCAAGAAATAATTACTCTAGGTGAAAGAGGAGAATTTCGCATTTGCTTCGATCAAGAACCTGATGACTCTGATTTTATTGCCGTTTCAGTCCTTTTCCAAGAAGTTGAATGTTGTACGGGCGTAGATAGTATATGTGTAGATTCAAGATTTAATAATCGCCCAAAAACAACAGCCACAGCCACAGCGACAACCACAGCGACAACCACAGCAACAACCACAGCAACAACCACAGCAACAACCACAGCGACAACCACAGCGACAACCACAGCGACAACCACAGCAACAACCACAGCGACAACTACAGCGACAACCACGGCGACGACCTCAGCAACAACCACATTTACAGCAACAACTACAAGAACAACAACATCTACTACATCCACCACTACAACTGTCACTAAATGTCCTAAACCAAATCCGCCATCCTGTAGTAAATCTGTTGTAGAATTACCTTCTCCTCCGGGACCTAAAGGACCTCCTGGGCCTAAAGGACCTCAGTGGTCTAAAGGACCTCAGGGACCTAAAGGACACCATTGAAGATGACTATAGAATCGTTATTTCAATAAAAGAAGTGTAAACCCAGTGGATTAACAGGTGCATAAGTATCATTCGAAACTGTCACAATGTGGATAGAATTTCTACTATTAATTGTAAAAAACATGGGTACAAGACTTGATAAAAAAAACTGAAAAACTGTAAATGTCTTCTGGAGACTGTCCAGAAGGATTTAGTCAAAGTTAGTATCAAAAAAGCTTAAGTTCTATACTCATACTAACTTAGCATGTTGGGAGGAAATTCGATGGGTTTCCTCCCTATTTAATGATTAATAAACGCTGATTAAAGGCTCCAATTGATTTCCCAAGATCATCATTCAAATTATACTTTGGTGGAAGTCCCTTCCGAAAGCACTTGTTCCGTTTAAAGGAAAGATGAAGCGGTGTCCGAAGTCGAGTGAACATCGGACAAGGGAAGGGCAAAAAGATGAAGCGGTGTCCGAAGTCGGATGAACATCGGACACTGCAATGCCAAAAAGATGAAGTGGTGTCCGAAGTCGAATGAACATTGGACAAGGCGATACCAAAAAGATGAAGTGGTGTCCGAAGTCGGATGAACATAGGATAAGGGAAGGCCGAAAGGATGAAGTGGTGTCCGAAGTCGGATGAACATCGGACAAGGGAAGGCCGAAAGGATGAAGTGGTGTCCGAAGCCGAATGGACATCGGGCAAGGGAAGGCCAAAAAGATGAAGTGGTGTCCGAAGTCGAGTAAAGTTCAGACAAGGTAGTACCAAAAAGATGAGATGGTGACCGAAGTCGAGTGAACATCGGACAAGATAAGGCCAAAAAGATGAGGTGGTGTCCGAAGTCGGATGAACATCGGACAGGGTAAGGCCAAAAAGATGAAGCAGTGTCCGAAGTCGAATGAACATCGGACAAGACGCTACTAAAAAGATGAAGTGGTGTCCGAAGTCGAGTAAACATCGGACAAGGCAATACCAAAAAGATGAAGTGGTGTCCGAAGTCGAGTAAAGTTCGGACAAGGTAAAGCCAAAATGATGAAGCAGTGTCCGAAGTCGAATGAACATTGGACAAGGCGATACCAAAAAGATGAAGTGGTGTCCGAAGTCGGATGAACATCGGACAGGGTAAGGCCAAAAAGATGAAGTGGTGTCCGAAGTCGAGTAAACATCGGACAAGGCAATACCAAAAAGATGAGATGGTGTCCGAAGTCGGATGAACATCGGACAAGGCGATACCAAAAAGATGAAGTGGTGTCCGAAGTCGAGTAAACATCGGACACTGCAATACCAAAAAGATGAAGTGGTGTCCGAAGTCGGTTGAACATCGGACAAGGCAATACCCAAAAGATAAGATGGTGTCCGAAGTCGAGTAAAGTTCGGACAAGGCAGTACCAAAAAGATGAAGCAGTGTCCGAAGTCGAATGAACATCGGACAAGGCAATACCAAAAAGATGAGATGGTGTCCGAAGTCGGATGAACTTCCGACAAGGGCAAGCCAAATAGGTGTGACTTTGTCCGAATAAAGACCAATCCTCCATCAAAACAAAATTTATATAATAGGAATCACTTGTTTTTCCAACCGCGGTAATCTTTAGTACCCTGCAAAATGTCCTTTTGGACAAATCGACATTGCACCATTCATAAGTCGTAATCTTTTGCTCAGGAAATAGCAGCTGAAATTCCTTTACATTCCGGAGAATGGCATCCTCAACCGTTTCATGACCTCCGCTCTTTCCACAAACAAAGATATGATTTTGTAGAGAGACTAAAAAGGAGCTACAAAATTTACAGTACATTTCCCTTTTCATCTGCTTATATTGATAGTTTGGTACCTGCGAGTATGGATTTTTAGCTTGATGTAATGAAAGTAATTGTTTGGCCAGTTTTTTATGGCCATCATTCAATTTAGATGATGTGCTATTTATACTTTTTAAAAACCGGTTAACCTGATTGGGGAGAATAATAGGGTGGTCGACTTGCGCGTTGTATAAAGTGAATTCAGGGTTAATTAAAATGACGGAGGCGGAAGCGGGGTAGTAAAGCTTGAGGTCGTGGAGCAGTTGGCGGAATTGGGATGCGCATTTACTTAATTGAGTGATTGGATTTTTATATTCTCGACCGGATTTTACAGCGTAAAATCTGTCCTTTTCCAGGCAAAAGTCACCTTCAAAGTTTTTCACATCCAGCAGGCGAATGACTTTCTATGAAATAAGCGTTGTATCAATTTGAAAATAGGAATTCTTTATTTTAAGCAGCAAGTCATTGATGATGTAACTTTCCTCTTGAAGACATTCTGCCATTCGGTTAAATTTCAACTCACCCTCATAACCTTTTTCCAGGTTGAAATATTGAAACTTTTCCTCTTGTGTTAATTCCATCCGTGTGTTTAAAGATCACATTTTCAATAATTCTTCTGATTCTGTTCTGTTTTTAAGTTTTCATAGGCCACTTCCTTTCAACATTTCTAAGCTTATTTTATAAAAAAGCCGAGCATATGAGTGTGAATATTCCGTTAAATATTAATTAGTATTTAAAAAAAGACTGCTACTTAAACAGTTACGGTGAACCTTATCATAAACCGAGGCAGTTTTTTGGTTATTTTCTACTTATAGCTATTAAAAGTCCTGCAATATAAATATACTATAATCATGATTTTACAATCATCTTCAATAATGAAGTAGAAGAAATGGTAGGTGAATAAAATGCTGAATGAAATTAAAGGCCGTTTAGTTGTTTCCTGCCAAGCATTGGACGATGAACCCCTTCACAGCTCGTTTATCATGGGGAAAATGGCTCTTGCAGCAAAAGAAGGCGGTGCCTCCGGTATTCGCGCGAATACAAAAGAAGATATTATTGCTATTAAGAAGGAAGTTCCTCTTCCTGTTATCGGTATTGTGAAAAGGGATTACGAAGACAGTGAAATCTATATCACGGCTACAAAAACGGAAATTGACGAATTAATTGAGAGTGGCTGTGAAATGATTGCTCTAGATGCTACCATGAGAAAACGTCCGGGAAATCTTTCTCTTGCAGAGCTTGTTTCCTATACTCGGGGAAAAAGCTCGACCGTGGAGCTTATGGCGGATATTGCATCCATTGAGGATGCCATAAATGCTGAAAAACTAGGGTTTGATTGTTTGGGAACGACCCTTTTAGGCTATACAAAAGAAACAAGTGGCTGTAAGCTATATGATAATGACTTTGCCTTTTTAAAAGATGTTTTAAAAGAAGTGTCGATTCCAGTTATTGCTGAAGGCAATATCATCACCCCTGAAATGCTAAAAAGAACCCTCGAAATAGGGGCATATGCGGTGGTTGTTGGAGGAGCGATTACACGTCCACAGCAAATCACGGCTCGGTTTGCAGCACAAATTTCTGAATAAAAGGACGTTTCACGTGAAACATATAGTGATGAAAGCAAAAGATGTTGCTTTCAGATAAACGAAAGCCGATATCCATTGATATCGGCTTTAAATCATATTGATAAATTACCTAGATAACTCAGCTAATTGTCTCGGTGTGAGTGCTCCGCAATAAACGCGAAGGTTATCCATTTCACCTTTGAATGGTGTATCCCAATAGTTAACGCCTAAGCCAAAGCTTGCATTTTTGTTAGAAAAAGCGTTATGGAAATTGCTTCCTGTGAACTGCTTCTCACCATTTACATAGACATTAATTATCCCATTTGTAGAATTCCAGCATTATTAATAATTCCATCTATGGCGGAAGGTTCCCCAGCATTCTTGTCTAGCAAACTGAGGATAAGCGGACATAAAGTTAATAATTAGTAAAGATTGTTCTAGATTAGGGTATGTGTCGAATAAGAACCTATCACCGTATCGAATAGCTGTTAATGCAAGTGGTAACTCACGTTTAAATATTTCATTGCGTTTTGCAGATACATTTATGTTATATTCACCTTGGTCTATATATAAATAAACATAAAAGTGCAAAAAACCTCCATTTTGTTGCCATACTCCTAATACTTCATCTCTATTAGGATTGATATTTTCCCAGGCATAACGAATTCCAATTGTTAAAAATAGATTTCCAGTAAGATCAGAGTGAGTGAGTGTGTAACATCTTGGTATAACAGGTTCCGTAGCAGTAACGCCGCTGCTGTATGCCACAAATAGTTTTTCTGGATTAAAATTGCTCAAGCAACCAACTCCAATCGACCAGTTTTGAAATAAATATGTTAATTTTTATTTGTTCATTCGTGGATCTGCTGTATTTTGTCATGATGAATAAATTCCAGTCTGGATAATTCATTAAATCCATGAATACCCAATGAAATTTTCTCAAGAATTTGATCAGAGGTAGGTAATTATACTAATGGATAGTGATAATTAACAAAATTATTCTAATATTCAAAAATAAACTCATCTCTCTTCGACTAGTATTTAAAAAAGCTAGGTAAGAAGTGTTTTCCCCAAAAATACATTTGTATTTTTTCCGTTGTGCCATTATAATCGAATAATAATTCAGAAAGATTAGTAGACCACAATTAGTAGGAAGAGGGGGGCCAAAAGTGGAAACGAAAGAATTAAAGAGAGGCTTAAAATCGCGTCATATTCAAATGATTGCGTTGGGCGGTACAATTGGTGTCGGATTATTTATGGGTTCAGCAAGTACAATTCAATGGACAGGTCCGTCTGTATTGCTTGCCTATATCATCGCAGGGATTTTTATCTTTTTTATTATGCGGGCTATGGGAGAAATGTTATACATGGAGCCAAGCACGGGCTCATTCGCAACATTTGGCTATAAATATATTCATCCAATGGCAGGATATTTAACGGCATGGAGCAATTGGTTTCAATGGGTGATTGTGGGGATGTCAGAAATTATTGCTGTAGGGGCATATATGAAATATTGGTTCCCGGATCTCCCCGCTTGGATCCCAGGATTAATTGCTTTTGTGATTCTAGGAACAGCCAACTTAATTTCCGTAAAATCATTTGGTGAATTTGAATTTTGGTTTTCGTTGATAAAAGTCGTCACTATTTTAGTCATGATCGTTGCCGGATTGGGTCTCATTTTCTTTGGAATTGGAAATGGAGGAACTCCAACCGGGTTGACAAACCTTTGGAAACATGGAGGCTTCTTTACAGGCGGATGGTCAGGGTTCCTTTTTGCACTGTCACTTGTTATTGGGGCATACCAGGGTGTCGAATTAATCGGGATTACAGCCGGAGAAGCAAAGGATCCGCAAAAGACGTTAACAAAAGCGACCCAAAGCATTATTTGGAGGATTTTAATTTTTTACATTGGGGCAATCTTTGTGATTGTGACGGTTTACCCATGGAACCAACTACATTCAATTGGCAGTCCGTTTGTAGCAACATTTGCAAAACTCGGAGTTACAGCGGCAGCCGGAATTATTAACTTTGTTGTCATCACTTCGGCAATGTCCGGGTGTAACAGCGGGATTTACAGTGCAGGCCGAATGCTTTACACATTGGGGGTAAATGGACAGGCTCCAAAAATCTTTACGAAACTATCTTCTAATGGGGTCCCCCTTTTAAGTACCTTCGGTGTACTGATTGGTTTGGCAGTGGGTATTATTTTAAGTTATATTGCGCCCAAAAATTTATTCGTCTATGTCTATAGTGCTAGTGTACTTCCGGGGATGATTCCGTGGTTTGTTATTTTAATCAGCCAAATCCAATTCAGAAAAGTGAAAGGTGACAAAATGGACAATCATCCATTCAAAATGCCCTTTACCCCTATATCAAACTACCTGACAATCGCTTTTCTCATTCTAATATTAGTAGCAATGTGGTTTAATAAAGATACTCGTGTATCACTTGTTGTAGGGATTGTTTTTCTGGCGCTTGTTTCAATCAGCTATTTCGCGTTTGGTATCGGAAGGCGTGCAGCAGGAGATGACCATACCAAACGTGTTTCTTAAGGTTTAAAAAATAGTAACAGCATCCTCTAATTTGATGTAGAGGTGCTGTTTTTGTTTATTTTAGTATTCTCCTTTAATAACAAAAAACGAGCCCCTAATGGTTCCAGCTAGTTTAGATTTTTGTCTGGCAAACTTAAACTTCTCTTCTAATTCCTTTGGTATCTCCATCCCTTCGGAAAGCTTAAAACCAACGGCGCGTTTTTTAGGGTTATCAACCGTATACAGGACGTTGACCTCAAGGCCATCCTCATAAAAGACGTAGGTCCATATGATATTTTCCACTTGAAAACGCGATGTTTCTAAAGGTTTGGCTGCAAATTCAATTTCACGTTCTTCTTTTAAAATTCGGTTCACATAATCAAGGGTCTCCGAGGACTCACTAGCTGGTACAACCGTAAATTCATGCTTGTATTTGTTCATAAAGTAACGGGCCTCATGAGCACGTAAACCGGCAAGTGCTTCCACTACAGGTGAAGACTCTAAACCAACCGTAGACACATTATTAAAATCAACGATATAGGACATTTCCATTCCTCCATTTATCTCGTTATTTCCTAACAACAGGAATCCAGAACTCACCAAAAATGAACCCGTTTCGCTGTCCCATCTCAACCATTGTATTTGGTCCGCCAACATAGGCAAAACCTTTTGCTTCTGGCAAGACTTGGCCAAAGGCAATACCCGTAAGCATATTACTTAATGCCTCAGCCGTCTCTGCTTCCCCTTTTACCACCAGGTATTCTCCCTTAGGAAATTGAATCACTCTTGATGCTTCTGGTAATGATGCATTCGTCATGACCCCAGCATAATGCATCATCTTGTTATTCACCGCTTCGTTCACGGCAAAAATGTAGTCATTAGTAGCTACGGCCTTTAAAGTGTCGAGTCTTCCATCTTGTTTGACTGCTTGCCAAAAATCTGACTTTTCCTTGCTTATGCCAGCATAGTCTGTGTAATCGCTCTTAAGCTCCGTTCCAATACCTAATACGATAAAGCTATCCTTTTCTTCCACTGTATAATTTGCCATATTCAATACCATCCCTTTCTTAAATATATCAAATGACTTGTTTTTTCATTTGTTGAGTTTATAATAGCCTTAAACCATGTCAAAAAATGATACTGTTTAGGAGTCCCGATGAAAAAAGTTGAACGGATTAATACCATCATGAGGTATATCAACAACCGCTCCCACTTTACCATTTCTGAAATTATGCAAGAATTTAATATCTCTCGTTCAACAGCTATTAGAGATATTAGAGAAATCGAGTCGATGGGGATGCCTCTTGTTGCTGAAGTTGGGAGGGATGGGGGCTATTTTGTCATGCATAACTCTGTACTGCCCGATGTTCACTTTACCGATAATGAGGTAAAGGCTCTTTTTATCGCCTTTATGGCCACAAGAAATCAACAACTTCCCTATCTAAAGAGTCGTCAGTCTTTAGGTGAAAAGTTACTGGGCCTCATTTCAGAAAATCAGCAAGATGACCTTGTTCTTTTAAATCAAATTTTGCTATTTGAAGGGACTAATCCAAATAATCCTGACCTGCTAGATCTTTCAGATCTTCCCCATCCCCTGTTAGAAAAACTCATCCAAATCCTTCTTTTAGATAGATATTTATTGGTCACCATCAAAGAAGAGGAGATAATCAAGTCGTATGCCATTTATCTCTTGCACCTTTATCGTGAAAAAAGTCTGTGGCTTATTGAAGGCTTTGACTTAAAGGAAGAAAAGAAGCGGATTTTTTATGTAGACAATCTCAACAATGTCAAACCGTACTCAGAGAAAAAAAGATTAAGTGAGAAAAAGATTTTAGAAACACTAAGTAAGCAGGAGGAAGAAATCAATCTTGTCATTGAACTTGGCCCGAAAGCGATTGCTCAGTTTAAAAAATACCACCCCTTAAAGGTTTCACTTTCCTACACAAATCCATACCAAGCAACAGCCATTCTAAAGACTTTTATCAATGTTAATAAGCCAGAAGAAATTACTGAAATAATAAGCTGGCTGCTTTTCCTAGGCAAGGATATCAAGGTCAAGGAGATGCCAGTAGGAGTTTTAAAGAGTTTACAAGAGAGATTACGCATATTCTGTCCATAAAAGGTGCCTGCAGAACAGCTTGAAACTAAGCAGGCACTTTTTTGTTTTTCAAGAATTTCTTTTTGCTTATTGGGATGGAGTCATCGCAAAGTTCGGTATTATGCGTGTCCAAGTTTTTTATAAAAAAGACAAAACCTCAACTGTGAACTTTTGAACCTGCAAAGGCTGCCGTATCTGCAATAATTGTAACATTTGGATGGTTTTTCAAAACTGAAGCAGGAAAGTTTTTATCTATATTCCCGGTCAAAAGTCTATTCAATGCATCTTTCTTTTGTTCCCCCGAAATGAGTAACAGAATTTCCTTACTTTGCATGATGGTGGATATTCCCATTGTGATCGCTTGTGTTGGTACTTCCTCTAAGCTGCTGAAGAACCTCGCATTGGCTTTTCTGGTTGAAGGAGTTAATTGCACCACATGAGTTTCCGAATCAAAAGATGTTCCGGGTTCATTAAATCCAACATGACCGTTATTTCCAATTCCAAGGATTTGTAAATCAATTCCTCCATGTTCTTGAAGCAAATTTTCATAGGTTGTACATTCTCTTTGAATATCATCCACATCTCCAAGAGGAACAAATGTGTTGTTTTTTTGGATATCAATATGATCGAATAGGTTATGGTTCATGTAATAACGGTAACTTTTTGGATGATCTCCTGAAAGCCCGACATACTCATCCAGATTAAAAGTGGTAACCCCTTGATAGGAAGTTCCATTTTTTTGATGATCGGTAATTAAATTTGAATAGATACCAATAGGAGTCCCGCCGGTAGCCAGGCCAAGTTTCAACTCTGGAAAGGTACATACCTTTTTTATAATGTAATCAGCCGCAATTTTACTCAAATCTTGGTAATCCTTTGCTTCAATAATCTTCATTTTGTATGTTCCTCCTTTAAAAAAGCCACTTGCCCGCGGCATAATGTCATATAGACGTCAAGGTTTTCATCCAGAATCACAAGATCAGCGTCTTTTCCCTCGGAAATGGATCCTTTTCGATCAAAAACATTCAATTGTTTTGCTGGATTTACAGCCGCCATCTCAACGGCATCTTCAAGCCGGCAACCTGTAAATGCCATCATATTTTTAACCCCTTGACCTAATTTCAGGATACTTCCTGCAAGGGTTCCGTCGCTGAGGACCGCTTTTCCATTTTGAACCGTTACATCTTGACCGCCCAAATCATAATGTCCGTTCTTTAAACATTTGGCCCGCATCGAATCGGTAATTAAAATGAGGCCTGTTTTCCCTTTTTGCTTGTAAGCCAGCTTCACCATGTCCGGATGACTATGAACGCCATCCACAATTAATTCTGCCTTTAACTCTTCCTTCAAAAAGGCAGCTCCCACAACGCCTGGTTCCCGGTGATGCAAACCCCTCATTTGATTGTATAAATGAGTAACGTGGTTTACTCCGGCTTCAATGGCGTTTAACACTTCTTCATAAGTTGCATCAGTATGGCCGATGGAGGCAATGATCCCATTAGCTTTTAAGTACTGAACCATCTTAAGACCACCCGGTAATTCTGGTGCAAGTGTGACAAGCTTAATGGTTTGTCTTGAAAGTTGTTCCCATTTTTGAAATAGCTCAAGATTTGACCCAATAATATATTGAATCGGCTGTGCGCCAGCCATTTTTGGATTCACAAAGGGACCTTCGAGATGGATTCCCAGTATTTCCGCTTTTCCTGGTGTTTGACCATCTTTGATGTACTCACCTGCATTAACTAAGGCCCTCTCAATTTGTTTTTCTCCCTGTGTTATGGTTGTTGCCAAAAAACTTGTGGTGCCTTCACCCGGAAGTGCTTGTGCTATTGTTTCCAAAGCTTCTTTTGTGGCATCCATTGTATCTGAGCCGTTTGCACCATGGATATGAACGTCAATAAAACCAGGAACAGCTTTATATTGTAATGGAATGTCCAAAACCTCAAAATCTTCCTCCAAGAAGTGATTTTCTGTCCGCCCTACTTCCACTATTTTGTGATCTTTTATTTTTATATAGCCATTTTCAATCCAATTACCATCTGTATATATCTGTATGCCCTTGAGCAAAATAGCCTTAAAATTTGAAGTCATTTGATTACATCCTTTCTAAAACCTTATAAATTGTATCATCTATTATATATAGTTGTCTATACCAATTTTTAATTAGCAATTAAAGTTTAGTCTTGATTTTTTAGGATTAAAACAGGAATTGACCAAATAAATTATTTTTATTGGTATAGACATCCGCAACAATAATTGCTGTAAAAAATGGGATGACGCCCAAGGGCGTTTCAATTAAATGGGTCTATTAATGATAATACAGAAACTTGTCACAAGTATTTGTTGCTTAAAGCGATAAAACGCGTATAATAATTTTTATTCAAAGAAAGAAAGAAATGGAGTAGATCAAATGGTCCAATCAATCAATACAAAAGTCGATTTAGTTATTGATGCCACATCCCATATAGGCGTGGCAGATTATGGTAAGATTATGATCGGAGACAAAGGATTTGAATTCTTCAATAGTCGTGATGCTCATAAGTTTATTCAAATTCCTTGGGAAGAAGTTGATCACGTCATCGCGTCAGTCATGTTCAAAGGGAAGTGGATCCCACGTTTTGCAATCAGAACTAAGCGAAATGGAATGTTTACATTTTCTTCAAAAGATCCGAAAAAAGTATTGCGAGCCATTCGTGTATACGTCGATCCGAATCATATGGTCCAATCATTAAGTTTCTTTAAGGTAATTAAACGCGGTTTGAAAAGTAAATTTAAAAAGTAATAGGTTTGCATACAAGACAGGTTGAAGCTTGTCTTTTTTGTTGAAAAAAATAAATTCTCTCTTGAAAGAGGTATACCGGTATGCTATTATTTCTTTGGAAGCTTATTAAAGTGATTCAGCAAGCACTGGGAAAAATATTTAGGGCAAAATATTCTTATGTTTAGCACTTCATATTAAGCGTTTGCAAAAAAAATCCAAATATACATCGCCATTATTTTTTACGTGTTACTGATTCGATCAGGCATGAGTGAAAAGTATTGATTAAAATGGAGTAGTAGGGGCATTCTATACCCAAATCTTCATTTAATCAACTTTTTGCTCATGCCTTTTTTGTTGTTTTTGTTGAAAACTGTAATCACTTTAAATGGGCTAAAAAGAGCTGCAACAATAATTATAGGAGGTATAAAGATGGTAGGAATTATCATTGCTAGTCACGGTGAATTTGCCAATGGTATCTTGCAATCTGGAGAGATGATCTTTGGAAAACAAGAAAATGTAAAAGCTGTTACATTGATGCCGAGCGAAGGACCTGATGATGTAAAGGCAAAAATGAAAGAAGCAATTGCCTCTTTTGATAACCAAGATGAAGTATTATTCTTAGTCGATCTTTGGGGTGGAACTCCTTTCAATCAGGCCAACAGCTTGTTTGAAGAACATAAAGACAAATGGGCAATCGTTGCTGGTTTGAATTTACCAATGGTCATTGAAGCTTTTGCATCACGCTTCTCAATGAATAAAGCGCGTGATATTGCTGCAAATATTTTGGGCACAGCTAAAGAAGGGGTTAAAGTAAAACCTGAAGAATTAGAACCAGCAGAAGTATCTGCTACACCTGCCGCTAAACCATCAAATGCAGGCGCTCCTGGTAAATTTGAATACGTGTTAGCACGTATCGACTCTCGTTTACTTCATGGACAAGTAGCGACTGCTTGGACTAAAACTACACAGCCTACACGTATCATCGTTGTATCCGATGCAGTAGCTAAGGATGAACTTCGTAGGAAATTAATCCAACAGGCTGCTCCTCCAGGTGTAAAGGCACACGTTGTTCCTATCAATAAAATGATCGAGCTTGCCAAAGATGATCAACATTTCGGCGGCCAGCGTGCGTTGCTTCTTTTCGAAAATCCACAAGATGCGCTTAGAGCGGTTGAGGGTGGCGTTCCATTGAAGACGATCAACGTTGGTTCTATGGCCCACTCACCTGGTAAAGTTCAACCGAATAAGGTGCTGGCATTTAACCAAGCTGATATTGATACTTTTAAAAAGTTAAAAGAACTTGGTTTGAACTTCGATGTACGCAAAGTTCCAAACGATTCAAAAGGTGACATGAACGAAATTATCAAGAAGGCTCAAGAGGAGTTAAACAAACAAAAGTAATCCATTATTAAAGAAAACGGAGGATTAATATCATGGATTTGAATTTGATTCAAATAATATTAGTCATTATCGTAGCATTTTTAGCTGGTATAGAAGGAATTTTAGATGAATTCCAATTCCACCAACCACTCATTGCTTGTACGTTAATCGGCTTAGTTACAGGAAACTTAGTACCATGTCTTATCTTAGGTGGTACGCTTCAACTGATTGCTTTAGGTTGGGCAAATATCGGAGCTGCCGTAGCTCCGGATGCTGCGTTAGCATCAGTTGCATCTGCCATTATTTTAGTCTTAAGTGGACAAGGTAAAGCTGGTGTGGCTTCGGCAATTGCGATTGCTGTTCCGCTTGCAGTTGCTGGCCTTTTATTAACAATCATCGTCCGTACGATTGCAACAGCATTGGTACATTTTATGGATGCTGCAGCTAATGAAGGAAACATCAGAAAAGTTGAATTCTGGCAAATCGTCGCTATCTGCATGCAAGGGTTACGTATTGCAATCCCGGCTGCATTAATTGTAGCGATTGGTGCAGCTCCGGTTAGAGACTTACTTACTGCTATGCCAACTTGGTTGACAGGCGGTTTAGCAATCGGTGGGGGAATGGTCGTAGCCGTTGGTTATGCAATGGTTATTAACATGATGGCTACGAAAGAAGTATGGCCATTCTTCGCAATTGGTTTCGTATTAGCGACTGTTTCACAAATCACACTTATCGGTCTAGGTGCTATCGGTGTGGCTCTTGCACTTATCTATTTAGCGCTTTCTAAACAAGGCGGTTCAGGTAATGGCGGAAACACAAACTCCGGTGACCCACTAGGCGATATTATTGATAGTTACTAAGAAGGAGGGGGCATAAAAATGGCTAATGAATTGAGATTATCAAGAAAAGATCGTATGTCTGTTTGGTGGCGTTCAACCTTCATTCAAGGTTCTTGGAACTATGAACGTATGCAAAACGGTGGTTGGGTATATTCAATGATTCCAGCGATCAAAAAATTATATAAAACAAAAGAAGATCGTGCTGCGGCGCTAAAACGTCACTTAGAGTTCTTTAATACTCACCCATATGTTGCTTCACCTATTATTGGTGTAACACTAGCGCTTGAAGAAGAACGTGCAAATGGTGCACCGGTTGACGATACAGCCATTCAAGGGGTTAAAGTCGGTATGATGGGTCCTTTAGCAGGTATCGGGGATCCGGTTTTCTGGTTCACAGTTAGACCAATCCTTGGTGCATTAGGCGCCTCCCTTGCTTTGACAGGTAACATCCTTGGGCCAATTATCTTCTTCGTTTTATGGAATCTTATTCGTATGGGATTCACGTGGTATACGCAAGAATTTGGTTATAAAGCAGGTTCTAAAATTACTGACGACTTATCTGGCGGAGTACTACAAGATATTACTAAAGGTGCATCAATCCTAGGTATGTTCATCCTTGGTGCTTTAGTTAACCGTTGGGTATCTGTAAAATTCACGCCAGTTGTATCTTCCGTTAAACTTTCCAAAGGTGCCTATATTGACTGGACTAACTTACCTGCCGGTGCACAAGGGATTAAAGCAGCGTTGGAGCAGCAAGCTGCTGGTCTTTCATTAGAACCTGTTAAAGTAACTACTTTACAGGGCAACTTAGACAGCTTAATTCCTGGTTTAGCTGGATTGCTAATCACATTCCTTTGCATGTGGCTGCTTAAGAAGAAAGTTTCTCCAATCGTTATGATTCTTGGTTTGTTTGTGGTTGGTATCGTCTTCCACTTAATAAACTTAATGTAATAAATCTACAAATAGAACAGCACCTCCGGGTTGATAAACCTATCAATTTATGGAGGTGCTTTTTATATTAATAGGTTGAATAGTATGATCAGAAGATATTATTTATAAACATTTTTTAGGGGGCTGCTATGCTTACTATTGGTTATATTGGAAATGGGAAAAGCACTAACAGATATCATTTGCCGTTCGTACTTCAAAGAGAGAATATAAAGGTAAAAACAATTTATCAAAGAAATCCTAAGCATGAAAGTTGGGATCGAATTGCAGGAGTCAATTATACTTCTGATTTAGATGAACTTTTAAATGATAAGGACATTCAACTCATTGTGATTTGCACAAGACATGACAGTCATTTTGAATACGCAAAATTAGTATTAGAACATCATAAACACTGTTTGGTTGAAAAGCCTTTTATGGAAACCTCAGAACAGGCAAAAGAAATATTTGCAATGGCTAGAGAGAAAGGATTAATTATTCAGACGTATCAAAACAGGCGTTTTGACAGTGATTTTTTAACCGTTCAAAAGGTCATTGAAGAAGGGAAAATAGGGGACTTGCTGGAAGTTGAAATGCATTTTGACTATTATCGTCCCGAGGTACCAGAGTCTGTTCATGAATTTGATCCTAATTCGTCCTATTTATATGGACATGGTTGTCATACACTCGATCAGGTCATCAGCTATTTTGGCAAGCCGGATCATATACATTATGATGTAAGGCAATTATTAGGCCAAGGCAGAATGAATGATTATTTCGATTTGGATTTATATTATGGTAAGTTAAAGGTATCTGTAAAATCCAGTTATTTTAGACTTAAAGAAAGACCTAGCTTCGTCGTTTATGGCAAAAAAGGGTGCTTTGTGAAAGAAACGAAAGATCGTCAGGAAGAACATTTAAAGTTATTTTACATGCCTGATAACAAAGATTTTGGTATAGATACCATAAAAGAATATGGTGTACTGACCTATATTGATGAAGAAGGTACAGTCCACGAAGAAAAAGTAAAATCTGTAAATGGTGATTATGGAAGAGTATATGATGATTTATATGAAGCCATCATAAATGGTCAAGATAAAACCATTACAGATGAACAGACACTGCTGCAAATGGAAATATTAGAAACGGGAGTTAAAAACTTAAAGTAAAATTAAAGGCTGATTTTATTGTAGAAATTAATAGAGGGAGTTTTTGAAGAAAAAGGAATGTGTTACCAATAGATTATTGGAACACATTCCTTTTCTCAAATAGAGCATGCACTATTCTTTTAAAAAGTCAGAAGAACCGTTTCCTGGGTTTAATTTGTAGGACCATTGTCAACATTAGCCTCGATGGTACTCTGGATGTTTGCAGGTACCGAGGAAAGGAAATCATAACCAGTCAAAAACTCAATTGTATCTACACTAACCCTGTAATAGCTCCAGGGATGACTGGAAGTTGTTTGATCATTTGGCATCAACACAGCTATCACTCTGGTTGAAGTTGTTATCCGGCTAATATCATTATTACCATTAGGTAATACAACGATCACCTTCCATGTTTTTGCTGGCACGACAACGCCATTCCCTACAGTGGTTTTAAATCCATTTGACCCAGTGCCGCCAGAACCGTAACCTCCGGACATAATATATAATTCGTTGCCGGCTGATACAAGTGTACGGCTGTAAGATTCTAAACTTTCCCAGGTAACCTCGTTGTTATTTGGAGCTTGAGGTATCATATTGGTCATCAAAAACGTTGCGGAGTTGTTGGCAACAGAAGATGTACGGTCACCAGATGGAGTCATGTGCCCTCTGTCAAATCCGCTTCCTTAAAATTCACTAGCAGTAACCTGATACCAACCCGCCGGTAATGTGGTATCAGCACGGAAGTCATCTTGACGCGGAGTGCTTCCAAGGTCAGAAGAACCTAAATGCCAGCCCACCCAGTTAGGCTCGTGTTTGCTATTATTGTAGGATAAATCATATTGAGGTTTAACCATCAAATAATTATTGAAATTGGATGTATCACTTGTAGCACCACTTGGATTCCCTAATCCTAGATTATCATTATCAGTACCTGTTTGTGTTGTAGATTCAGCTGCAGAAGACGCATTTTGCGGAACCAAGCTGCTTGTAATCACCAAGTCGTTAGCATTGTTATTCGTATCCCAACCATTCCCTTGGCCTTGAGCAGTTCCACCGTTATTGTCTTTACGCTCTGCACTTGTTGTGTCAGAAAGAGTACCGATTGGAGTAGTTTCTGAGTCATTAGCAGAACCGAAGCCAACAAAATCCACAACATTTGAATTAGTTGAACCAGATACTGCGGTAGTGACTTTTGCCAATGCAACTTTTCCGCTGCTAGCACTTAAGTTTATCGTACCTGAATCATCAGCAGTTGGCAGATCAACAGTTCCGCCGCCGCCGCTTGCCTCTTTAATTAAATAGTATTGATGTGAGCCAATGCTGCCTGTTAAATTTGTAATGCTGTTGAAAGTACCGGTAGAAGAGGCGTATTGAACAGACCATCCAGACAAGCTTACACTTGAACTTGTGGGATTGTAGAGTTCAATATAATCATTTTTGTAGGAAGAACCACTATTACCTCCTCCACCATAAATTTCACTGATGACAACATGAGATCCCACCGCAGCCTGTGTAGGTTTAATAAATAAATTTCCTAATGAAACGAAGAATATGAGGCACATAAAAACAAGGAAGGCTGTTTTTTTCTTAAAACTTTCCTTGCCCCTTTTTGACAATATTGCTTTTTGTCCTGATTGCCTTTCTAACATCTAACCATAACCTCCTTTTGAATTTTAATAATATGATTTTGCTAGAAAACAGAGTCCCAAAAATGTTATTAAATCAGCCTATATCCTTCCTTATGTACACTTTACATTCTAGATGGCTTGAATATGTATTACGTTTTACTATCTTATTTTCACAATATCATAAGTCTATATTAAAAAGTTTTAATATTCTGTAAATTAATTGTGTTTCTTTTATTAAGTAGATTAACAGAAAAAGATGCCTGACCTACTAGCATTACGCATAGGGGACAGACACCTTTCAAATTCAGATACAAGCTATATATTCACTCATAATATTGTTGATAATTGTTTTAACTGGTAGAATTTCTTTGATTTCATGTACTCTTGACCCAGCAAAAACAAGACCATTCTCGCAATCTCCATTCATAGAAGTGATAAGAGAATCTAGTGTACAAAAACGGTAAGAACAATTTTTTAGGCAATCTAAGCACTTTTTTATTTTGACCTTTTTATTATCAGAGATAAGGTCAATAAACTGGTTCTTAATGGCACGACCCTGGAGTCCAACCGTGGTTTTTACCAAACGGATATCTTCCTGCTCGGCATGTACATATTTTTCTTTAAATGATAATGGTGCATCACACTCATCACTAGCAACGAACCTAGTTCCCATCTGTACCCCAGACGCCCCCATACGTAAAGCTCTTGCAACATCCTCTCCAGTCATAATTCCTCCAGCAGCAATAACGGGAATCTTAACAGCTTCAACCACTTCAGGCAAAATATCAAATAAAGGTCTTTCCGTACCAAGGTGTCCGCCAGCCTCAAAGCCTTCTACAACAACGGCAGAAGCACCAAGACGTTCTGACAATCTAGCTAGCTTTGCGGAAGACACAATTGACAGGACGGGTATGCCTGATTCTTTGCCCCAAGCATACATATCTCTTGAAATTCCAGCGCCTGATATGATGAAATCAACCTTTTCCTCAATGGCTGCTTTCATTTTTTCAGCAAAGTCATTCATAGCGAAAAGAACGTTTACTCCGATATAGCCGGAACCCTTTACACTTTCTTTCGCCTTCCTTATATGTGAGCGCATTTCATCGATGCTAATCCCAGTTCCTGATATAATCCCAATTCCCCCAGCATTTGCAACGGCAGAAGCAAGTCCACTTAAAGAAATGCCTACACCCATACCACCTTGTAAGATTGGAAACTTCGGAATCATATGACCTATTTTCAATTGTGGAATATTCATAAAAAATAACCCCGTTTCATTAGTTTATTAAGTGCTGCTTAATATTCACTAATTCTAACAATTGGGTTTTTAAAGAATAGTGACGTATGTAATGGTTACTCCTAATAGTCAAAAATACGTCTCTTTTTTGCCACATAATGTTCAAATTCATCTGTTTTTTTGTGTACCTCATAAACGCGTTTTCTATTTGGTATTCCTATTTGGAATAGCTGTATATGAATTAAAACTATTTCTTTACCTATTAAATTTTGAGTTAATATTTGATTAAGAGGATTATTCAAGTAATCAATTTAGGGAGAGATATGAAAAATGAGTATTGTGAATGAGTTTGAAAAGATTCCAACAACTTGTCTTTCTGATACAATGCAAGGTCTCAATAATTTGGATCCAGCGATAAAGCCTTTAAAAGATGAATATCGAGTGGCAGGCAGAGCTTTTACGGTTAAAATGCCTGTAGGAGACAATTTGGTTGTATTAAAGGCCATCAGGGAGGCAAATCCAGGAGATGTATTAGTGATCGATGCCAAAGGTGATACTTACCGGGCCATCGCGGGAGACTTTATTGTCGGTTTGGCACAGACATTGGGGATTCGTGGCATCATTGTCGACGGGGCTGTTCGGGATATACAGGGGATAAGAGAGTTGGATTATCCGGTGTTTTGTAAAAGGACGACTGTGGCAGCCAGTGGAAAAGCAGGGATGGGGGAGATTAACATTCCTATTTCATGCGGTGGAACTACTGTCCATCCGGGAGATATCGTTGTGGGGGATGCCGATGGCGTCGTGATCATTCCTCAAGCAGCAGAACAAGAACTTTTAAAGGAATCTTTAGAGAAGCTAGATAAAGACATAAAGCGGGCCGAAAAAGTGTCGGGTAAGAGAGAGGAAGTAATAAAATATTTAGATGATTTTCTCTTAAAGTAAGATTATCCAATATATTTTTGAACTAGATTAGGATTAGGGAGCCATTAACAAAAGGAAAGGCAGATCCTGATAGAACCTGCCTGTTTCTTTTCATGGTTATGTTAAATATATTTTATATGACAAAATTACACAGCTTCCCGATCTTTTCTACTTCTACAGATACCATGTCGCCTGATTTCATTGGGCAACTTCCAGCAGGTGAACCTGTAGCCAAAATATCACCAGGCTCCAATGTCATAATTTGTGAAACCCAGCTGATCAGGAAAGGAATAGACAAAGACATTTGGTTCGTGTTTCCGTCCTGAACAACTTTTCCATTTAAAGTAGTAACGATTCGTAAATTAGTTGGATCTATACCTGTCACAATACACGGACCCAGTGGTCCAAAGGTATCAAATCCTTTACCACGGGTAAACTGGGGATCCTTTTTGGTAAGATCTCTTGCCGTTACATCGTTAAATATCGTACAGCCAAATACATAATCCAATGCGTCTGCTTCTTTTATGTTTTTGCCTCTTTTTCCAATAACAAGTGCCACTTCCCCCTCCAATTCGACCTGATGGGTTAAGTTGCTTGGCGGAAGGACGATTTCCCCTCTATCTGGGATCAGGGAAGTAGTAGGTTTTAAAAATAAAAATGGTTCTTTGAGGTTAGCTGTTCCACCCGTCTCTTGTGCATGTGCAGCATAGGTCCAGCCGAAATTAATTACTTTTGAGGGATTTACAGGCTCTAGTATTTTCACATCATTATATTTAACTCTTAAACCGTCAAATTTAAGTTCATTGTTTGCAATTTCAGTAAAGTTACTGGACAATTGCAAAATTTCATCATCTTCAACCATGCCGTAAAATATTTTGCCGTTACGATTCTGATAACGAACAATCGTTTGAGTTCGCTGCAGCAATTGTAATGCCATTCATAATCACTCCATCAAATAAATTGTAGTACTTTTAAAAAAGAATTAAATCATTACTAATGAGAAAGCTGGTTCAAGGTCAATCAACTCAGTTAGGATCTTGTAACCTTGTATATTTTTAAAAGCTGCTCTAGCTTCATTTTCCGTGTCAAATTCATACATTTTAGTACCGTTTTTATCTGAAAAGGCTGTTATAACCCACATGATTTAGCACCTGTCCTTTTATTTGTCGAATGATTAAAACAAGGCTGTGAATGTCGCACTTCTCAGCCCTGTTTGTCTTTTATATCTGATTTACTTTGCCCACAGACCAAAGAAAAAGCTTGCAAGCACAAGGATGATAGCTCCGCCTAGACGGGTAGCCAGCTGAGCATAGGACATTAAAATCATCCTATTGGATGCACCTAATATTTCAAGATCGCCTGATCCGCCGCGGTTAACGTGACATAGACCGCCGGCGATGGATGCTTCAATTTCATAGAATCCAACCAATTTCGCAAAGATCCAACATCCAGCTACAGCTCCAAAAACTGTAAATAAACAGATAACGGCTGTTTGAAGGGATAAGGCATGGATTAGGGCGCTAAAATCGGTATAAGTGATACCAACACCTGCTAAAAAGACGAATAAAAGTTTTCCCATCATAAATTCATTAACTTTTTTTAATCCATCTTTTGCACGTTGTGGAATGATGTCTAGTGCATTAGCCATGATTAATAGAATGACCATATAGGCATAAGGGTGAATGGAGAATGGACCGATTTTTGGAAGCAAGCCAACTCCAATTAAATTTGCAAGGCCAAAGAAAGCGATTGCAACAAATAAACCAAAAGCAGCATCTTCCATCGTAGCAGTATTTTTCACTTTTGCTTCTTTCTTTTTCTCTGTAACTTGCCCTTTAATTAATTCGCCATTTCCTGTCCATTTCGGCATTTTCTTTCCAAGACCATTTAATAAAGCACCCACCATAATAGCGAAAATGTTAGCAATGGTTAAGATGGTAATGGCAGAAGAGTACCAGATTTTAGGATCCTTGCCAGTCACTTGTCCCCAAATTTGGCTCATAGGAATGGCACCAGCACCATTTCCTCCGCCCATAATTGGAAGAGCATAGTTCATGATGACCTCTTTATAATTGACACCAACAATCAATCCACCAACAATTGCTGCGATAAAGGCGAAAGCTGTACCAACAAGAACTAATGGGATAAATCCACCGATTGCTTTAGCTAGGAACTTTCGATTAATAGATAGAATAGAGCTTGTGATAATGACGGCAATAAAAAAGTCAAGCAAACCCATTTCGTCGAAAAGGGACTTTACTCCATTAGCTACATCCGTCGAAATGACTCCTGTAGATACTAAATAGGAGGCGCCCAAGAAAGCAAGCAGGGAACCGCCGCCAAGATAATCTTTCCAGATTGGAAGAGTATCGCCCACTTTTCCAAAGAAAAAGCCAACAACAAATAAAACAAGAATATCCCCGGCAAAGCTTACAGGGTAAGATTTCGTCAATTGTCCAAAAACAAGAATTAGTACACCGGTAAACCATGCCCATAATGGCAACCCGTACATATTATAATTTAGTAAACCTGTTTTTGATACGACCTCGGGCGCTACTGTTACTGGTACTTCTTTTCTTAATGCCATTGATGTTCCTCCTTATTTTTTAAAATCACTGAATTACGGTTTAACTTATCGAAAACGTTTACAAAAGAGCCCTAAAAAACAATCAAAATAACTGCTTTCTTTCTCCTTTCGTTTTTATGTCTAAATATTGACTAAATTTAAAATACCAATAAAGATATTAAAAATGAATATTACGAGAATAAGAGATAAAAAGATTATTATTGATAATTTTGAACATTTTGTTCACGACAAAAAATAAAAGGATGGTTCTTAAACCATCCTTTCATATAGGCAACCTTATTTTTTTCGATAGATTCTTTCAGGTCTGCCCACTTCTCCATATGACAAATCGGCACTGATTTGTTCCTTTGCCACAAGGTACTCCAAATAACGGCGGGCAGTGGGGCGGCTGATGCCAATTTTCTTTGCAAGCCCTTCTGCGTTCAGGCCCTCGGGTGTTTGATTTAAAACCTCTGTTACTTTTTGAAGGGTAATTTTATCAATTCCTTTGGGAAGATAGGGTGTGAGTTGTTCCTTTTGTCCGACCCTGGCCAATAACTCATCAATTTCTTCCTGATTGACATTATGATTTTCATTTTGTATTTTTCTCAATTTGCTCCGAAACTCTTGATATTTCTCGAGGGAGTTTTTCAAACGTTCAAAGACTAAAGGCTTCACAATAAAATCAAAAACACCACTGCGAAGAGCCTCTTTGACCGAATTGATTTCACGGGATGCTGTTATCATAATAACATTTGTTTCTTGATAATCACTGTTGATCACTTGCAGAAAATCCAATCCGTTCATATCAGGAAAATAAATATCGAGCAAAACTAAATCGGGACTGAGAATAGCCAATTGGTCTTTTGCCTGTTGTTCATCAGTAGCAATGCCGATCACTTGAAATCCGGGGACTTTTTCCACCAGCCGACGGTTAATTTCTGCAATTCGAACGTCATCTTCTATAATCAGTACTGAGATATTATCTTGTTGTTGGATTTTCACCTGGTAATCCTCCTTATAATGGCTAACTTTAAGATTTAGGTATAATGACAGTAAAAATAGACCCGCCCTCTGGGTTTGGTGAATAAGAAATATATCCATTTAATTTCTGGATGATCTTTTGAACCAAAAATAGGCCAATCCCGTGATTTTTCACTCTTTTTGTTGAAAAACCTTTTTCAAATATTTTTTCTTGGTGTTCCGGTGAAATGCCAGTACCGGAATCTTCCACTTCAATGATGAGATCATTTCCATAGTCTGCGAAGAAAATTTTTATATTTTTTGCGTGGACCCCAGGTTTCATTACGGCATCGATGGCATTATCGATCAGATTGCCAATAATGGTTGTCAGACTTTCACGTTCAATTACTGCCGGAATAGCTTTAAAGCAGCTTTCCCGGTCGATATCAAAATGAATTTTTAATTCATTCGCTTGATTTAATTTGCCGATGAGCAATCCGCAGATCATCACATCCGGAATTTCCTGCCTAATAAAATTCAATAGATTTTGTTGAATATCGGATTCACGGGCAATGAAGTCGATGGCTTCTTGGTACGATTTAAGCTGAATGAGCCCAGAAATCATATAGAGCTTGTTCGAATACTCATGAGTTTGAGCCCGTAATGCTTCCGAATATTGTTTTACTTGGGAGAGTTCCTGGGTGATCCGATAAAGTTCCGATTTGCTGCGGAAACTGGAAACCCAGCCGGCAATATTCCCCTTTGCGTCCCTAATGGGCATGTAATTGGCAATAAAGACTTCTTCGTTTATAAAAAATTCCTGATCAAATACGGCCTCCCCTTTTTCGATGATTTCCAGTAAAGGAGAATAGGGTGAAATATCCAGGATGTTTGCTCCAAGAACCTCTTTTTCATTTGACCAGTGGAGCATATGTATGGCTTGTTGATTAACCATGGTAACGGTTCCATCTAAATTTACTGCAACGACCCCTTCTTTGATGGATTCCAATATAGCTTTATTTTTCTGATATAACTGGGTGATTTCTTTCGGTTCCAGTCCAAGGATGGCTCGTTTCATGCTACGGGCGATAAGCATGGCACCCAAAATACCTACGAAAAGAATTCCGAATGAGATGAAAATAATCTTATTACGGTAATTCATTTTAATAGTTTCAATACTTTCTAGTGAAAAACCCACCGCTACAATTCCGATGATTTCCTTATTTTTATTATAAATGGGGACTATGCCTCTCAAGGATGGACCCATAGACCCTTTTTCCTGTGAAATAACAAATTTCCCCTGCAATGCCTTGTCATTATCTTTTCCTACCATTATTCCCCCAATTCTGTCTGGAACAGGATGTGAATACCGCTCTTTCTCCGTATTGCCCACAACCACAAATTGGGCACCGGTTTGCTTGCGGATTTTTTCCGCTATTGGTTGGATGGTGTGCGAGGGGTCTTTTGTAGAAAAGGCTTGTCTGATTTCAGGAATGGATGCCACTGTTTCGGCAATCGACAACACCCGATTCCCAAGTTGGTTCGTTAAGGATTTGGTAATTAACGATTGGGAGTAATACCCAAATACAATAATAATAGATAACAATAAAGATAAAATTAATAGGGTTAATTTCGTTTGTAACCGCATACTTTGCTCCCCCGTTAAGCATGATCATTCATGAACATAATGTACTTAATTCGCTTAAATAATCTTATTGGCGCTTATTTTTAAAATCTATATCTATTAAAACATATGCGTTAGGATAATGGACAGAGGTAAATTTAACATTGTTTGGACTGGTAGAAAAGGAGGCCTATTGAAAGACGCGCCATGTGGTATGACGATTTAAGTGAACAGATTGTAAATCTCCAATCGAAAACGCAAAGAACTCAATTGGAGGAGTTTCTAAAGAGACAGAATTTATCTTTGGATTCAGAGGTTGACTATACCATCGCCTTTTTTAACAGAGGGAAGATGGCAGCAACAGGTTCCCTTGGGGGAAGAATTATCAAATGCATTGCCGTAGATGAGGAATTTCAAAATAGGGGGTTGTCGGCAAGGCTTGTCACCCATCTTTTCCATGTGGCTTACTCGAGGGGAAAGACACATCTCTTTATCTTTACCAAGCCAGAGAACTGGATGATCTTTTCCGATCTGGGCTTTTATCCAATCGCCGAAGTCCCTTCAAAGGTTGTATTGTTGGAGAACAAGTCGGATGGGATGGAAAAATACCTGAATGAAATCAGCCGGGAAACTGGGCGTCAGGTTGGATCGGGGGCTGTGGTCGTCAATTGCAATCCATTTACTTTGGGCCATCAATATCTAATCGAGTACGCAGCGTCCAGATGTCAAACACTCCACATCTTTGTTCTGGAAGAGGACAAGTCAAGTTTCCCTTCTGCGATTCGATATCGGCTTGTCAAAGAAGGAGTGAAACATCTTGGCAATGTGGTTGTTCATTGGGGGAAGGACTATATCATATCGGATGCAACCTTCCCATCCTATTTTATTAAAAAGTCTCAAGATATTGTCGAAACCCATGCGAGGTTAGACTTAGAACTATTCACGCGTCATATTGCTCCAACACTAGGAATTCAAAAGAGATTTGTTGGCGAGGAACCATACTGCCAGGTTACAGCAATTTATAACATGTTTATGCAGGAAATTCTCCCTGATCATGGGATTGAACTGGAGGTGGTTCCGAGGATGCTATGTGAAGGGCAGCCGATTAGCGCCTCCAGAGTGAGGGAACTAATTCATGAAGGAAAGCTCCACGAAGTAAAGAAACTGGTTCCTAAAACAACCTATCAATTTCTTTTGTCACATGAGGCTAAGGGAATTATCCATGAAATACAGGCAAACCATAAACGACATTAATCGGAGTTGATGAAAGTATGTTGATGATGCCAGAAAGAGTGAAGATTTTGGATGCAGGGATTGCCGGAACACTTGAGTCGAGCGATATTACCATCCAAATAGAACAGAATGACAGAAATGGTATTGAACTTGAACTAAAAAGCACAGTGGAAAATCAGTTTGGCAGCCAGATTAGAAAGGTCATTCTCGAGACATTATTAGAGTTAGGGGTAGGGGCAGCCATTGTCCGTGCCAATGATAAAGGAGCTTTGGATTGCACGATCCGAGCCAGAGTCAGGACCGCTGTCAGAAGGGCTACCCATCAAAATTGTTTTCCATGGGAGGTAAAATAAGTGGGCAGGCTAAGAAGAAGTATGTTATACGTTCCAGGTAACAATCCTGGTATGATTAGGGACGCTACTATTTACGGAGCAGACTCCATCATGTTTGACCTGGAAGATTCCGTTTCCCTCCTTGAAAAGGATGCTGCAAGACTTTTAGTTTATGAAGCTTTGAAAACGATTGATTATGGAAGAACGGAAATCCTTGTGCGCGTCAATGGCTTAAATACACCTTATGGCAGAGAAGACTTTGAAGCGATTGTCAGAGCAAAACCGGATGCAATCCGTCTACCCAAAACGGAAACACCAGAAGATGTAGTGGAAGCGGATGAACTTATTTCGCTCATTGAAAAGCAGGCTGGAATGGAACACGGAACGATTAAGCTCATGGCGGCGGTTGAAAGTGCTCTGGGAGTCATTAATGCCTATAAAATTGCAATGGCGAGCACGCGGTTAATCGGGATTGCGATTGGGGCTGAGGATTTTGTAACAGATCTAAAAACGACAAGATCTCCAGACGGCATTGAGTTACTTGCAGCCAGAAGCCAAATCCTCTTTGCTGCACGGGCCGCAGGAATCGATGCTTTGGATACGGTTTTTTCCGATGTGGAGGATGAGGAAGGATTTAGCCGTGAAGTGAAACTTATTAAACAATTGGGGTTTGATGGGAAATCGCTAATTAACCCAAGACAAATTCAAGTTGTTCATGACATCTATTCACCAACCGAAGATGAAATCATGAAAGCCATTCGGGTAATCGAAGCAGCGAAAGAAGCAGAAGTAAAAGGATCGGGTGTCATAAGTCTGAACGGAAAAATGATTGACAAGCCGATCGTCGAAAGAGCACAAAGAGTACTCGAAATAGCTGAGGCTGTAAATATGGTGAGTATGGAGGAGCTGTGGTCATAATGGATAATGCGATTGGACGAAGGATACCGGAAGAAATTTATGGACTTGGAACACTTAGACAGTTTGAATCGGATGGGTTGGTGAAAAATACACAGAAATCCAAAGACCGCCAAAGAAATCCTGAAAGAAATAAAATTCTTGATTCTCTTGAAACCGCAATCCGAGAAACAGGTTTAAAGGATGGAATGACGATTTCCTTCCACCATCATTTCCGAAATGGCGATTATATTGTGAATATGGTGATGGAGACGATTGCCAGAATGGGAATGAAGGACCTTGTCTTGGCAGCAAGTTCTCTCTCAAAAATCCATGCGCCATTGATTCATCATATAAAAAATGGAGTCATTCGGAGGATTGAGACGAGTGGAGTCAGAGGTGAATTGGCTGAGGCCATTTCAGACGGCTTGGTGGATGTTCCCATTGTGATTAATTCCCATGGAGGCAGAGCAAGGGCGATTGCCTCAGGGGAACTATCGATTGACGTTGCTTTTTTAGGCGTCCCATCTTGTGATCCTGCCGGCAATGCCAATGGATACTCAAGGGATAATCAATCTTTATCGGAATGCGGTGCGCTGGGATATGCCAAGGTGGATGCCCAGTATGCTGAAAAGGTCGTCTTAATTACGGATCATTTGGTTGAATATCCTAATACACCTTTTGCTATTCCTGAATCTCATGTTGATTATATTGTCGTTGTCGACTCTATCGGTGATCCAAATGGAATTATGTCAGAAGCCACTCGATATACCAAAAATCCCAAGGACCTGCTCATCGCTCAGCATGCAGCTAATGTAATCGTCGCTTCCGGCTATTTCGAGGACGGGTTTTCGTTGCAGACAGGGTCTGGAGGAAGCTCACTGGCTGCTACAAGATTTCTTAGAGAAAAGATGATTGATAGAAATATTACAGCAAGTTTTGCATTAGGCGGCATAACTGGCCAAATGGTTGAACTCCATGAGGAGGGTCTGATTAAAAAGTTATTGGATGTTCAAGGCTTTGATTTAAAAGCGGTCGCTTCCCTTAAAAACAACCGTTTTCATCAGCAAATTTGTGCGGAGTATTATGCCAGCCCTGATAATCCAGGAAGTGCAGTTAATCAGTTAGATGTAACGGTATTAAGCGCATTAGAAATCGACCTGGATTTTAATGTGAACGTTATCACAGGTTCCGATGGGGTAATTCGTGGAGCTTCCGGCGGACACAGTGATTCAGCTGCTGGGGCGGCCTGCACCATTGTCGTCGCTCCGCTCATCAGGGGCAGAATGCCTTCCATTCTTGATAGAGTACATACAATAGTGACCCCGGGTTGTTCCATTGATGTGTTGGTTACAGACCAGGGAATTGCTGTTAATCCGCGAAGACTGGATTTGTATAGTAACCTTAAAAAAGCGAATCTGCCGGTTTTATCCATTGAAGAGCTCAAAGCAAAAGCCAATCACATTGTTGGAACCCCTGAACCGATTAGGGTCGAAGATAAAATTGTCGGTTTGGTCAAGTATCGAGATGGCTCGGTGATTGATGTGATTCACCAAGTGAAGAGGGGGCCTTGGGCATGATCGCATCCCAAGAAATAACGCTTGAGCAAATATTAGAGGCCCGCGAGCGTCGGGCTGCCTTGCAAAAGCAATTAGTAGAGAAGTACAGGCTGCCTTTAGTATCATTTACAGTCAATATGCCGGGCTCCATCAAGATAACTCCGGAAAGTAGTGCCATCTTTCGTAAGGGTTGTAAGGCATTGGAAGAAAAACTGAAAGAGATAGGTTGCCTTCTGGAGTATAGCAAAGTTGAAGTTCGTCATACCGGTTATGAAGCATACTTTGTTGTGATTACATCCGAACGGACTTTAAAGGGCCATATGTTACAGATTGAGAACGAACATCCGCTTGGCAGGCTGTTTGACCTTGATGTAATAGGAGTAGATGGAAAGCCAATCTCCAGAGAAGACTTGGGTGCTTCCAAACGTAAATGCCTGATTTGCGAGCAGGATGCACATGGCTGCGGACGAAGCAGACAGCACACAAGTGAAGTACTGATGGAAAAAATCAAAAGTATGGTAGATTCATATTTAAAGATTGAATCTTAGTTTAGAACAAATGGCCAAACGTCGCTTACCTTCCCGTCCATTATTTCCCCCCGGGATCATCCCTGCAAAGGGCAACACTGGTTTTTAGCAAGTTTGGCCATTCTTTTTTTGAAGGGAGAAAGACGTAATTTATGACTGAACGGTGGATACAAACGATTTCTCAAAAAGCGCTGCTTTCTTTGCTTTATGAGGTTTCTGCAAGCCCCAAGCCCGGGCTGGTAGATAGATTCAATCAGGGGGCCCATAAGGATATGGACTTTTTTACATTTATGGCAAGCTCTGCTGCACTGAGTAACTATTTCAATGACTGTGCTGCCGAAGGCCTAAAATACGCTGGACAAAATCCGCAAGAACTGTTTCAAGCTCTAAGAAGTCTTGGCATGGATGCTGAAAAGTCAATGTTTGAGGCCACGGATAACGTTAACACCCATAAAGGTCTGGTTTTTTCCTTGGGAATCATCTGTGCGGCAGCTTCTTGCTGTATGACAGAAAATGAAACTAAAATGGTCACCACGGATACTATCTGCGAAAAAGTTTCCTTCATGACGCAGGGTTTATGTTTAAGAGAATTGACTTATATGAACAAGTCGGATGCTCTTACTTATGGAGAGAAATTATATCAGAAATACGGGCTGAGAGGGATACGTGGAGAGGTCGAAAGCGGTTTTCCGACGGTGCGGAAGTACTCTCTCCCTGAGTTAAAAAAATTAAAATCAATGAAAACCTTGCATCTTAATGATATTTTGGTCCAGGTACTCCTCCATCTGATGGCAGTCAATGAAGATACTAATATCGTGGCAAGACATGATTTGGAAACATTGGAATTTGTCCATCATAAAGCCATAAAGGTGCTTGATTTGGGTGGGATCATGACACCAAAGGGTTTACAGATGACCCATGAAATGGATAGGGAATTTATCGACAGAAACATCAGTCCGGGAGGATCAGCTGACTTATTGGCAGTAACTGTTATGTTTGATCTCCTTTCACAATGAGTGATCAGACGAAATAGTTTTTCCTGAACTCCAATTAACCAGATAGAGAAGTTCCACGTGAAACATTTTCTTAAAGTCCATGCTATAATTAACAATAGTCAGTATAGGTCTTAACAAAAAAACTCGGATTAATCTTTCCGAGTTTTACTTTGCTGGACGCCTTCAGCTAGTTCTATTACGCCCCAGTCCATAATGTTCTTTCTTTTTACTTCTTCAAATACTTTTGATTTCTTCGAATTCTCATTTTTTTCTTCATTAGGATTAACTTTTTCCATGATTGAACACCTCTTAAGCTTAGTTTGTTTCAAAAAACAATAAATACCCATAATATCCTAAAAAAGACAGCCTTCCTATTTATTTGGAAGACTGTTTTTAGAAAAGGCATTTACATGGAGGATTGCATTTTATACAGGACATATCCTGTAAAGAGTTGAAATAAGTCGGTAAATTTCTTTGGATTTTTATTTGTTAGAATTTCAAGCCTCTGTAACCGATAAGCTAAACTATTTCGATGGATATGAAGCTCCTTTGAAATAGCATTCATATCACCACTGTTATTAATATAGCAAAGAAGCGTTTCAACAAGCTCTTGTCCTTTAGGATTAGCCTCTAGTTCCTGGAAAAAATGACTAATCTCACCAAGTGATGTATCTTTATTAGTTAAATAATCAATAAATTTTAACTCTTGATAATAGCAGAAAGTAGAGGGAAATTCTAATTTATCAGCTATATCTATCGCTCTTTTTGCTTCATGTACGGATTTTGCAACATGTGTGCTGCTATCACCGATACCAATTCTTGTGCTGTTTTGAGTGATGGTAGATTCCAATCTTTTTAAAATGTCACTATCGTTTGGCACAATCAGTAACAAGGTAGATTTATTCAGTTTGAATGTAAATTCCTGATCACGCAGATAGGGTTCTTTTTTGGTTTCACCCTTGACAATAATCGCTTTTCTTTCCAGTTTTAAATTAATTCCAATGGCTTCCCCACTATTAATAAAGGCATCATCATATGGTTCTAAACGGAAAATCCATTGATATAAAAATTCTTCCTTCATTTGTTCTTGAATTCTGCGCTCTCTAAATAAAAATTCCTGATCAATTAATAATTCAGCAGTAACACGGACTAATTCAGCAAAAGGTTCAACAATCTTAGGTTCCCCGCTTATGCCAATGACTCCTATAATATCCTTCTTAAAATGAATAGGGATATTGACACCGGGCTTTGAGGAAGTATCTGATTCATAAACGGAAACGATTTTTCCTAGATTAATAGCTGATAAGGCACCTTCATGAAAGGTACCGATTCGATTTGCTTCCCCACTTCCAATAATAGTCCCCACTTCGTCCATAATATTTACATTATACGGAATCACCTTCATGACTTTATCTGCAATCTCTTGAGCTAAAACTTTATGTATTTTCAAAACAATAGCCTCCTTGCAGTGTAAACTGTTTATTATCCCCATTTGTAATTTTTGGTTATTTGACCAAAAAAAGTAAGAGAATATTAGTGAATTGAATGATGATTTATTTGTAAGACAATTATACAATAAAAATGTAAACGGTTACTAAAAATTTAATAAAGTTAAAGATATTTTTGAATTATTGTAATAAAACAGACATTTTATGATTATTGACTATTTTAGCTTTCCATGAAACTTAAAATCTAGTTGTTCACTTGCCTAAAAATGTATAGATAAACTTTAGCAAATTGAATAAAGATATTTTCACCAAAACCGTTTACAATAGATATGTGAACAGTTTCACAAACTTTCAAAGATCACATATTTATAAATTGGAAAAATGAATAAGCTGGGAGGAGTCACGATGTTTAAGCCAAAAGGGGTCATTCCCACATTAGTCACACCATTAGATAAGAATGGCCAACTGATGGAAGATGAACTGCGAAAAGTCATTGATTACACCATTGCAGATGGTGTTCACGAATTATTTGTCTTAGGAAGCAGTGGCTAAATTTACGGGCTTACGCCAGAATAAAAACGCTGTGTTGTGGAAGTAACAGTGGATCACACTGCTGGAAGGGTTCCTGTTTATTGTGGGGCTAGTGAGAGCACGACTAAAGACTGTATTTAAACAGCTCAGATGGTCGAAGAAATTGGCGTTGTTGCAGCACTTTCTGTCTTAACTCCATATTTTATGACACCAACACAAACGGAGTTAGCTGATCATTTTAAAGCGATTGCGAAGTCAACAAATTTACCAATTATTCTTTATGGGAATGAAGCTCGAACTCAGGTGAAAGAATGGTAGGAATTGATGTGGGTTATGCTTTTGGACCTGCAGCCGAGATGAATCCAGAAAGCAAGACAATCTTAGAAAATGTTTTAAAAGATTTAGAACTCTACCAAATTTATTAATTTCCTAAGGGAAGGAAGAAATAACATGCCATTATTGTATGTTGCCTTAGCTGTTGTCCTTTTACTTGTTTTAATGATTCCTCTAAAAATGAATGGTTTCATAGCCCTACTCTTAACTTCATTATTTGTTGGTTTCCTCGTAGGAATGCCTTTGGATAAAATTTGGGATACCATTGGTGCTGGTCTTGGTGGACAGCTGAGCGGCACGGCTCTTATTGTTGGACTTGGCGCTATGCTTGGAACGGTGATGGCTGATGCGGGAGCTGCACAGAAAATTGCTAATAGTTTAGTAGATAAAATGGGAATTAAAAGAGTCCAACTTGCTATATTAATCGCTTCATTTGTACTTGGCATTACCATGTTTTATGAAGTAGCTTTTGTGTTATTAATTCCACTTGTATTTGTCATTGTTCGTCAAACAAAGTTAAATCTTTTATGGGTTGCTTTACCAATGTCAATCGGGTTATCAACTTGTCATAGTTTTCTCCCGCCGCATCCAGGGCCTGCAGCCGTTGTTGGCGTCTTCCATGCGGATATGGGACTAACTCTTTTATACGGTTTAATTATTGCTATACCTGTAGCTGCTTTTATTGCACTTACTTGGCCTAGACTTCCATTTGTTAAAAAGATTAATCCAATCATTCCTGATGGACTTATTACGAACAAAACATTTAAAGAAGAAGAAATGCCATCCTTTGGATCAAGTATTTTCGTTGCGCTTATTCCAGTAGTACTTATGGCCCTTGATGCTATTTCCACTATATTTTTACCAGAAGGTAATGGTTTTAGGCACGTAATGGATTTCATCGGTGAATCAAATATGGCATTGTTAATCGCTTTGTTAATTTCTATGTGGCTTTTAGGACCAAGAATCGGCCGTCCACTAAAAGATGTCATGCAGTCTTGTTCGAATGCAGTTAAGCCAATGGCAATGATCATTTTGGTAATTGGTGCGGGAGGTGCATTTAAGCAAGTCCTTGTTGATGGTGGAATTGCCGATTACATCAAAGATATCACAGCGGGCTGGCATATGTCTCCAATCATCCTTGCTTGGATCATCGCTGCTCTCTTACGTATTGCTCTTGGTTCAGCAACCGTTGCAGTTATGACGGCTGCTGGAGTGGTACTACCTATCGCTCAAAGCTCAGGAATAAGCATGGAATTAATGACACTTGCCGTTACATGCGGAAGTATAGCTTTCTCCCACGTAACGGATCCAGGATTCTGGATGTTTAAGGAATACCTAAATTTATCGGTTGGTGAGGCAATTAAAATAAGAACCACTTATACAACTGCACTTTCCATCCTTGGTTTAATCGGTGTATTAATCCTGAATATGTTTATTGGATAATATCTTCTTTTGAGTCAACCGGGCAGTAAATGATAGGGAAGTACAACCTTGTACCTCTTTTAATAAAAAAATTTGTAGGAGTGAAGTTAATGATGAAGAAAATCGGATTTATTGGATTAGGAATTATGGGTAAGCCAATGAGCAAAAACTTGATCAAAGCTGGATTTCAGTTAATCGTTAGTGATTTTAATAAAGATGCCGTAAGTGAACTTGCACAATTAGGTGCAGAAGTAGAAACAACGCCAAAAGCGATTGCGGAAAAAGCAGATATCGTTATTACGATGCTACCAAACTCTCCAAACGTTAAAGCTGTTGCACTAGGAGAAAACGGACTAATTGAAGGTGCACGTGAAGGATTAATTTATGTGGACATGAGTTCAATTGCTCCAGCTGCTTCTCAAGAAGTATATGGTGCTTTAATTGAAAAGGGTGTTGAAATGTTAGACGCGCCTGTAAGCGGCGGCGAGCCAAAGGCTATTGATGGCACGATCTCCGTTATGGTCGGTGGTAAGAAAGAAGTATTTGCAGAAGTGCAAGATGTTTTAGCAGCAATGGCTGGATCTGTTGTACACGTTGGTGAGATTGGTGCAGGTAACGTAACAAAGCTTGCGAACCAAATAATCGTGGCTTTAAACATTGCAGCTGTGTCTGAAGCATTTGTTTTAGCACAAAAAGCTGGTGTAAATCCAGAGGCTGTCTATCAAGCAATCCGCGGCGGTTTAGCTGGAAGTACTGTTTTAGATGCCAAAGCACCAATGATGTTAGACCGCAACTTCAACCCTGGCTTCCGTATTAACTTACACATTAAAGACTTAACAAATGCGATGGAAACTAGTCATGAGTTCGGTTCTCCAGCTCCCTTAACAGCAGCTGTTTTAGAAATGATGTATACCTTAAAGGGTGATGGTCATGAGTTTGATGACCACAGCAGCCTATTAAAATACTATGAAAAATTAGCTAACGTAGAAATCTCACGTTAATGGTTTGATAGATTGATAAACATCATAGGGAACGTGGCAATTTGTAGTTCTGCGTTCTCTCTTTTTACAAAACGAAACCATTTTGATTGGAGACATACCCATGAATACAGTTGAAAAAGTGATTAACGCTACTCCAGTTGTAACTGAAATGGATGTATATCCGGTTGCAGGCCGGGATAGTATGTTATTAAACCTTAGTGGTGCTCACGGAGCATACTTTACTAGAAACATTGTCATTTTAAAAGATAGTAATGGAAATGTTGGCGTTGGTGAAGTACCAGGCGGTGAAGGAATCCGTAAAACACTTGAAGATGCAAAAGCAATTGTCGTCGGATCTTCCATTGGTAACTATAACAATATACTAAATAAAGTACGAAGCGAATTTGCCGGTCGTGATTCAGCAGGCCGTGGTTTACAAACGTTTGATTTACGGATTACCATCCATGCTGTTACAGCGATTGAAGCAGCCTTACTTGACCTGTTAGGAAAGCATCTAAATGTTCCGGTTGCCGCTCTTCTAGGTGAAGGCCAGCAACGTGATAAAGTTAAAACACTTGGTTACTTGTTCTATGTTGGCGACCGCAACAGGACTGACCTTCCATATTATAGAAATCCTGATTCTGAAGTGGAATGGTACCGTATCCGCCACGAAGAAGCGTTAACACCGGAAGCAGTTGTTCGCCTTGCTGAAGCTTCACAAGCACTTTATGGATTTAAAGACTTTAAGCTAAAAGGCGGCGTTTTAGAAGGGAAAGAAGAAATCAAAGCGATTAAGGCATTAAAGGAACGATTCCCTGATGCAAGAATTACCCTAGATCCAAACGGCGCTTGGTCTTTAAAAGAAGCAGTTGAGCTTTGCAAAGACATGCATGGAATTCTAACTTATGCTGAGGATCCATGTGGTGCAGAAAATGGATACTCTGGCCGTGAAGTCATGGCTGAGTTCAGAAGACAAACTGGTCTTCCAACAGCCACTAATATGATCGCGACTGATTGGCGTCAAATGGGCCACACCATTTCCCTACAATCTGTAGATATTCCGCTTGCGGATCCGCACTTCTGGACCATGCAAGGTTCTGTGCGCGTAGCCCAAATGTGTAATGATTGGGGTTTAACTTGGGGTTCTCACTCCAATAACCACTTTGATATTTCCCTTGCGATGTTTACACATGTGGCTGCGGCTGCTCCAGGTGAGATTACGGCAATCGATACGCACTGGATATGGCAGGAAGGCGTTGAGCGGTTAACGAAGGATCCATTCCAAATTGTTGATGGTCACTTAGCCATTCCTGATAAGCCAGGTTTAGGTGTGGAAGTTGATATGGACCAAATCAAGATGGCGCATGAGTTATATAACAACATGGGACTAAATTCTCGTGATGATTCAGTCGGAATGCAGTTCTATATCCCAGGCTGGAAGTTTGATAACAAACGTCCGTGTTTAGTAAGATAATAGGAAAAGCGGAAGTGACTGATCAGGGAAAAAAGTAGTTCATTTTTTCCTAGGGGCGCAAGGCTACAGACGAGCCTTCTTGACGGATTGGCTGTAGACCTTCGAGCCCCCAGGCGCTGCAGCTAGACAATCCTACAAATAGGGTGACTTCTTGGTCATCCTTCTCTTTTAAAAAGCCGATATACTAAATTGACGATAAAAGGACCGATTATTATGAAGTTTGTATTAGCCCCTGATTCATTTAAGGAAAGTATGTCGTCCAAGAGGGCTGCTCTTGCGATGGAAAAGGGAATAAAAGCAGTATTTCCTAATGCAGAATGTGTGATTGTTCCCATGGCTGACGGTGGAGAAGGAACGGTCGAATCTCTAGTGAGTGTGTCAAACGGGGAAATGATTAAGACAGAAGTAATTGGACCATTAGGCGAAAAAGTGATAGCTGAATATGGTCTACTAGGACAAGGGAAAACGGCCGTTATAGAGATGGCCTCAGCAAGTGGACTTGAATTGATCAAGCAAGGGGATCGAAATCCATTACTAACCACAACCTATGGGACAGGTCAATTAATTATTCATGCTCTAAATAAGGGCGTGACACGGTTGTTGATTGGAATAGGCGGTAGTGCTACTAATGATGGCGGCATGGGAATGTTACAAGCGTTAGGCGTTTCTTTCAAAGACCAAAGTGGAGATGAACTGCCATTTGGTGGAGGGGCATTGCATCGCTTACATTCAATTGATATGAGTGGATTGGATGAACGGATCAATAGGGTAAAAATTGATGTTGCCTGCGATGTCACCAATCCTTTAATCGGTGAAAATGGAGCATCTGCCATTTTTGGTCCTCAAAAAGGAGCAACTCCCGAAATGATAACAGTTCTTGACCAAAATCTAGCGCACTTTGCCGAAGTGACGAAGAAGCAGCTTGGTCAAGATATTGCCCATATGGATGGTGCCGGTGCTGCCGGCGGCCTTGGTGCAGGGTTAATGGCTTTCTTAAATGCTCAGCTCAAAAAAGGTATCGACCTTGTGATTGAATATACTGGCCTTGAAGAACGAATCAAGGGAGCAGATTATGTATTTACTGGAGAGGGCAGCATTGATGGCCAGACATTGTTTGGCAAAACACCGTACGGAGTTGCTAATATAGCCAAAAAATACTCAGTTCCTGTAATTGCTTTTACTGGTCGAGTGGGCAATGGCGTAGAATCTCTATACGATAACGGATTTAATGCGATTATCGGGATCTTAAAAGGGGTTGCTACATTAGAGGAAGCACTCGCATCAGGAGAAGCAAATTTAACGTTCGCTGCAGAAAATATTTGCCGCATCTTAAAAATTTAGACATAAAGTAAACGCTGCTAAGTTCTGCAGCGTTTTTTATTTTATTCGCTGGTGATAAAGAACGTTAATATATTATAATAGGCTTACAAAAATGGTAAAACAAGGAGCCTAAGTATGGATGAAAGTCCGAAAAAGATACATGTTGAGTCAGTAAACCGTAATACCTTATCTAAACAGGTAGTGAAAAGTATTATTCAACTCCTGGTTAGTGGTCAGATGAAACCAGGAGATAAGCTCCCAACGGAAATGGAATTAATGGAGAAAATTAGTGTGAGCCGGCCTGTGTTACGTGAGGCACTTAGTTCTCTTGAGTCCCTAGGTGTTATCAGCCGTAAAACACGTGAAGGTACTTTTTTTAATAATAAAATTAGCAGTCATCCCTTTTCCATTATGTTATCCCTGGCACATGATAATCTGCAGGCCATAATTGAAGCAAGAATGGCATTAGAATTGGGCTTAATTACAATTGCAGCTGAGAAAATCAGCGATGAAGAACTTAGTCGACTTAAAAGTACGATTGATGTGATTGCAAACAGTAACGGAAGTGACTATGGAGAAGCGGACATTGAATTTCATCGGATCATTGCCTTAAGTGCAAATAACCAGATTGTGGAAGGGATGGTTGATTCATTAATCGTTACCCTTGTCAAAACGAACAGTGAAATAAAAGTTCGCGAACCAGAACGAACCGTTCAACATCATCTGGCTATCTATAAGGCATTGGAAAAACGGGATCCTTTTGAGGCATTTCATCAAATGTATTTACATCTAGATTACGTACGACAAAAGGTGTTAAAAGATCATACCTAAGCATTAAAAAGGTGATTTCTAAGAAGTTAAACCAAAAGAGTCTGTCCCTTTTAAAGGACAGACTCTTCATTTTACTGCTATTTTTTTGCATGTTAATTTTGTATGGTTACCTTTACTTGTTTTACGCCAAAATTGATGGCATCATGTTCAGAAGGAATAAAGATATCAATTCGATTTCCTTTAATGGCTCCACCAGTATCTCCTGCGACAGCCTCACCATAGCCTTCTACATAAACTTTACTGCCCAGCGGTATTACGGATGGATCAACTGCAATGACTTTTGTCTCAGGGTTTGCTTTAAGGTTAATTCCAGTAGCCGTAGTACCAGAACATCCCTCACACGACGCCGTATATGCGGTTGCTTTTACTGTGATTTCCTTTGAGCCTGTATCCTCCGTTGGTGCGGCGGGTGCCGCAGGTGCACTTTTCTCAGGGCTTGTATTACTCGTTGGTGCGGCGGGTGCCGCAGGTGTGCTTTTCTCAGCACTTGTATTACTTGTGGATGCAGCTGGTGCCGCAGGTGTGCTTTTCTCAGCACTTGTATTACTTGTAGGTGCGGCGGGTGCCGCAGGTGTACTTGTCTCAGCACTTGTATTACTTGTGGATGCAGCCGGTACTGCAGGTGCACTATCCGTTTGTGCTTGTGCAGCAGGCATAGCCTGTTCCTTGGTATTAATAGCATTAAAGATTAGTAGATTTAATCCAGGCTGAATAAGATCGCTATGTAATTCGTTCCACTCTTTAAGTTGCGAAACAGTTATATCATTATTCATAGAGATGTCCCATAATGTGTCACCTTGTTTAACAATATGTTGTTTATCCGGTGAAATATTTAGAATATCCCCGGGATGGATTAGGTCCGTATGCAGTTGATTCCAACTTTGGATACTTTCTAAAGATATATTATTTGCACGTGAGAGATCCCACAGGGTATCCCCTTTTTGTACTGTTAATGTTGCAGCTTGTACATTAGCACTTACCGTTACCGAGAGTACAGTAACTGCTAAAATGGTTATGATTCTTTTAAGCATTTCTTTTACCCCCATGTTCTTTAGTTGCCAACTTTTCATTATCGTAACATAGATATTTCTGAAACAAAGAACAGAGGGATGTTAAATCGTTTACATTCGTGGCAATAATATTGCAGTAATATTTCCAAAACAAATAAATATTCAAAAAATAATGCCAAAAGTATCCTTCATTCGAATCGTAAACTTCGCTATAATGATAAATTAAAGGGGGTGCTTACAGATGGAGAATCACATAAGATTGTCTGGTACTTCTTCCACTCATGCAAGGCCTATTATTGGAAAGGCGATACTTTGCGTGGGGCGAAACATATAAATTTATCGCTGAAAGAGCTTTTCTAATATTTTGGCTTTGCACCTTATTTTCTTTCAAAATTAAAATAAGGAGCGGGCAAAGGTGAAGTATATTAATGCAAATAAGGTTTTACCTGAAAACCTAATCGTGGAAATCCAAAAGTATGTCCAGGGAGAAACCCTTTATATTCCTAAGCCGGAAACAGAGCGCCGGAAATGGGGAACTTCAAGTGGGGGAAGACGGATGCTTGATCGCCGTAATGAAGCCATAAGAAATTCTTTTATGAATGGAAGCAGTATCCAGCAATTAGCTGAAGAATATTACCTCTCTACCGAGACGATTAAGAAAATAGCGTATTCACATAAACAATAGAAGAACAGCACTGGTGAAATCCTTCATCAGTGCTGTTTTATTTAAGGGCTCTGTTAAACGAAATTGTTGTTTTTAATACCCTGTTTATTGGAGCGGAAGGCGCTCGACTCCTCGAAAATGCTATCGCATTTTCTTCGTGCGTGGGCGGATTCGAGGGAGAATTTCAATGTCCTGCGGGAGTACGGGGCTGGGGAGACCCCACAGGCGCTGTCTTCGCCGAGGAGGCTCCCCGCACGCCCGCGGGTTTGCTAAGCGCCTGCAGTGGAAATAAACAGCCAAGTATAACAGAGCCTTATGTAAAAAACGTTTCTAAGTTATTTTCTCCATTTTAAAATTTTGCTGCTCTTTTTATAATAAGTGTAAAGAGACGGCAGCAAAATGACTGGAGATGTACATGATGACAGAAAAATTCATTAAAAATGAACAGTTAAATTTTATAAAAACGCAGATTACTTTGATTAAGGACAGTGTCAGAAAGAATTTACCCCCAACCGTTTTGGCTGCTGTGATCGACTTAGCTAATGCTAAGATCCTAGATCTTATTCCAAATGCATCTTTGGATCAACAAAAAATGCTGGACCTTTCAAAACTAAAATCAGATGACGAGTACGAGCAGTATGTCCAACGGCTATCGGACTTTTTGCGGCCATTCCCAAGAGTTACTGAGCAGCAACTGAAAAAAATGTTTCCGAAGAATAAAAAATTAAAGCTGCCTGATTTATCACAAATAGACCACAGCCAACTGACCTATTTAAGCTGGAACGATTTAGGATCCAATAAAAAGTTCATTGTCTATGAGCTAGAGGGAACAATGGCGGGCATTGAATGCAAATTGACACCAACTAGTAAAAAGAATATTTGTTCTTTCTGTAATGGCTTTGGGGAGGTTGCTTATTTTTCCACTGTCACAAAAGCGAAAAAATCCAAAAATCCGGATTATTACAAGGCCATCGGCAACCTTATTTGCACGGATAGCAGCGAATGTAATAAAAAAATAACTAATGTCGAATATTTAACAACTTTTCTAAAAGATTCACTAGGAATGTAAAACCCTCACATAGGACAGTGATGGCTCTATTAAAAAGTAAAGCCCTGCAACATAATACCAACGGTAAATGGAGGTTTTATGTTACAGGTTCTTCTTTTTTTATAAAAGTCTAAGGATCATCGTTACAGCTAGTTCGCCTGTACCCTTTGTTACAGTGCTATTCACTGGCTCTATTTTGCCTTTAGAAAAGTGACAACGGGAGCATCTGACTTTAACAACTTTTGTTTTTTCATTCCTGAAAAATACAATAAAACTAATATAAGGGAGGTTAAACCTAACGTAATGAACAACTGGAAGGACATTTTTCCAAGGAACACACTATTGTAAAAGAAGCCACCAAGAACTCCCCCAAGAATAGGTCCAATAACCGGTATCCAAGCATAGCGCCAGTTTGATTTCCCTTTAGAAGGGATTGGTAAAAGGAAATGCATGATTCGGGGTCCTAAATCACGAGCTGGATTCAGCGCTGCACCAGTCGTTCCAGCTAATGCTAAGCTGAGAGTCATAATTAAAAAACCGACAGCTATTGGGTGAAGGCCATCTGTAAACTTGTTGGCACCAATCGAAAGAATCCCAAGTACCAGAATAAAGGTTGCGATGATTTCACTTAAAAGATTGGAAAACGTATGCTGAATGGCTGGACCTGTTGAAAAAACACCTAAAATGACGTTTGGATCCTTTGTTTCTTTCCAATGAGGAAAATACTGTAAATATACCCCAGCTGCACCAATCATGGCACCTAAGAACTGAGCAGCGATGTATCCGGGAACCTGTTCCCAAGGAAAATTACCTGTAAAGGCTAAAGCTAAGGTGATAACCGGATTTAAATGGGCTCCGCTTATGTCTCCTACAGTAAAAATGGCGATGGTGACGGCCATCCCCCATGCAAATTGAATCGTAAACCATCCGGCGTTATAAGCAAAAGACTTTTTGAGAGAGGCGCCCGCACATACACTTCCCCCTATAAAAAGTAAAATGGCAGTACCAACGACCTCTCCCCAGAAGGCTGTCATGGTTTTACCCCTTCCTATTATTGTTTAGTTGTTTTATCAGAACTGGCTATTTGCTTGGATAAAGAATTGGGATTGTTCATAGTTATAGGTGACTTTGGAAAAGTCAAATGGCTGACCATTCGTTAAATGAAAAATAGTTTCTACGTTAAGTTTGGGTGAGTCCACCTTTAGGCCTAAATACATAGCTTCCTCTTCATTCAGCTTACCTACTTGAAGAAACATATCTGAAAAGCCAACCTTTAATCCCAAACCTTCTCTAATGTAATTAAAGATTGATTCCGAGACAATTTCTCTATTTAAATACGTAATAATGGCTTTATTATAATAGGATTCTTCAAAGCACAAGGTTTGTCCATTGATATACCGTACCCTCTTAACATAATAGACATCGTCACTAAGTCCAATATTTAAGCTATCGGCTGCCTCTTGCGTTGGTTTTCTTACGTCTAATTCTATGAGCTTTGAAGTAACTTGAAAATCTTCAAGATCTTTTTTAAAGCCTTGGTTAGAAAGTAGGCTAATGTAACCTTCCCTTTTATGCCTTCTAACAAAAATCCCGCTGCCCCTTACTTGAAAGACGACTCCCTTTCTCTCCAAAAGATCTAAAGATTTAGTAATCGTACTCTTACTCACATCAAATTGAGCCATCAGTGTTTCTAGTACGGGTAGCTTATCCCCCTGTTGAAGGGCATTTTGCTCAATATATTGTTCAATTTCTGTTGCAATTTGTTGGTATTTTAACATATCAATTCCTCATTAGTTATGAACTTTCTTAATAGTAGAAGTATAACATAAACATACTAAAATTATTATACAGTTACAAAAAAATTATTTATTACTTGAAAAATTATACCGGTACAATTATATTATTAATGTGAAGATCATAAATGAAGAATACTAAAGACGTATATTGATTATTATCTGGGAGGATTAGTATAATGGGAAATTTACCAAAGGATTTTCTATGGGGCGGTGCGTTAGCTGCTCACCAATTTGAAGGTGGCTGGAATCAAGATGGTAAAGGGCCAAGCGTTGTAGATGTTATGACTGCTGGTGCACACGGTGTAGCGAGAAAAATCACAGATACAATCGAAGAAAATGAATTCTACCCAAACCATGAAGCGATTGATTTCTATAATAGATATAAAGAAGATATCGCTTTGTTTGCGGAAATGGGATTAAAATGCTTAAGGACTTCAATCGGCTGGAGCAGAATTTTTCCAAACGGAGATGAAGCGGAGCCAAACGAAGGCGGTTTGCAATTCTATGATAATGTATTTGATGAATTACTAAAGTATGGAATTGAACCTGTTATTACGTTTTCTCACTTTGAAATGCCATTACATCTAGCAAGAGAGTACGGCGGTTTCCGAAATCGTAAAGTAGTAGATTTCTTCGCAAAATTCGCTGAAGTGTGCTTCAATCGTTACAAAGACAAAGTAAAATACTGGATGACTTTCAACGAAATCAACAACCAAATGGACGTAAATAATCCAATCTTCTTATGGACAAATTCAGGTGTTTTGGTGGAAGAAAACGAAGATGCGAAAGAAGTTATGTATCAAGTAGCACACCATGAATTAGTTGCCAGTGCATTAGCGGTAGCAAAAGGAAAAGAAATTAACCCTGAGTTCCAAATTGGAGCCATGGTGTCACATGTTCCGATCTATCCTTTCTCATGTAATCCAGAAGATGTTATGTTAGCAGAAGAAGAAATGAGACAACGCTACTTCTTCCCTGATGTTCAGGTTCGTGGATATTATCCAAAATACGCCTTAAAAGAATTCGAACGTGCGGGCTATAACATCAAGTTTGAAGATGGGGACGATGAAATCCTAAGAAATGGTATAGTTGATTATCTTGGATTCAGCTATTATATGTCTACAACGGTTAAAAGTGATGTCGTTAGAGAAAATCTCGGGGATATCGTGAATGGCGGATTACCTAACGGTGTTGATAATCCATACATTAAAGCAAGTGATTGGGGCTGGTCCATCGACCCAACTGGTCTTCGTTATACATTAAATCGTTTTTATGATCGATACCAGATTCCATTATTCATCGTAGAGAACGGCTTTGGTGCGATTGATACGGTAGAAGAAGATGGCTCTATCCATGACCCAGAACGTATTCAATATTTAAAATCTCATATCGAGGCGTTAGAAAAAGCAGTTAATTACGATGGTGTGGATTTAATTGGCTATACACCTTGGGGAATCATCGATATTGTGTCATTTACAACAGGTGAAATGAAAAAACGGTATGGTATGATTTATGTGGATCGCGATAATGAAGGAAACGGATCCATGAAGCGATTAAAGAAAGATTCATTTGAATGGTATAAAACGGTAATTGCAACAAATGGTGAAGAATTATAAAAGATAGAAACTGCCTTGATTGGCGGTTTGATTGAAACCCGAATAAGGGACACTTAAAAAGTTCCCTTTTTGGGTTTTTTATATGGTGATTTATGTATGAAATGATTTAGTATTTCCAATAATGGTGCTGTGCATGAAAATCGTTACGGTGAGTTTTAGATATGGTTTTTTCTAGTGCTTTGTAACAGGACCTTGAATTTTTACCATATTTTAAATGGTTTATTTCCTATCAAAATACTAGATGATATTTTAATATTTTAAATATTTGTGATAAAATATTAAGAGGGAATAATTTGATCCAGAAAAGGTGTGTTACTAGGTCGCGCCCTGGTTTGCTGTGACGTTTAAGAGGAGCGCCTACACCGATTCTGCGAATCTTAGATAAGGGACGGTTAATATGAGCAACGGACAAACTAAAACAGACGTGATCTTAATTGGTGCAGGAATCATGAGTGCGACTTTGGGAACAATGCTGAAGGAATTAGTACCGGACTGGAATATGACAGTGTTTGAGAAGCTCGAAAACGCAGGAGAAGAAAGCTCTAACGAGTGGAATAATGCGGGAACTGGACATGCTGCACTGTGCGAGCTTAACTACACCGTCGAAAAACCAGACGGATCCATAGATATTAACAAAGCAATCAAAATTAATGAACAATTTCAAGATTCAATGCAGTTTTGGTCCTATTTAGTAAACAGCAAATTGATACGCAATCCGCAAAACTTTATTATGCCATTGCCCCATATGAGTTTAGTACAAGGGGAAAAGAATGTATCCTTTTTGAAAAAGCGCTTTAAAGCGATGGCAACCAATCCTTTATTCCAAGGGATGGAATTCTCCGATGACCCGAAAAAATTGAAGGAATGGATTCCGCTTATTATGAAAGGCCGTACGGAGGATGAACCTATAGCGGCAACAAAAATCGACTCTGGAACAGATGTCAACTTTGGCGCTTTAACACGCATGTTATTTGATCATTTAGAGAGTAATAATGTCAAAATAAACTACAAACATAGTGTTGATGATATTAAACGTACTAGCGATGGCATGTGGGAATTGAAAGTGCGCAATCTTGAGAGCAATACGGTCGAACGCCATACGGCAAAGTTTGTCTTTATCGGTGGCGGTGGAGGAAGCCTGCATTTACTACAAAAATCAGGTATACCTGAAGGAAAACATATTGGGGGATTCCCTGTAAGTGGACTATTTATGGTGTGTAAGAATCCGGAAGTGGTGGCCGAGCACCATGCAAAAGTGTACGGCAAGGCGAAGGTTGGTGCTCCGCCAATGTCTGTTCCACATCTTGACACAAGATTTATTGATAATAAGAAATCGCTATTATTTGGACCATTTGCTGGCTTCTCACCAAGGTTCTTAAAAACAGGTTCCATGTTTGACTTGGTCACTTCCGTAAAACCGAATAATGTCTTAACAATGTTGGCGGCGGGCGCAAAAGAGATGTCCTTGACGAAATATCTGATTCAACAAGTGATGTTGTCGAAAGAGCAGCGCATGGAAGAGTTACGTGAGTTTATCCCGAACGCTAAAAGTGAGGATTGGGATTTAGTCGTAGCGGGTCAGCGTGTACAAGTAATCAAAGATACGGTTACAGGAGGCAAAGGAACGCTTCAATTTGGTACGGAAGTGGTTAGTGCATCTGATGGGTCCATCGCAGCATTACTGGGCGCTTCTCCAGGTGCCTCTACGGCAGTTTCTGTTATGCTTGAGGTAATAAAGAAATGTTTCCCACAACATATCAAAGCATGGGAACCGAAAATAAAAGAAATGATTCCATCATATGGCGTATCACTTCTAGACAAACCAGAACTCATCAACGAAATTCATACATCAACAGCACAAACGCTTGGTTTAAGCAAACACGCGAAGCGAGAAAAAGGCCGAAGCGTATCATAGAGTCCACAAATTTATGAGTAAAAAGGGTGTTGAAGCAATGTTTGGAATTGCTTGACACCCTTTCTTCGTTTTTAATATCCCTTATACCATTTTTAAACAATCCCTATAACAAGAGTTTGAAGCTGTTCTCTAGTATTTATATTTTTGGCTGTGTTAACCTTGGAAGTTGATTTCCATCCAGGCGCGAGCGGTTCGTGGGAGTGCCTGGTGGCCGAATGCAAGGGTGGTTAGGACAGGTAAAGCCGGAAAAAGCCAAGGGTTGTCCGAATGCAAGGATGATTCGGACAGAGCGAGCCGGAAAAAGCCAAGGGCTGTCCGAATGCAAGGATGATTCGGACAGAGCGAGCCGGAAAAAGCCAAGGGCTGTCCGAATGCAAGGATGATTCGGACAGAGCGAGCTGGAAAAGGCCAAGGGCTGTCCGAATACAAGGGTGATTCGGACAGAGCGAGCTGGAAAAGGCCAAGGGCTGTCCGAATACAAGGGAGATTCGGACAGAGCGAGCTGGAAAAGGCCAAGGGCTGTCCGAATACAAGGGTAATTCGGACAGAGCGAGCCGAAAGAAGCCAAGAGCTGTCCGAATACAAGGATGATTCGGACAGAGCGAGCGGAAAAAAGCCAAGGGTTGTCCGAATACAAGGGTGATTCGGACAGAGCGAGCCGAAAGAAGCCAAGAGCTGTCCGAATACAAGGATGATTCGGACAGAGCGAGCTGGAAAAGGCCAAGGGCTGTCCGAATACAAGGGTAATTCGGACAGCTTGAGCTCAAAAAAGCCAAGGGCTGTCCGAATACAACGGTAATTCGGACAAACTGAGCCCAAAGAGGCCAAGGGCTGTCCGAATACAACGGTAATTCAGACAGCTTGAGCTCAAAAAAGTCAAGGGCTGTCCGAATACAACGGTAATTCGGACAAACTGAGCCCAAAGAAGCCAAGGGCTGTCCGCGAATACAAGTGTGATTCGGACAGAGCGAGCTGGAAAAGGCCAAGGGCTGTCCAAATACAAGGGTAATTCGGACAGAGCGAGCTGGAAAAGGCCAAGGGCTGTCCGAATGCAAGGGGAATTCGGACAGTTCCAGCTGGAAACATCCAAGGGCTGTCCTCAGCGCTATTACGCCTGCGGGTCTCCCCTGCCCCGTACCCGCTGAAGTCTCGCACCTTTCACTTCAATCAACAATGACTTTTAACTTTTAACACAGCCATGTTTTTAAAATGGTTTAGCCCTTTTTTATTCATCTGGGACTGATAATAATGGAGGTGAATTTTGTAATAGTTATTCTATGAGTTTTCCCAGAGGTCTATATATCCAATCTACTAATTCAGTAGGGCCCGGTATATCAGGGAAAAATAGCAATAAATTTGCCATAATCCATCCGAGAGCCGATAGGATAATGAGTGCTGCCTTTTCTTTTTTTTGATCCTGGTTTAATTTAGGCCATTGAAAAAGAATGATTAAAATAATTAATGCGGTACATCCTAGCAGAGGTCCCCATTTCATTCCTTATTCACCCCATTCATAGAGAATTTAGGATTGGTGGTAATCATTCCTTCCCGGCGGACATGGGTTTTTATATCAAAAGAGACTTCTACATTTGGATAAATAGTACCCCAATCATTTTTTTCTCTTTTCCATACCTTGGGATATTTTCGGTGAAAAGCATCGGCAAACCCTAAAATATCTACTTTCTTATCCTTTTGAACAGCACTAAGAGCTAATTGAACCCTTTTTTCGATCCTCTTTTCCAAGAGTTTTTCCAGTTTTTTTGCGACCTTGGGATCTGAGGTATCTAGGGATGTTGAGTTTTGCACAATATCGTTTTCAGATGTAGCTTTAAATATGATTTTCCACTTTCCATTTTCTATTTTAGGGACTAACTTTGTCTTTGCTTTAATTAATTTCACTGAGATATATCCATCTGTATTCCATGGTTTTAAAGAAATAATCGACATTTCAATTTCATTTCTGAACCACAATACCCCTCTTGTCACTTGGGAGTTAATGTGACCAATCATTTTGTCCTTATTAAAGAGAGCAGTTCCAGTAATGTAAGCAATGGTTTGTTTTCCTTTCTCATTTTCCGAATGGAGGATATTAATCCAGGGAATCCCGAGGTCGCCAGAGTCACTGATCAACATTTCTGCTAAATCTTTTGTCGATACATCCATTCCAATTTTAAGAGCGGCTAGTTCTCGAAGCACTTCTGAAATATCCCGCTCAAGCGGGGGCAAGAGGCTGAGAATCTTTGTCACCTTTTGCCCACTGATAAAAATATTCGTACTTTCTCGTATCTGCGGATATCGCATAATAAAGTCAATATGCGCTGCAATTCCTTCTTTAGCAAGCTCCTCATCAATAATGAAAACTTTGCAGATCCCCCAGAAAATTTGCCGCGGGAGTATTCCCTGCAGTTTGGACATGGCTTCTGCCAGTGTTTTTCCGGTTGCCTTTCGTACGAATGTTTTTACACTGCTGCTGCCCCCGTTTCCCTGCTGTCCTATCTCACCTTTTGGAACATTGATGAGAACGGAAAGTTCAATCATATCTTTTGATTTTTTATCGATTCCTGCAGCAGTTACCATTGCCAAGTCGTTAAGTTCATGCCTATCCCAGCATCCACTTAGAAAAACAGATGATACGATCAAATGGATTAGAACCAAATGCTTTCCTTTACTTTTTTGAAAAAGGCTGAGGTTCATTCTGCTATTTTCCTTTCATTTGCTTTGATCTATTTTTGATTAATGCAATGAGTAACAAAATGATAGGTAAACCTAGCTGAAAAGATAGAACATAAAAAGTGGCAGTTGAACTAAGAAATTGAGATAATTCCTGCAGACTAGACGCCGACCACTGCCCTATGATTACTAACAAAACACCTGTTGGTAGAACCAATGGACGGAAATCCTTGAGTTTGAGCCATTGTGCCATCCCAAGGACGAGGACATAATAAAAGACCGTAATTTTAACAAATGCTCCCGCTACCCAAATAGCCATGACGACCGCTTCCAAGTGTTCAAAGAAGTCAGCAATACTTATATAACGAGCTGCAATCATAACAGGATAGGTGACCACTGAATTTAATTTTCCCAGGAGTAAAAGTGTCATGATATTCGTAATAACCATAATCAACATTACGCTAAATACGGAGATCATTCCCCATTTAAGGCCTTTTTCTTGATCAGTTAAATATGGAAGGAAAAATGAAATAAGGAAATATTCGCTAAACCAGCATTGCGGTACAATCGATCCGAATAAAGAAGGTGCTAGGCCATTTTCTAAAATGGGGAACATATGGCTCATATCTAAATCCTTAAAGAGTAAGACAAAAATGGTGAGATAAAGAAGGGTAACAACTGGCACGATGATTTCGGCACACCTTCCAATCACCTCAAGTCCTCCATATACTGCAAAGGCGGAAACCATCACCATTGAGCCTAAAACTACCACCATTGGCGTAAGGTGGAGAAATGTACCTGAGACAAACTCACCATACTCCCGGGTAATAATGCCCGTTATGTGCATATAAAACAGCAAATAACTAGCTGCAATGATTTTTCCAATTACTTTTCCAAGAATTAGTTCGCTGAATTGTATTAACGTTTCTTTCGGATAGAGCTTATGGAACCGATAGGCAATATAAACAATGATAAAACCTGTGACAGAGGCCCAAATAGGGGATAGCCAAAGGTCTTGTTTTGCATGTTTAGCGGTGATAGCTGGAACAAGCATTAGGACTGTTGCTAAAATGGTAGGATTCATCATTACGGCCATTTGAATGGAAGAAATCTTCCCGCGTTCAATCATAAATATTACTCACCTCCTAATCATTTCCATCGGCAGGGCTGGGCTTTTGCCCTTTTGACTGGCGATACTTGTTATAATTTCCTGTCAGATGCGGACGCTTCCGAATAGACCACCAAGGTGCTCTCAGCAAAACATCTTTCACCTCGGCTCCTTCTAATGGGGCCATCGGCGATAGATATGGTACTCCAAATGATCGTAAGGTGCATAAATGAACAATAATTAATAGAATTCCAAGCATAATCCCAAGCAGTCCGAGTGTCCCGGCAAAAAAAATCATGGGGAAACGGAGCACCCTGATCGCAATGGAGGCATTGTAGCGCGGGATCGCAAAGGAAGCAATCCCGGTAATGGCAACGACCATTACCATGGGGGCTGATACAAGTCCTGCAGAAACCGCCGCATCACCAATCACGAGTGCCCCGACAATACTGACCGCAGAACCCACTTGTTTTGGCAGTCGAATCCCGGCCTCCCGTAATGCCTCGAAAGTAATTTCCATTAATAAGGCCTCAATAAGAGCAGGGAATGGCACTTTTTCTCGTGACTCTGCCACACTAAGCAAAAGAGTGGTTGGAATCATTTCTTGATGAAACGTCAGAATCGCTACATAGGAAGAAGGAAGAAGCAAAGCAATTAATAAAAAGCTGTACCGCAGCCAACGAATTAATGTTCCAATCATAAACCGTTGGTAATAATCTTCAGGTGACTGCAGCAAGGAATAAAACGTAACAGGTCCAATAAGGGCAAAGGGTGTACCGTCCGTTAATATCACGACCCGACCTTCGAGCAGATGCGCAGCAGCTGAATCTGGACGCTCCGTACTAATCATTTGTGGAAAGGGAGAATAAGGATCGTCCTCCAAATACTCTTCAATATAGCCACTTTCCAAAATACCGTCAATATCAATTCGGTTTAATCTGTTATGGACTTCTTCCACTAAAGTATCATCGGCAATTCCTTTCATATACATATAGACGATCTGGGTTTGGCTGTACTTTCCCAGTGTGGTTTTTTTCCATTTTAAATCTGGGCTTTTGAGTTTACGGCGCAAAAGTGAGATGTTCACCCCTAGTGTTTCAGTGAACCCGTCCCTTGGACCGCGGACAACGGATTCAGCAATGGGTTCCTCAACAGCACGTTTTTCCCATTTAGCTAACCCAACTGAAACAGCTTGTATTTGTCCATCAATTAGAATCACCGGGTTCCCTATAGAGACCTGTTCAATGATTTCAGCTAAAGTATTTAATGGGTTCACTTTTGAAACGGTTAATTTTTGATTGAGCATATCAGGAGTGACTGCTTGTTCTAAATCACCAGGCCTCATAAGTGGTTGAAGTACACTGTGATCAATTTCTTCAATATTTGCCAATCCTTCTAGATAAATAATAACGGCCGCTGTAATTTCACCTAAAAGAAAATTACGAAAGATTACATCTGGACAATCTGTGTAAACAGATTTTAAACATTCTACATTTATCGATAAGTTTCTAGAAAGAATATCACCCTCTACTAGTTTTTCCGGATCAGCCTTTTGTTGTTTTGGTTCTAATAGATCTATTTTTTTGTATTTTTTCTTTCGTAAATTTCTTATTAAATGCATCGCAACTTCCCCACTGTCTGTTGAAAATTAACCTAGAAGGAATTTATCATCCATCCTATTTTGATACCTGAATGGTTTTTTTATCCAACAATTATTTCTGGAGGTTTTAAGAAACATAAAAAGCCTAATTCCAAGTTCAAAGAACAAGGAATTAGGCTTATTTAAAAATAAATATAGTATTGTTAACATTGTTTAGAAACACTGTACGATTGCTAAAGTGGTATTATTCTATTAATTGAATCCTCATCTTATTTCGCTGTATATCCACCATCAACAAGGATCGTTGTCCCCGTAACAAAGTCATTTTCCGCTAAGAAAACAACTGCATGTGCGATTTCCTCTGGCTTGCCTAAGCGGCCAATTGGATGTTTAGCAACTAAGCCATCGTAAAAATCACCAAGGGCTTCTTTATTAACCATACCTGATTCAATAAAACCAGGAGCCACCGCATTTACTCGAATATTACGGTCAGCATATTCCAATGCAACCGATTTTGTAATTAAATTAACAGCCCCTTTACTTGCTGCATATGGAATAGAGGTTGGTTCACCAACACTTCCTAAGATAGATGAAGTGTTAATAATAGAACCGCCACCAGTTTTAAGCATTTCGCGAAGCGCATATTTAATCCCATAAAACACACCATCTTGGTTAATCGAAATAACACGCTTATAATCTTCATCCGTTAATTCGTGTGTTGGTTTTTGGATGCCAGTTCCTGCATTATTAAAGATGACATCTAATTGTCCAAAATGTTTTACTGTTTCAGCAACAAGATTTTCAACGGATTGCTCATCTGCCACATTTACAGAGGCAAATAATACGTTTTCATATTTCTTTTTTAACTCTTGTTCGACTCTAACGCCAGCCTCATTATTGTAATCACCAATAACCACTTTAGCCCCTTTGTCTAGGAATGCCTTAACAGTTGCTAATCCTATCCCAGATGCACCGCCAGTTACAATGGCAACCTTATTATTTAAATTTGTCATGATTAATTCCTCCCCAATATTAATTCAACACACTATTAACAGTAAGAACCAAATCGCCTTACGTTTCCCCTTTGTGTGTTTTACACTATAAAAATAGTACAAAAATATCATAGCAAATCATTTGTCGATTGTCGACAAAAACGTATTAGAATCATGGGGACGGTTCTGTTGATTCGGAATCAGTAGAACCGTCCCCGTGATTCTTGAAATGTCAATAATGCTCACTTTTTGCATGATGAAATTGGTTTAAATTTCTGACTAGTCTGATTATAATAGGGACGAATACCTATAAGCTTAAAAGGAGGAACTAGTTATGAAGTTTAGGCGTTTTTCTTTTATCTTAGTGTTCATCTTGCTATTGAACACATTCGTAGCTCCGTTAGCGTTTGCCAAATCTTCGCCAGATCCAAAACCCAAGCTTAATATTGTCGCGCTAGGAGATTCGATTACCTTTGGATATCCACCACCCTCAACAACAGCCTTTCCTGATTTAATTTCAGGCGCAACTAATGTCGTAAAGTTTGGCGGGAGCGGTGCCACTTCGGCAGATTTATTAGCTGCAATTAACGCTAATCCAAAGGCATTTAAGGATGCCCTTAGGGAAGCCGATGTAGTAACGATCAATATCGGAAGTAATGATTTCATTCAGGCGACAGGATTGGCAACTCTTTTTGGCCAAATACAGCAGTTATTGCCGATTGATAATCAGACTAAACTTGGACAATTGGCTCAGCTATTGAGTTCTGCACCATCCACACTCAAACCTCTTACACAAGATCAAATTAATGTATATACAAATAATTTAACAAAAATAGTTAAAATGGTTAAGGCACATTCAGATGCTCCAATCATTTTATATAACCTATATAACCCTATCGTTATAGGCACTATTCCTGGTTTTGAACCATACCTTACACCGCTACATAACTTTGTAGAAAGTAATTTAACAATCGTAAATGGAGCAATTCAAAAAGCAGGAAATATAAAAGGAACCTATGTAGCAGATGCATACACTACATTTAGTCAAAATGCAGCAGCCTTCATTCTTCCTTTTGATATCCATCCAACACTAGCAGGACATCAGGCTCTAGCGTCATTAGCTGATGCCCAAATTCAATCACTATTCCAGCAAAAAAAAGACGACGACCATCACGACTGCCATTAAAATAATTGGAAGGAATATAGAGATGCAGTGCGGTTCCCTATTGGACCGCAGCTGCATCTTTTTTTGCATATTCCAAATTAGGTTGTCAATCGAAGTAAAGGTTTATTTTTCCTTTTATTAGGTATATAATACCAAAAGCCAGAGTTTTAATTAACGTAAGAATTGTATCAGATAGATTAGTTTAAAGTGTGGAGTGAAAAAATGTCAAAAAATCTACCCCTTCTAACCATTGTCGTTCCTTGTTACAATGAAGAGCCTACCTTGGATGAAACGACTAAAGAACTTACACGAATTATGGACAAGTTAGTTTCAAATAAAAAAATTAACAATGAGAGTATTATTTTATATGTGGATGATGGAAGTAAAGATCAGACATGGGACAAAATTGAAGAAAAAATTGCATCTAGTCGATATGTGCATGGATTAAAACTAAGTAGAAATTTTGGCCATCAAGGAGCCTTAATTGCTGGCTTAGAAACAGCAAGAGAATTTTCCGATTGTGTCATTTCCATTGATGCAGACCTTCAAGATGATGTTGAAGCAATCATAGAATTTATTGATAAATATCAGGAAGGCTATGAAATTGTTTATGGAGTTAGGGATAAACGGGACACCGATACCCCCTTTAAAAGAAATACTGCCTTGTGGTTTTACAGTTTAATGAACAAAATGGGCGTAAAATTAGTCCCCAATCATGCTGATTATCGATTAATGAGTAAAAGAGCCTTAGACGAATTTGTAAAATATCAGGAAGAAAATTTATTTATTCGCGGCATTATCCCACTTTTGGGCTTTAAATCGACAAAGGTCTTCTATAATCGTAAAGAAAGATTTGCAGGTGAATCCAAGTACCCCTTAAAGAAAATGATTGCCTTCGCTTTAGAGGGAATGACCTCATTCAGCGTTGCGCCTATCCGGCTTGTTTCTGCTCTAGGATATTTAATGGTGCTAATCGGGATTGGAATTGCAATTTACGCATTATTTGCGAAGATTTTTTCCTATACGGTAAGCGGCTGGACATCCTTAATGTTATCGATTTGGATTGTAGGAGGCGTACAGTTAGTCGCACTTGGAATTATTGGTGAATATGTAGGGAAGGTATTTAAGGAAACAAAAGGGCGTCCTAGGTATACCATTGAGCAAAATAGCTATTTAGAAAAACATCAAGAAAAGTATCCAGATCTTATGAAAAATCGATAATAAATGCAAGTGGAGGATTTCTAAAGGAAGGTAAAAAAATGAATCGTAAACCGTTTGAAAAATCCTATCTTTTTTTCTTTATTTATTCTTTTTTTATCATGTTATTTTTTACACAGTCTTCCCCGCTCGTTGTCACCAATGAATGGGTAGATGCTAACGCCTTTTTGACAGTCGGGAAAGGGATGGCAAACGGACTTGTCCCTTATAAGGATCTGTTTGAGCAAAAGGGCCCCTTATTATATGGATTGCATGCGTTAGCTTACTTTATTTCTCATACGACTTTTTTGGGTGTGTATATTTTAGAAGCAATCGCCATGTTCATCAATCTCTTGCTTGCTTTTAAAATATCGAGGCTCTATCTAAATTGGATGCCTGCAATGGTCATCCCCCTTTTCTTACCGCTGTTCCTTTTAAATGAACGGGCATTTGGATTTGGGGATAGTGCCGAAGAACTGTCGATGCCTTTTTTATTCACGTTGTTATATTTTCTCTTAAAGCATTTTAAGTATCATGGGGATTCCCCCTTCAAATGGTCATTCTACCTCTTAAACGGTTTTCTAGTAGGCTGTGTCTTATGGATCAAGTATACCCTTGTAGGTGCCTGGATTGGCTTTTACCTTGCGATTTTAATTATTTTTATTGGAAAAAGGGCATGGAGGCCATTAGGTAGTGCCATTGTTTTTACCTTTATGGGACTCTTGATTTCAAGCATTCCTTGGCTCATCTATTTTGCGGTACACCATGCATTAAAAGACTTATTTGATGTCTATTTTAAATTTAATCTAGTGACCTATTCTTCACAAATATCTTTACCAGTTAAACTAGTGAATACGGCCATTATCTTTGGCAGGGCGTTAAATGGTATTTTGGAAATTAAAGTAATGTTCATTATCGGGATGCTTGATTTTATGTTTACTTGGAAATACCTCCAAAACAAGCATCAAAAATGGATCTTGTTTAGTACGGCTGTATTTCTCATATTTGGAGTTTATTTTGGGGGAAGGGATTATATCTATTATTATCTGATTATTACTCCCTTTAGCTTATTTGGGTTAATCTCACTAGGACGTCTTTTTCAGCATTCGCTTAAGGTACAAGCGGAAACAGTTAACGAAAGGAAATGGTTTACAGCTGCCGTAATTGCGCTGACTGCTTTTGTCCTATGCTTTGGTTATAACACCAATATAAGATTTTCAAGATTACTCTATAAAGATCCGCTTCCGCAGCAAACCTTTGCGAAAATCATGAATCAGGAGCCCCATCCCACGATGTTAAATTACGGGGCATTAGATGGCGGCTTTTACTTAGCAGCGAATATTGTCCCAAATGTCCGTTACTTTGAAAGCCAGAATATTGACTATAAACTTTATCCTGAAAATATGGATGAGCAAAATCGCTATATAAAAGAAGGCAAAGTCCAATTTGTAGTTGTGAGATTGTTATCACCAATGCCTATAGAGAAAGTCAATATCCCTCATATATCGGATCATTATCGTCTCGTAACTTATCAAGACCAAAGGTTAGGTTCCACAACCGTTTATCGATACTTGCTTTATAAAAAGGTAAAATAAAAGAGGCAGGAAATCATTTAAGAAGATTTCCTGCCTTTTCTGATTTTAGTAAACCACAACGGGTTCATTTTTACTAAGATTGTCATAGACCGTTTTAATAGCACTTAATGGAGTGTTGACACAGCCGCCTGAACCTGCGGTCAGATAGGCAGTACTTGACCAGTTACTCCGCCAGCTGGCATCATGGAACCCACACCCGCTAAGGGTAAAGGGTGCCCAGTATTGGACTTTAACTGAATAATCCCCATGACCTACTGAACGACCCTCGAGTACGGATGGTGTTTCTTTATACATGATATACCATACCCCTTTTGGAGTGTCCTCACTGGTGTCATGCCGACCTGTTACCACATTAGTTGTCACCACTAATTTCCCATCCTTATAAATCCAAATCCTTTGTTCGGCAATGGATACTTCTGCATAGGTGTCCCCAATCCCATTATTGGTTGTCACAGTATAGCCGGTTCCGTACGTACTCCAGCCAGTTCCGTAAATTGACTCGGCTTCAAGCGATTTTGCCCCTTTTTCAAAGGCTTCCTGAACTCGCTTTGTTTCCTTGCTAACATTAATGGCCCAGCCGTAGGACTGTCCTTTTACGGTTACAACCGATCCGGAATGAGTGGTAAATTGAAAATCCTTCTTTAATGTCGATTGTGAGTTATTAATCTCACTAATCTTATTAGTTATTGCTTGTGGTTCAATGGTTATTTGCATATCTTTTGTCACAGTTGCATTTTGAATGAGTTCACTGCCTTGTAATGTATAAACCTTGTTCTGAACTTTATAATCCATGCTTTTTTGCACCAGTTCCTGCAGGACTTGCTCTTCTTTTTTGACAATTGGACTGTCTGCTTTGACAGGCTGAATGTATACAGGCTCCAGATGGAGTTCACTGGTATACTCCTGCTTTTGATAAGCTTTTAAAAGTGTCGTCACATCATATTGCTTTCCATCAACGCTTTTGGTGACAGTGATCTTGCCGTCTACTAAATGGGCTTCTGCATCTTTTGCTGCTAAGCGGCTTTTATTCATGGAAACAAGCTTGTCCTCTATCAGTTTTTTCATGGTATGGTTCCGATACTGGTCCATTTTAGCAGGTTCAAGTGAATAATTATTTTCCTTTGAGGAGGGCCAAAATGATTGCTGACTTTTTAGTAATTTCTTCACACTAGACAGGTCAGAGTTTATAAACTCCATTTTTGTATCTTTTCCATCATAAATGAGATCCTGTCCTACATAGACGTCATTCTTTAATACCGTTGATTTTAACTTTTTTAATGCTTGGTCAGCCGTCAAACCGCCAACCTTTGTGTGATTGATTGTGATATTCGAATGGAACCGAGTGGATTGATAATAGTACATACCTGCCATTCCTAACACAATGATACCAATAAGACTGCTTACCATGATGACTTTCATTTTACGCAAGACTTTCACCTCTAAGGTAACTCAAAAATTTTTAATATTAAAACAATTTAAATGGTAACTCTAGCTAAAATATTGTGTAATTTTGACTATTCCTATTATACCAGAATAATACCAAAATCCCATTTAAATAAATCTACTATTTTTTCTGTTTTCACATAAAAAAGGGACATTCCGATGGAGGATGTCCCTTTTCTAGTCCTTAATTTTAAAGGCTTAAAGTTGTCTAGTTGCACTCTTTGTTGTCCATGTTTTTTGCCATGCGAACTTGGCTATTGTTATGACGACCAGACCAGCTAACCCAATCCCGGCATAGACTAAAAAGCCTGGTGCATAAGAGCCGGTTATTTGTTTAAGTGTTCCAAGGACATTCGGTACAAAGAATCCTCCAATCCCCCCTGCAGCTCCAACGATGCCGGTAATCATCCCAATTTCCTTTTGGAACCGTTGTGGAATTAACTGAAAGACGGCTCCATTGCCCATCCCAAGAAACAGCATGCCGAAGAACAAAAGAGCTGTTACGAGTGCAAGAGGCGGCAGCAAACTTACACCTAACATACATAAAGCCACGGCAATAAATAAGAAAGTCAAAAGGCGTGTTCCGCCAATTTTATCAGCAATGGCCCCGCCAACAGGACGGAAAAAACTGCCTGCTGCCACACAAAGTGTTACAAAATCGCCAGCAGTAACCAGGGATAATTGATATTGATCGACAAAAAAGATACTCAAAAAGCTGGATAATCCAACAAATCCACCGAAAGTAACGCTGTAGAGGAGACAGAAAAACCATGTATCCCTCTGTTTAAAAATAGTAAAATATTCGGAAGCTGTTTTGGCTGAAGGCTGTACAGGTGCGTCTTTCGCCATGATAATGTAAAGAATAAATACAATTGAAAGAGGAATGAGTGCTAACCCAATCACATTATGCCAGCCGATATTTTCTGCAAGACGAGGGCCGAATAATGTGGCAAATAATGTTCCGCTGTTACCGGCACCTGCAATCCCCATCGCTAATCCTTGTAAATGAGGAGGATACCAGCTGCTTGCCATTGGAATAGCGGCAGCAAAGCTTGCCCCAGCGACACCAAGTAGGATTCCGATTAAATAAAGCTCTGTTAAGGACGTACCACCCAACCATCCCCAAAGGAGCGGAACCATGGTAACAAGCATCCCAATAATCGCTGTTTTCCGCGGTCCTATTTTGTCTGTTAAGATGCCAAGAATAATCCGGAAAAAGGAACCACTTAAAATCGGAACCGCTACAATGAAGCCTTTTTGTGCGGGAGATAGACCGAAATCCTTCGTAATAAAAACCCCAAGTGCTCCTAATATAACCCAAATCATAAAACTAACATCAAAGTATAAGAATGACGCAACTAATGATGGTGCATGACCACTTTTTTTAAGTTCTGCTAACTTCATAACTACTATTTCCCCCTGATCTTTAAATGATTTTTGATACCCCTTGTTTGTGCACTAGTTCCATTCTTACCAGCCAATATTAGGCTTCTTTGAAAAAATTACTTTCCCTAATAGCAGCAAGAATACGAAAAAATTCACCCCATTGACCATTTTTTATTCCTCCACCTTTTTTGATTTTTTTAAGATAAGAATAAAGAATTTCCACTTCGAGAATTGTCCAGCTCTAGGCGTCATCGGGTTGTGCTTTTCGCGATGAGCAGAAAGCCTTGCGCTTTTCTCTGTTGTTAGAATAGTCTGTCACTATTTTTTTGTCATGAATGCTGTAAGGTCTTCTGACATGGAATTTTCAGTGTTAGGAAATATAACATGAATGAATATTAATTACGTAACTTATGAAATAATTAACATTATTCATGGCTATGGCAGGAACTTTAACAATGCTGGAGGTTTGTTATGAGGAAACAAAAACTGGTATTAGTCGGCAACGGGATGGCTGGCGTACGTTGTATTGAAGAAATAGTAGCAATCGATCCTGATGCTTTTGATATTACGATTTTTGGCAGTGAGCCGCATGTGAACTATAATCGAATTCTTTTGTCGACGGTGCTGCAAGGCGGCATGACGATGGATGCCATAACAATTAATGATGGTAATTGGTATAAAGAGCACCAGATTCAACTATATACAGGAGAAACAGTCGTAACGATTGATAAAGAGAGACAAGTGGTCATGACCGATAAGAACCGCGAAGTTTCTTATGATCGACTAATAATAGCTACTGGAAGCTCCCCCTTTCTCCTTCCGGTCCCTGGTGCAGATAAAGACGGGGTTACAGCATTTCGAACGATTGAAGACTGTAATACGATCATCGATAAAGCAAAGCGCCATAAAAAAGCAGCTGTTATTGGCGGAGGGCTATTAGGATTGGAGGTGGCAAGGGGACTTATTAACCGTGGCATGGATGTAAGTGTTGTTCATAATGGCAGCTTTTTATTAGAAAGGCAATTAGACCAGACGGCTGCCAAAATGCTTCAAGAGCAGTTAGAAAATCAAGGGATGCAGTTTCTCTTTGAAAAACAAACAGATGAAATTACCGGGAACAGTCATGTGGAAGGCCTTGTTTTTAAAGACGGAACCAAAATCGATGTCGATTTAGTTGTCATGGCTGTGGGAGTTCGCCCTAATATTCATTTAGCCAAACAAAGCGGGCTTGAAGTGAATCGTGCTATCTTGGTAAACGATTATTTACAAACAAGTGAACAGAATATTTATGCCATTGGAGAGTGTGTGGAACATCGCGGTACCGTATATGGATTGGTAAAGCCTCTTTATGAACAAGGGAAGATATTAGCAAGACATATTTGCGGGATGGAGGTTCAAGGCTATGAGGGTTCCCTTCTTTCGACGCAATTAAAAATTTCAGGTGTAGAGGTTTTTTCTATAGGACAATTCCATGAGGATGCAGCATCAAAGGCGATTAAACTACATGATGAGGTTAACGGAATCTATAAAAAAATAGTTTTTCAGGATGATAAAATGATCGGCGCCGTTCTGTTTGGGGATACAAGAGATCGTACGAGATTACTAGATATGATTCTAAAACAAAAAGCGGTGTTAAACCACGAAAAAACCGCACTACTGTATCCCTCAATGGAGAATGGAAATTCAGTGGCTGCTATGCCTCCAAGTGAAATGATTTGTAACTGTAATGGTGTGACCAAAGGGGCCATCATGGAAGCTGTTCAAAAGGAAGGATTGACCACTGTTGAACAAGTTAAGAAATGCACGAAAGCATCAGGCTCTTGCGGCGGCTGTAAGCCTCTAGTTACCGAACTTCTAACGTATATTAACAGTGCTGAATGTAATGAAAACATATCACAAAAATCCATGTGCCCTTGTACTGCCCTAACAGAAGATGAGGTCGTAAAAGAGATGCAGGTGCTCGGCTTGACGACTGTTCAAGAGGTAATGGAGGAACTCAATTGGAAAATTTCGAATGGCTGCAGTAGCTGCCGTCCTGCAATCGAGTATTACTTAGGAATGATTTACCCCGAGTTTGAAAGCAAACAAGAAATCGACCTAGAAAATGAACAAATGAATGCAATCGGCCAAGCAAATGGGAGGTATACGTTAATCCCGCAAATGTACGGCGGAATCACTTCGGCGGAACAGTTAAGTAAAATTGCAGATGTTGCGGTGAAGTATGATATCCAACAGATTGCCATTACAAGTGAACAAAGAATTCATTTAATGGATGTAAAAAAAGAAGTTCTTTCAGCTGTTAGTGCGGACTTAAATATGCCCCTAAGCTTGACCTATGGAAATATGGTACAAAATGTAAAAACGTGCATCGGTGAACATATTTGCCAGTGTGATAAACAGCCATCCCTAAGGTTAGCCGTCGCGCTTGAACGAAACTTAGAATTTATAAAAACCCCTTATCGTCTCAAATTAGGTGTTTCTGCTTGTATGCATAATGGGGCAGGTTCCACAACGAAAGATATTGGTGTGATTGGCATGAGCAGAGGTTGGGAAATTTATGTGGGCGGATCTAGTGGAAGAATCGCCCGGTCCGGAGAATTATTAACGGTTGCTCCAACGGATGAGGAAGCTGCTGAAATGATTAGGGGGCTGGTTCAATATTATCGAGAATCGGCCAATTATCTGGAGCGTACCTGGCAGTGGATTGAACGATTGGGTTTAATCCATATAAGAGAAGTTTTGTTTGATCCAGAGCTTCGTCAGGAATTGTTAAAACGCCTGGATGAGGATTTAGCATTGAGAAAAAAGATTTTAGTGGAAAGTGACTCACAGTAATATCGGTGACAGCTTTGGTATGTAAGAAGGCGAGCGATAAGTTGAAGAAGAAAAGGTGAGGAATCTTGACAGAACTAATGTTAAAGTATTTCCGTACTAAGCAGAAGGAAGTACAATCGGAAAAAATATATGATACCCAATGTCCTTTTTGCAGTATGCAATGTAAGCTGCAATTAATTGAACAGTCGGTAGTTTCACGAAAACAATATAAAACGGTTGGAAAGGAGAATCCAACCACCCAGGGTCGTCTTTGTATTAAAGGCATGAATGCCTACCAGCATGCTTTTAATAGGGAGCGATTAAAATATCCCCTGTTAAAGGTCAATGGAGAATTTGTCCGAATTACTTGGGATCAAGCATTAGAACAGATTAAAGCTCATTTTACGAGAATACAAGAGGAAGACGGACAAAATGCCTTAGCAGTATATGGGAGTGCGTCGATCACCAATGAAGAAGCGTATTTGCTTGGAAAATTTGCCCGAGTGGCATTACAAACGAAATATATCGATTATAATGGTCGATTATGTATGTCAGCAGCAGCATCTGCAGCCAGCCAAACTTTTGGAATGGATAGAGGGTTCACAAATAGCTTAAGTGAAGTCCCATTGACGCGCTGTATCATTTTGGCGGGAACCAATATCGCTGAATGCCAGCCGACGATGATGCCGTATTTTGAAAAGGCAAAGGAAAATGGTGCTTTCATCATCGCGATAGACCCTCGTGAGACAGCCACAACGAAGCTGGCGGACCTCCATTTAAAGTTGAAGCCGGGAACAGACGCCGCATTAGCAAATGGGCTTTTAAAGGTTATCATGGAGGAAAATTATCTAGATGAGGCATTTATTCAAGATCGTGCCCATGGCTTTAACGAGGTCAAAGATTATGTCTTGTCATTGAAGTTAGAAGATATAGAAAAAATAACAGGAGTCTCCATGGATCAAATCCGAAAAGCGGCGATTATTTTTGGGAAAGAAGCGACAGGAATGATTTTTACAGCAAGAGGTGTCGAGCAGCAAACAGATGGTTCCGCCGCCGTCCGAAACTTTCTTAATATCCTGATTGCAACGGGTAAACTAGGCAAGCCGAATTGCGGCTACGGAGCGGTTACCGGGCAAGGAAATGGTCAAGGGGCAAGGGAGCATGGCCAGAAGGCAGACCAGCTACCGGGTTATCGGTCTATTGAAAATGAGGAACATCGGGCATACGTGGCCAATGTGTGGGGAATCGACCCCGATGAGCTGCCGCGTAAAGGGGTTTCTGCCTATGAAATATTTGAGAAAATCAATGAGGGCGACATTACCGGCATGTTTTTAATGTGCTCCAACCCCGTTGTCTCCAATCCCAATGCTGCCTTTGTAAAGAAGGCATTGCAGAAGTTAAAATTCCTTGTAGCTGTCGATCTCTTTATGTCTGAAACAGCTAAACTAGCAGATTTAATTTTGCCCACGTCCTCATATTTAGAAGATGAAGGAACGATGACAAATGTAGAAGGACGAGTAACGTTACGAGAAGCAAGCTATCCATGTCCGGGGGAAGTGAAACATGACTGGCAAATCATTGTGGACATCGCTCGTGTCTTAGGAAAAGAGAAATATTTTTCTTTTTCATCTGCAGAAGAAATCTTTAATGAATTGCGCGTGGCAAGCCGCGGCGGAATCGCTGATTATTATGGAATTACTTATGAACGGCTGCGAAAAGAAGGAGGAATATTGTGGCCATGTCCTGATACGGAACATAAAGGGACCGTAAGGCTGTTTGAAAAGTCGTTTGCCCATCATGATGGCAAGGCTAAGATGGTGGTGGTAACAAACAAACCAGTTGTTCCGAAAGAGGATGTATGCAAGGAGTTTCCACTGCATTTGACCACTGGAAGAGTGATGTCACATTACTTAACCGGAGTACAAACAAGGAGAAGCCCGGCATTAGCTGCAAGAAATTTTGAATCGTATCTGGAGATTCATCCAACGACAGCCGTAAATTACCTAATTCCAGACGAATCTTTAGTGAAAGTGGAATCGCGAAGAGGAAGCATTATTGTGAGGAGCAAATACTCGGAAACGATTCGACCTGATACCGTTTTTGTCCCTTTTCATTGGGCAGACTCGCAAAACGTCAATATCCTTGTCGGAGCAGACTTAGACCCAGTCTGTCGAATGCCTGGTTTCAAACTAAGTGCTGTAAAGATAAGTCCTTTAAATTAGAAATCAATGGGGACGGTTCTCTTGATTCGCTGGAATCAAGAGAACCGTCCCCATGATTTTTGTCTAGCTCCAGCGCCCTACGATAAGTCAACATCGAATCGCTACCGCTCTTCGTGTTTCCTTTATCTCAGTTGGAGCGCTCCATAAGGAACGCTTCGGCAGCAAAGCATCGCACGAAGGAAAAGCGATAGCTTTTCCGAGGAGGCCATACGCCGCTAAACAGGGCGCTTGCGCTTTTCTTATTATGCTAATCTCATTTTAAAGTCTTGATAGCCAAACTCGCGTACTACTTCACAATCTCCATCCGCCTTTTTTACGGCGATGGCTGGTAATGGCATGCCGTTGAAGGTGGTGTTTTTAACCATTGTATAGATGGCCATATCACCAAAAACTAAGCGATCGCCGCTTTCTAATGGCTGATCAAATGAATAGTCTCCAATGACATCACCAGTTAGACAGGTTTGTCCACCTAATCGATAGGTATATGGCTTTTCGCCTGCTTCGCCTGATCCAAAAAGAGGTGGGCGATAAGGCATTTCCAATACGTCAGGCATATGACAAGATGCAGACGTGTCAAGGATGGCAATATCCATTTTGTTTTGGTGTGTATCAAGCACAGTTGTAATTAAATAACCAGCATTTAAAGCCACAGCTTCACCAGGCTCAAGATAAACTTCTAAACCGTATTTGTCTTGCATTCTCTTAATGCAAGCTTCTAATCTCGGAATATCATAATCTTCTCTAGTAATATGATGTCCGCCGCCAAAGTTAATCCATTCCATTTGCGGGAGCCATTCACCAAACAATTCTTCCACTGCATTTAAAGTGGTTTCTAAGTCATCAGAGTTTTGCTGACAAAGTGTATGGAAATGCAATCCTGAAACACCGTCAAGCAACTCCGGACGGAAATTCTCTTTAATCTCACCGAATCTAGATCCTGGTGAACATGGGTCATAGATTTCGTGCCCTATTTGAGTAGAGCATTGAGGATTGATGCGCAAGCCGACTTTTTTGCCAGCTTGAAGAGCTTTCTCTTTAAATTTTTCTAACTGTGAGAAGGAATTGAAGATGATATGATCACAAATTGAAATAATTTCATCTATTTCATCCGCACGATAGGCAGGGGCAAAGACATGATTCTCTTTGCCCATTTCTTCGTAACCCAAACGTGCTTCAAATAATCCACTTGCGGTTGTACCACTTAAATATTTTCCAATGAGGGGATACATTGTTGTCATAGAGAATGCTTTTTGTGCTAAAACAATCTTAGCTCCTGTACGTTGCATAACGCCATTAAGGATTTTTAGATTCTTTTCGACAAGAGCTTCATCGACGACATAACATGGTGTAGGTAGTTCTTCAAACCGCATTTTAACGAATTAGCTCCGCTTCTTTTGTTTTTGCAGGCTCATCATCAACAAGAACTGGATTAAAGTCTTCTACCCATGGAAGTCCCCATTTATTTAACTCTTCCATGAATGGATCTGGATCAAATTCCTCAATATTGAATACGCCTGGTTTATTCCATTTGCCAGTCAAGACCATCGCTGCCCCGATCATGGCTGGAACACCTGTTGTATAAGAAATGGCTTGAGAGCCGACTTCTCTATAGCACTCTTGGTGATCACAAACATTGTATACGTAATAAGTTTTTTCTTTGCCGTCTTTTTTCCCTCTGAAGATACAGCCGATGTTTGTTTTACCCACTGTACGAGGTCCTAGAGAAGCTGGGTCTGGTAACACAGCCTTTAAGAATTGAAGTGGAATGATTTGTTTACCTTCGAATTCGATTGGCTCGATAGAAGTCATTCCAACGTTTTCAAGGGCCTTTAAGTGCATTAGATAGCTTTGGCCAAATGTCATGAAGAAACGGATTCGCTTAAGTCCAGGGATGTTTTTCGCAAGAGACTCAAGTTCTTCATGATATAACAAGTACATATCTTTTTTGCCAACTTCTTTAAAGTCATAAACACGCTTAATTTCCATTGGCTCGGTTTCAATCCACTCGCCATTTTCCCAGTAACGTCCGTTAGCAGAAACTTCACGGATATTGATTTCAGGGTTGAAATTTGTAGCAAACGGATAGCCATGATCGCCGCCGTTACAGTCAAGAATATCGATATATTCGATTTCATCGAAATAATGTTTTAGTGCGTAAGCAGAGAATACACCAGTTACACCTGGGTCAAAGCCGCTGCCTAAAAGAGCAGTAATGCCAGCTTTTTCAAAGCGCTCTTTATATTCCCACTGCCACTTGTATTCAAATTTAGCCGTATCTTCTGGCTCATAGTTTGCTGTATCCATATAGTGTGTCTTTGTTGCAAGGCAAGCATCCATAATCGTTAAATCTTGGTATGGCAATGCTAAGTTCATAACGATATCTGGTTTTACTTCATTAATTAACGCGATTAACTCTTCTACATTATCTGCATCGACTTGTGCAGTCGTAATTTTTGTTTTGCCGCCATCAAGTTTAGCTTTTAGCTCATCACATTTTGATTTTGTACGGCTTGCAATACAAATTTCTTCAAATACGTCACTGTTTTGAACACATTTATGAACGGCAACAGATGCAACGCCGCCTGCACCGATAATAAGCGCTTTTCCCATTTTCTTATCCCCCAACCTAATAGATTTTTGAAAGCAAAACGGAACCCGTAACAATAAAAAAAGCAAGTGCAATAACGCATTAATAAACTGCGCACAACACTTGCTTTGATATATTCCATATTAAAAAGGGTATATCCATGACACAAATGGTCATATCTATACTCTACCAAGTCATTAGACATTTTGGCAGAAAGCTTTTTAATATTCATAATATATCGTTTTAGGATCAGAGTCTATATAGCAAATAATCACTTTTACCACTCTTATTGACCGTTTCACAAGTTGTGTGCATATGCACTGGTTGTAAAGTAACCAACTTATAAAATTTGAGCTTTTAACTCAATCAATAAGGCAACCAAAGTTGCCAATCGGCAGTTGACCCGGCTGTCCGTATGGCCTTAACTTCCAATTAGAAGTGGTCAAGGTTATCTGCTTGGAAAGATCCAGATATATTGAATATTAGCTTTCCAAAATCATGCTACTTTATAGTAGCAGTATATAATGAGAATGGCAAGTGAAAAATTATTTTTTTTATCAATTTTCTAAGGGCTATTTATTTTGTCAATTAATACGGGATCAATTCCAATACTTGAGCGACTGATGTGTTGCAATAATACCACTGCTGAAAGTACAAGGGTTTTGAAAAAATTTTTTGAAAATTTTCACTCGCTTGTTCGTTTTATGGTTTACCATAACGCTTGTTTTATGCGGAAATCAGTAAATAACTATCTATATTATGTTGCTTTTTTGCAAAAGTGCTTTAGATCTAAGTGAAATGCCTAATTTGTTTGGCCGAAATGCCGCTGGATATGCAAGCTAAATGGCTGCGGGTAATTGATAATAATGAAGTGCGGCGGCACACATTGTGCAAAATGTCCCAATCAACTGCAGTTTATCTTGGCGCCGAACCAAGATTTATGGAAAATGGTGAAGAAGGGACCTTACAGAGAAAATTTATATTACCGGATGTAATTCCTATCTGTTATTTATCGAAAACTGAAGAGAATGGACACTGTTATTGGCAGGAAGAATAATAAAAAAGGTTAAGATGACATTAACGGGTTCGGTTTTGAAGTACAAAATTAAAAAACAATACAATTAGGAGTCCAATTCGCAAATGAATTGGACTTCTTTTATTTGTTGATATATAAGGATTTATTCCATTTTAAAAAGCTGATTGACGCTTAAATTAGCATCTTAATTAGCAACTGTCTGCTGTCCATCAGATTGCCTCCAAAAGTCGTGTTAAAAATAGTGTTATTTTTATGACTAAAGGGTTGGTTTCTTATGCAACTAACGAAGCAGATTAATTAAACAAGGATAAAATAAAATAAGTTTGCTTAGGGAATGATATAAAAAAAGTGATAATGAAGAAAAAGAAAACAATGAAGGTATTTTCCTTAGCTATGATAATCATTCCGTGGCTTTCTGTTCTGTTTATGGATAAAAAATCATTAATAAGGTATTTACCTGTAGCAAGTTTTATTAATTTATTTATAAGTGTTTTTAGTGTCATCGCAAATAAAAGAAAATGGTGGATAAATAAAAATCCATTTTCTCCAGGTAAAGTAGATTTTACATACATATTAGGACCATATTTTGTAGCAACGTTATGGATTTTTAAACTAACTTACGGTAATTTCATAAAATATTTGATTACCAATGTTGTACTAAATACTCTTAACGCTTTTCCAATGGCACAAACGTGGGAAAAGGTTGGCACATTTAAATTTAAAAAAATTAATCACATTGGTTGGTATTTTATTTGTATAATACTTTCGATTATTATTTACGGTTATCAATATTTAGTTGAAAAGACAATTGTGAGTCAAAATAAGATGAAATCAGAATTATAATATCCATCCCTTAAGATACTTTTTGTCCTACTAACAAGGGCTTTTGTTCAGGTATACAGACGAAAAAAGGCATTGCTAAAATAATGATAAGTTTGTGAAGGAATATACTTAAACAATAGGATGCTTTAGTTCCATAAGCAGATATATAGAAAAATGCTCAGAGTTCTTATACCCTGGGCATTTTTTATGCTAATTATTGTGTTAATTTGCTTGTTAATTCAATTGCCAATTTAACTGTGATTTTAACATTTAAATTAACTTTTTGTACCTCAAAACCGACCCCGTTAAGATGACATTCATCCTTTTTTATTCCCATTCCCTTGGCTGATAGTTAAGATCATGAAATAATTGCTCTTTTTCTTTTTTACTTAAATCACGCCACTGACCGATAGACAAGTTTCCTAAATGGATATTCATAATCCTTGTCCGCTGTAGTCTGACGACCTCGTACCCTAACGCAGTACACATCCTGCGGATTTGACGGTTGAGTCCCTGTGTTAGGATGATTTGAAAGACATACTTCGATAGTTGTGTAACTTTGCACGGTAGTGTTTTGGTATCCAATATTTCTACACCACTCGCCATCTTTTTTACAAAATCGGCTGTAATTGGTTTGTTTACTGTGACAATATATTCTTTTTCGTGTTTATTTTCTGCACGGAGTATTTCGTTGACAATATCACCGTCATTAGTAAGCAGGATTAGCCCGTCCGAGTCTTTATCGAGCCGACCAATATGGAAAATCCTTAATGGGTGATTAACAAAATCAACAATGTTCCCCTTTATATGCCTCTCCGTTGTACTAGTAATCCCAACTGGTTTGTTTAAGGCAATATAAACGTATTCCTTTTTTACCTTAATAGGGTTACCATCGATTCGGACTACATCACCAGGCTCGACCTGGCTGCCCATTTGAGCCGCCTTACCATTAATTGTGACCCTGCCCTCGCCAATTAACTTATCTGCCCCTCTTCTAGAGGTCTTACCTGATTCACTAATAAACTTATTAATCCTAATAATAACCACAACCTTTAGTGGAATTGTTGGATTAAGAATAACCTAATGTCCCTGCCTTTTTCAAGGTGCCTGTCACCATTACTCTTAATTGCAAGTTAAAAACTTATCCTATCCAATCATATTATGAAAAAGAATGTCGAAATTTAAGTCGGTTTGTAATAAGGCACTTTAATATTTCTATTAATATGGTTCAATCTTCAAGTTTAAGTAAGCAAAAGGTATAGGATATGGGGGGCTTCAGTCATTTCGATAAGGCGACTGAATTGGTGAAATACAATAATAATTGATACCTTCTTTATAGGCTGCTGATTCAGGGGCATGCTATCGACCCTTTTTCTTTTAGATGCTCCGCCTCAGCAAAGGGGAGAAGGTGCTTTTTTTATTTCAATTTCTCTTGATTAGAGATATGTGTTTACAAGTATACAAAGTGTAAACGATAACTGTTTACTTGTAAACATTTTGTATACTTTAAGTTTACAAATTTGTACGCATGTAAACAAATAAGTACACATGTTGATATAAAGCTAAGTAAACAAGGTGTGTATTCATGTTTACAAAAATGTACACATTTCAGGAAATATTTATATAGTGATTGTTTTTTTAAAATTTAATTTCTTGGGTAGCCTATTATTGAAGAATTATATGGTGGAAAATGTTATGTTTAGCAGAATGATAAAATTGGAGAGGCTATATGAAATAATATCATTCTTATTTCAAAAAATATTCCAGGAAACTTCCAAAATTGTTGGATTAAAAATTGTTGGGTGAGTTTGTGAGCGGTTCACATGTAATTGGTATAGAATTAATAGAAAAATATAATTGGAATTAAAATGGATCTTCAATCAGGTGAATTTCCGCCTTAATATGTCTCTCCAGTTGTACTGTTGTTTCCAAGTGGTTTATTTAAGGCATATAGAAATAGTCTTTCTTGACTTAAATGGGACTTCCAACACTCCGTACCTCATCACCATTCTCGAACTAGCTGCTCATTTTAGTTTTTTGGTCATTATTCGTAACCCTGCTCTCGCTAATTAACGTATCTGCTCCTCTCCTGGAGGTCTTACCCGATTCACTAATAAACTTATTAATTCTAATGGTAACCTCAACCTTCAGAGGTATTTTTAGATTGGGAATGACCTAATTACCCTAACTTTTTCTAGGTGCCTGACACCATTATTCTTAATTGCAAGTTAAAAACCGATCCAATCATATTAGGAAGAAGAATGTCGAAATTTAAGTCGGTTTGCAATATTGCACTTTAATAAAACAATTAATAATGGTCAATCTGCGAGTTTAAGTAAGCTAAGGGTAAAGGAGATCAGGGGCAGCCAATTAGATAAGGAGACTGGATTGGTAAAAACAATAATTGGTAATTTCTTTAAGGATGCTGATTCAGGGGCATGCTATCAGCCCTTTTCCTTTTAGATGCTCCGCCTCACAATGGGAAGAAGGTGATTTTTTTATTTCAATTTCCCTTGGTGAGAGATATATGTTTACTAGTATACGGTGGATGTTTACTTGTAAACTTATGGTATACTTTCTGTTTACATACTTGCATACAGGTAAACAAATCAGTACACAAGTTGATATAAAGCCATGTAAACGATATGTGTATTCATGTTTACAGAATTATACACATTGCTGATAATATGTAAAAAATGTGTTTTAGCAGAATGACAAGGTTTAGTTCATATGAAGTAAAGTCGGTCTTGGGATAAAAGATATTCCAGGAAGGGTCCAGAATAACTAGGTTGAAAATTGTTGGGTGAGTTTGGGATTCATGAAAATATAAAAGGAAGTAAAAGGGACTTTCGAATAGGTGATCTTACTGCCTAGGTGCATGAAAACGGACTGGATTGAGGTCGGAGGTAAAAGGAATCACCTTGACTAAAATAGAAAAGGGTTTGCTCGATGAAGGAGGTTAAAGTATTTCAACTCCAACCGGTGAACTATTTTCGACATCTACTATATAATTATAGTGGTTTGGATATTGCTATGAGTTTATTTAGCTAAATAGATTGTTAGAGGCGACTGAATGTAAAATTTAATGACTTTTGTATGGTGAGATATAGCTGAGAACTTGATTAGCTATCAACATTCAGGTGCATAACTTATGATATTCCATTTTAGTTATCTGTCTCATCGACTGGTGAAGGAAATTTTTTTTGTAAGAATTTTTCTCTATCAGAAAGATATGTTTACTTGTATACAAAAACGTAAACAAAACTGTTTACAGGTATACAAATTTGTAAACAGTTTTGTTTACGAGTATACTTTTTGTAAACGTTAAGTTTACCAGAATGAAATACAAGTAAACAAAATGGTATACATGTTGATATAAAAGGATGTGTACTGTGTCGGTATTCTTGTTTACAAAAAAGTATACAATGGTGGTGGTAAAGTTTACGAAATGTTTACTTTTTTACACTTTTATTTCTGTTCTAAAAGTCCCATTGAAGAATCTTACAATTTGTTTTAGTCTAATAGATACAGAGATTTAATACATAAAACTCTTAAAACTGAAAGGGAATGATATATATGACTAAATCTAGAGTTGCAGCAATAGATGTAGGTAATGACTCCATTAAGGCTATTTTCGGAGAATTAGATTACGAATTGAATATTCCTAATATTATCGCTCGTGATACAGAGGACCGCCCTGTTATCGGGATTGAAGAACTTGATAGTAAAGATCCACTAGATGGTATTCATATCAAAGTCCACTCCCCTGCCCTCAAAGAGAACAACGTTATTTACCGTGTTGGTAATTTAGCAACCAAAACGGATAATGCAACCGAATTAGACCCAGGCAGCAGCAAATCAGAAGAAGATCAAACGCTAATCATGCTTCTTGCGACTTTAGCATTGGATGCAGTGCAACAAACTGGCTTTCCAAAAATTAAAAATGTGATTGATGCTTCTTATACATTGGGAACTGGTCTTCCACTTCGTGAAGTAAAGGAAGGTAAGGATGCAGGATATCGCTCAAGATTGGTTGGAAATGTTCACCAGGTTGAATTTTTAGTGACACCGAAATACCAAGGACTAAAGGTTAATATTAAATTTAATGAAGTTAAGGTTTATCCGGAAGGATTTGCCGCATATATTAATCTAGTAATGGACAACAATTCAAAGATCATTAACAAGGATTTAATTGATAAACGTATCTTAATACAAGATATTGGCGGATTATCAACTGATATCGCCGTGATTAAAAAGCGTAATGTTGATGATGATAAGGCGCAAGGTTTTAATCTTGGGGTTTCAGAATCATTAGAAGCGATTCGTGAGGAAATCCGCAAAAAGCACGGTGTTGAACTTGACAGCCGCCGTGATGTAGTTGAAATCATTACAAGAAAAAATGATCGTAATCATATAATGGTTAAAGGAAGCCGGACAAGCGTTCATGATATTACGGACCGTATCTTACTTGATTTAGCCAAAAAGCAATATCGCTTGTTACGAAATGTTTGGCAAAAAAATTCTCAGACAGAGATCTGCTATTTTGTCGGCGGTGGGTCCCATGTCTTAAAAGATTACATCAAAACCTTAAATAACAATTTAGATGGTTATAATATTGAATTCTTTGAAGACGATAAAGAAAGCATTTGGATGATGGCTAATGCGTACTATAAGCTAATCATGGATTTTGTGAGAAAATCGGAGAAGCCTAAAGAACCAGTACCAGTTAAAGCGAACTAGGTGAAATTGTATGAAAAAAACTTCCCAAAATGAAATTAAGAGAGGCCAAGCAATCTCCTTCCGTGTCCCTTCTGATGCGCCTGACCATATTGTGAAGCATTTGCAAAGGTTAAAGGAGACAGAGCGGAGAAATTTCTCCAGTTCCATTGCAGAGTTTGTTATGCAAGGGGTAAGTCAGTCTTTTTCACGTGAAAAAGAGACCATTACTATTCCTCTGCCTAAGAGGTTAACAAAGGTTCAGCGGGATTGGTTAAAGCATGAACATTCTGAAGCAATGCTTGGCAGTATTCTCTATCAATTAATAGCTGATCCGGTCCGGGCCACTTCTTTATTAGCCTCGTTGAATAGTAATTCTTTAGATTTGGATGAGGCCTTATACCTTCAGGAAAATCTTTCATCTGTGCCCATTCCAGCCTCAGCTGGGCGGGCTGAGCTCTCAAGCTCTATGGAAGAGATTGCGGTCGGTTTGGATGATTTGGACGACGACTTAAGTTCATTTGACTGGGAAACTGCAGAGAAGCCAGAGCAGCCTGAAGAGGAAAAAGAAGAGGATCTAGATCCAGATGATCTTCTTGGTGGTTTTTTGGCTAATATGAATAAATAAAACCGGAGCCCCGCCTTGCATAAGACGGGGCTTTCCTGATTAATGCTGCTTATTCGGTAATTTATAACCTTGATGTCCTTTACTTTGACGTTCCTTATTGTCTTTGTCCTTTTCTTGTCTTTCATGCAGCTTTTCAACAAACTCATGTGTTGTATTGTCTTCCATAATTTAAAACCCTCCTTTTAAAAATGAACCATAGTTAGTCTGCCCTAACGTTTGGGCAATATGTAATGAAAAATGAGATATAAACTTACACCTAAGGAATACATATAAGATATGGTTTTTTTAAAACTATGAATATATGAATAGGTGGTGGGCCAATGGGGCTGCCTGCTGATATTGTCCTTGGAAATGGATCCCTTAATGAAGCGCTAATTTTAAAAAGGGAAATCCTTTATAAAGGAATGAACGGCCGATTTGTCGAAAGGTTTTTTCTGTCTCCAACTAATAGTTATATTTTTAAACCATTGACCAATAATGACCAGTTAGGAAAAGAAGTCTGGATCCATGATCATATTCTCCCGCAATTTCCTGCCATCTATCCTAAGATTATTTCCTACAAAATATGTGATGAACCTGAATTGAATTGGATGATATTAGAGGACCTCGGGACACTCACCCATGAATTTAATGAAACAATTGGTTTAGAAGTCATTAAATGGATGGCTTGGTGGCATTCCATCCCGATTGAAAAAATAAAAGATGTTCCGACCACGGCATTAAAGCCAAAATTTGAAGACATTATAACCGATGTCTGCTGTTTCAAGGGTGAATTTCTACATCAACTTCCTGAACTGGGATTGGAAAGGAAGTCCATAGAGCATGTTTATTTGCTGCTAGAGAAAAACAAACTCTCAAATCGGAAAGTTTTATCCCATGGAGATTTACATTTAGGCAACTATTCAATAGTTGGAGATGAACTAAAGATTTTGGACTGGGAACATACACATTTAAATATGCCCTATTGGGATTTGTATCACTTAATTGATATGTCACATCCGCTTTTTCCGAAAAGGGTAACACAAGAGCATCGGCAGCAACTTTTGAAAGAATACGTTGACAGGGTAACTTTTGAATTGGATTGTGGCTTGTTTATGAGAGAGTACCATCTTTTTTCGGCCATCTTCTCTATTTGGATGATTGGACTAATTAAGAAGGATCTGCAGGCGAGTGAGCGTAAATGGCCTGAGGAGCAATTGAATAGGCAATTGGGGGAAACGGTTGTAAGCTTAAAGCAGTGCGCTGAGGCATTATTTTGCTAACCCGAGGGATAGGTCCCTGGGTTAGCTATTTTTGTTTAAGCTTTTTGTTCTGTTAGTTTGATGATTTCAACGATGGTCTGGGTTGCTTTAACCATGTTTTCTACAGAGATAAATTCAAACTTTCCGTGGAAATTTTCTCCGCCTGTAAAAATATTAGGTGTTGGGAGACCCATAAATGACAGCTGTGAGCCGTCTGTGCCACCGCGGATTGGCTTGGTGATTGGCTTAATATCTAGGCTGACCATCGCTTCATGGGCGATGTCGACGATTTCCTTGACCGGTTCAATTTTCTCTCGCATGTTATAGTATTGGTCTTTTAGTTCAAGCACGATTCGATCGGAGCCGTATTCGGCTTGCAAGACACTGACAATATTCTGTAGTGCCGTCTTGCGGTCATTGAATTTCTCACGGTCGTGGTCACGAATGATATAATGCAGATTCGTTTGCTCAACATCACCGTTGAATGCGAGTAGATGATAGAATCCTTCGTATCCTTCGGTATGTTCTGGTGCTTCATGCGGCGGAAGTTTGCTATGTAGTTCCATGCCAATTTTTATAGAGTTAATCATTTTGTTTTTGGCTGAGCCTGGGTGGATGTTGCTTCCATTGATAGTGATTTTGGCTCCAGCAGCGTTAAAGCTTTCGAATTCTAATTCGCCGAGCGGACCGCCGTCCACGGTGTAGGCATATTTTGCATTGAAAGCTGCAACGTCGAACTTATGTGGACCTCTGCCAATTTCCTCATCCGGTGTGAACGCAACGCGGACCTTACCGTGTTTGATTTCTGGATGCTGGATGAGGTATGCCATTGCGGTCATGATTTCTGTAACGCCAGCCTTGTTGTCTGCGCCAAGTAGTGTGGTGCCGTCTGTTGTGATTAGGGTGTGCCCTTTGTAATCCGGCAGGCTAGGGAATTCTTTTGGTGACAGGATGACGTTTAGTGCTTTGTTTAAGACGATCTCACCACCGTCATAGTTTTCGACGATTTGCGGGTTGACATTTTTCCCGGTGAAGTCGGTGGCGGTGTCAACGTGGGCAAGGAAGCCGATGGTTGGAACGTTCTTGTTGGTGTTGGCTGGCAGTGTCGCCATTACATAGCCGTTTTCATCGATGGTGACTTCTTGCATGCCAATTTGGTTGAGTTCGTCTACTAACATACGTAGCAGCGTCCACTGACCTTCGGTTGATGGACATGTGTCGCTGTTTTCATTTGATTGGGTATCTACTTTTACATAGGAAGTAAATCTTTCAATGAGCTCATTTTTCAATTTTGCTGCACTCCCCTATTATAGAGTTTTTGTGAATCATGAATATCATATCACTTTGAGGAGGTGGATACACGTTCTTGAGGTATTTTATATAGGTTCTACTCTTGAGATTGGTGATTATCCTTGGATGTGAGCCGTTTACTCTCGTATGAGAGCTGCTTCCTCTCGGATAAGAGCGGTTTACTCTCGGATAAGCAGTCAAAACTCTCGGATAAAGGTTAAATACTCTCGAGAAGAAAACATACTCACGTATGAGAGCGGTTTACTCTCGGATAAGCAGTCAAAACTCTCGGATAAAGGTTAAATACTCTCGAGAAGAAAACATACTCACGTATGAGAGCTGTTTACTCTCGGATAAGCAATTAAAACTCTCGGATAAAGGTAAAATACTCTCGAAAAAAAGCATACCCTATTAAAACTAGGGCATGCTTTTCTAAAAACATATCTACTCAAACATAAAATACGTCCTATCTTTAAAATTCCCCTCAAAACGCATATCCATACTCTTTAAAATTCGAATGGCAGTATGAATATCCTCCACCCCCAAAAACTCCCGACACTCCCTGTTCGTAATACTCCTCTTATGAATCAAAAACCATTCCCGCAACGTTCGCTCATGGGCGAGATGATCCTTGGCGTTGCAAAATGGACAAACCCAGGTTCGAGGCAGCTTCACCATCCCACTCCTACCGCATAACAAACATCTAACTCCAGGCTTAAAATCACTAAAAGGAATATGATAAGTCTCACAAATAGGTTTGGGAATATACATCTGGTGGCTGTTAATAAGCTCCGTTGACAGCCAATGAAAAGTATCTAGATCTACCTTCTGTTTCTGCCGTGGAATATTTTCCAGGTATGAAGGAATCAAGTTGGGAAATAAAATCTTTGTTTTCTTAGGGGGAACCGCCACAATTTGTTTCGGGAAAGCTAAGACAACGGCACCGTAAAGGGGAATCGTGATGTTCCGGCTCCTTAGCCAGTCGGAAAGTAACTCATAATTTCGCTCCAATTGAACCACTGGACTATCAAACCCATCCTTATGTCCATCCTCCCTAGTCCTAATCAATTGTGGAGGATTGTCCTTAAACTCTAAGGTCCCACCAATATTTTTAACCTCTAACACTGCGCCAAACCAGGGACTTAACGTAAATGTATCTATTTGAAAATCAGAAGTGGGAGACAAATCATGAAAGATGTGGGTGTCAAATGAAAAGGAGTACTTGCGAAGGACTTCAGCAACACGTTCTTCCCCACCTATTCCCGCTTCAATAGATGCTTGTTTAGATGCCAAAAGGGGTAAAGCGGAATGACCACTGGGAAGGCGGCTTTGTGCGGAAACTAAACCTTCTAGCTTCAATGAAGGATCACGACTTTTAAGACAAATATAAAACACCTCCTCTCAAACTACTTGCATCGTAACACATCCTCCTTACGGTAACTATTCTCCTTGAATCAATTTCATATTTTTGTAAAAAATATAGCCTATCCACCCATTGACCAGAGTAGTCAACGGGATTATAATAACTCCATTGACTGATGTGGTCAACGATTTAAAGGGAGGCTGCGCCAGTGTTCGAAAAATTTTTCAACCTAGACTCGGAAAAACAGGACCGAGTAATCAATGCTGCCATAAAAGAATTTGCCCAGAAAGGATATGATAAAGCGTCAACCAATGAAATCGTGAAAGAAGCCGACATTTCTAAGGGATTGCTTTTTCATTATTTTAAAAACAAAAAACAGCTGTTCTTATTCCTATTTGACCACTGCATCCAAATCATTACCGATGATTTTTACAAAAAAATTGATCTAACAGAGACCGATTTTTTCAAACGAATCAGGGAGGCGGTCTTAATCAAAATGGACCTGCTTGCGAAATACCCTGACATCTTTAAATTTATTGAAGAAGCCTATATGGATGATGCCGACGACATTAAATCGGAAATTGGGAAAAAAGTGAAGGAATTAACGGAGATTAACTTCGGAAAGATTTATGAGGGTATTGATTTTACCAAGTTCCGAGAGGATATCGATATTCAAAAAATCTTAAAGATTATTACCTGGACGTTTGAAAAATTGAGTGAAGAAGAGCTGAACAAAGCAAAGATGTTACCCAATCATGAGATTGATTATCCTGCGATTCAGCAGGAAGCAGAGCAATACTTCAATGTCTTAATGAAGGTGTTTTATAAATAAACAGGGGGGCAGGAACCATGAATGTGATTGAAATTAACAACCTAACCAAGACTTATGGCAAGTCAAGAGGGATTACGGATATCAGTTTTCATGTGGAACAAGGGGAGATTTTTGGCTTTATTGGACCAAATGGTGCCGGTAAATCGACGACGATTCGCACGCTGCTCTCCTTGATTTATCCAACAAGCGGCAGTGCCAAGATTTTTGGAAAAGACTGCATTCAGTATGCACCGGAAATCAAAAAGGAAATTGGTTACCTGCCTTCTGAAGTTTTTTACTATGACAATATGAAGGTGAAGGATCTCTTAAAATACTCCGCAAGCTTTTATAAAAAGGACTGCAGTAAGAGAATCAAAGAGTTAGCGGAAATAATGGACCTTGACTTGAATAAAAAAATTGATGATCTTTCCTTGGGAAATAAAAAAAAGGTAGGGATTGTTCAAGGACTGCTTCATGAACCAAAGCTGATTATTCTTGATGAACCGACAAGCGGGCTGGATCCGTTAATGCAGCAAAAATTCTTTGAATTGCTGGAAGAGGAAAATCGGAAAGGCGCTACGATTCTTTTTTCCTCGCACATTTTGAGCGAGGTTCAAAGACTATGCAATCGAGTAGCGATTATTAAAGAGGGCAAGATTGTTACGGTAGAAAAAATAAGTACCTTACAAGAAAATAATTATAAAAAGTTTAAGGTGGAGCTGAAATCGTCCCTGGATTTGCAGTATTTCAATATCAGCGGTGTTAGTAAATTGGAGGCTAAGGGGAATGTGGTCAGCTTTTTATTTAAGGGGAATATTAACGCGGTGCTGCGGAAGATAGCGGAAATGGAGGTTGGTAATCTCTGGATTGAGGAGCCGGATCTGGAGGAGATCTTTATGCATTATTACGAAAAGGAGGCTTAGGAAACGATGAATATATTTTTTCATGAGTTAAAGGCGTATCGAAAATCGACGCTGATTTGGACCTTTTCGTTAATCATGGTGGCGTTGTTGTTTTTGTCGATGTATCCCTCCTTTGCTAAAGATGCAGATGAGTTTAAAAAATTGTTAGCCGGCTATCCTTTAGCGATGCGAAAGGCAATCGGACTTAATTTGGAAAATATTTTTACGATATTGGGTTTTTATAGCTATGCCTTAACGTTTACGACTATATGTGCTGCGATTCAGGCAATGAATCTAGGAACAGGTATTGTCAGCAAAGAAGTTCGAGAAAAAACGGCGGATTTCCTGTTAACAAAGCCGGTTACCCGCACACAAATTTTGACTAGTAAACTACTGGCTGCCTTTACGTCCCTGCTTTTTACCAATATCGTCTATCAGATTGCCGTTACCTTCATCGCTTTTCAAGTTAAAACGGAGGAGTATAGTGTTAAAAAGCTAATGTTGTTGTCATTGACGATGTTTTTTATTCAATTAATCTTTTTGAGCATCGGTATCATCATCTCGGTGATTGTCCCGAAAATCAAGTCGGTCCTCACGGTGTCATTAGCAACCGTGTTTGCTTTTTACTTTTTGGGTGTGATTAGTGAGACATCAGGTGATGATGTAAAACGGTATATATCGCCGTTTAAATACTTTGATCACATCTATATTATGAAACACGCAAACTACGAAGAACCATTTCTCATTGTCGGCGCCATCATGGTCGTAGCAGCGATTGTGGCTAGTTATTTTATCTATGCTAAAAGGGATATACATGCCGTTTAGGGGGATTCGATTATGAATATATTTTTAAAGGAATTAAAATCCCATCGTAAATCGCTCATCTTTTGGAGTATTGGTGTGTTTCTGATGGTCTTATCCGGGATGAATAAATATGCTAATTTGTATTCTTCTAAACAATCGATGAATGACTTGATGGCGGATATGCCTAAATCCTTGCAGGTGATTATGGGGGTCGGCAGATTGGATCTTTCGAGGGCAAGCGGCTATTATGGTATGCTATTTGTGTATTTACTGTTGATGGCGACGATTCATGCGGCGATGCTTGGAGCTGGAATTATCGCAAAAGAGGAGCGCGATAAGACGTCAGAGTTTTTATTTGCTAAGCCTGTTTCGAGAACAAACGTTATTACCGCCAAATTAGCTGCGGCCTTGTTTAATATTGTGGTCTTTAATCTAGTCACACTTGTTTCGTCGATGGTCATAGTGGCTAAATATAGCAAGGGTGAAGAGGTAAATAGCGATATAAGCATACTGATGGTGGCAATGTTTATTTTGCAGCTGTTGTTTATGATGATGGGCAGTGCGATTGCGGCATTTAAAAAGAAATCGAAGAAGGCAGCTTCTTTGTCGGCGGGCGTTCTTCTGCTTACGTTTATTTTGTCTGTCGTGATTGATTTGAATGAGAGTATGAAAAGTTTGAAGTATTTGAGCCCGTTTAAATATTTTGAGGCAAAAAATGTGATGTATGGCGGCGGACTGGAGCCAGTCTTTTGTTTTATTTCCTGTCTATTAATTGTCGCTTTTACAACCATAACCTATCTGTTTTATAAAAAAAGAGATTTAACTATATAAAGACCGGGGGGATTTCCTCCGGTCTTTTTATTATTTTTCCCTAGCCATTTTGATCAGTGTATTCATATCGCTTGCGAGCTTTGTATAGTTGGTCTGATCTGCTTTGATATTTGCTTTGATTCCATCTATTAGCGGCATGGCTTTGGCATTCGTAATGGTTAAGATTTGAACTTGGCCGTCAAAGGCTTTGGTCATTAGGTCTTTCGCTTTGTCTAGGTTATCGTCGGTATTAAGTTTATCGGCGTCTACCCCATCCAGATTCCCTTTGCCAGAAAGTCCGGAAGTGTTGGTTAATACTTTTTGTTGCATTTCATCGTAGCGTGTAGAGGTGGTTGCGGCTTGCGCTCTTGCAAGGATTACGGTGTCGTCAAGGACAAATACCTTAATCCCTGGAATTCCTGCTGCAGAAAGCCGTGATTCTAAATGGGAGGATATTCCTCCGTCATGAAGGCTAGAGCTTCCAATTAAGCTGTAGACATTGGTCCCCAGCCCATTGGTTGTTTGACCGTTGGCATTGGTCGTTTGTTTCTTGGCTCGATCAACACTTGGAATCACGTTTGGATTATTAGTTGAACCGTGGACATGGCCATTTCCTTTTGTATTTAATGACTGGTCATGAAGCTTTGCGGCATCGACCTGGTTTTCTCGCTGCTGCATGGAGCACCCAGTCAGAACGAGAAAAGAAATCATAACCGGAGCATAGTAATTAGTCCAAATTCTCTTCATTTTTTTGTCCTCCTTTTTTTTATTAATTTTTCTCTTACCTTTTATAAGTATGAATGGTTTATTTTGGAACATAATAATCGCAAAGCAGGGATATTTCTGTCATTTTTGGATGAATGTCCAAACAATACTCTGGAGGTGCACATCTTGGTTGAAAAAAATAAAGAAAATCCAGATTCAGTATCTAGAAGGTCTTTTCTTCGTAACGCGGGTTTAACGGTTGGCGGACTAGTCGTTGGTGGTAGTATCGGTAGTCTATTCCCACGGAATAAAAATGATGGAACCACAAAAGTTACCGAGACCACGAAAAGTGAAGATTTAAATCAAGCTCTGATGTATTTCACGAAGGAACAATTCCTTGTCATTCAAGCGGCAACAGAGCGTATTTTTCCCGAGGATGATCATGGACCAGGTGCAAAATCTCTTGGTGTAGCTTATTTTATCGACCATCAATTAGCAGGCTATTGGGGTTTTAATGGCCGTGAGTATATGCAGGCCCCCTTTTATCCAGGTGAAAAAGTTCAGGGATACCAGGGGCGGTTAAAGCGAAGAGAAGTATTTGATATAGCGATTCGTGAAATTCAAAACCACAGTAATGCTGTCTACAAAAAAAATTTCACGGATCTAACAGAAGAAGAACAAGATGCCATTCTTACAGACTTTGAGGGCGATAAGGTGAATATTACAACGATTTCTCCAAGTGGTTTTTTCCAAATGCTGCGAAGTGTCACTTTAGAAGGTGCCTATAGCGACCCGTTATACGGGGGAAATTTGAATATGAATGGCTGGAAGATGAAGAATTACCCAGGCAGCCAGATGGCATATGCCGATATTATTGATAAGGACTTTAAAAAGATAGCACCACAAAGTCTAAAAAGCCACATGAATCAATAGAAAAGCGGAAGCGCCTTGCTCAGGGGCGACAGGCGTAAGACGAGCCGGCGAGAAGGCTGCTCTTTAGCCTTCTTGACGGATTGCCTTACGACCCCGAGCCCCTAGGCGCTGCAGCTAGCCAATAGAAAAGTGGAAGCCATATAAAATTATTTTTATAAAAAGAAGGTGGAGTTATGGCACGAAAACTGCCAAAAGTAGATGTTGTCATCGTGGGTGTTGGTTGGGCAGGAGGAATTATTGCCAAAGAACTGACCAAAAAGGGATTAAAAGTTGTCGGCTTAGAAAGAGGAAAAGAACGAAAAACAGAAGATTACTATATGGTTCATGATGAATTACGCTATGCCCTGCGCTATGAGCTCATGCAGGACCTGTCACGTGAAACCATTACCTTCAGGGGCAATGAAAAAATACGAGCTCTTCCAATGCGGCAATATGGTTCGTTTTTGCTCGGGGATGGGCTTGGCGGATCTGGCGTACACTGGAACGGGCAAACGTTCCGCTTTTTGCCCTATGATTTTGAGATTTATAGTAAGACCGTCGAGAGGTATGGCAAAAAGAAAATTCCAGCCGACATGTCACTTCAGGATTGGGGCATTACATACGACCAGCTTGAGCCCTATTACGATCGATTTGAGAAAACAGCGGGCATATCAGGAGAGGAAAATCCACTTGGTGGAAAACGGTCTGATAAATATCCGACACCACCCATGAAAAAGACACCTGCGATTCAGATGTTCGAAAAGGCAACGAAAAATTTAAAGCTTCATCCGTATATGATGCCATCAGCTAATTTATCAGAGTCTTATAAGAATCCTGATGGAATCCAGAGGGCTGCTTGTCAATATTGTGGTTTTTGTGAGCGTTTTGGCTGTGAATATGGCGCCAAGGCCGATCCGGTTGTCACCGTGATTCCAGTTGCCAATAAAACAGGGAACTTTGAAATAAGAACCCATTCGAATGTAAGACGAATTTTAAAAACGGGTAATAAAGCGACAGGTGTCTTATATACAGATGTCACAACCGGTGAGGAAATTGAGCAGCCTGCAGATATAGTGGTCGTAACAAGCTATGTATTTAATAATATCCGCCTTCTCTTAATGTCGGGAATCGGTAAACCATATGACCCTAATTCGGGAACCGGTGTAATTGGGAAAAACTATGCCTACCAAGTAATTAAAGGGAATGCGATTGGCTTTTTTGATGACAAGGAATTTAGTACCTTTGCAGGAGCGGGTTCACTGGGAATGTTGGTTGATGATTTTAATGGTGACAACTTTGACCATAGTAATGTGAATTTCATTCATGGCGGGATGATTTCATTACAGCAAACCGGTTTAAGGCCGATTCAGAACAACCCTGTACCAGGAGGAAAGCCAACCTGGGGGAAAGAATTCAAGGCAAATTCCGTGAAATATGCTAATCGCTTTTTAACGGTTGGCTCTCAAGGTTCTTCGATGCCGTTTAAGCGACACTTTCTCGACCTTGATCCCACCTATAAGGATGCATTTGGCGATCCGCTTATTCGAATTACCTTTGACTTTGAGGAACAGGACCGGCAAATGTCTAAATACCTTGCAGGTAAATGTGCCGATATTTTAAAGGAAATGGGTGCCAATCATATTGATACGATGAAAGATTTAGGTCCATATGATATTACTACTTATCAATCCACCCATAATACCGGCGGTGTCATTATGGGGGCTGATCCGGCGACCTCTGCTGTCAATAATTATTTGCAAATGTGGGATATGGATAACCTATTTGTCATCGGTGCATCGGCATTCTCGCACAATTCTGGCTATAATCCAACTGATACGGTCGGAGCTTTTGCTTACCGTGCCGCAGAAGGAATACTTAAATATCGGGATAAGGGCGGACAAGTGGTGTAAGCAGTGCTTGTTGATAGATTTACCTGTGCAGATAGTGTTAAGATGAAAAAATAAAATAAAGGGAGAGATATGCATATGACCGAACAGAATGAAAACGCTGTACTTCCACCGAAAACCTGTTCCATTGAACGGTTGGTGACGGTAAAAGCAGATGTGGAGAAGGTATTAGCAGGAGAAAAAACAGCAACACGCCGAAATGGTCGCTATGCCGACCCTGGTGAAATCATGACACTTGAGGGTCGCCAGTTCGTCGTCGAAAAAGTATATTCACAGAGCTTGGGCGAATTAACAGATGATGATGCCCGCCGCGAGGGCTTCAACACGGTTGAGGAGTATAAACAATCGATCCTTTCCTACCACCCTGGGATGCCTTGGCTGCCGCAAATGCGTGTCTGGGTTCATGAATTCCGCCCAGTAGAAGCTGAATAAGAAAAGCGCAGGCGCCTTGGTCAGCCCCGACAAGCATAAGACGCTCCCAAAACGAAGGCGTTTTTTGCCTTCGTTTTGGGAGTGGCTTATGACCTCGAGGGGCTAGGCGCTGGAGCTAGACAATTTTCAAAGTCAAAATTTAAACTTTCTTATCATAGGAAAACCAAAATGGTCCATTTATTGTAAATGGACCATTTTGATTTTATCATGCTTAAAAATTGTTTTATTACGGGAGTCGAAATTATAATAGGTTTATGAAAGTTTGCAGATAGATTGGGTGAGATCATGAGGTTTTTATCTAAATACGCAAAAAAATATTGGAAATCGTTTAGCATTGCTGTCCTGTTTCTCACCTTTGAGGCGATAAGTGATTTGATGCAGCCAACCATTATGGCCAAAATTATCGATGTAGGTGTGGTTCACAGGGATATTCATTATGTCTTAAAAATGGGCGGTGTGATGCTCCTGATTACGGCAGTCGGTGCCATTAGTGCGTCTACTCGCAGTATTATTGCCAGCATCGTCTCGCAAAATTTTGGCACCGAATTGCGCTCCGATTTGTTTAGAAAGATTCAAACCCTATCGTTTAAAAATCTGGATAAGTTTAACCGCGCCTCATTGATTACTAGATTAACAAATGATGTCACCCAAATGCAGGTGTTCGTGAATGGATTGATGCGGATTTTCGTGAAGTCGCCGCTGCTAGCGATTGGCGGACTCGTAATGGCCACGCGTCTTAATCTGCACCTCTCTGTTGTCCTCGCCGTGGTCGTACCGATTGTAGCCTTATTAATCTTTCTTAACCTGCGCCTTGGGTTCCCGCTTTTTTCGAAGGTTCAACAGGCTTTGGATCGGGTGAATTCCGTTATGAGGGAATATTTATCAGGTGTGAGGGTCGTCAAAGCTTTTAACCGTTTTGATGTCGAGATTACTAAGTTTGCCAATGCTAATGACCAGTTTAAAGATCAATCGATCGCCGCAGGGCGACTAATGGCAACCTTCAGTCCAGCGATTATGCTGACCGTGAATCTTGGGATTGTCGTTGTCCTTTGGATTGGCGGGTTGGGGGTGGAATCCGGTAATATACAGGTCGGGCATATCATTGCCTTTACCAATTATATGACGCAAATTCTCTTTTCACTAATGATGATTTCAATGGTATTTAATATGTTTGTCCGAGCAAGGGCTTCTGGCGGCAGGATTAATGAAGTCTTTTTACTAGAAGACACTTTCCTGCACGAAACGGAGGCGGTACCGCCTCCGTACGGTCAAGAAACAGGCCGGATTGATTTTGAGGATGTCACGTTTTCCTATGAAGGAACAAGTGGCGAGCCCGTCTTAAAAAGGATTAATTTAACGATTCTGCCGGGGGAAACGGTCGGGATCATTGGCTCAACCGGTTCTGGAAAAAGCACCCTCGTCGGATTAATCCCCCGTTTTTATGAGGTAACAAGTGGGATGATTAAAGTCGATGGTCAGGATATTTCACAGCTTCATCCGCAAACGCTTCGAGAAAAAATTGCGATTGTCCCGCAAAAAAATATTCTCTTTACTGGGACGGTAGCTGAAAATATCCGATGGGGAAATGAAAATGCCACGGACGATGAAGTCAGGACGGCTGCAGCCATTGCCGGTGCAGATGATTTTATCGCGGCGTCACCGGAAGGCTATGCAACAAGAATTGGCCAGGGCGGCGTGAATTTTTCTGGCGGGCAGAAACAGCGGCTTTCAATTGCTAGGGCCTTGGTGAAAAAACCAAGTATCTTAATTTTGGACGACAGTACGAGTGCCGTTGACGTGGCGACTGAGGCGAAGATCAAAGCGGCTTTGAAAAAATATGCCCAAGGTCTTACCTGTTTATTGATTGCGCAGCGGATTACTTCGATTATGGATGCTGATAAAATTGTCGTGTTGGATCATGGTGAAGTGGTTGGCGTAGGTACGCATAGTGAATTACTTGCGGAATGTCGTATTTACCAGGAAATCTATCAATCACAGATGGGCAAGGAGGTTTTGTAAATGTCCAATGCAAATGAAACAACACAAACTACCCCTCCTCCCCTACGACCTGGCGGAGCCAATCGCTTTCGTGGTCCTGTTGTGAAACCAAAAAACTTTAAAGGAACACTAAAGCGACTGTGGTATTATTTCGGCAATGAGCGAAAGATGCTAAGCTTGATATTCCTTTTTATAATTGTTGATGGCGTCCTGATGCTCCTTGCCCCGTATTTAATCGGAAAAGCGGTCGATGCGATGAGTCTGAATCAAGGAAAGGTCAATTTCACGATACTTGAAGTCACCATTATCGTGTTGACCAGTGCCTATGTTGCCGATGCAGCATTAACCTTTTTGCAGGGCTGGCTGATGGCTGGTGTGGCGCAAAGGGTTGTGAAGCGTCTTCGTGAGGCGATCTTTCAGAAACTGCAAAAGCTGCCGGTATCCTTTTTTGATTCGCGGACGCATGGGGAATTGATGAGCCGCTTATCAAACGATGTGGATAATGTCAGTAATACGATTTCTCAGTCCACTACACAGTTAATGTCCGGAGTCATCGTAATTGCTGGATCGTTAATCATGATGATTATCTTAAGCCCTATTTTAACGTTAGCAAGTTTAATGACCGTACCGCTTGTTTTTTTCCTAACCAAGACGATTGCGAAACGGACGAGTGTATTTTTTAAAGACCAACAAGTAAAGCTAGGTCAATTAAATGGCCATATTGAAGAAACGATCTCCGGTATTGAAGTCGTGAAGGCCTTTAATCATGAAAACCAGGTGATTGAAGAATTTGAAATGGTTAATACCAAGCTTCGTGATGTCGGCCTTAAGGCGCAAGTCTGGTCTGGCTTTTTAATGCCAATCATGAATGTGATTAATAATTTTGGCTTTGCGATTGTCGCGGTTATTGGCGGCGTCTTGGCTGTAAAAAGTATCGTAACAGTTGGGGCGATTGCGAGCTTCATCACGTACTCCCGGCAATTTGTCCGTCCGTTAAATGACCTGGCGAATATATTTAATATCCTACAGTCAGGTGTGGCAGGTGCTGAACGTGTTTTTGAAATCATGGACGAACCAGAAGAGCCAGTCGATGCAAAAGAAGCCGTTGAACTGCAACATCCGCAAGGTCATGTGGTGTTTGAAAATGTTAGCTTTGGCTATCGCCCGGATGTCCCGATAATAAAGAACGTTAATTTTGAAGCAAGTGTGGGCAGCAGTACGGCCTTGGTAGGTCCGACAGGTGCAGGAAAAACGACGATCGTGAATCTATTGACGAGGTTTTACGATGTCACCGAGGGACGAATACTGCTGGATGGACATGATATTCGTGACTATACAAGGGATAGCTTGCGGAAATGTTTTGGGTTTGTCTTGCAGGATACGTATTTATTTTCTGGGACGATTAAGGAGAATATTAAATACGGTAAACCTGATGCTACTGATGAAGAGGTCGTGCAAGCTGCACAAATGGCCAATGCGGATGTGTTTATTAACCGTCTGCCTAATAAATATGAGACGGTTTTATCAGAAAATGGCGGAAACCTTAGCCAGGGCCAACGGCAGCTGTTAGCGATTGCCAGGGTCATTCTTGCGAGACCGTCACTGCTGATTTTAGATGAAGCGACCAGCAGTATTGATACAAGAACAGAGCTTCATATTCAAGAGGCGCTGCTTAAATTGATGGAGAACAGAACTAGTTTTATCATCGCGCACCGCCTAAATACGATTCGGGATGCTGATAGGATTATGGTGATCGACAATGGGCAAATCATTGAAAAAGGCAGCCATGAACAGTTAATGAAAGCAAAAGGTCGTTATTATCAAATGTTTTTTAATCAGTTTAAAAATGTAGAAGGAGCACTTGATTAGGGTAACACTCCCAGTTGGGGATAAATAGTAGAAACAAAGAGAATTCACTATCGAACAACGGACCTCTTTAAGTTGCAAAATAACAAATCACAACAGAAAAAAGGGTACAAAATCAAAATGATTTTCGTATCCTTTTTTTATTGAACTCTCAACCTTTTTTAAATCACATAGTGGCAAATTATCATCGGTTGTATCCGAAGTCTGGGCATCTTCGGACAGAAGAAGGAAAATTATCATCAGCCGTGTCCGAAGTCAGAATATCTTTAGACAGAAGAAGGCAAATCTCATCGGCCGTGTCCGAAGTCAGAGTATCTTTGGACAGAATAAGGCAAAATCTCATCGGCCGTGTCCGAAGTCAGAGTATCTTTGGACAGAAGAAGGAAAATTAACATTGGCTGTGTCCGAAGTCAGAGTATCTTCGGACAGAAGAAGGCAAGATCTCATCGGCCGTGTCCGAAGTCAGAGTATCTTCGGACAGAAGAAGGAAAATTAACATTGGCTGTGTCCGAAGTCAGAGTATCTTCGGACAGAAGAAGGCAAGGTCTCATCGGCCGTGTCCGAAGTCTGGGCATCTTCGGACAGAAAAAGGCAAAATCTCATCGGCCGTGTCCGAAGTCAGAGTATCTTCGGACAGAAGGAGGCAAATTAACATTGGCCGTGTCCGAAGTCAGAGTATCTTCGAACAGAAGAAGGCAAAATCTCATCGGCCGTGTCCGAAGTCAGAGTATCTTCGGACAGAAGAAGGCAAGATCTCATCAGCTGTGTCCGAAGTCAGAGTATCTTTGGACAGAAGGAGGCAAATTAACATTGGCCGTGTCCGAAGTCAGAGTATCTTCGGACAGAAGAAGGCAAGATCTCATCGGCCGTGTCCGAAGTCAGAGTATCTTTGGACAGAAGGAGGCAAATTAACATTGGCCGTGTCCGAAGTCAGAGTATCTTCGGACAGAAGAAGGCAAGATCTCATCGGCCGTGTCCGAAGTCTGGACATCTTTAGACAGAAGAAGTCAAATTATCATCGGTTACGTCAAAAATCTAAATACAAGAAAAAGTATGCCGAATTCTTATGTGAATACTCATGCCTTTTCTTGCGTAATTTCATTTATTTTTTTGCTTTTTGCACCTCAAAAGAGAACCCGTTACTAATCATAGTGTAATCCCCTTTTTGACAATTATTAATGACAAGTGTCAAGACAACTGGTAGAATACCTATGTTTAATTTATTATGTCCGATACCTAAAAATATGGTTTTGGGGAATAATGTAAATACTTGTTACATATAGGGGGTTCTACATGAAAAACAAGAAGGAAGTATCTACTCGTAGACTGCTTGGTATAGCGGGAATGGGCTGGATGTTCGATGCCATGGATGTGGGGATGCTCAGTTTTATAATTGCTGCTTTAAAGGTAGAATGGAATTTAACGCCAGAAGAAATGGGCTGGATTGGCAGTGTCAATTCAATTGGCATGGCCGTGGGTGCATTTGTTTTTGGCCTAATGGCTGACCGAGTCGGCAGGAAAAATGTCTTTATCATTACCCTACTCCTTTTCTCAGTAGGTAGTGGAGGCTCGGCATTAACGACGTCTCTAACAGCCTTTTTAATCTTAAGATTCTTTATTGGTGCCGGTCTTGGCGGTGAACTTCCAGTTGCCTCAACACTTGTATCAGAGAGCGTTTCAGCCGATAAACGCGGAAGGATTGTCGTCTTGCTCGAAAGTTTTTGGGCTGGCGGCTGGTTAGTCGCTGCCCTCATTTCATACTTTATTATCCCGAAATTTGGCTGGCAGGTGGCGTTAATCATTAGTGCCATCCCGGCGCTTTATGCCTTATATTTACGGATGGGACTGCCTGACTCCCCTCGTTTTACGGCTGTAAAGGATAAACAGAAAGTTTCAGCTCTTGAAAGTTTACGAAAATTGTTCTCTAAGGATTATGGTCGTCAAACCGCCATGCTATGGATTGTATGGTTTTGTGTTGTCTTCTCCTATTATGGAATGTTTTTATGGCTTCCAAGTGTCATGGTTTTAAAGGGGTTCAGCTTAATCAAAAGCTTTGAATATGTTTTGATCATGACATTGGCTCAGCTGCCAGGTTATTTTACAGCGGCATGGTTTATTGAAAAATTTGGACGGAAATTCGTTTTAGTCATTTATTTAATTGGGACAGCGGTAAGCGCCTATATCTTTGGATCCGCCGAAACTACGGCAACGTTAATGATCGCTGGTATTCTGTTATCATTCTTTAACCTAGGAGCATGGGGCGGATTATATGCCTACTCACCTGAACAGTATCCGACGATTATTCGCGGAACAGGCACAGGCATGGCCGCTTCCTTTGGTCGGATTGGCGGAGTACTCGGACCATTATTAGTTGGGAACCTCGTGGCCCAGCATGTATCGATTTCAACGATCTTTATGATTTTCTGTATTTCGATCTTAATCGGGGCATTGGCTGTCTTTACTTTAGGAAAAGAAACGAAAAACCAAGAATTAGTATAGTAATATGTCAAAAGGGATTCCTTATGGGGAATTCTTTTTTTGTCATAACGAACAAAAAGGGATTCGACAAAAATATTAATAACATATCGGTATTGCTTTCAAAATATTGTTCACTAACACTTTACAGTGGTAAAGCGACTTCTGAGAAAAGTCGTTTTAATTTTTTTTATTCTTTAAATTATTTTAAAATACTGTATAATAGGACTAGACGAACTCCTATTTATTATGTACAATGTTTTCAGAATATTATAGCTTTTTAAACAGTTAGACAAAGATTTGGGGGATTTTTTTAAAAAATAGGGGGTAGTTGGATGAAAAAAAGGAAATTAACTGGAATCTTTATGTCTTTTTTTGTGGCAGCTGGGGTATTAGCAGGATGTAATTCAAGTGCTAGCAGTGATGGAGAAAAAGGCGGTACCATTAAGATTGGTGCTAACCTGGAACTCTCTGGCGGTGTGGCCTCCTATGGTCAATCGGCTAAGGAAGGTATTGAATTAGCGATTGAGGAAATTAACAAAAAAGGCATCGATGGCAAAAAACTAGAATTAGTGACCGTCGACAATAAATCAGATGCTGCTGAAGCAACAAGTGGTGCATTAAAATTAGCTACACAAGATAAAGTGTCAGCGATGATTGGTGCAGCAACAAGTACAAACACCCTTGCCCAAGTACAAATTGCCCAAGATAATAAAATTCCATTAATTACACCTACTGCAACCAACGCTACCATCACCTATAAAGATGGAAAATTGAATGATTATGTCTTCCGTACCTGTTTCATTGACCCATTCCAGGGTACTGTGGCGGCCAACTTTGCAACTAATAATCTTAAAGTGAAGAATGCGGCTGTTTTAATTGACAGTTCAAGTGATTACTCAAAAGGTCTTGCAGATGCTTTTAAAAAGGCATTCAAAGCAAATGGCGGCAAGATAGTGGCGGAAGAAGCATACGTGGCGAAAGATACCGACTTCCATGCTACCCTAACACGTATCAAAGCGGAAAATCCAGACTATGTCTTCCTTCCTGGTTTCTATGAAGAAGTGGGACTGATTGTCAAACAAGCTCGCGAGATTGGTTTAAACGTACCATTTATGGGCGGGGACGGCTGGGATTCTCCTAAACTTGTAAATATTGCTGGTGCTAAATCGCTAAATAACACTTATATTACGAACCACTATTCTTCAGGTGATAGTGATTCCAAGGTTCAAGCATTTGTTTCAGCATTTAAAGCAAAGTATGATAATAAATCACCGGATGCCTTTAGTGCATTAGGTTATGATACGGTGTACTTCCTTGCCGATGCGATTAAGCGTGCTGGAAGCAGCGATCCTCAAGATATCCAGAAGGCACTCGCTGAAACGGATGGCCTTCAGCTTGTATCAGGTAAAGTGAAGCTTGATGACCATCATGATCCAATTAAAGCCGCTGTTATTCTCGAATACGTAAATGGTCAACAACAATATAAAACGAAGGTTAACCCGTAACTAGAAAAGCAGAAGCGCCTTGCTCAGGGGCGACTGGCATAAGACAAGCCGGCGAGAAGGTTGTTCTTTAACCTTCTTGACGGATTGGCTTATGAACCCGAGCCCCTAGGCGCTGCAGCTAGACAGATGACAAATTTTATAGTTTGCCAAGGGATAGGGAGCGTTGACGTTCCCTATTCCAATTTTTAAGAATAATAAGAAAATATTGTAAGCTTGATTTTAGAAAAAGAAAAAGAGGAGTTCATTCATCAGAAGGAGTGTAAACATATGGAGTTAATACAACAGCTCGTCAACGGTATATCACTAGGCAGCATCTATGCACTAATTGCCTTAGGATATACAATGGTCTACGGAATTGTTAAATTGATCAATTTCGCCCATGGAGATGTCTTCATGGTAGGTGCATTTATTGGTTTTTATTCGATTACCATTTTTCATCTAGGATTTTTCCCATCACTACTAATCTCAATGGCCGTATGTGCCCTCTTTGGTGTTATTATTGAGCGTATTGCCTACAAGCCATTAAGGAATGCAACAAGAATTGCTGCCCTTATTACCGCTATTGGTGTATCACTGTTTATTGAATATGGAACGATTTATCTGCGCGGCGCACAGCCTGAAGCCTATCCTGACAATCTAGTTCCGTTAAAAGATCTAAATGTTTTTGGGGTAACGATCAGCGGTCAGTCTATTCTAATTTTAGGAACGTCCGTTGTACTAATGCTTCTTTTGCAGTTTATTGTCCATAAAACAAAAATTGGAAAGGCAATGCGTGCCGTTTCTCATGATATGGATGCAGCTAGATTAATGGGAATTAACGTAAATAACACGATCTCTGCTACTTTTGCCATTGGATCTGCATTAGCAGGTGCAGCAGGTGTTATCTTCGGAACATACTATACAAAAATTGATCCGCTAATGGGGATTATCCCAGGCTTAAAAGCCTTCGTCGCAGCTGTTTTAGGCGGTATCGGTATTATTCCGGGGGCCATGACAGGTGGGTTAGTATTAGGTGTTATTGAATCACTTGTCAGCGCCGCAGGTTACTCATTATGGCGTGATGGCGTTGCGTTTATTGTTCTTATTTTAATTTTAATTTTCCGTCCGGCAGGATTATTTGGTAAAAATATTAAGGAAAAGGTTTAAGGGGAGGCTTCTACGATGAATATTTTTGGACAAGCAAAGTTTTTCTGGACATCCGTCGTTTTAGCCGTTGTTTTGGCAGTGGTCATGCAATTTTTAATTGCCGGTGGTTCCATCAACCAGTTTTATGTGAATACCTTATTTTTTATGGGCATTAATATCATTCTAGCGGTTAGTCTCCATTTAATTATTGGGATTACCGGACAGTTCTCAATCGGACATGCCGGCTTCCTCGCAGTAGGTGCCTATGCATCAGCGATTATGACGATGAAATTAAGCATGCCGTTTCCAGTTGCTATCATTGTCGGCGGTTTAGCTGCAGCAGTAGCAGGACTTTTGATTGGAATTCCAACCCTTCGTTTAAGAGGAGACTATCTTGCCATTGCCACACTTGGTTTTGGTGAAATCGTGAGAATTGTCTTTTTAAATATTGATTATGTGGGCGGAGCCAGCGGTATGACGGTTTCCCACTTAACCACATGGCCTTGGCTAATCGGCTGTGTTTTGTTAACCATCATCGTGATTGTTAACTTTACAAACTCAACCCATGGCCGAGCTTGTATTTCGATACGAGAAAATGAGATTGCTGCGGATGCAATGGGTATCAACACAACGTATTATAAAGTTGCCGCCTTTGTGCTTGGTGCCTTTTTTGCCGGTATTGCCGGTGCCTTGTATGCTCATAACTTTTATATTATCCAACCAACTAACTTCGGATTTTTGAAATCATTTGATATTTTAATTTATGTAGTACTTGGTGGATTAGGCAGTATGTCAGGTGCGGTGATTGCGGCGATCCTATTAACGATTATTTCAACATACCTTCAAAGCTATCCGGAACTGCGGATGGTTATCTATAGTTTAGTCTTGATTGTTATGATGCTTTACCGCCCGCAAGGTTTAATGGGCACAAAAGAAATTACCTCATTCTTTAAAGTTGGTAAATCGGCTAAAGGGAGGAATGCAGCATGACGCAGTTGCTGAAAGTAGAAAATGCCGGAATCCGATTTGGCGGCTTAAAGGCTGTTTCTGATGTAAATTTAGAATTGAAAAAAGGCGAGCTTGTTGGTTTAATCGGTCCAAACGGTGCCGGTAAAACAACATTCTTTAACCTTTTAACAGGTGTATATGTTCCGACAGAAGGAAGCATTTCCTTAGACGGGGAAAAACTTAATGGCTTAGCTCCCTATAAAATTACGAAAAAAGGGATTAGCAGGACCTTCCAAAATATTCGCTTATTTAATGAGTTATCGGTTTTGGACAATGTTAAAGTCGCTTATCACGCTCTTGCGAAGCATTCAATCTTCAGCTCGATCTTCCGCCTCCCTTCTCACTTTTCTGGTGAAAAGGAAATGGAAGAAAAGGCAATTGAATTTTTGAAGATCTTTAAACTTGATAATGTATTACATGAAAAGGCAAAAAATTTACCGTACGGTCAGCAGCGCCGGTTAGAAATTGCCCGTGCCTTAGCGGCAAATCCTAAGCTGTTATTGTTGGATGAACCAGCAGCAGGTATGAACCCGCAGGAAACGGAAGAGCTGATGAATTTAATCGCCTTAATTCGTGAAAAATTTGATCTGACTATCCTGTTAATTGAACATGATATGCTTCTCGTAATGGGTGTATGTGAACGGATTTACGTACTCGACCATGGTCAATTAATTGCCAATGGTACACCAGAACAAATCAGAAATAATCCAAAAGTCATCGAAGCGTATCTTGGTGAGGAGGTCTCTTAATGCTTAAAATTAATGATATGAACGTGTATTATGGCAATATTCACGCATTGAAGGGAGTTTCCCTTGAAATCAATCAAGGCGAAATTGTCACCTTGATTGGGGCCAATGGTGCCGGGAAAAGTACGCTATTAAAAACGATTTCCGGGTTACTAAAGCCTAAAAACGGGGAAATCATCTTTGAAAATGAGCATGTCGCCGGTAAAGCAGCTCAATCCATCGTGAAACGGGGAATTTCCCACGTTCCTGAAGGACGTCGTGTTTTTGCTAACATGTCAGTAGAGGAAAATCTAGAATTAGGTGCCTACTTACGTAAGGATAAAAGTGGGATTAAAGAAGATTTTGAAAAAATCTATCAGCTATTTCCACGCCTTGATGAACGGCGTAAGCAGTTATCAGGTACGCTTTCAGGCGGGGAGCAGCAAATGCTTGCGATGGGCCGAGCTCTAATGGCGAGGCCGCGTCTGTTGCTGTTAGACGAGCCCTCCATGGGTCTTGCACCTCTTTTAATAAAAACGATCTTCGAAATTATCCAGGAAATAAATAAAACGGGGACAACCATCCTTCTCGTTGAACAAAATGCCAATATGGCTTTATCGATTGCCGACCGTGCTTATGTCATCGAGACCGGTAAAATTGTTGCTTCTGGAACAGCAGACGAACTCAGCCAAAGCGATCAAATTCGTGCAGCTTATCTTGGTGGGCATTAATCAAAAAAAGGTATCGGAATTTTTCCGATACCTTTTTGTTAGTAGAAAGTATAATTGACTTTGAGAATTGTCTAGCTCCAGCGCCTAGCCCCTCGAGGTCACAAGCTTATCCAGTTGCGGCTCCTTGGGACTCAAGTCATAAGCCACCCCCTGAAGAAGGCAAAGAACGCCTTTTCAGGGTGCGTCTTAGCCTAAAGTCCCAGAACAGTCGCCTCCACATTTAGATCAATCCGTCCAAAAGGTTAAAAGGCAACCTTTCGGCCGGCTTGTCTTTTGCTTGGCTACAGAAAGCTATCGCTTTCTGTACGTATTAAGGGCGACTAGTCTTTGACCCTGCTTTCACCGGCCAGTCGACAAGTCGCCCTATATCGGGGCTAATCAAGGCGCTTGCGCTTTTCTTTTTACCCCTTCACCTTCCGATACTCCGTTTCAAGCCTAAATTGCTCGCGGCGCCGCGGGCTAAGGAAATGCCTAATTTTATTAACATAATCTTCATACAACTGTTCTATTCCGACTAATGCAAGTGAAAAGAAGTTCGCATAATTCTTTTGGACTTCCCACTTCAGTTCATTTTTACCGCAAATACTATATTTATTTAATTCATCAATTTCTTCTTGAATCTTGGCGAATTCCACTGCCTGTTCTTCTGCAGGAAGTGAAAGAAAATGATCAATTTTGCCAATATATTCCTTGGATTTTTCAATCTTTACTTTGATTTCAAAATAGTCTTCCTGACTAATCAAATCGTATTCTAGCTTAAAGTCATTAAGACGTTCTGCCGCTTCATAAGTGGCGTTAACGATTCTCTCCCGGGTCATGTATTTGGTTTCATAGCTAAGCATATGCTTCCAGGATGGCTGTGTAATCGCCTTACGGTGGTCCTCAAGAGAGTGACAAAACTTTTTATAGCCATGAATTTCCGGATGCTCAAAGGCAGGGCTGGCTGGATCAAGGAATGGTGCCAAGGGTGCCACAAAGTAAAAGAGCCGCGGATCCTTATGGCAAGCCAGATGAATCGTTTCGCAGAAATCGATGTTTTCTACAGCACTCGTGTAAGTCTGTCCGGGAATACCGACCATAAAAAATAGGTCAATTTTTTTACAGCCATTTTGTAATGCAAAATTAAGAGTTTCGATCACTTTTTGGTTTGTACAGCTGAATTTCCCATTATAGCGACGGATCTTTTCATCAAACGTTTCTAGTGTGATTTCAATACTATATTTTGGAACGCTTTCATTCATCATTTGGAAGAATTCTTCATCTGCATACTGGAATAACTCAAACACGATTTCATTTTTTAAATGCAGCTCTTTTACACGGCTGAAAAATTCCTTAACATATTCCCGTCCACCTTGACGCAGGTCATGTAAAATGAAAATCGGTGCCCGGCTAAAGCGGGCAATAAATTGGATATCTTCGACAAGCTTCTTGGGTGAGCGTAAGGCCAAGGAATTGCGGTTACAGTTTTGGTCATATGCCTCTTTTGAGCCGCCGCAGATTAAACAGTTTTGGGTACAGCCTCTTGCAGTTAAAAGCGCAGTGTTTGGATATTGCAGCCAGCCGTTGTATGGCAGTGGGTCTAGAAAATTGCGATATTTAAACACAGAACGGATTGTGTAGCGATAGCCTGGTACATCCACATCGTCTAAGTCTTTGGGTACGTATGTGATTGGATTGTAGCCAATCTCTTTGCCTTTTTTCCAGGTAAGGTTTGGAATGTCTGCATAATGGGTATTGCCGGCTTCGATTTTATTCATGAGTAAAAGCATCAGCTTTTCAGTTGAGTCCCCACGCATCACAAAATCGATAAATGGATATTCAATCAGTTCTTTATGATAATAGGTTGCTGATAGGCCGCCAAAAATAATCGGTATTTCAGGATGGAGATTTTTCACTATTTTTGCGAGTTCAACACTGCCATGTGCATGCGGCAGCCAGTGAAGGTCAATTCCGAATGCTTTTGTTTTCATTTTTTTTAGTTTTGCTTCAACATTAAATTTATTACTCATCAGCATGCGATTCGCGATATTGATGATTTTTACTCTTAGACCGTATCGTTCTAAATAATCGGCAATACTTGTCAGACCAATCGGATACATCTCAAACACTGGTGAGGATGGAACCACATCACTGATTGGTCCGGCAAGCAGCGGATTCTTTCTGAAGTCATATACACTCGGTGCATGTAATAATACCAAATCGTATTTCATTGCTTTCACCTCAGTTGATTTATGGAGGAATATTTTTTTATATAGGAAGCGTTTTTATGCGATTAATTTCACAAGGATAAATGGCTTCATAACAGCCATTTTCCCTTTCATTATGTATTTTTTTATGTTCTTATTTGTAGTTTACTATAATGATAGATGGATAGAGTGACAAATGGGTGACAGATTTTGGGTGATTTTGTGTATAACTGGTTTTTTATCCGAAAATGGTAGATGATATAATGCGTTCATACTATTGGTTAAAGGGATGATATTTATGGCACAAACAAAAACGAATGCGATGCGGATTCTCGACGCGAAAAAAGTAGAGTATGGAATGCTGACATACGATAATAAAGACGGCAAAATTGATGGGATTTCAGTAGCGGAGAAGATTGGGAAATCTCCTGACAGAGTCTATAAAACGCTTGTCGTCCAGGGAGCAAGTAAGAATATTTTTGTGTTTGTCATTCCAGTTGCCGCGGAACTAGATTTAAAAAAGGCGGCTAAAGCTGCGGGAGAAAAAAGTATGGAGATGCTGCCCATGAAAGACATTCAAAAATGGACCGGCTATATTCGCGGCGGCTGCTCACCGATTGGCATGAAAAAGGAATATCGGACGTTCCTTGATGAAAGCAGCAAGGGCCTTGAGGAAATGGTCGTCAGTGCCGGAAAAATCGGCATTCAAATGGTACTTACCCCTGATGACTTGCAGGAGGTAACAAAAGCAGAGTGGGCCCCTTTGACAAAATGATGTAGGACTAATTACTTTAATTTTTCATGTAAGATTTTTTCATAGGCACTCACCTAATGAGCAAATAAGCATAGGATAAAGTGAACTTAGAGGTTATTTAGATTATGTTGATTTGTTAAAAGGGAGTGTAAATGGTGGCGGGAAAGATCAAAAATTATTTTGCCGGCGGTAATACTGCTAGAGGCTTTTGCAGTCTGTATGACTCCAATTTACAAGGATTAGATCGATTGTTTATCTTAAAAGGCGGTCCGGGAACAGGCAAATCATCGCTTATGAAGAAATTTGGCCAGGAATGGCTTGAAAAAGGCTATGATATTGAGTTTCTCCACTGTTCATCTGATAATCAATCCATTGATGGTGTGATTATTCCAGGGTTAAAGGTGGGTTTGGTTGACGGTACGGCGCCGCATGTGATTGAACCAAAGGCACCTGGTGCGGTTGAAGAATATATAAACCTTGGCGAGGCTTGGAATTCACGCGCCCTAAATGCACAAAAAATTGCGATTGTGAAGCTGACAAGTCAGATAAGTCATTCATTTCAGAAGGCCTATGCAACGTTTAACGAAGCATTGGAGATCCATGATGAGTGGGAAAAAATTTATGTAAACAATATGGATTTTGCCAAGGCCGATCAATTAACGAATAAATTAATTAATTCCTTTTTCGGTATAATAAGGTTAAATAAAACCCCGGATATTCGCCATCGCTTCTTAGGAGCTGCTACACCGCAGGGTGCGGTCGATTTTGTTCCAAATCTGACGGAAGAGATTCCAAAGCGCTATTTTATCAAGGGGCGTCCTGGATCAGGAAAATCAACTCTGTTGAAAAAGCTGGCGGTTGCCGCAGAAGTGCGCGGGATTGATGTGGAAGTCTATCATTGCGGTTTTGACCCGCACAGCCTTGATATGGTGATTTTTAGGGAGCTGGGAATTGCAATCTTCGACAGTACCGCCCCTCATGAATATTTTCCAAGCAGAGATAGCGATGAAATTATCGATATGTATGAATTATTAATTGAGCCGGGTACAGATGAGCACTTTGCTGATTTTATTGAAAATATTTCTGAAAAGTATAAAGATAAAATCACAGAAGCAACAAGGTATCTTGCTAAAGCAAAATCTCTGCATGACGAGCTGGAAGAAATTTATGTAGCGGCAATGGATTTTTCAGTGGTTGAAAGGATTTATGAAGAAATTTCTATGGAAATAAATGAACTGGCTTTAAGTAAGATCCAATAAGAAAGAATAGTGCCGGGAGATCCCGGCACTTTATTTACATAAGAATGTATAAGTTTCTACTTCGAGAATGGTCCAGCTCCAGCGCCTAGCCCCTCGAGGTCACAAGCCAAGCCGTCCAGAAGGTTAAAAGGCAACCTTCCGGCCGGCTTGTCTTGTGCTTGTCGGGGCTGACCAAGGCGCTTGCGCTTTTCTTAATGTGGATTTGTCTTACTTTGCTGGCCCTTGTTGCGTTTATTACCCTTACTATTATCACCGCTGACAAACTCGGTGCCAAATTCAGCTTCTGAGTGCCCTGCTTGTGGTGAATTTTGATTGCCGCTGCCTTTATTAAACTTCTTAGTCATCTATGTATCCCCCCTGTCTGCTAATAGTGTGTCATCATTCCATGGGTTTATTCGGATAAAATAAAGGAGAAATCAGGGAAAAATAGAACTAGAGATAGAAGATAGTGAGAGGATGGATGTTGATGTTAACGAGGACCGCGTTATTAACAAGGCTATTTGAAGATAACCGCAATGCCTCAAACGCTGTACCAATGGCAAAATATATGAAAGGTCATTTTCCTTTTCTGGGAATTAAGACTCCTTTACGCAGGGAATTAGAAAGGCAATTTTTTAAGGAAACCGGGATTTTAAATGAGCCTTTTAACAAACAATTAATAGAGGAACTTTGGAACAAGCACGAAAGGGAATACCAGTATACCGCTCTGACTTATATGGAGAAATCCTTAAAAAAACTGCAAAAAAGCGACTTGCCTTTCATGGAATGGTTAATTTCAACCAAATCGTGGTGGGATACAGTTGATGCCATTGCCCCTAAACCAGTGGGAAAAATTGCAGCCATTTACCCGGAGGTCATCGAGGAAACGTTGGATGGCTGGGCAGTACATGAAAATATGTGGCTCCGGAGAGCAGCGATTCTTTTTCAGCTAAAATATAAGGAAAAGACGAATGATGCTTTGCTTTATCGATACATATTGAAAAACGCAGACAGTAAGGAATTCTTTATCCAAAAGGCTATTGGCTGGGCGTTAAGGGAGTATTCAAAAACAAATCCTGCATCGGTGAAGGAATTTATCGAAAATTATAAGTTAGCTCCGTTAAGTGTCCGTGAGGGAAGTAAATATATTGGTTGAGCTTTCCATTCTAAAGTGACTGGAAAGCTGTGTTAGTATAGAGACAGAAAATATGAAAAAGGTGAACAACATGATTAAGTGTATTGCATCAGATATGGATGGAACGTTATTAAATTCAGTACAGCAGATTAGTGAGGAAAATAAACAAGCAATCCTAAAAGCACAGGCGGAAGGAATCGAATTTGTGGTTGCAACAGGAAGGTCCTACCAGGAAGCAACTTATTTGTTATCACAGGCAGGATTAAGCTGTCCTGTTATTTGTGTGAATGGAGCAGAGGTCCGCGGAGAGGAGGGTGAAGTACTTTCTTCTACCCCCATTAGTAAAACGCTCGCTAGAGAGGTTGCAGCGAAATTAACCGAACATGATGTCTATCACGAAATCTATACGGACAAGGGTGCTTACTCGCTTGATCCTGAGAAGGCTGTTTCTATTCTAGTTGATATCATCGTCAGTGCCAATCCCAAGGCAGACCCTGAGGAAATTAGAACGGCAGCAGCGGCAAGGACTCGAGATGGATTAGTCCATCAAATCGATGATTACGAGCTTTTATTTTCGGATGGGAATTGTAAAATTTACAAGGTTTTGGCTTTCTGTTTAGATGCTAAAAAGCGAAATGAAGCGGGTGAAGATCTTCGTGCATTTGCAGACCTCGATATTACCTCTTCAGGGCACGAAAATCTGGAAATAACAAATAAAAACGCTCAAAAGGGTCTTGCTTTAGAGGCATTTGTGAAAGCAAAAGGGCTGGAAATGGCGGATACTATGGCAATTGGTGATAACTTGAATGACGTTTCGATGCTTGAAAGGGCCGGGAGATCGGTTGCCATGGGTAATGCAAGTTATGAAATTAAGGCGCTTTGTGATGTGATTACGGATACCAATGATGAACACGGGGTCGCGCAGGCGATACTAGAGGTTTTATAATAAAGATGTATTTATGGTAAGTTTTGTTGCTTGAGGACAGAACGGCGTAAGAAGAGAGGGAAATGTCTTTAAGAAGGGTTCTTGAGGACAGAACAGTCGTAAGAAAAGTGGGAAATGTCTTTAAGAAGGGTTCTTGAGGACAGAACTGTTGTAAGAAAAGAAGGAAATGTCTTTAAGAAGGGGCCTTGAGGACAGAACAGTCCATATTAACGTAGGAAGTGTCCTTAAGGTGTAGCTAGAGCCATCTACTTTAACCAAATCAACCAACAAAATACACCTTTAAAGAGAAAAGGCCCTTCAAATCGTGAAGGGCTTTTTGTTATGAAAATTTATAGGTCCAAAACCGTTCATTGTTAAGCCAAACCATCAATTGAGGGTCCTGATTTTTAAGCTTTTCTTCAGTATCTTTAAAGGAATGTTCGGTTTGTGACCGGTGTGCCTTTATTGCTGCCAGCTTCTTATCGGCAACAGGTGTAATATTGTTGATGATGTCGGCTTCGCCCAGCTCATCGATACAATTTTTCGAGAAGGCTACACAGTGTAGGGTTGGACGTGCGGCTGCCGGCATCTTTTCAACTGCCCGTACGACCGCCGCACCGGTGGCGTCATGGTCTGGATGCACGGAATAACCTGGATAGAAAGTAATAATTAATGAGGGGTTGACCTCATCAATAATTTCCGCAATCCGATTGGTCAATTTGTCATCATCTTCAAATTCAATCGTTTTATCACGATACCCGAGCATCCGTAGATCTTGAATCCCTATAGCATCTGCCGCTGCCTTCAGCTCTTCTTTTCTTATTTTCGGAAGTTCTTCCCGATTGGTAAATGGAGGATTCCCCATATTCCGTCCCATTTCCCCTAAGGTCAAGCAGGCGTAGGTAACAGGTGTTCCGTTTTGAACATGTGTGGCAATTGTGCCGGATACCCCAAACGCCTCGTCATCCGGATGGGGGAAAACGACTAAAAGATGGCGCTCTTTTTCCATAAAATCATGCTCCTTTCTCTTACTATTAGGACGTTTTAGCGCTACTGAAAAGCATTCAATGTCCTTCGTTGAACCAACGCTATTATGCAAAAGGTGTCTGACTAATTTCTAATGCAACGGCAAGCTTTCCGTTGTAATCATGACCAGCCAATAATAGATGATTTTCTTCATCAATCTCAAAATGGGTGATCCCTTCTGCATAAATCCAGCCAAGATTTATTTTTAACCCAACCCGATAAGGGCCGCTTCCGGTTATTTTCCCTAGTTCATAACGGACAAGGGCATTGCGGATATAAGCTCCGGCAGAAAAGAAGGTTTGGTCGTTATGTGATGCGTATGCACCATTGGTTGTCTCAAGATGCACATACACATCCTGATCAGCAAAACGATTAATGGCTTCTTGAACCTTTTTAACATCAATGGCTTCCAAAATGCTGCCTCCTTTCCCTTTTGACAAGATGAATAATTACTATCAATATGGTTGTTAATAATGTATTTATCATACTAAAATCATTTAAAAAAAGCGAAGTCTGTGCTTAAAAAGAAGAGCGCAAGCGCCTTGGTCAGCCCCGACAAGCTTAAGGCGCTCCCAAAAGAAAGGCGCATTTTGCCTTCCTTTTGGGAGTGGCTTAAGACCTCGAGGGCTAGGCGCTTGCGCTGGACAATTCTCGAAGTCGAAATTTATACTTCCTTATCTTTAAAAGAAGAGCGCAAGCGCCTTGTCAGTGGCGCTTGCGCTTTTTCTAATTATTCCCCACAGTCCTCACAATACTCTGTGTTTGCTTTTTTACTGCGGTAGGCACCATGCCAAGTTGGGCCGACATATTCATTTAAAGGGAAACCTTGCTGGATTCCAGCAGAAACAAATCTCTTTGCCACATCAACCGCATCGTAGACAGAATTTCCTTTCGCGATTTCCGCAGCCACTGCCGCAGAATTCGAGCAGCCTGCACCATGGGTATAGCTTGTTTCAATTTTTTCAGATTCGTAAATTTGAAATTCCTTTCCATCATAAAGAAGGTCAATCGACTTGTCTTCTGTTTGAAGCTTGCTGCCGCCTTTTATTAACACGAATTTGGCACCTTGATCATGAATTTTTACTGCTGCTTCTTGCATTTCCTCAATGGTCTTTGGTGTCTTGATTCCTGCCAACTGACCAGCCTCAAAAAGATTCGGTGTCACCACATATGCGCGTGGAAGAAGCAACTCCCTCATCGCGTCAGCAGTTTCCGGATTTAAGACCTCATCTTCCCCTTTACAAACCATAACAGGGTCAATGACAACATGCTTTAATTGGTGCTCATCTATTTTGCGTGCCACGAGCTCAATGATTTCTACCGTTCCGAGCATTCCTGTCTTCATCCCGTCAATACCAACAGACATAATCGTATCTAGTTGCTTTTCTAAGAGAGTGGTGTCAATTGGAAAAACATTATGATGCCAGCCTTTTGGGTCCATTGTAACGATACAGGTAATGCCGGTCATCCCATATACACCAAGTTCTTGGAATGTTTTTAAATCTGCTTGCAGCCCTGCTCCGCCGCTCGAGTCCGAACCAGCGATAGTTAAAACCTTTTTAATAGCCATTATGTACGCCTCCTAATCAAAAATTAACTCCGTTCTTATTATAAATCAAAATAGAAATTATAACAGGAATCGACATCGTGACCAATGTGTTGAATAGTTACAAAAAAATGACAAATGGACCATTAGTCCTATTATCAAGCATTCCGAGTGATAAATATTACTTTCAAAATATCGTCATCGAAGTACGATAAAGCCAATTGGTATCTATTATTTAGATGTAATCGTTTTCTCTACAGCGGATATGAAAGTATAAAAATTGACTTTGAGAATTGTCCAGCTCCAGCGCCTAGCCCCTCGATGGTCTACAGCCACTCCCAAAAAGAAGGCAAAAAGCGCCTTCTTTTTGGGAGCGTCTTAAGCTTGTCGGGGCTGACCAAGGCGCTTGCGCTTTTCCATAGGAGGACATTGTATGAACAGAAAAGGCTGTCCCGATGAATATCCTATTTCCTTAAATTTAAACGGCTATGAGATAGCTGTTTTTCAATTGACCAAAAACGACCTGGATGATTGGGCATATGGATATTTATTTTCTGAAGGATTTATTCAGAAAGAGAGCGACATAGAAGCCATCGCCATTGACGAAGACATGGGAGCCATCCATGTTTCCCTTAACGAAGACTTTGATGACGAACAGTTTTTCTCAAAAAAGAAACATTATACAGCGGGCTGCGGCAGAGGAGTTACTTTTTTTTCCATGACCGATGTTAAAAACTTCGCCAAGGTTTCTTCAGGCCAAACATATGATTTAAGTTATCTATTAAAGAAAAGAAGTGAATTTGCCCAAAATTCTCTTCTATACTTAGAAACCGGCGGCATGCATGGGGCTTGTATTGTGGAGGAAGACGGCACCATCACCATCCGAGAGGATATTGGCCGTCATAATGCAGTTGATAAAATTATTGGCCACTCATTACGTAAGGGTTTATCTCCCGAACGGTTGATTTTACTGACAACCGGAAGGGTTTCATATGAAATGCTCTCCAAGGCTGCGAAGTATGGTTTTCCTGTCATCGGGTCACGAACTGCAGCCACTAAACAGGCTGTTCAGCTGGCTAAATTTTTGAATATAGAGGTAATCGGCTATTTAAGAGGGAAAATGGCAACGATTTATACCTCAGCAGGAAGAGTCAACAACGATCTGACACAAGGGCTAGAAGTGGAGAGAGAGTGAAGGGGGGAATGAACCGAAAAAGCAAGCAAGAATTTATAGAGAGAGAAAAAAGCGTTTAGTTGCCATGCCTTAAAAAGTAGGGCGCATCCGCTTTTGTGGATGTTCTAAATATTCAATGGGAAGGAGAATAGTGATGGTTGAAATGAACTTAAACCGTCGGCAATTCTTAAAGCTATCAGGTGCAGCCGCAGCTACACTTGCGGTGGTTGAACTTGGTTTTAATGATCAAAAAGCCTATGCCAAAACAAAAGATTTCAAGATTGCCAAAGCGACTGTAACACCAACCGTTTGCTGCTTTTGTGGTGTAGGCTGCGGAATTCTTGTCCACACCAAAAATAATACCGTGGTTTATACGGAAGGGGATCCGGATAACCCAATTAATGAAGGCAAGCTATGTAGTAAAGGAACCACATTAAGACAGATTTACACTTCTGAAAAGAGGGTTACAAAACCCCGTTATCGTGCACCTGGAAGCGATAAGTGGGTAGAAAAAGATTGGGAATGGATGCTTGACACCATTGCTAAACGGACAAAAGAAACGCGTGATACATCATTTGTTGAAGTAGAAAATGGAATCACGGTTAATAAAACCGAAAAGATTGCCAGCCTAGGCGGTGCGGCACTCGATAACGAAGAAACGTATTTAGTTTCCAAATTAATGAGAGGGCTTGGTCTTACATATTTAGAGCACCAGGCACGAATATGACATAGTTCTACGGTTGCCGGTCTGGCACCTACATTTGGTCGTGGAGCAATGACTAACCATTGGAATGATCTACAGCATACGGATTGTGCTTTGATTATGGGTGCAAACCCTGCAGAAAATCACCCCATCAGCTTTAGATGGCTAACAAAAGCGAAGGAAAAAGGCGGAAAAATTATCAGTGTGGACCCGCGTTACACACGTACATCTGCGGTCTCTGATATTTATGCGCCGCTCCGTTCTGGTACGGATATTCCGTTCATCGGCGGGATGATTAAGTATGCACTTGAAAATAATCTCATTCACAAAGAGTATGTTGTTAACTATACAAATGCTTCGTTTATTGTGAAAGAAGGCTATGACTTTAATAATGGTCTTTTCTCCGGTTATGATGAAGCGAAACGCACCTATGATAAAACAAAATGGGTGATTGAAACAAATCCGGATGGAACACCAGTGAAGGATGTAACATTACAAAATCCTCGTAGTGTTTTCCAATTAATGAAAAAGCATTATTCACGTTATGATGTGGATACCGTTACTTCTGTAACAGGAACACCAAAAGAAGATTACGTAAAGGTTTGTAAAACCTTTTGTGAAACGAGCAAGGTCGGCAAAGCAGGAACCATCCTGTATGCAATGGGTACTACCCAGCATACAGTCGGTTCGCAAAACGTTCGAATTTTTGCTATTCTGCAGCTAATTTTAGGAAATATTGGCTTACCAGGCGGAGGCATTAACGCTATGCGCGGTGAGTCTAACGTTCAAGGATCAACAGACTTCGGACTATTATGGGATAACTTAACAGGCTATCTCGGTGCACCAAAAGCAATGGTCCCAGAGCATGTAACATTGAAAGGCTACTTGGAAAAAGAAACACCCAAAACAGGCTATTGGAGCAACAAGCCTAAGTTTGTAGTGAGCTTGCTGAAATCATGGTATGGTCAGAATGCGACCAAGGATAATGAGTTTGGCTATCAATTTTTACCAAAAGGCAATAAAAACTACTCACACATTAACTTGTTTAAAGCCATGTACAATAATGAGCTTGACGGTGCATTCCTTTGGGGAACGAACCCGGTTGTCGGCGGACCAAATGCTGGTAAGGAGAAAGAAGCACTTGGCAACTTAAAATGGATGGTAGCAGTCGATCTTTGGGAAACGGAAACTTCGGCATTCTGGCAAAAAGAAGCTGGTAACGATCCATCCAAGATTAATACAGAGGTATTCCTGCTTCCAGCCTGTTCTTCTTATGAAAAAGAAGGCAGTGTTTCAAACAGCTCACGCTGGATGCAATACCGCTGGAAGGCGATTGAACCAAAAGGTGAATCCCGTCCAGATCTTGATATTGTCCATGAACTTGCCGTCAGACTTAAAAAGCTCTATGCCAACAGTTCAAAATCTGCAGATAAGCCATTCATAGCTCTGGATTGGAACTATGGCACGGGAGAAGCACCTGATTTAGATCAGATTGCCAAGGAAATTAATGGCTATGATTTAATAACGGGCAAATTATTAAAAACCTTTGGTGATTTAAAAGATGATGGAACAACCTCAAGCGGGAACTGGATTTATTCTGGCTTCTATCCAGAAGAAGGAAAAAATCTATCACAACGCCGTGACAATGTAGATACAGGCGGAGAAAACTACTTGAATTGGTCCTTCGCATGGCCTGCCAACCGCCGGATTTTATACAACCGTGCGGCAGCTGACCCAAGCGGAAAGCCATGGAGCCAAGAAAAAGCCATCATCTGGTGGGATGCGGCTCAGAAGAAATGGACTGGAAACGATATTCCGGACTTTAAAGCCGTCACAGCACCAGATGCACCAGGCGGTAAAGGCGCCTTTATGATGAATAAGGATGGAGTAGCATTATTGTTTGCTCCAACCATGAATGATGGTCCATTCCCTGAACACTATGAGCCATTTGAAAGCCCAGTACCAAATGCTTTCTCTGATGTGAATTTGAACCCTGCGGTTGTCATCAATGACAGCGACTTCAACAAAAGGGGCTACCTAGTAGATTATCCAATTGTCGCTACTACTTATCGGGTAGAAGCACACTGGCAATCAGGGACCATGACTCGTAACCAAGAGTGGCTGTCAGAGATTGCTAGATACATGTTTGTGGAAATCAGTGAAGAGCTGGCAAAAGAAAAGGGTATCAACAATAAAGATAAAATTATCGTTACTTCAGCACGCGGCCAAATTGAAGCCTATGCAATGGTAACGAAGCGCTATAAACCATTTACGGTAAGAGGCAAAAAAGTGCATCAAGTCGGAATGCCATGGAATTTTGGTTATAAGGGATATGCAACAGGGGCTACAGCGAACCGCCTAACTCCACATATTGGGGACGCTAACACAATGATTCCGGAATTTAAAGCATTCCTTTGCGATATAAGGAGGGCTTAAGGATGGCTGAATATGTAAAATACGTGGATGTGACCAAATGTGATGGCTGTAAAGCCTGCATGGTGGCCTGTAAAAACTGGAATGACCTCCCTGCTGAGGTAACGGCGTTTCAAGGAAGTGCACAATCACATCCAAAGACAAGTGCGGATACATGGAACTTTTTACAATATGTCGAACATGAAAATGGCCAAGGTGATTTAGAATACCTATTCCGCCATTCTTCCTGCTTCCATTGTGATAAGGCTGCCTGTGAAAAGGTGTGTCCTGAGAGTGCCATCAGCTATTCCAAATATGGCTCAGTCGTGATTGATCATGATAAGTGTGTCGGCTGTGGCTATTGTGTGGAAAACTGTCCATTTGAAGTCATTTCGTTAAAGACTTACAAAGATAAGAACGGTAAAGAATATCGAAAATCTCAAAAATGTACAATGTGTACGGACCGCCTTGAAGAGGGTCTGCAGCCAGCGTGTGTAACAACTTGCCATACGGATGCATTGTCGTTTGGCAATAAGGCTGACATGCTTGCGAAAGCACAGAAACGTTTAAGTGAAATAAAGGAGCGTTTCCCGAATGCCAATATCTATAATCCAAAAGGTGTCGGCGGTACACATACGATTTATGTATTAGCAGAAAAACCGAATGTATATGATCTTCCAGACAACCCTAAGGTCCCAACCTCTGCGGTGCTTTGGAAAGACTATGCTCAGCCAATTGGAAAAATGATGATTGGGGCTACCACCATGGCCGTAGTCGGTGCATTTATTACCAATAATATTATCAGTAAAAGAACGAAAAGCCATGAAGATAGAGGTGATAGCCATGAGTAATTATCAAAATCACCCAAAGGGAAATCAACAAATTCGCCGCTTTCCAAAGGCATTTGTTTGGGCGCACGCGATTAATGGGATTGCATTTTTTGCTCTTTACATTACGGCTCTGCCAATGTACACCGAATTCTTTGACTGGCTGTATCCGGTTCTTGGAGGTCCTGCCAATGCAAGGCTGTTGCACAGGATTTTCGCTGTTATATTCGTGACACCTACTTTCATCTTGTTAGTATTTAGTCCAAAGTTCTTTTTCCTTTGGATGAAAGAATTAATTACCTGGAAGGCACGGGATATAGCTTTTTTTGGTAACTTTGTAAAAGAATTATTTGGTTTCAAGTTTGATCATGTAAAACAAACATTCTTTAACGCAGGAGAAAAAATCAACTCGATTATTCAAATCTTCTGCGCGATTTTAATTATCGCTTCAGGTTTCACGATGTGGTTTCCGCAATTTTTCCCTAGAGCACTAGTGCAATGGGGCTACTTCCTGCACAACGTTGGTTTTGGATTAGGAATCGCGGTTATTGTCGGCCACATTTACCTTTCAGTTGTTCACAAACACTCAAGACCTGGCTATTCTGGGGTTGTGACTGGTAAGGTGCCTGCTTGGTGGGCAAAAGGCCACTATGAAGAATGGTATGATGATGAAGCCAAAAAAGGCAATTTCCCTGACCTAGACGATCCTAAACGCAAAAGGGGAGCTTAATAGTAAATTCTACGGGGGAATGGCTGTTAGTTATCAAAACAGTCATTCCCTTTAAAAAACAATAAAGAGGTGACAACGATGATTAAATCCGTTGTTTCAAAAGAATATCAGGAACTGCAAAAAGAAATCGTTACGCTTCAAGAAAAATGGAAGCTTCAACTAAACCCGGACATCATCAAATTCCATCTTGATCAAGCAGCTATGGAAGTTGGTGTTCCTGCGGCGGCATTTACGTCTATTGATTTTCAAATTTCTCTATTTTTACAGTGGATAGAGGAAGTATCCGGCCTGCTCATCACCCATCATCCAGAGTTAGCGTCAGAGCTTGCAGGCATTGCTACCTTGCTGAACGAGGAAACGTTGAACCGCTGGATTGAAGAGGCATTCGTCTTCAATCAGGGATATTTCGCTGCCTTTGCTAAAGAACACGGTCTTCCGGAATGGAGCCCGCAATTCCTAGCAGAGACGGCCTTGCGTCCATACCTGCAACTGACAGCAGAAAAGATCCAAGATCAGGTCAACCGCGCTGTCCCTGGTGCGGGCTGTCCAGTGTGCGGCGAGCCCGTTCGATTGGCGACACTTGATCAGGATGGAAAAAAAATCATCCATTGTCCGCGGTGCCTTGCACATTGGACTGCACGGCGACTAGAGTGCTCGCATTGCGGGAATGAGGATCATCAAACCACTTATTTTTTAGAAATTGAAGGCGATGCAACCTCTAAAATCCAAGTTTGCGAGCAATGTAACGGCTATATTAAAATAGTGGATACCAGACAATATATCACAAAACCATCTATCGCTTTACTGGACCTTAACTCCATCCATCTCGATATGGTCGCCCAGGAAAACGGGTATTTTTCCAGCGGATTGAAAAAAGAGACTAATTAAGAAGGTGTCATTTATGAAAGCTGCAGCTATCATTCTAGCGGGCGGGATATCCAGCAGGATGGGAACGAATAAAGCCCTGCTGAAAATAAATGAAAAAACAAATATTGAAAGAATCATTGAACAGTTGAAGCTCCTTTTTGATGATCTGATCCTTGTCACCAATGATGCGAAAACATATGAGTTTTTAGATGTCCAAATGGTCCAAGATCAATATCCCGGGATGGGGCCGCTTGCCGGGGTGCATGCAGGGCTTAATGTCTCCAACTACGATGTCAATTTGGTAGTGGCCTGTGATATGCCGTTCATTTCTAGTGAACTAGCTGAAGCCCTTCTAGCCAATGCTTCTAACTATGATGCGGTGGTACCGGTCATCAATGGTAAACAGCATCCGTTATTTGCTGTTTATCAAAAACAAGTAGCTAAAATGGTTGAGGAACGAATCCAATCAGGGCAGCTCAGGATGAAACACTTGCTTGACGATTTGAACGTACTCTATTTAACCGAAAAAGAGCTAGCAACCTATAGTCCTATTGCGTTAGAAAAAGTTTTTTTTAATATGAATCATCCAGAAGAATATGTAGAAGCCAAAAAGTGGGCAGAGTCCGATGTTTCAAATAGATAGGAAGATTTAAAGGGGAGTAAGAGAACCATGCAATTTTTCAAAGTCAAAACAGTCGAAGAAACATGGGCCTTAATAGATGAACGGATTCCGGCCATCGGAGAGACAGAGGTCAGGGAGCTGGCCGAGGCCCTTCACTATATAGTAGCGAGTCCGATTACGGCTAAGGAAAATGTGCCGAGCTTTGACCGCTCAACAGTGGATGGATATGCCGTCCGTGCAAAAGATACGTATGGTTCCTCTGAATCCATGCCCGGGTTTTTACAGGTTGTTGGCGAAGTGAAAATGGGCGAGGTTCCTGCTGTAGAAGTGATTCAAGGCACAGCCGTTTACGTCCCTACAGGCGGCATGCTGCCAAAGGGCAGTGACAGCGTAATGATGGTTGAACATTGTGAAGACGTTGATTCCCTGCTCAATACCTACAAACAGACAGCACCTGGGGAAAATGTGATTCGAGCTGGTGAGGATATTCGAGAAGGTGAAATACTGCTGAACCGCGGGACAAAGCTTAGACCACAGGAATTAGGTGCCCTCGCTTCATTGGGTGTCACACATGTGAATGTTTATAAAAAATTGAAGGTCGGTTATTTGTAATCTGGTGATGAAATTGTTCCTTATCAAACAGCGAAACTTAGAGACGGGCAAATTCGGGATATTAACTACTTAACCATTGCCGGACTGGCTAATGAGTGGGATGTCGATGTGGTCTACGGAGGGATTGTCCGTGATGACTTGATTGAATTTCGAAACAAAGCCCGCGATTTATATGATCAGGTTGATTGCTTAATTCTATCTGGCGGAAGCTCTGTCGGTGCAAAGGATTATACCAAAGATGTGATTCAATCGTTAGGCGACCCGGGGGTATTTGTCCACGGCATCAGCATCAAGCCGGGGAAGCCAACGATTCTAGCACAAGCAAATGGGAAACCCGTCATAGGGCTGCCAGGGCATCCTGCAAGCGCCATGATTATCTTTAAGCTGTTCGGTGAGCGAATTCTTCGGAAACGAAAGGGAGAAATACTTGAGTCGAGACTTGAGCGTATTTTTGCAAAAATAACGAAAAACATCCCATCTTCTATGGGACGGGCCGATTATGTCCGTGTCCGTCTGTTTGAAAAAGAAGGCGAATGGTGGGCTGAGCCGATTATTGGCAAATCCGGGTTAATTACTACACTGGTGAAAAGCGATGGTATTGTGGAGATTAGTTCAGAAAAAGAAGGGGTTTCACAGGGTGAAGCGGTGCCTGTGATTCCAACAAGGTAAGGGGTCTAAACGATGGAACAGACACAATATAAGCGGAAAATTTATTTAGAGGATAAACCCCGAGTGGAAGCGCGAGAAGAAATTCTCGCTGCCTTTTGGCAGACATCTGAAATGGAATGGATTCAGGTGTCAGATGCACTAGGCCGAGTAACCGCAGAGCCCATCTTTGCACAGGTCTCCATGCCACACTACCATGCTTCAGCCATGGATGGTATCGCCGTTGTCGCAGAAAGCACGTACCAGGCACACGAACAAAATTCGCTTTTCCTTAAGATTGGTGAACAATTTAGGTTTGTTGACACAGGCAATGCCATACCTTCCCCATTTAATGCGGTAATCATGATCGAGCATGTCCAGATTGTGGATGACGAAACCATCGAAATTATTGAACCAGCCACACCTTGGCAGCATATCCGCCCGATTGGTGAGGATATTGTTCAAGAAGAGATGCTGTTTCCGCAAGGCCATACCTTAAGACCGGCTGATTTAGGCGTGTTGTTGGCTGCACAGCAATTAATGATACCTGTAGTCAAAAAGCCGGTCGTCACCATCATTCCGACAGGAAATGAATTAGTCGAGGCCCATTCCGAGTTAGCACCTGGCAAAATTATCGAGTTCAATGGCACCGTATTCTCCGGCTTTATTAAAGATTGGGGCGGCGAACCACGCTTATCCAACATCGTGAAAGATGAACCGGATAAAATAAAGGAAGCACTCTTGAAGGCGACTGAAAACTCCGATATGATTGTAATCAATGCGGGCTCTTCGGCAGGACGGAAGGACTATACGGTCCATATTATTTCGGAAATGGGCGAAGTGTTCACCCATGGAGTCGCCGCACGGCCAGGCAAACCAGTTATTTTAGGAAAAATAAATGGAAAAATCGTCGTCGGTGTTCCAGGCTACCCAGTCTCAGCTTATCTTGCACTTGAATGGTTTGTTCAGCCGCTCATTTGCAAGTACTTGGGGATTCCTGTTCCCAAGCGGCAAACCGTAGCAGTCAAGCTCGGGCGCCGCATCGTCTCCTCGATGGGGGCAGAAGATTTTATTCGAATGAATATCGGCTATGTGAATGGACAATTTGTTGCTAACCCGCTCACACGCGCGGCGGGGGTGACCATGTCCTATGTAAGAGCAGACGGCCTATTAATTGTCCCTCCTAACATCAGTGGCTATGAACAAGGCGACACCGTAGTGGTCGAGCTATTAAAACCGCTCGAGGAAATCAAGAATAGCATCGTGTTCAGCGGTAGTCATGATCTTACCATTGATTTGTTATCCTCCCAGCTGAAACGAGCTAGGACAGAGATGAAAATCGTCTCTTCCCATGTCGGCAGCATGGCCGGCATCATGGCGATCAAGAAAGGCGAGGCCCATGTAGCGGGTATTCATTTGCTAGACCCAAGTACAAAACAGTACAATATATCATATGTAAATAAATTATTAGCCGGTCAAGACGTCGTTCTCTATCCTTTTTTAAAAAGGAAGCAAGGCTGGATTCTGCCACAAGGCAATCCCCTTGGCATAGAATCCGTCACAGACTTGGTTCGGACTGTCGCCAATTTCGTAAACAGGCAAAAAGGGGCAGGTACCCGCATCTTGTTTGATTTGTTGCTTGATGAGGCTGGACTCACGGCGGAGGAGATTACCGGCTATGACCGCGAGATGTTCTCCCATTTAGCCGTGGCAGCAGAGGTGAACGGCGATGCCCACTGCGCGGGGCTGGGGATTTATCCCGCAGCAAAGGCATTGGGCTTAGATTTTATTCCGATTGCCGACGAAGAATATGATTTAGTGATGAAGCGAGAGTTTTACGAAAGTGACAGTGGGCAACAGCTAGTGGAAATCATTCATTCACCTGCCTTTAAAAAACAGGTTGAGAAAATAGGTGGCTACCAAGTGGTCGAGCCTGCCGTGCCCAAAGCAATAGAAGGATGAGGTGATAGAATGAAAATGTATGAAATCGCAAAAGACCCCATTGAGGTCCAAGCTGTGATTGATAAAGTCATTCAACGGGAAGCCGGTGCGATTACTACCTTTATTGGAACGGTTCGGGAACTGACAAAGGGCAAGAGAACCTTGTTTTTAATCTATGAAGCGTATGAGGCGATGGCTGTAAAAAAATTAGAGCAAATCGGCCGTGAAATCGAAGAGCGCTGGGAAGGTTCACGTGTGGCCATCACGCATCGGGTTGGCCGTTTAGAGATTACGGATGTAGCAGTGGTTATTGCGGTTTCGACACCGCACCGCGCTGATGCTTACGATGCCAACCGCTATGCGATCGAACGAATTAAAGAAATCGTTCCTATTTGGAAGAAGGAACATTGGGAAGATGGTGAAGCGTGGATGGGCAATCAGCTTGAAACGGTTGCCTATCCTAGCGGCAAGCCGGAGGCAGGTGATTTAGATGAATAAGGTCTTATTTTTTGCCCATTTGCGTGATGCTGTCGGTGAGGAGTCTTTAGTGTTGGAGGCTGCTGGTAAAACGGTAGCGGAGTTAAAATCGGAACTAGCGGCTAAATACGACTTGCCCCGTATGGAAACAGTGATGACCGCCATCAATGAAGAGTTTGCTTCCAATGACGAGGTCATTTGTGACGATGATGAGATTGCGTTCATTCCACCGGTAAGCGGCGGTTGATGCCTTGGGACAGCGTTTTGGCTTTGGTATTGAAAAAGTGCCGATAAATGGGTGGAAAGTGCTGATAAACTTTGAAAAAGTGCTGATAAATTGGCAAAAACGCTGATAAACTCGAAAAAAGCGCTGATAAAGTTCAACATTTAGCTTTGAAGAGGATAGGAAGATGAAAAAAGCTCGCCATTTGGCGGGTTTTCTTATGATGGGGGAGTTTCTATGCATGAACGCTATTCACGGCAAGTCCTTTTTCCGGGGATCGGCAAGGAAGGACAAGCAAAGATAAATCAAAAGCATATCCTTATCATTGGGGCTGGGGCGTTAGGCTCTAGTAGTGCCGAGGTGCTGACGCGGGCCGGAGTCGGGAGAATCACCATTGTCGATAGAGATTACGTCGAAGCGAGCAATCTTCAACGTCAACAGTTGTATACCGAAGAGGACGTTGCCGAAAAACTGCCAAAGGCAGCCGCAGCGGAAAAACGTCTTCGAGCTATTAACTCTAATGTAGAAATACGGGGGATCATCGGTGACGTTAATCCGGAGTTGCTCGAGGAATTGGCTGTAGGTGTGGATTTAATCATGGATGCGACGGATAATTTTGAAACCCGGATGGTTTTAAATGACGTTTCGCAAAAATACAAGATTCCATGGATATACGGCGCCTGCGTCGGCAGTTTTGGGATGAGTTTTTCAATCATTCCAGGAAAAACCCCCTGTTTAAATTGTTTGCTGCGGACCATCCCGCTTCAAGGAATGACCTGTGATACGGGGGGAATTATTTCTCCTGCAGTCCAAATGGTCATTGCCCATCAAACAGCGGAGGCCCTGAAGATGCTGGTTGAGGATTGGGAGGCCATCAGAACCACCTTTGTCAGCTTTGATTTATGGAGAAATCAATATTCTAGCCTAAAAATGTCCAAAGCGAAATTTACCGGCTGTTTGTCCTGCGGTGAGGAGCGGACTTATCCATATTTGGACGAGGAAAACAGAACGAAGACAACGGTCTTGTGCGGCCGCGATACCGTCCAAATCCGCCCGTCCCATCAAGGAGAGGTCTCGCTAGAAAGTCTCGCAGACCAGCTTCGTTCATCAGGCTACCAAGTAAAGGGCAATCCTTACTTGCTATCCGTTGAAATGGGTGCAGAACGGATGGTTGTTTTTCAAGATGGCCGCGCACTCATTCATGGAACGAAGGATTTAACACACGCCAAGTCAATCTACCAAAGAATACTAGGATAAATAAGAAACCCGGACCAGGAATGGTGCGGGGTTCTTACGTTTGAATGATAAGAATTTTAACTTCGAGAATGGTCCAGCTCCAGCTTGTCGGGGCTGATCAAGGCGCTTGCGCTTTCCTATCCTTCGACAATGTTCCACGTGAAACATGTCGAAGGGTAGGTGAGGACTATTTTTTCGTAAAATAGCCCATAATCATGTAGAATAGAAACGAGAATAGATGTAGAGGTGTAGTACGTGAATATATCTGTTGATAAACTACTGGCAAAAATCGATGAGGAACTAAAATTAGCTAAAGCGGCGACAAAGGAAGAAAACTTGCGGGAAAAGATTTACTCTATTAAAATATTGTGCGAACTCATACTAGATGAAAAGCAGGTGGCCGTGAAGCCTTCGGCACCAATACAGCCTGCGGTCACACAACAAGTCTATCAACAGCCATCCATCAATCAGCAAGTACTCCAGCAGCCATCACCATTTCAGCAACCCAAAAAGATTGAAATGGACGATGAAGCAAACGGGGATTCATTATTTGATTTCTAAAAACGGAGGTGTTTTACTTTGAAAGCTTTTATTATTGTTGGTGCTATTAATGCCTTTTTAGCAGTTGCGCTCGGAGCGTTTGGAGCACATGGACTGAAGGACAGACTAGATGCCTACTATTTAGACATTTGGAAAACGGGTGTAACCTATCAAATGTTTCATGCAATCGGCATCCTCATTATCGCTATGCTTCTTGGTAAAGTGCCAATGAGCTCACTATTTAATTGGTCAGGGTGGTTAATGCTCGCAGGGATCATTTTCTTTAGCGGAAGCTTGTATATCTTAAGTCTCACAAAAGTGGGCGTGTTAGGTGCGATTACTCCGATTGGCGGAGTATGCTTTTTGGCGGCTTGGGTGTTAATGATTATTGGAGCGGTTAAGAATTTTTAAGACAAAAAAGGCATTGGGATAAACTCCCGATGCCTTTTTACTTTATCTTGGTGGGAAGGTTTGTAATGAAGGACCTGCACCATATGGATATTCGTACTCAATTTCTTCGGAGAAGGTAATATAGTCAACGGCTACCATTGGAATGAGGTAGCGCGTGCCGACTTGCGGATCACTTAAAATGACGTGGTCCCGTCCGGCAGCTTCGATGATGCCCTTAAACTCTTTCGCATTCCATTGGCTGTTTCCTTCAAAGGTTGCAAAAACCGTTACTAATTTCCCTTTGTTCAAGCGAAGAATATTTTCAATGTAGGATTGTTCAATTGGCAGCATTCCAGGTGAAGCTCCTGCTCCCCCTTGTGCTGGTGGTGTTGGCGTACCTCCGAATCCAGCTGGCGGAAATTGTTGTTGTGGAAATCCTTGAGTTGGCATAAAGCCTTGCCCGCCTGTCATTGGCTGCTGGGCCTGTCGGTCGGCTGCCCCTGGATAAGGCTGAAATCCTTGAGGATTGTAATATTGACTCATCTGTTTCCCTCCTATAAAAACTTCTTTCATAGACTAATACGAGTAGACGAAAGACCTAACAATTTTATTCATACTCCTGTGAACCGAAAATAGTGACAGTTTTTTTGGCTCTTTGCTCACCTCTTTTTGATGAGACCTTCGGAGCTTAATCTTAGACTCGCTGTTAAAATAGTATGAAAAAAAGAAATGAAATATGACTGTACGAACTTTGTTTGTAGACATAAAAAAAGTTCTCAAGAACGAGCCTGAGAACTTTTTGAAAAATTATACATGAAGGAAGATTGTGATGCGTTCTTCTTCAAGCAGGTTGCCGACGAAAAAGGCACCGAATTCGCCGTAGCGGGCGCTGACTTCGTCAAAGCGCATTTCATAGACGAGCTTTTTGAACTGGAGAACGTCATCGGCGAAGAGAGTAACACCCCATTCGTAATCGTCGAAGCCAACGGAACCGGTGATAATTTGTTTGACTTTGCCTGCATATGTACGTCCAATCATACCGTGGCTGCGCATCATGCTGCGGCGCTCTTCCATTGGCAGCATGTACCAGTTATCATCGCCTTGACGGCGCTTGTCCATTGGGTAGAAGCAGACATGCTTTGCTTTTGGCAATGTTGGATAAAGGCGTGCAAGGATTTGCGGGTTTTGGTATGGATCTTCACCTGCTGGCAGGTAGTTGCTGAGCTCGACTACGGATACATAGGAATGGGCAGGAATCGTGAATTCAGCCAGTTTGGTTTTATTAAATTGTGTTTCAATTTCATTTAGTTCCTCCATGGTTGGACGAAGGATCATCATCATAAAATCGGCTTTTTGACCGACGATTGTATATAAAGCATGGCTGCCTTCTTTTCGTTCTTGTGTTTCGTTCCAGTTTTCAACCAGACTTAAAAACTCGTGAATCGCGGCCTCGCGCTCTTCACTAGGGAGCATTTTCCAAGTTGTCCAATCAACGGTACGGAAATCATGAAGGCAATACCAGCCATCAAGCGTTTGTGCTGCTTCACTCATTATAATCACTCCTAAATAATCATTCTTCTCATTTCCAATCTTAACTATATCATAGTTTGACCAAGCCGCGCCTTTCTAACACCCCACGGGGATATTTTTATCGAAAAAGGTAATAGTAAGAAGGTGAGTGGAATTTTTTGAAAACAAAAACTTTTTGGTGTAACCGCTGTCTGTGACTTACATTGCTTGAAATTTTAGCATGGTAAAGTATGCTAGAAGTGGTAGATTAATAAGGAGGCAAATGGTTGTGAGTGATTTATTTGAAGGTTTAAAGCAGAAAATTTCTGGACGTAATTTGCGAATTGTTTTTCCAGAAGGATTAGATGAGCGGATTATTCGTGCAGCAAGCCGTTTAGCTGAGGAAAATTTAATTACGCCTATTTTGGTAGGAAATATCGAACAGGTGCAGGCAAAGGCAAATGACCTTGGCGTTTCTGTCGATTCTGCAGAAATTTATGATCCTGCTACATATGCGGGCATGGAAGAATTAGTGGCTTCATTTGTGGATCGTCGTAAAGGCAAGGCAACAGAAGAAGATGCCCGTAAAATTTTACTTGATGAAAATTACTTTGGGACAATGCTTGTATATTTAAATAAAGCACATGGTCTTGTTAGCGGCGCGGCGCATTCAACAGCAGATACGGTTCGCCCGGCGTTACAAATTATTAAAACGAAAGCAGGCGTGAAGAAGACGTCTGGTGTATTCATCATGGTTCGTGAAGATGAGAAATATGTATTTGCTGATTGTGCGATTAATATTGCACCGGACAGCAATGATTTAGCGGAGATTGCGATTGAAAGTGCGAAAACAGCAGCAATGTTTGATATTGAGCCACGCATTGCCATGTTAAGTTTTTCAACGAAGGGTTCGGCTAAATCACCGGAAACAGAGCGTGTGGCAGAAGCTGTGGCTGAGGCGAAACGACGTGATGCATCGCTTGTTTTGGACGGTGAATTCCAGTTTGATGCTGCGTTTGTTCCTTCTGTGGCTAAGAGTAAGGCGCCGGGTTCTGTGCTGCAAGGAGATGCGAATGTATTTATCTTCCCTAGCCTTGAAGCAGGAAACATTGGTTATAAAATTGCCCAGCGTTTAGGCAATTTTGAAGCAGTAGGTCCAATTTTACAAGGGTTAAATGCACCAGTAAACGACCTATCACGCGGCTGTAATGAAGAAGACGTGTACAAACTTGCGCTGATTACTGCAGCACAAGGATTATAAGATAGAATGGGCTGGTCCTTGATGGGGCTGGCTCTTTTTTGTGTGAGTTGCCTCTTTTTGATAAAATAAGCCTAATAAACCATTAAGGAGTAATCAAAATGGAAGGTTTACTGCGCCAGCCCGAATGGCGGATTATTGACCAGTCGGCAGTTGGCATTCATTTTCAAGCATTACAATCATTTGGAACCGATGATACCTTGTGCGCATCCGTAGGTGCTGGAGAGGCGCCGGCAACAGCGCGGACGTGGGTTCATCATAATACGGTCGTGTTAGGGATACAGGATACGAGATTGCCATTTTTACAGGAGGGCCTTCAATATTTGGCTGAGCAAGGCTATCAGCCCATTGTACGCAATTCCGGCGGGTTGGCGGTTGTGCTCGATGAAGGAGTCCTGAATATCTCGTTAATTTTTCCAGAGGCTGCAAAAGGAATCGATATTAACCGGGGCTACGATGCGATGTGGCAGCTGGTACAGCAGATGTTTTCTGATTTTCCACAGTCCATTGAGGCACGGGAAATTATCGGCTCTTATTGCCCGGGAAGTTATGACCTTAGTATTGGAGGGAAAAAGTTTGCCGGCATTTCGCAGCGGCGTTTGAAACGAGGCGTGGCCGTACAGATTTATTTGTGCGTCAATGGGAGCGGCGAAAAGCGGGCTGAACTTGTCCGGGAATTTTATCAGCTGGCCAAAAAAGACGAACAAACGAAATTCGTTTATCCGGAGGTGGTTCCGGAAGTAATGGCCTCCCTGTCAGATTTGCTTGGTGTCGAATTGACCATTGCTGATGTGATGCTGCGGCTCCTGCAGCAGTTAAAAGCGCATAGTGATTACTTGTATGCGGGGCAGTTAAACGAGTTTGAGCTTAGTTTGTTTTCAGGGTATTATCAACGGGTGGTCGACCGCAATGAAAAAATGGCTGAGATGTTAAAATAAAAATTTATGCGCTTGATAGAGGTCTCCCTGGAATCACGGACCTTTATTGTTGGATCGCGCTAACACAGGCAAAAAAAAGCCGAAAATCTCTCGTGAATAGATTTACGGCTTTTTGGCTTGTATATTAAGTGCTGCTGCGCTTGGTCTCTTCTCCCTTAAAGGAATTGGAAAGATGATTTTACTCTGCAACTTTTTCGAGGTTGCCGTTACGGTCCATTTTGAATTTAGTAGCAGGTCTTTCCTCTTCTTCAAATAAAACTAGCTTACGGGCGCGGTTCATGATTTTCATCAGCGTCTCGTAATCTTCTTGAATGGTCTCGGTATTTTGCTCGAGCCCTTCAATTTTTGCAGTCATTTCCTCATTTTGCTTTCTTAACTCGGAAATTTCTCTTTTCAATCTTTCATTCTCACTTTTTAGTGCTTCATTTTGCAGATTGGCATGATGAAAGTTTTGTAAATAAGAAATGACAGAATCCAGTGATAGCCCTCCAGTTGGTGCAGCGGCTCGGTAGGTTTGTGAGACCGCAGGCTTAACAAAGGTTTCAGCAGCCATTTCAGTTTGCATGTCGTTCATTTCAACTGCTGTTTCTGTAGGGGCAGGCATTTCCACATGAATTGGTTCAAGTGTTTCTAAATCCTCTGAATCAGGAACGGGCGGATTGTAAAGTAGTTTTTTCTTGCCGCCTTGGTCTTTTCCTAACACTCTTTGTCTTTGTTTTCGTTGTTTTTTTGCTAGTTGTAGCGCTTTCTCATAGCGGTGACGGACAACGGCATTCCATCTGAAACCGCAGGCGGCAGAAGTACGGTTAAGCTTGTCGCCCACCTCTTCAAAAGCATTTAGCTGGGTGCTGCCTTCTCTTACATGACGTAGTACGGTTTCTGCTAAAAGTAAGTCATTTTCATCTGTCCAAGCATCTTGACGAACTTTCATATCTTTCAACTCCCTAAATTGTTGTGCTATTTTTACTTTGTCAGTTCATGTTCTGACTTGTTTTTTAAAGTTCTAGTCTTAGGATGGACAAGTTTTTCAAGGTTTATACCAAACTTAATGCAAGGATAGTAGATTTTTTAACTAAAAGATTTGAGGGTGTTTGACAAGAGTTACTAATGATTGCAGCTTGCATTGGGAAAAAAGAACCTGTAAAATACCTATGGAGTTAAGACTGTTTAGTTATTTATTTTTGCCAAGTTACTATGTGTGATTATTGGATAAAATAGTGAAGTGATAATAGATTGATGGTAGAAAGGGGTGGATGGAATGTCCAATGAATTTCGTGTTTGCGATGATTGTCAGGCCGTGAATCTAAAGACATTGATCCCTCGTTTGAAAGAAGCTGACCCGGATGCGGAAATTAAAATTGGATGCCAATCCTATTGTGGTCCCGGTCGAAAAAAGACCTTTGCTTTCGTTAACAACCGCCCTGTGGCAGCATTGACAGAAGAAGAATTAATGGAAAAGGTTAATAAAAAGATAAAATAAGCTCGGTTTCTTTGCAAATAGATACGAATCTAAAAAATCACCTACGTTCATCAGGCCACAGGTGATTTTTCTATTGGTGCCTGTCACCAATAGTCAGTTCAGTGTGTTAGAAATGCTGACAGACACTCAATGTGTCGAAAAATCGTGCGGAATTTTGTAGGTATTTGGTATATAATAGGAGTAGGAATAAATTGGCCAATTTTGGTAAACGGGAAGAAGCATTTGTTTGAGGAAGAGGGGTATTTCATGCAATATTCGGCAGAAAAGTTAACAGAAGAAAAAGTGTTTAAAGACCCCGTCCATCGCTATGTCCATGTTCGAGACCGAGTGATCTGGGATTTGATAGGAACAAAAGAGTTTCAGCGTCTGCGCCGGATTAAGCAGCTGGGGACCACCTTTTTAACCTTTCACGGTGCAGAACATAGTAGATTTAACCACTCTCTCGGAGTTTATGAGATTGTCCGCCGTATCATCGATGACGTCTTTGCCGGCAGACAGGAATGGAACGATGATGACCGCCTTCTCACCTTATGTTCTGCGCTTCTCCACGACCTTGGGCATGGCCCGTTTTCACACGCCTTTGAAAAAGTTTTTGATTTTGACCATGAAGACTTAACACGAGCGATTATTTTAGGAAACACAGAAGTCAACAAGGTACTTCTAATGGTAGGCCCTGATTTTCCTGCACAGGTGGCTGAAGTAATTGCGAAAACATCTGCGAAAAAGCTCGTCGTCAGTATGATTTCGAGTCAAATTGATGCCGACCGGATGGATTATTTGCAGCGGGATGCTTATTTTACTGGTGTGAGCTACGGTCAATTTGATATGGAAAGAATACTGCGAGTTATGCGCCCTAGGGAAGAGCAGGTTGTTATTAAAAAGAGCGGCATGCATGCGGTGGAAGATTATATCATGAGCCGCTATCAAATGTATTGGCAGGTTTACTTCCATCCTGTCTCTCGCAGTGCTGAAGTGATTCTAACGAAAATCCTTCATCGGGCCAAACAGTTATTAGAAAACAACTACACTTTTAAATATGAACCCATCCACTTTACTTCTCTTTTTCATGAACAAGTGACATTAGAAGACTATTTAAAATTGGATGAGTCTGTTTGTTTTTATTATTTTCAAATTTGGCAGGAAGAGAATGATGCGATTTTAAGCGACCTTTGCCGCCGCTTTGTTAACCGGAATCTATTTAAATATGTTGAATTTGACCCTGCCAAGGAGTATAAGAAGCTTGCTGAATTAACGGTTCTTTTTGAGAAAGCAGGGATTGACCCTGAATATTATTTGGTTGTCGATTCATCTTCTGACTTGCCATATGATTTCTACCGGCCTGGTGAAGAAGAAGAACGGCTGCCAATACATTTATTGATGAAAAATGGAGAATTACGCGAGCTTTCTCGTGAATCTGAGATAGTCGATGCTATTTCGGGAAAGAGAAGAACGGACCACAAACTCTATTACCCAGCAGACTTCCTAGAAGACGACTCCAGCCAAAAAAAACTAAAACAGCAAATTCGCACCCTTTTAGATCGTTAATGAATGGTGCCATTGAACGGTTTCTTTAATGGTCTCTTTCACCATTAAAGGTCAAAACAATAGTGTAAATATGAGTAATGGTGCCTGTCACCACTGGAGTAGGAGATGACGAATGTTGTTAAAGGATCATGCTAAGTTGATGCAGGCGATTCTTGTTTCTGGTGAGGTTATCGGGAGAAAAAAGCTGCAGAAGATGATTTATATTGCAAAGAAGGTAGATTTCCCTTTTCATGAGCGGTTTCAGTTTCATTTTTATGGTCCTTATTCAGAGGAATTAACAACTAGGGTTGAAGAACTTTGCAATATGGGATTTTTAAATGAAGTGAAAGAAAAGAAGGGCGGCTACTATCAATATCGCTACACCCTGACAGATACCGGGAAAGAGTTTTTAAGCTTAAATGAAGTAGAGATGCCTAATTTACAGGATTGCTTTATTAATATGAACGAGCAAAATGCTAGATTCCTCGAGCTAGTATCAACAGTCTTGTTTTTTGATAACCTGTCAAAAGAAGAAGTCACAGACAAAGTGTTTACCCTTAAAAGCAGTCAGCGCTATACACTCACTGAAATCGATGAAGCATATCAATACATTGAAACCTTAAAAGGGAAGATTCAATAACGGGTGACAGGCACCATTTATCCTATCAATGAGTGATAAATGGTGCCTGTCACTTTTTAGAAGAAATAGTATAAATTTCGCCTTCTAGAATTGTCTAGCTCCAGGCCTAGCCTCTCGAGGTCTTAAGCTTGTGGGGGCTGACCAAGGCGCTTGCGCTTTTCTTATTTATCGCTTTCGCGAACGCCGGCTACTGCGTAGTGGTTTTTGCTCATTTCTTCGATAAAGACGACGATTTTTTCCTTTGGAGCACCGGTTGTTTCGCTGACAGCATCAGTTACTTTTTCAACTAGTGCACGCTTTTGGTCTTCGTTACGTCCTTCAAGCATTTTAACCGTTACATATGGCATATTAATTCCTCCTTTAATGTTAACTACTAGTAGTGTTCCACAAACCCAGGAAAAGTGCAACATGAGTGCACTTTTGTTTTCTTTTTATAAGCGGTATCAGTTATACTAAAAGAAATACAAATGATGACGGTTCAAATTGAATACGGCTCATTGCGGATTCCAGATTTCGGTTTCCGAATAAAGCAACGGCTTTTTAATTGGGAAGGAGAGATTATATGGATGGATTCCACTTGGCCTATCCACTGCGGTTAATTCCATATGTAGCGATTACCCTTATCTTTGCCTTTACATTCCATGAATTTGCACACGCCTTTGTGGCTTATAAATTTGGTGATAATACCGCCAAAAAGCAAGGACGACTGACACTAAATCCGCTTAAACATCTGGATCCAATCGGCACCATTCTGATACTTCTTGCTGGATTTGGCTGGGCGCGCCCTGTACCAGTCAACCGCTTTTATTTTAAAAAGCCGCGTCTTGCCAGTATCCTGGTTTCCATAGCAGGTCCCTTTGCGAATCTGATCCTTGCTTCGCTAGGATTTATTGTCGGTTATGGCCTGATGCGATTCAATATAGCATCTTCTACTCAATTTGATGATTTCCTAATGATTTTTATTAATTTAAATATCGTTTTGCTTATCTTCAATATGATTCCGCTGCCGCCACTCGATGGCTACAGAATTATCGAGGACCTTGCGCCTCATCATGTACGGGCAAAAATGACACAATATGAACAGTACGGAATGCTGATCTTTTTAGTTCTGGTCATCACGCCGCTTGACCAATTTACGATTCAGCCGATTTTTAGCACCATTGTCCCTTGGCTAAGGGAAGGATTAAGCAATTTCTTTTATAATCTTTATTTTTAGGAGGTCTTTGTTTTAATGGAAGAGAATAAGAAAAAGCTGGGCTTTAATATTATCAAAAAAAGTGACCCGATGGATGGTCATAAAGGGTTTGGAAAAGGGGCATTGAGCCTGGATAATGTTTCCCCGGTGTTTATCGATATTGAGGCAGGCGAGGCGGAAATTGATATCGGCGCCATGCATGCCCGCAGTGCCGTGGAAAAAGGGATTAAATTTTTGCCAAATCAAGAGGACGTTCCGAATGGCAAACCTTATTGGCTCGTTTGGGTGACGATTGACCGTAATGAGGAAGGTCCATATTATGCTGGGGTGACTGCCTGCTATATGACCGTGGACCGTGAAATCCGCCGCGGTTACAAATCATTGCCGGAACATGTGAACCGCATGGATAAATCCCTTAAACGTCATATTATTGTCGATGTCATGGATGACCCATCGAAAAAGATATTAGCGGATTTCCTGCGTGCCCATAACGAGGTATTATGGGAAAACTCGACTGATGAACTCAAAAACGGTTTATTGGTCGAATAACATTATTTGTGTTTTTTTCTGAAATGAGTAATATAATCCTAAAACTAGGACAAGAAAAGCTCCGGAGCGAATCCGGAGCTTTTCTTTTTATGAGAATATTGCAAGATGTACGGCGCTTTACTAGTCCCATGGCATAATTTTCTTATACCAAGGAACCTTTTTGTCCGCTGCATCTTTTTTATGTGCATCAGGAGCATTTTTTAAATGATCGGTACAATATTCAGTTGGCTCTGTACCTTTGACAAAATACGTAAATCGACGGATAGGGCAATCCTTTGTTGCCAGTTTTCCGTTTTCCGGATCCACATATACCCCGATGACGCCCTCTTTTGGCGCTTTGAACGCCTTAATCGGCTGTCCTTTTAAGGCATCCTCCATAAAATTGGCCCAAATCTTTTTGGCGTACGTTTTGTCCGCCGCCATTTCAATTGGCTTGCCAGTGTCATAGCCGGCCCAGACGGCCGTAACCAACTGCGGCGAGTAGCCAATCATCCAGCTGTCCGTATCCGTTGAGCCAGACTTGCCAGCATACGGGCGGGTGAGGCTTTTGCTGATCGTGCTTCCGGTTACCCTGGTATAGCCGTTCAACTTCGAATCGAATATCCCAGTTAGCATTTGCGTCATCACATAGGCTCTTGCCGGATTTAAAATTCTGTTAAAATGATTTTCTTTTTCATAAATTACATTTCCATTATAATCTTCGACTCTTGTAATCAGTGCTGGAAAAACCTTTTTACCACCGTTGGCAAACATGCTGTAGGCATTGGCCATATCAATCATGCGGACACCCGAGGTTCCTAATGCAAGCGACGGGACCTCTGACATTTTAGTTGACAAGCCGAATTTTTTGGCTGTTTCTACTAACGTATCTTCGCCTAAAAATAAATGAGTTTTGACCGCAAAAATATTGTCAGACACAGCAAGGGCCTCAGCAAGTGTGATCTCACCATTAGCATACTTGTTATTGAAGTTATGCGGTGTATAATCGGCTTGACCATCGTCAAAGTGAAACGTTGTATATTCACTCCGCATCGTCGATGACGGGGTAAAACCATGCTCAAGGGCCGCATAATACAACAACGGCTTGATCGTGGAGCCTGGCTGCCTGATTGCTTGGACGGCGCGATTAAATGGACTTTTTTCATAATCTCTGCCGCCGACCATCGCTTTGACATCACCATTTTTTGGATCCATGGCCACAAGACCGATCTGAATTTCCGAGGAGCTGGCCACATTTTTTTTGATTTCGCTTTCGGCTGCTTCCTGCTGCTTTAAATTTAGGGTCGTATAGACCTTTAAGCCGCCTAGAGCAATGGTGCGTTCATCTAAATGAAGCTGGTTCTTAAGCGCATTGCGAACCGCATCCTGAAAATAAGGGGCTACTTTTACTTTTTGGGTAGCATGAGCTCCTGCTAAATGAAGCGGTGCCATCGCGGCTACTTGGGCAGCCTTTTTAGAGATATATCCATTTTCTACCATTGTTTTTAAAATAATTGCCTGACGGCTTTTGGCTTTTTCTATATTGGCAAATGGAGAATAAATCCCCGGACCCTTCGGTATTCCGGCAAGCAAGCTCGCTTCGGCAAGGCTGAGGTCAGCTGCCTTTTTTCCAAAATAATACTGGCTGGCTGCTTCCACGCCATAGGCTCCGTTGCCGTAATAGATGGTATTTAAATAGCCTTCCAGAATATCTTTTTTGGAATAGTTCATCTCAAGGCGGATCGTATAAAAGGCCTCGGTCAGTTTACGTTTCCACGTTTTATCGTGCTCAAGAAAAAGATTCCGTGCATATTGCTGGGTAATGGTACTTGCCCCTTGCACCTTGGCGAAGGCTGAAACGTCCGCAACGACCGCCCCGGCAATTCGTTTGAAATCAAAGCCGTGGTGATGGTAAAAGTTTTTGTCTTCCACAGAGACCGTGGCATTGACCAAATCCGGGGAAATGTCGTTCATATTAACCCAGTAGCGTTTTTGACCGCTATTGCTTTCACCTATTAAGGTTCCGTCGTCAGCGAAAAATAATGTCGATTGCGGGACAGCTAGCGGAGGAGCCCCGAGTATTTTAGCATAGCCAAGAATGCCGGCAAAGAGAATGAGCATGCAAATCATGCCTATCAAACTGATGAATATGAACGCCCTTAGGTATTTAATCGTCTTTCGAAACCCTTGATCAGTCATGATTTCCATAATATTCACCCCACATTAATAGCGGAAGCGCTTTGGTCAGCCCCGACCAGCGCTGGAGGGCCTGGCGGTGAAGTCGTTTTTTGACTTCACTGACAGGATCGAAGCAACCTCGAGGGGCTAAGCGCTGCAGCTAGATATCACTTTCCAGTTTTTTTAAAATTAGATAGTAATAGTATTGAAAAAATAGAGTCATTTTAAACATCCGTGGAAAAATTCTTTAAATTTTGCTAGACTTTTTCTTATGTTTGTAATTCAATAGTTTGGGTAGCATAAAAAGAAAAGCGGAAACGGCCGTTTAGAGAGAGGGTTCTGGGGAGAGCTGCGGTTTGGATATCAATGCATAAATGGAAGGAAGATGTTCGTGTCAATTTGGTTTACAGAAAAGCAAACTGAAAACTTTGGGATTACCATGAAAGTGAACAAAACCTTACATACAGAACAAACCGATTTTCAAAAGCTTGATATGATTGAAACCGAAGAGTGGGGCAACATGTTGTTATTAGATGACATGGTGATGACATCGGTCCGTGATGAATTTGTCTACCATGAAATGGTGGCCCATGTGCCATTATTCACCCACCCTAATCCAGAAAACGTGCTTGTAGTCGGCGGCGGCGATGGCGGTGTCATCCGTGAAGTACTGAAGCACCCAAGCGTAAAGAAGGCAACATTAGTCGATATTGACGGGAAAGTGATTGAGTATTCCAAGAAGTTCCTTCCAGAGATCGCCGGCAAACTGGATGACCCTCGTGTGGATGTGCGTGTCGATGACGGTTTTATGCACATTGCCAAAAGTGACAATCAATATGACGTGATTATGGTTGATTCCACAGAACCAGTAGGTCCTGCGGTCAATCTTTTTACAAAAGGGTTCTATGCGGGGATTGCGAAGGCGTTAAAAGAGGACGGTATCTTCGTGGCGCAGTCGGATAATCCATGGTTCAAAGCGGATTTAATCCGTAATGTCCAGCGGGATGTAAGAGAGATTTTTCCAATTACCCACTTATATGTAGCTAATATACCAACATACCCAAGTGGTTTATGGGCATTTACAATCGGTTCTAAGCAATATGATCCACTCGAGGTTAGCGAAGAACGCTACCATGAGATCGAGACAAAATACTACACAAAAGAATTGCACAAAGCAGCTTTTGTTTTGCCGAAGTTTGTTGGCGATTTATTGAAGTAACGAAATGGTCCATTACTACATGTCGACCGTTGGTACGGTTACAAAAGTAGTTTATTGTGCCTGAAGGTCGGTAAAAAGCGGCCCAACGGTCACAAAAGTAGTTTATTGTGTCCGAAGGTCGTAAAAAGTGGCCCAACGGTCACAAAAGTAGTTTATTGTGCCCGAAGGTCGAGGAAAAGCGGCCCAACGGTCACAAAAGTAGTTTATTGTGTCCGAAGGTCGGTAAAAAGTGGCCCAACGGTCACAAAAGTAGTTTATTGTGCCCGAAGGTCGAGGAAAAGCGGCCCAACGGCCACAAAAGTAGTTTATTGTGCCCGAAGGTCGGTAAAAAGTGGCCCAACGGTCACAAAAGTAGTTTATTGTGCCCGAAGGTCGAGGAAAAGCGGCCCAACGGTCACAAAAGTAGTTTATTGTGCCCGAAGGTCGGTAAAAAGCGGCCCAACGGTCACAAAAGTAGTTTATTGTGCCCGAAGGTCGGTAAAAAGCGGTCAAACGGTCACAAAAGTAGTTTATTGTGCCCGAAGGTCGAGGAAAAGCGGCCCAACGGTCACAATAAGCAAAAATTGTCCCTAAATGGGGTGCATAATTCAAACAAAAGGTCACAAAACCCCTTTGTGACCTTGAATACATAAGAGAGAGGGATATTAAATGCGTTTTGATGAGGCCTATTCGGGCAATGTGTTTATCAAGAGCCACCCGAATTTTGAAGAAAGTCAGGTTGTATTATACGGCATGCCAATGGACTGGACGGTTAGTTACCGCCCTGGTTCACGTTTTGGTCCAGCCCGTATCCGCGAGGTATCAATTGGACTTGAGGAGTATAGTTTTTACCTTGACCGTGAGCTTGAAGAGGTCAAATATTTCGATGCTGGAGACATTCCACTGCCATTTGGAAATGCCCAGCGCAGCTTGGATATGATTGAAGAATTTGTAGACCAGATCCTTGCAGCAGGCAAGTTCCCGCTTGGTATGGGCGGGGAGCACCTTGTTTCTTGGCCGGTCATGAAGGCCATGTATAAAAAGTACCCAGATTTAGCTATTATCCATTTTGATGCCCATACAGACCTCCGCGAGGAATACGAAGGTGAGCCATTATCACACTCAACCCCCATTCGGAAAATTGCGGAACATATTGGTCCAAAAAATGTTTATTCTTTTGGCATCCGTTCCGGGATGAAGGAAGAGTTACAGTGGGCAAAAGAAAACGGTATGCATATTTCTAAATTTGAAGTCCTTGAGCCATTAAAGGAAATCCTGCCAACCCTTGCTGGTCGTCCGGTATATGTCACCATCGACATCGATGTTCTTGACCCTGCGCATGCACCTGGAACAGGAACCGTTGATGCAGGAGGTATCACATCAAAAGAACTGTTGGCATCCATTCATGCAATTGCTCGTTCTGAAGTAAACGTAGTCGGCGGAGACCTAGTAGAAGTAGCACCAATCTACGATCCATCCGAACAAACAGCCAACACCGCCAGCAAACTCATCCGCGAAATGCTGCTTGGCTGGGTGAAATAGGTGCCTGTCACCGTTAGTTGTATTTACACGATGTTATGAAATTAAATGGTGCCTGTCCCAGTGGGGCGGGCATTTTTTGATTTGTTGTCTGTCAATGTATATAATAGATAAGTATGCGGTTATGCGCTATTGTCTATTACTAGAATAGACGATGTTAAAGGGAATAATTTAGTTCTTTTATAGAGAAAGTGTGATTGAGTTTGAGTACTATAGAAAAACCGATGAAGATTAAAGTGAAAACGACGATTCACCAGCAAGGGGGCTCTGAGACGATGGAGCTGACCGTGCTTGGTCGGTATTTAGAGAAGGACGGGGCAGTGTTTCTTAAATATGAGGAAGCACTCGAAGAAGGCACAGTCCGGACCATCGTGAAGGTGACCCCTGAAGAAGCGTTAATTTTACGCGGTGGCGCGGTAAAGATGCGTTTGCCATTTATGTTACATAAAAAGCGAAGAGGCAGCTATGAGATGCCGTTTGGCGTTTTTGAAACGATGACCATGACAAAAAGGCTTGAATATTCAAAGGGCCTCATTGATATTCTTTATGATTTCACCATGCAGGGCTCACCTGCAGGCACCTACCATTTAGAGATTACCTTTCAGGAGGATGAAATATGAATATAGTAGAACAGGTACAAACGAAATTAAAGGAAGAGATTCGTGCTGCCGTACTAAAAGCTGGTCTTGCGGCGGAAGATCAAATCCCTGATGTCATTCTAGAAATTCCAAAAGAAAAAGCCCACGGTGATTACTCTACCAACATGGCCATGCAGCTTGCACGGGTTGCCAAAAAGGCACCGCGGATGATTGCTGAAGCATTGGTCGCTAATTTTGACCACACGAAGGCCTCCATTGAAAAAATTGAGCTAGCAGGACCGGGATTTATTAATTTTTACATGAATAATGCTTACTTAACAGACTTAATTTCAACCGTTCTTAATGCGGGTGATTCTTATGGAGAAACAACTGTCGGCAACGGCCAAAAAGTTCAAGTGGAGTTTGTTTCGGCAAATCCAACCGGAGACCTTCACCTTGGACATGCCCGCGGTGCGGCTGTAGGGGACTCACTTTGCAATATCCTTGCCAAAGCAGGCTACGATGTGTCACGTGAGTACTATATTAATGATGCTGGAAACCAGATTAATAATCTAGCGTTATCGGTAGAAGCCCGTTATTTCCAAGCACTTGGCATGGACAAAGAGATGCCGGAGGACGGCTATCACGGTGCCGATATCATTGGCATCGGTAAGGCACTTGCAGAAGAGTTTGGCAATAAGTATGTGGATGTTCCCGCAGAAGAACGATACGAATTCTTCCGTGAGTACGGTTTAAAATATGAAATGGCTAAGTTGAAGAAGGACCTCGAGGATTTCCGTGTTGGTTTTGATGTTTGGTACTCAGAAACCTCCCTTTATAAAAATGGAAAAATCGATGAGGCGCTTGCGGCGCTTCGTAAAACAGGCTATATCTATGAACAGGACGGCGCAACCTGGCTGCGTTCTACCGATTTTGGCGATGACAAAGACCGAGTGCTCATCAAGCAAGACGGCTCTTATACGTATTTAACACCTGATATTGCTTACCACAAGGACAAACTTGAGCGTGGTTTTGAAAAATTAATCAATATCTGGGGTGCTGACCACCATGGTTATATTCCAAGGATGAAGGCAGCGATTCAGGCTCTAGGCTATGACCGCGAAGCCCTCGAAGTTGAAATCATTCAGTTAGTTCATCTTTATAAAAATGGGGAAAAGATGAAAATGAGCAAGCGGACCGGTAAAGCCGTCACAATGCGTGATTTGGTCGACGAGGTCGGCCTCGATGCGACCCGTTATTTCTTTGCGATGCGCAGCTCTGATACTCATATGGATTTTGACTTGGATTTAGCAGTATCTGAATCAAACGAAAATCCAGTCTATTATGCGCAGTATGCCCATGCCCGAATTTCGAGCATCCTACGTACTGGCGGGGAGCAGGGAATCAACGTGGGTACGGATGCTGATTTTTCCTTAATCGGTTCTGAAAAGGAAGTCGACCTAATGAAGAAAATTGGGGAATTTCCTTCTGCTGTTGGGGAGGCGGCTCTGAAGCGTGTGCCACACCGCATCACGAATTATATTTTAGAGTTGGCGTCAGCCTTCCATAGTTTTTATAATGCCGATAAGGTACTTGATTCCGAAAATCCAGCTCGCACGAAGGCACGTCTTGCCTTAATAAAATCAGTGCAAATTACGCTTAAAAATGCGCTTGCGTTAATAGGTGTTTCTGCTCCAGAAAAAATGTAGCCATGACTAGAAAGCCTCTTGTATTAAATACGGGAGGTTTTTTGTTGGGAAAAATGGTGAGTTAGTGGGAGGCTCACTGGCAAGCCACATGCCAGCGGAAAACCTCAACCTTATTTTAAAAAAATGAATAACTTCCAAAAAAATGCAGATAGTAATATAGAAATCTGAGTAGGAGTGAACCAAACAATGAATGTTGGAAGAGCAAAGGAAATACTAGAATCAGCAGATATGATTAATGTGACCTATGACGGAACCCCGGTTATTATTCAACATGTGGACGAAGCAACAAAAATGGCACGAATTTATTCCCGTCAAGATCCCGAAAACGAAAAAGATGTTCCTGTTTTGAATTTAATTGAAGAATAAAAAAGAGTCTCCAACATTAGGTGGAGACTTTTTACTTTAGTTTAAGAATGTAAAAATTTGGACTTCGAGAATTGTCTAGCTCCAGGCGCCATCGGCTCGAGGTCACAAGTCAAGCCGTCCAAAAGGTTAAAGAACAACCTTTCGGCCGGCTCGTCTTGTGCTTGTCGCCGATAGGCAGGCGCCTTACGCTTTTCTAAATTTCAAGACTTGCCCCGCTCACTCGTTTAAAGCCTCGCAATTTACTTAAATCCTCTACTAATTTCAAGGCTGCCTGATCCTTTGCCTTAGCCTCAATCATAAAATCAACGTCTTTTCCGAGTTCACGTAATAAATTCACAAGCGGCATGATAAACTCAGAGTCAACAAAATCGGCATGTGAGCGAAATTCCTTCTCATTTTTAGGGGAAGAAATATGGATCTTGGGTATCACTCCAACTGTTGACCATGTCTCGAAAATCCGCGGCAGCAGATCCTCCAAAGAGGTCCGGCTAAGATTGGCCATATGGTGATGATAATCGAATACTAACGGAATTCCTTCTTTCTCGCATACCCATAAAGTTTCCTCCGCCGTATAAGTTTTATCATCATTTTCCAATGTCATCACCTTCTTTATAGGAGCCGGCAAGGTAGTCAAATTTTGATAAAAACGGGACAGTGCAGCCGCCTTATCCCCATATGCACCGCCAATATGAATATTGATAAGTCCTTGATTCTCGATTCCCATCGCTTCAAACATCTGATAATGGTAAGTCATATCAATCACAGCATTCTCGGTTATGGACTGTTTCGGTGAGGTAAACAGCGTAAATTGATTGGGGTGAAAGCTGACTCGCAAGTGATTCTTTTTCACCAAATCCCCAATCTCACGCCATTCTTTTTCAAACGGAGTCGTGAAATCCCAACGGACCTCCGGATGGGTTGCCAGTGGGACAATCGAGCTCGAAAACCGGTACAGTTCAATCTCATGCGCAAGATTATAGTATAGCATCCGTAACGTATGACGGAGATTGAGCCTCGTTACCTCAAGCAACTTCTCTACGCGCTCTGAGGCGCTGAGTTGCTGATAACGGGTATAGGTAAGCGTTTTGGCAGGAGAAGCATCCCATAAGCTGATCGCATGTGAAACATAGCCAAGCCGGATTTTAATCATATGAAACGCCCCCTTATAAAAAATAGCTAATCGCACTAGCCGCCATTTCTTTCACAGACCGCCAGAGATTGGGTCTAGTAAGTTCCGCTAATGACAGCGGTTTAGAGTCTAAAATGTCCTTGTGAATGACCTGCTGCAAGTGTTCAATAAAGGCTGGGTCATAAATGTAGCAATTAATCTCTTTATTTAAAAATAAACTCCGTTTATCGAAATTAGCCGAGCCAATATCGCAAATCTTATCATCAATCAAAATGGTTTTGGCATGATAAAAACCGTTTTGATATTGATAGACAAGTGCACCTTCCTTCAGAAGCCTTCGCAAATAACGGAACGATGCTTCTTGGACAAGAATATGATCAGTGTTGTAGGGGACTATCAGTGTCATGCTGACGCCGCGCTGCCGTGCTTCGAGTAATTCTTTGAAAACGGGCATGCTAGGAATAAAATAGGGGGTGCCAATCGTAATCGATTGGTTAGCCTTTTTAATCAGCTGAATAAAACTTCTTTCGAGCATCCCCGCTTCAGTTGGAATAAATTGATGACGGATGCTCCCTTTGGGCAGTTGAGGAAAAAGCCCGTCCGTACTTTGATGCTTTTCTTCGGCATATTGATCCCAATCGATTAAAAACTCACTCTGCAAAAAAGTAACGCCTTCGCCCGTGATTTTTAACTGATAATCCCGCCATGGACTCAAGAATGGATCTTCGTCAATATATTCCTTGCCAATATTAAAACCACCCATAAAGCCGACCTTACCGTCGATAATCGAGATTTTTCGGTGATTCCGGACCTGCGACGAGTAAAAAAGAAAGGGAAGCTTGACTCGATTGCTAAACGCAACTTGGATACCTGCGTCTTGTAATTCCCTTACATCTTTTTTCTTGATAGTTAAACTGCCAAGGCGGTCAATCAGCAAACAAACCCTGACGCCTGCCTGCGCTTTTTCTTTTAAAATGGTAAAAAACTGCTGGCCGAGGTGGTCATTTTTCACGATATAGTACAAAACATGGATATGGTGTTTCGCCCTTTGTAACTCTGTAAAATAGTCGCGGAAAAATTCCTTTCCATGCGTGAAAATTTCAAATTCACCATGGAGGATGCCGGTCTCCACTCTGTTTGCTGCCAAAAGATGCTTCCTTCGACCTAAACTAAAATCTAAGCCGAGCCATATAATGATGAGAATAAGCAGTCCACTCAATATGAATACCAATTTCATCGTGATGTTTCCCCCATTCGGTTTCATTAGTGTCCCCAGGGGCTAGAATTTCTATAAGTTCAACAAATCGTAAAAAACGGTTGACTGAATGCTCATTCATTATTAAAATGGTATTATATACAATTCTGAAAATTTGTTATTTTTCTACAAACAAGTGGCAGATTCTGAGAAAGGGGCGTTTTATTTGAATGGTCTTTTATGGCTCAATTTGATTGCGTTTCTTGTTGTAACCGCTTACGCTATTAGTCTGTTTGTGTATGTCGTCAAAACACGGATTGAATTTATTAAGCTCGGTAAAAAAGTCGAGTTTGATACCAGAGTCAAAGAGCGTCTGCAGAAAATTTGGGTCAATGTGTTCGGGCAGAAAAAGCTTTTAAAGGATAAAAAAAGCGGTGCGATTCACGTTATGTTCTTCTATGGCTTTATTTTAGTACAATTCGGCGCCATTGATTTTATTTGGAGAGGTCTCGCTCCCCACTCCCATTTGCCTCTTGGACCGCTATATCCGGGCTTTACCTTTTTCCAGGAAATCGTGACACTCATGATTCTTGTTGCTGTCTTTTGGGCATTTCACCGCCGTTATGTTGAAAAATTAGTCCGGCTCAAACGTAATTTTAAATCTGGTCTTGTCCTGCTGTTCATCGGCGGTCTTATGCTGTCTGTTCTACTCGGAAATGGTATGGGTATCATCTGGCATGGGGAAGACCCTACATGGACAGAACCTGTTGCTTCGCTTATTTCGCTGATTTTTTCAGGAATCAATGAAACTGCCTCCATCGTTATCTTCTACCTTGCGTGGTGGGCGCATTTATTGTTCCTGCTTATCTTCTTAGTATACGTCCCACAATCCAAGCATGCTCACTTAATTGCCGGTCCGGCAAATGTCTACTTCAACCGTCTAGAAAAACCAGGAAAATTAAAAAAGATTGATTTTGAAGATGAAACACAAGAATCGTTCGGTGTCGGAAAAATTGAAGACTTTACCCAGCACCAAATGATTGATTTCTACGCCTGTGTCGAATGCGGCCGCTGTACCAATATGTGTCCGGCGACGGGAACAGGTAAAATGCTGTCTCCTATGGATTTAATCGTGAAAATGCGCGATCACCTTACCTTTTATGGTGCCTCCGTCACTTCGAAGCAGCCTTGGGTACCGGCATTTGCCTTTGCGAATTCAAAGGGAAATCAAATCGCGCTTGCGGCCGGCGGGCAGGGCGCTCAAGAATCGGCTGCTGCTGCCGTCTACAATCCAAATTTGATTGGCGATGTCATTACCGAGGAAGAAATCTGGGCTTGCACAACCTGCCGTAACTGTGAAGACCAATGCCCGGTGATGAACGAACACGTCGATAAAATTATCGATCTGCGCCGCTACTTGGTTTTAACCGAAGGAAAAATGGATGCCGATGCCCAGCGTGCCATGACCAATATTGAGCGCCAAGGCAATCCGTGGGGTTTAAACCGGAAAGAGCGAGAGAATTGGCGTGAAGTGCGCGAGGACATCCAGATTCCTACTGTAAAGGAAATGAACAAAGCGGGAGAAGAATTTGAATACCTGTTCTGGGTAGGGTCCATGGGTTCCTATGATAACCGCAGCCAAAAAATTGCCTTATCCTTTGCTAAGCTTTTAAATGAGGCAGGTGTCAAATTTGCTGTCCTTGGTAATAAGGAAAAAAATTCTGGTGATACACCGCGCCGTTTAGGAAACGAATTTTTATTCCAAGAGCTTGCTGCCAAAAACATCGAAGAATTTGAAAAAGCGGGTGTGAAGAAAATCGTCACGATTGACCCGCATGCTTATAATACATTTAAAAATGAATATCCTGATTTTGGTTTAGAGGCAGAAGTATTTCATCATACAGAAGTGCTTTTCCAGCTAGTACGTGACGTCCGCCTCGTGCCAAAACATGCTGTAAATGAAACGATTACGTTCCATGATTCCTGCTATCTCGGACGTTACAATGAGGTATACGACCCGCCGCGGGAAATTTTAAAATCCATCCCTGGTGTGAAGTTAGTGGAAATGGAGCGCAACCGTGAACGAGGTATGTGCTGTGGTGCAGGCGGCGGCTTGATGTGGATGGAGGAAGAGACCGGCCACCGCATTAACGTCAGCCGGACGGAACAGGCACTTGCCGTCAATCCGACCGTCATCAGCTCGGGCTGTCCATATTGCTTGACAATGTTGTCTGATGGGACCAAGGCGAAGGAAGTGGAAGAAAAAATCGCCACCTATGATGTCGCAGAGCTACTTGAAAAAGCGGTTTGTGGTGAAGTAGCTGTATCTTAAACATAACGCAGGAGTTGGATTATTTTACAAGTCAAAATTTTTAAAATTTTGGGTAAAATGTTTTCGCTCCTGCTATTTTTTATGTAAAATAGATTTATATATTAAAACGCTTACAATTTATTTGTTGACGTATGCAGGTGTTCCATGAAGCCTTGTGTGCGTTATATTTTTCGTTCCTTTTCGAGCGAGCGTTCAGTCGCTGCAAGTCTAGAGGATTAAATAAATGAAGGAGAGATGGAAAATGGGGAAAACAGTTATTTTAAGCGGTGTTCGAACACCTTTCGGAAAATTAGGGGGAAGTTTAAGCAGCTTTAGTGCCTCACAGCTTGGCGGTATTGCGGTAAAGGAGGCGCTGTTTCGTGCAGGGGTGAAGCCGGAAGACGTAAATGAAGTCATTCTCGGAACGGTTTTACAAGGAGGACAGGGACAAATTCCATCGCGGCAAGCTGCACGTCACGCCGGACTGCCATGGGAAGTGAAAACTGAGACCATCAATAAGGTGTGTGCTTCCGGAATGCGCAGTGTGACGTTAGCTGACCAGATCATTCGCGCTGGCGATGAAGAGGTGATTGTCGCAGGCGGTATGGAATCCATGAGCAATGCCCCGTATATTTTGCCGAAAGCGAGATGGGGTTTCCGAATGGGCGATTCTTCCGTAAAAGATTTAATGATCCATGACGGATTGACCTGCAGCTTTACAGGGGTTCACATGGGCACATATGGGAACAGTACGGCTGCTGAAATGGAAATTTCCCGTGAGGCCCAGGATGAGTGGGCACTTCGGAGTCATGTTCGGGCCATCGCAGCGCTTGAGAGCGGCAAATTAGCCGAGGAGATTGTCGCGGTGGAGGTGCCGCAGCGCAAAGGCGACCCGTTGGTGGTGTCGGTGGATGAGGGACCGCGCAAGGATACCTCTATAGAGCGTTTGTCCAAGTTAGCACCAGTGTTTAATTCAAATGGAACGATTACAGCTGGAAATGCACCTGGCGTGAATGACGGTGCGGCCGCACTTGTGTTAATGAGCGAAGAGCGGGCAAAGCATGAGGGACGTCAGGTTGGCGCGGTGATTCTTGGTCATGCCGAGGTGGCGGTTGAAACCAAAGATTTTCCGCAGACTCCAGGTTTAGTGATTAATGAGCTATTACGAAAAACAGGCAAGAGCTTGGATGAGATTGATTTAGTTGAAATCAATGAGGCTTTTTCAGCTGTAGCGTTAGCGAGCGGAAGAATTGCCGGTCTTGATCCAGAAAAGGTCAATATCAATGGCGGTGCGGTCGCCCTCGGTCACCCGATTGGCGCAAGCGGGGCGCGGATTATCATTACTTTGATGCATGAATTGAAGCGACGCGGCGGCGGTATCGGCATCGCGGCGATTTGCTCAGGCGGCGGTCAGGGTGATGCGGTGATGATTGAGGTGCCGAAGGAATAAGGAGAGTAAACGGCGTTTTATTTAGTAGATAGGAGAAGACCTTTATGTGCGAATACAGGGGTTTTATTTGCGGATAAGGGTCTTTTACTTGCGGATAGGTTATCTCCATTTGTGGATAACTTGCGGAAGCCGGCTCCATTTGCGGATTGCAGTTTTTAATTCACGGATAACGCAACTCAACTTGCGAACAGTCATTTTTCACTTGCATAGAGCACAATTTTAAGATTCTGAAAATAAGTTTTGGAGGGGAAACCATGAACGTTTCAAAGGTAATGGTCATTGGGGCAGGACAAATGGGCTCAGGAATCGCCCAGGTATGTGCCCAAGCTGGATACAACGTAATCGTAAATGACATTCAACCGGAATTCGTCGACCGTGGATTAAAGGTCATCCAGAAAAACCTAACCCGCAACGTCGACAAAGGACGTATGACAGAAGAAGAAAAGCTAGAAGTCCTTGCAAAACTTACATCATCCACCGACCTTAACGATGCCAAAGACGTGGACCTTGTCATCGAGGCTGCGGTCGAAAACATGGAAATCAAAACAAACATCTTTGCAAAACTAGATAAAATAGCTCCAGCCCATACCATACTAGCCAGCAACACGTCATCATTGCCCATCACAGAAATAGCTGCCGCCACCAAACGTCCGGAAAAGGTCATCGGCATGCATTTTATGAACCCAGTCCCAGTCATGAAACTCGTCGAAATTATTCGCGGTCTGGCAACAGCCGATGAAGTCTATCAAGTAATTGAAGACATGACCAAGACATTAGGCAAGGTGCCAGTTGAAGTCAATGATTTTCCTGGCTTTGTCTCCAACCGCATTCTGATGCCGATGATTAACGAAGCCATCTACACACTTTACGAGGGCGTCGCCACAAAAGAAGCGATCGATGAAGTGATGAAGCTCGGCATGAATCATCCAATGGGACCGTTAACCCTGGCTGATTTTATCGGCTTAGATACTTGTTTATACATTATGGAAACACTCCATCAAGGCTTTGGCGATGATAAATACCGCCCATGCCCGCTCCTGCGAAAATATGTGAAAGCAGGCTGGCTTGGTAAGAAAACAGGGCGCGGCTTCTACATCTATGAATAGAATAGAAAAGCGGAAGCGCCTTGAACAGGGGCGCAAGGCTACAGACGAGCCAGCGAGAAGGCTGCACTTTAGCCTTCTTGATGGATTGGCTGTAGACCTTCGAGCCCCTAGGCGCTGGAGCTGGACAATTTTATTAGACCAGGTGGATCACGCCGTCCTTACATAACCAAAGATTCCCCTGGCATAGGCTAACGAAATTTTCCTCAGGAAGGGGAGACATAGATGAATCTTATTTTTTCAGATGAGCAGGAAATGATGCGCAAAATGGTCTGTGATTTTGCCGAGAAGGAGATTACCCCATTTATTGAAAAAATGGAAAAGGGGGAATTTCCACGTGAAATCCTCCGCAAAATGGGCGGGCTTGGGTTGATGGGGATTCCGGTCCCCGAGAAGTACGGCGGTGCGGCGATGGATTTCACCTCCTATATTATCGCCATTCATGAACTGTCAAAAGTAAGCGCTGCCGTTGGCGTGATTCTATCTGTTCATACCTCTGTCTGCACAAACCCTATTCTGTATTTTGGAACAGAGGCACAAAAGCAAAAGTATGTGCCAAAGCTGGCAACAGGTGAATATCTAGGGGCCTTTTGCTTAACCGAGGCAAGCTCAGGGTCGGATGCGGCCAGTTTAAAAACACGGGCGGTCAATAAAGGCGACCATTATGTATTGAATGGCTCTAAGTTGTTTATCACAAACGGCGGTGAAGCGGATGTGTATATTGTGTTTGCCACGACAGACTTAAAGCTTGGGACAAAAGGGATTGTCGCTTTTATTGTTGAAAAAAATACCCCCGGTTTTATTGTTGGCAAGGATGAGAAGAAAATGGGGCTGCACGGCTCCAGAACGGTGCAGCTGACGTTTGAAGATCTGCATGTCCCGGCGGAAAATAGGCTGGGGCAAGAGGGCGAAGGCTTTAAGATTGCGATGGCAAACCTTGATGTTGGGCGGATTGGCATTGCTACTCAGGCACTCGGGATTGCGGAAGCAGCCTTTGAAGCAGCAACGGCTTATGCGAAGGAGCGCCATCAATTCGGCAGGCCGATTGCCTCCCAGCAGGGAATTGCGTTTAAGTTGGCGGATATGGCAACCAGTGTGGAGGCGGCAAAGCTATTAGTCTATCGGGCTGCGGATTTACGGAGCAAGGGTTTGAAATGCACATTAGAAGCGTCGATGGCGAAGCTGTTTACCACAAGGACAGCGGTGGAAGTGACAACAGAGGCGATCCAAGTATTCGGCGGATACGGTTATACCGAAGACTATCCGGTTGAACGCTATTTCCGCGATGCCAAGGTGACGGAGATTTATGAAGGCACGAGCGAGATTCAGCGGATTGTGATTAGTAAGCATCTTTAGTGTTGGCGCAATGTTAATAAAACTCATGATGTGTTAATATCGTGCGTTTTTTTGTTAATAAAATCAAAATTTTGTTAATATGTCCGGATTTTATTAATAAAGTCCGAAGGAGGCACAAAACATGCAATTTAAATTATCTGAAGAGCATGAAATGATCCGAAAAATGGTTCGGGATTTCGCGCGCAACGAGGTAGCGCCGACCGCAGCCGAGCGCGATGAAGAAGAACGCTTCGACCGGGGGATCTTTGACAAAATGGCGGAGCTTGGTTTAACCGGAATTCCCTGGCCAGAAGAATACGGCGGCATTGGCAGCGACTTTTTAGCCTATTGCATTGCCGTCGAAGAGCTTTCCCGCGTTGACGCATCAACAGGCGTCCTGTTATCTGCGCACACCTCATTAGCGGGCTGGCCGATTTACAAATTTGGCAGCGAGGAGCAAAAACAAACCTACTTAAGACCAATGGCAGAAGGCACGAAAATTGGCGCGTACGGCTTAACGGAGCCAGGCAGCGGTTCGGATGCTGGCGGAATGCGAACGACGGCCCGCTTAGAGGGCGATCACTACATTTTAAATGGCTCCAAAATTTTTATTACCAATGGAGGCGTTGCTGATATCTATGTTGTCTTTGCGTTAACAGATCCTGCCAACAAGCAAAAAGGAACGACTGCCTTCATCATTGAAAGCAAATTACCAGGTTTCTCGGTTGGCAAAAAAGAAAAGAAACTCGGGATTCGCTCCTCGCCTACGACAGAAATTATTTTTGAAGATTGCAAAGTTCCTGTTAAAAACCGGCTTGGTGCAGAGGGCGAAGGCTTTAAAATTGCAATGATGACCCTTGATGGCGGCCGCAACGGCATCGCCGCCCAAGCAGTCGGGATCGCCCAAGGCGCACTGGATGCGGCCGTCGATTATGCACGCGAGCGCCAGCAATTTGGCAAGCCGATTGTCGCGAACCAGGGTATTTCCTTTAAACTGGCGGATATGGCGACCAATATTGAAGCGGCAAGACTCCTAACCTATCAAGCTGCCTGGCTTGAGTCGAATGGTCTGCCGTACGGCAAAGAGTCGGCCATGTCCAAATTGTTTGCCGGCGATACGGCCATGAAGGTAACAACCGAAGCCGTCCAAGTGTTTGGCGGATATGGCTATACAAAAGACTATCCAGTTGAACGTTTTATGCGTGATGCCAAAATTACGCAGATTTATGAAGGAACACAAGAAATTCAACGGCTTGTCATTTCGAGAATGATAACAAAATAAAAAGCCAGGCCAAGGGGCTCTGTCCCACGGTGCAAAGCTTAGGAAAAAGGCGGTAACAGGGGATGAAAAAAAGAGAAGTTCAAGCCTCTGTCAAGGATGAGCGTCTTGTGCAAAAAAGGCGTGATCAAATGATCAAAGGGGCTGTCGCACTTTTTAAACAAAAGGGGTTTCACCGGACAACAACAAGGGAAATTGCTAAAGCAGCTGGTTTCAGCATCGGAACACTCTATGAATATATCCGCACAAAGGAAGATGTCCTCTATCTTGTTTGTGACAGTATCTATGACCATGTTAGTGAGCGTCTTCAGGCGGATTTGGCCGTGGAAAAAGGGACGCTGGAAAGCTTGAAACACGGGATTGCCGACTTTTTTCAGGTAATGGATGAAATGCAGGCAGAGGTGCTCGTGATGTATCAGGAAGTCAAGTCCCTTTCTAAGGATGCTCTGCCATATGTATTGAAAAAAGAAATGGAAATGGTCGCGATGTTTGAAGAGTTGTTGACGCGCTGTGTCGAGAACGGGGAACTGATTTTAACACAAAAACAGATTGAGCTTGTGGCACATAACATTTTTGTTCAGGGGCAAATGTGGGGATTCCGCCGCTGGGCCTTAAGGAAGTTATTTACGCTCGAGGAGTATATTGCGATGCAAACGGACGTTTTATTATCGGGGATCGAAAACAAGGTTACGGTCGCTGTAGCGGTTTCGGAAAAAGGGTAATGTAAAGCGAGCCGAAAATAGGGTTCATTTTTCAAAAGGGGTCATCCAAGCGAGTCGAAGATACAGTTTCATTTTTCCAAAAGGGGGAGGACGATGGGGAACTATCAGCCACGGCATCATATCCGCTTTGTGACGGCGTCGAGCCTATTTGACGGCCATGATGCTTCGATAAATATTATGAGACGGATATTGCAGGCGAGTGGGGCGGAGGTGATTCACCTCGGGCATAATCGCTCGGTCGAGGAGGTTGTGACCGCCGCGATTCAGGAGGATGTTCAGGGGATCGCTATTTCGTCGTATCAAGGCGGGCATGTTGAATACTTTAAGTATATGTATGACTTGTTAAGTGAAAAGGGCGCGCCGCATATTCGGATTTATGGCGGCGGGGGCGGGGTGATTATCCCGCGCGAAATGGATGAATTGCATGCCTATGGGATTGCCAGGCTATTTTCACCAGAGGACGGGCGTACCTTAGGGCTGCAAGGGATGATTGATCTGATGCTGCGGGAATGTGATTTTTCGACAGTGACCCCCGATGTCAGCGAACAAATCGCCAAACTGCCGAGCGGTGACGTGAATGCAATTGCGAAGCTGATTACCCTAGCAGAGCTTCATGTGGAAAAAAGGAACGAGGCCGCGGCTTCAGCAGAGCAGGTGCTTGAACAGGTGAAGTCACTTGCGAAGGGGATTCCGGTCGTTGGCATCACGGGTACAGGCGGTGCCGGAAAAAGTTCGTTAACCGATGAACTGATCCGCCGCTTTATCAATGAATTTCCGGGGAAAAAAGTTGCGATTCTTTCTGTGGACCCGACAAAGCAAAAGACAGGTGGGGCCTTGCTTGGGGACCGGATCCGCATGAATGCGATTTTCTCACCCAATGTGTATATGCGTAGCCTAGCGACACGGCGGTCGAAAAATGAACTTTCGCTTGCGATTAAAGATGCAGTTGCTGTAACAAAGGCGGCGGGCTTTGATTTGGTCTTGATCGAGACGAGTGGTATCGGGCAGGGTGATGCGGAAATTACCGAGGTCTGTGATGTGTCGATGTATGTGATGACGAGTGAGTTCGGTGCGCCCTCGCAGCTGGAAAAAATCGATATGCTCGATTTTGCAGATTTGATAGTGATTAATAAATTTGAACGCAAGGGCTCAGAGGATGCAAAGCGCCAGGTGCAAAAGCAGTATCAGCGCAACCATATGCTGTTTGAAAAAGAGCTTGATGAAATGCCGGTGTATGGTACGATTGCAAGCCAGTTTCATGACCCGGGAACGAATGCGTTGTTTGCAGCGTTAGTGGAGGTCATCAATGAAAAGGCGGGCACCGATTGGGTGACGTCGTTTAGCAGGGATGCTTTGGTTGAAAAACAGAATGTGATTATCCCATCTGACCGGCGATATTATTTGCGGGAGATAACGGAGACGGTGCGGGGCTATCACCATAGAGCGGAAGAGCAGGCGAATATTGCCCGGAAATTATTTCAGTTGGAGGGGGCAATCGCTGCGGTGAGGGACCAGCCGGAGGTGGTCGCGGCTTTAAAGGCGGTGAAGCAGGAAACAGAAGCTAAGCTGACGGCAGAGTCACGAAAAATTCTCGGGACGTGGGAACAAACCAAGACGGCCTACGCAGGGGATCGATTGGTGACGCGTATCCGGGATAAAGAGATTATTACAGTGTTAAAGTCAAAAAGTTTATCTGGGCTTGATATTCCGAAAGTGATTCTACCGAAATATCAGGATTATGGTGAAATCCTGCGCTGGGTGTACCGCGAGAATGTGCCGGGTTCGTTCCCTTATACGGCAGGAGTGTTTCCGTTTAAGCGTGAAGGCGAGGATCCGAAACGCCAATTTGCCGGGGAAGGGACTCCAGAACGGACGAACCGCCGCTTCCATTATTTATCGAAGGATGATGCCGCGAAGCGTTTGAGTACGGCATTTGATTCGGTGACCTTGTACGGGGAAGACCCGGATTACCGCCCTGATATTTTTGGAAAGGTTGGCGAGAGCGGGGTCAGTGTTTGTACGTTGGATGATATGAAAAAGCTTTATGCGGGGTTTGATTTGTGCCATCCATCCACATCGGTATCGATGACGATTAATGGGCCGGCGCCCATTATTTTGGCGATGTTTATGAATACAGCGATTGATCAGCAGGTTCAGAAGAAGGAAGCGGAACTTGGCCGCATGTTGACGCTGGATGAGTTCTCTGATGTTCGTGCTTATACACTGCGCACCGTACGGGGAACCGTGCAGGCTGATATTTTAAAAGAAGACCAAGGGCAAAACACCTGTATTTTTTCAACAGAGTTTGCACTAAGGATGATGGGGGATATTCAGCAATATTTCATTGACCATCAAGTCCGGAATTACTATTCGGTGTCGATTAGCGGTTATCATATTGCCGAAGCAGGGGCCAATCCGATTTCGCAGCTGGCGTTTACGCTGTCAAATGGCTTTACGTATGTCGAGTATTATTTAAGCCGCGGTATGAAGATTGATGATTTTGCGCCGAACTTATCGTTCTTTTTCTCCAATGGCTTAGATCCAGAGTACACGGTGATTGGCCGGGTAGCTCGGAGGATTTGGGCGACGGTGATGCGGGATAAGTATGGGGCGAATGAACGCAGTCAGAAGTTAAAGTATCATGTTCAAACCTCAGGGCGGTCACTGCATGCCCAGGAAATTGACTTTAATGATATTCGGACCACCTTGCAGGCGTTAATGGCGCTCCATGATAATTGTAATTCGCTCCATACGAATGCATATGATGAGGCGATTACGACGCCGACGGAAGAATCGGTCCGCCGGGCGATGGCCATTCAAATGATTATTACGAAAGAGCATGGGTTAACGAAGAATGAGAATCCGCTGCAGGGATCGTTTATTGTCGAGGAATTGACGGATTTGGTCGAAGAAGCGGTACTGCAGGAATTTGATCGCCTGAATGATCGCGGCGGGGTGCTTGGTTCGATGGAAACGCAGTATCAGCGAGGAAAGATTCAGGATGAATCGATGTATTATGAAATGAAGAAACATACGGGTGAGCTGCCGATTATTGGGGTAAATACGTATTTAAATCCGAATCCTCCTTCAGTTGAAGAGGTCAATAATATGGAGCTTGCCCGTGCAACGAATGAAGAAAAGGAATTGCAAATTTATAATTTGCAGGCTTTCCAGAAGGCGCATGCCGGGGAGTCGGTTGAAGCATTAAATCGTTTAAAGGCGGCTGCCGTGAATAATGGCAATATCTTCACAGAGCTAATGGAGACCGTCAAATCAGCAAGCCTCGGGCAAATTACTAGGGCACTCTACGAGGTTGGAGGGCAATATAGAAGGAATATGTAATACGAAAAGCGGAAGCGACTTGGTCGCTGCAGCTGGACATTTCTCAAAGTTTTTACAATGATAAAAGGAGCAACGGTGACAGGCACCACTTGGTGTAGTCACCGTTGTCTATTTTTGTGGTAAAATAGTTAGGATTATTTTATATTAAATTGGATTTGTATCCTATATAATCAAAACTAGCATTCCAATCATGATGTGTTGACAGGCAGGTGTATCCGTATGAAGGTTAATCGAATAATTATTATTTTAATTATTTTCGCCTGGCCGTTATATGAACTCTATCAGCTCCAACTCGGTGCCGTTTCGTTTTTCCTCTTGGCCATTTTATTTTTGTATATCTCTATTAAGGAGTTCAAAAAAATCAAGAAAGAGAAATCGTCGAACGACAAACCATCACCGCCGCAAAAAATCAAGTGAAACTATCTTCTAGCACTAGCATAAACACCAAGAAATTGTTTATAATGAAGAATATGCAAAAATTTAGAAGTGTGCAAGAATCACTTCTTACAGGAACTAGACAGTTATGAAAAATCCATTTTTTCATACATAGAAGCTTAACTGTCCTGAACCACTCAAATGTAAAGAGTGTTAAATAGAGAAAGGAAGTGCCAATAGTGAGTTTAGCACAATACTCAAAAGAGGAATTGCAAGAGTTTTCCCTCATGGAAATGGCTTATGAATATTTAAAAAATAGCAAGCAGCCAATCTCTTTTAATGAATTAGTGAACGAGATTAAAACCGCTGCTGATATATCGGACGAAGAAATTCGTTCTCGCCTGGCACAGTTTTATACCGATATTAATATCGATGGCCGGTTCCTCTCATTAGGGGAAAATCGCTGGGGACTTCGTTTCTGGTATCCAGTTGATACGGCTGAAGAAGAGGTTATCACGCCTACTAAGCCGAAGAAGAAAAAGGCGAAGAAGGTTGTCGACGAAGACGAGCTTGATGATTTCGATGATGTCGAAGATGAAGATTATGATGATCTTGATGACTTTGCTGATGATGAAGATGATCTTCTTGATGACGACGACGACGATTTGGATGATCTTGATGATGTCGACGAGTTTGATGACGATGATGATGATGTCCTTGACGAAGAAGATGATCTTGATCTTGGTGAGGAAGAAGAGCTTGATGAGGATCTCGATGATGATCTTGACGACGAAGAAGAAGATGAATTTGAAAACGAGGATGAAGACGAAGAACTGTAAGTCTGATGGGAAAAGCCGTTTACGGGCTCTTCCCGAGAGTTAACGTAAACGGCTTGACTTTTTATTCGAGCCCCTGTATTATCTTTTTTGGGCTCCTTTTAATAGGACGAATGAATATAACGATATGCGCTCCCCTCGCAATCCGCGAGCAGGGGCGCTTTTTTATTTTAATGTCAAGCATAAGCAACAGTCAGAGTGCTTAGTGCTTTTCTAAGAAAACTCCCTTATTGTAAGGAGTTTTTTCGTTTTTTGGAGCAATGGGGAAATTATTTTAAAAAAATATCCTTAAACAACCTGAATAATGCACAAACTGTAATAGAGGAGGACGAATTTATGACAAAGTATATTTTTGTAACCGGTGGTGTGGTGTCATCACTAGGAAAAGGGATTACTGCTGCTTCATTAGGGCGTTTATTGAAAAATCGAGGTTTGAATGTAACGATTCAAAAATTTGACCCGTACATTAACGTGGACCCTGGGACGATGAGCCCTTATCAGCATGGTGAAGTATTCGTTACGGATGATGGTGCAGAAACCGATTTGGACTTGGGTCACTATGAGCGTTTTATTGATATTAATTTAAATAAGTACTCTAACGTAACAACAGGAAAAATCTATTCAACTGTGTTAAGAAAAGAGCGCCGCGGGGATTATTTAGGGGCAACTGTTCAGGTTATTCCGCATATTACCAATGAAATCAAAGAGCGCTGCTTCCGTGCAGCAAAAGAGACTAACGCGGACGTGGTTATTACAGAAATCGGTGGTACGGTTGGAGATATTGAATCATTGCCTTTCTTAGAAGCGATTCGCCAAATTAAAAGCGACCTTGGCAGCAAAAATGTTATGTATATTCACTGTACGCTGATTCCATACATAAAGGCGGCTGGCGAAATGAAAACAAAGCCGACCCAGCATAGTGTAAAAGAATTGCGCAGCCTTGGAATTCAGCCAAATATTATTGTGGTAAGAACGGAATTGCCTGTTTCACAGGATATGAAGGATAAGCTTGCATTGTTCTGTGATATTGATGCGAAAGCTGTGATCGAGTGCCGTGATGCCGATACTCTATATTCCATTCCACTTGCATTGCAAGAGCAAAACATGGACCAAATCGTGTGCGATCACTTGGAATTAGGTACAAATGCAGCCGAAATGACCGAGTGGAAGGCACTTGTTGAACGTGTTCTTAACCTTTCTGGAAAAGTAAAAATCGGTCTAGTGGGTAAATACGTAGAACTTCAGGATGCTTATATTTCCGTTGTGGAAGCAATGAAGCATGCTGGTTACGCTTTTGACACGGATGTCGAGATTAAATGGATTAACTCTGAACATGTAACACGTGAAAATGTAGCCGAGCTTCTTGATGAAGTGGATGGTGTGTTAGTACCAGGCGGATTCGGAGACCGCGGTGTGGAAGGGAAGATTGAAGCAACCCGCTATGCTCGTGAGCATAAGAAGCCATTCCTTGGCATTTGTTTAGGCATGCAGCTAGCGACGATTGAATTTGCCCGTAACGTATTGGGGTATGGTGATGCTCATTCAGCGGAATTTGTACCGGAAACAACTCATCCGATCATTGACCTTCTTCCAGAGCAGAAGGATGTTGAGGATATTGGCGGTACATTACGTCTTGGATTATACCCTTGCCGTCTTGCAGAAGGAACAAAGGCGTTTGAAGCGTATGAAGATGAAGTCGTATACGAGCGTCACCGCCACCGTTATGAGTTTAACAATTTCTATCGTCAAGAGATGGAAGCAAAAGGTTTTGTGTTCTCAGGTACAAGTCCTGACGGCCGTTTAGTCGAAATTATTGAATTGAAGGACCACCCATGGTTTGTGGCGTCCCAATTCCATCCAGAATTTGTCTCAAGACCAACGCGTCCACAGCCATTGTTCCGTGACTTTATTAAAGCATCTATTCAAAAATACTAATGATTGGGGCCGGTTCTCTGTTTGGAGGACCGGCTTTTTTGGATGTAAGTGGAAAATAGTCCAATGTGGTTGAAAAATGAGCCAATATGGTCGGAAAATCGGCCAATGCTAACGGGAAATGAGCCAATGTGGCACAAAAATGAGCCAATGTGGCACAAAAATGAGCCAAACTAGCTGAAAAAAGGGCCAGTCGGACAAAATAGCCAGCCGCCATATACTCATAAAACAAAAAAGGGCCCTTTAAGGCCCCATTCTACTCTTCATATTCAGTTAATATCTCATCGATCGTAAATTTTATTCCGTGGTAGACGAACAATGCAGCAATTGCGGAAGGGTAACCATAGCGATTCCCAACCTCATCCGGAAGCAGCGCCTTCGTTAACCGCAGGTCAAGATGAACATCCGCTAATTTTGATAAATCCTCATCAGAATCCTCCGCAACTGTCGACACAGCAACAAAGGGAATCATTTTTTCATGAAGCATTTGAGCCAAATCGAGTGCCTGACGATCATTGGAATAACGGGTGAACAATAGCACGCGGTCCGCGGACTCAAGCACATCCAGGCTGTCTACAGGCAAAACCTTCGCACCGCGTAACGGCTCTCTGCCTTCTAACGCTTCGAATTCAACTGCCTTCATCTCCCCAAAGCCCAATAGATAAATGGAACCGTCGCCTACAAAGGCTTGGGCAAGCAGGCGAGATCCATCCTCAAACGAAAACTCTTCTTTTTCCTCTATTCTTTTAAAAACACCCGTTAATTGGGTGGTAAACATTTTTAGCATGGTAACCCTCCTTATTCATGTCTAGTATAAACTTTTTCGGTCCTCAGCCAAAACAATTGTAAAATAACAAATAAAATGCAAATATAAGGCAGGATATTTATTTCTCTCAGTCGAAATATAACAAGTAAAAATACATATTGCTAAGGAAGAGGTGGAATTTGTGAAAGAGAAAATATTAATTGTCGACGATCAGTTTGGCATTCGCATCTTGCTAAATGAAGTGTTCCAAAAAGAAGGGTATCAAACATTTCAAGCGGCAAACGGAGTCCAAGCACTTGAGATAGTGACAAAACATCATCCGGATCTTGTCCTTTTGGACATGAAAATTCCGGGTATGGACGGTATCGAAATTCTAAAACGAATGAAAGTTATCGATCCAGAGATTCGCGTCATCATCATGACCGCCTATGGTGAATTGGATATGATTCAAGAAGCCAAAGACCTTGGTGCCTTAACTCATTTTGCAAAACCGTTTGATATTGATGATATTCGCGCGGCAGTCCGCAAACATATACCGCAAAAAACAAACTAAAATTTGTAAAAAAGTAAAGACTTAAAAATGGGTGCGTTTTCATTGTGACAGTTTGAAAAAACATGCTCGAATTATGGCATTTCCTTCTTTCTTTTGTTATGATACATATGAACTTTTAACAGGCTGTATATCATTTTTGATTTATACATAATCGCCAAATCAAAGGGAAACCCTTTTATGGAAGACCCTATTTAAATGATATCAACCTAATTTGAGGAGGAAGAGAAATGCCTTTAGTATCAATGACAGACATGCTTAACAAGGCGAAAGCGGAAGGCTACGCTGTAGGTCAATTCAACCTGAATAACTTAGAATTTACGCAAGCAATCCTAATGGCTGCACAAGAAGAGAACTCACCAGTTATCCTTGGTGTATCTGAAGGTGCTGCCCGCTATATGTCCGGCTTCAAAACGGTTGTAAAAATGGTTGAGGGCTTAATGGAAGACTTGAAAATAACTGTTCCTGTAGCTATTCACCTTGACCACGGTTCAAGCTTTGAAAAATGTAAAGAAGCAATCGATGCTGGTTTTACATCAGTAATGATTGACGCTTCTCACCACCCATTTGAAGAAAACGTAGAAACTACTAAGAAAGTAGTAGACTACGCTCATTCAAAAGGTGTTTCAGTTGAAGCTGAATTAGGAACTGTTGGCGGACAAGAAGACGATGTATCTGGAAGCATTATCTATGCTGATGCTAACGAGTGTGTTGAGTTAGTTAAACGCACAGGTATCGACTGCTTAGCTCCTGCATTAGGTTCTGTACACGGCCCTTACAAAGGTGAACCAAACCTTGGTTTCAAAGAAATGGAAGAAATCGGCAACCTTACTGGCATGCCACTAGTACTACACGGTGGTACAGGAATTCCAACTAAGGATATCCAAAAATCTGTATCCCTTGGTACTGCAAAAATCAACGTTAATACTGAAAATCAAATCGAGTCTGCAAGAACGGTTCGTGAAGTATTAGCGGCAAAACCTAACGAATATGATCCACGTAAATACTTAGGACCAGCACGTGACGCAATCAAAGAAACTGTAATCGGCAAAATGCGCGAATTCGGTTCATCTAACAAAGCTTAATTGTTGGTATAATCCATTCTGGAAAAGGGGCATCACATTAAGTGGTGATGCTCTCCCAGAACCCATTTAGATAAAACTGAAAACCGTCCTTCATGAGGGCGGTTTATGTTTGGATAGAGTAGTCTGAAAATTTAGTCGAAATAACGGAGGTTAGCACATGAAATTTTTTATTGATACAGCAAACCTGGATGAAATTCGCGAAGTATATGAATTAGGCTTACTATCAGGGGTTACCACCAATCCATCTTTAGTAGCAAAAGAACAAGGTGTTTCATTCCATGACCGTATTAAAGAAATTGCTGCACTTGTTCCTGGCTCCGTCAGCGCCGAAGTCATCTCTCTTGATGCAGAAGGCATGATCCGCGAGGGAAAAGAACTAGCAGCCATCGCTCCAAACATCACCGTAAAAGTACCGATGACTCCAGACGGAATCAAAGCTTGCCATGCTTTTTCAAAAGAAGGCATCAAAACCAACGTGACGTTAATTTTCAACGCAAACCAAGCACTATTAGCTGCAAGAGCAGGTGCGACCTATGTATCACCATTCCTAGGAAGACTCGATGATATCGGACAAAACGGTCTTGAACTCATCTCACAAGTAGCCGACATCTTTGCCGTACATGGCTTAGAGACCGAAATCATTGCTGCTTCCATCCGCAACCCAATCCATGTAACAGAAGCTGCGCTAAGGGGCGCACACATTGCAACCATTCCATACAAAGTATTAATCGGTTTGTTCCAACACCCATTAACAGACAAAGGAATCGAAGGCTTCCTAAAAGACTGGAACAACCGCACCGACGCTTAAATTTCCATTGGGAAAACTCCCTTTATATTTCACAACATAATTGACGCCACGGCTGCTGGACAAAGTACTATAAATTTTTTTATTATAAATACATGAAATTCTAATTTTCGTGTAAACTAATAATAGACAAGCTGTCGGAATTTGACTTTTTGTGTTGGAAAAATATACCTATAGCCTCACTTGGTAACAGTGGTCTTTTTTAAATAAAGGTAAGCACGTTGAATTTAGTCTCTAGAGCAGCATATCCGTGCTGAAGCTTAAAATAAAAGTCCGTTCTTACAACCATTCGTGCAACCTTACGTGGGCTTTAGAAGGGAGTCAAGTAATGGAAAAACTTAAAATTGCGGGCGGATATCCGTTAAAAGGGACAGTTCGCATCAGTGGAGCTAAAAATAGTGCTGTGGCGCTAATTCCTGCAACCATACTGGCAGAATCACCCGTAACAATTGAAGGATTACCGGATATTTCCGATGTTGAGATCCTAAAAGACTTGCTGGAGGAAATCGGCGGTAAGGTTGTAATGACTGAAGAGGAAATGACGGTTGACCCTTCAAACATGATTTCAATGCCGCTGCCAAACGGTAAGGTTAAAAAGCTGCGCGCTTCCTATTATTTAATGGGTGCCATGCTCGGACGGTTTAAGAAGGCGGTAATTGGTCTCCCTGGCGGGTGCCATCTCGGTCCAAGACCGATTGACCAACATATTAAAGGCTTTGAAGCCCTTGGTGCTCAAATAACAAACGAGCAAGGTGCGATTTATCTGCGTGCAGACGAACTGCGCGGTGCCCGTATTTACCTAGATGTGGTCAGTGTCGGAGCAACCATAAATATCATGCTGGCAGCAGTACGCGCTAAAGGGCGGACGATTATCGAAAATGCTGCAAAAGAACCGGAAATTATTGATGTGGCCACATTGTTAACTAATATGGGTGCGAAAATAAAGGGTGCCGGAACCGATGTGATTCGGATTGATGGTGTTGAGAAACTTCATGGCTGCAGACATACGATTATACCAGACCGGATTGAAGCAGGGACCTATATGATTTTAGGTGCTGCTGTCGGTGAAGGGGTTTTGGTCGATAATGTGATTCCGCAGCATTTAGAATCTTTAATCGCTAAACTCCGCGAAATGGGCGTGCGCATTGAGACGGGAGATGACCAAGTGTTTGTCGATGGATCAGCCAGTTTGAAAGCGGTTGATATCAAAACGCTTGTTTATCCGGGATTCCCAACCGATCTGCAGCAGCCATTTACCACTTTGTTGACGAAGTCGTCAGGTTCAAGCGTGGTGACCGATACTATTTATGGGGCCCGTTTTAAACATATCGATGAGTTAAGAAGAATGAATGCGAATATTAAAGTTGAAGGGCGCTCTGCCATAATTAATGGTCCCATTCAACTGCAGGGGGCGAAAGTGAAGGCAAGCGACTTGCGTGCCGGAGCAGCCCTTGTCATAGCAGGTTTGCTCGCTGAGGGGATTACGGAAGTAACAGGCCTCGAGCACATTGACCGTGGCTACAGCAACCTAGTGGAAAAACTAAACGGACTCGGAGCAACCGTTTGGCGCGAAGCCCTAACAAAAGAAGAACTCGAACACCTAAACCGGTGACAGGCACCATTAATAATATGTAGGCAGTATTAATTGCTGACGTATCATGGGAAGAGGCTAGATTTTTCAGTCTAGTCTCTTCGTTATAATTGAATTTGGTTGGAAATATGTACCTGATATGGAATAAATAAATTTTAGTTGATTAATTTTTTGAACAAAGGGTAAAATAGTAATTGTTTTTATTATGCATATTTTCTGCAATTCTATTCATTTCTTTTTCTACTTCAATTTTCATTTCCTCTAATATCGAATATTATCTAACTGGACAATCTCTCGCTATTCAAAAAGCGGATTTGCTGGAAAAATTTTAAAGAGTGGTGTACAAATGGACTTAACAATTTCAAGTTTAGAAAATATGAAGCTGAAGGAACTTTATGAGCTTGCTCGCGAATATAAAGTAACCTATTACAGCAAATTAACGAAAAAAGAATTAATTTTTGCAATTTTAAAATCTCGCGCTGAGCAACAGGGCTTTTTCTTTATGGAAGGCGTCCTAGAGATTATTCAATCAGAGGGCTTTGGCTTTTTACGGCCAATCAACTATTCGCCAAGCTCTGAGGATATTTACATTTCCGCATCGCAAATCCGCCGTTTTGACCTCCGCAATGGGGACAAGGTGTCCGGTAAGGTTCGACCTCCAAAAGAAAATGAACGTTATTATGGTTTACTTCATGTTGAGGCTGTTAATGGGGAAGACCCGGAATCCGCGAAGGAGCGTGTCTATTTCCCAGCGCTGACTCCTTTATATCCAAATAGACAAATGAAGCTGGAAACAACACCGAAGCATTTATCGACGAGGATAATGGATGTGGTTGCACCGGTTGGTTTTGGCCAGCGTGGTTTGATTGTAGCGCCGCCAAAGGCCGGAAAAACGATGCTGTTAAAGGAAATTGCCAACAGCATTACAACCAACCACCCGGATGTCGAGTTAATTGTACTGTTAATTGATGAACGTCCGGAAGAGGTAACCGATATCGAGCGCTCTGTTGCAGGCGATGTGGTCAGCTCGACGTTTGATGAAGTGCCTGAGAATCATATTAAAGTGGCTGAGCTTGTACTTGACCGGGCAATGCGTTTGGTTGAACATAAGCGCGATGTCGTGATTTTGATGGATAGCATAACGCGTTTGGCGCGTGCCTATAACTTAGTTATTCCGCCAAGCGGCCGTACACTTTCCGGTGGTATTGACCCGGCTGCGTTCCATCGTCCGAAGCGTTTCTTTGGGGCTGCCCGTAATATTGAAGAGGGCGGCAGCTTAACGATTCTGGCGACTGCACTTGTCGATACAGGTTCACGGATGGACGATGTCATTTATGAGGAATTCAAAGGAACAGGTAACATGGAGCTGCATCTTGACCGCAGTTTGGCTGAGCGCCGTATTTTCCCTGCGCTTGATATTCGCCGCTCGGGTACTCGTAAGGAAGAGCTGCTCATTCCGAAGGATCATTTGGATAAATTATGGGCAATTCGCAAATCTATGTCAGATTCACCAGATTTTGCCGAGCGCTTCTTGAAAAAATTACGTCAGACGAAATCCAATGAAGAATTCTTCGCTCAATTAAGCGAAGAGCTGAAGACTAGAAGGTCGTAGGAATTTGCTATCTGGACAAGCCGTATAGAGGGACGGATTTGAGTACCTTTTTAAAAAAGAAACCAACAAATCCCAACTTGCAAAATACGGTTTGCCTTGTTATAATGGGTGCAGTGTGTTTGAAGTATTTCATGCTTGTCCCTAAAAGACAGGCATTTATATAACTCTGTTTCGAATGATTCAGGGCGGAAGGAGATGAAAAGAATGAAAGCAGGAATTCATCCAAATTATAAAATGGTTACGGTGACTTGTGCATGCGGTAATACATTTGAAACTGGTTCAGTTAAGAACGAAATTCGCGTTGAAACTTGTTCAGAATGTCATCCATTCTATACTGGTCGTCAAAAATTCGCTGAAGCTGGCGGACGTGTTGACCGTTTCAACAAAAAATACGGCCTTAAATCACAACAACAATAATGACTCAAAAACAGGCAAGAGGACCTATGGCTTGCCTGTTTTTTATTGAAAAAAATTATATTTGACATAGATTCAGCTGTAAAAATACTTAAATATAGTTGAGATTTCAGCTTACAATATACAATATAGTTCGTAGAGGGTTCGTTATAGGAAGGAGACGCCGTTTATGTATTTAATGAAGCAAAGCGGATGGGTTGAGGTTATCTGTGGCAGTATGTTTTCCGGGAAATCAGAGGAATTGATTCGTCGGGTACGAAGGGCTCAGTTTGCCAAACAAAATATAGCTGTGTTTAAGCCGAAAATTGATAATCGCTATCACGAGCATTCTGTTGTTTCCCATAATGGCACTTCTTTTCATGCGACGCCAATTTCCCATTCAATTGAGATTTTGCATCATGTAGAGGCGGATGTCGATATCATTGCGATTGATGAGGTTCAGTTTTTTGATGAGGGAATTGTCCGAGTGGTTCAGCAGCTGGCTGACAGAGGACACCGTGTAGTATGTGCCGGTCTGGATATGGATTTCCGTGGGGAGCCGTTTGGGCAGATGCCTGCGCTAATGGCGATTGCGGAGTCGGTAACGAAGCTCCAGGCTGTATGTACGGTATGTGGTTCGCCGTCGAGTCGAACACAGCGGTTGATTAATGGTCGCCCGGCATCTTATCATGATCCGGTTATTTTAGTGGGCGCAGCTGAAGCCTACGAACCGCGTTGCCGACACCACCACGAAGTACCAAAAACAACACCAGTCACCACCCGCTAAAATAAGTGGTGCCTGTCACCAAAAAGGTCATTAGCAAAGTGAAAATATAAGTTACGGTGCCTGTCACCTTTAACACTGTCTGGGATTAAGTTCCTGGGCAGTTTTTTGTTTTTGCGCGAAATTCTGGTGGGAATCGGCGGAATTCTGGTTCAAACAGGTGGAATTATGATTTTAACGGGTGGATTTCTGGTCCAAACAAGTGGAATTATGTTCAGAATAGGTGGAATTATTATCATTTTAAACTGCCACCCGCGCACACGGGCACCTGCATTAACATCCAACACCCATACCCATCTACCCTTGGAAAGATTTCTCTTGCTCAAATTAGCTTAGGCCCGGGCAATATAGTAAGAGGAGGTGTAAGGATGCTGAAAAAGTGGCTGTTACTTGAGAGTATCATCGTATTATTGATCATCAGTGGCTGTCAGACCCAAAGCAAACAAGGGTCTAACGACCTCCGCAACGATAATGCCACCCACAACATGTCCATCCGTGGAAAAGACGGAGATGGACCTGATAGCATAAGCGACCGCGGCAAGAACAAAAAGCATTTGGTCGAAGATGATATTACCAACCAAAACCCGAATTTCCTCGATCTTAAGCACACGGGCAGCGGTGGAGAGGCCGGGGCCAACAATCATGGCAACGACATTAACAAAGCCAAACAAGTGATTGCTGGAACAAACGAGTTCACTACAGATTCGGTCTGGATTAACGGCGATCGGATGTGGGTAACGGTTTATAAAAAAGGGGCGCAATCCAATTATGATAGAAACGATGCAGAAGCCCGGCTCCAACGTAAACTCGTTCATGCAATTCCGCGTTATCATATAGAGGTACGTATTAAAGATAACCACAGGTAACATGCTCTAACTTTTATGGGGCATGTTTTTTTTGCCCAAAAATGCTTTTTAAATTTGTCCTCCCTCAATTTGGTTTTGACGGGGGTTTTCACCTATACTATAATTAGAATGTTATGGACTAAAACTCGAGGTGAATGAACTGTGTTTGATCGTCTTCAATCCGTGGAAGATCGCTATGAAAGGTTAAATGAACTTTTAAGCGACCCAGAAATTATTAATGATACAAAAAAGCTTCGCGAATATTCAAAAGAGCAAGCTGATATACAAGAAACAGTACAAACTTACCGTCAATATAAAGAGGCTCGTGAGCAGCTTCAAGATGCAAAGGCCATGCTTGATGAGAAGCTTGATGCTGAAATGCGTGAAATGGTAAAAGAAGAAGTCAGTGAGCTTGAGAGTCAAATCGAAGAGCTTGAAGCGAAAATGAAAATTCTTCTTGTGCCAAAAGACCCGAACGATGACAAAAACGTTATTTTTGAAATCCGCGGCGCTGCGGGTGGGGAAGAGGCGGCATTGTTTGCGGGAACTCTTTATCGGATGTACAGCCGTTATGCAGAGGCACAAGGCTGGAAAACAGAATTGATTGATGCCAGCCCAACAGGTCTTGGTGGCTACAAGGAAATTAGTTTTATGATTAATGGTCAAGGTGCATACTCCAAATTAAAGTTTGAGAGCGGTGCCCACCGTGTACAACGTGTACCGGAAACCGAGTCAGGCGGTCGGATTCATACATCAACGGCAACGGTGGTATGTTTACCGGAAGCGGAAGAATTTGAATATGAAATTCATGAAAAAGATATCCGTTTTGATACGTTTGCTTCAAGTGGTGCCGGTGGACAGTCCGTTAACACGACAATGTCAGCAGTTCGTTTGACACATCTTCCAACCGGAATTATGGTATCCATTCAGGATGAAAAATCGCAGCACAAAAACCGTGATAAAGCGATGAAAGTATTACGTGCGCGTGTATATGATAAGTTCCAGCAGGAAGCGCAGGCAGAGTTCGATCAAACTCGAAAGGCGGCAGTTGGTACAGGTGACCGTTCGGAGCGGATTCGTACCTACAACTACCCGCAAAATCGTGTGACTGACCACCGTATTGGTTTAACGCTTCAAAAGCTAGATCAAATCGTGGAAGGAAAGCTTGATGAAATCATCGATGCTTTGTTTATGGATGACCAAGCGAGAAGATTGGATGCGGCAAATGAAGAATAAAGTGTTTGAGGCCCTAAACTGGGCTTCTTCTTTTTTAATGGAGGCGGGGCGTGACCAAAATGCAGGGGAGCTATTGCTCCGTCATTTTACTGGGATGTCGCGTTCGCAACTGTTTGCTAACATGCGAGAGGATCTGGATTCGGGCGTATGGGAGTCATTTGAAAAAGCAGTCCGGGCTCATGTTGAGCAAGGGGTACCTGTACAATACATCATGGGCTCTGAGGAATTTTATGGACGGACATTTATCGTCAATGAAGAGGTCCTGATTCCAAGACCGGAAACGGAAGAACTTGTCTATGGAACACTCCAGCGGATAAAGAAACTCTTTGACAGCGGCCAACAAATCCGGATTGCCGACATCGGCACAGGCAGCGGCGCCATCGCCATCACGCTAAAACTCGAAGCAGAAGTGAGATCGATGGTGACAGGCACCATTGTGACCGCTACGGATATTGCGGAGGGGTCGCTGGCGGTGGCGCGGGAGAATGCGACTCGGCTTGGGGCTGATGTTAGGTTTGTTAAAGGGGATCTGCTCCTGCCGTTTATAGCGTATGGAGAAAAACTGGATGTGGTGGTATCAAATCCGCCTTATATTCCGAACAGAGACATGGAAACCATGTCTGAGGTGGTAACCGAGCATGAGCCGCACCGTGCCCTTTTTGCCGGTGAAGATGGTTTGGATTTCTATCGCCGATTTATGGAGGAACTGCCGCAGGTCCTTGCACCAACGGCTCTTGTCTGTTTCGAAATCGGCATGGGGCAAGGGAAAGCCGTAGCAGAACTCCTCTGCCAGACCTTCCCGCAGGCTAATGTCGAAATTGTTCATGATATCAATGGCAGGGATCGGATGGTTTTTGCCGAAATAAAAGAGTGTTAAATCAACGTTGATTTAACACTCTTTTTATTCCTTGCCTATGATAAACAAAACACTCTATTGATTGGAGCGGAAGGCGTTCGACTCCTGCGGGAGTGAGGGGCAGGGGAGACCCCACAGGCGCTTTTGCGAGGCCACTGAAAAAGTCCACATTTTAAGCAGTTGAAAGGTAGATTTTATCGACCTTTCAACTGCTTTTTTGTTTTATAATAAAATTATTAAATTTTACGGTGGTATTCAGATGATTTCCGATCAAGAATCTTTTACTCTTAGTCCATATATAGCAATTTACGATCTTGTTGTCCCACAAGAAAATATGCTTCGACAAATTAAAGAATTAGTGGATTTTTCGTTCATTCTTGAAGAATTAAAAACGAAATATTGCCTAGATAACGGGAGGAATGCAGTGCCACCAATTCGAATGTTCAAATATCTATTACTGAAGTCGATTTATGATTTGTCAGATGTAGATATCGTACAGCGTTCCAGATATGATATGTCGTTTAAGTATTTCCTCGACATGGCACCAGAAGACCCGGTAATAGATCCTAGTTTGTTAACAAAATTTCGTAAGCACCGTCTTAAAGATGTGGGCTTATTAGAATTACTTATTGGGAAAACCGTTGAAATTGCACTTGAAAAGGAAATTATAAAAAGTAAAACAATAATTGTGGACTCCACACATACGCAGTCACGTTATAACCAAAAGTCGCCAAAGGAATTTTTGCAAGAGAAGTCCAAAAATCTTAGAAAAGCAGTCTATCAAATCGATGAATCAATGAAGGAGAAATTTCCACCAAAATCAACTTCTGACGAAGTTGAAGATGAATTGAA
>NZ_JAFBEX010000012.1 GCF_016908975.1 Neobacillus cucumis
CGTAAAATTTAATAATTTTATTATAAAACAAAAAAGCAGTTGAAAGGTCGATAAAATCTACCTTTCAACTGCTTAAAATGTGGACTTTTTCAGTGCCCTCGCTGAAGCGCCTGTGGGGTCTCCCCTGCCCCGTACTGCCGCAGGACATTGAAATTCTTCTTCGATTCCACCCACGCACGAAGAAAATGCGAGAGCATTTTCGAGGAGTCGAGCGCCTTCCGCTCTAATCAACTGGAGTATTAAAAAAATTTCATTTAACAGAACCTATTCTTTAAATAGGGGGAGGTATTTTAATTCTTCCAGGATATCCTTTGCACTTGTAACCAGTTTTGCCCCTTGCTGAATCAATTCATTCGTTCCTCCTGAGCAGGGATTAAAGATGCTTCCTGGCAAAGAAAATACCTCACGTCCTTCATGGACCGCATAATTAGCGGTAATAAGCGATCCGCTTTTTCGCTTTGCTTCTATAATAAGTGTACCTGCAGATAAACCACTTATAATTCGATTACGAGCTGGAAAGTGCCACCTAAGGGGCTTGGTGTCAGGGGGATACTCCGAGAGGATTAGCTGCGTTTTCATCATATGTGTAGCAAGAGGAATATTTTCCTTTGGATAGATATGATATAGACCACCCGCAATAACCGCAATAGTCCTTCCTCCTAGCCTGATTGTCTGTTCATGGGCAAGTGCATCAATCCCTTTTGCTAAGCCGCTGACAATGACGAAATTATGTTCGATTAGCTCAGGAAAGATGAGGCGGATGGCATTTTTTCCGTATTGTGTTGCTTGACGAGATCCAACAACGGCTAGCATTGGTTCTGTTTTTAATAGTGATAGGTCACCTTTTGCATACAATACCCATGGTGGCTGATAAATTTCTTTCAATGCTCGCGGATATTCCTTATCAAAAATCGTAATGACGGAAATTTCGTTGGTCTTATATTGGCGAATTTGTTCATGAATGGTGGCTTTAGGAATGGATGTTAAAGGTAATCGTGAAGACTCTTGGGGAATTGTTAACTGATTGGGCATTGGAGGAAAATGATAATGGAATTTAGAGTCAAGGGTTTGGAGTGTTGGATCTCTTTTGAGTAAATAATAGACTTGGTTCCAAGTTATATTGGGGTAGTGCAATAAATGAACAAATTTTTCTTTAAACTCATCCATAAAGAAACCTCCATTATTTTTATTAATCAACAAATAGCCCCCCAAGTTTTCGGGGGACTATTCTGACAGGAACACTGATGAATATTAGTGTCTAGCTACAGACGCCATCGGCTCTATGGTCTACAGCCAATCCGTCGTGAAGGTTAAATAGCAACCTTCTCGCCGGCTTGTCTTATGCTTGGCTACAGGAAGCTATCGCTTTCTGTACGCATTAAGTTCGACTAAGTCTCCCTATATCGCCGATAAACGGGCGTCTTCCGCTTTTCTAGTTCGTTTTACATTTTTCGTATAGGCCCTGCTCTTTTAATACTTCGATTAAAGTTTCACCCATTACAGAAGGAGTATCAGCTACTTTAATGCCGCATTGGTTCATAATGCGAATCTTTTCGTCTGCTGTACCTTTTCCGCCCGAGATAATAGCACCTGCGTGTCCCATTCTTTTTCCAGGAGGGGCCGTACGACCGCCGATAAAGCCCACAACTGGTTTGGTCATGTTCGCTTTCACCCACTCAGCTGCTTCTTCCTCAGCAGTACCACCAATTTCACCAATCATGATGACAGCGTAGGTTTCAGGATCTTCATTAAATGCCTTTAACACATCGATGAAGTTTGTACCATTTACTGGGTCTCCACCAATTCCGACAGCAGTTGTTTGACCAATACCAGCTTGTGTCAATTGATGAACTGCCTCATATGTTAAGGTTCCAGACCGGGAAACAACACCGACATGACCTTTTGTATGGATATATCCAGGCATGATGCCAATTTTACATTCATCAGCTGTAATAACCCCAGGGCAGTTAGGACCTACTAAACGGGTCTTCTTGCCTTCCATGTAACGCTTAACCTTTACCATGTCTAAAACTGGAATATGCTCTGTGATACAAATAACTAGATCTAGTTCAGCATCCACTGCTTCAATGATAGAATCTGCAGCAAATGGAGCAGGAACATAGATAACAGAGGCATTTGCACCTGTCGCTGCAACAGCGTCTCTAACTGTATTAAAAACAGGCACGCCTTCCACTTCCTGACCAGCTTTACCAGGTGAAGTTCCACCGACAATTTTCGTACCATATTCAATCATTTGCTTTGTATGGAAACGGGCGGTACCGCCAGTAATTCCTTGAACAATAACTTTTGTATCTTTATTAATAAAAACGCTCACGTGAATTCCCCTTTCTTCTGATCCTATTTAACTAATGAAACGATTTTTTGTGCACCGTCAGCCATGGATTCTGCAGCAATAATTTCAACGTCCGACTCAGCAAGAATTTTCTTACCTAAGTCAACATTTGTTCCTTCTAAACGAACAACAAGTGGAACTGAAAGCCCAACCTGCTTAGCTGCTTCCACAACACCCTCGGCAATGACATCACACTTCATAATTCCACCAAAGATATTGACGAAAATACCTTTTACGTTTGGATCTGAAAGGATAATTTTAAATGCTTCTGTTACTTTCTCAGCTGTTGCACCGCCGCCAACATCAAGGAAGTTAGCAGGATCACCGCCATAATGCTTCACGATATCCATTGTAGCCATTGCAAGACCCGCACCATTAACCATACAGCCAATATTACCATCTAATGCAATATAGCTTAAATCATACTTTGATGCTTCAATTTCTTTCGCATCTTCTTCTTCTAAATCGCGATAAGCTAGGACGTCTTTTTGACGGTATAACGCATTTGAGTCAAAGTTTAATTTGGCATCTAATGCCATAACCTTGCCGTCTCCGGTCACCACTAATGGATTGATTTCCGCGATTGAACAATCTTTTTCAATATAAGCACTATATAAGCCCATCATGAACTTAACTGCTTGATTTACTAATTCATTCGGAATATTAATATTGAAGGCAATACGACGTGCTTGGTATGGTTGCAAGCCGATAGCCGGATCGATTTCTTCTTTAAAAATTTTCTCAGGCGTTTTAGCAGCAACTTCTTCAATTTCTGTACCGCCTTCTTCAGATGCCATTAAAACGACACGTGAGGTTGCACGGTCTAATACTAGACCTATATAGTATTCTTTCTTAATGTCACAGCCTTCTTCAATTAGGAGGCGTTTAACTTCTTTACCCTCAGGACCGGTTTGGTGTGTAACTAGCGTTTTTCCTAGGATTTCATTTGCATATGTACGAACCTCGTCAAGGTTTTTCGCAACTTTAACCCCACCTGCTTTTCCTCGTCCGCCCGCATGAATTTGTGCTTTTACTACACATACTTGTGTTCCTAGTTCTTTAGCAGCTTCCACTGCTTCTTCAACCGTGAATGCCACTTTTCCATTTGGAACAGCTACCCCAAATTGCTTGAGGATCTCTTTCCCTTGATACTCATGGATATTCATTTCCCATCCTCCTATCAAACTCTTCAAAAAATTGACTCCGTTTTCATTTTATATAATGACTGAAACCTTGTCTACCATAAAGTATAAAAATTATACTCATCTTTAAAATATTCAGAAAAGCAGGCTATAAAGAAACCGTTTTCATTGGTTTTTTTCACCTTTTTATTTTTTCTTACGATAATAAAAAAACAGGTAAAAACCTGTTTTTTTATTTAACTTATTATAGTGATATAGTCCTTAATAGGAGCAAAACTTCTTCGATGATAAGGTGTAATACCGTATTGTTTAATTGCTTCAAGATGTTCTCTTGTCCCATAACCCATATTTTGCTGAAAACCATATACAGGATAACTTACAGATAGCTCCTTCATTAACTCGTCTCTTGCTACCTTTGCAACAATGGAGGCAGCCGCAATTGAAATGCTTTTTGCATCCCCTTTAATGATTGATTCCGTAGGATACGGCGTTTCAAGCTTCATTGCATCAATTAATAAAAAATCAGGCTTTGGTCCAAGCGAGACAATGGCTGCTTTCATTGCCTTTTTAGTGGCTTCATAAATATTTATCGCGTCAATTTCATCAGCCTGTATCATTGCCACATTATAAGAGATTGCTTCTTTTTTAATAATCTCGGCAAATTCCTGCCGTTTTTTTTCGGTAAGTTTCTTGGAATCATCTATCCCAGCTAAGTAAAAATCTTCAGGTAAAATAACCGCAGCCGCAACAACTGGTCCTGCAAGCGGTCCCCTACCAACTTCGTCCACTCCTGCGATAAAACGAAACCCTTGTGCACGGACCTTTCGTTCATATTGATTCATTTCCAGAAACTTTTCCTGAAGACGCTTTTCATGCTCTCGTTGTTTTTTCCATTTGGCTAAGGATTGCTGTACACCTTTTCGATCATCATTGTAAAGATCTACTATAAACGAATCTGTTTCATCTAAAATAGCAGATAGTTTTTGCTCTATTTGGGCAATTGATAGTTTCTCCATTTGTAGTCACCTTGTTTATTAATGAAAAAATCAAGCCCTCCATTTGGAGAGCTCCTTTTTATTGTTCATTTTCTACTGGTACTTGAATATCTATTGGTCTTTCAAACGTAAGTGGACCGAATTTCTCGGAACGGATTTCTCTAATAACTAATTCCGCCACTTTATCATAATCGACCATACCACCGCCCATTAAACAGCCTCTGAGTACGCCTATATGATCAAATAATGCCACAATATCATCCGGAATTTTCTCAAGTTTGTAGCGCTCTTGTAATCGTTTTGGATAAGCCTTTTCTAAAAAGCGCATCGTGTAAACCGTTAAATCTTGCAAATTTAATAAAGTATCTTTTATAGCCCCCGTGATCGCCAACTTCATACCTACTTCTTGGTCCTCAAATTTAGGCCATAAAATCCCTGGAGTATCGAGCAGCTCCATTTCTTTCCCTACTTTAATCCATTGCTGTGATTTCGTTACGCCGGGAGTATTTCCAGTTTTAGCGATATTTTTCTTTGCCAGTCGATTGATAAGCGTAGACTTTCCAGCATTCGGTATCCCGACAATCATGGCGCGAATCGCTCTAGGTTTTACTCCTTTTGCTTTTAGCCGATCAAATTTCTCTTTAAGAATTTCATTTGATGCTTGGACAATATTTTTCATGCCTTCGCCTGCTTGAGAATTGATTGCAAGTGCTTTGATTCCCTTTTCAGCAAAATAAGCAATCCATTCTTTTGTAACCTCTTTATCGGCCATATCTGCCTTATTTAAGAGGACAAGCCTTGGTTTATGCTGGATTATTTCATCAATCATTGGATTCCTAGAGGAATAAGGGATTCTTGCATCCACCAATTCAAAAATAATATCCACCAGCTTTAACTTTTCCGTGACCTCTCTGCGAGCCTTGGCCATATGGCCTGGAAACCATTGAATCGTCAAAGTCCCGCCTCCTTTTAAAAGCTTAAACTATTTTCCATCTACACTAAGAATATGGGCATCCTTTAAAGGCCAATAGACCACACTTGTTTTCCCAATAACCTTGCTCATCGGAATAGTTCCAATATGTCTGGAATCTTTACTAAAGCGGCGATTATCACCCATTACAAATAATTCGCCTTTAGGAACCGTTGTACGGCCAATTTTTTCTTTTAAAGTGAAAGAACCTGTTAACGGACCATCTTCTACTTGTTTCTTATATTCATCCAAATAAGGCTCTTTATACGCTTTTCCATTTATATATAAGACATCATCCTTATACTCAAGCGTATCGCCTGGAAGCCCTATTACACGCTTTATGTAATCCTTACCTTCCGGGGCATGAAAAACAATAATATCAAATCGTTTTGGCTCCCCAATTTTATAACTGAATTTATTCACAATCATTCTGTCTTGATCCTTTAATGTCGGCATCATGGATAGACCGTCAACTACAATTGGGGCAAAAAGAAAATATCGAATGACTGCAGCGAGAGCTACCGCAATCAATAATGCTTTCGTCCATTCCCAAAGTTCATTTTTCTTCTTCTTTTCTGTCATTATATTCCCCACCAATCACTATTAAAAAATGTCTTACAACCTATTTTACAAAAGTTGACCATAATTAACACGATGGGCTGATTTTTTTAACCAAACTTTAATATTTTGTTCCAAAATCTGTGGAACCATTCGAAAAAGAATAAAAAAAGAGCCTGCTTTTGAGCAAGCCCTTTTTCTTGGTTCTTATTATCGAATCTCTTTAATTCTAGCTTTTTTACCACGAAGGTTACGCAAGTAGTAAAGCTTAGCACGGCGAACTTTACCGCGGCGAATTACTTCAAGCTTCGCAATTTTTGGTGTGTGTACTGGGAAAGTACGCTCAACGCCTACTCCGTAAGAAACTTTACGTACTGTAAAAGTTTCGCTAATTCCACCACCACGACGCTTAATCACTACACCTTCAAATAACTGAATACGCTCACGAGTACCCTCGACAACCTTTACGTGTACACGTACAGTGTCACCAGGACGGAAAGCAGGAAGATCAGTACGAAGTTGTTCTTGTGTGATTTCTTTAATTAATTGTTGCATCGTTTTCAACTCCTTCCAACAGATGCTCATGCATATCTACTTTCGATTACATTGCAGCGGAACATCGTTTTAAGACCACAATCTGAAAAACATCAGTTCTGAGTCACAAGTAGTATCATAACATAATAATAACGAGCCTGCAATATTACTCATAATCTTTTTTTACTTCTTTCAGCCATTTTTCTTGTTCTTTTGTTAGTTCCATTTTATCCAATAAATCAGGTCGTCTTAAAAGCGTCCGGCGTAACGCCTCTTTATTGCGCCACTCTTCAATAAGCTTATGATTACCTGAAAGTAAGACATCAGGAACCTTCAACCCGCGAAAATCAGCTGGTCGTGTATAATGAGGATGTTCTAGCAGCCCTGTACTAAACGAGTCTTTCTGATGAGACTCCGCGTTTCCTAATACCTCTGGCAAAAGTCGGACAACACTATCGACTACCACCATTGCCCCGAGTTCTCCTCCCGTTAACACATAGTCGCCAATCGAAATTTCGTCTGTGACAACATGTTCCCGTATCCGTTCATCATATCCTTCATAATGACCGCAGATAAAAATTAAGTGCTCTTCCTTCGCCAATTCTTCTGCTTTACGCTGTTCGTAGCGTTCTCCTTGAGGACAAAGGAGAATCACCCTTGGATTTTTACTTTTTGCTTGTTCCCTAAGTGATGTTACCGCATCGAAGATTGGTTGTGGTTTTAGCACCATGCCTGCCCCGCCGCCGTATGGATAATCATCTACTGTTGAGTGTTTATTATCTGCAAAATCACGGAAATTCACGACATTATAGCGAACAGCTGATTTCTCAGCAGCTTTTTGTAAAATAGAATGACCGAAAACTCCGGCAAACATCTCCGGAAATAACGTCAAGATATCAATCTGCATCATGAAAGTAATCCTTCCATAGGATCAATAATGATGACTTTTTCCTTTACATCGACTTTCTTTACTACTTCATGAATATAAGGGATTAAGACATCTTTGCCACCCTTGCCTTTTACAACCCAAACATCATTTGCCCCAGGAGAGAGAATTTCCGTTACTTTTCCGATTTCCTCTCCTTTTGTGGTCGCGACCAAACAGCCGATAATTTCATGATAATAGAATTCATCATCTTCTAATTCATCTAGTTGTGTTTCAGGTACCTTTAGAATACCTTCTTTGAATTTTTCCACATCATTGATATTATTGTACCCTTCAAAAGTAAGTAACTCGAAATTCTTATGGGTCCGGTGGCTTTTGACTGTGAGTTCAATTGGTGTATTGGATTTTGGCATAAATAAATAGAGAATATTCCCAGACTTATACCGTTTTTCAGGAAAATCTGTTTTGGATATAACCCGTACCTCGCCTTTAATCCCTTGTGTATTAACGATTTTTCCGACATTAAACCATTTTTCCATATGTCTTCACCTTCTATCTAATTTCCTTTACAATACCGTCCTCAATAATGATGGTCGATTGTCCCATTTTCTCGTCCCACTGGTCACCAACATTTACTTCAATGAGTGCCTGAACTTCTCTTTCCTGTATTTCACTACCTAATGGTAGGGTATGTAATTGTTCGATTTGAAACTCAAAAAGCTTTATTTTTTCTTTACGCATTTGTATTTCTTTTTCAAATTTTTGCTTTAATGTTTCAGGCGAAAAATTTTTTGTTTTCTCCAAACGCTTGTGCTCAAATAAAAGTTGATCACATTCCTTTTTGAGCTCTAGTAATTTCCTATGAAACATTTCAAAAAGCTGTTCCTTACTTTTTTCTGTCACGACCTGCTTCACCACAACAGTTTGAATAAGCTGCATTTAACATCCCGCCTCCCTGTGTTCTATAGAACTACGAGAATTGTCTAGCTACAGCGCCTAGGGGCTCTTAGGTCTAAGCCAATCCGTCAAGAAGGTTAAAAAGCAACCTTCTCGCCGGCTCGTCTGTAGCCTTACGCCCCTGAGCATGGCGCTTCCGCTTTTCTGGTAGCAAAAAAGGGAGGAATGAATCCCTCCCTTTTATCTAGATGCAAAAAGCTATTCACCAATTTCTAGAAAAATTTTCTTTTGTTGTGATGATCCTGCTGCATATACAACAGTTCTAATGGCCTTTGCAACACGCCCTTGTTTGCCGATTACTTTTCCCATATCCGTTTTATTAACGGATAATTGATAGGTAACACGGTGTTCATCTTCTAAGACATTCACACGAACATCTTCAGGAAAATCAACAAGAGGCTTAACAATCGTTTCGATTAATTGTTTCATAATCAATCAGGCTATTACTTGCCTAATTTTGCATTATGGAATTTTTCCATGATGCCTTGATTAGAGAAAAGGTTACGAACAGTGTCTGATGGCTTCGCACCGTCTTTTAACCATTTAAGCGCTAATTCTTCGTTGATTTCCACTAATGCTGGCTCAGCAACTGGATTGTAAGTTCCAACTGTTTCAATGAAACGACCGTCACGTGGTGAACGAGAATCTGCTACTACAATACGATAGAAAGGAGTCTTTTTAGCTCCCATACGCTTTAAACGAATTTTTACTGCCATTTTAAATAAGCACCTCCGAATAGTTTCACACAAGATAGTATAATATCAATTCTTTTATAGTTTGTAAAGTGTTTTTTCTTTACAACCAGTATTACCAAATTTTTGCAGTTTAAACTTAAATAGACTTGTTGATTTCCTCTCCAGGCACTCGCTTTCCGCGGGCGTGCCGGGGAGCCTCCTCGACGAAGAAAGCGCCTGTGATGTCTCCCCAGCCCCGTACTCCCGCAGGACATTGAAATTCTTCCTCGAATCCGCCCACGCACGAAGAAAATGCGATAGCATTTTCGAGGAGTCGAGTGCCTTCCGCTCCAATTAACTAGTTTAAAACTTAAAAGGGAACTTAAATCCACCTTTTTTCTTGGCTTTCATCTGCATGCCAGACATTTGTTTCATCATTTTCTTCATGTCTTCAAATTGCTTCAAAAGGCGGTTAATCTCCGTTACAGGACGTCCGCTTCCTTTGGAAATTCTCTTCTTGCGGCTTGCATTGAGTATTTCTGGATTATTTTTCTCATGCTTGGTCATGGATTGAATAATCGCTTCCACATGGGCAATTTGTTTTTCATCGATAGTAATGTTATTCAAACCTTTGATTTTATTTGCTCCAGGCATCATTTTTAGCAATTCATCCAATGGACCTAAGTTTCGAACCTGACCAAGCTGATCTAAAAAGTCTTCGAGCGTAAACGATGCTGTCCGCATTTTCTGTTCTAACTCTTTTGCCTTTTCTTCATCCACATTCGCTTGTGCCTTTTCAATCAGCGTCAGGACATCACCCATGCCCAAGATTCTTGATGCCATACGTTCTGGGTGAAATGGCTCCAATGCATCCATTTTCTCGCCAAGACCGACAAATTTAATCGGTGTCTGTGTGACAGCGCGAATAGACAAGGCCGCCCCGCCGCGAGTATCACCATCAAGCTTCGTTAAGACGACACCTGTTAAGCCAAGCTGTTCATTAAAGCTTTGTGCAACATTGACCGCATCTTGACCTGTCATTGCATCAACAACTAGGAAAATTTCATCTGGTTTGGTTAGCTCTTTAATGTCCTTCAGCTCGTCCATTAATGCCTCGTCTACATGTAAACGACCAGCGGTATCAATCAGAACATAGTCATGATGGTCTTCTTTTGCTTTAGCAATGGCTTGTTTAGCAATCTCCACAGGGCTTACTTGATCCCCCAGCGAGAATACAGGCATATCCAATTGTTTCCCTAAGGTCTGAAGCTGTTTAATGGCTGCAGGGCGATAAATATCGGCTGCAACTAGCAATGGCTTGCGATTATACTTTTTACGTAGCAACAGCGACAGCTTACCCGTTGTCGTTGTTTTACCGGCCCCTTGCAGCCCGACCATCATAATAACAGTTGGTGGACGATTGGATACAGCAATCTTGCTTTGCTCGCCTCCCATTAAAATGGTTAATTCCTCGTTAACGATTTTAATGATTTGCTGGCCTGGAGTTAAACTCTTTAGGACCTCTTGCCCTACAGCCCGCTCACTGACTTTTTTAACAAAGTCTTTGACGACCTTGAAGTTAACGTCCGCTTCTAGCAGGGCGAGACGTACTTCACGCATCATTTCTTTGACATCCGCTTCCGAGACCTTTCCTTTTCCACGGATCTTTTGGATTGTATTTTGCAGTCGGTCGGCTAATCCTTCAAACGCCATTCATGCCGCCTCCTAATCTAATTTCTCAAGCTCAGTTACAGTTTCTAATAATGCTTCTTTAGATAGGTTCCCCTTATTAATCGATGCTTTTAAGTCCCTGATCAGTTTCGTACGCTCTTGAAATTTTTGAAATAATAACAGCTTTTCCTCATACTCCTCGAGCATTGCTTCTGTCCGTTTAATATTATCATAAACAGCCTGTCTACTGACTTCATACTCTTCTGCAATTTCTCCTAGAGAGTAATCATCTAAATAATAGAGAGACATATAGCTTTGTTGCTTTGGAGTTAACAGCGAATAGTAGAAATCATATAGATAATTAATTCGTGTTGTCTTTTCAAGCATCATGCCAGTATTCCCTCCAATGCTATTGTTAAGTGAAAAGCCTTTACAAAAGTAAAGTTTACAGGGTCCTATCATTTCTGTCAAGAAAATACCTTTACAACCTATTCTGTTTTTTCTACTTGATCTGCAAATAGCCCGTACACATATTTTTCCGCATCAAATTCTTGAAGATCATCCATTTTTTCCCCAAGACCGACAAATTTAACAGGGATCTTTAATTCATTGCGAATGGCTAGTACAATACCGCCCTTTGCCGTACCATCTAATTTGGATAGGACAATTCCACTGACATTTGTTGCCTCTTTAAAGGTTTTCGCCTGAATAAGCGCATTTTGACCAGTGGTTGCATCAAGTACTAGAATGACTTCATGCGGTGCGCCAGGAATCTCGCGTTCAATTACCCGCTTGACTTTTTCTAGCTCTTTCATTAGATTCACTTTGTTTTGCAGACGGCCGGCCGTATCACATAATAAAATATCAGCATTGCGTGATTTAGCCGCTTGGATGGCATCATACATAACAGCAGCCGGGTCAGAGCCTTCTGCCTGCTTAATGACTTCCACTCCCACTCTTTCGCCCCATACTTCGAGCTGTTCAATCGCGCCTGCACGGAAGGTATCTCCCGCTGCCATCAACACTTTCTTTCCTTCACTTTTAAATTTATACCCGAGCTTGCCAATGGTAGTTGTTTTTCCAACTCCATTAACCCCAACAAACAAGATAACCGTTAATCCGTCCTGTTGGATATTTAATTTTGATGAATACTCTTCACCAGAATTATAGATTTCCACAAGCTTCTCAGAGATTACGCTTTGGACCTCAGCCGGGTCTTGGATATTACGGCGTTTTACTTCCATCTTGAGTTCCTCGATTAGCTGCATTACCGTATCGAAACCTACATCTGCCTGGATTAAGATTTCCTCTAGTTCTTCAAAAAAGTCTTCATCGACCTTTCTATATCTAGCCACTAAATCATTCACTTTTCCGGAAAAACTGTCACGTGTTTTCGTTAAGCCTTCCTTAAACTTTTCTGTAACCGAATCCGTTGATTTCGAAATTTTTTCTTTTAATTTTTTAAAAAAACTCATGTTTTTCACTTCCTTAAATTATAATTCAACTAGTTCTTTTGTATCCTCTAAGCGGACAGATACCAGCTTTGAAACTCCCGATTCCTGCATCGTTACACCATAAAGGACATCTGCTTCCTCCATTGTTCCCTTTCTATGCGTAATGACAATGAATTGGGTTTCTTTACTATACCGCTTTAAATATTGACTAAAACGGTAAACGTTTGCTTCATCTAAGGCTGCTTCAACTTCATCCAGGATACAGAATGGAACCGGGCGGACCTTTAAAATAGAAAATAACAAAGCAATGGCTGTCAGCGCTCGTTCTCCACCTGAAAGAAGTCCAAGATTTTGAAGTTTTTTCCCTGGCGGCTGGGCAACAATTTCCACGCCTGTATTTAATAAGTCTTCAGGTATGGTTAAAACCAAATCCGCTCTTCCGCCACCAAACAAGGTTCGAAATGTGGGTTCAAAATGCTGACGTATTCCTTCAAAGGTTTGTTGGAAACGTCTTTTCATTTCTATATCCATTTCTTCAATAATCTTAAAGAGAGTATCTTTCGCTTCCTGAAGGTCGGTCTTTTGTTCATTTAAAAATTCATAGCGTTCAGAGACCCGTTCATATTCTTCAATAGCCCCAAGATTGACATTGCCAAGCTCTTCAATGGCCAGTTTGATTAATTTAACCTTTTTCCTGGCTTCCTCCACCGAGATATTTAATGGGTATTGCTCCTTCGCTCCTTCAAATGAGAGGAGGTATTCCTCTCTTAAATGGGCAAGCCGATTTTCCAGCTCCACATCTAAACGGTTAATTTTTACTTCCTCATCTTTTAAGACCCCCGTCATCCCTTTATGAAGTCTTTTTAATTCTCTTGCTTCTAATTCAGTATTTTCAAGGGAATCCTGCAGCAACAAACGCTCTTGTCTTCTTTCAGTGATTAATTGTAGGGTGGCCTCTTTATCTTGCTGCTTTCTTTTGGCCGCCGCTTCTAGTTGCTCTTCCCCAGAAGAACTATTAGACATTTCAGATGTTAAAAGGTTAAGATCTTCAGTAAAAATAGACAGCTTTTGCTCACTCTCTGTTAAATCATCATTAACTAGCGTAAAGCGTTCCTTTGCATGGTTAAACTGTTCATTCCTTGAAGCAAACTCTACCTTTAATTCATTTATTTCATTCGTCAAGGTTTCTTTAGAACTCAAGTCACTCGTTTTCTGAACAGTTAATTTTTCAATTTGGGCATCGAGTTCAGCAATCATTTCCTTATAGGAGCTAACAGCATCCGCTAACTCCCTTTTTCTTTTTAAAAGTGATTCTTTTTCCTCCGTCAATTGTCCTTTTTCGAGGTCATATAGAGCTAAACGATCATTAAGGTTCTTTTCTTGAAGCTCTGCCTCGCGGAGGTTACCCTTTACAGACTGCTCCGATAATCTTAACGATTCTCCATCTTGCCGTTTCTTCTCTACTTGCTGATCAGCCTGTTGAACCTCAGCTTTTAATCGCTTAACAGTCGCTTCTAATGCTGCTGTTTTTTCTTCCATAATGACGATTTTTTCTTTTAAATTTTCTAATTCCCCTTTTCTCGTTAACAAAGAGGATGTCTTTTGCTTAACGGCTCCACCCGTCATGGAACCGCCTGGATTGACAATATCGCCATCCAACGTTACCAATCTTGCCCGGTACTGAAGGATTTTCGCTAATTCATTAGCTCCCTTTAAGTCCTTTGTTATGACCACATTACCGAGTAAATTATTCATAACTTCAGAATACTTTGGCACAAATTTCACCAAACTGACGGCAGGTCCAATTAAGGCTGGATGATTTTGAATGGAAGATAGTTGTGCAGACGATAAAGGTCTCCCTTTAATAACACTTAACGGCAAAAATGTAGCCCGGCCAAATGAATTCTGTTTTAAATATTGAATAGCTGTACGGGCATTTTGCTCATGATCAACAACAATATGCTGCAGCGCACCCCCGAGAGCTGTTTCAAGAGCCGTTTCATACTCTTTCGGAACCGTTATGAGCTCTGCAACTGCCCCTTCAATTCCCTTTAACTTTTGGTCACGAGCCTTTAAAATCTCTTTCACGCCTTGAAAAAAGCCGGCAAAGTCTTCTTCCATTTCTTCAAGCATTTCTTTTCTTGATTTTGCCTGCTGAAGGAGTTGATAGGCTTGATACAGTGTTTTTTCCTGTTTCTCGTAATTGTTTTTTACTTTCTCCAGTTGATGTTGTCCTTCTCGATACGCAACCAACTGATCGGCTAATTTTTTCTGAACCTCTTCTAAAGCCTCTTGAATGTCCAATTTGTGCTGTTGGACATGAACACGCTCTTCAAGATACTTTTCGTTTTCCGCATCAAGTCTGGAGCCTCTGCGCTCTTGCTGTTCCAATTGTTGGTCAATATATTTTAGTTCATTTTTTGCACTCGCTTGCTCGTTTAATAAATCAATATATTCACTTTTTAAACTTTCAATTTTCTCTTCCACATTTTCTGAGAATAAAGGCAGTTTATCTTGCCGCTCTTTTAATTCAAATTGCAATTTTTCAACTTGTATACTCAGTTCCTTAACAATCTCAGCTTGTGCATCTCTGTTTTCCTTTAACTTACTGATTCGATCGGTTAGTTCTAAAATATTAATCTTTAACTGATCTTTATTTTGCGCAGCATTTTTCTTCCGTTCCTTAAGGACTTCTTTTCTGCCCTCAAGCTTTTCAAGTTCCTCACTTGCATGCAGTAGTACATTTTGGAGGTCTGTGATAGACTCATCTAATGCAGCAATCTTATCTCTTGTTTGAACAATTGCTGCTTCCTTCACTTGCAATTCTGAGGACATCTTTAGTTCTTCTTGTTGGTGTTCTTCTAGCTGCTTGGAAAGATGTTCCCATTTTTGATGCAGGTCCTCAATTTCAAAAACTGTCAACGCCACTTCTATTTTTTCAAGTTCTTCTTTTTTCTCTAGGAAATCTTTAGCCATGGATGCTTGAATTTTCAATGGCTCTACTTGCCCTTCAAGTTCATGTAAAATATCATTGACACGATTTAAATTATCCTGAGTCTCAAACAACTTCACTTCTGCCTTTTTTTTGCGGTTCTTATATTTGAGAACTCCAGCGGCTTCTTCAAAGATTGTCCGGCGTTCTTCTGCCTTACTATTTAATATTTCTTCTACCTTTCCTTGGCTTATAATCGAAAAAGCTTCTCTGCCAAGGCCAGAATCCATAAATAAATCAATAATATCTTTAAGTCGGCATGATTGCTTGTTAATGTAGAAATCACTATCACCCGAGCGTGACACTCTTCTTGTTACACTCACTTCATTATAGTCGATCCCAAGTCCTTGGTCGGTATTATCTAAAGTCAGTGTGACTTCAGCAAAATTAAGAGCCTTTCTAGATTCACTGCCAGCAAAAATAATATCTTCCATCTTGCTGCCTCTCAAAGATTTGGCTGATTGTTCCCCTAATACCCAGCGAATAGCATCGGTAATATTACTTTTGCCACTCCCATTAGGACCAACAACAGCCGTTACACCAGGAACAAAATCAACCTCAATACGTTCAGCGAAAGATTTAAAGCCAATAATGTCCAACCGTTTTAAAAACATTTCTTTATCCTCCCTATACTGCATGGGGATTTCTCCTGCCAAATTGCGATTTCTAAGTTGTTTTTGTTTTTAATACCTTGAGGGCCATTTCAGCCGCATGCTGCTCCGCTTCTTTCTTTGATTTCCCTGCTCCTATACCTAGCTCTGCACCATTAAGTGATACTCTTGAAACAAATTCTTTATTGTGAGCTGGTCCTTTTTCTTGAAGGACACGATATTCAATGATTCCTGCACCATCTCTTTGAACAAGCTCTTGTAATTGACTTTTAAAATCCATCACATGAGAAAAAGCACCGGCATTAATTTTAGGAAAGACCACTCTATCTAGAAATTCGACTACTTTATCAATTCCTTGATCCAAGTATAGCGCACCAATGAAGGCTTCAAACACGTCAGCAAGCAAAGCTGGGCGTTCTCGGCCGCCTGTCATTTCCTCTCCTTTACCCAGCAAAATATGTTTGCCGAATTCAAGTTCATTAGCAAACGATACGAGCGAAGGTTCACATACGATAGCAGCACGCAGTTTTGTTAATTCTCCTTCAGTCATCGTAGGGTATTTTTTAAAAAGGAATTGTGAAACAGTTAATTCAAGGACAGCGTCTCCTAAAAATTCTAGTCTTTCATTATCTTCGAATGGCTTTCTGCGATGCTCATTCACATAGGATGAATGTGTAAATGCTTGTTTTAATAATTTTTCGTTTTCAATCGTCACTCCGATTGAAGTTTGAAAATCCTTCATTTGATTTTCTTTTGCGCGATTTACATCTTTGTCTTTACCGTTCTTGCGCATGAATTTCTCCACCTTGCATCAAATTTACAAACTATCTAATAAGAGTTTAAAAAAGATTTTATAAAAACGCAAAGAAACTTGGCAGATAGTTTTGCCAAGTTTGGCTGCCAAGCTCTACTATATAGAATAAAGCTCCGTTTGAAAACGGAGCTTTTGAATCAATCTAACGGGATTATTTACTGCTATTTATGTAATTAACAGCATCACCAACAGTACTGATTTTTTCAGCATCATCGTCAGAAATTTCCATATCGAACTCATCTTCTAATTCCATTACTAGTTCAACTACGTCAAGGGAATCAGCACCAAGATCATCTTTGAATGAAGCATCAAGGGTAACTTGAGACTCATCAACGCCTAAGCGGTCAACGATGATTTTTGTAACACGTTCTAATACCTCTGCCATGCTTGTCACCTCCCCTCAAGCTATTATAGAGTATTTCATCAAAAAGATAAATCTAAAATATTATTTATTTTTACATTACCATTCCGCCATTAACATGAAGCGTCTGGCCGGTGATATATGATGCATCATCAGATGCGATAAAGGCGGTTATTTTCGCAATATCCTTTGGCTCTCCTAGGCGTGCTAAAGGAATTTGTTTTAACATTTCTGCCTTTACTTCCTCAGATAATTTATCTGTCATATCAGTGGTGATAAAGCCAGGAGCAATAGCATTTACTGTAATATTGCGTGAAGCCAATTCTTTAGCAGTCGTTTTCGTCATGCCAATGACTCCAGCTTTTGCCGCTACATAGTTAACTTGACCTGGATTTCCGCTTACACCGACAACAGAAGCGATATTAATAATACGGCCGGCACGTTGCTTCATCATTTGTCTAGTCACAGCTTTGGTACAGAGGAATACACCTTTTAGGTTCGTGTTGATCACATCATCCCATTCCTCTTCCTTCATTCGCATTAGTAAATTATCTCTTGTTATTCCCGCATTATTAATGAGAATGTCTAGCTTTCCAAAACGGTCAACCGTTTCCTTCACCATTTTCGCAACTTCTTCCGAATCAGCCACATTACATTTGATTACGAAGGCGTCTCTGCCTAACGCTTTAATTTCATCGACCACTTCATTGGCCTTTGCTTCACTACCGGCAAAATTAACAGCCACATTCGCACCAAGACGCGCAAGTTCTAAAGCAATTTCTCGTCCAATTCCTCGTGATGCTCCTGTCACAAGAGCTGATTTCCCTGTTAGTATCATAGTTTTTCCTCCTTTAGGGCGTCTAATACAACTTGAGCGCTCTCCTCATCCGATACTGAATAAGTTTTAACAGTCTTATCAATTTTCTTGATTAAACCTGAAAGAACTTTTCCAGGGCCAATTTCAATAAATGTATCAACACCGAGGCTGATCATCTTCTCAACGGAATCTTCCCATAATACTGGGGAATATAATTGTTCAATTAATTTATCTTTAATTTCTAAACTCGCACTGATGGGTTCAGCCGTAACGTTTGCAATCACAGGGATTTCAGCATCTTTCATTTCCAGTCCATCTAGGACTTCACGGAGTTGATTTGCTGCTGGTTTCATTAAGGCTGAATGAAACGGTCCACTTACTTCTAAAGGCAACACTCGCTTCGCCCCAGCTTCCTTTGCTTTAGCACCTGCATTTTGTACACCTTCTCTAGAACCTGAAATGACGATTTGACCAGGACAGTTTAGGTTAGCTAAAGAAACAGGTAAACCCGTCTGATTAACCTCATCGGTTACTTGTTGGAGTGTATCACGATCTAAGCCAAGAACAGCAGCCATGGACCCCTCACCGTTAGGAACGGCATGCTCCATAAACTCTCCTCGTTTGCGAACAGCGTAAACACCATCTTCAAAAGACATTACTCCAGCAGCAACCAGTGCCGTATATTCACCTAAGCTGTGTCCGGCAACAAAATCAGCCTTAACCCCAGATTGTTGAAAGAAGTCCAAGATGGCAATACTTGTTGTCAACAAGGCCGGCTGTGTATTATAGGTTACTGTCAACTCTTCTTTCGGACCTTCAAAGATTAACTTACTCAATGGAACATTCAGCCTTTTGTCGGCATTTGAAAAATAATTCATAATCTCAGGATACTTGTCAGCTAAATCTTTTCCCATTCCTACCGTTTGTGAACCTTGTCCAGGAAAAACAAAGGCTATTTTACTCATTTCAACACCTCTATTGTTCAAATTTAACAGAATCTGACTCTTCGACAGCTTTTTGAATTAATTGGACAACATCGTTACCTACCATTTCCCTTGTCTGCTTAATCGCACTATAGATAGCTTGGGCGTTGGAAGAACCATGTGCCTTGATGACAGGTGCTTTTAGCCCGAAAAGTGCAGCCCCGCCATACTCTGAATAGTCCATTGTATTTTTTAGCTTTTTTAGGTTCGGCTTTAGGACTGCAGCAGCCAATTTACTTGTATAACTGCTCATTAAGGCGGTCTTTAGCATTTTAAACATCGAAAGGGCTGTCCCTTCAAGTGTCTTCAATACCATATTACCAGTGAAACCATCGGTTACTACCACATCTGCAACACCTTCAAGTAAATCACGTGCCTCTACATTCCCAACAAAATGCAAGTTACTATTTTTTAATAAAGTAAACGTGCTTTTGGTCAGCTCATTACCTTTCTTTTCCTCGGTTCCAATATTTAAAAGCCCTACTCTTGGCTGTTTGATTCCTCTAACCTTTTCACTATAAATGGAACCCATGATAGCGTATTGAACTAAATGTTCAGGTTTTGCATCGGCGTTTGCTCCAACATCGAGAAGCATGAAGCCTTCTCCACCGATGGTTGGCAATGTCGGAGAAAGGGCAGGTCGATCGATTCCGTCTATTCGTCCAACAACAAATAGTCCAGCCGCCATTAATGCTCCTGTATTCCCCGCTGAGATGCAGGCATCGGCTAATCCATCGGTTACTTGTTTAGCAGCCAAAACCATCGAGGCATCTTTTTTACGGCGGACCGCTCTTACCGGCTCATCCGTTCCAAGTATAACCTCAGTTGTATGTAAAATAGAAATTCTTTCGTGATTTGTAAGTATTTCCTTGATTTGTTTTTCATCCCCAACAAGAGTAAGATGAATATCAGAAAAGGACTGAACTGCCTTCATTGCACCTAATACAATTTCTTTTGGGGCATGATCTCCGCCCATGGCATCGATTGCTATTTTCATTTGTCTCATTCCTTAAATGTTTTTCGAACGGTACATTTCGAATTCTCCAGTAAAAACTAGTTCGTCATTGACAAAACTACTTACTTCAACAGTGGTTCTGCCGGATTCCTCTATTTTTGTTACCTTTGCTTTAGCGATGACTCGCTCATCTAAATTGACCGATCGTTTAAATTGGATATTCGCTTTAGCGGTTAGGGCCAATTCATCATTAATGACGGCCACCGCCAGGGAATTAGCTTGAGCAAAGAGATGGTGTCCGCGTGCAATAAGATTACGTTTAAATACATGTTCTTTTTTTACATCAAAAATAGATATGGCATTTTGGTCTAGTTCTATATGAATGATTTCACCGATTACTTCTTCAAGCGGTAAGGAGCGTACTTCATCATCGAAGCGTTTCTCCGCAACTGTTTTAATCCGTTCCCGCAGTTCCGGTATCGATAACTCCAAGCGGTCGAGACGAATCGTCTGTACACTTACTTGAAATTTTTCTGCTAATTCCTCATCGGTAATAAAAGGATTATCCTTTATGGTAGAAGTTAATAATTGTTGTCGGTCTTTTTTGCTTCTTCTCATAGTTTTTACACCGTCCGAGCTCTTATGACTAGGTACTAAGAGTAGTATAAAATTTAAAAAAGCATAATGCAAGATTAAAATTTAAAAGAAAAACGGAAATGCCCGTTGCCGGGCACTGATTAGACGGTATCAAATTAATTCATTAGTCTAGTTTTTCCCCTTCTAGCACACCTGATTCTTTAATTTTTTCTCGTAAATAATGATAGTCAGGGTCTGTCCAAAAAAAGTCTGAACTGATTAGCATACTCGCATCATTTCGCGCTGTTTCAAGCGCGCGATAATCATGCACCATATCAGCGACTTTAAATTCAGGAACGCCGCTTTGTTTTTTACCAAAGAAGTCCCCAGGTCCTCTTAATTCTAAATCCTTCTCACTCAAAACAAATCCATCATTTGTTTCCGTCATGATCCGCATTCTTTCTTGTCCTACCTCGGACTTTGGACTTGCAAGTAGGATACAGTACGACTGAGCACTTCCTCGTCCGACACGGCCACGAAGCTGGTGAAGCTGTGATAAACCAAACCTCTCGGCATCATAGATAACCATCATAGTTGCATTAGGTACATTGACCCCTACTTCGACAACGGTTGTGGAGACAAGCACTTGTATGAGGTTTTCGCTAAATGCCTTCATCACCGTATCTTTTTCTACTGAAGATAAACGACCGTGCATTAAGCCGACGTTAAAACGATTTTGAAAAAAATGACTTAATGTTGTATGCACATCGATGGCATTTTGCACATCTAGTTTTTCTGACTCTTCTATTAGAGGACAAATCACATAAGCCTGATGTCCTTTTTGCAATTCCTTTTCTACGAACCCTAGGACACGTTCGAGCATCTCAGGTTTTGCCCAATAGGTCTCGATAGTTTTTCTTCCAGCAGGCATTTCATCGATAATCGAAACATCCATTTCACCAAAAACTGTAATGGCCAACGTTCTAGGGATAGGGGTTGCCGTCATGAACAAAACATCTGGGTTTTCTCCCTTTTCCCTTAAAATCCTCCGCTGCTCCACCCCGAAGCGGTGCTGTTCATCTGTAATGACAAAACCGAGCTTGTGAAACGTTACCTCATCCTGGATGAGTGCATGGGTACCAATTAAAATATCAATTTTTCCTTCTTTAAGATCTTGGAGGATCTCTCTTCTCTGTTTACCTTTAATGGAGCTTGTTAGAAGTTCGCATCTTACCTGTACAGGTTCGAATAAACTTTTCAAAGACTCTGCATGCTGTTCAGCCAAAATCTCCGTTGGGACCATCAGTGCACCCTGAAACCCAGCGATGACTGTTGTATAAAGACCGATGGCGGCTACAACCGTTTTTCCAGATCCAACATCACCCTGAAGAAGCCGATTCATATGGTAGGGTGATTTCAAATCGGCTAATATTTCATTTACAACCTTCTTTTGGGCATTGGTTAATGGGAAAGGAAGACTATTAATGAAGTCCATTAATTTTGCCAAGTCATATTTTTGCTTGATTCCTGGTGAATGCTCCCGTTCAAACTTTCTTAATGCTTGCATTTTCAATTGAAACAATAGAAATTCTTCGTATACAAAACGCCTTCTCGCTTGCTTTACTTCCTCGGGATTATTAGGAAAGTGCATGATCTTTAATGCATCCATTTTGTCCATTAGACGATATTTTTTTAGAAACGATTCTGGTAATGTCTCCTCAATAAACTGTCCATATTGCTGGAAAGCTAGCTGAATAAACTTACGCATGCCTTTTGTAGTTACTTTTCCCCGTAATGCGTAAACTGGTTCAAAATCATTCGCTTTCGTGTTGTGTCCCGTTTGCATCTCATTTGCAGTGATTGTTTGCCGGTGAGCATCCCATTTTCCTGTAACCGTAATGGTATCATTCATATGGATTTTATTTTTAAGATATGGCTGATTAAAAAAGACTACTTTAATTAAGTAAGAGCCCACAAAAAGCCTGATGGTCAATTTTGATTTCTTTCTGCCATAATAGTTTAGAGAAGGCTCACTATGAACCTTCCCTTCGACTGTTATTTTCTCATCATGCTGTACTTCGGTTAGGTCTCTAAGTGAATAGTCTTCATACCGATACGGAAAGTATTCTAATAAATCACTGATAGTAAATATTTTCATTTCCGCAAATGAATCAGCTGTTTCTTCCCCAATACCTTTTAACGTGATTATTGATTGATTTAGTTCTGAATTCACTTTTCTTTGAGCGGTATACCGAAGATTTTAGACTCTAGTGCCCGATCTGTCGGTGTAGCCGCCAACCCTCCCTGCGCCGTTTCTTTTAAAGCTGTCGGTATCGATTGGCCGATTCGATACATATAGCATCAATATTTCATTTGTAAAATGTTTACGTTTTTTAGGCATAAAAAAGAAGGGAAAAGCCTTAAAAAGGCCCCCCTTCTATTTTAGCTGTTTATTATTCAATTGAAAAGATATATGAGTATAATGGCTGGCCGCCATCATGAATCTCAATTTCTACATCTTCAAAATTTTCCTCAACGTACGAAGATAGGTTAGCTACTTCTTCCTCTGTTACATCTTCACCATAAATAATGGTAAGAATTTCTGAATCTTCATCGAGCATCTTTGTTAAGAGATCTTCTGCCACTTTCCCTTTATCTTTATTCTTTACCACAATTTTTCCTTCTGAAATGCCCATGAAATCATCTTTTTCAATTTCTAACCCATCAATGGAGGTATCTCGGACAGCAAAGGTAATCTGACCGGTTTTGACATGATTTAATGCTTCTTTCATGGAAGCTTCATTATCATCAACAGCTGCAGATGGATTAAAGGCTAGAAGAGCAGACAGCCCTTGCGGCACTGTCTTCGAAGGAATAACGTAAATTTCTTCTTCTGCTACATCTTTTGCTTGTTCAGCCGCCATTATAATGTTTTTATTGTTTGGTAAAATAAATACCTTCTTAGCGTGCACTTCCTTAACCGCTTTCACAATATCCTCTGTACTTGGGTTCATTGTTTGTCCGCCTTCAATGACCGCATGTGCCCCGATGCTTTTGAATAACTTTGCAATCCCCGCGCCCATTGATACAGTTACAATTCCATATTCCTGCATTTCTTTATGCGCCTGCTTGTCTTCAGGTTTCGATGCAGCATGTTTTTCACCAACAATATTCGAATGCTGCTGACGCATGTTTTCTATTTTCATATTGATCAAATTTCCATAACGCTGTCCATAGGTTAACACTTCACCAGGTTGTTCGGAGTGAATGTGTACCTTAACAACGTCTTCATCTGCAATCACTAATAACGAATCCCCATAATTACTTAAATCATTACGGAAGGTATTCTCGTTAAATGGATGTTTTGCCACCTTTTCCTGCTCAAAACGAACCATAAATTCAGTACAATAACCATAAACAATATCCTCTGTATTAATATGACCTTGAACGTTTTTATGGTGTTGTGCACTAACCAATTCCGTCATAGATGGAATTAAGTCAGAAGATACTGGAAGGCTCTCACCTTTTAATTGAGCTAAAAATCCTTCATACACAAAAACAAGTCCCTGTCCTCCACTGTCTACAACACCAACTTCTTTTAAAACGGGAAGTAAGTCAGGTGTACGTTTGAGGGATGCCTTTGCTTCGTTTAATATTTCTTCCATAATATAGATCATATCTTCTGAGTTTTGCGCCGCAACAACTGCTTTCTTAGCTGAATCTTTTGCGACTGTTAGAATAGTCCCCTCAACAGGTTTCATGACAGCCTTATAAGCTGTTTCAACTCCTGCTTCTAAGGCATTGGCAAAATCTTTACCCGAAATAACGGCTTTTGACTCAACAGCCTTTGAGAACCCGCGAAATAATTGAGAGAGAATAACTCCAGAATTCCCACGTGCTCCCATTAGCAACCCCTTTGAAAGGGCCACTCCTACTTTACCAATATGTTCTTGAATATTATTCTTTACTTCCTTTGCACCGGAGGTCATTGATAAATTCATATTGGTTCCAGTATCACCGTCGGGCACAGGAAAAACGTTCAATGCATCAACCATCTTGGCATTTGCTGACAAGTGATTAGCACCTTGAATCACCATTTCGGCGAAACGTTTTCCATCTAATGCTGTTATTGACACAAACTTTCCTCCTCACTACGAGTTCGTCACACGAACTCCCTGAACGTAAATATTGACCGAGTCAACGGCAAGTCCAACTGTCTTATCGAGGGTGTATTTAACTTTTGATTGCACGTTGTTGGCAATTTCGGAAATTTTCGTACCATAGCTGACTATAATGTACATATCAATATGTAATGCCTCGTTTTCTTGGCGTACGATCACACCACGAGTAAAATTTTCCTTACGTAATATTTCTGTGATTCCATCTTTAATTTGATTCTTAGAGGCCATACCGACGATTCCATAGCATTCAATTGCCGCTCCTCCAGCAATTGTTGCAATTACTTCATTTGAAATATCAATTTGTCCGTACTTAGTTTTTAATTCAATGGACATGAATCGTTCCCCCTTTTGGAAATTGCTCTATGACTACAGTCATTTTACTATAGTCACTCCAATATTAAAAGCCATACTTGAATTGCTACAATAGAGCATTTACAAAATATCGATGTCAAGGATTTTTTCTTGAAAGGTTTGTACACAAGTATTGCATTAAGATACGTTGTGTGATAAATTATTAAGGTATCTCAAGTCTAGAAAATTTTTAATATAATTTTCTATATCCAAATGAACATCTAAAGATGTTGTTCTAAAGCTTTTGGTAGTTAAGGAGGGAAACATAATGCCACGTAAATGTGTAGTAACTGGAAAGAAAACAACAACTGGTAACGCACGTTCTCACGCTATGAACGCTAACAAGCGTACATGGGGTGCTAACTTACAAAAAGTACGTATTCTTGTTGATGGAAAACCTAAGCGTGTTTGGGTTTCTGCAAGAGCGTTAAGATCTGGTAAAGTAGAACGCGTTTAATGAGTGTGAGCATCCAATTATTGGATGCTTTTTCTTTTTACAAGCTTGTATATCTATAGTCCAAATTTGAACAAAAAGGAACAATTAGCAACTATTAAGTTAGTATGACCCAATTGGATAATAAAAAGCACCCAAAATAAGGGTGCCTAATCATTTCTGAAGGTCTTTTCTATTCATTTTTCTTGAATGCCCCAATCATGGCCCGGACAAGCCCGCCTAAGAATCTCGGCAATTTAATTGTATAAAATTTCATACTACTGTCCCTCCTCACAAATCTACCCCGGCATATTTTAAAGCCACTTTTTCCGCACGCCCCTACATAGTATTCAAACGAACGAAATCAGTACCATTTGAAGTGCATCTTAATCGTTACTTCTTATCACTATTAATATGCCTTTGGAGAATGAAAAAGTACCATAATCATTTATTAGTTCATTACTAATACATAATGTGGAACCGAGCGTAATATGACGGTTCTTTAGTGGAAATTTAAATCCTTCAAGGGTTAGATCAGTCACCTCAAGTGTTAAAGGGACAAACGAAATATATTTTTTGGAGGGAATTTTTTCAATAGTATAGTGTCCAGCTTCTTTTAAAAAAATAATATTTTTCTGATCAATTAAATACACATCGACTGGGTTGTTTGCTCTAATTGGGCTAATCAGTAATTGGACGTTGGCAAATAAATGATCCAGTCTGCCGCCAGTAGCACCAAACAGACGAATACACGTAGGATTTTGATCAAGTGCCCAATTCAAGGCAAGTTCCAAATCGGTTTCATCTTTTTCCGGCTTATATTTCCTTATGCCGGATACTTGGTGTTCAATGACAGTCAGCTCTTCTTCACTTACTGAATCAAAGTCACCAAATGCCATGGCAGGGGTAATGTTTCTCTTAATCAGATGAAAAACCCCCCGATCAACGCCAACCCAGATTGCATCTGTTTCTTGATAACGAGTTAAATCAGGAAGTAATTCTTCTGGTCCTCCTGCCAATAAATTGATAATCATCTAGCACCCCTCTTTACATGAATGGAAAAAGCCAGCTTAAAAAACTGGCTTTACCCTCTTAGTTGTGAAATGGCCTGTTGATAATCCTCTTGATTGTATACCGCAGAGCCAGCCACAAGAACTGTTGCACCAGCTTCAATGCATTGTCTAGCCGTTTCTGGGTTAACACCGCCATCAATCTCAATCTCAATTTGAATTCCTTTTTGCTCGGCCATTTCCTTAACCTTCTTTATTTTTGGAAGAACCTCAGGGATAAAAGTCTGCCCCCCGAAGCCAGGATTCACCGACATTAATAACACCATGTCAATATCACCAATGATATGTTGAATCGACTCCACTGGTGTGGCTGGATTAAGAACAACACCCGCTTTTACACCAAATGATTTAATACTTTGAATAGTACGGTGAAGATGGCGGCACGCCTCCACATGAACCGTAATATAATCGGCTCCCGCTTTCACGAATGCCTCGAGATAGTGGTCTGGATTCTCAATCATTAAATGTACATCTAGCGGAAGCTTTGTAAGTGGACGGACGGCTTCTACCACCAGTGGACCTATTGTTATATTAGGTACAAAATGACCATCCATTACATCTATATGAATGTAATCCGCTCCTGCTTTTTCAACTGCAATAATTTCTTCTCCCAACTTTGAAAAATCAGCTGAAAGTATAGAAGGTGCTATTTTCACCATTGTTAATACCTCGGCTTTCTCTCTTTAATTTCCTGGAGGAAATCCAGGTAATGTTCATATCGATAATTTGGAATTTCTCCACTTTCAACGGCCGTCTTTACACCGCATTTTGGCTCAGACACATGTAGACAACCGCGAAACTTACATTTTTCACTCGCCTTTTGTATTTCGGGAAAACAAAATGTTAAATCTTCCATTTCAATGTTAATGAACTCTAAAGAACTAAATCCTGGTGTATCCGCTATAAGCCCATTCCCAACCTTGATAAGCTCCACATGTCTAGTTGTGTGTTTCCCTCTGCCAAGGTGTGAAGAAATATCATTTGTTTTTAATTCAAGGTCAGGTCTTAACACATTCAGTAATGAAGATTTTCCTACACCTGATTGTCCTGCAAAGACAGAAATTTTATTTTCAATATGTGGACTTAACAATTCAATCCCCATTTCTGTTTCTGATGAAGTTAATATAACCTCATACCCAGCAGCCCGATATTGGTTCGCATACGCTGAAATTTTTTCATTCTCTTCATGATTGGTGAGGTCCATCTTTGTAATACAAATTAATGGTTGAATGTGATTAAATTCAACTAAAACAAGAAAACGGTCCAAAAGTACTGTGCTAAAGTCTGGTTCAACTGCTGAAAATACAAGAATAGCCTGATCCACGTTGGCGATCGGTGGTCGAACCAATTCATTTTTCCGCTCTTTCACTTCTAAAATATATCCTTCTAGATCATTTTCAGCTTGAAAAACAACCTCATCACCAACAAGCGGGGTAATTTTATTCTTCCGAAAAACACCTCGTCCTCGGCATTGGATGAGGGTTTCACCGTGAAGAACATAATAAAAACCGCTTAACGCTTTAACTATTTTTCCTTCAGGCATAACTACACTCCTTGCCCTTTTACTTACCAAACCATTAATTTTCTCCTTTAAAAATCTACGCGAAACCCATCTATCTTATACAGACTACGATACTAATTATTCTGCAGTTGTGTTTGTGTTAGTTGTTGTGTTAGTGTTGCCACTTGTATTTACACTTGTGTTTGTACCTATGTTTGTACCTGTGTTTGTACTTGTGTTTGCACTTGTGTTTGCACTAGTATCTGAACTTGTATCTGTATCCGCATCTGAGTAGTTTTTATTTTCATCAATAATTACTTTCGTATCGCGAATGACTTTATAGCCAGCCTTTTTGCCATATGGAATCATTAATTTAATTTGTTTTTTTGTATTTTCAGTAATATAAAAGGTCTCAGCAGGTTCTGTCATGCTGTGGTTCATATCTTCAATATAAATTTGCACTAGTTGTTTTTGCCCAGGCTCACCAGGAACAGGAGGTTCATAGGGAATGGTTAATTCAACAATAAGTTCTTTAGGAGGCTTATCTTCTTTTCCCTTAGAGATAACGACCTTAACCTTGTCACCTTTTTGTAATTCTGTTCCTGCAGCAGGACTTTGAGAAATCACCATTCCAGCCGGAATATTGTCATCATATTTTTCTTCAGAAGAATCCAGAGTTAAACCGACCATGGAAGCATAGTCTTGAGCACCTTTTAAATTGTATTGGGTTAAATCCTTCAAGTCAATTTTTTCCGGCCCTTTACTCACTTCAAATACTAGAACCGTCTCATCTGGAACCACTTTTTCTCCATTGTTAATATTTTGACTGATAATGGTCCCGGGATCACTGTCATCGGTCACTTCCATTTTCTGTATATCTTTGAAGCCCTGATTTTCTAAAATTGCAACGACATCATCGTAATCCCGACCAACATAATCTGACAATTCATATTTCTCTTTACCTGTGCTGACATAGATTGTAACCTTTGAATTTTCTATTACTGTACTTCCACTCTCAGGGTCCGTCTTAATTACTTTCCCCTCTTTTACATTCTCATCTGTAATGTCAATCTCATTGCCTACAGTTAATCCTTTTAATTTCAGCTTTGAAATCGCATCATCTAAGTTCATGCCGCTAACATCCGGTACACTTAAATCCTTAGGCGCTAATATACGTGGTAAAACTGTATAAGTTAATAATGCCAGAATGGCTAATACTAAAAATGTAGATATTAAGATTATCGGCCACTTTTTCCGTTTTTTTACGTTTGTTTTATCTTGATTAGCTGAATCCTTTTGGTTATTTACCGTTTTTTCACTACTATGGACTAATGTTTCATCCAGATTTTTTAAAGGTTGATTATCGGTAATAACCGGGATTGCTTTTGTCGCATCATCATCAATCGGAATCGTAAATTTTTGTTCATCCATACGCTCAGGATTAAGTGCTGTCCGCAGATCCTCTTCCATCTCATCGACAGTATTATAACGATGAAATGAATCCTTCGCAGTAGCCTTTAAGACAATATTTTCAACACTTTGGGGGATGTTTGGATTCCATCTTCTAACAGAAGGTGTTTCGGATTGAAGATGCTTTAACGCGATTGAAACCGCCGACTCACCGGAAAACGGCAACCTGCCTGTCAATAATTCAAACAAAACAATCCCTAAGGAATAAATATCAGACTTCCGATTGGCCATGCCCCCTCTAGCTTGTTCGGGCGATAAATAATGTACAGATCCTAAAACAGAATTCGTCTGCGTAATACTTGTTGCACTAAGTGCCATCGCAATACCGAAATCGGTAATTTTCACATTTCCCTCATGGTCTACCAAAATATTATGCGGTTTAATATCACGATGGATAATATGATTTTGATGGGCATGTGAAATCGCTGAAGTAAGCTGTCGCATGATTCCAATTGCATCTTCCACTCTAAGCGGAGAATTTTGCTGAATATATTGTTTTAATGTCTGACCATCCACAAATTCCATCACAATATAGTAGAGATCACTTTCCTCGCCAACGTCATAGATATTGACAATATTCGGATGGGCCAGACTAGTTGCTGATTGTGCTTCGCGTCGGAACCTGCGGATAAATTCCTCATCATTAGCAAAATCTAATCGAAGCATTTTAACCGCAACATCGCGGTCTAGGATCATATCATGGGCTAAGTAGACATTTGCCATGCCACCTCCGCCAATCATATCCAAAATTTTGTAGCGGCCACTTAATCTTTTTCCAATCAACATCTAAAATCATCCTCGCGTGTCTCAGAAAACTCTACAATTGCCAGTGTAATGTTATCCTCTCCGCCATTTTCATTTGCAAGTAAGACCAGTGAGCCTGCCTTTTGTTGTAAATCTTCTTCATTATGCAGTATTTCCATCATTTGTGCTTCATTCACTTTATTGGAAAGACCATCAGAACAAAGTAAAAGTATATCTCCCTCTTCAAAGATAATCGTTTTAATATCCATTTCTACTGTTTTTTCAGTGCCCAAAGCCCGTAATAAGACGTTTTTTCTTGGATGATGTTCCGCATCTTCTTTTGAAATTTGTCCGGACCTAACCAGTTCGTTGACAAGGGAGTGATCTTCGGTGATTTGTTTGAAACCAGTTTCGTTTAATAAATAACCTCTGCTGTCACCAATATTGGCAATGGTTGCAAATGTGTCCGTAATAATTGCAGCAACAATCGTTGTTCCCATACCGTCACATTCAGAATGATTGGTTGCATGATCTAATAACAAAAGATTCACACTCTTGATTTGATCTTTAAGCCAATTCTCAGCATCACCAGCTGTTACAATCCCTGTGGATGTTTCCCATTCTGATTTTAACGTAGTAATCGTCATTTGACTGGCAACGTCACCAGCACGGTGACCGCCCATCCCATCTGCCACAACGGCAAGGCGGTAACCGTCCTTGTTACCAAATACACCACCGGCATCCTCATTGTGAAGACGCACTCTCCCTCTATCTGTCTGAAATACTGCTTTCATCCCTTCACCTCGTCTCTTCTTTTCGCTCCTTTGCACGAAGTTGTCCACATGCTGCAGCAATATCTGACCCTTGCTCTCGGCGAATTGTTACATTAATCCCTAATTTTTTTAATGTCTTTTCAAAAGCAAAAATTTTATCTCTTGGAGTTCGGACATAATCCCTTTCAGGTACATAGTTAACAGGAATTAAATTGACGTGACATTTTATTCCTTTTAAAAGGGCTGCTAATTCTTCCGCATGCTCTATGGAATCATTTACGCCGCCAAATAGCCCGTATTCAAAGCTAATTCGTCGTCCTGTCTTATCGATATAATACCGTACCGCTTTCATTAAGTCATCAAGTTTATATGCTCTATTAATTGGCATCAGTTTTGACCGTAATTCTGTATTTGGTGCGTGAAGTGAAATCGCAAAATTAATTTGTGTATTTTCATCAGCAAATTGATAAATTTTAGGAACGATTCCGCTTGTTGAAACCGTAATATGCCGTGCACCAATATTCAATGATTTCTCATGATTGATTATTTTTAGAAAGGCTAACATATTATCATAATTATCGAAAGGTTCACCAATACCCATAATAACCACTGAATCTACGCGTTCATCTGTTTCGTCTAATGCTTGTTGTACCTTCACTACCTGAGCAACGATTTCACCCGCTTCTAGATGTCTTTTTAACCCGCCAAGTGTCGAGGCACAGAAGGTACAGCCAATTCGGCAGCCTACCTGGGTTGTCACACAAATGGAATTCCCATAATCGTGGCGCATTAGCACGGTTTCAATTGAATAACCATCTTGAAGTTCAAAAAGAAATTTAATGGTCCCATCTGTTGAAGTTTGTTGGATAATGGTATTCAATGTTGTAACTTGAAAATGTTCATCTAATTTTTCTCTTAAGCCTTTTGATAAATTACTCATATCTTCAAAAGACTTGATTCTTTTTTTATAAAGCCAATCAAAAATTTGTTCAGCCCGAAATGGCTTCTCTCCATTTTCCGACAGCCAGTCTTTTAAGTCTTGAAGCTGAAGTGAGTAGATCGATTTTTTCTTGGTTTCCAATGTTGTTTTTGTCTCAGTTGTATTTAATTGTTCCAACTGTTACACCTTCTTCCTATTGTCTAGGTCCTAAAAATGCATGCACTTAAGATTTTCTTAGCGCTGCAATATAAAATCCGTCTGAACCAATATCCTGTGGGAATATTTGTAAATCAAACCCATTTATCAGTGGTTGAATCGCTTCAGGCATCCTGCTTTTAAATGTTAGATCGCCTTCGAAGTCCGGATTATTTTCCAAAAATCTTTTAACTGTATGTTCATTTTCCTCCTTATCTACAGTACATGTACTATAAACAAGAATGCCTCCCTTTTTCAACAAAGGTGCAACCGAACTAAGTAAGTCTTGTTGAATACTGCTTAACCGCTCTATGTCTTGTTCTGTCTTTGTATATTTCATATCTGGTTTCCTTCTCATAACACCAAGGCCAGAACATGGTGCATCCAGCAGAATTCGATTAAAGGAATCAGGCTTAAACTTTGCTTGTAAATGTCTAGAATCAGATATACTTGTTTTTATATTTGAGAGCCCTAAACGTTTGGCATTATCATTGATCAACCTTACTTTGTGCTGATGAAGATCTACCGAAATGACTTCGCCTGTATTATTCATTTTTTCTGCAATATGGGTACTCTTACCTCCGGGCGCTGCACATGCATCAAGTATATATTCATCTTCCATAGCCCCTAACGCATAGGCGGCAAGCATGGAACTTTCATCTTGGATGGTGAACATTCCATAATTAAATGATATTGTCGAAGCTAAATTTCCTTTTAACGTCCGGATGGCTTCAGGAATAAAGGGACTTTTTTCGATCTGAAATCCATCCTCTTCTAAAAGAGCAACACACTCATCTCTAGAAATCTTGGTGAGATTAACTCTTGCCGTCTGCATAGGTGCCGTTAAATTGATCTCACACATTTCTTTCGTTTTCTCATATCCAAATTGGTTCACCCATCTGGTCACAAGCCACTCTGGATGACTTGTTTCAAGTGCTAATCTTTGAATGGGATCTGTGACTTCGTTCAAAGAAGGGAGCCCTTCTCTCTGGATGGTTCGGAGCACTCCATTGACCAAGCTGGCAATCCCTTTATGTCCTCTTTCTTTTGCAATTTCAACTGCTTCAAAAATAGCTGCTCGATCTGGTATGCGATCAAGGTAAACCATTTGATAGAGCGTTAATCGAAGTAAATGATGAACCCAATTGGCTAATTTTTTATTGTCTTTGATGAAAGGTCTTAAGTAGAAGTCTAGGGCCATTCGTCTTTGCAATGTTCCATAGGTCAATTCAGTTAAGAGCCCAATATCAACAGCGGACAATTGATTCTTTTCAATTGTGCTGTTAAGAAGTAAATTGCTATAGGATTGATTTTTCTCTATCGTTACTAGTAGATCCATTGCGATTGCACGTACTTTATTTTTTTTTGAGGTCATCTTATTCTCCCAGCTTGCTGCCCAATGTCATTTTTGAACCAGCACCTCTTAAAAATTGTTCACTTAGCATTCTTGTTTTCCCCGAAGGCTGTAGTTCTATAATTTTAATGGCTGTTTCATTTCCAGTTCCAACCGTGAAACCATCCGATTCTATTTTTAAAACTGCTCCGGGTTCCCCTTTTAATCCAGCAACTTTTTGGGACTGCCAAATTTTTAAAACCTGGCCATCCAAAGTCGTAAACGCTACTGGCCATGGATTCAAACCGCGAACATGGTTATAAATCTCCTCACCCGTTTTATCCCAATTAATTTTTTCCTGTTCCCGCTTTATATTAGAAGCAAAGGTTGCTTCCGCATCATTTTGTGGAGTTGGCGTTAAACGGCCTTCTAATAGTAATGGCAAGGTTTCGGATAGAAGCTTGGAACCTGCAACACTTAACTTATCATGGAGCGTACCTACATTATCCTCTTCTGTAATCGGCACTTCAACACTCGTTAAAATATCACCGGCATCTAATTTCTCAACCATATACATGATAGTAACACCCGTTTTCTTCTTGCCTTGGATGATGGCATAATGGATGGGAGCTCCGCCACGAAGTTCTGGCAACAAAGAGGCATGTACATTAATGCAGCCGAATTTTGGAGCTTCTAACAGCTTTTTAGGTAGAATTTGCCCAAAAGCAGCTGTTACTATTAAATCTGGATTTAAGGCCAAGATTTTGGTTAGTTCCTCTTCTTGACGAATTTTTTCTGGTTGAAAAACGGGAATGCCCTGTTTGATTGCTTCCACTTTTACAGGAGGTGGTGTTAATACTTTTTTTCTTCCGACAGGTCGATCAGGCTGCGTTACCACACCAATGACTTCGTACCCATCCTTAATAATTTGCTGCAGGACAGGTACTGAAAAATCGGGCGTACCCATAAAAACAATTTTGGTCATTCAATTTCTACTCCTTTTAACTCATCATCCTCTAGAAATCTTGATACTTTGGTTGTAAAAAGAATTCCGTCTAGATGATCAATTTCGTGCTGGATAGCTCTTGCCAAGAATCCTTCGGCCTCAAGCGTATATTCCCTGCCTTTACGGTCAAAAGCTTCAATTTTTACAAAGTTTGGGCGAGTTACTTCTCCATATAATCCAGGAAAACTGAGACACCCCTCAGGGTCTGTTTGTTCTCCGGAGGTTTCGATAATGCGCGGGTTAATCATTTCTATTGTTCCAAATTCATCATCAATATCAACAATGGCGATACGGGCATCAAGGCCTATTTGCGGAGCAGCCAGACCTACCCCATCAAATTCAATCATTGTGTCATACATATCATTTAAAATACTCGTTAACTTTTTATCAAAACTTACCACTGCCTTGCAAGATTTCTCTAGAATCTCGGCAGGGTGAGTAACAATTTTCCTAATAGCCAATTCTGTTCCTCCAATATGCAAAAGCTGTTTGCTGTATATTTTATATTTTATTAAACTTCGAGAAATGACTAGCTCCAGTGCCCTTAAATAGGCACTTTTTGCGTTTTTCTTTTTCTTATCATTTTCACCCAAAATTAATAAACATAACCTTTTTCCCCATGTAATTTCTTTTAGGCTACATTAAGATGACAGGATTGACATCGATTGATACCTGTAAACCATTCTTTGTATCCTTCTGATATTGATCGAGTATGGTTTTAAGAGTTTTCGTAAGGTTCGGTTCCCGTTTGTATTTTATCAAACATTGATAGCGATATCTATTATTGATCCTAGGAATCGATGAAGCTGCCGGACCTAAAACGACCGCCTTATCCGACACTTGGGAGCGGATATAGTTAACCATTTTTTCTGTAGCCGCAACGACATTTATTAAGTTTTCATGACTTACTGTAATTAGCGCTAAATAATAGAAAGGGGGATAATGACGCAGTTTTCGAATTAACATTTCCCGCTGATAAAATAGATCATAGTCTTGACTTGCCGCCAGCTCAATACTGTAATGTTCCGGTGTATAGGTTTGGATCACAACTTCACCTGGAAGTTGATGTCTTCCAGCCCGCCCGCTAACTTGTGTCAATAATTGAAATGTCTTTTCAGAGGAGCGGAAATCTGGTAAATGAAGCATCGTATCTGCTGAAAGCACACCCACTAAAGTTATATTGGGAAAATCCAGTCCTTTAGCAATCATCTGTGTACCTAGTAAAATATCGGCTTTTCCATCCTTAAAGTCATTGAGAAGCCTCTCATGTGCCCCTTTTCGACCAGTCGTATCCACATCCATGCGAATAACTCTGGCCTCAGGTAAAATCTTCCCAAGTTCTTCTTCGACTTTTTGGGTTCCGGTGCCAAAATAGCGGATATATTCACTATTACATTCAGGACAAGCAGTTGGCACGTAGCTTTCGTACCCGCAATAGTGACATTTCATCTGTTCACGCACACGGTGATAGGTTAGTGAAATATCACAATTAGGGCAATTCACTACATAACCACAATCTCTGCACATTACAAATGAGGAGTGACCCCGCTTATTTAAGAATAAAACTGATTGTTGCTTCTTAGCGAGCCGATCCTGAAGAAGCTCAAACAATTTTCGAGAAAACATGGAACGATTGCCTTCACGAAGTTCCTCCCGCATGTCAATAACGTCAACAGATGGAAGGTCTTGATTATTCATGCGGCTTGGTAATGTTAAAAGCTGATACACCTTTTTTTGTGCTCTGGCAAAGGACTCAAGCGAAGGTGTGGCACTTCCAAGCACAACTGGACAGTTATAAGTCTTGGCTCTCTCAATTGCTACATCCCTGGCATGATAGCGTGGCATTTCTTCCTGCTTATAGCTTGTTTCATGCTCTTCATCAATGATAATGATCCCTAAATTCTCAAATGGAGCAAAAATAGCTGAACGGGCACCGACCACTACTTTTACTTCCTTGCGTTGAATCTTGCGCCATTCATCATACTTTTCTCCAGCAGACAAACCACTGTGCAAAACGGCAACGTTGTCACCAAATCTCCCCTTAAACCGATGAACCATTTGCGGGGTAAGAGCTATTTCCGGTACAAGAACAATGGCTTCTTGTCCTTTTTCGATGACTTCCTGGATGGATTGCAAATAGATTTCTGTTTTACCGCTCCCTGTGACACCATAAAGCAAAAACACCTCATGTTGATTCTGTTCAATTGAATAGAGAATAGGAGCAATTGCCTTAGCTTGAGAATCGGTTAATGGAAGTGGCTTAGTACGTTCGAATGTTCGATGTTCATAAGGATCTCGGTATACCTCTTTATCAAATTCCATCAATAGATTTTTATCTACAAGGGATTTAATCGTCGACCTTCCTGTGTTTAATTCATCCGTCAACGTTTTTAATTCCACTTCATCGTAATGCTTTACAAAATACTGTAAAACTAGCTTTTGCTTTTCTGCATTTGAAGGGATGGTCTGAATCGCTTCTAGTAATTCATTTATACAAGTCGTTGGTCGTACAAACCTCTGGTGTTTTTTTCTTACTCGCTCTTTCACTTCATAAACAACTTCTAAGAGACCCTTTGCTGCCTCACGCTGTAAGGGAGGAACAATCCTCATTTTAATTGCTTGTTCCCAGTCAAGCTCCCGGTCATTCTCAAAGAAGACTTGCAAATTTGAGGGTAACTCTTGGGCAGTCCCCCTTTTTGCAAGCCTAACTTTTTTTTCATATTTTGCTTTTAGGGCAGCTGGCAACATGACTTGATAGGCAAATATTTTAAAACAAAGCGTTTTTTCAGTCAGCCAGTTACCTAGTTCGAGTAACTCCTCATTTAATACTGGCTTTAAATCCATTGGTTCAATAATCTCTCTCAATTTGTTCACATTTGATTCTGAGTTTAATCCAACTACAAAGCCCTGGATATGTCTTGGACCAAATGGGACTATGACCCTCATGCCCGGCTGAATGGTCCCCCTCCACTGATCAGGGATTATATAATCGAAAGCGCGGTCTGTTTGTTTTGTCGGTACATCGACAATTACACTAGCTATCTCCATTTTTATCCCTATCCTTAAAAAGTGAAGTAATTTCTTCAATAATTTTAACGGCTACTTCATTCTTGGACATTAAAGGTAAACTGATGACCTCACCAGATCGTTTGAATAGGGTCACAATGTTTGTATCAGTACCAAACCCAGCACCTTCCGTTTTTACATTGTTAGCTACAATCATATCTGCATTTTTTTTCATTAATTTGGTTTTCGCATATTCCTCAAGATGGTCCGTCTCTGCTGCAAAGCCAACCAGCACTTGATTTTCTTTTCGCTGACCCAGCTCATACAAAATATCATTTGTTCTTTCAAGTTCGATATTTGTATCGCCCTTCTGCTTTTTCACCTTATGGTCAAAAGTAACTCTTGGGCGGTAATCTGCAACCGCTGCTGTTTTAATTACCACATCTGCTAAAGAATAATCCTTCATAACTGCTTTATACATATCTTCAGCACTCTCAACCTTCACTAACTCTACCCCCTGTGGGGCTGTTATTGAAACAGGTCCTGAAACCAATATGACACGTGCTCCCTGTTTCACTGCCTCTTCAGCAAGTGCGTAACCCATCTTTCCCGACGAATGATTGGAAATAAATCGAACAGGATCAATTTTTTCACGAGTAGGTCCTGCGGTTATAATAATTGTTTTTCCCTTTAATTTTTGATGTACCATCAGATTAAAACGATCTTGAATTAGCTTTACGATTTTCTCCGGCTCTTCAAGGCGTCCTTTTCCGACATAACCGCAGGCAAGGTAACCTTCACTTGGCTCAATAAATTGGCATCCGTATTCGGCTAATATAGCAAGATTCTTTTTAACAGCAGGATGGTCATACATATGTACATTCATGGCAGGGGCAATCCACACAGGTGAGGTTGCAGCAAGTAATGTGGTTGTAATCATATTATCTGCAATTCCACAGGCTAATTTTCCAATTGTATTAGCTGTGGCAGGGGCAACAAGAATTAAATCGGCCCAATCCGCCAGGTCAATGTGCGCAATCACTTGCGGATTTTTCTCATCAAATGTATCGATAAAAACATCATTACGGGATAAGGCTTGAAAGGTTAAGGAGGTAACAAATTTCTCCGCAGATTCACTTAACATGACTTTAACGTTAAAACCAGCTTGTACAAGCTTACTTGTAAGAGCTGCTGCTTTATAAACAGCAATTCCTCCTGTTACACACAATAAGATGTTCCGTTCCTGACTCATTTTAAAGCCCCCACTCTTATCCATTACTTTTTTCTTATTATGCTAAAAAAACGACATTTTTTCATCTCTTCCTAACGAAAAAAGATCCCACTAACATCATACAAAATAAAAAGGCTGACATGCAGGTGATTTCCCTTTTTGCCAGACCTTCTTTCATGTTTTATTTTTGCCTGATAGCCATATTATTCAGCAGAAGTTTCTGCTTTCTTTGAAATCCGATAAGTTAATTCACCACTATAAATTTCCTCAAGTGCTTTTCCTACATATTTATAGGAAACATACTTAGGAAGTCGTTCATCTTTTACTTGAGACATCACGCGTGCCCGCTTAGCAGCCACAGAAACAAGTGAATATTTTGAGTCAATTTTTTCTAATAATGAGTCAATAGACGGATATAACATTTTATTCAACCTCCAACAGTTTTTTATAACGATGTTCGACTCTTTCTCTGCGGCAATGCTCCGCCATTACAATCGCTTTAACTCGTTTGCAGGCGAGCTCTACCTGATCATTTTCTACCACATAATCATATAATTCCATCATTTCGATTTCTTCACGGGCACTTAACATTCGATTCTGAATGATGTCTTCTGTTTCTGTTCCCCTTGTGACAATCCTGTTTTTAAGTTCGGTTAAACTTGGCGGCATGAGGAAAATAAATAATCCCTCGGGAAACTTTTCTCGCACTTGACGCGCACCCTTTACTTCAATCTCCAAGAAGACATCTTTTCCGGAATCTAAGGTTTGACGGACATAATCAACAGGGGTTCCATAGTAATTCCCAACAAATTCAGCGTATTCAAGTAACTTGCCCTGTTCGATTAATGCTTCAAATTCCTCTCGTGTTTTAAAGAAATAATCAACCCCATCCACTTCTCCTTCGCGTGGAAGGCGAGTGGTCATGGAAATGGAATATTCAAAATCGGTATCATGATGAGAAAAAATCTCTTTCCGAACGGTACCTTTTCCAACACCGGATGGTCCAGATAAAACAATCAGCAATCCTTTTTCCTGCATATTATGGTAATCCTACCCTTCATCTATAATTTCTTCACGGTCGGTTAAGCGATTGGCAACCGTCTCCGGCTGTACTGCTGAAAGAATGACATGGTCACTATCCATCACAATTACAGCGCGAGTCCGTCTTCCATAGGTGGCGTCAATTAACGATCCCCGATCCCTGGCATCTTGAATGATTCGTTTTATTGGCGCAGATTCAGGGCTGACAATGGAAATAATGCGATTGGCAGAAACAATATTACCAAATCCAATATTGACTAATTTAATCGACATGGTTACTCATCCAATCATTAATAATATAATTTTGACCGTGTTGAATAGTTTCTAAACAATAGGCTCTGTTTAATTTCGCTGTTGATTTCCGCTCCAGGCGCTCGCTTTCCGCGGGCGTGCAGGGGAGCCTCCTCGGCGCTTATGCGCCTGTGGGGTCTCCCCTGCCCCGTACTCCCGCAGGAGTCGAGCGCCCTCCGCTCCAATCAACAAAGAATAAAAAACACTTACAAAGCCATCCCAATAAATCCTATTCGATATTCTGAACCTGTTCCTTCAGCTTTTCAAGTAAACTTTTGATCTCAACCACTTTTTTAGCAATATTTGAATCATTTGCTTTGGAACCAATGGTATTGGTCTCTCGGTTCATTTCCTGGACGAGAAAGTCTAATTTCCTGCCAATCGGCTCACTTTCATCTAAGGTTTGCAAAAATTGTTGAATGTGGCTTCTTAACCGCGTAATTTCTTCATTTATATCAGCTTTATCTGCAAATACGGCAACCTCGGTTAGAATTCGGGTTTCATCCAATTGTCCATTGACAAACTCTTGAATCCTTTTGGTCAAGCGGTCCTTAAAAGCTTGTACTGCAATAGGAGCAAATTTCTGAAGCTCGGTTACATTTGTTTCGATTTGAGCAGTAATCGATTGTAAGTCCCTTTTTAATTCTTCTCCTTCTGCCACCCGCATTTGTTTAAGCATCATCACCGCTTCTTCAACAGCCGAAAGGACTAACTTTTCAATTTCTTCATTACCTTCTTCACTTTCTTCAATATGTAAAAGTTCTGTTCGATTGAGCAAATCTTGAAGGGTGATCATCCCTTCAATTCCAAATTTACTTTTCGCTTCAAGAAGGAATTGAACGTATTCCTCCATCAGCTTCCAATCAGGAAGGACCTTTTTAGAAACCATTGCTTCACCATCAACACTCACATACACTTCTACACGGCCGCGGCGAATATGCTGGCTTAAGATCTTTTTCATTTTATCTTCTATTTTTAAAAGCTGTCTGGGCATGCGGATATTTATTTCAGAAAAACGGTGATTAACGGTTTTTATTTCTACGTTCACCGAAAAGGTTCCAGATACTGACTTTGCTCTGCCGAAGCCTGTCATACTAATAACCATCAGGTACACATCCAATCTTAGCTATTGATCGGCTCTTTATTTTATAACAATAACAAAAGGTAATAGAACGAACTCTATCACCTTTTGGATTATATCATACTTTATTTTGTTTTTCTTAACAAAAATGATCCTGCTAGTAAAAAAGTTGGTACTGACGATAACCCTAAAATTAGCAGCCAATCTTTTAGCGCTATAGGAAGCGTGTGAAAAATTGGTTGTAGTGGTGGGTAGTAAATAGCAATAATCATGAGCGCTAATGATGAGATAACGGCCCAAACGAGATACTGATTGCCAAACGGATTTCTTGATAATACCGACCTTTCACTGCGGCAGTCAAATACATGTATTAACTGAGCCATGACCAGAGTTGCAAAGGCAATCGTCTGTGCATATGGAAGTTGTCTTGAATCATTATGATACACAATCATAAACGCTAAAAGCGTCACTAATCCTATTAGGAAACCGCGTGAAACCACCTTCCAACCGAGGCCCCTTGAGAAAACACCTTCATTCGGACTGCGCGGACCACGTTTCATCACATTTTCCTCAGGCTTATCTAATCCTAATGCCATCGCCGGCAGACCATCTGTTACCAAGTTTACCCAAAGGATTTGAATTGGTAAGAGAGGCAGCGGCAAGGCTAAAAGCATCGCAAACAGCATAACCAAAATCTCACCGACATTGGATGCTAGTAAGTATCGGACAAATTTTCGAATATTTTCGTATATGTTTCTTCCTTCTTTAATAGCCACTTTAATGGTTGCAAAATTATCATCCAACAAAACTAGTGCTGAGGCTTCTTTGGCTACGTCTGTACCTGTAATACCCATCGCAACACCGATATCAGCAGCCTTAATCGCAGGGGCATCATTGACACCATCGCCTGTCATAGCGACAATGTGTCCTCTATTTTGCAAAGCTTTAACAATTTTAAGCTTATGTTCAGGGGATACCCTTGCAAAGACAGAAACGTCATCCACCACTTCTTCTAGTTCTTCAACGGACATCTCAGCAAGTGCTTTTCCCTCAAGCACCTTGCTTTTTTTCGTCAAAATCCCCAGCTGGGATGCAATCGCTTTGGCTGTTATGACATGGTCTCCCGTAATCATAACTGTTTTAATGCCCGCTTCCTTACACTCTTTCACCGCTGCTTTCACTTCAGGTCTTGGCGGATCGATCATCCCTTGAACCCCAATAAATGTTAATTTTTTTTCTGCTTCATGGTCGCTCAAGATTAATGTATTGGCAGGAATTGGCTTAAAGGCAATCGCAATCGTTCTTAGTGCCTGTGAGGCAAGTCCATTAATGGCATCTTGTACCTTAGTTTGCGATTCCTTACTTAAGTATTGTGTTCTCTCATCCCACAGAATGGACTCACAGATACCTAACACCACATCGGGTGCTCCCTTGGTTACGATGAAGTTGCGGCCCTGTTTGTCCTTCACATGGATACTCATCATTTTTCTCGTCGAGTCAAACGGAAATTCATTAACAATCGTAAATTCTTCTAATAATTTGGCGCGGTCAAAACCCGCTTTCATCGCACTAACAAGCAGTGCTCCTTCTGTTGGGTCTCCATCAAGGACATAATCATCATCTTTTATGGCCAATTCGGAATGGTTACATAACATTCCAAAGATGAGCATTTGCTGTAATGCCTTTTCATCTCTTGGTTGCACATTCTGCTCATTCCGATAAAAATTCCCTTGCGGCTTGTACCCAACACCGTCGACTGTCCATGTATTTCCACTACTCCATAAATGGGTAACGGTCATTTTATTTTGGGTCATCGTTCCTGTTTTGTCTGAACAAATAACCGAGGCACAGCCAAGTGTTTCAACAGCTGGCAGTTTCCTGACAATCGCATTTTTCTTAATCATTTTTTGTACACCTAATGATAGAGCAACCGTTACGATTGCCGGGAGACCTTCAGGAATGGCGGCAACGGCGAGGGATACTCCTGCCAAAAACATTTCATATAATTCATGCCCCTGTAGGACACCGACAATTACCACTAAGACTGTCAAGAACAAGGCCACAATAATTAATATTTTTCCAAGCTGCTCCAAGCGCCGCTGCAGTGGTGTATCCTGAGACTCAGCATTTTGCAGTAAATCAGCAATCTGTCCCATCGCTGTTTTCATACCGGTCGCAATGACTACCCCTAATCCGCTTCCTCTCGTAATCATCGTCCCCATAAAAGCAATATTTTCCATATCGCCGATACCGGGATTTGGATTAGTTAACGGGTCAACATGCTTGGCAACTGGCACGGATTCCCCAGTCAGCGCAGATTCCTCAATCTCTAAGCTTTTTGATTCAATGATCCGAACATCTGCACCAATTCGATCACCACTGGCAAACTTTATAATATCCCCGATAACAATTTCTTTAGATGCAATCTTAATCCATTGTCCATCGCGCATCACGGAAACCTGTGGTGCTGATAATTCTTTCAAGGCTTGAAGTGATCTTTCTGCTCGCCTTTCCTGGTAAAAGCCTAGGAAACCGTTTATTATCACAATTGCGATAATCGCAATGGCATCAATATATTCACCCAATAAACCAGAAATCAAGGTGGCAGCCAACAGCACTAACACCATAAAGTCTTTAAACTGGCTGAAAAATAAAAGCAACGCCGATTGTTTTTCTCCCTCATCTAATTCATTTAGTCCGTGCTGTTTTACTCTCTTCTTTACTTCGTCCTGTGATAATCCAGAAGAAAAGTCGGTTTCTAGAGCCTTTTCTACTTGATTGATCTTCATTTCATGGAATTTCATCCGACCATCTCACTTCCCCCTTTTATAGACTTGCTCTAAGGAAAGCTTATTCATGGTCGTCCAAAAAAATGCTAGATGAAAATGTGATTGATAGGTAATATTAAGACAGATTTTCATCAGATAGGATATAATTGAAACATAGTTACTAGAAAAGGATGTTTTCCATGTCATTTGATGGTTTATTTACAAAAGCAATGGTGGACGAGCTTGTTCGTTCCCTCAAGGGCGGACGGATCAATAAAGTTCATCAGCCATATAAAAATGAAGTTATTTTAACAATCCGCGCAAACGGAATCAATCAAAAACTTTTATTATCAGCTCACCCAAGTTATGCACGTGTCCAATTTACAAATGAAGCCTATGATAATCCAAGTGAGCCCCCAATGTTCTGTATGCTCCTTAGAAAGCATATTGAAGGCTATATTTTAGAGGATTTGTATCAGGTAGGCAATGATCGGATGATTGTGTTTGAGATTAAAGGAAGAAATGAAATTGGAGATATAAGTTATAAACAATTAATTATCGAAATTATGGGACGGCACAGTAATATTGTGTTAGTCGATAAGACGCGCAATCTTATACTTGATAGCATCAAGCACGTTTCCTTCGCTGTAAATAGCCATAGAGCCATTCTTCCTGGGCAGCCTTATATCAATCCACCAGAACAACATAAACTCAATCCATTTACTGCTTTAGAAGAAGATGTGTTGAAGAAGATTGATTTTATGAATGGCAAACTTGATCGACAGCTAGTCGAACACTTTGGAGGAATATCACCGCTCTTTGCAAAAGAAGTTATTTTCCAAAGTGGGTTAGCCAACCGGACAACCGTTCCACCTGCGTTTATACGTCTAATAAACAAAATAAATACCGGTGATATTGCCCCATCAATTATGACTGCTAATGGGAAAGAATTATTTTATTTATTCCCACTTGAGCATGTCAAGGGAGATATAAAAACCTTTGCCACTCTTAGTGAAATGCTCGACCGTTTTTATTTTGGCAAAGCCGAACGAGACCGGGTGAAGCAGCAAGGGAATGATATTGAGAGATTTATAAGCAATGAAAAGGAAAAAAATGAAAAGAAAATAGACAAGCTTGAGCGGACACTTGAAGAGGCTGAAAAGGCAGAAAAGTTTCAACTATATGGAGAGTTGTTAACCGCTAATTTATTTGCTGTCAAAAAAGGAATGAAGGAAATCGAGGTTCTTAATTATTATGATGAGAACGGGGCCATGATTGTCATTCAGCTGGATCAGAGAAAGTCACCTTCCGACAATGCACAGAAGTATTTTTCCAAATATCAAAAGGCAAAGAACGCTATTTCGATTGTGGTGGAACAAATCGACAAGGCACGTGAAGAAGTGGCGTACTTTGATAATTTGCTTCAGCAGGTAGAGTCAGCTTCACCTAAGGATTTGCAAGAAATCCGCGAGGAACTTGTGGAGGGCGGCTATATCCGCGAACGGCAAAAGCGTAATGGGAAAAAACTTCAGAACGCTAAACCTGTTTTGGATCAATTTATGGCTTCTGATGGGACAGAAATAATTGTCGGTAAGAACAATAAGCAAAATGATTATTTAACCAACAAGCTGGCAGCACGCGATGAAATCTGGCTTCATACAAAGGATATTCCTGGGTCACATGTGGTAATTCGCAGTAAGGAACCTTCTGATAAGACGATCCTAGAAGCGGCAAATTTAGCTGCCTACTATAGTAAGGCACGTAATTCAGGATCGGTCCCTGTCGATTATACAAAAGTCCGTCATGTAAAGAAACCTAATGGCGCAAAGCCTGGATTTGTTATTTATGATAATCAACAAACGATTTATGTGACGCCGGATGAGGAAATGGTTCTAAAATTGAAAAAATGATGCAAAAAAGGGAGCTCTTAGCTCCCTTTTTTAATTTATCAGCGCTTTTCAATCGTTTATCAGTACTTATTGATTATTTATCAGCACTTTTCAATCATTTAACGGCACTTTTATCTGCTTTATCAGCACTTTTAACATCTTCCTGTTTTAGCACCGATAATTTTTATTTTAACAGTGATTCTGCTGCTTCGAATTTTTGACTCCAGGCAGCTGTATCTTTGCTCCACTCAAGTAGGCTTTCTTGGTTTTCCGCACTTACATACCCCTTATCAATCGCTACTTCAATTAAGGTTGAAAAATCCGTCAATGAAAAACTGGTAATCTTTTCTTCTTCAAATACTTGTTTTCCTTTTTCAAGGCCGTATGTAAAGATCGATACAACACCTAGGACTTCACAGCCTGCTTCTTTTAACGCATTTACTGCCGTGACCACACTGCCTCCAGTAGAGATCAAGTCTTCAACTACTACTACCTTTTGACCTTCCTCTGCTTTTCCTTCAATTTGATTACCTTTGCCATGACCCTTTGCTTTTGAACGAACATAGCACATTGGCAGATCCATAAGGTCGCTCACCCAAGCAGCATGTGGGATACCAGCCGTAGCGGTACCAGCAACCACTTCTGTTCCTGGAAAATGGTCTTGAATCAACTGCTTTAGTCCAGTAGCAATGGCTTTCCTTACCTCTGGGTACGAAAGTGTTAATCGATTATCACAATAGATAGGAGAACGAAGTCCTGATGTCCATGTAAACGGCTCCTCGGGCTTTAAAGCAACCGCATTGATTTCTAGTAACTTTTCTGCAATTAAGTGTTTCATTGTTTTACTCCCTTCCATGCTTCCATCCATTGTTCATAACTTTTTAACGGGTCTTGTGAACGAGTAATTGAGCGGCCGACTACAATCGAACTGACTCCCATTGTCCGGGCTGCTTCGGGGGTTGTAACTCGTTTTTGGTCCCCAACTTGATCACTCGCCATCCTAATTCCTGGGCATACAGTCAAAAAAGATTGTCCCACTTTTTCCTTAATCAATCCTGCTTCCCATGCAGAGCAAACTACTCCATCAAGGCCAGCTTGTTTTGTTAAGGAGGCATAATGAAGCACCGATTCCTTTAAGGAAACCGGAATAAGTTGTTCTTTTTGCATTTGTTCCTCTGATGTACTCGTTAACTGTGTTACAGCGATGCAGTTCGGTCGTTTTCGTCCAGCCGCAGTCCCTGACTCTAACCCTTCAAGCGCTGCCTCCATCATTTCTTTTCCGCCAGCAGCATGAACATTAACTAAATCACATTCTAATCGGGCGAGCCCCTTCATTGCACTTTTTACTGTGTTCGGAATATCATGAAGCTTTAAGTCTAGAAAAATTTGATGGCCTTGCTCTTTTAATTGATGAATGATCGCAGGACCTTCCTGATAGAACAACTCCATTCCCACTTTTACAAAAAGCTCCTTGCCGGCAAAAGGTGTTAAAAATTGATTGACTTCATTAATGCCAGCAAAATCAAGCGCGATGATAAGCGAGTTGTTCATTCTTTTTCCAGCTCCTTCCTGTACATTCACTGATGTGTTCAACGCCTAATTGATCAAGCAGTTCCGGTAATTCCTCAATTATCGTTGGACATACAAATGGGTCTACAAAATTAGCCGTACCGACAGCAACTGCACTTGCCCCCGCATAAAAATACTCGATTACGTCTGCAGCGGTCTCAATGCCGCCCATTCCGATAATCGGAATCTCAACAGCCTGGCTTACTTCGTAAATCATCCGAATTGCGACAGGCTTTATCGCTGGTCCTGACAATCCGCCTGTTCGATTGGCCAAAATCGGTTGACCTGTTTTTAAATCCAATCTCATTCCAACCAGGGTGTTGATCATGGTCAAACCGTCCGCACCACCTGCTTCAACTGCCTTTGCCATTTCCACAATGTTCGTGACATTTGGAGACAATTTCACATATACAGGTACTTCTGATACCTCTTTTACTTTCCGGGTTAATTGCTTAGCTGTTTCAGGAATGGTGCCAAAAGCAATTCCGCCAGTCTTAACGTTAGGACATGAAATATTTAATTCTAGAGCATGTACATTTGGGGCTTTAGAAATTTGACGAGCCACTTCTATATAGTCTTCTTCAAGAGACCCAGCCACATTTGCAATGATTGGCACATCATATTGAGACAAAAACGGCAGTTCTTCGCCTATGACTTTCTCAAGTCCCGGATTTTGAAGGCCAATGGCATTTAGCATCCCCGCAGAGGTTTCCGCTACGCGTGGTGTTGGATTGCCGAATCTAGGTTCCACAGTTGTCGCTTTAATCATGATTGCCCCAAGGACACTCAAATCATAAAACTGACTGTACTCACGGCCAAAACCAAAGCAGCCAGATGCAGGCATAATCGGGTTTTTGAGTTTTAAGCCCGGTAACTCGATGTTTAAGCGATTCATATAACTACCTCCCCGGCGCGAAATACTGGGCCATCACTGCAGACCTTTTTATAAGAAGCCCCTGTTGGATCTTCTTTCTTTTTACATACACAGGCAAAGCAAGCACCAATGCCGCAGCCCATCCGTTCTTCTAACGATAAGAACAACTTTTTATCAGCATAATTTTGTTCGATTGCCCGTAACATTGGTGTTGGTCCACATGTATAAATGCAATCAAACTGCAATTCTTTCATTACATCAGTAACGAATCCTTTTTTTCCATACGTACCATCCACAGTTGTTACGTAGGTTTCCCCATTTTTCGAAAATTCTTCTTCATAGAACACTGCAGATGCCGTTTGGAAGCCAAGGACATGGATGACTTTAACACCTTTTTGAACGAGCTGATTAGACAGCTCATAAAGCGGGGGCACGCCAATGCCGCCCCCTACAAGTAAAGCTGTTTCCCCTGCTAGCACCTCATCGATAGGAAATCCATTACCAAGCGGACCAAGGATGTCGATGTACATCCCTGGTTGTGCTTCTGAAAGCATGGTGGTACCTTTTCCTTCGCTTCGGTAAATCATCGTTAGTCTTTCTTGTTCTAGGTCGTATGATGAAATACTAATTGGTCTGCGTAACAGTGGATCCAAGCCGTTTGCAACTTTAATATGCACAAACTGACCTGGTTCACTTATTTGCTTAACTAACTCTCCCTTAACGGTGAGTTCAAAGATATCAGAAGCTATTTCTTTTTGACTGAGGACTTTGCATAACTCTTTTTGGATCATGCAAATACGGCCTCCTTTTTCATCGCTGCCATTGGTTCTGCTGAAAAGTTCATGGATTCAATTACTTTAAGAATTGCATCGGCTGTGTCAAGTGAAGTTAAGCATGGAACTCCATTTTCAACAGCTTCACGGCGAATTCTAAACCCGTCACGTTCAGGCTGTTTCCCTTTTGTCAGTGTATTAATAATGAAATGTGCTTCTCCATTATGGATGACATCTAACAGTGTTTTACCTTCTGAACCAATCTTATCAACAACCTTCACTCTTAGACCTGCTTCTTCTAAAACAGCTGCCGTTCCGCTTGTTGCCATTAAACGATACCCATTTGCAGAGAAACGCTTCGCAAGTTTTAAGGCTTCCTGTTTATCCTTATCAGCTACGGTAAACAATACTGTACCGAACGGTTGGATTTTCATGCCTGAAGCAACTAAACCTTTGTATAGAGCTTTTTCAAGCGTAACATCTTTACCCATTACTTCACCAGTCGACTTCATTTCAGGTCCGAGTGTGATATCAACACTCTTAAGTTTAGCAAAGGAGAATACCGGCACTTTAACGTATACCCCTTCTTTTTCTGTAACAAGGCCTGGGATGTATCCTTGGTCGATAATTGAGACACCTAGAATTGCTTTTGTTGCGATTTTTGCCATAGGGATATTCGTTATTTTACTTAAGAATGGAACAGTCCGGCTCGATCTTGGGTTGACTTCAAGTACATATACTTGATCACCTGCAAGCACATATTGGATGTTAAGTAATCCGATAATATTTAAGCCCTTCGCCATTTTTTCTGTATACTCCACAAGTGTTTGTTTTACTTTTTCACTTAGAGTCTGCGGCGGGTAAACAGCTATGGAGTCACCTGAGTGGACGCCAGCTCGTTCGATATGTTCCATGATGCCTGGGATAAGGACGTTAGTCCCATCACAAATCGCATCAACTTCAATTTCTTTTCCTGTTAAATAACGGTCAATTAGGACTGGATGTTCTGGGTTCACTTTTACCGCATTTTTCATATAGTGAAGCAATTCCGCTTCTTGGTAGACAATCTCCATTGCCCTTCCTCCTAGTACATATGAAGGGCGGACAAGGACCGGATAACCGATTTCGCGGGCGATTACGAGTGCTTCATCGACCGACATAGCTGTTTTTCCAAGTGGCTGCGGGATGTTTAACTGCCCTAGTGCCTGTTCAAATTTATCACGGTTTTCTGCACGGTCTAAGTCTTCTAAGCTTGTTCCTAGGATTTTTACACCGTTTTCCTCAAGTTTTGCTGCCAAGTTGATTGCGGTTTGTCCGCCAAATTGAACGACAACTCCAACAGGTTTCTCTAAATCAATAATACTCATCACATCTTCAATCGTAAGTGGCTCGAAGTATAATTTGTCAGAAATACTGAAATCCGTTGAAACTGTTTCTGGATTGTTATTAATGATAATGGCTTCATAGCCCGCTTCTTTAATCGCCTTTACAGAGTGAACAGTCGCATAATCAAACTCGATCCCCTGACCGATTCGAATTGGTCCAGATCCAAGAACAACGACGCTGTTTTTCTCTGTTACAATTGATTCGTTTTCCTCTTCATATGTGCCGTAATAGTATGGTGTTGCCGATTCAAATTCTGCAGCACAAGTATCAACCATTTTATAGACTGGAACAATTCCGTGATTCTTTCTAATCTTATTAATTTCTTTTTCCGATACATTCCAGAGCTGACCTAATCTTTTATCAGTAAAGCCTTTTTGTTTTGCTTCCATTAAGATTTCCGTATCAAAAGGATTGGCTGCAATGACAGCCTCTAGTTTGATAATACCTTCCATCTTCTTCAAGAAAAATAAGTCGATTTTACTCCATTCGTGGATGGTTTCAATGGTTAATCCACGTTTTAATCCTTCTGCAATGTAAAAGAGCCTTTCGTCGCCTGCTTTGCGAATTCGTTTCTCAAGTAATTCATCATCGATTTGAGCTGCATCATTTAATTCAAAATGATAGACGCCCGCTTCAAGGGATCGGATTGCTTTTAATAAGGATTCCTCAAAAGTACGTCCAATCGCCATGATCTCTCCTGTAGCTTTCATTTGTGTTCCGAGTGAACGGTTACCCGATTCAAACTTGTCAAACGGCCATCTAGGGATTTTAGTAACGATATAATCTAATGCAGGTTCAAAACTTGCATAGGTTTTTCCAGTAACAGGGTTGATCATTTCATCAAGTGTTAAACCGACAGCAATTTTAGCTGCAAGCTTCGCAATCGGATAGCCTGTTGCTTTTGATGCTAAAGCCGAAGAACGGCTAACACGTGGATTTACCTCAATGATATAGTAATTGTAGCTGTATGGATCTAATGCAAGCTGAACATTACAGCCCCCTTCAATCCCTAGAGCACGAATAATTTTTAAGGAAACATTGCGAAGCAGCTGGTATTCGCGGTCGCTTAATGTTTGACTAGGTGCTACTACAATCGAGTCCCCAGTATGTACGCCGACTGGGTCAATGTTTTCCATATTACATACAACAATGGCATTGTCATTTCCATCACGCATTACTTCATATTCAATTTCCTTGAAACCTGCGATACTTTTTTCTAACAAACATTGCGTCACTGGGCTGTGCTTTAGTCCACTTGTAACAATTTCCTCAAGTTCCGCATCGTTATGGCAGATTCCGCCGCCCGTTCCTCCTAAGGTAAATGCAGGGCGAACAATCACAGGGTAACCGATTTTTTCAACAAATGCTTTCGCTTCAGCTAATTCATGGATAATTTCACTGTCAGGCACTGGTTCATTAAGATCATTCATAAGGGTACGGAAAAGGTCGCGATCCTCTGCTTGGTTAATCGCTGAAAGTTTCGTACCAAGAATTTCTACTTCGCATTCAGCTAAGACGCCTGATTTTGTAAGTTCGACCGCCAGGTTAAGACCTGTTTGTCCGCCAAGAGTCGCAAGAAGCGCATCTGGGCGCTCTTTGCGAATGATTCGGCTAACAAATTCTACCGTTAATGGCTCGATATAAACCGCATCCGCCATCTCTGTATCCGTCATGATCGTGGCCGGATTGGAGTTAACTAGAATGACTCGATAGCCTTCTTCTTTCAAAGCGATACATGCTTGGGCACCAGCATAGTCAAATTCTGCTGCCTGCCCGATGACAATTGGTCCTGAACCGATTACTAAAATGGATTTTATATCTGTGCGTTTAGGCATTTGCTGCAACCTCCTGTTTGTTCTTTTCCATCAAGTCCATAAATTGATTAAATAGGCCGTTTGCATCTTCCGGTCCTGGCGACGCTTCTGGATGGTATTGAACCGTAAAAGCTGGATAATCTAGATGCTTAAGTCCTTCGACTGTTCCATCGTTTACTGCAATATGGGTAATATCTAATCTTGTATTTTTAATCGATTCTGCCTCAACTGTATAACCGTGGTTTTGTGAGGTAATCGCAACCTTTCCTGTTGTCAGGTCTTTGACGGGATGATTCGAACCGCGATGTCCGAATTTCATTTTCTCTGTATTCGCTCCGCATGCTAGGGCAAATAACTGATGGCCTAAGCAAATTCCAAACAGTGGAACTCTGCCTAAAACTCCTTTTAACATATCAATTGCTTCCGGAACATCCTTTGGATCCCCAGGTCCATTTGAAAGCATAATTCCGTCCGGTCGTAATTGGAGGATTTCTTCTGCTGTTGTATGGTATGGTACGACAACAACATCGCAATCACGCTGATTGAGTTCACGTAAGATTCCGTGCTTCATTCCAAAATCAACAAGAACTACCCTTTTGCCGCGTCCTGGGCTTGGGTAAGGATTTTTTGTGGAAACTTGTTTAACTTGATTGGTTGGAAGCGGCGCTTTTTTTAATTGATTCAAGACCTCGTTCGGATCTTTTTCAATGCTGCAAATTGCTCCTTTTAGAGTTCCATATTGACGGATAATTCTTGTTAATTTTCGTGTATCAATTCCAGCAATTCCAGGGATTTTTTTCATGTCAAAGTACTCGTCTAGCGTGTACTCGTTTCTCCAATTGGACGGGAAGTCTGCTGCTTCCTTAACGATTAAACCCTTTATCGCAGGATTAATGGATTCAAAATCATCACGGTTAATCCCATAATTTCCAATAAGCGGGTAGGTTAATGTTACAATTTGTCCGCAGTAAGATGGGTCGGAGATGATTTCTTGATAACCGGTCATCCCTGTATTAAAAACGACTTCACCAATTGTTTCTGTATCACTGCCAAAGCCTTTACCGATAAAAATGGTTCCATCCTCTAAAATTAGCTGTTTTTTCATACCAATACACATCCCTTTTCCCATGCAATTTCTCCTCCAGCGATCGTCATCTCAGGCCATCCCTTACATTTCCAACCGCTGAATGGTGTATTTTTTCCTTTTGATAAGAATTCTTCTGTTTTTATCTCATGTTCTTCTTCTAGGTTCAATAGCACTAAATCTGCTGGTGCACCGACCTCAATTTTCCCATATGGAAGGCCGAAAGCTTCAGCTGGTTTGACGGTTAAATACTCGATTAACTGTTCGAGCGTGATAATATTCTTTAAGACAAAGTGTGTATATAGAAGCGGGAAGGCTGTTTCTAAACCGACAATCCCGAACGGTGCTAGCGTCATTCCCTCTGCTTTTTCTTCTGCCGTATGTGGTGCGTGATCGGTTGCAATGAAATCAATCGTCCCATCTAATAGTCCTTCGATTAAAGCCGCGCGGTCTTCTGCATCACGAAGCGGCGGATTCATTTTAAAGTTTGAATCAAGCCCTGGAATATCATCTTGGGATAATAATAAGTGGTGCGGTGTAACCTCTGCAGTTACCTTAATTCCTGCTCTTTTCGCATCCCTAACAACCCGTACGGATCCTTTTGTGCTGATGTGACAGACATGATAGTGACAATCTGCAGCTTCCGCTAACAGAACATCTCTCGCAATTTGTACCGATTCACAGACAGATGGAATTCCATTCAATCCATGTTTCTTCGCAAATGAGCCATCATGAACAGACCCCTTGTTGATTAAAGTGTTTTCTTCACAGTGAGCGACAATCGCCATGTTAAGTGCAGCCGCTTTTTTCATCGCATCAAGCATCATCGCTGCGGATTGTACGCCAACCCCATCATCCGTAAAGGCAAAGGCTCCATTTGCTTTTAGCCCCTCAAAATCCGTTAACTCCTGCCCTAATTGACGAATCGTAATTGAAGCATACGGAAGCACCCTAACCTTCGCTGTATCCTTGATCCGCTTTTGCAAGTCCTCCATGTTACTTATGGTGTCAGGCACCGGTCTTGTGTTTGGCATATTGGCAATAGTGGTAAATCCGCCTCTCGCTGCGGCTGCTGTTCCGGTTGCGATGGTTTCCTTTTTTTCGCCGCCTGGTTCACGCAGATGCACATGCAGGTCGATAAATCCTGGTGAAACTAATTTCCCTGATGCATCTACTGTACGATTTACAACAGCTTCAATCTTTTTACCTATTTTGGTGATAACCCCATTTTCTATTAATAAATCTGCTTGTTTTGTTTCTCCGTTAGATGCTATGTAGCATGCGTTCTGAATAAGTAGTTTCATTTTGGTTTCCTCCTTCAAGACTTTCGATTGATCGCTTGATTGCCGCCATTCTGACGTATACACCATTTTCCATTTGTTTAAATATTCTCGATCTCTTGCACTCTACAAGACTATCAGCAATTTCCACATTTCTATTTACTGGTGCGGGATGCATGATAATGCTGCCCTGCTTCATCATTTTTTCTCTTTCAATGGTTAACCCATATTGTGTGTGATACTCATTTGCCGTGAAGCTGCTTTTTTCTTGATGCCGTTCATGTTGAACCCGCAGCAGCATTACTACATCGGATTCTTGAATCGCTTCATCAATCGGTCTGTACTTGGACATATCTGAACTTCGGGAATCAAACCATTCTATCGGACCTGAGAACACTACTTCAGCTCCAAGCCTTGTTAATACATCGGCATTTGAACGTGCCACCCGGCTATGACGAATATCTCCGATTATCGCTATTTTCAACCCGGCAAATTGGCCAAACTCTTGATGAATCGTCATTAAATCAAGAAGTGACTGTGTTGGATGATGACCACATCCGTCTCCTCCATTAATAATCGGGATATTCACTTTTCCGACTAATTCATCAAAGTAGCGGTCCTGATCATGACGAATGACAACTGTTTTGACACCAATTGATTCTAAAGTTTTTACGGTATCATATAGTGTTTCCCCTTTTTGAACACTTGATGTCAGCACTTCAAAATGAATCACGTCTAGACCTAATCTTTTTTGAGCTACTTCAAAGCTGCTTTTCGTTCTTGTACTAGGTTCAAAAAAGAGGTTGGCAGCAAATATTTTTCCTTTTGGATGCCACTCCATTCCTTTTTTAAAGTTATGAGCATCATTTAAAATCTGATAAATCTCATCCACCTTTAATTCATTTGTGGTTAGTAAATGTTGTAACATCCATTTTCCCGCCTTTCATGATTATAAAAAACACCCTGATCATCAGGGTGTAAACAGACTATACTTTAACAAGGTAGAACAACCACCTTGTATTAGCCTCACACCCTTATAAGCCTCACTGGACTTCTTTTAAAAGGTTACCTTGTCTTTATGCAGGTTTCTTATTTGTCTCTTCTTCGAACATATTTTCATCTGCCGCTTGTCTTCCAGGCAGGATTAAGTTTAACAATACTCCGATTATAGCTGCTAACGCCATCCCCTGAATTTGGATATTATAAGGAAGCTTTACAACTGCTCCCCCGATCCCAATTACTAAAATCACGGATGAAACGACTAGATTTCGTTTATCTCCGAAGTCCACTTTACTATCCACTAACATTCTTAAGCCCGATGAAGCGATAATCCCGAAGAGAAGAATCGATACACCACCCATAACTGGTGTAGGAATCGTTTGGATTAAGGCAGTTATCTTGCCAATAAATCCAAAGATAATCGCGAAAACTGCAGCACCTGCAATGACATAGACACTGTATACTCGCGTAATCGCAAGAACTCCAATGTTTTCACCATAAGTTGTTTTTGGAGGACCGCCAATTAAGCTCGAAATTAATGTTGCTGTTCCATCACCTAAAATTGAACGATGCAAACCTGGATCTCTAATATAGTCACGTCCGACTACTTTACTTAGAACTAGTTGGTGACCAATATGCTCTGACAATGTAACAATCGCGACTGGAACGATTAGTGCAATAATATCCCATGTAATTTTTACCTTATAGCTTACAAAAGGGAAGACAAACGCTGGCATTTCAAACCAATGTGCTTTTAAAACCGGGGTGAAATCCACAACCCCAACGATTAATGCATAGATATATCCAATTATGATTCCTGCTAAGATTGGAATAATACTTAACATTTTTTTTGCGTAAATCGAGAAAATAATCGTCGCTGCCAACGTTACAAGACCTACAGAGAAGTGAAGCATGCTGTATTTCCCAGCTGGATTATTCATCGCCATTCCGACTGCTGTTGATGATAATGCTAAACCAATAACAATGATGACGGGTCCTACAACAATCGGTGGAAGTATATTCATAACCCAACGATGTCCAGACTTACTGATTACTAGTGCAACAATTCCATATACAAGTCCCGCTATAAATGTCCCAATCATTGCAGCACCTGGACCGCCTGTTTCATTTAATAATTTTATCGGGATAATGTAGGCAAATGATGAACCTAAGTACGCAGGTACTTTTCCTTTTGTTATTAAGATAAATGCAAGTGTTCCAAGTCCGCTTGAGATTAAGGCAAGAGCTGGACTTAAACCTACAAGATATGGCACGAGGATAGTTGATCCAAACATTGAGAATAGATGTTGCAGGCTTAACGTAAGCCATTGCGATGATTTTGGGACATCTGTAACATCTAAGATTGGTTTGTTATTCATGTTGTTTACTCCTAATTGATTAGTTTCTCTTTTTATTGTTTTCTTTTTATCCATAAAAAAACCCTCATTGTGTCCTGTAGATACAAAGAGGGTATAGAAAGACCAAAGAAATATTGGCTTCCCCCTTTGTCAGCCTCACAGGACTGCCTTTTAAAAGGGCGGTATTTATTTGTCAAAAATGCTTACTTGGTCTATCTTATCTATTTCCGCAAGTTGAACAACAATTTTTTCATCACTGGATGTTGGTACATTTTTACCTACATAATCTGCTCTTACTGGAAGCTCCCGGTGACCTCTATCTACCAGGACTGCGAGCTGAATTTGAGCAGGTCGACCTACATCCATCAGCGCATCAAGTCCAGCTCTGACTGTTCTTCCTGTGTATAGTACATCATCAATTAAAATTACTTTCTTTTCATTAATATCAACGGGTATATCCGAACCTTTAACAAGTGGTTCTAGGTTTTCCGTTTTTTTAGTCAAATCATCCCGATAAAGAGTAATGTCGATTTCACCAACCGAGATAGGATTTCCTTCGATTTCTTCAATTCTTGAGGCAAGGCGTTTCGCCAAATAGATACCCCTTGTTCGAATACCAACAAGCACACATTCCTCAATACCTTTATTCTTTTCAATAATTTGGTGAGCAATCCTTGTAAGTGCCCGACTAATGGCTTGTTCATCAAGGACCAGAGCTTTTGGGTTCATTTTACACCTTCTTTATTATATTAAAATAAAAAACCTCTCACCGGCTTAGGCGAGAGGTAGGTACGTAAATGTCAGCTATAGGCAATGTATGCCAATAACTTATCCGTTTCCTTCTCAGCCTCACGGGACCGAATTAAAGGGCTTATTAAACTATACTCATATTACCCCATACGTGGGCAATCGTCAATCATTATTTACGAAGTTGTTCAAGAAGATATTGAAAATCCTCCGGTAATGGCGCTTCAAACTCTAAATATTCCTTTGTTCTTGGATGGGTAAATCCTAGAATGCCCGCATGCAAGGCTTGCCCATTAATATCTAGTGTTTTTCTCGGACCATACTTCGGATCACCAGCTAGTGGATAGCCAATATATTTCATGTGAACACGAATTTGGTGGGTTCTACCTGTTTCTAACTGACACTCCACAAAAGTGAAGTCTTTAAAACGCTCCAACACATGAAAGTGTGTAACAGCATGTTTGCCGTTATCCACCACTGCCATACTTTGCCTATCCTTCGTGTCCCTAGCAAGCGGAGCGTCGATTGTACCAAAATCATGTGGGATGATTCCATGTACAATTGCTTTATATTTACGGGTAACCGTCTTTTCCACTAATTGATTCACAAGGCTTTCATGAGCCATATCGTTCTTCGCAACCATTAATAGTCCTGATGTATCTTTATCAATCCGATGGACTATGCCAGGTCTTAACACACCATTTATACCAGATAAATCCTTACAGTGTGCCATTAATCCATTCACAAGGGTGCCAGTCAAATGTCCAGGGGCAGGATGTACAACCATCCCACGTGGTTTATTCACAACTAATACATCTTTATCTTCATAATAGATATCTAAATCCATCTCTTCAGGAATGACATCTAATTCCTCTGGTTCGGGAATATTGATTTCAATGACATCATTTAAGCTACATTTATAATTTGTTTTAACAGGTTTTCCATTGACCAAAACATCTCCGTCTTTTATCCATTGTTGAACCTGTGTTCGTGACCATTCTTCGTCTAACCCTGAGATGACCTTATCAATTCGGTCTCCTTTTTGTTCTTCAAGAATGGTGTGTTCCATTTTCTCCATATGATTTCTCCTTTGATCCCCGCTCATCAAGCAGCATTTGAATCATTAACAAAATAACTCCGATTACTAAAGAAGAATCGGCAATATTAAAGACAGGGAAATTATAGCCAAAAATATACGTATGTATAAAGTCAACTACTTCCTTTCTAAGCACCCGATCAATAAAATTCCCAATCGCTCCTCCAAGCATTAAACTTAAGGAAACTCCTAATAGGATTTTTCCTTTAGCCGCTTTGCGCAAATAATACATGATGGCTACAATAACAACTAATGTAATAACATAAAAAAGCCACATTTGACCTTGGAGGATACCCCATGCAGCTCCGCGATTGCGGTGAGAAGTGATATACAAAACATTTTCAATGATCGTAATACTTTCCCCAAAATACATTTTGCTTACAATTAACCATTTTGTAAATTGGTCTAATAAAATTACAAAGATTGCGATTAAGTAATAAAACACTCAAAAAAACCTCCAACATAAGCTAACTAGACCTAGCGTTCGCTTATCTAATCTCTTCTGCATTTTAGCATACTTAATCGCATAACGACAATGTAACAATTATAAAAAAGAGGTTGAAAGGGGCTTTTTATAATAATACTCCAAGCCCTCGGTATCCTTAATAGAACGAATAGTTGGAATCATTTTCAATAAGTCCTCAGGGATAAATTCACCTGAGATCTCACATTGACCAAATTTCCCTTTCTCAAACTTTTGAATAGCAGCATTAATATCTTCAAGTTCTGACTGTAAAATGGAAGTGAGCCAGGCTTGCTTCTTTTTTTCATTCTTTAGCGATGTTTCAATTTCTTCCTTTGTCTGACGGAGTTCTAAAAACAGCTTTTCCTGCATGGCATTCATAGTTGTTACCTCCGTTATTTGTCATTTGTAATATTATCTCCGCACATTAAAATCTTGACACGAAAAAACAATTGACAACGACAACAACTATTGACGGAAAAGGTAATTTTTATAAGAAAAGCGTAAGGCGCTTAGCTTTCGGCGACAAGCACAAGACGAGCTGGCCGAAAGGTTGTTCTTTAGCCTTTTGGACGGATTGATTTAAATGTGGAGGCGACTGTTCTGGGACGAGGGCATAAGATGCCCCCTGTAAGAAGGCGCTTTTTGCCTTCTTCAGGGGGGCATCTTATGCCTTGAGTCCCAAGGAGCCGTCACTGGATAAGCTTGTGACCTCGAGCCTATGGCGCCTGGAGCTGCACAATTCTCGAAGTAGAAATTATTACCTTTTTATCTTTTAAAAAAGTCCCTTACCTATTGGCAAGGGACATTAAATTATGCTAAATGTGAATAATTTTCTTTTACGACTTCTGCACAGCGCGGGCAAAGAGTGCTATGTTCCGGATTTTGACCAACGTCAGGTGTAACAATCCAGCAGCGTTCACATGTTTCACCTTCCGCTTTTGTTACCACAATAGCAGCTGTCTCTAATTTAACCGCATCATCAGGTGCTTGATCATATGTTCCTGCAACCTCAAAACCTGACACAATAAATAATTGTTTCAAGTTCTCGTTAATCGAATGCAATAATTCTTTTGATTTTCCATTCACATATAATGATACTTTTGCTGTTAAAGACTTTCCAATTACCTTTTGATTACGTGCTTCCTCCAACGCCTTAAGCACATCATCTCGAAGCGTCATGAAGGCAGACCATTTTTCTTCAAGAGCCTTCGCCCCTTCTAATTCCTGGTATTCAGGAAGATCTGTTAATTGTACACTTTCCTCTGTAACAGCCGGGATATACTGCCAAACTTCATCCGCTGTATGTGAAAGGATTGGCGAAACTAACTTTGTTAGTGCTAACAGTGATTCATATAATACTGTTTGGATTGCACGACGCTCATGGTTATCAGTTGCTTCAATATAAAGGACATCTTTAGCAAAATCAAGATAAAATGCACTTAAATCAAGCGTACAGAAATTATTAACAGCATGATAAATACCGGCAAACTCATAATTTTCATAGGCATTCTTTACGTATTTAATTAATTTATTGAGTTTCACAAGCATAAATTGATCTACTTCACGTAAGTCTTCGTAGGCAACCTTGTTTACGGCTGGATCAAAGTCAGCTAAGTTTCCTAACAAGAATCGGAACGTGTTTCGGATTTTACGGTAAACCTCTGCCACTTGTTTAAGAATCGGATCAGATACGCGAACATCTGCCTGATAGTCAACAGAAGCGACCCATAGGCGTAAAATATCTGCGCCTAATTGATTCATAACCTTTGCAGGAACAACTGTATTCCCTAGTGATTTGCTCATTTTTCTGCCTTCGCCATCAAGCGCAAAGCCATGGCTTAATACGCCTTTGTATGGTGCTTCACCAGTTACAGCTACAGCAGTTGATAATGATGAGTTGAACCAGCCGCGATATTGGTCTGACCCTTCTAGGTAAAGGTCTGCTGGTCGTACTAAATCCTCTCTCTCAAGTAATACAGCCTGATGAGAAGAGCCAGAATCAAACCAAACATCCATGATGTCTGTTTCTTTCGTAAAGGTACCATTCGGACTTCCCGGATGCGTAAATCCTTCTGGAAGTAAATCCTTTGCTTCCCGTTCAAACCAAATATTTGATCCATTTTCACGGAAAAGATTTGAAACATGATCAATCGTTTCATCAGTAATAATTTCTTCGCCATTTTCTGCATAAAATACAGGAATTGGCACACCCCAAACACGTTGACGAGAAATACACCAATCTCCTCGGTCGCGGACCATATTAAATAACCTTGTTTCGCCCCAGGCTGGTACCCATTTCGTTTCTTTTACTGCTTCAAGTAGTTGGTCACGGAAATCCTTAATCGATGCGAACCATTGTGCAGTAGCACGGTAAATAACCGGCTTTTTGGTTCTCCAGTCATGTGGATAGGAGTGTGTAATAAAGGATAGCTTTAACAACGCGCCCGCTTCTTCTAATGCTTGAACAATTGATTTATTGGCCGTATCATAAAATAATCCTTCAAAGCCCTTTGCTTCAGCTGTCATAACACCTTTATCATCGACAGGGCATAATACCTCTAAGCCATATTTCTGACCAACATAGAAGTCATCTTCACCATGTCCTGGAGCTGTATGAACACATCCGGTACCAGCATCCGTTGTGACGTGTTCTCCTAACATTACTAAAGAATCACGGTCATATAATGGATGTGAGGCAATAATATATTCTAGATCAGAGCCTTTTACTTTTTGAACAACCTCTGCATCTTCCCAGCCCACTTCTTTTGTAAAAGCTTCTAATAAGCTCTCCGCAACCAGATACTTATTATCATTAACCGCAACAACCGCATAAGTTAGGTCAGGATGGACAGAAATACCAAGGTTGGCTGGAATAGTCCAAGGGGTTGTTGTCCAGATGACAATTTGTGTATCTGTATCGAGGACACCCTTACCATCTTTTACTTTAAAACCTACATAAATAGAAGGGGATTTTTTATCTTGGTATTCGATTTCAGCTTCAGCTAGAGCAGATTCACTAGATGGAGACCAATAAACTGGCTTAAGACCTTTATAAATGTAGCCCTTTTTGGCCATCTCGCCAAACACTTTAATTTGCTGCGCCTCATATTCTGGTTTTAGGGTGATATATGGGTTCTCCCAATCTCCTCTTACACCAAGTCGCTTAAATTGAGTCCGTTGATTATCAATTTGTTCAAGAGCATATTTTGTACAAAGTTCACGGAATTCAGCAACTGTCATTTCTTTCCGTTTAACACCTTTATTCGTTAATGCCTGCTCAATTGGCAGACCATGTGTATCCCAACCAGGAACGTATGGAGCATGAAATCCACTCATCGATTTATAGCGGACAATCATGTCCTTTAAAATCTTATTAAGAGCATGCCCCATATGGATGTCTCCATTAGCGTAAGGAGGTCCATCATGAAGGACAAACATAGGACGACCTTTTGTCCGTTCTTGTACTTTTTGATAAATATTCATTTCTTCCCATTTGGCCTGGATTTCAGGTTCTCTTTGGGGAAGGTTGCCACGCATCGGAAATTCCGTTTTTGGCATTAAAAGCGTATCTTTATATTCCATTTTCCTCTTCCTCCTAAATCCTTGTTCATATAATCAGAATAGCCAAAAGACAAATAAAAAAACCTTCTCATCCCAAATAGGGACGAGAAGGTTTATTCCCGCGGTACCACCCTGATAAATAATACCCTTTGAGTACTATCCTCTTTACCATTCGTAACGTGAATAACACGCCTAAGCCTACTGTCCCAAATGGGATTTCAACTCGGAACTCGAGGGTGATTTTCCAATTTTTCAACTATATCGGGCTTTCACCACCCCCGACTCGCTAAGAATAGCTTAAGAAAAATTGTACTGTCCCTTTCATCGTCAATTTTCATTCTATTTACTATGTTTAAAAATTATATGCTAATAAAATGCATTTCGTCAAGCTAATGAATCTTCTTCTTCATGTATCTTTAATTCTGTAGCATCGACTTCATACTCTAATAAATGATCCCAATCATCAGTATTAAGCATGTCAAGCTGTGCCTCAATTAACATCTTAAAACGTGTACGGAAAACTTTTGACTGTTTCTTTAAATCTTCAATTTCAAGGGCAATTTTTCTTGCTTTTGAAAGAGATTCATTTACAATCCGATCAGCATTTTTCTCAGCTTCTTTTATAATAAGTTTTGCTTCCTTCTGAGCATTGCGTTTTACTTCTTCGCCTGCTTCTTGCGCAATAACAATTGACTTGTTTAGCGTTTCTTCAATGTTTACAAAATGACCAAGACGATCATTCATTTCATTTAAACGTTCTTCTAGATCTCTTTTTTCTCTCAGAACTAATTCATAATCCTTAATAACCTGATCAAGAAATTCATTTACTTCATCTTCATCATATCCCCGAAAACCCTTATTAAATTCTTTATTATGAATATCTAACGGCGTTAAAGGCATTAATGCCACCTCCATGCAATCTCTGTGCTTATATATGTACTTGCAAATATTCGACAGTTTTTTCTAAATTCCTGCTTATATTGCAATTATTTTTGTTTTCCTACTGTAATTCGCCATTTTTCCTTTTTTGTTTTTCCATCTATTCCCGCAATCTTTGCTCTGCCATAGCCCCTGACCGAAATCAAATCCCCCTCCTCACACAGAAAAGAAGGATTCTCGATTAAGGTCCAATTAACCTTAACTCGACCGTGCTGGATTAAGACAAGCGATTTTTGCCGCGATAAATGATAAATTCCGGAAATGGCTGTATCAAGCCGTAGAGAAGATAATGTTAATTCATTTTCAACCCATAAATCTAACGATGCAACCGCATTCTCCATACTTAATTCAACAAGAGAAACCCCTGCCCTGCCAATGGACTCGACATTATTTTTTATATATTGGCTTATCTCCAAGGCTGCGAAAAATTGAACACGCCCCTCACTAATTAAGATATCGCCGAATTTCCCTCGTATAAGACCTAAAGACATTAGCGTACCTAATACTTGCCGATGTTCAATAGTGACAAACTTTTTAGGATATCGAATCTCAAATAAACTCACTTGAAAATCAGCTTCATTGGGAATGAAATAATCTGGATAAATAAGTGCACGCTTTCTTTCTACTCCAGTAACTCCCCCAAATAGCTGATATTTCACGTCCCCATGTTCACCAATCAACATCTTTAGAATATGCTGCTCTCTCGGGTCAAGAAAATCAGTTAGCTTTGGAGCGTATTGCTGTTCGACATTGCTCTTCCATTGTAAAACTTGGTCAATAAAGTCCCGTTCTTCTGGCCGAAAATGTTGATAAATGTTCATTCTCTACCTACGCAATCTAGTATGATTCCTAAGTAAGCCATGAATAGACACTGTATAAACCGCTGCTGGCAAAATTTAAAACAAGGAATGCCACGATTGGTGAAATGTCCATCATACCAATAGGAGGGATAATTTTTCTAAACGGTTCTAAATATGGTTCACAGATCCGGGCTAATATTTGTCCAATGGAAGATTCCCTAGCATTTGGAAACCAAGACATTAATATATAGATAATTAATGCCCATGAATAAATTTGTATTACATGCTGTAACAGACTAAAAACTAACGCCATTCACATTACCACCTTGTCGTTGGGTTATTGTGATCAGTTAGAAGCTCAGTGATATTCCCCGTCACCTCTACATTATCAGGAGTACATAGAAAGATGCTAGAGCCGATTTTCTGAATATCTCCGCCAATGGCATAAACAGCTCCGCTAAGAAAATCCACTATCTGCCGTCCTTGATCATGGTTAACGCTTTGAAGGTTGACGACAACAGCACGGCGATTTTTTATATGATCAGCAATATCAGTTGACTCTGAATAAGACAAAGGCTCTACTAAAATGACCTTTGATGATTTTACTGAATTGGACGATGGATTGGACGAACTGACCGGTTTTGGTACACTTTGGAAATTGACAACATTTTGACTCTTAACAGGCTGCTGTTTTTGTTTGACAGGAACTGGTGGCTCTACATATTCATCGTTGTTATCATCATATTCATCATTTAAAAAGAAAAATGTTTTTAATTTTGATTTAAGCGTCATTTTCTTCTCTCCTTATTCTTCTTCACCAACAAGTGCAGTACCTATTCTAATCATCGTCGCCCCTTCTTCAATGGCAATGGCAAAATCGTTTGACATGCCCATTGAGAGGTGAGTACATGGTGCAAACTCCAGGTTCATCTTCTGTATTTGTTCTCGAAGATTGTTTAATCTTCGAAAACAATCTCGAAGAATTTGTTCATCATTTGTAAAAGGAGCCATTGTCATGAGCCCATCGACGACAATATTCTCAAATTTTGAAAGGGATTCGATAAATGGCATTGCTTCTTCTATAGATAGACCGTGTTTGGATTCTTCACCTGAAACATTGACCTGGACAAGACATTTTATTTTTTGGTTAGCCCGCTTATTTATTTCTTCGGCAAGTGATTCACGATCTAATGAATGGATATATTCAACCTTATCAATGATGTTTTTAACCTTGCGAGTTTGTAGTGTTCCAATATAATGCCATATAGGCTTGTCCTGTAATACTTCCCACTTTTCTAAAAGACTATCATCTCGATTTTCACCCAGATTAACAATCCCAGCATCTAGTGCTTCCTCTGCTCGTTCAATGCTGACATATTTGGTTACAGCAATCAACGTCACTTCTTTAATACTTCGATTTACTTTTTGACAGGCTTCATTTATTTGTTGATTAATTCTCTTTAAGTTTTCAACTACTTTCATGATGTACTACTTCTCCTTCCAGCCAATAAAACTCATCATTCTTCCCGTGCTGCCTTTGTCGCGACGGTGAGAAAAAAATTCTTCTTGGTCGCAACTAGAACATAAGTGGGTTTGAAGAATGTTTCGCTCTGGTACACCTGATTCAAGAAGAATCTGTCTATTTAGTTCCTGTAAATTTAGGGAATATTGTCCTTCACTAATTAAATTATAGGGTAATGCTTCGCCTACTTCTAGTGATTTTTCTACCAGGTTAATAACATGTTTATCTACAATATAACATTTTTCGCATATAGATGGTCCTATGGCGGCGACAATCTGCTCTGGTCTTATCCCTTCTTCACCCCAAGCCAAGATCATTTTCTTGGCAATTAAGCCCACGCTCCCTTTCCATCCGGCATGAGCGATTCCAATCATCCCTCTATCAGGAGCAAGAAAATAAAGAGGGACACAGTCAGCAAAACATAGTGTTAACAGGATTCCCTCTTCATCCGTATAAAAGGCATCTGTGCCTTTAAATGCATGATTATAGGAATCGGATCCAGTTCCACGGTCTGCTTTGGTAATCTTTTTGATGACTGTATCATGTATTTGTTCAGCCCCAACCCAGTTCCTTAAAGGGAACTGCAGGACCTGAGCCATTTTTTCTCTATTTGTACAAACGGTTGATAAATCATCGCTAACATGAAATCCAAGGTTGAGGGATTCAAAGTTTCCTTTGCTCGTCCCTCCGTTTTTCGTCGAAAAGCCAGCCGTTAGTTCAGGAAATTGATTAATCCAGCTATCAAGTGAAAAATAGGATTGATGTTTTTTCACAAAGGGTTCCATTCATTTACCTCATTTGTTTTTCTATAGTTTACCATGAAAAGAAAATTTGGTCATCGCAAATAGAAAATATCAAACTTCCGTTTGCTCCTCAATGAATTCATTATGGTCTTTATACCTAACCAAGATCACATCTTGACCAATCTTAAGTATGTTTTTCCACGGGATGACTATATCCTCATCTTTCCCGAAAAACCCAAGGACTCTTCCGTTTCTCGAAATAACAACAGCATCGATTTTTCCTGTTGTTAAGTTTATCTCAATATCCCCTATATTCCCAAGCCTTTTACCATCGGATACATTGACGACATCTTTGATTTGGAATTCTGATATTTTCACCATGTCCGCCCCTCCCACTAACATACTATTAACACTATATGATTCATGAGGCTGTTTTATATATATAAAATTAAACCTGGAAGTTGATTTCCGCTCCAGGTGCTCCAATCAACTTTGTTAGAATATCGATTCTCCTTTTAACACAGCCCCAAAAATAAAGCTGTCCAGGTGGACAGCTTTAACTTTGGATATTTTTATTCATTTGTCTTATTGCTGCTTTCTCAAGGCGTGATACCTGTGCTTGAGAAATTCCAATTTCATCGGCAACTTCCATTTGTGTTTTCCCTTGAAAAAACCGCTTCCGTAAAATAAGCTTTTCTCGCTCGTTTAGTCTCCGCATGCCTTCTTTAAGAGCAATTTCTTCAATCCAATGGATATCTTTATTTTTTTCATCACTTAGTTGATCCATTACATAAATTGGGTCACCGCCATCATTATAGATGGGTTCAAATAAGGAGACCGGGTCCTGGATTGCATCTAGGGCAAAGACAATTTCCTCATGCGGTACTTCTAAGACCTTGGCGATTTCCTCAGCAGTTGGTTCACGTGACGTCTCACTCATTAATCTTTCCCTAACCTGAAGTGCTTTATAGGCGATATCTCTTAAGGAACGCGACACACGGATGGGATTATTATCACGTAAGTATCTTCGAATTTCTCCTATGATCATCGGTACGGCATACGTGGAAAACTTCACGTTTTGACCTAAATCAAAGTTATCAATTGATTTCATGAGTCCAATACAGCCAACCTGAAACAAGTCATCAACAAACTCGCCTCGATTGTTAAACCGCTGAATGACACTAAGGACAAGTCGTAAATTACCGTTGACAAGCTTTTCACGGGCACTTATATCGCCCTCTTGCATTTGCTTGAAGAGTATTCTCATTTCTTCGTTCTTTAAAACAGGAAGTTTTGATGTGTCTACACCGCAAATTTCAACTTTATTCCGAGTCAATCCTTTTCCCTCCTCACAGGAGCTGCTGTACAAAAAACAGTATCTCCCCGAGAAGGAAAAATATGCACCTGCCCTCAAGCATGGACAGGTGCATATTTGTCGAAAAATGCCATTACATCATGAATTTAGTTAGTTTTTTTTGGAAGAAAAATTTTTCTTAATCTCTAAAATTTTGGAAGAAAGACTGTATGTTTACCCATCCATCCTTTCTTTTATACCATCTTATTAAATTCTTTACGAAGCCTCTTAATAATTCTCTTTTCCAATCTTGAAATATACGATTGGGAAATCCCAAGCATATCAGCAACATCCTTCTGGGTTTTTTCTTCCCCATTTGTCAGACCAAATCTTAGCTCCATTATTTGCTTTTCACGATCTGTAAGTTGGTGTAATGCTTTTGTTAGTAGTTTTCTGTCAACACTAGCCTCTAAATCCTTTGTAATAATATCATCATCTGTTCCCAAAACATCTGATAATAACAGCTCATTTCCATCCCAATCGATATTCAGCGGTTCATCAAACGATACTTCTGACCGAATTTTATTGTTCCGTCGTAAGTACATTAGAATTTCATTTTCAATACACCTTGAAGCATATGTAGCAAGTTTTATTTTCTTTTCCGGGTTAAACGTATTGACGGCTTTAATGAGGCCAATTGTTCCAATACTAATCAAATCCTCGATATTAATGCCCGTATTCTCAAATTTTCTGGCAATGTAAACAACAAGACGGAGGTTACGTTCAATGAGAATGGACCTTGCTGTTTTATCCCCACCGGGAAGCTTTTTCAATAAAACCTCTTCTTCATCCTTACTCAAAGGAGGTGGTAATGCTTCGCTTCCACCGATGTAAAAGACCTCATCTGTTTTAAGTCCGAGTTTCATTAATAATTTATACCAGTAGTAAGTTAAGCGAAATCTCCATTTTTTCATGCATGTTCCTCCTTCTAAATCAATTTTTTCTGAGTATAGTAATATTAACTTACCATCACAGCCCCTCCTTGCTGCCTAGGTCCCGTCAGCATTTTAGGATGAACGATACATTCAAAGGCATCATCTGCTGAGAGCTGCTGCATCGTAAAGGAGACTAGACCCTTTTCACATAGATATTGAACACTGTTATGTTCGATTAAAATCAAATCTGGTTTGATGGCCACAATTAACTGATGCTCTTGTCCAACGACCTTACACGGAATGATTCTTACCCTGTGCTCCCATGTATGGGTCCCCTCTCGATTCTCCAGTATGAAAGATTCTGGGTCCACTGCAGCAAGCCTGCTAATCGGCTCAGGTATAGCATCGAGTTGCTCTTTAAGAGAGACAAACATAACAGGGAGTTTAGACAACGGATCATATAGTTGATTTCCACTGTCGACCAATCCTTTAAAATTTAGAATGACATCATCCAATTTCACTTGAACCTTAACAATTTGGTCGTATTGGATTTTGGTCATTTCCATTGTTTCTACATTTTTTCTTGCAAAGTGCCAAGCTAATGGAAAACCAATAATAACAAACAACCAACTAATTGGATCTCCAAATCCTTTTACACTAGAAGAGAGAACCTTTACTGACAGTTCTAAATCAGATTGAATGAAATAATGCGCCCCCATTAAGCCTCCGCCAATTAAAAATGTAGAAACATATAGCGTCATTAAGGCTTTAAAGAAAAAAGATAACCGCTTAAATCCAAAGACCATAAGAATCATAAACATAGAACAAATAAGTTTGGATATGGGTTGGCTAGTATAGGCATTTAGTGGGGTAAACGATAATAAAATGATCAATGAGCCGATAAAACCACCCGCAAGTAATCTCCAGATGTGTATTTTTCTTTTAAGGAAAATGGCTGTTAAATACAATAGCAGGCTATCGAATAAAAAATTAAGAGCCCAAATAACATCTAAATAAACCGTCAAACGAGCTTCCTCCTTATTGCGGCTATAGGCTACTATGTTTCTATTCTTCTGTTTACGAAAAAGTATAACGTACTTTCCTAGCGGAAGTGTGTCACTTTCTGTAATCAAAAAATTAGAAATTTTCACTATCCGAAACGGAATTTGTCATATTTATCTAGTTGAATATATTAAAAAGGCGTAATCCCTAGGGGACTACGCCTTTTTTAATATTATTAATTTTCTATCTCTGAACTTTTAAAATAGTTCAGCTTCAGCGCCTAGCGACTAGTGTACTTCGCTTAACAGATGCTTACGCTTCCTGTTACCTTCTTCTATTCCGGTTTCGTAAGAAAGTAGGAATATCAAGTGCTTCATCTTGTGAAACATTGTTATTGCGGACAGGTGGTTCTTGTGGAATTTCTTCTCGTTTAGTCTCTCTCTTTACAGGGCTATTAGAAGGTTTCACTTGTCCAAATGATGGACGTGTTACTTTTGGCTGTGCTACTTCTTCATTAAAGCCAGTAGCAATAACTGTTACAATAATTTCATCTTTTAGGTTTTCATTGATAACAGAACCGAAGATCATATTTACTTCCTGATCTGTTGCAGTTGCGACAATATCAGCCGCTTCTTGAACTTCATAAAGGCTCAAGTTAGATCCGCCTGTAATATTCATTAATACACCTTGAGCACCATCAATAGAAGTCTCTAACAATGGTGAATTAATCGCCTTTTTAGCTGCTTCAGTTGCACGATTTTCACCGGATGCAACCCCAATTCCCATCAAAGCAGATCCTTTATTGGACATAATGGTTTTAACATCAGCAAAATCCAAGTTAATTAATCCTGGTGTTGCAATTAAATCGGAAATACCTTGAACACCTTGACGCAATACATTATCGGCTTCGCGGAATGCCTCAAGCATTGGCGTACTTTTATCAACAATTTCAAGTAGCCTGTCGTTAGGAATAACGATGAGTGTATCGACTGCTTCTTTCATTGAACCAATACCGCCAGATGCTTGGTTCGAACGTTTTTTACCTTCAAAGGTAAACGGACGTGTTACCACACCAACTGTTAAAGCACCTAAATCGCGGGCGATTTGGGCAATAACTGGCGCGGCACCCGTACCGGTACCCCCGCCCATTCCAGCTGTAACAAAGACCATATCAGCACCTCTTAGTGCTTCTTCAATTTGTTCTTTGCTTTCTTCAGCAGCTTTTTTACCTACTTCAGGATTAGCGCCTGCTCCTAGTCCGCGCGTCAGCTTTGCACCAATCTGCATTTTGACTTCCGCTTTTGACAAATTTAAGGCTTGTGCATCTGTATTAACGGCAATAAATTCTACTCCTTGAACACCATGTTCAATCATTCGGTTTACTGCGTTATTGCCTCCGCCGCCAACTCCGATTACCTTTATTGTTGCAAGAGAATCTAAATTTGTATCAAATTCTAACATGACAAATCCTCCTAATTCGTCGCATTACTTCTTCTACTACTCGAAAAAGTAACCAAGGAATTTTTTTACTTTTGATGACATTTTTTCTTCCGGTTGTTTTTCTACCTTAGTTTTAGGTTGATGTTGTTTTGGTATTCTTTTTTCGATTGGCTCAGTAACAGCTACAGCTGAAGTCGACGAACCGATGGTTCCCCCCGGTAATCTAGCATTCTTGTAAGCGTACTTAATTAGACCAACCGCCGTTGTATATTGAGGTTCTCTTACACCTATATAATCAGGTGAGGCAATACGGACAGGATTTTGGAACATATCTTGTGCTAGCTCCAACACACCTTGCATTTTGGCAGTTCCACCTGTTAAGACAAAACCACCAGGTAAATCCATTACGCCTAAGCGTTTCAATTCATGCGCGATCAGTTCAAAAATCTCTTCCATTCTAGCTTCAATAATTTCAGATACATAGAGTTGGTTAAATTGCTGATGCTGGTCACTTCCGATGATTGGTACGCTGAAGAATTCATCTTCTGAGGCATTATCATAGAAGGCATGTCCATATTTTATCTTAATATTTTCTGCATCCTCAGTTGAGGTGTGCAATACCTTTGAAAGATCATTTGTGAGAAGATCCCCGCCAACCGGGATGACACTAGTAGCTTTAAGGAATCCTTCCTCAAACACGGCAATTGTAGTGGATCCTCCGCCAATATCAATAAGTGCTACACCAAGATTTTTTTCATCCTTTGATAAAGCAAAATCTCCTGCTGCTAATGGCTGCAGGATAATATCTAATATATCAAGACCTGCTCTTTCCACACAACGCAATGTATTAATGATAATTGATTTGGAACCAGTTATTAAAGTTCCATCCATTTCAAGGCGAACACCAATCATCCCGCGGGGATCATTGATTTCATCTTTACCATCGAGAATAAATTGTTTACGAATAACACCAATATTTTCTCTTTCCGGCGGGATTGAACCCACATGCGATGCCTCAATGACACGTATGACATCTTCATTGGTAATTTCTCGATTTTGGCTTGAAACGGCAATAATACCGTGACAATTTTGAAGCATGATGTCTCTGCCTGAGATCCCCACCACTACTTCACGGATCTCCATCCCAATCATTCTCTCTGCCTGCTCAATTGCCCGTTTAATAGAATGAACGGTGTCATCCATATCAACGATTGACCCTTTACGTAAACCTTCTGATTTTACATTCCCAACACCAATTATATTTAACGTGTCTTTTCCAGAGTCATTGACCATTTCACCAATGATTACTTTTACACTGGATGTACCGATGTCAAGACTAACATATATTTCATTGCTGTTCATTCTTTGGCACCTCCTTTTAATTCTCCTTGGATCGAACAACAATTTTAAATTTTGCTCATGTTAAATACTAGTTTCATAGTCATATCTTATAAAATTATTCGTCACAACTACATATTTCCCTTTAAAAATTTCAACTTTTTTCTATTTTTTCTTTGTTTGTTGACCATTTTGTCAATAATATTCGCCGTATTACAGCGATATTCTGAAACAATCTGACACCAAACGCAAAAACTGCTGCTAAATATAAGTCTACACCAAGATGAACACCGAGAAAAGCTAAACTTGCAGCAAGTCCTATATTAAAAAAGAAACCTGATACAAACACTTTTTCATCATAAATATTTTGCAGGTATGCCCTGATTCCACCAAAAAGTGTGTCAAAAGCAGCAAGAACAGCTATCGACAAATAATTGGAATATTCCTCGGGGATTCGAATTTCAGTTAGCAGACCTAGGATGATACCAACGACCAACCCCACAAATGGTAGCCACATTAGGAACCGCCTCCTTCTTTAATGGGCTCAAGGTACTTTACTCGAATGGAATCATCATAGGCAGGTATCGAAATATTGGGATTTGCTTCTGAAACTGAAAGCTTTAAACTCTCTGTAAAAAACTCATCCTTTGCTTTCGATACATTCATTCGATCCGATAATTTTTGCGCTGTATCCATATCATCGACGCCCACTTTTATCTCAATTGGCAGCCCTTTAATCGTATGCCCATCAATTTTTGTTACCCCATTAATATCTCTGATGACGGTTGTATTAATAATCCGCTGACCATCAATGGCGACATATTTCGCTTCGTACATATTCAATTCATTTAATAACCTTTGCAAAAGTTCAGGTGAAACTGTATCATGAACAGGCGTCCCCAACTGAATATCCTCTAACACTGGTTCAATGACGAGTGTAATCCCTGGGCCTGATTTCTCCGTTAGCCCCGCCTCCACTCTTAATTCCTGTAAGGTATCCTTTAATGCCTGTTCTTTACTTTGCTTTCGCTTAGATTCATAGGCTGATAGTTTTTCCTCATTGGAACGGATCTCACTTAATAAATTGGTTTGTAGTTCTTTTTCCTTTAAAAGTGCTTCACGAAGCTGCCATATATCTCGGGTATCACGTTCAACCGGTTTCTTCACTGTTTGAAATTGAATGGCAATCATAAATCCAACTAATGTTGCAATCAAAGTAAAACTTAAATTTAATTTGGGCTTGTCCACCATTTTCACCTAACCTTCTCCATTCTTTGATTGTGGACACATTAACTGCCTAAGATTGGATTCAAAACAATTTCATCTTCCTTTTCCAGTGTAAAAACGACATTATCATTTACAAGTTGATCCTTAACCCCACCAGTTAGGTTTAAAGAGGAAGAAAGAACATTTGGATCACCAATAGCCGTAATAACAAACGGAGCAGGATATGGCACCCCATCCACTGTAATCACCGGTCCGTTACAAACGATATAGGAGCGGCTTGTCAGTCTCTGACCGTTAATGGCAATAGCTGCAGCACCTGAGACATATAACTCATTAACGACCTTAAAAACATGCTGCTCATGAACAAGGTAATTGTTAACATTTCCATCTTTCGGGTCATAAGCACCGTCAGAAAGGGTAACCTTTACCCCCTTACCCTTTACCTTTACTTTTCCAATGAACATTCTATATTTCTCAGCATCAACAGCTAGATTTTGAAAATCTCGTGTTTCTTTTGAAAGATCTTGTTCATTTTTAAGGACCAGCGCTTGCTTTTGGTTTAGATCCTTTTGCAGCTTACGATTGGCTTCCTCTTCTGCTATTAATTGATTTCGAAGTCCCAGTGTTTCTTCATATTGCTTATCAGAAAGGTTATGTTTTTCGTTTTGTTGTTTGATTTGAGTAAGGTGATAAGAGAAAGCAACGATAAAACCTAGAACTAAGCAAACAAGGGACAAGATAAAATGCTTACGCTCTACCCGAATCTTATTCACCTTGTCTTTCCTCCGCCCCTGATCCATAAGCCTTGAAAAATGAACCAACTTCCAAATCAATTAATCCTTTTTTATTAGGATCCAATTGGCTAATAATTGAAGGATAATGAACCATCTTTTCCGAAAAGCTTCTTAGTGTTGCGCTAACTTCGAAACCATCATTCATAAATAAGGAAATATGATACTGGTCAGTTTTTTTTGGAGAATAATGTATTTCAGAAATGGAGTTTATAATTTCACTTGGAAGTTTTTCTAATTCTTTAACCATAAGGTTAAGAACTTTACCTTCCTTAAATTCGAAAAGAATCGGAGAATTAACTGGAATTATGTCCGTTTTTCTATCCTTTAAAACTTTACCGTTTTCCATGATGGGCAGATAGTTTTTGCCTTGTTTAAGGTATGCTATTCTTTTATGCTCCTTAACTTGGATCTGAACCGTATTCGGCCATTTTATTTTTACATTTGCCTGATTGATTTCTGATAACTGTTTAATTTTTGAAGACGTATTGCTTTTTTTGATCTTCCAAATATTCGTATTCGTGGTAATACCACTTGCTTTTATGATTTCATTATCAGAATATACTTCATTCCCATCCACACTAATATGTTTTACATGACTTAATGGAGATTGTGAATAGGCTATAACAACTATCATTGTAAAAAACAATATCAAAAGGAGCACAAGACGTTTGTTAGCCTTTCGGCGCCTTTGTTCCTTCAGTTTGGGTATTCGATCCTCAAGAGCAACGATTTTATCATTTTCCATCTATAACTCCTCCAAAAGAAAAGCGTGAGCGCACCTTGGCGCTTAAGTTATAGTTTAACAAAGTCCTTCATTAAGGTACTTTTAAACTATAAGCAGTTGCCCTAAAACACATCAAAAAGCTCGTCCTATATAAATAGCTGTCACGATAACGAGAAACAACGGCACGAAAATTCATGCCGTCACTCATTTTCTTGCTAATATCCATCTATAATCTTATCAATTATTATAACACAATATTTGTCATTCGTAAGGAATTTCTTACAATATTAGTAAGGATCATTCCACTTAAATGTCTTAGGATCTAAATGTTAAAATCATGCTAGCGGATTTGTATTATCGCCCAATTATTTCTACTTCTGTCTCCATTTTAACGCCATAAAGGTTAAAAATAGTTTCCTTAACATGCTGAATTAAAGATAAAACATCTTTGGCTGTTGCATTACCTGCATTAACAATAAAGTTCCCATGCATTTCCGAAATTTTAGCACCGCCAATACTAAAGCCCTTTAAGCCGGCATCCTCAATTAATTTTCCTGCATAATTCGGGAGCGGATTGCGGAAGATACTGCCTGCACAAGGGAAATTCCATGGCTGCGTTTCTTTCCGATAATCTTTGTTTTTTTGCATTTGCGACACAATCGCAGCACGGTCACCCATTTCTAGATTGAAAATAGCTTCAAGGACTATACCGGGCCGTTTCTTTTGAAGAATAGAGGTTCGATAAGAAAATTCCATTTCTTCATTTGTTAGCCATTCCATTGAACCATCTGTAAACAAAATATGAGCTTTCGCTAATATTTTACTAATATCTGATCCGTGTGCACCTGCATTCATGTACACTGCTCCACCCACTGAACCTGGTATACCGCTGGCAAATTCAAGTCCGGTCATACCCTTTTTACTAATAGAAGTAGCTAAACTAACAAGGGAGTAACCTCCGCCAACGGTAATTTCGGTTTCGTTAATATGCAGATGGTCCAAACCCTGTCCAAGCTTAATGACCACACCTTCAATCCCCTTATCCGATACTAACAGATTCGAACCTCTGCCAATTGCCCGCCATTGAACTCCGTTTTTTTCAATTACTTCCATGACTTTTTTTAAGTTATCAATCGAGGACGGCTCGACAAAGAGGTCAGCTGGCCCACCAATTTTAATGGTCGTATGGTTTAACAAAGGTTCATTTTGTTTTACTTTTCCAATATTTAAAGTTTGCAATTCGGATACAATTGCTTCCATTAAATTCACCTAACTTTCCTAGATGCGTTAATTTCAGTTTATGCATAAACATAATTTGGGCTACTTCTGAATTGGTTTTACCAATTGTTTCATTACAGCATAAAGCCGATGTGCCGAATCAGGAACACCCATCTTTTTCGCTTTCGCTTTCATGTCATTTAAATGATCGCGATTTAATAAAATTCGATCAATATGGCTAATAAGACTTTTATTATTTAAATCCTTTTCTAAAAGCAATTGTGCTGCACCATAATCACTTAAAGATCTTGCATTTTTTTCTTGATGATTATTGGTTACATATGGACTTGGAATTAATATACTTGGTATACCTAATGAGGTTAGTTCAGCTAGTGTAGTTGCACCCGCTCTTGAAACAACGAGATCAATCCCGGCAAGCACTTCTGGCATGTTATGAATAAATGGCTTAATCACTACATTTTGAGGATTGCCCACTAATTCTACTTCCTTTTGTACTGCCTCATAATGAACGTCCCCTGTGATATAGAGAATCTGGTATGGTTTTTCAGCAAATTCTGCCAGTGCCTTCACTACAGCTTCGTTAATGGGTCTTGCCCCCCTGCTGCCACCAAAAATTAGAACGGCAGGTTTAGTCGTACTAAGACCTGCTGAAAGACGACCTTTAATTCCATCTTTGCCAAGCACCTCTGATGCTCGAGGATTTCCAGTAAAGACGACTTTCTCACGAGGAAAGTATTCCTTCGCTTCTTCAAAACAAATAGCAATTTTGTTTACGTACCTGCTTAAGAATTTATTTGTTAAACCCGGTACACTATTCTGTTCGTGAATAATTGTTGGAATTCCAAGACCTTTTGCAGCATATACCACCGGGCCGCATACATAGCCGCCTGTGCCAATAACGATATCGGGTTGAAACTCTTTAAGGATTCTCTTACTATCCTTAACCCCTTTTATAAATCTCATAATCGTTTTTACGTTTTCAAAAGATAGCTTTCTCTTAAAGCCGGTAATATGTATAGATTTAAAAGCAATATCCTCCCTTGGAACAAGCTTGCTTTCTAACCCATTTGTTGTACCAATATATAAGAATTCTGCTTCTTGGTTTTCTTTTTGAATTTCTCTAATAAGTGCGAGAGCAGGATAGATATGCCCGCCAGTCCCTCCGCCACTAACTACTACTTTCATTTTCTCACCTCTAAAAAGTTGCTAAACACATTCTACTATAAAAACAAGAAAATACACGATAGAAAAAAGAATGTTATTTAATTGTAATAAAGAAAGCCATTAAACATAAAAAGAACCCTGCATGTGACAGGGTATCATTTAAAATCTTGAATATCGGCTGATATTAAGGAGAACACCGATGGCCATTAACATTAAGGTTAACGAGGATCCCCCGTAACTTAGGAATGGCAGTGTAATACCTGTAACTGGCATTAGTCCGGTAACTACGCCAATATTGATCATAACCTGGATGGCTACCATCGCAATAATACCAACAGCGAGGAAACTTCCATATAAATCAGGCGCACCAAGTGCAATGCGGATGCCACGCCATAACAATAAAGCAAACAAAAGTAAAATGAAGGATCCGCCAATAAAACCTAGTTCCTCTGAAAGTATGGCAAAAATAAAGTCGGTTTGGGGTTCCGGCAGGTAAAAAAACTTTTGCCTGCTTTCGCCTAGTCCTAAACCAAATAATCCGCCCGGACCGATGGCATAGAGGGATTGGATAATTTGAAATCCACTTCCCAGCGGGTCAGACCACGGATCAAGGAAAGATGTAATCCTCTTAATCCGATATGGTGCGGAGGCAATTAAGCCTACAAATCCACCAACCCCTAATAAACCTAGAAAGGCAAAATGACTGACCCTTGCCCCTGCAATAAAGATCATGACAACACAGGTTCCCATCATTACGGTTCCAGTCCCTAAGTCAGGTTGTAGCATAATCATTGCAAAGGCAATAAAGGCTAGACCTAATGAAGGGATCAAACCCTTTTTAAAGGATGTTATAACTTTTTGCCGCTCAGATAAATATTTTGCCAGAAATGCAATCATCGCGAGTTTCATAAATTCCGATGGCTGTATCGAGAATGCCCCCACACCAATCCAGCTTCTTGAACCATTTCGAACATTCCCGATTCCTGGAATTAACACGAGCACTAATAAGACAAAACAAACAATCAAGATTGTTTTGGCATACGTTCTCCAAGTCCAGTAATTTACATTCATAATAAAAAACATAGCAACAATTCCTACCCCGGCAAATAGGGTTTGCCTTTTTGCAAAGAAAAAGGAATCTTGGAATTTATATTCCGCCCAGACAGCACTAGCACTGTATACCATGATAAGCCCTATTGCCAGAAGTGTAAAGGTTACAATCATTAAGATAAAGTCGGGAGTTGTTCTCTTTGTCGGCACCGCTATCCACCTCAAACCACGTGTTTTAGGGCTCCGCTAGAGTGATAAGCTGAGAACTTAGTAAGTGTCTAGCACAAGCCACCCGGCGGCAAAATGCCGCAAAACGGGCGCTTCCGTTTCGGACAAGCCCTTACTTAAGCTTATGCACCGCTTCGATAAAAATGTCTCCCCTGACTTCAAAACTTTTATATTGATCCCAGCTTGCACATGCCGGTGATAAAAGGATAACGTCGCCAGGTTCAGAGTATCGATACGCTTCAGGCACGGCCTTGTCAACATTATCGACATGGCTAATCGTTTTTATTCCAGCAAGCTTCCCGACACGTTCCAGTTTAGGAGCGGTTTGACCAAACGTAATGAGCGCTTTGACATTAGTTAAATTCGGTAAAAGTTCGTCAAACTCATTTCCGCGGTCAAGCCCCCCTGCAAGCAGAATGGTTGGAGCCTTAAAAGCTGACAAAGCCTTAATCGTAGCTAAGCTATTCGTTGCCTTCGAATCATTATAAAACTTTCTGCCATTAACCTCAGCGACATATTGCAAACGGTGCCTGACACCAGTAAAGGTTTTGAGGACTGCTTGAATGGCGCTGTTGTCTACGCCTGATAGTTTGGCTGCTGCCATGGCTGATAGGATGTTTTCAAGGTTATGGACTCCTGGTAAGGCTATGTCGCCAATTTCCATTACTGGCTCTTGATTAAAGGTAATCCAGCCGTCTTTGATATATGCACCCACTGGCAGTTCCTTTTTAGTAGAGAAAGGAATAATGGTGGCTTTGGAGTTTCGCGCCATTTCCATCGTATCTTCTTGATCGGCATTAACCACTAAATATTCGGACTCAGTCTGGTTCTTCGTGATATTGGCTTTTGCTTCGATATATTCCTTTCTGGTGCCGTGATAATCTAAGTGGGCATCATAAAGATTTGTTATGATTGCTATCTTCGGAGTAAAACTCTTAATCCCCATTAGTTGGAACGAAGAGAGTTCAATAACAATCGTATTGTCTCTTTCAGCCTTTTGGGCCACACCCGAAGCAACGGTACCGATATTACCAGCTATCAGCGGCTGCTTGCTGCCTTCTTTTAACATTTCATAGACTAAGGTAGTCGTCGTTGTTTTTCCATTAGTACCTGTGATGCCAATAAAGGGTGCTTCGGAAATCTCATAAGCAAGTTCCACCTCTGTAATAACAGGAATTCCTTTTTCGATAGCCCCTTCAATCATGGGATTGTGATATGGAATGCCAGGGTTTTTCACAATCAGTTCGAACCCTTCATCCAAAAGTTCAATCGGATGTTCACCACATATCACCTTAATTCCCTGCTCCAATAAACCTTGCGCCTCAGGATTTTCCGATAACGGCTTTTTATCATTCACCGTCACAAATGCTCCAAGCTTATGTAACAAAGAAGCAGCCGTAACACCACTTTTAGCTAAACCTAGTACAAGAATTTTTTTATAACGATAAGATTCGATCTGTTTCAATTATAACCACACCTCAATATAGATACCTAGTATCGCAAATATTAAACCTACGCTCCAAAATGTTACTACAACACGCCATTCCGACCAGCCCACTAGCTCGTAATGATGATGCAAAGGACTCATACGAAAAATCCGTTTTCCGGTCGTCTTAAAGGAAGCTACTTGAAGAATAACAGACAATGTTTCAATTACAAAAACACCGCCAATGATGATTAGCAAAATTTCAAGCTTTGTTAATATGGCAATTGCTGCAATCGCCCCGCCCAAAGCAAGCGACCCGGTATCCCCCATAAATACTTTAGCAGGATGGGCGTTAAATACCAAAAATCCTAAAACTGCCCCAACAACGGCCACTGAGTAAACAGCAATTTCAAATTGGTTTTGATTCCAAGCTAATACTGCAAACGCTCCAAAAGCAATTGCCGCGGTGCCTGACACCAAACCGTCGAGACCATCCGTAAGATTGACTGCATTTGAAAAGCCAACAAGCCAAAAAATAATTAATAATACATAACCCCAGCCTAAATCAATGGAAAAATCACCAAATGGAAACTTGATTTCGGTAGACTGGCCAGTATGTTTATAGATCAAGTAAAAAATGACTGATATGATAATTTGCCCTAAAAATTTCTGCTTAGATGTTAACCCTAAGTTCCGTTTTAAAACTACCTTGATAAAATCATCCAAAAATCCCAAAAGACCAAATCCAAACGTGACAAACAAAAGTAAAAAAGCATTTACCGGTGTATGGTCTGCATATTTCCCTATCATGACCAAAGTGGTAATAATGATAGAAAATAAAATCATAACACCCCCCATTGTCGGTGTGCCTGATTTTTTCTGGTGGGATTTAGGACCTTCCTCGCGGATACTTTGTCCAAATTTCAATCTTCGCAAGAAGGGAATAAAAATGGGAGAAAGTAAAACTGAGATTAAAAAGCCCATTATTATTGTGAAAAAAATAACTTGCTCCTTCATCTTATCCCCTCCTATCCTGATTATTTTGTAATGCCAGCTTCGCTAAATGCCCAGCTATATCATATGTTTGATTGTTTTTATTAAGAAGTAATTTGTTTGAAATATTAAAGTTCGTTCTCTCCATATGCTTGTTCGTTTCTCCATCTAGTTTTTCAATATAAAAATCAATAATTTTCTTCAATGCTTCTGCAGGGTCTTTGGTAAAAAAAATCGGAAACTGGGTTGGTGTATAACGAGGTATTACCCTATCCTGATCCCAAATGGCAGCGATAGCTCCATTGGAAATGGCTTCTAACAGTTCCCCTGACTCTGTATTCACAGGTACAAATAACCCCAATGGCTGGGAGGTATCCGCTTTGTCCGATACTGTCCCCAATAACAAATCGTCTAGGACCCCTTTTTTCTCGCTAAACAATCCAGCCAAGTCACTAATAGCTAAAACCATCTCTATCTCTCCTTAATTGCTTCCCTTGCCACAAGACGGTCATCAAAGTCATGAACCTCTTTACCGATAATTTGATAGGTTTCATGACCTTTGCCAGCAATTAAAATAATATCTCCCGGGGATGCTTCATTTACTGCTGTATAAATCGCCTTTCTACGGTCTGGAATGACTTGGTATTTCTTCCCTTGTACCCCATCTTCCATATCTTTTAAGATAGCAATCGGATCTTCACTTCTAGGATTATCTGAAGTAAGTATCGGATCGGTTGCATACTGACAGGCTATTTGCGCCATCAACGGCCGTTTTGTGCGGTCGCGATCTCCCCCGCAGCCGACAATCACAAAGACCTTCTTCTTGGCAAAATGCTGAATCGTTTTCAATACATTTTCTAAGCTATCAGGTGTGTGTGCATAATCCACAATAACAGTAAAATCCTGACTTGCATTGACAAGTTCAAACCTTCCTGAAACCCCTTCGACGCTCTCAATGGAGTGAATAACTTGCTCTAAGTCAAGTCCGGATACTAATGCAGCCGTCACACTTGCTAGTACATTATAGACACTAAATTTTCCAATTAACTGCATTTGGATTGGATAAATACCGCCCTCAAACACAAGGTCAAAGGTTGTTCCCTTCGGAGTCATCTGTATATTATGCGCCATTATATCTGCCTTTTGTTCAATTCCGTATGTAACCACATGTGCAGCTGTTGACCTGCTATACATTTCTGAAGCAGCGTCATCCGCATTAAGCACTGCGAATTTGGGTTTACTTAAGTCAAATGTATTACCAAGCTGTGCAAATAATAAGCTTTTTGCCCGCTTATATTCCTCCATCGTTTGATGGTAATCAAGATGATCCTGGGTGAGGTTCGTAAATACGGCTACATCATAGTCACAGCCATGGACCCTGCCTAAATCTAGGGCATGGGATGAAACCTCCATCACCGCTGCATCCACACCCGCCTCAACCATTTGTTTAAAGGTCTTTTGAAGTGTAAGACTTTCTGGAGTGGTGTTTTTGGTTTCAATCGTTTTATCGGCAATCTTGGTATACATCGTACCAATTAAGCCCGTCTTTTTCCCTGCATCAGCCAATATCTTTTCAATTAAGTGACTCGTGGTGGTTTTTCCGTTTGTACCTGTTATTCCAATTAGGTGTAGTTTTTTGGTTGGCTGTCCGTAAAAAGCATCAGCAAGTACAGCCATTGCTCTGGTGGTATCTTTCACTATGACAACCGGAACTTCTAAATTTAAAGGTCTTTCAGCAAGTATGGCAGCAGCTCCATTGTTAATAGCTGATTCAGCAAAATCATGCCCATCCACTGTGTATCCTTTAATGCAAATAAATAAGCTCCCCTTTTGCACCTTCCTATTATCGTTCTCAATGGAAGTGATCTCTGGACCTTCACCCTTATAAGGAACGATGGGGTGCAAATTCTTAAGCAGCTCTTGTAACTTCATTTTATCTCAAATCCTCTCATTTCCTCACATAGCCAATTTCCAGTTTATGCCCAAAAATGACTCTATACGAAAGTTCCATCTTATTTTACATTAAATTATTTTATTTTACCATTTAGTAATGAATCCTTAATAAAAATTTTGGCTGTGTTAGACATGAATGTTGATTTCCGCTGCAGGCGCTCAGCAAACCCGCGGGCGTGCCCGGGAGCCTACTCGACGCTGAAGCGTCTGCGGGGTCTCCCCTGCCCCGTACTCCCGCAGGACTTTGAAATTACATCTTTGAATCCGCCCACGCACGAAGGAAATGCGATAGCATTTCCGAGGAGTCGAGCGCCTTCCGCTCCAATCAACATGGCTAAAATATCAACCATGGCCTTTAACACAGCCCAAATTTTAAGGCGGCGGAAAATATTCCGACCGCCCTTTTAAAAATTTTTTTGTTAGTCTCCTTTACCAAAGTAAAGTCTTACTTTTGATCCTTCTTTCACCTTGGTACCTGGTTCAGGCGATTGTCTTACCACCACATCACCATCTCCGCTCGCATCAATCGATATGTTTATAAGCTGCTCCTGAAGTTCATCCTTAGACATCCCTACAAAATCTGGCAATTTAATCAATGGCACATCTGGCCATTTTATTTCTTTTTCTATTTGATCCTTTCGTGGTTGTATACCCATTGCACTTAAGCTATCTTTCATTATGGCACCAACGATTGGAGCACTGACCGTACCACCGAATGCAGTAACTCCTTTAGGATTATCAACTGCTACATAGATAACGATTTGCGGGTCATCTGCTGGTGCAAAACCCATAAAGGATACGATAAAGTTATTTTCAAGATATCTCCCGTTCTGTGCTTTTTGAGCCGTCCCTGTCTTGCCACCAACTCGATAACCTTCTATAAACGCCCTGCCGCCGGAACCCTTTGCCACAACACTTTCAAGGGCATTACGGATTTCCTTTGATGTTTTTTCCGTAATGACACGTCTCTTTGCAACAGGTGTATTTCTCATCACCACTTCTTTTGTAACAGGATCAATCAGTTCTTTTGCAATATACGGCTGGTACAAAATCCCGCCATTAATGGCCGCAGATACTGCTGTAATTTGCTGAATTGGTGTAACAGAGACACCCTGTCCAAAAGCAGTTGTCGCTTGTTCAACAGGACCAACCCTTTTTAAATTAAATAATATTCCAGTTCCTTCACCTTGCAAATCTATGCCCGTTTTTTGTCCGAAGCCAAAGTCTTTAATATATTTAAACAATTTTTCCTTTCCTAAGCGTTCCCCTAACTCTACAAAGCCCGGGTTACAGGAGTTTTCGACAACCTCTAGAAAAGTTTGATCCCCATGTCCGCCTCTTTTCCAGCACTTTAACCTGGCACCCGCTATTTGAACAGAACCTGAATCATGAAAATGCTCTTTCTCTAGATTGACTTTACCTTCATTCAGTGCAGCCGCAAGCGTGATAATCTTAAAGGTAGAACCGGGCTCATAGGTAGACCAGACAGGAAGGTTTCGATTATAGACTTCTTGGGAAACATTCCGAAAATTAGCAGGATCAAATGTCGGCCTGCTTGACATAGCTAATATCTCGCCGTTATTAGGATTCATCGCAATCGCAATAATTCCATCTGGATTATACTTTGCTTGTGCAATATCCAGTTCTCTTTCAACAATGGTTTGTATTTTGGAATCGATTGTTAATTTTAAATCAAGCCCTTTTGTAGGCTGCTCATAATCATCTGCCATATCATTCATTCTTTCCCCTTTGGCATTGGCATAGAATTTAACGGCTCCTCTTTCACCGCTTAATTCTTTGTCATAATATTTCTCAAGTCCCATTAAACCTTGATTATCTACACCAGTAAAACCAAGCACATGCGATAGATAGCTTCCATTTGGATAATACCGTTTGGAATCTTCACCAACATAGACGCCTTCCAATCCAAGAGCCCTAATTTCTTTCGCTTTTTCATGTGAAATTTTTCTACCTTCCTTTAACCGTACGGATGATGCTTTTTTCGTAATTTCTCGATAAGCTGTTTCTTTGGACATCTTTAAGACCGATGCGAGCTTTTCAGCCGTTGTTGCCGGGTCCTTTATTTGTCGTGGAATAACATAGACCGTTGGCGCACTTATATTTGTTGCTAATGCAACACCATTGCGGTCGACAATTTTTCCCCGCTCCGGTTCAAATGGTATATTCCGGCTCCAAGAACCCTTTGCTTTATCAGTCAGCATATCACCGAGTACAAACTGAACATATCCAAGACGCACATCAATAATTAAGAAGGTTAAGAATCCAACAAATAGTGCGATCATTAGCCGTTTTCGAACAGTGACATTAGAAACACGCATATAATGAATAATCCTCCTTTTCCACTTTCACTATCGTTCATTAATATGCTTGTACTTTTTTAAATAGAACGTACCGTCCAGTTTGTAAAACAGAAAAAATCCCGCCTGCTAGCGGGATTTTTCAAATTAATCTTGGACAGATTCTTTGTCAGTCGATTGATTATTCTCTGTTTTTGTCGATTGGTCTTCTGGGGTTTTCAAATCTACAATAAGGTAATCCCCGCTTTTTAATGCTTCTTTTGGTTTTATATTTTGGCTGGTGACAAACCCTCGACCCTTCGAGCTAAATTTTAAATTAGCGATATTGGCAATTTTCATGACATCACGGAGTGACCATCCCGTCATATCAGGCGCCGTCATATTTCCAGAGGTCTTGATAATCACTTTTTCACCCTCCAAAATAGTCGTGCCTGCCTTTGGCAGTTGATCGGTTACAGTTTTACCATCACCTAATACAACGGTATCAAATCCATCTGCTTTTAAACTATTAACCGTATCCTCAACTGACTCTCCGACATATTTCTCCAGTTTATTCGTCTTAGTAGCTTCTACTTTCGATGGTTGGACATTTAAATAATTTAAACTATTTCTCATAACTGGATTAAAAATTGCGGATACCGGAATAGCTCCCTGACCTGCTTCCGCCCCTTTAAGCTGTGGCTGTTGAACGGCTACATAAACAATTAGTTTCGGATCATCTTTTGGAGCCATACCCATGAAGGAAAACACATAATTGTTCGCACCAGTTAAATATTTACCATTTGGTCCAGGAATGTTAGCCGTACCCGTTTTACCAGCAACACTATAACCGTCGATTTTGAATCTTGCGCCCGTACCAACAGGTGATGTCACAACGGTTCCTAAAATATCACGAACTTCTTTAGCCGTTTCAGACGATATCGGTGTTGAAACGACTTCCGGTGAGGTCTTCTTGATGGTTTTTCCTGTATCATGATTCACAATTTTCTCCACAATATGCGGCTTCAACATTTTCCCATCATTTGCAATCGCTGTTACAGCTTGAATTTGTTGAATAGCGGTAATCGCTGTACCTTGTCCATACGCTGTAGTGATTTTTTCAATTGGGTATTGATATTGAATTTTCCCTGATGTCTCATTAGGAAGTTCAATTCCAGTAGGTTTATCAAGACCAAATTTTGTTAAATACTCTCTTAACTTATCAAAACCTAACTTTTCTTTGGCAATTTTGGCAAACGCAACATTGGAGGAACGTTGAACTCCTTCTAGATAGGTAATAGGCCCCCACCCTACATAGTTATGGTCGTGAATCGTTTGACTATTTTCCGTTACTTTGTACGAACCCGATTCATATTTTTCATTTGGATTAAAGACCCCTTCCTGAACAGCGGCTGCAAGAGTAAAGATTTTCATCGTTGAGCCCGGCTCGTAGGAGGTTTCAATCGCTTCATTATGCCAACTTTTAGTAATCCCTTCTTTTGTATCCGGCTGGAAGGACGGACGCTGTCCCATCGCCAAAATTTCCCCAGTTTTAGGATCGGCAACAATAGCGATAATTTTTTTCGGCTTATAATTCTTTACTACTTGATTCATGGCATCTTCTAAGAAAGTTTGAATTTTTTGATCAATCGTTAAATAAACATCATTACCGTTTTTTGCTGGCGTAATATTTTCTTTACCGTCCGGTAAGATATACCCCCACAAATCACTCTCATAACTTAATTTTCCATTTGTCCCTGTTAATTGAGTATTTAAGTATTTTTCAATGCCCATTTTCCCGACAGATTTATAAGTACCGTCACTTTGCTCCGTTTGGTCCACATATCCAACAACGTGAGAAGCAAAAACCCCATTGGGATAGAACCGTTTAGAATCACGCGTAAAGGTAATACCAGGAAGTTTTAAATTTTCTATTTTATTCTTTGTATTATAATCAATATCTCTTCCAGCCTTTCCGAATTCCACTTGGAACCGATTATTTTTCTTTCCATTTGCTAAAATACTATAAATCTCGGATTCATCTAATTTGAGATATTTAGATAACTCACTTGCTGTTTTACTTATATTTGTTACATGTTGAGGTTTTTTGGGATTGGTAGTCATCTTCTTGTCTAAGATCGCAATCAAAGTGTAAGAAGCTGTATCCTCAGCCACCACTGCTCCGGTTCGATCGTAAATAGTTCCCCTGGAAGCCTGCAAGGTTCCCACACGATTGTATTTCTGCTGGGCCTTTGCGGCAAGTGGTTGTCCATTTATTTCCCCTGAAATTTCAATTGAAAAAAACCTGCAAATCAATACAAAAAAGAGCAGGCCGAATATCCCAAACAATATCGCTGCTCCCACATTCATATAGGGTTGTTTCTTATTCATTTGTTCTGCACGACCTTGACATTATTTTCATCTTTTACTAAACCCATTTCCTTTGCCTTTGCAAATATACGATCATACGAGCTTAATTCACTTACTTGGACCTTCAAATCCTCATTAACCTTTTGCTGTTCGGTTATTTTGTCCTGAACAACTTGAAGGTCTTTATTCGCTTCATATATTTGGGATTGATTTGAGATAAGATGAATGGCTCCAAAACAAACCATTCCGGCAAATGTCACTCCAATGATTTTTTCCCCCGGAGTCAGCCAGGACTTTTTAATTTTAACTTGACGCTTAATTCGAACGGATTGCTCGGCTTGTTGCTGCTCTACTACTTTCCTGGCAAGATTACTCAAATACTTCCCCTCCAGATTCTATAATCTAATGTAGTTTTTTACACAATTTTGTTTTGCTCCGGGACGCACAAAATGGATGCCCATTAAAACTTTATAATTTTTCGGCTAGCCGAAGCTTGGCAGATCGTGCCCTGTTGTTATGCTCTAATTCAGTTTCAGACGGAAGAATCGGTTTACGTGAAACCAACTTTAAAATCGGTTTATACTCATCTGGAATGATGGGTAAACCTGGTGGTAAAGGGGGTGTCTCACTAGCCTTTTTAAAGGCTGCCTTACAAATTCGATCCTCTAGGGAATGGAAGGTAATCACACTTATTCTTCCCTCAGGATTGAGTAAGTCAATGGCTTGATTTAGAGACTGTTCAAATACAGCAAGTTCATCATTTACAGCAATTCTGACGGCTTGAAAGATTCGCTTAGCAGGGTGTCCGCCCTTTCGTCTTGCAGGTGCTGGGATGGCGTCCTTAATTAACTCTACAAGTTCCCCGGTGGTCTCGATAGCCTTAACCGCTCTTGCGCTTTCAATTTTCCGAGCAATTTGCTTGGAAAATTTCTCTTCACCGTAACGAAAAAAGATTCGGACAAGGTCTTCATATGACCAGTGGTTAATGACATCAAAAGCTGAAACCTCAGCATCGTTATCCATCCTCATGTCCAATGGGGCATCATGGTGGTAACTAAAACCCCGCTCTGGTGTATCCAACTGCGGCGATGAGACTCCCAAATCATATAAAACTCCATCTACTTTATAGATACCATGTTTTTCAAGCTCTTCTTTCAAATATAAAAAATTACTTTTGATAATGACTAATTGCTCACCATATGCAGCTAATTTTTGTTTTGCATTAGCAATCGCTGTTTCATCCTGGTCAAATGCATAGAGTTTCCCACCCGCACCAAGTCTTGACAAAATGAGAGAGCTATGTCCTGCCCCTCCCAATGTACAATCAACATAGATGCCATCTGACTTAATGTTTAATCCTTCTACAGCTTCATTTAATAACACAGTTGTATGTTCAAACATTTACGTACCTTCCTTTTCCAATCGAACGATATATACGAGAAATATATTAATATAACTTTTCCCATTATATATCAAAGCCAATCATATTTTCTGCTATTTCAGCAAAAGATTCTTCAGATTGTGAAAAATAATCCTCCCAAATCTGCTTACTCCAAATTTCAATTCGATTGGAAACACCCAAAATAACACATTCTTTCTCTAATTTTGCATATTGCAATAGTGGCGTTGGGATATTAATTCTTCCTTGTTTATCCAGTTCACTTTCCGTTGCCCCGGAAAAGAAGAATCTAGTAAAAGCACGGGCATCCTTTTTTGTCAGCGGCAGGCCTTTTAATTTTTCTTCAATAAGGCTCCACTCAGACAATGGGTAACCAAACAAACATTGATCCAATCCACGTGTGATGATGAACATATCACCAAGTTCATCACGGAATTTAGAGGGTACGATTAATCTGCCCTTCGTATCAATGCTGTGATGGTACTCACCCATGAACATACCCATGACCCCCACTTTCTATAAAAACTGTACCACATTCCCCCACTTTCCTCCACTTATTTTTAAACTATTCGCCCTACTTTCTAAAAAATCCTTTTTTAGCCATGATTTTTTAGAAAAAAAAAGAAAAACTCCACAACAAAAGGTGGAGTTTTTCTATAATTTTAGTACTTTATGCCGCCCATCAAATTCATAGCTTCCCGTCATAATTTCATCAATAAAATTCGGACCATATTGGTTTAAATAATAAAAGATATTCCATATCCGCTCCTGCGGGGAACCATCTGGACGTAAAGCAAGATCAACCCGTACATATTTATTTAAAAGTACATCATGTCTTAACTTTACCGTATCTTCAAGTTTCAATTTCATGAAATGAATCTCTTTTAATAAATAATTTTCATTTTTCTTGAGCATTGGTAAGAGCCCGCGATCTAATTGTTCTGTTTTCATTTCAATTAATTTGTAATGGTTCAATAATTGATCAATCGTAGTTGAGAATAGCTGTTCTAGCTCTTGGTCTTTTATCGCTGCTAAAAAGGTCTCCTCTTCCTGCTTTGTCCCTCTACTTAGAACATCAGTTAAATTCATGTTCAGTTCAGTAAGATCAGTTTCTATAGAACGGTCTAAAAATGTAATATTTAATCGTGGAACAATCGGCGGCATTTTAATATGAAAATGTTCAAACACTAGCTTCAATTCTGCCCAGTAAGCGATTTCCCCTGGTCCAGCAATAAAGGCAATCGTTGGAAAAAGCCATTCCTGCATGAGGGGACGTGTTACCACATTATTACTTAAAACAGCAGGATTATCATGCGCTAATGACAATAATTCCTCTTTTGTAAAAGAAATCGCCCCACTTTTACCCACAAAGCAATCGTTTTCACGATCATACTCTAACAAGATTCGCTCATTAAATCGTTGATCATAATAGAAGAGATTCGCTGCTTTCTCATTTGCATCAATTGTATTAGGAAAACCCTTTTTTTCAATTTGCTTTTGCTGCTCTAATAAAGAGAATGTGATCACGTCGTGATGTTCAATTTGCTGTGTAAAAAATTCCTTTTGCAACTGACGGAAGTCCTTATTACCAGAATCCACAATAAGAAGACCATAATCTTTAAATAGTTCCATTATGATGTTCGCAAAAAAATCAACGAAGGTGGTTGATCTGGATATTTGTGTTTCAGCAAATTCTAATAATCCATTTGTGTGCTCGGTCTCACCAAAATTCTTGATTAAGTTCTTCACCCAAGAAAGACAAAGATCTTGATTCAATTTAATATCAGAAACCATTGCTTTTTGGTGTACCTTTTCAGGATAAATCCATTTATCTACATTATGCTGATTCTGTACAAACACATGATTAACTTCTTGAAAATCATGATCTTCCCCGGCAATCCAGAAAACAGGAATGACAGGTACACCCAGCAATCTTTCTTTTTGTTCTGCCAACTTTATGATCGAAATGACTTTATGTATGGAAAATAGTGGTCCAGTAAGAATACCAGCCTGTTGACCACCAATTACAACAAGACAATTCGCTTGTTTAAGCTTTTCAATTGATTTTTTTACTGCTTCTGAAGTGGGAAAACCCTTCATAAAGCCCTCTATATGCCGAGCAACCTCTTTGCGTGGAAACGATCTATTGTTTAACTCTTGCTTTCTTTTCATATCCTCTTGCAAATCATTATATCGATAATGAAAAAAAGGTTGTATCTCAACAGATTGTTCCAAATAATTTGAAGCAAACCGATTGGTTGCCGGTAAAGAGAGATTTAAAATCTCCATCTATGTACTTCCTTTCTGTTACCGTGATTCATTCTTAACGAGTATACCATTATCCGCCCCATTTAAAAAAAACTTTTGCTCTAATTTTAAGAAGAAAAACTAAAGGATATTGCTCGGGAAACTAATCCATAAAAAGTAAGTAAAAAATAAGCGGCGAAAAATAAAATGAAATTAAAACGCCAAAAGCCTTTCCAAACACGTTTTACAATTATCTCTTCTTTTACCTTCCAATGAACCAAAAGAAACACCATTGCCAACACAAGCATTACTAGTATTATTAACCAAAAAAACGATTTTCCCCATAATGTTACAATTAAAAAATGAACAGAGATAATATATAAAAAAGTGGTATAATCAAGAGCCAAATGAAGTGATCTTTTAGTTGATTTTAAAATGAACTTGATCACTATAAAGACCAGAATGGTCCCTAAGATTGGCAGTGCAAAGAATAAAGTAAGTACGGACGAAAAAATAGTACTCATACTAGTCCCTCCTTACTCTCTTTTCCTTTTATAAGATGATACATGGTTCCGATTTGAGGAGATTTCTTTTTTTGTTTGTTAGCTTCTTCTAGTAAATAACCTAAAATAGCATCTACCTCGGTCTGTCTTTTAGCTTCTATATCTTTTAGCATAGAAGAACGATTATCGGCTGTATTGGTACAAATCTTTAATACTTGCTTCCAATATTCTTCTGGGTCTTCGAGATTTAAAATATTGGTGATTTCGCTAAAGAGATTTTGTAATACCTGAAAATAAAACGGATTTTCAACAAGTGCTCCGTTCTTGACCTGAAGAATGGCCGTTAATGGATTAATTAACGCATTAGCAATTAACTTTTTTTTCAACATTTCAAAGAAGTCCTCTTGAAAAGTCATTGGGAACACATCAGAAACTGCTGTAGCAAAGTTCCTTAGAAAGTTCGTGTCACCTTTATATACTGCCACATTTGTGGTACTTACACCATTATGCCTGACTGTGTATGGATTCTCCTTAAGGGCCCCATGCTCAACAGAACCGACAAACAAATGATTAGAGGGTATTTGGTCAAGTAATTTTAGATGTCCCATCCCATTTTGTAAAAATAATAGGCTCTTAGAGCTGGAAGTAAATTGCTTTACTCGCTGAATAATGGGGGAAAGCTGGTATTGTTTCACAGCTATGATGGTTATGTCCTCTAACCCCTGCCAATCATTTATAGGTAACGCTTTAACCTGAGTTCTAATTTCTTCTGACTCATGAAGCAGTACAATACCATTTTGATTAATGACATTTGCTTGCTCATTTGTTCTTGTATAAACTGTCACGGTAAAAATCCGGCTTAGGTAGCCAGCAAATAATAACCCTATCGAACCCGCACCAATAATACCAACCTTCATAGATGATTACTCCTCTTTTTGTTCAATTCAATCATTTCAACTTTTTCTTTTGCTAATATTCTATCAGATGTAGTTTGTTGTTGATAGCTATCAAAAAAAACCCTTTTCGCAAATTTACCGAAAAGAGTTCTTTTTAGAATTAAACAGGGTATACGGGGTGTTTCCTAACGCTGAAGGTAATTTCTTTCGTTTCATAATAGGAAAACCGTTGTATCAGCACATTTCTTAATTCGGAAGGAGCGACGATTTCGTCGACAATCAACTCTGATGCTAATTTATAAATATCGATATGTTCTTTATACTCTTTATGTTTATCTTGCACAAAGGCGATTTTAGCTTTAGGATCTGTTATTTCGTTGATTTTATTAGAGTAAACAGCATTAACAGCTGCCTCCGGACCCATAACGGCAATTTGAGCGGTAGGTAAGGCAATACAACAATCAGGTTCAAAGGCAGGACCTGCCATTGCATATAGACCTGCACCATACGCTTTTCTAACAATAACCGATATCTTCGGAACAGTGGCAGAACTCATTGCCGCAATTAATTTAGCTCCATGACGGATAATTCCAGCCCGTTCTACTTTAGTACCAATCATAAAGCCTGGAACATCTGCTAAAAACAGCAATGGAATATGAAAAGCATCACACAGCTGGATAAATTTTGCCGCTTTATCAGCAGAATCTACGAATAACACTCCGCCTTTTACCTTCGGCTGATTGGCAATTATCCCAACCGCTCTGCCATCTATTCGGGCTAAGCCCGTTATAATCTCTGATGCGAATAATTTCTTGATTTCATAAAAACTTTCATTATCAATCAATCGTTCGATACATTCAAACATATCAAAAGGTGCATTTTGATTTTCCGGTATAATCGCCTCTAATTCTCTTCCTTCCTTTGCTTCAACGCCAACAACCCTTGTGGTCATTTCTTTAAAGCTGGAGGGAAAATAACTTATATATTTTTTAGCTGATTCAATCGCTTCTTGTTCACTATACGCAAGTACATCCCCGCAGCCGGAAACCGTACAATGCATTCGGGCACCGCCCATTTCCTCAAGCGTTACCTTTTCACCGATTACTTTCTCAGCCATCCTTGGAGAGCCTAAATACATGGATGCATTTTGATCAACCATAATGACGATATCACAAAATGCCGGTATGTAGGCCCCGCCAGCTGCGGAAGGACCAAACAAAATACAAACTTGAGGAATCATCCCGGAAAGTTTTACCTGATTATAAAAAATCCTGCCGGCACCTCGCCGATTTGGGAACATTTCTACTTGATCCGTGATCCTTGCTCCCGCTGAATCCACGAGATAAAATAACGGAACCTTTAATTTTTCGGCTGTTTCTTGAATTCGGATAATTTTCTCGACCGTCCGTGCTCCCCATGACCCAGCTTTAATCGTAGAATCATTGGCCATTACACATACCGTCTGCCCATTAATCTTGCCAATCGCTGTTACAACACCATCAGCAGGAAGGTCTGCAGCATTGAAATTAGCAAATTTCCCATCCTCTTCGTACTTACCTTCATCAAACAATAATGATAATCTCTCTCGCACAAACAGTTTATTTTGTTCCTTCGCTTTTTCGTGGTATTTCGGCTGTCCGCCGGCCTCAATTTTTCTCCGATTATCATTTAATTGATCAACTAACGTATTGGTTTTTGCCATCATGCTCCCCCTTCAAGCAAATACTATTCGAGTACCAACAAAACATCGCCTTCATTAACAAAATCGCCAATGCTCACTCTTACCTCCCGGACAACTCCTTCAGTTCCGCTTTCAATCGGAATTTCCATTTTCATTGATTCCAACATGACGACTTCCTGTCCCGGCTTGACTTGTACACCTGCTGCCACATATACATTGAGTACAGTTCCTGCCATGGAGGCTGTAATTTCTTTCATTTGTATACTCCCCCTATTTCACAACATTTTTATTTAAAAAACTGGTCGTGTATTCTCCCTTTTGGAAAGTAGCGGATTCAAGAATTGTTAAAAACAATGGAACATTGGTTTTAATCCCTTCTAAGCTAAAGTCTTTAAAGAAGCTTAATGCAACCGATAACGCTTGCTTTCGTGATTCACCGTAAAAGATACATTTGGCAATCAGCGGGTCATAAAAAGGAGTTACAGTCCCTCCTTCTACATAACCATAATCAATCCTAGCTCCTTCTTTCTCTTGCCATTTAAGTTTTGTAATTTTCCCTGGGGATGGTAAAAAGCGGACCGGATCCTCTGCATACAATCGAAATTCAACAGCATTTCCTCTAGCAGCAATTTCTGCCTGCTGTAACGGAAGTTTTTCACCGCGGGCTACAAGAATTTGCCACTTTACTAAATCAAGACGTGTAATCATTTCCGTAACGGGATGCTCGACCTGAAGGCGTGTGTTCATTTCCAGAAAATAAAAATTCTCCTCTGGATCTACAATAAATTCAATTGTCCCTGCGTTAGTATACTGAACAGCACGAGCCGCTTTAATAGCTGTTTCAAACATCTTCTGCCGGGCATTGTCAGATAAAAATGGGGATGGTGATTCTTCCACCACCTTTTGATGTCTTCTTTGAATGGAACAATCTCTTTCAAACAGGTGAACGATATTGCCATGCTGATCTCCAAAAACCTGTACTTCAATATGTCTGCTATCTTCAATATATTTTTCAATAAATACCTTATCAGAACCGAAATAGGTCATAGCTCTTTTCTTGGTGGATTCATAGGACTTAATGAGCGCTTGCTCATTGTCACATAAAACCATGCCAATTCCACCACCACCGCCACTTGCCTTTAGCATAATTGGGTACCCGATGGTTTTTGCTAGACCGCAGGCTTCTTCAACTGTATTTAACCCTTGGCTGCTACCCGGAACCACCGGGACGCCGGCACCCTCCATGGCATTGCGTGAAGCAATTTTATCTCCCATCAACTTAATCGTTTTAGGCTGGGGTCCAATAAAGGTAATACCTGCATTTATCACTTGTTGAGCAAAGCTAGCATTCTCAGATAGGAATCCATATCCAGGATGAATAGCATCTACCTTTTCGTTTTTGGCAATTTCCAAAATCTTGTCAATTTGTAAATATGATTTGCTTACATGCGGTTCACCAATGCAAATTGCCTTCGTTGCAGCTTTTACGAACGGCAAATCCTTATCTGCTTCGGAATAAATAGCAATCGTTTCAATCCCCATCGTTTGACAGGTTTTAATAATTCTCAGGGCAATCTCTCCTCGATTGGCAATTAAAATTTTTTGCACACTTCTTCCCCTTTCATACCGCCTTAAACACTCCCTAAATGTTTCTACATTAAACAAGCATTTTCCTTCATTCGTTGAAAACGCTTCCGGAACTTATTTGAAGAATTTTTTAGCAATTTGTTTTATAATAAAAGTAATTGATTTTGAATAATTGCAAATATTATTTCTCTTCATGATATTCAAGAGCATATAAATATATACAAGAACAGGAAATGAACATATAAGGAGGCAGACTATGGTGTACAAGGTAGAAAAACTAAAAATAAATTTTAAAACACTAGAAGAGTTTAAAAAGTTTAAAGAATACGGCCTTCAGGAATTATCGATGCTTGAAGATTTAGAAGCAAATATAGTAGATAACAATAACGAATCACCTTTTTATGGAATCTATTTCGGGGACAAACTAGTAGCCAGAATGAGTTTATATCAAATTGATGCTAAATTTGACCGTTATTTCTCACCACCACAAGATTATTTAGAACTTTGGAAGCTGGAAGTTCTACCTGGTTATCAAGGTAAAGGTTTTGGCAAAGCATTGGTTGATTTCGCTAAAAACTTGGGTCTGCCCATTAAAACTAATCCACGAGTCCAATCTAGTGGTTTTTTTGAAAAGTTAGGCTTTACCAATGTAGAATATGAAATGGAACGTGACCGGGGTGAAAATCCACTTGTCTGGTATCCAGAGGGTGTGGAAGCCCAGCATCATGATAATTAACCAGCAAAAACAATAAAAGCGGACTCAATGTCCGCCTTTTTCTATTTTTCAACTCTCTCAAGGTTACCGTTTTTGTCCATCTGGAACTTTACTTTTTGCTGACGGTCCTCATCCTGTAAAACCACCATTTTGCGAGCTCTTTCCATGATTTCAATTAAAGACCGGTAATCTTCTTCAATTGCTTTTAGATTCTTTGACAATCTTTCATTTTCAGCCGCTAAATAGTAAGTTTTCTTTTCTAACTCTTTAATTTTTTCAACCGATCTTTTTCTCTCCTCTTCAATACCAGAAGAACCTTCGGCTTGTTTATTTAAACTTTCTAGGAAGTGAATCACAGCAGAAAATGTGATCCTTTCGCCCTCATTGACCGCTTTAGTCTGTACCTGCTCCTGGATAACTGGTTCAATTTGATATGGTTCCTCATTAGGGACCTCTTGTTTTTTTAATTCCTTACGCTGTTTCTTCGCAAGTTCAATCCCTGACTTATATTGTTTTCTTACATATGAATTCCAGCGGAATCCACATGCTGCTGCGGTACGCGATAACTGTTTGCCAACTTCTTCAAATGCCTGTAACTGTGTACCACCTTCACGTATATGCCTTAAAACCACTTCAGCAAGTAACAAATCCTCATCTTGGGACCATGCGTCTTGTCGAGTTGGTGACATTTGTTCATCCCTCCTAGTGTTTTTATAATACATATGCATCTACTAGAAAAGATAGACTTAATCCAAAGTTGTCATTTAATCTTTATTCATTGTTTTTTTAATAATAAACTTAATTCCTAGCAAAAACGACAAAAGCACAAGGAGCTAATTGCTCCTTGTGCTTTTTATCCTAACAGAAATTAGTCGTTTACAACGTTTTTCCCTTTGTATGTTCCGCAAGCTTTACATACGCGGTGTGCAAGTTTCATTTCACCACAGTTTGGGCAACTTACCATACCAGGTACGTTTAATTTAAAATGTGTACGACGTTTTCTTTTTGCAGTTTTAGAAGTTCTTCTAAAAGGTACAGCCATTCTTCCCACCTCCTTAAAGAGTATTAAGAAAGTAATGAAGGCCAGGAATGCTGGTTCTTCACTTTGCTTCTTAGATTTGCCGATTATGAATCGGAAGAAGTATTGTCTTCGTCAAAAAACTTTGCAAGGCCTGCTAGTCGCGGATCAATCTTCTTAGATTGTTCTTCTTCAGAAATAACTTCCCAATCCTTTCCGGATTGCGGGGCTGCTTCATCAGAATCGACATCATCACAAAACACTTGCATTGGAACTTCAAGTAAAAGAATTTCGCGTATGATTGGCATTAAGTCAATCACATCACCCTTTACTTGATATGTTTCCTCCTCAGTTTCATAGACTGATCCTTGTAAGAGGAAAGTTTCAGTTGTGTCGACATTAATCGGAAGTTTAACATCCACTAAAGTACGAGAACAAGGTAGAATTAAATGACCTTCAATATTTAAGTGAAAAGTCACTTTTGTTGAATCGATATCTCCCCGACCGGTAATATGCATCGGTGAAACTTCGCGGATGGTGGGATCAACTTGTTTGATCTCGTCCACAAGTATCGTCTCATCAAGGTTAAAATCCTTGTTTCGGTATTTTTGTAATTGATTTAATGTCCATTTCAATTGAATCACCCCAAGGCAACAAAGGTAATTATAGCCTTCGATAATATTTTTGTCAATGTTTTTTCTTTACACCTAGAATGGTGATCATCCTAATAATAATGTAATTGACAGTAAAAGATTCCATTATTAGTGTGTCCAGTTGTCTCTTTTACAAACATCTACAACATCTTATCATAATATTTGAATGGTTTCCTTAAAATTTTGCTATAATGTTAAAAAAATAAAATCTGTTAAATTTAGGATTTGCTGTATTTTCATAAGGAGAATGAGATGAACACTGTTGGTTTAATCGTAGAATATAACCCTTTTCATAATGGTCATGCCTTTCATTTACACGCTTCGAAGGAAGCGGCAGACGCTGAAGTTGTAATCGCAGTAATGAGTGGTAATTTTTTGCAAAGAGGTGAACCTGCTCTTGTTTCCAAATGGTATCGAACTAAGATGGCATTACTGAACGGAGTGGATATTGTTTTTGAACTACCCTACAGGTTTGCGGTACAGAAGGCGGAGATTTTTGCAAATGGAGCGATTTCGATTTTAGATGCTGCGGGGTGTGACTCCGTTTGTTTTGGAAGTGAGAGTGGGGATCTTCAGTCATTTTTAGAAACGATTGATTTTTTAACTGACCGCAAGCAGGAATGGGAGGCAAATATCAATCGTTTTATGAATACAGGGGTAAGTTATCCAAAAGCAGTCTCGCTTGCCTTTCACCAATTATCGGATTCAAATTCATATTTGGATTTAGCTAAGCCCAATAATATCTTAGGAATTGAATACATAAAAGCAATTAGAAAACAAAAGAGTTCTCTAAAACCTTTGACCGTTCCTCGAAAAAATGCGGACTACCACGATGAACATTTTGCTTCGGAAACTATCGCAAGTGCAACAAGTATCCGAAAGGCAATATTTTCAAAGGAGCATGAAAAAATTTCGATTGAACAGTACGTCCCTTTTCATACGCAACAATTATTATCGGAATATCTAAAGGAGTATCAAGTTTTTCATCATTGGGAAAATTACTGGAATTACCTGCAATTTCGGCTGCTCCAATGCAGTCCGGATGAATTAAGGGAAATCTATGAAGTTGAAGAAGGGCTGGAGAATAGGTTATTAGCGGCAGCGTTAATCTCAGGAAGTTTTCATGAATTTATGGAGAAGATTAAAACAAAACGATATACCTGGACAAGACTTCAACGGTTATGTGTACATATCTTAACGAATACAAAAAAAGGACAAATGGCGGGTATAGAAGATAAGGCATCCTATTTAAGACTTTTAGGGATGACAAGTAAGGGTAAAGAGTATTTAAATAAGCGAAAAAAGGATTTCTCTCTTCCCCTCGTTTCTAAGCTTTCTTCCTTTAAGGAGGGTGAGATTCAACTCGATTTAAAAGCAGCTCGTGTCTATTCCCTAGGTGTCTCCACTCATGTAACAAAGGAATTAATGAACCAGGAATTTTCGCAACAGCCGATTTTGGTAGAGTAGTGATTGTGGTGATGCCAAATAATTAGAATTGTTGTCGGGTGTCCGGGGGTGGGGATGGTTTTTTGCTGGATTTCTTTGAGGCTTGTCTGAATGAGGTGATTATTCGGACTGCTATTGATGGTTTTCTTTGAGCCTTGTCCGAATACGGGGGTTATTCGGACTGCTCTCACTGAATTTCGGTGAGTGTTGTCCGAATACCATGGTCTTTCGGACAGCTCTCGCTGGTTTTCGTAGAACCCTGTCCGAATACGAGGTTCATTCGGACATCTCTCACTGATTTCCGTTTAAGCCTGTCCGAATCCGCGCCTCATTCGGACAGCCCTCACTGGTTTTTCGATTAACCCTGTCCGAATCCACTCCTCATTCGGACACCTCTCACTGGATTGCTTTGAACCTTGTCCGAATACCGTGGTCTTTCGGACACCTCTCACTGGTTTTCTTTGAACCCTGTCCGAATCCGCCCCTCATTCGGACACCTCTCACTGATTTTCTTTGAACCCTGTCCGAATCCACAGCTCATTTGGACACCCCTCACTGGTTTTCTTTAAACCTTGTCCGAATAAAAGACATTCAGCCAGTTACCTTAAGACCAGTAATCACTTGTCTTTTTCCGGTAATCTTTCAAGATATTTTACGGCTTCTTCAAAAGTATCCACTGGGACAATTTTCATTTTTGACTTAATATCACGAGCAGTTTTTAAGGCATCCCGGTAGTTGGAGGTCTTTGAACCATTCTCGTTCGGAGCAAAAAAGATTTCCGCACCGGCTTTATCGGCTGCCACGATTTTTTGTTCAATACCACCAATTGGGCCAACTGCCCCTTTTTCATCAATCGTTCCTGTACCAGCAATTTGGTATCCTTTAGTTAAATCTTCACTTGTTAACTGATTATATATTTCTAATGAAAACATCAGACCTGCAGACGGACCACCGATTTCATCGGTTTTCACCTTTACTGTTGGGTCCACAATAATGGATTTGTCATCTACCAGAGAAATTCCTATACCAACCTTCTTAGGGTTCTCCTTGAATTGCTCTAGACTTACCGTAATCGTTTTTGTTTTTTTATTTCCTACATAAGTCAAAGTAATCGGATCCCCAGCTTGTTTTTTGCTGACATATTTAATGAACTTTTCCGAAGAGGAGAATGTATGACCATCTACCTTAAAGATTCGATCACCAGCCTGAAGTTTCCCTTCTGCCGGCATCCCTGGTACTACCTGGATCACATAAATGCCCTTAAACTTGTAATGAACTGGAATACCAGCTTTTCGATAGGCTACCTCAATGGCATTTAGTTTCGACCCTGCCATCATCTGGAGCTGCTGGGCATTGTACTCATCTTCCGTTTCCTTGTTAGACAATATCAAATCCAATGGATAGATCTCTTCATATTTTCGTATTTTTGCTTCAAGGTATGAATAAATATTGGCCCTTCCCATTCTTACAGTTGTCAGCATAAAGTTTCCTTCTTCTTTATAACCATCTTCCACCGTTATAATGGGCTCTAGTTCTTTTGCCATTCCGGGCTTCGAAACATAAAAGGGGAGCGGATAATACAATCCGCCAATTAGGATAAACACCACTAAAAATAGTGTTCCTATATAAATTTTTCTACGCATTGCTCGTGTTACTCCTTCCACTTTTCGATGACGGTTTCTATCTGTTTGATATGTTTTAAGGTTTCTTCCTTACCAAGCTGTATGATATCTTCTGTATTTTTGAAGGCACGCGAGCTAAACATTTCAACAGAGGGGCGGATCATAATATCAGCTGACATTTCCCGATTATTAATGATTTCAGTCTGCATTATATCAATACTTTGCATGATGACATCATAAATCGTCGTGATTTCAGCGTTTCGTTTTACCCTTGACACATCTACAGCAATAACAATATCTGCACCCATTTCTCTTGCCACCGATATAGGGACCCGATCAGCTACCCCGCCATCAACTAAAAGTCTTCCCTCATATTTCTCTGGTACAAAAATACCGGGGATAGAGATGCTTGCTCTGACGGCTTCAGCAACAGGTCCTTTCTGAAAGACAACTTTTTCCCCTGTCAATAAATCAGTTGTCACAATTCCAATGGGCAGGGAAAGTTCTTCTATATTTTTTCCATGGGTAAAGACCTTAATAAATTCTTTTATTTTCTTACCAGATATAAACCCCATTTTCGGAACAGTAAAGTCCAGAAAATACTTTCTTTTAAAGGCAGTAGACAATTTATACAACCGATCCAAATCAAGCCCAGCACCATAAAAACTAGCAACAAGTGCCCCCATGCTGCTTCCGGCAATTAAATGAATCGGAATTCCGGCTTCTTGCAATGCCATAATCACACCTAAATGAGCAAACCCTCGTGCACCGCCCGATCCTAGTGCCAACCCTATTTTTGGGTGCTCCATAATTACTGACCTCCCACATGAATAAATCGTTCAAGAGTAAATTGAAACTCGTTCAATCTTATGGTCTAAATTACTTTTCTATGAGTATATTTGATGTATATGGGGACAAGGGTATAACAATCCATTTCATCAGATTAATCTATATTTTAGCATTGATAATTTTGATTTGCACGACATTGAAATCGTTTGGAAGGAGGGCACTTGATTGGTTCTGTCAAAACTTAAAACCGTTATTCTATCGGTTTCTGTTACTATTTTAGCTGCATCACTTATCTCCTTCCCACGGGAATCTTTTGAAGCTTCCATGCGTGGTCTAAATATGTGGTGGGAAATCGTCTTTCCTTCGCTCTTACCCTTTTTTATTGTTTCTGAGATGTTGATTGGATTCGGAGTTGTTAAGTTTATTGGCGTACTGTTAGAACCCCTTATGAGACCTTTATTTAAAGTTCCGGGGGTTGGCGGGTTTGTGTGGGCAATGGGGATGGCTTCTGGACAACCTGCTGGAGCAAAATTCACTTCCCGATTACGTCAAGAAGGACAAATAACCCAAATTGAAGCGGAAAGACTTGTATCCTTTACCAATTCGTCTAATCCATTATTTATTTTTAGCGCTGTTGCAGTCGGCTTCTTTAATAACCCCAAACTCGGATTACTTTTGGCGGCAGCTCATTACTTAGGGAATATATGTGTAGGAATTTTTATGCGTTTTTATGGCAAAGAAGCACCAAATTTGTCTCGAGAAAATCGAAAAAAATTTAAATTTAGAAATGCCTTATCAGCTCTCCATCAAACTCGTTTAAAAGATAATCGGCCAATCGGAAAACTATTAGGAGATGCTGTAAATTCATCGATTCAGACCTTATTAATGATAGGTGGATTTATTATTTTATTTTCGGTGATTAACAAACTGCTTTATCAACTACATATTACGGCGATGTTGGCCAAGACAATTGAGTTTCTGCTCTCATCCATATCATTCCCGGATATGTTAAGCATTCCTTTTATCTCGGGATTGTTTGAGATTACCATGGGAAGTCAATTGATAAGTCAGGTTCAAGATGCGACACTTTTGCAGAAAGTCATTATTACTAGTTTTATCTTAGCTTTCAGCGGTTTTAGTATTCAAGCACAAGTTGCTAGCATCCTAGCGCAAACAGATATTAGATTTAAGCCCTTTTTTATTGCGAGAATTCTCCAAGGACTCTTTGCAGCCCTTTTTGCATTAATTTTATGGAAGCCGTTATATTTGCGTTTTAATGGTCATGAACAACCATCCAACGCTATACCCGTTTTCGGAGATGGTTCATGGGCAAATGATCTTTATCATAAATTGATCGAGGCTGGCCCCCTGTTCACCATTTTTTCCCTTATAGGGTATATCCTCATTTTATTTACACGTTTAAAAAAGAGCTAGGCACAAGCCCAGCTCTTTTAGTATCCAAAAAGTTCAAGTATCGCCTAACGCCCATATTTTTTGTGCAGTTCCCTCTCAACAATTGGTGGAACAAGTGAAGAAATATCGCCATTATACTTTGCTACTTCCTTTACAATACTTGAACTTAAGAAGGAGTATTGGCTGTTGGTCATTATAAAAAAGGTTTCAATATCCTCATTTAGTACTCTGTTCATTGATGTTATTTGCATTTCATATTCAAAATCAGAAACAGCACGCAATCCGCGAATAATGGCGCTAGCATTAACAGACCTTGCGTAGTCAACGAGTAAGCCAGAATGAACGTCCACTCTTACATTTGGGAGATCCTTTGTTACCACTTTAATTAGATTCATCCGTTCTTCAAGTGTGAACAGTGGATTTTTCGAAGAGTTATTCAATACACTCACATAGACGATATCAAATACCTTTGAGCCTCTTTTTATAATATCTAGATGACCATATGTAATCGGGTCAAAACTTCCTGGACAAACCGCAATTCTCACCAACTTAACTCCTCCTCATTGCCTAATTTCGAATAAATCGTAACAGCAATAACCCCATATTTTTCATGTTTAATTTGCTTAAAACGTCCTACTAATGAAGGTAACTCTACATCGAAACTATGTTCACAGACAATAACTCCATCTGGATTGACTAATTCCTGTTGATCCATTTTTTCCATCAGGTTGACAAGCTGTTGTTTTTTATATGGGGGGTCTAAAAATATGTAATCAAATGTCATGCTTCTTTTTATTAGGGCTTTTAACGCTCTTTCTGCATCATTTCGATAAACTTCTGATTTTTCTTCCATTTTGCAGGCCTTAATATTTTCTTGGATGACATGAATGGCTTTTGGCTCTCGGTCTATAAATATAACTTTTTCCAAACCTCGGCTAATTCCCTCTATTCCTAATCCTCCGCTTCCTGCAAATAGGTCTAGACCAATCCCGCCATCAAAGTAGGGTCCAATCATATTAAACAAAGCTTCTTTCACTTTATCTGTTGTTGGACGTGTCGTATTCCCGGGAACTGCTTTAAGCGGTCTTCCCTTACATGAACCTGAAACCACTCTCACGGATATATCACCACATTTTTTTGAAAATCAATTTCTTAATACATCCTATCATAATTTGCAAAAAAGACAATCTGTTACTTGTATCTTTTTACCGTTTTATCTAATTATTGTCCAACTAATTGGAAATTTTATTAAAAAGATGTATAAGCTTTTCTGTGGTGGGGATAATGTAATTAACAACATCAATTCGAGGATGTTGTTGCCAACCGCGGAGAAGACTTACGTTTCCCCATAAGTTCTTCCTCCGGTTTCTCCTCTCCCTTTGCCTTCTATCCTTGTTAAGGATATAGAAGGACCCTGCGGACGAAAGTCTGCAGGGTTTTTTTTAATTTATCTTCAAATAAATAAATGATAAAGTAGGGAGGAATAAAGCTTTAAAGGAGAATGTTAATTGATACAGCGTTTTATTGAACTAGGTGAAGGATATTCAGATATTTATGAACTAATAGAACTTGCAAAAGCGAATCATGGTCGTCTCCAGCATATGATGGCAATCCATACCAAAATCAAGGATAAGGATATGACTTCCTTAGTGGTTGTACTAAAACCAACAGACCCAGGAAAATTCCAAGCCCTTTACATTTGTCGTGAAGGGATTCCTAACCCACATATGCTGCCAAATAAAAGGTTCGATTTGTTTGCCCAAACAGCAGAATCTCTTGGAAAACAAATCATCGAACTTACTGTAAAACCGTCGGACATCTATAATGAAAAAGAACTATATTATCAGTACTTGATTGGGATACTGCGATTAAATCACTATATTTTGCCGCTGCAATAAGAGAAGCACTAGAGCTGGACAATAGGAAAAGGTGTGGGAACACTCCCGCACCTTTTATATTCCCATTTTATAATCATATTCCTTGGCCTTATCCGGTGCAGAATTCTCAAATTCCATTTTTAAGAATGGTTTATACGAAGGTTCTACTTTCTTCACAAATGAAAAAGAATTTAACTTTTCCATAATCCCTTCTATTTCGTCCTGATTACAGTATAAGACAACATATTTAAGTTTTTTTGAAACATAATGTACATTTCCAAAACGCCTAAGCATTTTTGCCTGTTTTAAAGAGTATAGCCAAATAACTAATCCTTGTCTTTGAACAAACATTCTTTATTCCCCTTCAGCAAACCATCATTTTACATAAGTCTAGCACATCAAAACGTTTTATTTCAATTCTAACTTGTCTCATTTAATCGATAAAATGAACTCGCATAAGAAATAAAAAAATCAGCTTTATTAAAAACTGATTTTTTAATAGTTAACTACACCCGCAGCTTCCACCACTGCCACATCCATGACCGGTTTCAAAGAAAGGGTTTCCTGCTGGTACCTTGATATGTTCGGATACCGACTTTCCAATCATTTTACTAATTTCATCCAAAAGTGTTTGCAAATCAGTTTCAGCTAGCTTAAAATCTGCAACATATGGATCCAAATCCATATCACGTTTCGCAACGCGAATGTCCATCATCACTCTTTTATAGTCTGGATGGTACTTGCCAAACCTCTGAACTTCCTCATAAAGTTCCTTTAATTGGACAAATCTATTTATTTTACGTTGTGTTTCTTTATTTTTTTGCATTTTATTTAAACAAATTTGATACTGTTCTGCTATATTAGACTCTAAGACCATCTTTGCTAAATCTTCAGCATATTCTAATAGCTCAATTCTTTCTAAAGTAGCAAGCACTTTCGCCCACCTCCAATGATATTTTAACATATATACTAGGAGAAAGCTAAAAATCCTGCTACCTAGGGATATTTACCATTAGCCTATGGTAGATTTCATAAAAAAAAGGCCACAAAAGTAAATGATGTGGTCCTTTTCTTAATTCTGTGTTTTCATTGCCTGGAACATATGATACATCATTGAGGCCATTTGTACACTATTTGAAAATTTCTCGACTTGATCCGGGATTGTCTTTTTATAATAATGTAAAGAAGCTACCTCTAATGATTGTAAATCATAAGGATTCCTAGTTAACTTTCTATACCATAGCGGCTGTTCACGAATAAATTGTTTTAAATCTTTTTGACGTTCCAAATAATCGAGTACATCTCTACGCATTGTGGATGGTTCCTTCCATTTTAGTCTTTACGAAATCCAAATGGGTGCTTTGGCCCTTCTTGCGGCTTTAATGGTCCAGATACTGAGTTTACATTTCCACCTTGGAACTGGGATATAACACCTTGGATAGCCCCTAAAGCTTGACTTAAATTATTTATATGTCCTTGCATTTGATTAGGATCCATTTTCTTCACCATGCCCATAATATTGGATACCCAATCATTTTTGGACTCTTCGTTGGATTTAGATTCTGTTCCCTTCTCTGCTCCTCCACCTACGGATTCCCAGCGTTTATCCTCTTCCCCCAATAAATACCAATCCTCGTATAACTCCTGCCAGGTCGCCTTGCCACTCCGAACTTCCTTAATAATGTTCGGATTATTTTTTACAAATTCTTTAAATTGGAGCACGGAAGGATGCAATTGCTTTTGCGTCATTTTTCTCACCTCTGCCCATATTAATCGCCAATAATACAATATGTAGTAAAAGATGAAATGTGAAATGAATTCATAGTTAAATAATTTATTAATTTCCTTTTAAATGGTAAGATGTCATCAGATAATGAAATGAAAGTGGGAATATGTATGAAGGAAGAATTACGCCGACTCTTAGACACCTGTTTGGAAAATGGAACAGAAGAAGACCTCAGAGTGATTAAACAGTTACTAGAGGGAATTCAATACAAAATAAACCGTAACCGCCGCACTTATATTGATGGACTTTTGCAAATGGAAACGAGCTACGACCAAAACTCCTGTGAAATTACCATTCCTATTACACCTGTTATTCATAATAACTTAAACATTGTTCACGGTGGTATCACAGCTACAGTACTTGATACTACCATGGGCGTATTGGCTAATCGCTTGCTGCCAGAAGGATACGGTGCTGTTACGAATCAATTAAATATTCATTATATTGCTCCAGGTATTGGTGATTCAATCCGGTGCAAAGCAGAAGTAATACATAAAGGAACCAAAACAATGGTTATTTCAGGTGAGGCTTTCCGAAGTGATGGCAAAAAAATGGCCTATGCCACGGGTACCTTTTTTATGATTAAAAAAGAATAATGGAGCGATTGAACCTAGTTATGTACAGTTTTTTTTGCTCATATACGTGAAATAGAAAAAGGTGACATTTTGTCACCCTTTTTTGCTTTATTGTTTCTCTTTTAGGATAAAGTTTTGTGTGAAATATTTTTCATAAACTCCTACGCCAAGATGAGAGTATCCTTTGTATAGTAATGAATCACGATGCTCTTTACTATTAAGCCACCCTTCCACTACGGCAGGTCCGTCCGTATAATTAGCTGCAATATTTTCCCCAGCAGATTGATAGGCAACTTTGGCCGTTTTTAAACGATTGGCTAAATCACCAAATTTCTTAGAGGTATGAGAAAAATCATTATTTTCAGCCATATCTTTACTATGTTCAAACGCTACTTCCGATGTCTTTTCATCCCACACTAAAGGTTTTACGTTATGACTTATTCTTAGGGCATTGGTGATATCAAAAATTTGCTGCTCCGTACCTTGATCCACTATATTCATTGCTTCTTCGCTTAATACAGGTGGTTTAATAAGCTGACCATGATAAACAAGTTCATAAGGACGCTGTTTCACTAAGGTTTCTGCGTCAAGAAAACGAACACTCGAAAGATTCCCCGTAAATTTATCAATATATAACTGTACAAAAATATCACCTAGCTGTACCATTGGTCGAAGATTTAAGTCGGTATCATTCAATTCGAAACGATATGTATTCCCATTCACATCTAGATTAATATTCGTATCAAAAAATTGCGTATTAAATATTTCTTCGACCGGCTGACCAATTTCAAAAGGAGCAACATCCAGATTTTCTCCAAGTGCAAAAATGGTTACAATTCGTTTATTTTCAACCCCTACTTGTAAGTAACGGTTGTAGTTCTCATTATAGATATACCATTGATACCCGTACATGGATTCGTCAATTCTTTTTGGAGTTCCATAATCTTTTTCAAGTATTGAAATATCCTGTCCAATTAATAGGGCTAATCCTTCCTTGGGCTTCTCTAACGGTGCTTGACTCCCATCTGTTTGATTCGGTTCCTGTGGCATGGGTTGTTTCATTTCTGATGTATGATCTTCCTTAATTAGGACCTTACTATTATCATTTTGCCCATTTATACTAACGTAAAAACCGATTGTCAGGAAAACAACTGAGAGTATTAAGATTCTGCTTAGAGTACGCAGGGCACTCACCTCTCTATAACAATTTCTATCATTATATGTATTGATAAAATAATTATATCATTTATATTCTGAATAGTAAGAGTCATAATCAAAAATGTCAAATTCCTTACATTTTAAAAATAAAACAGGTACCGGATGTACCTGCTTTTAAGAAGAAATTTTAATATTTATATAATAATTTTAATGCCTGCTATCATAGTTTTGTTCGGAAATTTCACTAAGTGCTTGCTTTGCCTGATCATCGGTTAATTCACGAATAGCAAAATCTCCAAGTGAAACAATGCCCACCAATTTATCATTTTCTACAACAGGTAAGCGGCGAATCTGATGGTCCGCCATTAATTTAGCCGCTTCTCTAGTAGACATTTCTGGAGTTACTGTTACCAATTCTTTACTCATAATATCTTCTACTTTAGTTGAACCTGGATGTTTTTCAGCCACACCTCTAATCACAATATCACGGTCTGTAATCATGCCAACAATTTTTTCCTTATCAACAATTGGTATGGCTCCAACATTAAGTTCTTTCATCTTAACAGCAACTTCAAACATATTATCTAATAAAGTACAACATTCGATCTCATCAGTCATAATATCACGAATCTTTTCCATATTTCTTCCTCCAAAGTCTATTTATTCCCTTTTCACTAGTAGGCTTTACCAATGCAAGCGGTTTTATTCGCTCAAATCTATACATTGCAAGTTGAAACAATTTCAACTATTATTAAATTGAATTGTATTTTCTTTCAATACTCAGGAACAAAGGAATAGGGACACTGTTTTTAGGAGGGATTATGGATGAAATTCGAGAATACTGGAATTGAACAATTAAAGGCGGACTTAAACCGTTTAGATGATGTCATGCATGAATACGGTTTAGTTCGGGCCGGACAATGGGATTATGACCGGGTTACATACGACCGCAAATTTGAACTAAAAGAAGGCGTCTTTTATCTTCGCGTTCAAGGTTATGCAGTTCAAGGGGATGTCGATACGTTTAAGGCCATCATTCAATTGCTTACTCCACTTTTAGGGAAACATTATTACCCACACGGTGTAGAATATGGTGAAGGTGAGAACTTCCCTGCCTCTCTTGTTAATCAGTGCAAACAAATCATCGAAAAAATTAAAGAAGAAGTTAGTCAATTTGCCATTTAAATTAAGTAAAGGTGTATGGGTTAATAACCATACACCTTTTATTATAAAAGCTTAATTCAATTAGACTGTTCACACTCTGTATCCAAGAGTCGTTTAAAATCCAAGAATCGCCTTAATCATGGAAGTGGTCTCTCCACCCTTATAAAAAACATATAACAAAAGGTAAACGACAACACCTGTAATCGCAGTAAAAAACCAAATAAAACTTGTAATCGGACCGAGCTTGCGATGAATGGGCAAGTTATTCTTATATCCTGTTATTAAAGAAATAAGACCAAAAACTGCACCAACCGTTGCTAGTGTAATGTGAAAAACTAAAAATATAGTGTAATAAACCTTAACATGAGCAGGTCCACCAAAAGAGGTGTTCCCGATAAAAACTGTTCTTGTTGCATAAATAATAAAAAAGATAAGAGCAAAAACCCCAGCTGTAAACATGGTTTTTCTATGGGCATCAATTTTTCTTTGTTTTATTTGCCACCAGCCAATGGCAACGGTAATGGCACTTAATACAATAAAAGTTGTACTGATCGTCGGTAACACGGGCAAAGAATTCATTATAGATCCTCTCTTCTTAATATTTCTACTCTTATTTTAGAGTAGTTAAACATTCATTTCAAATAATATCCGTAGTTAAAAAATAAAACTCCCATTTATAGGGAGTTATTCAATAGTAGGATTTAATAAATGCTTCTTCATTTCACGTTCTGATTCTTCTTGGTCATTTCGATACCACTCAAAGAATACTTGCCCTAATACAACGGCAAATATCACTTCTTGTATAATCTTCATTACAACTCCGCCCAGCCTTTGGTCATCCACAAGTGTCATTGAGCTAAATAGTTCTGGACCGCTTAGATTTAGTTCTGCAAAGGTAGAGGAGCCTACGCATAAACTCATTGCTTGCCCCCACACTCTTGGATCATGATAGGTCGCATAGAGGGAAGTATCTGAAAAGATTATGAGTGCACAAGCAGGGGTAATTAGGATACTGTTAACAAAAATAAAGGCTACTTTTTTAATCCCGTTTAATGACCTATACTCTGGCAACGGACAAATCAGTAACCACCACATAAAGATAGCCAATACAAATAAAAGGATTGAATATCCAGCATGGAGAAACCTGTTTTGCATCACGTGATCAAAAACAATTGGAATATGGTAAAAAGAGAAGAAACCATTAAATAACAGTAAAGCAACGACTGGTTTGGTAAATAACCTAAAAACAGGCTTCACGATATTCAAATTTAGAAACCATCTCCAAAGCCAAGATGGAATGGCTAATATGAATAGGGGTGGAACTAGAAAAACAAAGAGAACCATCGAAATCCCATGAATATAAAACACTAGATGTCCCATTAAATCTAATGGAGAACCTTTAACTGTATACAATAACCCCATCCCTGTTATAAAAAGGATTATTTGTTTTACGCTTAATGGTTCACTGTCAGGGAAATACTTTCTAAATTTGGTTGTAATGAGAAAAAAGACTGCAGTTAATACAAGTAATATAACTAAAAAGTACGGGCTCCAAAGAGCTTTAAAACCAAAAATATCTAAAGAAAGCACCGTAAAATCACCTCTATAATAGAAAATTGACCACGCATAGATTGCATTTCCTTAAAAAGAAAAATCGGCAAAAAGCCGATTTTTCTTTCGTTCAATTATTACCACCAAATAATGGTGCTAAATGTTAAAATCGCAGTTAATCCTACAAATAAACCTGAAAATAGGAATAAAGTTGGCGCTTCATGTCCTTTATGGCTCATATGCATAAAATAAAATAATTGGAAAACAACCTGAACTGCCGCTAATAAAACGATAAATGGTACAGTAAACCATTGAGTAGTTCCTTTCATAGCAACAGCACCGAAGGCGACTAATGTTAAGAATAACATTAAAGCAAACGAAATAACTTGATGGCGCATTTCTTCAGCACTTTTTTTACGCCGGTATTCTAAATCCACTCTTGGGTTATCTGAGCTTAATGGCTGATTTGTCATTTTATCCCACCATCCCCATTAAATATACTACCGTAAAGATAAATACCCAAACTACGTCAATAAAATGCCAATAAAGGCTGGCAACATAAAATTTAGGTGCGTTGTAAAGATTTAGCCCTCGTTTAGAGTTTCTTATCATTAAGGTTAAAATCCAACACAACCCAAAGGCAACGTGGCCTCCATGGAAGCCAACCAGTGCATAAAAAGCAGAACCAAACGCACTGCTGGTAAACGTATGACCTTCATGAACATAATTTGTAAATTCGTATACCTCACTGGCTAGGAACCCTAAACCTAATAAGACTGTAATGCCAAACCAAAACATCATTTTTTTGAAAGCAAAGTTTTTCATGTGGTATATTGCATAAACACTTGTTATCGAGCTTGTTAATAAAAGCATCGTCGCAAGAAATGTTAATGGAAGTTCAAATAAATCCTTTGCTAGTGGCAGACTAGTATTTGGTACCTTATCCTTCAATGCAAGATAGGTGGCAAAGAGAGAGGCGAATAAAACGGTCTCTCCCCCTAAGAATAACCAAAAACCAATAAATTTATTTTTTGCTTCAAGGGTCGATCTTTCCGGCTCAGCAGGCCATGTTTCAAACGTCATCTTATCATCAGCGTGCATTATGCCTTAGCCCCCTTTTCCTCCTGTAATTCCTCTTTATGGATATGGAATCCATGATCATCTTTAACCGAACGAGTAAACAATGAACCAAATGTGATTAGGAGACCAATAATTATGACAGGCACTGACCATGAAACTTTATCGGCATGATGTAATGCTCCAAATGCCGCGATGAAAAGTCCGAATGCAGTCACAAATGGAATGAAAGAAGAATTAGGCATATGAATATCACCAATCGGCTCTGCAGGTGTCATTCCTTTTTTACCGTCCATTTTTTCAATCCAATAAGCATCTAATCCACGAACTAACGGTAGTTGTTTAAAGTTGTAGAATGGCGGTGGCGATGAAATTGCCCATTCAAGTGTTCGACCATCCCCCCATGGATCATTGCCAACTTTAACATTTTTAACGGAAGTCGCAACGATGTTAAAGAGCATAACTAGAATTGCAACACCCATAAAAGCGGCTCCAATAGAACTTACCATGTTAGCTGTTTCAAACCCTTGACCTGGGAGGTATGTGAAGACACGACGCGGCATGCCCCAAAGACCTAAGAAATGCTGAATAAAGAATGTTAAATGGAAGCCAATAAAGAAGAGCCAGAATGTAATTTTCCCTAACTTCTCACTTAACATGGTTCCAAACATTTTAGGCCACCAAAGATGTGTCCCTGCTAAAACAGCGAACACAACCCCACCAACAATTACATAGTGAAAGTGAGCAACTACAAAGTAAGTATCATGATATTGATAGTCGGCTGCAGCTGCAGCTAGCATTACCCCTGTAACACCACCCATTACAAATGAAGGGATAAATGCAAAGGCATAAAGCATAGGAGTAGTGAATTTAACACTACCACCCCACATAGTAAATAACCAGTTAAAAATCTTAATACCTGTTGGTACCCCGATTGCCATCGTTGCTACAGCAAAAATAGCATTTGCAACAGGTCCTAAACCTGTGGTGAACATATGGTGAGCCCATACCATGAATCCTAAGAAACCGATTAATACTGTCGCAAATACCATGGACGAATAACCGAAAAGACGCTTTCTTGAAAATATCGCGAAGATTTCTGAAAATATTCCAAAAGCCGGAAGAATTAAGATATAAACTTCAGGGTGGCCGAAAATCCAGAAAAGGTGTTCCCAAATAACAGTATTACCGCCCATTGTTACATCAAAGAAATTTCCTCCAAACATACGGTCAAACATCATCAAAGTTAAACCGACAGTAAATGGGGGGAAGGCGAATAAGATTAAGGCAGATGCAACAAATGTTGTCCATGTGAACAGTGGCATCCTCATATATGTCATGCCCGGTGCACGCATATTAATAATGGTTACTAGGAAGTTGATTCCGCCAATCAATGTCCCAATACCAGCAATCTGTAAACCTAACACATAAAAATCAATTCCGTGTCCTTTAGAGTGGAGTGCAAGTGAAGCATATGATGTCCACCCAGCATCTGGAGCCCCTCCCATGAACCATGATAAGTTAAGGAAGATTCCACCAAAGAAAAACAACCAAAACCCTAGAGCGTTTACATACGGGAACGCAACGTCACGTGCACCGATTTGTAAAGGCATAACAGCATTCATAAATCCAAAGAGGAGCGGCATGGCTGCTAAGAAAATCATCGTTGTTCCGTGCATGGTAATAATCTCGTTAAATGCACCTGCACTAACAAAGTCATTATTAGGTACTGCAAGCTGGATCCTGATGAAAACGGCTTCTAGCCCCCCGACTAAGAAGAAAAATCCGCCTGCCATCATATATAGGATTGCGATTTTTTTATGGTCAACAGTGGTTAAAAAGTCCCATACTGTTGCGCCAAACCCCTTTTTTTGAGCAATGGTACTCACAATTTTACCTCCCTTTCAAAAAATTCCCCTTTATTTCTGAACCTTTAAGCTCAATAAATAATCTGCTAAGTTATTGAGATCCTCTTCTGTCAGATTTTCTGCGTTGTACTTACCTGTCATCATATTACCTGGCTTATAGGTTTCAGGATTTTTAATCCAATTTTTAATTTCTTCTTTATTATGAGCTAAAATCCCCGCAACACGCGATCTGTCACCAAAGTTCGTTAAGTTAGGTGCAACACGAGCAGTGTCCGGCATTTTATTTGCAGGTGTTACAGCATGACAGCCAATACAGCTCTTATTAAATATTTCTTGCCCCTTTGCTGCTGACGCTGAAGTTGCTTTTTGTGGTGCTTTTACATTCTGCATCGCTGTAACCCAGGCATTAAATTTATCACGGCTCATGGCTTTAACTTTAAAGTCCATTAAGGCATGTGATGGACCGCAAAGCTCCGCACATTTCCCATAAAAAAGATTTCCGGCTTCATTTGCACGCTTGTTATCAAATTCCAACCAAAACTTATTCACATTATCAGTATTGGTATCCATTTTACCGCCGACAGCCGGTATCCAGAATGAGTGTTTAACATCCATTGACTTTAAGCTAAAATACACTTTTTCATTTGTAGGAACGACTAATTCCTGACTAGTCACAATTTTTTGACCAGGGTATTCAAAATCCCACCAATATAAATGCGATCTTACATTTACAACAAGGGCCTTTGAATTCTTTTTATCCATCTGGTCCACATTTGCAAGTTTAAAGGTTGAGGCAACAGTTGGAACAGCCAAAATGAGAAGTAATAAAATCGGAATTGTTGTCCAAATAATTTCTAATCGATGACTTCCCTCAACTTGCTTGGGAATGGTATCGTCTTTTCTTCTAAAACGGATAAATACTAAAACAAAAATCACTACAACTACTAGGATTACTCCGACCATAACATAGGTACTTAATTTCATTAGATCGTATTCCATGTCTGCAACTTCACCGGCTGGTTGTAAAGCAGATAAATATGGTTTTCCACACCCGGAGAGTATAAGCGCTAAAATCGCAAATAACGAAATCAGACGCCACTTTGCAAGCCTTTTCATGCTTAATCAAACCCCTCTTTCGTTTTTGAATTCTGATGAATATACTGTTTGGTCAAAGAAGTATGTAAGTTGATTCTCCCCTTCATCAGTATTAGGTGGGCAGCTGTTTTTATTTATATGTATATGACCGCCGTCCATCAACTAATTAGGAAAAAGAACAGACAACCTTTCTTTTTCCTGGTTTGAATCTGTGGGCAAAACTAAATTAATGTTACTATAACCATCGCCACAAAAATAATTGTTAAATATTGCAAAGAATAGACAAACATTAGTTTCGCCCACTTAATGTCATCTTTGACTCTATATCCATAAATCCCTAATACTAACCAGCCGATATTTAAAACGGTAGCTAGAATTAGAAATAGGATTCCTAGTTTAGCAAGAAAAAATGGGATTGGTAGAAGAAGCGCTACCCACACAATAATGTGGATTTTGGTTGTTTTAAAACCTTTCACAACTGGCAGCATTGGAACACCTGCTGCTTTATATTCTTTTACTCTTCTCATAGCAAGAGCATAAAAATGGGGAGGCTGCCAAACAAACATTAGGATAAACAACGCCCAAGCCATCGTATCTAAATTGGGATCAACAGCTGCCCAGCCAATTAACGGAGGCACAGCACCTGAAATGCTTCCAATAATTGTATTAGATACCAATTGTCTTTTAGACCACAGCGTATAGAGAAAAACATAACTAAAAACTCCAAGCAGTCCAATTACTGTTGCAGTCACGGTTGTAAAGAATAAACACAAAGTACCCAGTCCAATAAGTAGAATACCAAGTACAAGAACCTTAGCAGGCATGACCTTTCCTGTGACTGTTGGTCTTGATTTGGTCCGTTCCATTAGATGATCAATATCACGGTCAACATAGTTATTAATCGCACACGAACCGGCAATAATCAGCGAAGAACCCGCTACGGTTAATAGGATTATGTCTAAATTATTTAAGAAGCTTAATCCAGAAAAATGCAGTGCCAGCCAAAGACCCGTAAAGGTAGTAATTAAATTAGAATTAACAATTCCTATTTTAATTAGGGCCAGAAAGTCCTTCCATGCAGTAGTTTTTTCTATCGTTCCATGCAGGCTTGCAGCACCATTTTCTATGGCCGAATCTCCAAAAGCCTTTGAGTTGGACATAATTTTTCCTCCTAATCCTACTATCAAATATTCACCAAATAAGCGACATCAATACTTCTAGAATTATTAATATATAGTGCTGACTAGGTATATAGATAAACCTTTTTATTGTTTTAAAAATCTATGACATAAATATATTTAAACGAAAAAAGCACATTTCACAAAACACTTTCTCTGTATATTAAATCACATTTTTTACTATTTTTGTGAATTTTTTTCGAATAATTTTAAGCTAAAATGTGACAAGGAATGAATAAAGTGGTTAATCCTTCCATTTGGTTAGATTATTATTTATTCCTTTTTCCATACTTTTAGCATACCTTTATTGATTATTTTACAGTCATAAAATTAAGATTCAACCATTCTCACTATTTTCACAATAATAATAGTGATATATAGTTATTTTTCATCTATTACTTTATTTCTAATTATCGGCTAAAATTCTGTTCTTTTTTGGTAATTTTGGTTATGATTAATAGGGACTTTTCAATCTAGTTTCTTTTTCATTAATTATACTGTCAGGATTAACCAATGACAAATTATTGAACTTTAAGAGGTGAACTTTTTGCGGCGGTCTTTAAAGTGGTTAGCGGTTGCAACGACAATCGCAATGATCTTTATTTTAATCGGCGGTGCCTTGGTAACAAAGACAGGATCTGGAATGGGATGCGGAAGGTCTTGGCCGTTATGTAACGGCAGCTTTGTTCCCTCGGAAATAACTCCAAAATTGGTCATCGAGCTAGCCCATCGGCTTGTCTCAGGTGTCGGTGGTATTATGGTGCTAGCCTTATCCGTTTGGTCTTGGATAGCAATAGGTCATATTAGAGAAACAAAATTTCTATCCTTACTCTCATTTTTCTTTTTACTGTTACAAGGATTAATTGGAGCAGCCGCGGTCATTTGGGGTCAATCAAGTTTTGTCCTCGCCCTGCATTTTGGAATTTCACTTATCTCCTTTGCAGCTGTTTTTTTACTTACGCTGCTAATATTTGAGGTTGATAAGAAATTTGATGCTGAAAAACTCTACATTGATAAACGGATGGGATTTCATATTGTTGGGGTTTCTATCTACAGTTACTTAGTTATTTATTCAGGTGCATTAGTCCGCCATATGAAAGCAAGCCTTGTCTGTCTCGATTGGCCTTTCTGTTCAAGTGACAAATTGTCCTTGCCAGCAGATATTTACCAATGGGTGCAAATGGGGCATCGTGCGGCAGCTGGGTTAATTTTTATCTGGATAGCTTATATTTTTTACCTTGCAGCACGTTATTATAGACAAGAGAAGGTAATTTATTGGGGATGGATGATTGCTTTCATCTTAGTCACCTTACAAGTGATTGCGGGTGCTTTGATTATTTTTAGTTTGTTAAACCTTTACATAGCTCTTCTGCATGCTTTTTTTATTACCTGTTTGTTTGGAGTATTAAGTTATTTTCTCCTTTTGTATTCAAGATCGCGACGAAATCACCATTAAAAAAGTTACCGGTATCCCGGTAACTTTTTTTATTCTTTAGCTGTGTTAAAACTGAATGTTGATTTCCGCTACAGGCGCTCAGCAAACCCGCGGGCGTGCCGGGGAGCCTCCTCGACGCAGAAGCGTCTGCGGGGTCTCCCCAGCCCCGTACTCCCGCAGGATATTGAAATTCTTCCTCGAATCCGCCCACGCACGAAGAAAATGCGATAGCATTTTAGAGGAGTCGAGCGCCTTCCGTTTCAATCAACATTGTTACAAAACAACAATTGCCTTTAATACAGCTAAATCTTTACGCTCTTGTTAGTTCAAGTAAAAGATCTCCTGTAAGAATGGAGTCTCCGCTTTTTACGTATAAATCTTTTACAACACCAGAAAATGGAGCTTGAACGGTTGTTTCCATTTTCATTGCTTCGGTAATCAGCAAATGATCCCCTCGTTCTACTTTCTCTCCTTTTTCCACTAAAACTTTAATAACAGTTCCCGGCATCGTAGCAGAAAGATGCTCTTCGTTTTTGGGGTCACCCTTTAATCTTGATACAACCGTCGCTTTAATACTATCATCTTTAATTGATACCTCACGCGGCTGGCCATTTAGCTCAAAATAAACGACTCTTGTACCATCTGCCTGCGGCTGACCGATTGAAACAAGCTTAACAATTAACGTTTTACCTTTTTCAATTTCTACCTCAATTTCCTCACCAAGCCTCATTCCATATAGGAATGTTGGTGTATCTAGCATCGAGATATTTCCATACCGTTCAACAGCCTTAACATAATCTAAAAATACCTTTGGATAGAGCGCATAGGATAAGATCTCAAAATCTGTTACCTGTCTGCCAAGTTCCCCATACAATTCTTCTCTAAGCTTGTCAAAATCTACTTCTTCCAGAAGTTCTCCAGGGCGAACCTCCAAAGGCTTTTTGCCTTTTAGAATCACTTTTTGAAGCTCTTCTGGGAAACCTCCATATGGCTGTCCTAAAGACCCTTCAAATAATTCAACAACAGAGTCAGGGAAATCCAGACTATTTCCTTTTAATAAAACATCTTCTTCCGTTAGTTCATTTTGAACCATAAACAAGGCCATATCCCCAACAACTTTTGAAGAAGGCGTTACCTTGACAATGTCCCCAAACATTTTATTTACTCGGGAGTACATGGTTTTAACATCATCCCACTTTTCGCCAAGCCCAACAGCTTTCGCCTGCTGTTGTAAATTGCTATATTGACCACCTGGCATTTCATGCTGGTACACTTCTGAATGAGGAGAAACCATTCCACTTTCAAAATCATGATAGTATTTCCGAACATCTTCCCAGTAATAGGATAGCTTCTCTACCCCATCAATATTTACAGTTGGTTTTCTCTTATTTCCATCTAGCGCATAGAATAAGGAATTCGCACTTGGCTGCGATGTTAAACCTGCCATCGTACTTAGAGCTGTATCAACGATATCGACTCCGCCTTCAATGGCACGTGCATAAGTGTAAATTCCATTTCCACTCGTATCATGTGTATGAAGATGGATTGGAATATCAACCGCTTCTTTTAATTCGGATACTAAGCGATAGGCCGCTTCTGGTTTTAAAAGACCAGCCATATCCTTTATCGCTAGAATGTGTGCACCTTGCTGCTCGAGCTCTTTTGCCAATGTACGGTAATAATTGAGATTATACTTGGCTCTAGATGGATCTAGAATATCACCAGTATAACAAATAGCTGCCTCAGCAATTTTTCCAGATTGACGGACTGCATCGATAGCAACTTCCATGCCTTTTACCCAATTTAGACTGTCAAAAATCCGGAAGACATCAATGCCAGCAGCAGCAGATTGATGAATAAATTCACGAATTAAGTTATCTGGATAATTCTTATAGCCAACAGCATTTGCACCACGTAACAGCATTTGAAATAAAACGTTAGGGATCTTTTCACGGAGAGCTAACAAACGGTCCCATGGGTCCTCCTTTAAGAACCTGTAGGCAACATCGAATGTTGCTCCGCCCCACATCTCAAACGAAAATAAATCAGGTAATAATTTTGCTGTTTCCTCTGCAATATGATAAATATCTGTAGTCCTCATTCTAGTCGCTAATAATGACTGATGGGCATCCCTGAAAGTAGTATCTGTTAATAACACTTGCTGTTGATTTTTGATCCATTGAACCAGACCATCAGGTCCAAACTTATCTAAAATTTGTTTAGTTCCATCTTGATAAGGCACATCATATTTTAACGTTGGAATTCTTGGTTTTGAAAAGACGGGTCTCTTCTTTTTTTCAATGCCAGGAAATCCATTTACAGTTACTGTTCCAATATAACTTAATAGCTTTGTTCCTCTATCCTTACTTACAGGGAAAATAAATAATTCTGGTGTATTATCAATAAACGAAGTATCATATTCACCATTTCTAAACTTTTCGTGTTTTACAACGTTTTCCAGAAACGGAATATTCGTTTTAATCCCTCTAATCCTGAATTCCTGTAAATTCCGAACCATTTTAGCAGCGGCTTGCTCAAAAGTTAATGCCCACGTTGATAGTTTAACAAGCAGTGAATCGTAATAAGGGGTAATCACAGCTCCTTGAAAACCATTCCCGGCATCAAGACGAACCCCAAATCCACCACCAGAACGATAAGCCATTATTTTTCCGGTATCAGGCATAAAATTGTTTAGCGGGTCTTCAGTTGTAACCCTTGATTGGATAGCAAAACCGTTCAACTGAATTTTCTCTTGGACAGGTATTCCAATAATTGGACCATGCAATTCGTGGCCTTCAGATACTAAAATTTGTGACTGAACAATATCAATTCCAGTTACTAATTCAGTAATTGTATGTTCCACCTGTACTCTTGGATTTACCTCAATGAAATAAAATTGATTATTGGCAACAAGGAATTCTACTGTACCTGCATTTAAATACTGGACATTACTCATTAATTTTACGGCTGCTTGACAAATCTCTTGACGTAACTCTTCCGAGATGGACACACTTGGAGCCACCTCAACCACCTTTTGATGACGTCTTTGGACAGAACAATCGCGATCATAGAGATGAATGATATTACCATGATGGTCACCAATGATTTGGACTTCTATATGCTTAGGATTTTCAATTAATTTTTCAAGATATACTTCATCATTTCCAAAAGCTGCTTTTGCTTCTGACTTTGCTCGTTCAAATGCTTCTTTCACTTCATCAGCGCTTTTTACAATTCTCATCCCACGTCCGCCTCCGCCTAGTGAGGCTTTAATGATAATTGGAAATCCATGAAGAGCTGCAAATTCTTCCACGTCATGAACATTATGAACAGGACCATTACTTCCTGGAATCACAGGAATATTGGCAAGTTCCGCCTGTTTTCTTGCTTTCACCTTGTCCCCGAACATATCCAAATGGGTTGAAGTAGGTCCGATAAAGATAATCCCTTCTTCTTCACATCGTTTGGCAAAATGGATGTTTTCTGAGAGAAACCCATAGCCAGGATGAATGGCATTCACACCGCTTTTTTTAGCAATGTCAATAATACCGTCAATATCTAAATAGGCGTCAATTGGCTTTTTCCCTTCTCCTACTAAGTATGCCTCATCTGCTTTGTATCGATGATAGGCACCTGAATCTTCTTTCGAATAAATGGCAACAGTCCGAATATTCAGTTCAGTACAAGCACGAAAAACCCGTATCGCAATCTCTCCACGATTAGCGACCAAAACTTTATTTATCTGTCTAATCACGTAAAACACCTCGTATTCTATGTATTTTAAAAACGCAAGGGAAATCATTCCCTGCGTTTTCTTTAAAGATAATAAACCTTTCCATCTTCAGTCTTCCGCTTTCTGTCAACTTGTCCCTGTTTGTTTTTATACTTACTCTCAAATTTTACAAACATCGACACATTTACAAGAATCCCTGTGGCTCCAGCAAGCATTAATAATGATGATCCTCCATAGCTGATGAATGGTAGTGGTACACCTGTCAGCGGAATCACTCCAGATACCCCTGCTAAGTTAATAAAAGTTTGAATACCAATCATACTAGAAATACCAAACGCTAATAAGCTTCCAAACGGATCTTTACATTTCATACCAATGTGTATTCCCCGTAAAACAATATAGGCTAGGAGGAGAATAACAAAACCTACCCCCCAAATTCCTAATTCTTCAGCAATAATAGCCATAATAAAATCTGTGTGGGACTCTGGCAAATAGCCTAGCTTTTGAATACTTTTCCCCAATCCAAGCCCGTTTACTCCTCCGGATCCAATCGCAATATAGGAGTTGGCCAGATGAAAGCCGGCATCCTGAACATATTTTTCATCAAATGGATTACTCATTACTTCAAATCGGCTCATTTGCTCTTTTGAAAATATCTTCCCCCATGAAACTAGAACTAGCGGCAGAAGAACTATTAGAGCCATCAGTACTAATTTCCAGATAGTTTTAAAGTTCATTCCAGAAGCAATAATAATGGTTCCACCAATTGCAGCGATAATTGCTGCGGTTCCAAAGTCCGGCTGTGCAGCAATAAGGACGCAGACGATAAATAAATAGACTAATGGTGGAAGAACTCCCTTATTAAATTGGTTAATATACGGTTGTTTTTTCGCATAAACCGAAGCTAAATAAATAATCACTGCGAGTTTTACAAATTCAGCTGGCTGAAAAAGAAAGGATCCGAGTTGATACCAGCTTTGGGCATTGTTCTTAACTTGTCCAAAAACAAAGAGACCAAGTAGGGAACCAATGGAAGCCATAACCATTGGGGCCTGAAACCCTTTCGTATAGTTCATTACTTTATATGGAACAAGTGCTGTAAATATAAAAATAACAGCAAATATTAACAAAAATACTTTTTGCCTTTGATAGAAAAAGTCACTACTTACTTGATACCTTTGAACAGCGTATGCCATGCTGGCACTATAAATCATGACTAGCCCAAACGCGCACAAAAGAATAATGGCAATAATCAAGGTATAATCATATGATTTTAATATTTTTTTCAGCATTTAAGACGTCCTCATTTTCAAAAATAGATAATATACCTAATTATAATAGAAAACCTAGTATATTACTTGAGGGAATTCTTATTTGTTACAAGATTTTAATAAAGAGATTGATATAATAAAAAACCCAAACATTACGTTGTATTGTTTGAGTTATTTAATGATTATTTTTTTAAGGATGCATCGTGAAGAGCAGATAATTCTCTCTCTAGTTGATCTAGAATTGCTTTTCCATCCTTAGCATCTATTAAGCCTAATCGTACAGCAAAGTCTATTTCTCTTGAAAGACCAAACATTTGTGTATCCAATACCTCTTCATAAAGAGGACATTGAGGCATCGTGAGATTGTCCATTTGCACTTTGATAAGCTTTAAAATTTTTTCAGCGTCAGCCTGAAGTAAGGCATAGGCTTTTTCATGGTGATTCACGATCATTTCAGACGCCAACATTGATCCCCCCATTTCAGAGCGATAATTCAACTTATCTATAAATTTTACCGTTAACCCCACAAAATTGCAAGAAAAATCAAGGATATTAACAAAAGGAGTTATACTTACTTATGACAACCACATTAAAAAAAGATATACTTAAGAAGAGTATTAACTATTATTTTAAACGCAGGTTAGACTTGAGGGGGATGGATGATGGAAAATATTTTGACCATATCTGGAAATGTAAAATACACCATAACTCTTGATCCGAGTGTGTGGATTTTTGATGACCGCCGAGTTGATTTAACCACTTACTTTACAAACAAAGTGGAAACAACAAATGCTAATGAGGCCTATACAAAAGCTGTCTCTAAACACTGGGATCGTGAAATAATGGAAGGGGCAATCTTTCCCCCAACATTAAAGACCGAAAGAAAATTCGAAAAAGAAAAAGTACTAACTGGTACTTTCGGCATTCCATTTAAACCATTCATATTAAATGCGGAGCCTGCTCCTGATGCAAAATATTTGGTGGTTCATACGTCAACAGATGAAATAGAATATCCACTTGAAACCGCCTATCATTTTATCTTAGGCTATTCAAAAAATGGAAAACCACTATCAATTGACGGACCAGTACATATTTATTTTGGTGATGGCTCAAATCAGCAAAATCCGATAAAAAATATTATCGGCTTTACCATCAAGTGACATTAGCGGGTGCCCAGTTGGCACCCGCTTTTAGATTTTAGTTTTAGCCCATCCGTTCTTCACATGTGCTTTTAACTTCTGTTCCTACAACAAATCAGCAGCCAATCTTGCCAATCCTGACCGTTCTCCTTTTAACAACTTAACATGTCCGGAAATTTCCTGATCTTTAAACCTCTCAACTACAAATGTTAATCCATTGTTATAAGCATCAAGGTATGGATGATCAATCTGTTCTGGATCCCCCATCAAAACTATTTTACTCCCTTCCCCTACCCTTGTTAAAATGGTTTTCACTTCATGCTTGGTTAAGTTTTGCGCTTCATCTATAATGATAAATTGCTTTGGTAAACTTCTTCCACGGATATACGTTAATGCTTCCACCTCGATTGACCCCATTCCCGCTAAAATGGCATCAAGCTCACCCGGTTTTTTCGTATTAAAAAGGTATTCCAAGTTATCATAAATTGGCTGCATCCATGGTCTGAGTTTTTCTTGTTTTTCACCAGGCAAAAATCCGAGATCCTTGCCAACCGGCACAATTGGTCTTGCCACTAAAAGCTTTTTGTACTCTCTAAAATCTTCTGTTTGCATTAAGCCAGATGCCAGTGCAAGCAGTGTTTTTCCTGTCCCTGCTTTTCCGGTTAATGTAACGAGCGGGATATCTTTACGTAACAACAATTCGATTGCCATCGTTTGCTGTACATTTCTAGAGTGTATTCCCCACACATGCTCCTGATTTAATGTTAACTTCTTTACTTTTTTACTAGTTTTGTCAACCATCCCGATTGCTGAAGCTGAACTGCCCAGTATATCCTTCATAATGAGAAATTGATTCGGATAAAACGGATGGTTAGCAACCTCAGAAAGTGACAACTCTCCTTTTTCGTAAAACCGTCCTAACATTTCGATTGGGAGGAGTAATTCAAAAAAACCTGTATAAATATGTTCCACTTCGACAACCCGGTCGTTTAAGAAATCCTCCGCTGCAAGTCCAATTGCATCTGCTTTTACTCGCACTAATGCATCTTTGCTGACAATGATGACAGGTTTGCCATTTTCCTTTGCTTGTTCCTCTAAGAATAAATTTTTTGCTACTGCTAGAATGCGATTATCATTTGTTTTTTCAACAAAAATGTCTTGTAGTTCGTGAAAGGATCGATGGTTTAATTCAATCCTAATCGTTCCCCCGTTCTCTAAGGGGATTTTTTCATGTAATTTTCCAGCGGCTCTAAGACCATCAATTAGCCGCGAGACCTCTCTTGCATTTCTTCCAACTTCATCCATATATCTTTTCTTTGAGTCCACTTCTTCAAGTACCACTGCCGGAATCACAACTTCATTGTCTTCAAACGAATAAATGGAATACGGGTCTTGGAGCAAGACATTTGTATCTAACACGTATATTTTACTCAAAGCAACGCCTCCTGCTTGACTGGTGTACGGCTAATAAGATTCAACAATCCTTTGCTAGATTGCACTTTGGTTAAATATATGATTATTGGAATAAAGATAGAATGCGTTCCACACAATAATTGTTATTAAGACTAAATACTTGTATAAAAGATTATTGTTCAAGCCTAATGAACCATTCATTTATTCTTGGAGGTGGTTTAATGAAGAAAATCGTATTACTAACAACCCTCAGTTTACTATTAGCCGGCTGTAATTTAACTGGTCAGAAGGAGAACGCAAATAACGGCAAACAATCACTTGTCAATGTAAAGAACAGTTATAGTGAAAATGTAGACCGTAAATCTGGGCAGGTAATTTCCAAGCGGCTTGTTGACCTAGCTACAAGTATCCCTAATGTGTCAGATGCAACTGCGGTGGTGTTAGGAAGATATGCCATTGTCGGTATTGATGTTAATTCAAAGATTGACAGGTCTCAGGTTGGTTCCATTAAGTATTCAGTTGCTGAAAGTTTACGAAAAGATCCTTATGGTGCGAAAGCTATTGTTGTAGCAGATGTGGACACGAATCAACGGCTAAGAGAAATACAAGCAGAAATAAAAAAGGGCAGACCGCTCCAAGGAATTATGCAGGAACTTGCAGATGTTGCTGGAAGATTAATACCTGAAGTACCAGGTGATATCATTACACCTAACCCTAAAAATGCAACCGAAAAATCTAATAACAAACTGCAAGGGAATGAAGAAAAAAAGCTGAAAAAAGAGCAAAATGACCAATCGAATCATTATAAGGAAAAGAAATAACTTAAAAAAACAAAAGCGCAAGCGCCTTGTTCAGCCCCAACAAGCATAAGACGTTCAGGGAAAGAAGGCGTTCTTTGCCTTCATTCCCTGAGTGGCTGTAGACCATCGAGGGGCTAGGCGCTGGAGCTGGACGTAGAAAGTCCTTATATTAACAGTTATCCACTAGGGAAAATTTTTTAATTTATAAACGATGAAAAAAGCTTAGATTCAACTAAGCTTTTTTCATTGCTTCCATGACTTGTTGGTCAAGCCTTTCAGCTGCTTTCTTATCATATGTCTTATCATACTGAACTTCAGTAACAATTTTAGACCCATAAAACATAACATCTCTAACTTCATTAATTGCAACTTCTACTAATGCCAGTTTTAATGGTACTTCTGGTAATCTTTCTTCTTTTACATGAGCTTTGCCTTGAATTGAGTATGTGGATTCGTTAGCAATTAAATTAATAACAACATTATGATTATGATTTATATTTACTAATATACGCGAACGATTATCAACAGCAAAATAGATGGTCCCTTCGTCTTTTGCCCATACCCAGGAAATAGCACTTACATTCGGACCCCCTGTTTCAAAATCAACAGTTGCCAAAGTAACAAATCTTTCCTTTTGCAGTTCATCATATAATGGCTGAATTAGTTTCGGTTCTACTTGATTTGCCATCTAACACACCCCCTTTAGTCATTCCTAAAAACAGATATTCTCATATTACTACTATCCCTATATTTCATCAACTCTAACCAATTGAATTACCAGTAGATGTTTGAACATGGTATACTATATTACAAACATTTGGTTATTCAAAAGAAAGAACGAAAGAGGTGTGCTTAAATGAGAGTAAAATGTGTAATTTGCGATAAGATAGAACCAATTGACGATGAATCCCTGATTGCCAAAAAGCTACGGAACCGTCCCATTCATACATATATGTGCCATGACTGCAGCAAGAGAATTACCCAAAAAACAAATGACCGAATCGAATCAGGAAATTTTCACCTATATAGACCAAAATCTGATAAAGATGAATGGTAAATAGAAAAGCGGAAGCGCCTTGAACAGGGGCGACAGGCATAAGACGAGCCGGCGAGAAGGCTGTTTTTTAGCCTTCTTGACGAATTGGCTTATGACCACGAGCCCCTAGGCGCCGGAGCTGGACAAGTCTCATAATAAAAAAAAACGCTTGTGATCTTAAGAAAGATCCAAGCGTTTTTTTAAATTAATCATTTGGGTAGTCTTTATATTTATCAGGCTCTAGATTAATTTGATTAATCATAATTTCAATTAGTTCACGAGGATAACGCCCTTTTTTTGTTTCATTTCCCTGTTGATAGGAAACATAATACATGACATCATCTGTTGTCGTTTCAATATTAGAAACATGATGTTGTGAGGCTAGTATCTCCTCAAAGAAATCCCGTGTCTCAATGGCTGCTGCATCATCAGGGCGGGCATCACAAACCACTTTAATGGTTAGCCAATTATAGAGTGCATCTTGTAATGACTGCATCTACTTCCCTCCTGTTACTTCGCTTTTTGACTGCTTTTTTGTTTGGTGCAGGCGTATTTTATAAACAATTAACAATAAAGCCGCAACACCTAACCCTTCTGCAATCGGTAATGCGTATGAGAAGAACAACATCAATATGCAGCCAACACATAGACTGAAATAAATTACAATATTTTTACCAAGGGGCAACTTTTTTGCAAAACCTAGACGATAAACAATAACTGATAAAATAACAATAAAAATATATTGTAAAATAACACCAGTTTTTATATCGTTTGTAAGTTCAATAAAGAATCTTAAACTCGGAGAGAAGGATTTTAATTCTTCCACGGTTTGCACCTCTTTAATCATTAACTCATTTCAGCATATTTCTTCTTTTTAGCCATTCTTTCACGTTCATTTTTATCAAGAATCTTCTTTCTTAGTCGAATCGATTCAGGTGTTACTTCACAATATTCATCTTCATTTAAGTACTCAAGTGATTCTTCTAACGTCATAATCCTAGGTTTTTTAATAACTGACGTTTGATCTTTGTTTGCAGAACGAACATTGGTTGCTTGTTTTACCTTCGTGATATTAACCGTAATGTCGTTTTCACGAGTATGCTCTCCAACAATCATTCCTTCGTAAATCTCGGTACCAGGTTCAACGAAGATTGTCCCGCGGTCTTCAACCTGCATAATTCCATAGGTAGAGGCTTTTCCAGATTCCATTGAAACAAGAACTCCTTGACGTCTTCCGCCCACCTGTCCTTGAAGCATTGGCTGGTAACTGTCAAACGTGTGATTAATAATTCCATAACCACGTGTCATAGTTAAAAATTCGGTTGTATAACCGATTAAACCACGGGCTGGAACATTAAAGATTAAACGCACTTGACCTGAGCCATTATTAATCATATCAATCATTTCGCCTTTGCGTGCTCCAATTGATTCCATTACGGCACCTGTATGTTCTTCAGGAACATCAATTTGAACACGTTCAACTGGCTCACAACGGACACCATCAATTTCTTTTACAATTACTTCTGGTTTGGAAACTTGAAGCTCGTAGCCTTCACGACGCATATTTTCGATTAGGATTGATAAATGAAGCTCACCGCGGCCGGAAACAATCCATGCATCAGGTGAATCTGTGTTATCGACACGTAAGCTTACATCTGTCTGCAATTGAGCACGTAGTCTTTCTTCAATTTTTCTTGCAGTCAAGTATTTACCTTCTCTACCCGCAAATGGACTATTGTTGACAACAAAGGTCATTTGTAATGTAGGTTCATCAATTCTTAAAATCGGTAAGGCTTCTTGGTGTTCAACTGGACAAACGGTTTCACCAACGTTTATGTCCTCCATACCGGAAACAGCGATTAAGTCACCTGCTTTTGCTTCTTCTACTTCTTGACGTTTTAATCCAAAGAAACCGAAGATTTTGGTAACACGGAATTGCTTAACAGTACCATCAACTTTCATAAGTGCAACCTGCTGTCCAACCTTCATCGTTCCACGGAATACACGTCCGATACCAATACGGCCAACATAATCATTATAATCCAACAATGCTACTTGGAACTGAAGCGGCTCATCACTATTATCAACTGGAGACGGGATATGTTCTACAATCGCGTCATATAATGACTGCATGTTTTCGTCTTGTTTCTCAGGATCAGTACTTGCCGTTCCATTAATCGCAGAGGCATAAACAACTGGGAATTCAAGTTGGTCTTCATTCGCTCCAAGTTCAATAAATAAATCAAGGACTTCATCAATTACTTCTAATGGACGGGCAAAGTCACGGTCAATTTTATTGACAACAACAATTGGGGTTAAGTTTTGTTCTAAAGCCTTTTTTAACACAAAACGTGTTTGCGGCATACAACCTTCATAGGCGTCAACAACAAGTAATACACCGTCAACCATCTTCATGATTCGCTCTACTTCACCGCCGAAGTCAGCGTGTCCTGGAGTATCCAAGATGTTAATTCGAGTATCTTTGTATTGGATAGCTGTATTTTTTGCAAGAATTGTAATTCCACGTTCTCTCTCTAAATCGTTTGAATCCATTGCACGTTCTTCAACGTGCTCATTAGTACGAAATGTTCCGGATTGTTTAAGCAGTTGGTCCACCAATGTCGTTTTCCCATGGTCAACGTGGGCAATGATTGCTATATTACGTATATCATTTCTTATATTCAAAAATTCCACTCCTACCTTTATTCATTAAAATTATTTTAATTATAGTTTTTCATATACAACTAAAACATTATACCACATTTAAAGTGGAAACCTGAAATGATTTTGTGTAAAATTATTATTAGCATGCAAAAAGGGGAATGGGCAGATGAATAATGTGAAATGGCCTTTACTTATCTATGCGATACTTGCAGCTGCAAGTATTGTCGGAATCGGAATTGCAATTAGTGAAAAAAGTTTCATTGGCGCACTAGGCTGTATTGCAGCGGTGATTATTATTATGGGTTTGGGATTTAAAACAAAAAGAAAAATGCGTGAAAATGGAGAACTATAAGAAAAGCGCAAGCGCCTTGTTCAGCCCCGACCAGCACAAGACAAGCCGGCCGAAAGGTTGCCTTTTAACCTTTTGGACGGATTGATCTAAATGTGGAGGCGACTGTTCTGGGACTTTAGGCTAAGACGCACCCTGCAAGAAGGCGTTCTTTGCCTTCTTCAGGGGGGATTATGACTTGAGTCCCAAGGAGCCGCAACTGGATAAGCTTGTGACCTCGAGGGGCTAGGCGCTGGAGCTGGACAATTCTCAAAGTCAAATGTTCTTTCTTATCTTTTAAAGAAGCCTGGGTACCCACCCAGGCTTCTTCTTAAGTTTTGGCTTATTACCATTGACCGCCTTTTAAGTAGTCATTTAAAATCGCTTGGTGTAGCCCTGGTTTCCCGGCTAACAAGGAATCAGTAGAAAGAAAGTTGAGTTTTTCCCCTCTTAAATTGGTTACCACTCCACCAAGTTCTTCTATTATAACAGCACCTGCTGCAACATCCCAGGGTGCCAGTCGCATAGAGAAATAAGCATCAACCCTGCCAGTTGCAACAAATACGAGTTCAATAGCTGCCGTGCCATAGGACCTGGTTCCCCTAGCATCTTTGACTAATGGAATCATTAGGTTATGATCAATCCGCTTATTCTCCACAACCCATGTGGCGTTCAAGGCTAGAATGGATTCTTTAATGGTTGTTTCTTTTAGTTTTGGTATTGGTTTTTCATTTATGTAAGCACCTTTTCCACGAATTGCGTGATACAACTCATCATGAACCACATCATAAATGAGACCAATTTTTCCTACTCCATTTTCATAAATACCGATAGAGATGGCAAAATTCCTTTGTTGATGAATGAAATTCATGGTTCCATCAATCGGATCGATTAACCAAACAATCCCATCCAGATTATGAAGTTTGTCGCCAAACCCCTCTTCACCCATGATTCTATGTTCAGGGTAAACCTCTTTGATTTTTTGGATAAAAAATTGTTCAATCTCTTTATCAATATTTGTAACAAGGTCATTTGGATTTGATTTCGTTTCAATATTTAACGTTGATTTAAAAGATAAACGAATTTTCTCTCCTGCCTCTTTTACCCATTGCTTTGCATGGGTATCAATTATTTCCCAATTCATAGTGTTCCTCCATTTCTTCCATGATCCAATGTATGTAGTATGAGACATGCTTGATAAATTGATGTAATTCTAGATTAATCAAAATGATCGGTAACAGCAACTTTTTGGCAAACCGAAAAGTTCAACTCCTCACACAAAGCAGCACAATAATAAACGAACTCCCCTATATCTCACTTGGAGTTCGTTTAAATCAAGCGATAAAATATTACACCATGGTTCATTCTAATTTTGTTCTCCTTAAATTGAATCAATCAGAAGGCCTTTAACCGTAATAATTCCAAACGGATCTTTTCTAATTTTTGCTTGCATTCTTTCATTTTCTTTTCATTTTTTTCTTCAATTGCCTCAAATAATGTGGCCAATTCATAATCCATTTCTAATCGTAATACGGCAGCTTTTTCCTTTTCACTAGCTTTTTTTAGGGATGTATTCATTAACTGTTTCATTAAACTCCTCCCCCTTTCTTTATTTTACTAATTTTTCTGATTATTTGTTTTAATGTATCATATGAGCCATATGGAAATGTTGCAACAAATATGTGCACTAACCTATGCGAGCAACAAATTTCTTGGAATATCTGTCTTATGCTACAATAAATGACAAACTATTTTCTATGGAGGTAAGTAAATGGATTTTAGTGGATTTACAAATGAGGATTTTGATGTTTTTTTAATAGATGGTTTAGAGGCCCGAATGGAAGCATTAAAAACTACTATTCGTCCTAAATTAGAAAAGCTGGGGGCTTCCTTTGCACCAACATTATCATCTCTAACCGGAGACGAGATGTTTGTCCATGTAGCTAAACATGCGAGACGAACCATTAACCCGCCTAAAGATACATGGGTGGCGTTTGCGGCAAATCCCCGCGGCTATAAAATGATGCCTCATTTCCAAATTGGTCTTTGGCATACCCATTTATTTATTTGGTTTGCAATCATTTATGAGGCACCGGATAAAGAAGTAATGGCTGAGCGCTTCATAAAAAAAGCCGCAAAGATTTACAAGGACATCCCAAATGAGTTTTCATGGTCCTTGGACCATACAAAGCCCGAAACAATCAAACACCAACAGTTATCAAAAGCTGATTTACTTACTCAATTCGAGCGATTAAAAACGGTAAAAAAGGCTGAATTATTATGCGGTTATACCATTGACCGAGAAAAGGCAATGGAATTAGGAGGTACGGGGTTATTAGCGCAAATAGAAGAGGTATTTCAGCACGTCTCCCCATTATATAAAATAGCTTTAAATATAAAATAAAGGAAGTATAAAAAATCGACTTTGAGAATTGTCCAGCTCCAGCGCCTAGCCCCTCGAGGTCACAAGTCAATCCGTCCAAAAGGTTAAAGAACAACCTTTCGGCCGGATTGACTTGTGCTTGGCTACAGAAAACTATCGTTTCCTGTTCGCATTAAGGAAGACTAATCTTTGGCTACGCTTTGCTTGCCATCGATAAATCTCCCTATATCGGGGCTGATCAAGGCGCTTGCGCTTTTCTTATTTCATTATAATTCGATCCCCTGAAGAGGAATCTTTAGCCTTTTTAATTGTCCGATAGGAAGAATAACCACTTTGTTCTTCAAATTCACCGCATAACGTCTTTTCTTCGGCTTTGCTCGGAACAATTTCTTTAAACCTGCGATAGGCATTCATCACCTCATCGCGTTCAATTCCTTTTTCATAGGCCTTTTCAATGGCTTCAAAAAATTTTATCACATCAACAATTTCCTCTGTTGACCAACTATAATCAATTGGATATTGATATTCCATTCAAACACCTGCCTTTTTTTACTATTGTGTATAATACCTCTATTTTCCCCATTTTGCACGTATTTGTTCCGCCTCATTAATCATCCGCTTGAAAAGCTCCGCCACAGTTGGTACATCCTTTATGAGCCCCATCACTTGTCCTGCCCAGGCAAAGCCTTCCGCTGTTTTACCATCGTATATGTACCGTTTATTGGCGTTTCCACTAATAAAATCTTTTAACTGTTCATATTCACCATTTTGTCTCTCTAGTTTTAATATCTTTCCTGTCCAGCTATTAGCAATAGCTCTGCCAGGTGCTCCCAGTGTTCTTTTGATGACTACTGTTTCGTACTCCGCACCTTCTACCAACTTTCGTTTGTAATCTTCATGTGCATGCACACACTCTTGGGTTGCGATAAATCTGGTTCCCATTTCAATTCCCTCAGCACCTAAACTAAGAGCCGCCATTAGTCCTCTGCCATCTCCTATTCCTCCTGAAGCAATGACAGGGATCGAAACAGCATCCACTACTTGAGGAATTAATACCATTGATCCTATATCATCTCTGCCAAGATGTCCTCCGCCTTCCTGACCTACAACCATCACTGCATCGGCACCTAACTCTTCTGCTTTTACTGCCTGCCTCCTTGCAGCAACGAGGACAAGTTTTTTTATTTTGGTCCCCTTTAATTGGTCAAAGATGGGGGCTGGGTTTCCCCCTGTCATGGAAACGACAGGCACTTCTTCCTCTATAGCAACTTGAAGATAGTCTGCGAATGGTCTTCCTTGCTGACCGATAGCAAAGTTTACACCAAAAGGCTTATCTGTTAATTGTCTTACTTTTTGAATCTCTTCTCTTAGTAATTCGGGATTTGCCAGAGACATCGCTGTAATTTGACCAAGACCACCAGCGTTCGAGACAGCAGCCGCTAATTCAGAATAAGCCAGATAAGCTAGCCCGCCTTGAATAATTGGAAATTGAATGTTTAAGAAATCACTGACTCTTGTTTGCCATTTCATTTGGAATCCTCCTTATTTAATATTCATTTGATTATTCTTGTTATAAGGTTAATTTTCCTTTTCGAATGGGAAACTAACTTTAGGAAAAATATATATCAAAAGTTAAAATTAAATCCTTTTAAATACAAAAGATTAATGCTATAATTCCTTTGTTTTATGTCGAATCAAGACGAATAATTTTAGCATTTTAATAAAGAGGTGTATATATCATTGTCACAAGAACAAACACCGTTATTTAGCGGTTTATTAGCACATGCGAAAAAGAATCCAGTTCAATTTCATATACCTGGCCATAAAAAAGGGGCTGGAATGGATACAGAATTCCGCCAATTTATTGGAGATAATGCATTATCAATTGACTTAATTAATATTGGTCCACTTGATGATTTACATTCACCAAAAGGGATGATCAAACAGGCACAAGATTTAGCAGCTGAAGCTTTTGGCGCAGATCGTACCTTTTTTTCTGTCCAGGGCACAAGCGGCGCTATTATCGCCATGATTATGGCAGTATGTGGACCTGACGATAAAATTATTGTCCCTAGGAATGTTCATAAATCGATTATGTCGGCTATCGTTTTCTCAGGAGCCATTCCAGTGTTTATTCACCCTGAAATAGATAAAGAATTAGGGATCTCACACGGAATTACAACAGACTCTGTCGAAAAAGCCTTAAAGCAGCACCCAGATGCAAAGGCTGTTCTAGTCATTAACCCCACATACTTCGGTATTTCAGCCGATTTGAAGAAAATTGTGGAAATTGCCCACTCCTATCATGTTCCTGTTCTGGTTGATGAAGCCCATGGTGTCCATATTCATTTTCATGATCAACTACCACTTTCAGCGATGCAGGCAGGGGCGGATATGGCAGCAACAAGTGTTCATAAACTTGGTGGTTCCATGACACAAAGCTCGATTCTTAACGTACGAGAAGGCCTTGTATCCGCAAAACATGTTCAAAGTATCCTAAGCATGCTTACTACTACTTCTACATCGTATTTACTGCTGGCTTCTCTGGATGTTGCTCGTAAACAGCTCGCAACGAAGGGAAAAGACTTAATTGATAAAACGATTAGATTAGCTCAGTCCACCCGCAAGAGAATTAATGAAATTGACCACATTCATTGTGTTGGTGAAGAAATTCTAGGATCTAAAGCAACATTTGATTACGATCCAACAAAATTAATTATTTCCGTTAAAGATTTAGGCTTAACGGGCTATGAGGTCGAAAAGTGGTTAAGGGAAAACCATAATATCGAAGTCGAATTATCAGACCTTTATAACATCCTTTGCATCATCACATTAGGAGATACCGAGGCGGAGGCTGACATATTAGTTAATGCATTAAAAGAGCTTGAAATGGAATGTGAGCATCGTGTTGGGCAGATTGAACCTCTAGAAGTTCTTCTTCCAGAAATTCCTGTCCTAGCCTTAACACCTAGAGATGCTTTTTATTCCGAAACTGAAGTGGTTCCATTGGAAGAATCTGTAGGACGAATTATTGCAGAATTTGTCATGGTTTATCCTCCTGGTATTCCTATCTTTATTCCAGGTGAAATCATCACCAAGGAAAATTTACATTATATCCGTAAAAACCTTGAAGTTGGTTTGCCCGTTCAAGGACCTGAAGATGATGAAATTAAAACCATCCGTGTTATTAAAGAATACAAAGCCATTCAATAAACTGCAAATAAAAAGGATTCAAAATAAAGGAATCCTCAGATTGTCGAGAAAAGGTATTTTTCTCGGCAATTTTTTATGTTGTCAGAATCTAAATACAAAATTTATAGTTTGCCCCTGCAATTGGGCCTGTTGATTTCCGCTACGGGCACTCGCTTTCCGTGGGGAGGTTCTGAAGCCTCCGCGGCACTTAGGCACCTGCAGGGCCTTCAGTGACGTCTCTATCCCGCAGGAGTCGAGTTCCCTCCGCTCCAATCAACAGAGAACAAATCAACTTAAAGAATTGCAACACACTTTTTCTAACCTTACCGAGTGTGTTGTAATCTTTTTATATTCTAACTGTCTACAGTAAGATGAGCGTGTTCACTTGTCTTCTTCAACTCCGTAACCGACAGTAGCGAAGCCAGTGCAGCTCTTTCCGAGTTATCGAAACTTCACTCAATTTTACTTTCTAAAATAAAGCATTTTTCCCGAACTAATATTCTAACAAATTAACGCGGTTGCTCATTAAAGGAAAAAGATAAAATAAAATAGGCTATCGAAATTATCGATAGCCTGAGGATTCCGAATAAGGAATCCTTTTTATTATTGCTTGTTATATTTCTTCGTCTTGTTTGAATTCATCGCAGCAGCTGCATTTAGCGTAAAGCACTGTTACTTTTTCATCTTCAAAATGATCAATAGTAGAATTACATGATTGGCATACAATAGTACCCATTTGTTCATCCCCTTTTTAATTTTATCCAAATTAAAACGCTTTCTAATATCCTTAAATCAATAATAATATATCACATTAAAGTTTTCAAGCCCAATTTGTATAACACATTAAAATATTTTTTCATATAAAAAGACCATTTTGTGGTCTATTTTTATCGTTTTGAAAATAGAGGATGATAAGAAATTTATTTTATTGTTTAATGTTGTCAGTACTTTTTAAACAGTGCTAGAATAGAATTGCATAAGACATGTTCGAAAAGGGGGAATGGTGATGGCTGTTAATGCATTTATTAAGCTCGTGCCCTCATCTGTTAAACAAACAATCACGACCGAGGAAGTAAAAGATTTATTTCATTATTATAAAGATATAACTGCCAAAACGGGCAATCAATTGAATTGGCAGTATGGGGAATCCGCATTTCCTTATGAAATAAAAGAAACGAATGAAAGTAAGGAAAAGGCATTTTATTTATACTCTGATCATGAACGCTACCATGTTATTTTAATTGGTATCGATAAGGAAATGATTAAAGAGGAAGAGGGCACAGAAAGAGAACAACAATACATACAAGTGACACTTCCAGATCAATCAACAACAGGCGATAAAGGAAAAGCAAATGAATTTTGCAAATTCCTTGCCAAAAAACTGCAAGGAGAACTTCATCTGTTTAATGACCGTGTCATGTACTATTATCCAAGAAAATAGCAAAGTATAGACCCTTAACAGCGGGGTCTTTTTTAATGAACAAAAAGAGCCAGCGTATAATGAATAGAGGTATAAATTACTAGGCTAAGCGCTGTAATGAATAGTGTTTTCCGCTTGGATTTGGTCACATAATTCCCAAGCATAAATGCTAAGTAAAAGAAGACAAAAAACATTATTACCTTATAAATAAGTTGATCATGCTTTGAAAGCCATTCAATGAATGTATAACCGCTCCAAATCATAAATTGTAATATGATTACTACATAGACTTTCATTATTCTCACCACGCAAATACGTTAATCCTTCTGTTAAGAACAAGGTCATTGGCTATGTGTTTTAAATATATGTTCCATTTTTAGCGGTTAGAGATAATTTCAAAATTTCTTTACCTTCCACCTTCTCTCAACTTACGTTATTTACTAGATAAATTCGATAGTAAATAAAGAAAGTCCTCTCCCTTATTGAGGGAAAGGACTTTTTATTCTAATTACTTAATGATATGAATCGGAGTTCCTAGAACAACTTCAGCTGCTTCCATGGTAATTTCACCAAGAGTTGGGTGAGCATGGATTGTAAGAGCTAAATCCTCTGCTGTCATACCAGTTTCAATTGCTAAACCTAATTCAGCGATCATATCTGAAGCACTTGCCCCAGCGATTTGAGCACCAATTACTACGCCATCTTCTGCACGAGTAATTAATTTCATGAATCCATCACTGCTATCTAATGATAAGGCACGGCCATTTGCAGCAAATGGGAATTTTGCAGCTTTTACCTTAATGCCCTCTTCTTTAGCTTGTTGCTCTGTATATCCTACAGAAGCTAATTCTGGATCAGAGAATACAACAGCAGGAATACCTAAATAATCAATTTCTGAAGGATGACCAGCGATTGCTTCAGCAGCAATTTTCGCTTCATAAGAAGCTTTATGTGCTAATTGTGGACCTGCTACAACATCACCAATCGCATAGATATTGCTGATATTTGTACGGCATTGCTTGTCAATTTCAATTAAACCGCGTTCAGTTAAGTTAACACCTACTTGCTCTAAGCCCATTTCATCAGTGTTTGGTCGGCGTCCAACCATGACGAATACATAGTCAGCTTCAATTTTCTTCGCTTCACCTTTAACTTCAAAGCTTACGACTACACCATTTTCTGTTTCTTCTACACCCTTAGCAAGTGCATTTGTATAGAATTCAGCACCACGTTTTTGCATAGTGCGCTTAACAAGTGAAGCCATTTGCTTATCGAATACACCAAGGCCTAAAATTTCGTCAGCACCCTCAAGGACGGTTACTTGGCTTCCAAAGTTCGCATAGGCACCACCAAGTTCAATCCCAATAACACCGCCGCCAATTACAACGATTTTTTCAGGGATTTCATTTAGATTTAAAGCGCCTGTAGAATTTAGAACGCGTTTTGAATATTTAAAAGTTGGCAATTCAATTGGACGAGAACCAGTTGCAATAATGGCATTCTTAAATGTATAGGTTTGAGCAGAATTTTCATCCATTACTCGTAATGTATTAGCATCAACAAAGAATGCTTCACCACGTACAATGTTTACTTTATTTCCTTTTAAAAGTCCTTCAACCCCGCCGGTTAATTTTTTAACAATTCCACCTTTGAATTCTTGAACTTTTGAAAAATCTACTTTTACGTTTTCAGCTGTAATACCGAATGATTCAGAGTGTACGGCTGTTTCATAACGATGTCCTGCAGCGATCAACGCTTTAGAAGGAATACAACCAACGTTTAAACACACGCCGCCAACATATTCTTTTTCAACAATCGTTACTTTTTGTCCTAACTGAGCGGCACGAATAGCGGCTACATATCCTCCAGGACCCGCACCGATGACTATAGTATCTGTTTCAATTGGGAAATCTCCAACTACCATTTTCTTACGCCTCCATTAACAATAGTTCTGGATCGTTTAATAAACGTTTAATATGATTCATTGCATTTTGAGCTGTCGCACCATCGATCATGCGGTGGTCAAAACTTAAAGATAATGCTAATACAGGAGCAGCTACAATTTCACCGTTTAGTACGATTGGCTTTTCAGCAATACGACCAACACCTAAAATAGCAACTTCTGGATGGTTAATAACTGGAGTAAACCATTGTCCGCCTGCAGATCCAATATTAGAAATTGTGCAAGAAGCACCTTTCATTTCGTTTGGAGCAAGTTTACCATCACGTGCTTTACCAGCTAATTCGTTAATTTCATTAGAAATAGTAAACACAGATTTACGGTCAGCATCTTTAACAACTGGTACTAAAAGACCTTTTTCAGTATCAGCAGCGATACCAATATTGTAATAGTGCTTATGGATGATTTCACTTGTTGCATCGTCAAGAGATGTATTTAATACAGAGAACTCTCTTAATGCACTAGTTAATGCTTTTACGATATATGGTAAGAATGTAAGCTTAATGCCTTTAGCAGCAGCCACTTCTTTGAACTTCTTACGGTGTGCTACAAGCTTAGTCACATCGATTTCATCCATTAAAGTAACGTGTGGAGCAGTGTGCTTAGAGTTAACCATTGCTTTTGCAATAGCTTTACGGATACCGCTCATTTTCTCACGTGTTTCTGGGTATTCACCTTGTGGGATTGGAGCAGGTGCTACTTTTGGTGCTTCCTCAGCCGCTGCAGGTGCTGTTGCTTGTGTAGCTACTGGAGCACCGCCACTTAAGAACGCATCAATATCAGTCTTAAGAACACGACCGTTATCTCCCGAACCAGTTACTTGACGGATGTCAACACCTTTTTCACGCGCATATTTGCGAACAGAAGGCATAGCAACAACACGGCGATTTGGATCTGCTTCAGCTTGTGGCTGAGCTTGAGCTGCTGGAGCTTGAGCCTCTTGTGCTGCTGGAGCTTCTGCTTGTTTTGGTGCTTCTTCGGCATGATCATCGCCTTTAAATTGTAGGTTTTCATATCCTGGTGCATCAAAAGTAACAAGTACTTGACCAACTGTTGCAACTGTTCCTTCTCCAACTAGTACTTCTTGAACTGTACCCTCAACTGGTGATGGAATTTCAACTACAGCTTTATCATTTTGAATTTCACATAGGACATCATCTTCTTGGACTTTATCACCTGGCTTTACAAACCATTTGACGATTTCACCTTCGTGAATACCTTCACCGATATCAGGCATTTTAAATTGAAATGACACAGAGATTCATCTCCTATTTTTCATATATTTTAGTCAAACATTAGGAATGGGAAAAGATAACTCTTTTCCCCGTCAATATATTTTTTTCTTGAATACTGTCAAGTAGCAGTTAATTAAAAAGTTAATACTTTTTTAGCTGTTTCAAGAACATCTTTATAATTAGGAAGCCATACTGATTCTGCTTGTGGGAAAGGGAATACAGTATCAGGAGCAGCAACACGTAATACTGGAGCTTCCAGGCTAAGAATAGCACGATCGTTTATTTCAGCAACAACATTCGCTGCTATACCTGCTTGTTTTTGCGCTTCTTGAACTACAATTGCACGACCAGTTTTTTCAACAGATGCAATAATTGTTTCAATATCGATTGGACTTACAGTACGTAAATCAATAACTTCGGCAGAAAATCCTTCTTTTTCAAGTTCTTCTGCAGCTTTTAATGATTCATGAACCATTGCACCGTAAGTAACGATTGTAATATCAGTTCCTTCACGTTTTACATCAGCTTTACCTAATGGAATGGTATATTCCTCTTCAGGAACCTCTTGACGGAATGAACGGTATAATTTCATATGCTCTAAGAAAATAACAGGATCATTGTCTCGAATTGATGAAATAAGTAATCCTTTTGCATCATAAGGAGTTGCTGGGATAACAACCTTTACTCCAGGTGTTTGCGCCATAAGTCCTTCTAAGCTGTCTGCGTGCATATCAGGAGTATGTACGCCTCCGCCAAATGGTGAGCGAATCGTAACAGGAGCACTGTATCTTCCACCTGAACGATAACGTTGACGAGCTAATTGACCAGCAATGGAATCCATTACTTCAAACACGAAACCAAAAAATTGAATTTCCGGAACTGGACGGAAGCCTTGTAAACTTAGACCTACTGCTAAACCGCCGATTCCTGATTCAGCAAGAGGCGTGTCAAATACACGATCTTCGCCAAATTCCTGATGCAACCCTTCAGTCGCTCGGAAAACACCACCATTAACGCCAACGTCTTCACCGAATACTAACACATTCGGATCATTACGTAATTCCGTACGTAATGCATCTGTTATTGCTTGAATCATTGTCATTTGAGCCATGGCTTACTTCGACTCCTTTTCTTTATATAATTCATATTGCTCTTTTAAAGTAGCTGGCATTTCTTCATACATAATAGACATTAAATCAGTTACCTTTTGTTTAGGTGCTGCATCAGCTTGTTTAAGCGCTTCTTTAATCTCTTCTTTTGCTTGCTCAATTACTTCAGTCTCTTTTTCTTCACTCCATAATCCTTTGTTTTCAAGGAACTTACGGAATCGTACAAGTGGATCCTTCTTTTCCCACTCATTATCAAGATCTGCTGTACGGTAACGAGTTGGGTCATCCCCAGCCATAGTATGTGGGCCATAACGGTAAGTTAAAGTTTCAATTAATGTTGGTCCTTCGCCATTAACCGCACGCTCACGAGCTTCGCGAGTTGCAGCATAAACTGCTAAAGGATCCATACCATCTACTACGATACCAGGAATACCAGCAGCAACAGCTTTTTGAGCTAATGTTTTTGCTGCAGTTTGTTTTTCACGTGGAGTAGAAATCGCAAACTGGTTATTTTGAATAATAAAGATAGCTGGAGCTTTATATGCACCTGCGAAGTTGATTCCTTCATAGAAATCCCCTTGAGATGTTCCACCGTCTCCTGTATAAGTAATGGCAACAGCCTTAGTTCCACGCTTTTTGAATGCAAGTGCTACCCCAGCAGTTTGAACATATTGAGCACCAATGATGATTTGCGGATGAAGTACGTTTACACCTTCAGGAATGTTCATACCTTGGAAATGTCCTCTAGACCATAAAAATGCTTGGGATAAAGGTAATCCGTGCCAAACGATTTGAGGTACATCACGGTAACCAGGTAAGATAAAATCTTCGCTTTCGAGCGCAAATTGAGATGCAAGCTGTGACGCTTCTTGTCCTGCAGTTGGCGCATAGAAACCTAATCTTCCTTGACGGTTTAAAGAAATGGAGCGCTGGTCAAGTATTCTAGTATAGACCATTCGGCGCATTAATTCCTGAAGTTGCTCATCAGTCAAGTTAGGCATTGCTGCTTCATTAACCACTTCACCTTGTTCATTAAGGATTTGAAGTGTTTGGAATTGTTCTTCTACAGCTTCAAGTGCTTTTTGGGCATCAAGCTGGGCGTTCTTAAGTTTAGAAGCCATTATGTCATCTCTTCCTTTCTATTTAGGGCCTATTTTTTATAAAATAAAATCCACTATTTTAGATTACCCAAAAGTTGCGAAAGCAACATGTAATGGATGACCTTTTGATATTACATAAAGAATTGAGAATTGATGTGGATGGATACATACTTTAGAACTAGTGTCTCACTGAAAAGATAAGATAAAACGAAAAGTTCCATTTAATTTACATTTTATTCTGTACCACTATTTTATGTAACACCATTAGTACAACTTTTATCACACCTATGAGTTTACAACTTTTATTTTATGCCGTCAAATACTAATTTTCACTATTTTTCATTAAAAGTACATTTTATTAAAAATATATTCTAATCAACTGTATTACCTTAATTATCATTCTGTTATATACAGTGTCACATTTTAGACACTTGTTATAATATAGAAAAAAATCAGCTGAGGGATCAGCTGATTTTACCTTAAACTTATTTCTCCGTTTTTAGTCCTGCTTTTTTATAAAATAAAAGTTTTTTTTCATTATATTGTTCCGTATATTTATTAAATTGGTCATTTGCGGTATAAACCTTTTTATATGTTTCATTTAGTTTATTTATTTGGGCTTCAAGATCTTCAAGCGGTAAATTTTTATTTTTAAACATTTGATATAGTTCTTTATCATATTGGATGGCATCAGAGTATTGTTTATACAACTCTCTGTGAGCATCATATCTTTTCATCATTATACTTTTAAGTTCATTGACCATTTTTTTTAGTGTGGGATCATCCAATTGATCCTCTAGGTCAGAAACTTTGGCAAATTCTTGTTCCGAAGCATTAAGACTTGCTGTTTCTTTATCCAGATGCTGCTTTCTTTTATCTGCTAAGGCAATGGCTTGATCTGAAAGTTTCACAATCTGATCATATTCCTTCATTCCCTGTTTAATAATTTGATCATATAGCTCTTTTTCTTGTTTTTCTAATGTAACCAATGGCTCTTGCTGTTCTTTAAAGCTTTTTTCTACTGTAGCAACTTTTTCTAAAACATCATAGATTTTTTCAACAGGGGTCTTTTCTTGCGTACACCCTGATAAAATATAGAGAAAGGCAATGATCATGATTAGGATACGGCTTTTTCCAATCAATAACAATTTATAACCCCCTAACGACTTCAATTTCTACTATATCGATATAAAGTTTGTTTGACAATAAATAATCGAAACGAATTAAAATTAGAAACAATTAATTAACATTTTTGCTATTGTTTGATAGACTAAACCTTATGATTTAACTTTAAGGAACTTTGGGAGTGAATGTTCATGATAATGATGGAGGATATCATTCGAGACGGGCACCCAACCCTTCGAAAAGTGGCAGAAGAAGTCGTCATGCCTGCATCCGAAGAAGATAAACAAATTTTAGCCAGTCTCTTAGAATATGTAATAAACAGCCAAAACAGCGAAATGGCAGCCAAATACGGTCTACGTCCAGGAATCGGTTTAGCTGCACCGCAAATAAATGTTTCAAAAAGGATGATTGCTGTTCATCTAACAGACGATAAAGGAACGCTCTATAGCTATGCTTTATTTAACCCAAAAATCGTCAGTCATTCTGTTGAAATGGCTTATCTTGAAACGGGTGAGGGCTGCCTGTCCGTTGATGAGGCCATACCAGGGTATGTTCCAAGGTATGCTAGGGTTACAATAAAAGGAGTCACACTTCATGGAGAAGAAGTCAAACTCCGACTTCGAGGTCTTCCTGCGATTTGCTTTCAGCATGAAATCGACCATTTGAACGGAATTATGTTTTATGATCATATTGATAAACAAGACCCATTTAAACCAGTTGATGGAGCTACCATCATCGAACGTTAAACACTGGCCTTTCTGTAAGGCCAGTGTTTTTTTATTGTTCAGCGTCTTGCGCTTTTCTTGTTCATTTTTATTCCAATTATAACCATGAAAGAATACCTATTTTACTCATATAATAATAGTAAAAAAATACTTTTAATAAAAAAATTTCAATTATCTGCCATCGGTTGCTTTACTTTGGACAAGGTTCGTATAAAATATAAGTAAGGAGATGATCCACTATGTTAAAGAAGCTAAGAAAGAAGCTTTTGAAACAGTGGAATGATTTACTTAGAAAAAAATCAATTGCCTAATTTCTTTGAGAGGGCCCTTCAAACTTGCGAAGGGCTCCTTCATTATTGTAAATTGAAGTAATATGATTTTTATTTACATACTTTTCATATATGGTCCAGAGGAAAACCTTAAGAAAATAAATGAAAAAGATGAAAATATTTTATATAATAGAAAAAGTTATTGATTCAATAAGGAGCGAATTTTGTCATGATATTTAAAGTGTATTATCAAAAAAGCATTAGTGAAGTTCCAGTTCGAGAAAACACTAAAACAATCTTTGTTAAAGGTGAATCTGTAAGAGATGTTCGAAATAAAATTGCTGATCGCGGATTTAATGTAGAATATGTTGAAGAAGTTAAAGGAGCACATTTGGAATACGAACAACAAAATGAAGACTTTAAAGTATTGGAGATTGGATAATTTATGAAATTTGTAAAAAATGATCAAACTGCTGTTTTTGCCTTAGGGGGTTTAGGAGAAATAGGCAAAAATACTTATGCAGTTCAGTTTCAAGATGAAATAATACTAATCGATGCTGGCATAAAGTTTCCAGAAGATGAATTATTGGGTATCGATTATGTAATCCCAGATTACACCTACTTGGTGAAAAACGAGGAAAAAATTAAAGGGCTATTTGTAACCCATGGACATGAAGATCACATTGGCGGAATTCCGTATTTACTTCGTGAAATAAACATTCCGATTTATGGCGGTAAGCTTGCACTTGGGTTAATTAAAAATAAACTAGAAGAGCACGGTTTATTACGAAATGCAAAACTTATTGAAATTAAAGAAGATGATGTCATTAAGTTCCGCAAAACATCCGTTACCTTTTTCCGAACCACCCACAGTATTCCTGATTCCTACGGTATTGTCGTAAAAACCCCTCCAGGACAAATTGTCCATACAGGTGATTTTAAATTTGATTTTACTCCTGTTGGTGAACCAGCTAATTTAACCAAAATGGCTGAAATTGGTAAGGAAGGGGTATTATGTTTACTTTCAGATAGTACTAATAGTGAAATTCCTGATTTTACTATGTCAGAACGCCGAGTTGGTGAAAGTATTCATGATATCTTCCGAAAAGTGGATGGACGGATTATTTTTGCAACCTTTGCATCCAATATTCATAGATTACAACAAGTAGTAGAAGCAGCTGTAGTCAATGGAAGAAAAGTTGCTGTATTTGGGCGAAGTATGGAAGCGGCAATAAATATTGGGCTTGAATTAGGCTATATTACGGCCCCAAAAGAAACTTTTATTGAATCAAATCAAATAAACCGATTACCTGCTGATAAAGTGACGATTCTTTGTACAGGCAGTCAGGGAGAACCAATGGCTGCTCTTTCAAGAATTGCAAATGGTACCCACAGACAAATTCAAATTATACCTGGAGATACAGTGGTTTTCTCTTCCTCTCCAATTCCAGGCAATACGATTAGCGTAAGCAGAACCATAAATATGCTTTATCGTGCGGGAGCGGAAGTAATTCATGGTAAATTAAGCAATATCCATACTTCTGGTCACGGCGGCCAAGAAGAACAAAAATTAATGCTACGTTTAATTAAACCAAAGTTCTTTATGCCAATTCATGGTGAATACCGGATGCAAAAAATGCATGCCCAACTTGCTGTTGATTGTGGTGTTGCGGAAGAAAATTGCTTTATTATGGACAATGGTGAAGTACTAGCCCTCTCTAATGACACTGCACAGGTTGCTGGTAAAATTCCATCAGGTTCCGTTTATATCGACGGAAGTGGTGTAGGCGACATTGGAAATATCGTCTTAAGAGATCGCCGCATTCTTTCAGAAGAAGGATTAGTAGTAGTTGTAGTGAGTATCAATATGAAAGAATTTAAAATAGCGTCAGGTCCTGATCTTATCTCTAGGGGATTTGTTTACATGAGAGAATCTGGTGATTTAATCAATGATGCTCAAAACCTTATCACAAAACATTTAAATAAGGTAATGGAACGAAAAACAAGCCAATGGTCAGAAATCAAGAATGAAATTACTGATACACTCGCACCATTCCTCTACGAGAAAACAAAACGTAGACCAATGATCTTACCAATTATCATGGAAGTATAAGAAAAGCGGAAGCGCCTTGTTCAGCCTCGCCAAGCATAAGACGCGCCCAAAAGGAAGGCAAAAAGCGCCTTCCTTTTGGGCGCGTCTGTAGACCATCGAGGGGCTAGGCGCTGGAGCTGGACATAAAGAAAAGCGGAAGGCCAAATGGCGCTTCCGCTTTTTTCTTCGTTCATAAACCTGCCTCCGGTTATTCCATTCCGTCCGCGTCAGCTCAATTCACATTCTTTTGCTTTTTCCATTTCATCAACTAGGCGGATTACACGTTTTTCAAGCATTTTCATAACATTTCCGCCAGCTTGATAATGCCTGAGATTGCCTTCTCGGTCGAAAATATAATAGGCAGGAACATATTGATTCTCAAATGCCTCCGTTAGTTTGTGCTCACCATCAACAAAAATAGGCTGAGTGATTTCATGCTCTTTAGCCACCTTTATAATTTCTTGCATGTTTGTATCAGCTTCTGAACGCGGCATATGGACAGCCACCACATTTAATTTTTCTTTATAATCATCACGAAGTTGATTAACCTGGTGCATCGCTTCTTTACATAAATGGCAGCTTATAGACCAGAAGTGAAAAAGTGTGGGCCTTTCCCCAACTAGTTCATCCTTTGTAACCTGCCCATTCACCCACTCTGTTGCCCCAGTTAACTCTGGCATTTTGTCCCGTAATTTCATGGATGGACCCCCTATTTGCCTTTAAAAGAGAAATAGCTTGTAATAGCCTTTACAGCAACATCAATAGCCGCTTCATTTGGATTAAGTTTAGCATGATGTAAGCCGTACGGCGAGTCTACACCAAGCCAAAACATTAATCCTGGTATTTCTTTAAGCATAAAACCGAAATCCTCACCAGTCATAGCCTCTCGACATTCTACCACCGTTATGTCAGTCTCATTTCTTATATATTCGATAAATTCCCTCGTAACAGATGCTGTATTGTAAACTTGATGATACATCGAACCATAGTCTATTATGGCTTCACACTCATACCCCGTCTCAATCCCTTTAACAAGTGCATCAATTCGATGTTTCACCCTGTCCATGGCTTCAGGAGACAATGTTCTAATGGTTCCTTCTAGTCTTGCCCTTTCAGCAATAATGTTTTGGACAGTGCCCCCCGTTATTTTTCCAATGGTAATGACGGCACTATCCAATGGATCAATATTTCTTGAAATAACAGTTTGCAATTGATTTACGAGTGTACAAGCAGCAATAACCATATCATTGGTCTGGTGCGGATAGGCGGCATGACCGCCTTTACCCTTTAAGTCTATAAATAACTCGGATGTATTAGCAAATAATAAACCTTCTTTAAGGGCAATTGTTCCAACCGGATATTCCGGTGCAATATGAAGAGCAAAAATTAAATCCGGCAGAAACGATTGCATTTCATCCGATTGCAGCATTGGTTCGGCTCCTCCAGGACCTTCTTCAGCCGGCTGAAAAATAAACACCAAATCATCACTAATTGGATTGTTGATGAAGTAAGATAATACACCTAACGCAATCGTCATATGAAAATCGTGCCCGCAGGCATGCATTCTTTCTTCGTGAGTAGACGCACAAGCTAAACCCGTTTCTTCTGTAATAGGCAGTCCATCAATATCGGCCCTATACCCTATTGTTTTGGTTGGTTTCAGACCATGAACTTTCACTAATAATCCCGTTTTCCACTTTTTAATGGAAATACGGTCCTCGGGGAATGACTGTATGATGGAATATAAATAAGCTTGGGTTTTAAATTCTTGAAAACCAAGCTCCGGAATTTGGTGTAGATCCCTCCGTATTTCTATTAATGATTTCATGATAGTTACCTCTCTTTCCCTATAAAAGAAGCGTGGATTATAGTCCACGCTCGCTTTTTAAGCTGCAATATTATTCAAAAAACGCACAGCTTGTCCTTCTTATAATTGGCGAAGCTCCTGCATAATTTCGGTTTTTGATTTCGTTTTTTCATCAATATCTTTAATTTTTCTTGCTGGTGTGCCGGCGACAACAGTATAAGGCTCAACATCCTTCGTTACAACTGCTCCAGCTGCAACTACTGAACCTTTTCCTACCGTTACACCCTCTAGAACGACTGCATTAGCACCAATTAGAACATCATCCTCAATGATAACAGGCTTAGCGGATGGCGGCTCAATTACACCTGCCAAAACAGTTCCAGCTCCGATATGGCAATTCTTCCCGACGGTTGCTCTTCCGCCAAGTACAACGCCCATATCAATCATTGATTTCTCGCCAATAACGGCACCAATATTGATAACAGAGCCCATCATGATAACAGCATTATCACCAATTTCTACTTGATCACGAATGGTAACACCTGGCTCAATTCGAGCATTGATATGTTTAGTATCTAACAAAGGTATTGCTGAATTGCGTCGGTCATTTTCAACTACGAAATCTTCAATTTTTTCTTTGTTAGCTTCTAATGCAGCATTAATTTCAGACCATTCACCGAAAACAACGCCTGTGTTTCCATTAATAAAGGCTTTCGTTTCAGTACCAAAATTGATTCCGTCTAAATCACCTTTCAGGTAAACCTTAACAGGTGTAGATTTTTTACTATTTGCAATAAAAGCAATAATTTCATGTGCATCCATTTGCTGACTTGCCCCCTATTTCATGTACTAAAAAATACTTTAACAAACAAAAGAACTGAAAACAAGAAAAAACAACCTAATCTTTTGAAGATTCCGCGATATATTCTTTTATCAGTTCCAAAAACGCAGAAACTTGCTTTAATTGAAAAGCAGATTCATACCCTAATAACCAAGTATCTCGTTTTAACGGTACATTATTCTCATCCACTAAAGGTATTTTAAAAATATCCCTTTCGGTCTTTCTAAGAGTAATGGAAGGTAATATTGCGTATCCTATGCCATTAAAAGCCATCTGCTTGCATGTTTCAATTTGGTCTACTACTACCGTTCTTTTCGGCGATGTTTTAAAATTGCGCATCCACCAGTCCTGTATTTCCTGATAATAATTCGAGTCACTTCTAAATTGGATAAACGGGCGATCAGTCTTTAAAACTTCCTCGGGCATGGTAAATTCCCTATCGACAAGATAAAGAGGGTCATTAAATAGATGGACTTTCAACCCTTTCCAATCAGGATTTCCACGGATAATTCCTACATGTACCTGATCGTCATATAAAGATTTTAAAATTTCACTGCTCCATCCTGTTACCAGGGAAATTTTGACTTGTGGATATTTATCAATAAATTTCTTTAAAACCTCTGGAAGCCAATTTTGTCCGACAATCGATGCCACAGCGATTTTTAATGTACCAGAGACCCCTTCTTGAAGCGAATCTATCGTTTGGCGTACCTTTTCCTGTTTAATTAAAATCTCGTTCACAAAGTCAATCACATGTTCTCCCGCAGGTGTTAAGGAAAGCCCCTTTTGAGAGCGGATGAACAATTTTGTTCCCCATTCTTTTTCAATGGTTTGGAGGCGTTGTGAAAGAGCAGGCTGTGAAACAAACAGCCGCTCCGAAGCCTTTCTCATATTCATTTCTTGTGCTAAAACCGATAATAACTGAAATTCTGATAAGGAGGACATATTCAAACCTCTATAATTATTTTGTTTAAACTTCTATCTTTTAATCGAATATATTATGGAGATTCCACTTTCTTTTTAGGAATAAATAGTATAAGAAGCATACAAATAACAGCAAAAGCCAAGACAACATAATAAACATTGTGTAAAGAAAAGGTTAGTCCACTAGAAAGATCCCCCTGAATTTTTTCCCTTTCTTCAGTGGTATAAATATCACCTACAATAGTGGTAGCGATAAGTGTTACAGCTCCTGCTCCAAACCCTTGGATTAATCGAAACATGGCAAGCATGACAGAAGCTAAGACCAATAATTTCTTTATTTGTTTTCTTTTAGGTGTTCCTAACACTTCCATATCAAGACCCAATTTCTCACCTCTAATGTAAAAAAAATAGAGCTCCCAATAGGGAGCAGATTTCTTTTATTTTTTAAACCGTTTAACCAATTTATTTAATTGATTTAATACGGTGCTTCTAGGTAAAATTCCTTCAAAGAAACCTTCTTCATTTTCAATGCATAGAAATGGATGATTTACTAATAAGTCTAAACACTGACTAAGTGATGATGATATACCAACCCGCGGAATGGAACTTTTCATTACTTCTTCCACCCGCTTGTTTTCAAGCTGTTCAAATTCTATTCGTTCAAGTCCTAATATAGAATCCATAATAATAGGGGTACTTATAAGCCCATGTAGTTTGTAATGTGGATCTAGAACTGGGATAGCTGTATATCCACTTTTCGTTAATACCAATAAAGCATGTTCAAGGTTATTTCCGATTTGCACATGAGCAACACGCTCAGATGATATCATTAATTGTTTAATGGTTAAATCTAAAAATTCCCCGCTAGGAAGACTAATCATAAGTCAAATACTCCTCAATATATGTTTTTCTACAGACTTATTCTACCACAGTATCCGGGGTCCGGGATAATTTAAAAAAACGGTATTCCAACAGAAAAAAAGGAACCGCGATTGGTTCCTATTGAATTAAATCAAAGATTTCAATTGTAATCATATCAATATTGTCAAATTGGTATCTTTTCGGTTTTTCCTTTTCATTATAGATTTCCAATTCAAATGTTTCTGTCTTTGGATGAAAAGTAACCTGACATTTTCTTTCACCATTTACTTCAAAATAACGTTGGGCAGGTTCCCCACTTGTAGATTGTTCCTGAAGGTTTTTTAACCTTGTTAATATACCTTGTAACTGTGACATTAAATTATCCTCCTTTTAAAACAAAACAAACTGTTTACAGTTATGTTTCTCATTTGGCATCTTTCTATCCTAATCGAATCTTTTCAAAATTTGACAGTAGAGATTTTATGCCAATATTAAAAGAATAAAATAATAGCCTCCATTTGTCCAAGTAAAAATGAAGAAATTATGATTTTTTTAAAAACTTCATAAAAAATAGGCCCCATGAACAGGAGACCTATGAATAAAACTTTATCGCAAAAAAGAGAACAATAAACAAAAGTAAAGCAAAAAAGATTCCATAAGCAAGAAAAATCGGGTTTGTAGTATAAACATTTCTTTGAACGGGTTTTGATATTTTAGCATCTAAGTTTCCTTCGACGGCTTTATGCTGCCTGGCAACTGAAAATGTATATAGAAGAGAAAATGCTAATACAGCAATAATCACAATCGACAGGATATTGACAAAAAGATTCATGAACATGGCTCCTTCTACCCAAGGTTATCATTAAATTTCCACTTCATGAATCATTCTATACCTCGTCTATTTACAATAATTCGTCATGTTCAAATAAATATCGATAAGCGATGTCGATAAACAGATATTCGTTTTCGTTCATTGGAAACGAAAACGTTCGAATGGTTTCACCTGTTTCAATATCACGATACAAATCAGATAATCTTCCCTTTTGTTCATGCCGCAACTTGATAATATTTTCTAAAAAATATGGACGCCAGCTCCAATTTTTATTTAAATAAGCAGTTTGGACCGTCCAGCCACTTTCCTCTTTAAAAATATTAACGGTTTTTTGAAATCCATCCTCATCACATACATACATCCGGAAAGCAATATCATTCATTTCTTTTGTTAAAGCTTGAAATAGAGCATCATACCCTGCCTTTTTGTTTTTGTTTACAATTTCCTGTACCATCGTATGAAATTGGCCGGCAGAATTATAAACGGCTTCTAACTTCCGTTTCTCATAAGCAATAAAATCGTGAAATTTTTCCTTCAAACGAGATTTAAGAAGATCTCGATTAATAAATTCATCTGCGGGCGGATGTAAATAAAACCCTTGATAGTAGTGACCGCCATTTTTCCAAGCGAATTGAAGTTGAAGACTCATTTCAATATTTTCAAAAAGAAGGGCCGCCCCTATTTTCCTAGCTAAAAGAGATAAAGAAAACAACACATCATTAAAGTTAATCCCTATCGCCGTTGATTTTAGGGGTTGAAGGTTAATTTTAAGAATATCCGGTTCGAGTTGACCGATCCTTTCAAAATATTGACTTTCATCGCCTATACTCGACATCGCTATTTTTATGCCATATGTTCGGTAATATTGAAGAAGATGATCAAATTGATCTAAATCTCCCTGATAATTACGATCAGATATTTCTAAAATAATTCGTTTTAAGTTTAATCCCTTCTTTTCAAACTCCAATAGCTCCTGTAAAAACGGTTCCCCATGTCCATACATTAATAACTCAGCGTTTCGGTTCAAAAAAATCAGGATATCCTCATCAAGTTCCATTACCTTCTCAAGGGCCTTCTTGACGATAAGTAAGTCTACTTCAAATTTATATTCATCGGGAATTTGATCATCATGAAAAAAAGGTCCTAAACTGATGGCCTTTCCCTTTGAAAAATATCGTCCCAATACTTCGTAAGCAATGACACGCTGCTCATCCGCATTAAATATCGGTTGAAAATAAGGAGAGACATTTTCAAGGTCCGATAATATTTCCAATGCATCCATCCATGTTCCTCCAATAATTTTTCTCATTATACCAAACGTTTTTTTCATATCTCGTTCTTTTCCAAAAGGATACCATTATAGCATCAATGATACAATCATAACCTATAATCAGGCCCATGGAAAAGGAGGCTATTTGGTGAAAAGCCTACTCATTTTGACATCTTTACTGACCATGATTGGCTGTGGCCAATCTCACATTAATCCTTCAAACCAAGTAAATCAGGAACATAAAATGACAATTGACAACAAACAAGATTCTTTTCATATAAATCAGAAATCTACATCCACTAAACATTTGTCTAATCAACTTAAAAATGTGGAAAAGCAGAAAAAGGATGAAGGATCAGTTAGCACACTTGCAATGAAACCATCTGCCATGTTAGACGTTGTTTTAATTAGGCAGAACCCAGAATTACGGTATGGGTGTGAAGTGACTAGTCTTGCAATGGTTCTAAATTACGCAGGTGTTAGGACCAATAAAATGGATTTATATCGAAGCATCCGTAAAGACCCTGACCCTCTCATTAGTTCGTCACAAGGCGATATATTACGGTGGGGAAACCCTGCTGATGGTTTTGTTGGTGACATGACAGGAAGACGGGCAGGCTATGCTGTTTTTGACCGACCAATGATTGCTCTCATCAATCAAAAACTTCCTGGAAGAGCAGTGAATTTAACCAATCAGTCCTTTAACCGAGTGCTAGCACATGTGTCTTCAGGACATCCAGTCGTGGTTTGGACGACAGGGGATTATCGATTGCCAGACCGTTGGGAGGGTTGGTATCACGGTAATCAATACATTAAAACACCACTCGATCTGCATGCAGTCGTGTTAGTAGGGTATAGCACAAATTATGTTTTTTTAAATGACCCTTTGTCAGGACGAAAACAAGTAAAGGTCTCAAAGGCACAATTTATTAGGTCCTGGAAAGCCTTACGCTCACGTGCGGTGAGTTATAATTAAGAGCAGTCGATGACTGCTTTTTTATCATTTTTTCACATTTTTTGAATAAACACTTACAAGTAACCTTTTTTGGACAACTTTTTTATTTATGAAAAAGGAAGCAGTAAAAAGGCAGGTAGATGGTGGATATGGTTAGAAAACAGACAAGAAGAACGTTTATTAAAAGGATAGCCGGCTCAATACTTACGGTTCTAGGATTAAGTTCGGGAGGTTATTTTTATGCTAATAAAATTGAGCCTTCACTGCTAGAAATGAAAGAAATACCCATCAGGCATCCTTTAATCCCTAAAGGTTTTGAAGGAATAAAAATCATACAGTTTAGCGATACCCATCTCGGCTTTCAATACAATCTTTCTCATTTCAACCATTTAGTGAAAAAAATAAATGGATTAAAGCCGGATATTATATTATTTACTGGTGATTTAATAGACGAGCCAAATAAATATTCACAAGTGCATGATTTGCTCCCTATACTTGGCAGCCTGCAAGCACCTAAGGGAAAGTTTTGTATTTTCGGAAACCATGACCATGGCGGATATGGTTCAGAAATATACCGAAATATTATGGAATCTACCAACTTTAAGGTATTATTAAATGAATCTACGGCAATCACACTAAAGGATGGCAGCTCCATCTATCTAATTGGGATTGATGATGCTATGTTGGGAAATCCCGATTTACCGTTATCCTTAAAAAACATACCTAACAATCAATTTAAACTTTTATTATCTCATGCACCAGATCTTGCTGAATCGGCTTCAGAATATCCTATTCAATGGCAAATCAGCGGTCACAGTCATGGAGGACAAATTAAATTGCCCATCCTAGGAGCCTTGATTAGGCCTCCATTTGCACAAATGTATCCGGAGGGTCTTTATGCGGTCAAGGGCAAATTCCCCTTAACACTTTATGTCAATCGAGGCATAGGAACCACACGTCTCCCGTTGCGCTTTATGTCAAGACCTGAGCTTACTATTTATACTCTTATTTCTTCCTAGTGGACTAAGAAGTCTTATTACTTTGGTATTCGCTTTTAATTAATTATACAAAAAAACGGAAAATACCCTCAACTTATTTCTATTTTCCGAGAAAAAAGGTATAATATAGTTGTTTTTAAAGACCGAAAGGAGCCCATATGTTGAATCACGATCAGAGTTATCCTCGTACCAAATTAAATCTAACCATTGAAAACCTCTCTCAAGCTGTCTTTATCGTGAATCGTCATGCAAAAACAGCAACAAACCCCAAATTTTTATACAAATTAAAACAAGAATCATTAAAAAAATTAATTGATGAAGGAAAGGCTAAGAAGGTTGGTCTTCATTTTTCCGATCATCCGCGAAACAGCCAACAGCAATCCGATGTACTAGTCGAATGTGGAAAATATACGTTTCATATTCCTCCAACAAAATCCGATTTCCATGACCTTCCCCATTTAGGAAAGCTCGATGGAAGTGTTAGAAATCCAAAGTCTCATCTCTCACTTAATACAGCTAAAGCATTATTACAATCCTATACTGGAATCCGTGAACTGGATAATCAGACTTCTTACCCTCGAGGAAACCAACCGACCTACCAAAAACCTATTTTTAAAAAATTGGGCGAACGCTACTAAGGATGACTTTTCTAAAGCCAGAAAACTTTCTGGCTTATTTTATTTTCATCCTTTGAATAGCTCTTCCAGCTTCATGGTTTGCGTAAGAACATTCACCGGTCAAGCCCCCTCCTCTTGATAGTGCTTTTAGTTGTAAGCGATTTCCGTTTTTCGCAACAACTTCTTGATAATTTTGTGAACAACCTCCCATCCCCTAGACTCACAGGTCCTTTAAGACTTACAATAATGACGGAAAAAGTATTAAGCAGCTAAAACTAGTAAAGAGGTGCTTTATTATGAAGGGAACAGCTATTCTTTTTCAGGAGCGGAATATTACGTTTATTGAAGATGTAGAACATTCCTTTTACGAAGAAATCAAGGAACAAGGTGATTTTCGGTCCTGCAAGATTCCTAACCAGACAGTAGATTTCGGTTTCGCTTCACCCGTTTTTTGGCATGAAGATGAAATCGATTGGGATTATGGATATTAAGATAACAATATATAAATACTATACGGTCTCGGAGAAAAAACTTTGATGGCCGTTTTTTATTTGAATAATAGAAAAGAGCTCTAATGTAGAAACTCCCCCCTAAATAGTCTATAATCATGATAATTATTGTTTGGTGGAAGGATGTACATAATGGAACACTTAATAAATCAAAGAGTTAAAAACATCGAAATTTCCGGAATCAGAAAATTTTTTAATCTCGTCTCTAATATAGACGACTTAATATCATTTACGATTGGGCAGCCTGATTTCCCTACTCCTGAGCATGTTAAAAATGCGGGGATAGAGGCCATCGAAGCGGACTTTACCTCATATACCCATAATGCCGGAACACTTGAATTAAGGAAAGCAGCATCTCAATTTGTCGAAAGAAAATATGGTTTACAGTACCAACCCGAATCAGAAGTGATTATCACAATGGGAGCAAGTGAAGCTATTGATATTGCCTTTCGAACCATTCTAGTCGAAGACTCGGAAGTAATATTACCCGGACCTATTTATCCTGGCTATGAACCAATCATTAAAATGATGGGCGCTGTGCCTGTACACGCAGATATAAGGAAAAATCAATTCCGGTTCACATTAGATATGATTAAACCGTATATTACAGACAAAACGCGTTGTATTGTCTTGCCTTATCCATCCAATCCAACAGGAGTAAGCCTTACAAGCAATGAATTAAAGGAAATCGCAGAATATATTAAGGACAAAAATATTTTTATACTTGCGGATGAGATCTATAGTGAACTCACCTATGACAAAGGGCATACTTCCATTGCAAGTTACCTTAAAGATCAAACAATTGTCATTAACGGATTATCAAAGTCTCATTCCATGACAGGCTGGAGAATTGGACTGTTATTTGCCCCTGAGTGGCTTACTAAACATATTTTAAAGGTACACCAGTACAATGTGTCATGTGCCAATTCTATCGCCCAAAAAGCGGCTCTAGAGGCCTTAACAACAGGTATCAATGATGCGGAAGTAATGAAAGAGGAATATTATAAAAGAAGAGAATATGTTTATAACCGATTAACTAGTATGGGTCTTGAGGTTGTAAAGCCGGACGGTGCCTTCTATTTCTTTGTAAAAATCCCGGATAGCATTCCGTTAAATAGTTTTGACTTTGCCTTAAAACTGGTTCAAGAGACGAAGGTAGCCGTCGTACCAGGCAGTGCATTTTCAGAATTTGGGGAAGGTTACTTCCGCTTATCATTTGCCTGTTCCATGGCAAATCTTGAGCAGGGTCTTAACCGAATGGAGCCCTTTATTAAAGGAATATAAATCGAAAAAGCCCCTCAAAATTGAGGGGCTTTTTTCGTTTATTGTCCTTTATACTCGCCATTATTTTTAGAAGCTTTTTCTTTTCTGGCCTTATCTTTATGAATTTTATTCGTATCTGCAGAACCCATCTCATGGGCAAATTCTTCATTTAATGTTGCAGAATCAAAGCCCTTCTTATTTTTTTGCTGTGGATCATTCTTTTTTGTTCGTTTAGCCACAATTATCCCTCCTATCAAGAATTAGTTTCTTGATGTCAGGGTTGGTTTATGCCTCCCAATATATAGCTTTTTTCTGCTAGTTCTTCCAATACTTATAAAGCGCATGGGTTCCGCTGTTTTCTTCACCCATTTCAGTTAACTGCTCATACAAAGACTTAGCTAAAGACAAGCCAGGTACGGGTAAGTCCATTCTCTCTGCTTCCGCTAGTGCAATTTTCATATCCTTAATGAAATGTTTTATGTAAAAACCAGGTTCAAAATTTCCTTTTAACATTCTTGGCGCAAGGTTGCTTAGAGACCAGCTTCCTGCCGCTCCAGTCGAGATACTTTTTAACACATTCTCAGGGTTTAATCCTGCTTTCTCTGCATAAATGATTGCTTCACAAACACCAATCATGTTCGAGGCAATTGCAATTTGATTGGACATTTTAGTATGCTGACCAGCCCCGGCTTTACCCTGGTAAACAATATTTTTACCCATTTTTTCAAAAAGCGGCTTTACTGTATCAAATGCTTCTTGCTCACCGCCAACCATAATCGACAATGTTGCCTCTCTGGCCCCCACATCGCCTCCGGACACAGGAGCGTCAAGAGCCTGAATTCCATACTTTTTGGCCTCCTCATAAATGGCTGTAGCAAGGGAAGGAGATGAAGTGGTCATATCAATATAAAAACTTCCTGGTTTTCCTGATGCAATCAATCCGTTTTCACCTAGATAAATTTCCTCAACATCTGTTGGATAACCTATCATGGTAATTATCACTTTTGCCTTTTCTGCTACATCTTTGGGGGTTTGGGCCCATTCTGCGCCGTTTTCTAATAGTTCTTGAGCTTTTTCCTTTGTTCTAGAATAGACTATTAATGGGTAGCCGGCCTTCATTAAATGAGCTGCCATACTTTTCCCCATTACTCCTGTTCCAATAAAACCAATAACTGTATTCTCTGGTGTTAACACTATTATTCATCCTCCATTTTATTGTTTTCTCTATTTTAACATTCCTTTACTCAATTAGCGTTTGAAATGATTGCAAAAAAAAACCGGATCGTCATACGTCCGGTCTATGTGCTCCATCTCCAAATTTATGCACATACTAAGATTGTCCTATATTGGGTCCTCTTAAACATTTTTATAACTCGGATGAAAAATTTGTTAAATAAGCACGACCTAGTACTTCTTTATCATTAAATACCTCAATCGAAACGGCCTGGTCATGCTCAATCATCTTTCGCAATTCTTGAATATGTAAGTCCACTTTTAACGGAAGCGGGTCCATAAAAATATATTTCTCACGAAGTCCTTTTGACTCTATATAATCACCATTTTGAACCTGCTCTTCTCCATATATTATCTCTCTTTTTCCCATTGCCCGGGCAAGTTTATCATCATGTATGGTTACCTTTACTTTATATAATTGTTGACCATTTAATAGTTCATTATTTATCCTAAAACGGAACTGTAATTCATTATTTTTTGTTAATAGAGCGTCAGCATAGCGATTGACAATTAATTCATTTGAATAAAGTAAGCTGCATCCGCTTAGATAGACAATGAAAATGACTACTAGAATAAAAGTGCCTAATGTTCGAAATTTCTTGTACATCCCTAACACTCCCTTATATTCTTACCTTAGCCATAATACATTGGTAATAAACGTTAAGAACGGTTCAATAATCACTCCTTCCTGGTTTCTATTTTTAATATACTAGATTATTTGTGGAAACACTTGGAAAGGCAATAAAAAATGAGACAGGTTTTCTGTCTCATTTTTATATAATTTAGAACGTGTGTGCTAAATCTTTAGCTCGAGCAATGGCATTTTCTTTAATTTCCTGTGCTTTATCCGGCATAGCATTATGCCCTTCGACAAACAGACCTTCTAGTGATGGGATACCAAAGAAACTCATGATTACACCAATATAGCGATGACCCATCTCAAGTTGTGCAGCTGGCCCTTCGGAATAGAAACCTCCACGTGCTTGAATGTGTAGAGCCTTTTTATCAGGAAGAAGACCCACTGGACCACTTTCAGTATACTTAAACGTCTTGCCAGCCACCGCAACAGAATCGAGATAAGCTTTCATTACTGGAGGAAAAGAAAAATTCCAAAGTGGCGTAACGAAGACATATTTGTCAGCAGCAACAAACTGGTCACTTAATTCATTTAGCCTTCCAACCTTAGATTTTTCTTCAGCAGACAGTTGATCAAATCCTTCTCCAGAACGAAGCTTGCCCCAGCCGCTAAAAACATCCGCATCAAGATGCGGGATATTTTCCTTATAAAGATCTATGTGAATAATTTCATCATTCTGATTGACCTGTTTATATTCATCGATAAATGCCTTTCCAACAGCCATACTATAGGACTGTGTTTCATCATGCGGATGAGCGGTAATATATAAAACCTTAGCCATTTTCATTCACCTTTCATGTTAGGATGGGAAGTCATTTTAGTATGAATCAAAATAGTGGATATTAGTCAAAAGACTGTTGTTAAACATGGATGTTGATTTCCGCTCCAGGCGCTCAGCAAACCCGCGGGCGTGCCGGGGAGCCTCCTCGGTGCTGAAGCACCTGTGGGATCTCCCCTGCCCCGTACTCCCGCAGGACATTGAAATTCTTCCTCGAATCCGTCCACGCACGAAGAAAATGCGATAGCATTTTCGAAGAGTCGAGCGCCTTCCGCTCCAATCAACATCGTTCCAAAATCAACCTTTAACACAGCCAATTAAAAAGGAATTTACCCAAACGGCAAATTCCTCCTGTTTTTTTATTTTACTCATTGGTATTCAAATAATATGGATTGCGGCCAATGTTGGTTCTCATTTCATCCGTTATTTGAAATGATTCATTAGCATTTGAATCTGTTAATGTCTGATTTAGTTGTAAGCTTCCATCATAATGTATTGGTTTTTGTTCCATGTGACATTCACCTCCAACGACTCTTACGTTTTTAGCATATGTACTTTTAACCTTAATTAATTATGGACAAAAAAAAAGACCTGCCAATCACGAATGATTAGCTGGTCTTTTCTTAATGATGATTTACTTTGTCGCATTATTAACTGCTTCAATTACTTGATCAGTTGTTTGCATGTTTAATACTTCTTGGGCTAATTTCTCCATATCGGATTTTTTCAGGTTCCGAATAAGTGAGCGAGCCTTCAAGATAGAGGTTGCACTCATAGAGAATTCATCAAGACCTAAACCAAGAAGAACTGGAATAGCAGTCTCATCCCCAGCCATTTCACCGCACATACCTGTCCATTTTCCTTCAGCATGAGCAGCATCAATAACCATTTTAACTAATCTTAAGATGGATGGGCTGTAAGGCTGATATAGGTATGATACACGCTGATTCATCCGGTCTGCAGCCATTGTATATTGAATCAAGTCATTTGTTCCAATACTGAAGAAATCTACTTCTTTAGCGAACTGATCCGCTAGTACAGCTGTAGATGGAATTTCTACCATGATACCAAGTTCGATTTTTTCTGCAACTGTTTGTCCTTCTGAAATAAGCTTAGCTTTCTCTTCTTCCAGAATTGCTTTTGCAGCGCGGAATTCATCTAAAGTGGCAATCATCGGGAACATAATTTTTAAATTTCCGAAGCTAGAGGCACGTAGAAGTGCACGTAGCTGTGTACGGAAAATATCTTGTTCCTCTAAGCATAAACGAATCGCACGGAAACCTAAGAATGGATTCATTTCTTTTGGTAAATCTAAATACGGAAGTTCTTTATCTCCACCAATATCCAAAGTACGAACAACTACAGGCTTACCCTTCATTCCTTCTAAAACAGCTTTATAAGACTCAAACTGTTCTTCTTCGGTAGGAAGTTGGTCACGTCCCATATAAAGGAACTCTGTTCGATATAAGCCTACACCCTCGCCGCCATTTTCGATAACGCCCTTTAAATCATTAGGTGTTCCGATATTTGCAGCTAGCTCTACATGGTGGTTGTCTGCAGAAATAGTTGGCTCATTAACAAGCTTTGCCCATTCTGCTTTTTGAGCTTCATAATCTTCATGAACTTTACGATATTGGGCAACTAATTCAGGGGTTGGATTTATATGTACTTCCCCTTGTAGTCCATCAACAATAATAAGGTCACCATTGTTAATTTCCTCAGTAGCTGTTTTGGTACCTACGACAGCTGGAATTTCCATAGAACGTGCCATAATCGCTGAATGCGATGTACGACCGCCAATATTCGTAGTAAAACCCTTAACAAAATTACGATTTAATTGAGCTGTGTCAGAAGGAGTTAAATCCTCAGCAACAATAATAGCTTCTTCCGCAATCATACTTGGATTAACAAGCTGAACGCCTAAAAGGTGAGCGAGTACACGTTTTGTTACATCACGGATATCTGCAGCCCGTTCTTGCATATATTCATTATCCATTTGCTCAAACATCATAACGAACATATCTGCAGTTTCTTTTAAGGCAAATTCAGCGTTTACTTTGTCTGATTTGATTTTATCTTCAATCGGTGCATTTAGCTCCGGATCGCCAAGAACAAGAAGATGCGCTTCGAAAATGGCTGCTTTGTCTGCGCCAAGATCTACTTGAGCCTTGTCACGAATTGCTTCAAGTTCTGATTTTGATTTTTCCATTGCCTTTCGGAAACGCTCAACTTCAGTTGTAACATCTTCAACTGTTATTTTTTCAAACGATAAATCCGGTTCAACAAGACGGTATGCCTTCGCGATGGCAATCCCGTTTGATGCAGCAATCCCCTGTAAAAACGCCATTTTATTAAGCCAATCCTTCTTTTTTCATTGTATCTTCAAGTGCTTGTAGTGCATCGTTAGCATCATTGCCTTCAGCTGCAATCTTAATATCTGCGCCTTGTCCTACACCAAGAGACATAACACCCATAATAGATTTTAGGTTTACTGATTTTCCTTTATATTCTAAAGTAATTTCAGAATCAAATCTGCTAGCTGTTTGAACTAATAAAGTTGCTGGTCTTGCGTGAATTCCTGTTTCTGCAACTACTTTAAATTGTTTTTCTGCCATGCTAAATCAAACTCCTTTTAAAATAAATAGTAATAATTAAAACTTGCCTAATTAAAAATAAACATTTCTAATCATTTAGTCAATAAGGAAGCTAAATGATTATTAAATAAAATAGTTCATTTCGCTTATTTTTCCAAAAATAAAAACAATCATACAGAATTTTTACTTTGGTAAGCGTCATACATACATGCTAGAATACCATTTTCATCTTTTTCAGACAACTACTTATCGAAAAAAGTTGAATTGTTCACAAATTTGTCAAAAATACAAGGAAAAACGCAGAAGAACTTCTATAAATTGTTAAAATATATTATTTGTATGAAAGAAATTTGTTGGATTTCTGAAAAATTCCTAGCCATTTAGTAGCTCTTAACTTCGAGGTTCTTTTAAATATTGATAAAGAACGTCCCCGCCCCGCTGGCTGATCCCTCGGAAATGTTTAAAATCTTGTCTTTTGACTAAGACCTTCCTAAAATCCAGAAATTCATCATTCTTTACAAAATACTCTGATAGCTCCCCTTTCATCAGTTTATTTAAAATATCTGTAACCAGCTCTTCCTTCATTAGCATCCACACCCTTCCTTAATATTAAAAAAATCACTTGTTTTAACAAAAATGTAAGCGTTTCCTCTTCTTTTCTTGTAAATTTGTTCATAAACTATAATATTCTAAAAGAATTACCATAATTGTCAAACAAAAGCCTTTACGAATTGGAAAAGATAGTGCAAACTGTTATTTAAATACTCTATTATTCGTTTTCGAAGGCAAAGGAGAGAGGCTAAATGAAAAGAGCAGAAGTAGGGAATATCATTGAATTTCGCGGTGGCCTGCAAGGAATAGTTGAAAAAGTGAATGAAAACTCTGTTATAGTCGATCTAACAATTATGGATAATTATCGTGACTTGGAATTAGATCAGAGGACTGTTGTTAATCATAAAAATTATAAAGTGATAAAAGAAAGCGCTTATTAAGTAATAGTTTGGTAGAAATGGCAGTCATTGACTGCCATTTCTTTTTTCTAAGCATCTTTATTAACCGATCCACAGTCATTTATATTATTATTTACCTTGTTCGGTTTCTTTCGAAATCTGTTTTAATGACTTTACTTTTCCATGTGGATTCTGATTTTGCTTACGTACTGTCCATTCACGCTCGTATTGGCTTTGTGATTTACTCAACTCTCTCACTCCTTTCCCTTTTATTTTTTTCTATTGGTTATGTTCTTATCAGTTGAATTGGACAAAATGTTTAAAGAAATCATTTCCTTTTAAAAAACTTCTTTGTTAAAATAAATTTTATTGATTATAAAAAGGAGCTTGTTAGGATGAAAAAGTGCTTCCAAGATATTCGACTTATTTTTGGATTCATTATTGCACATGCACTTATCTATTTTTCATTTCATGAAAAAACAATATTTTGGTATATTTTTTCTGGGTCCATTCTTATCCTAATTGCCTATGCTATGCTCCAAGGAGAAGTGGATGATGAGGCATCATTCATTAAGTATATTTTTTTCGGAGCTTTATCGGGGTTAGTGTTATATTTTATTTTTTGGTTAGGGTCACATGCGATGCAGTTAATGAACCTCCCGTTTGAAAAACCAATTAGAAAATTGTACCGATGGTATGCTCCACATGAGTTCTGGCAATATATTGCCCTTGTGTTAGTGGCAGCACCAGGGGAAGAAATTTTTTGGCGCGGTTTTATTCAAAAAAGTTTATTAAAATATACTAAGCCTTTTTTAGGTATATTAATCGGTGCTATTCTTTACGCCTCCGTTCATATCTATTCTGGTTCGTTTTTATTAGTTTTTGCAGCGTTGATATCCGGGATCGCTTGGGGACTAATATATTATTGGAAAAAAAGCATGCCGCTTGTCATTGTTTCTCATATTATGTTTGATATGATGATTTTTCTTATTCTACCGTTAAAATAAACAGCTGTCTGCTGACAGCTGTTTATTTTTTTTCAACATAGTCAAACGGTTTCATCCACAATAATATAAAAAAAACCATACAAATATACCCAAACAAAGGGTATAGATAGGATAATAATGTTCCATAATTCACAAGACTTATGACATAAGAAACAAAGAAAAGCACAGCTACAGAAATAATCGTAGGTATAGGCAGATATTGCTTCAATTGTCGATCAAGTCCAAAAATATTACCAATGACTGATGTAAAAATTTCACCATAAATGACCAGCACAAAAATCCAGTAAAGAAATGGGGCGAGGTTTTTCATGATAACAGCCATTGGAATATTATACATTTCTACATCTGGCAGCATAATTAAGGTGAAATGACTTGCCCCTAGAATAAGTGTTAAAGCCGCTCCGCCGAGAATGCCTCCCCATTTAATCGTCCAATCATCTTTCACTTCCGTGGCAATAGGGACAAGTACGGCCTGAGCCAAACCAAGATTCAGTGCTACATAAGAGAAAGGTGCCACAACACTTTTCCATCCATCATCAGCATGAGGGATATATAGAAGTTTATTGATAAAACCTGGAATTTGAACTGAGAATATCATCAAAATGACACTGAAACTTATCATTAATGGAACAACAAACGTATTGACTGCGAATAATCCTTTTGTACCTATTAACATCACGATCACTGAAAGGATGATGGTTAAAAATACACCAACGCTCTTAGATAAACCTAATTGTTCCTCAAACACTGCCCCTGCACCAGATAACATCACAGCACTAACACCAAGAAGCATAAAGAGCATAAACAGATTAATGATCTTGCTAGGCCATTTTCCGAATAAATATTGATTAAATTCTTGGTATGATTTTGCATCTATAAATGCAGCTATCCTCATAAGTTTTGATCCCAAGAAGATAAAAAGATAACCGCTCATAATTATACTAATTAAGCCGAAGAAACCGAAACGTGAAAAAAACTCAACAATTTCTTTGCCTGTGGCAAATCCGGCCCCTACCACAGTTCCAACATAAACTGCGGCAATTTGTAAAGCTTGCGACCAATTTTTCTTCACACCATCTCCCCCTTATCTTCAATATATGAGCAGATGGACAAACAAAGACGAGCTTTTTCTCCTTTGGAAACTTTTTCTACAAACAAAGCACTTGAAAGTCAAAAAAGGTCAGAGTATACTAGGATCACAAGGTCAAATATAGTCAAAGTCAAACCTTTGATAAATTAGATATTAGGAGGTTATTTACTTATGCTTTGTCAACAATGCCAACAAAATCAGGCTAATGTTCAATTAAATTTCAGTATCAATGGACAACGTAAGGAAATGAAACTCTGCCACGAATGCTATGCTAAAGAAAAGCAATCACTAGGAACAGGATTTGGTTCGAGCTTAAATTCATTTCCGAACTTCCCATTTGAAAACTTGTTTATCGCTAATGGATTCCCACAAGAATCAGAAAGTATGGAAGATGCCTCTCCTGCCGGGAAAAGAGGGAATGCGCCAAAGGGATTTATCGACCAGTTTGGACGAAACCTTAACACAATAGCAAAGGCAGGTTTAATTGACCCTGTTATTGGTCGAGATAATGAAATAAAACGTGTCATTGAAATTTTAAATAGAAGAAATAAAAATAATCCAGTCTTAATTGGTGAGCCAGGTGTCGGTAAAACAGCTATCGCTGAAGGTCTTGCATTGAAAATTGCCAGCGGTGATGTCCCCGGTAAATTACGCAATAAAGAAGTTTACTTATTAGATGTTGCCTCACTTGTCGCAAATACTGGTATTCGCGGTCAATTTGAAGAAAGAATGAAGCAATTAATTTCAGAATTACAGGAAAGAAAGAATATTATTCTCTTCATTGATGAGATTCATTTACTTGTTGGTGCCGGTTCTGCTGAAGGCTCCATGGATGCAGGGAATATTCTAAAACCAGCTCTTGCAAGAGGCGAGTTACAGGTTGTCGGAGCTACGACACTAAAAGAATACCGCCAAATTGAAAAGGACTCTGCTTTAGAACGCCGCTTCCAGCCTGTACATGTGATGGAGCCAACTCCGGAAGCAGCGATAAAAATACTACAAGGAATCCAAAAGAAATATGAGGACTATCACGAGGTTACCTATTCTGACGAAGCCATTGAAGCTTGTGTACAATTATCGCAGCGCTATATCCAGGACCGATTCCTACCGGATAAAGCCATCGATTTGCTCGATGAGGCCGGTTCTAAATTAAATTTAACTTCAGATTATAAAAGTACAGAACAAATTGAAAATCGCTTAAGAGAGATTGCCCGCGAGAAAGAAGAAACACTAAAAAAGGAACAATACGAAAAAGCTGCCTCTCTGCGAGATGAAGAAGCTAAGCTTGAAAAGAAACTAAATGAAGCATCAACTGGAATCAGACCATTGGTTACCCTCGCTCATATTCAATCTATCATTGAGGAAAAAACAAATATTCCAGTTGGGAAACTTCAGCAGGATGAACAGCTTAAGATGAGAGACTTAGAAGCAAATCTTAATAAAAAGGTTATCGGTCAAGAAAAAGCTGTGAAAAAAGTAGCTAAGGCCATCAGACGCAGCCGTGCTGGTTTAAAATCCAAACATCGTCCGATTGGATCCTTCTTGTTTGTTGGTCCAACAGGGGTTGGTAAAACGGAGCTAACCAAGACACTTGCTGAGGAGCTTTTTGGAAGCAAAGATTCCATGATTCGTCTCGATATGAGCGAATATATGGAAAAACACAGCGTTTCTAAACTAATCGGTTCACCTCCTGGATATGTAGGTCACGATGAGGCCGGACAGCTTACAGAGAAAGTCCGAAGGAACCCATATAGCATTATTTTATTAGATGAAATTGAAAAGGCACATCCAGATGTTCAACATTTGTTCTTGCAAATTCTAGAAGACGGTCGACTTACTGATAGTCAAGGTAGAGTGGTAAGTTTTAAGGATACGGTCATTATTATGACAAGTAATGCAGGGGTAGGTCATAAAACCATTCACGTAGGTTTTGGGGCGAATGACGCGATTAAAGAAGCGAGCATTCTTGACTCCCTTGGCAGTTTCTTTAAGCCGGAATTCTTAAACCGATTTGACAGTATCATCGAATTTAATGCACTTGATAAGGAACATATCCTATCAATTGTCGATTTAATGCTAGATGAATTACAAGAAACATTAACAGAACAAAACATTGAATTTAGCATTACCTTAGAGGCAAAAGAAAAATTAGCTGAACTAGGATACCATCCTGCTTTCGGTGCACGTCCACTTCGCAGAGTCATCCAAGAACAGCTTGAAGATAAAATTGCTGATTTTATCTTAGAAGTGCCAAATGCGAAAAAATTAGTCACAACCAATGAAAATGGGGAATTGAAAGTAGTATCTGAAGCCATTTCGGTACAATAAGATCAAAAGCGAAGCCATTTGGCTTCGCTTTTGATCTTATAGCTTTTGATCCTCAACAGAATTTAACCATTCCTCGATAACACCAACAACCGATTCTACACATCCATCTTCAAATGGAGAAATTAAGTTGGCTGCCTTAACAAGTTTTGTAAAGGATAGACTGCCGCCAAGATTACAAAGCTTTACATAATCAGCCCATGCCTCTTCCCTATTTTCGATCGAACGCTTCCAGAATTGAAAGGCACAAATTTGGGCCAGTGTATAATCAATATAATAAAAAGGTGAATTATAAATATGCCCTTGCCGCTGCCAAAAACCGCCGTTTTCAAGATAAACATTTCCATCATAATCTTTATGAGGTAAATATTTTTTCTCAATTTCACGCCACTGATGCTTCCGTTCTAAAGGTGTAGCTGAAGGATTTTCATACACCCAGTGCTGAAATTCATCTACAGAAACTCCATATGGGAGAAATAAAAGCGCACTGCTCAAGTGAGAAAACTTATATTTGTCCGTATCTTCCTGAAAAAACAACTCCATCCATGGCCATGTAAAAAATTCCATACTCATCGAATGAATTTCAGCTGATTCATATGTTGGCCAATAATATTCTGGAATTTCAAAATGACGGCTTGAATACACCTGGAAGGCATGACCGGCTTCATGGGTTAACACATCTATATCACCGGACGTCCCATTAAAATTGGAAAAGATAAACGGAGCCTTATAATTCTCAATAAATGTACAATAGCCTCCACCTGCTTTTCCCTTCTTAGCCACTAAATCCATTAGCTTATTTTTCTGCATATATTGGAAGAAAACACCTGTTTCTTTGGACAGGCCTTCATACATTTTTTGACCATTTTCTATAATCCATTCTGGTTCCCCTTTAGGGACTGCATTTCCAGACGGAAAATTAAATCCTTCATCATAATATTTTAACTGATCTACACCAATTCTTTCCTGCTGCCGTTCTTTTAATTTGGTCGCAATGGGAACAATAAAATCCTTTACTTGCTGACGGAAGTTCGCCACCATCTCTGCATCATAATCCGTTCTCATCATCCGATAATAAGCGAGTTCCACAAAGTTTTTAAACCCTAATTTCTGGGCAATCTCTGTCCTAACCTTTACCAAATCATCATAAATTCGGTCTAATTCCTCTTCATGCTCAGCAAAGAATCCAAATTTAGCTTCACTTGCTCTTTTTCTTATGTTACGATCCTTGGTTTCAGTGAATGGGTCCAATTGGGCAAGTGTTCTTTCCTCCCCCTCAAAATGGATTTTAGCGGAGGCAAGCAGTTTTGTATATTCAGTTGACAAGCGGTTTTCTTTTTGAAGTAATGGAACAATTTCTGGTTTAAACGTTTTGAGCTGTCCCTCAGCAAGGGCAAACAGTTGTGTTCCCCACTTTGTTTCCAACTCAGGGCGAAACTTAGATTCAACCAATGCTTGATAATATTTAGTTACCAGCCCCTCAATCTCAGGCTGCATCTCATCCATATAATCCTGTTCTTCCTTATAAAATTCATCATTGGTATCAATCGAATGGCGGATATAACAAAGGTTAAACATCGTTCCTAAATCATTTCTTAATTGATTAATTTCTTCCATATACCGGCATTGAGTCTTAACTGAATCTGCATTTATAAAGCCTTCCAAAACCGTATTAAATTTTGTTGTTACTCCTTCTAAATTTGGTCTTTCGTATGTATAATTTTCAAAACTCATATCAAAATATCCCCTTTCTATTGGTCCCAGTCTATCATTTCGACAGTATTATTAATATTCCTCTAATAAAAAAAATACGACCATTGGCCGTATTAAAATTTTCCTGCTGGTATTCCTACTTTTTTCAGTAGATCTATAGCCGTCGTTTTCTCAGATTCAGAAAGGCTTGACATAAGGGTATCAATTTGTTTTGCATGATCAGGAAAAATCTCTTCAATAAATGTTTTTCCTTGCTCCGTGATTTGAGCATATGTTACCCGGCGGTCATTCGGACAAGCAATTCTTCTAAGCAGTCCTTTTTGTTCTAACTTGTCGACTACATAGGTAATACTTCCGCTGGCAAGTAGGATTTTCCCCCCTATTTGCTGCATGGGCTGGTCACCTTTATGATAAAGAAGCTCTAGAACAGCGAATTCAGTTGGATTCAAACCGTTTGCCTGAATCGCTTTATTTACATGTTCGTTAATCGCTTTATATGCTCTTGAAAGTACGATAAATAACTTTAATGACTTTTCAACTGTTTCATTTTCCATAAAAAACGCATCCTTTTAAGATTTAATAAAAATATAATATAAGGAAAATTATCTTGATTTCAAAATTAATTATAAAAAATTTTTTTATCTCTGTCAAACTCTCCTTTGTAAACGGTGTCATTTTAAGAAATCTAATTTTTAAAATTTCGAAAATAGAAATAATAATTTCTTATTTTGTTAATTTAGTAGTAAGATAGAAAAAAAATATTAAAAATAAAGAAGGGATAAAATGAATCAACCTGCAGCATTATCGGCAAAGGCTACTAAAGCATCAGAATCCACCATCTTTAAAATTCTGATTATTATTGGTATCTGCCATTTATTGAATGATGCCATTCAAGCGGTGGTACCCGCGATGTTTCCGATTTTAGAAAAGTCGATGGGATTAACCTTTACCCAACTAGGAATTATCGCATTCTCGTTAAATATGGTCTCCTCGGTTATGCAGCCGGTCGTCGGCTTTTTTACAGACAAGAAGCCCATGCCCTTTGCCCTGCCAATCGGGCTTACCTTTACACTATTTGGCATCCTAGGCTTAGGTTTTGCAGACAATTTTGCCATGATTGTTCTATCTGTTATTTTCATCGGTCTTGGCTCGGCGGTTTTTCATCCCGAAGGCTCTCGAGTTGCCTATATGGCCGCAGGGAATAAACGAGGGCTCGCACAATCAATTTATCAAGTGGGCGGTAATACCGGTCAAGCTTTAGCACCGTTGATCACAGCTCTTATATTAGTTCCACTTGGGCAGATAGGCGCATCATGGTTTACGATCGTTGCAGCAATCGCAGTCATTTTACTCATTTATATCGCTAACTGGTATCAACAAAGATTACTGGTTTCTCCACGTGAAAAGAAAAAGGATGTAAAAACAGGTAAGAACTTAGGTTTATCTAAAGATGTGAAAAACACGTTGGCTTTTATTTTGTTATTGATATTTGCAAGAACTTGGTATACTTCAGGGATCACTAACTTTTATACCTTCTATGCCATTAAAGAATATGCTTTTTCGATTAAAGAATCTCAAGTGTTTTTATTTGCCTTTTTAGTTTCAGGAGCAGTTGGAACCTTCTTTGGAGGACCACTTTCCGATCGGTTTGGCAAGAAAAATATTATTTCATTTTCAATGTTAGCAACTGTTCCTTTTTCCGTTATCATTCCGCATGTTCCACCAACACTGGCTTTTATTTTCCTAGTTCTTACAGGTTTTATTCTAATGACAAGTTTTTCGGTTACAGTTGTGTATGCTCAAGAGTTAGTTCCAGGTAAGATTGGCACGATGTCCGGTTTAACGGTTGGTCTTGCATTCGGGATGGGGGCAATTGGTTCCGTCGGGCTTGGATCGATTGCCGACTGGATTGGCTTGCAATCTATGATTACTTGGCTGGGATTCCTTCCATTACTCGGTCTAATCGCCTTCCTGCTTCCAAGTGATCAAAAAGTCCGGGAGTGGAATCAACTGGGCTGATTTTGGAGACATAATATCGTACAAAAAACTAGAAAAGGATGGGCGCCGCCCATCCTTTTCTAGTTAATCTCTTGTATCTTTAACAATAACTCCGCCTTTTCCTCATCCGATAGCATCCTTTCAGCCATTGGAAATAAGACGTTTTCCTCTTTATTAAAGTGGTCTGTTAAGATCAAATAAGCATTTTGAATTAACACAGCTAATTTCTTCTGTTCGTCTATTGTAGGTTGACCTGATACAGCTTTCTCGAGAAATGCACCAATTTGGGATTTTGCTTGGTCGTGCTCATATTCCATGACAGCAATTGGACCAGAAGTAGTACCAATATAGACACCCATCATTGGGAATAGTACCCCTTCTTCTCTTTCTGAATGCGGATCTAAGTCACTTTTAAACTCTTTTACCTTTTGGATTAACTGATGGAAATTCTTTTCCTTATCTATTTCTTGATCGATTTGTTGCGTTAAAGCAAATAATTCTTCCATCTGCTTTCTTAATGCAGGATGTTCACCTTTTAAACGGACAAGCCCTTCACTTAACAGACCTTGGGTCATTCCACCTAAACCACTCATACAACTGCTCATCTGCCAATCACCTCTACACTCTTTTCTGTGTCTTTAGTATATAAATCACAAAGAAATCATGTAGTGATTAAGGTCACTATTTTTCCTACAATTATTTACAGATTGACATAAGTGTGATAACTTTATGAAAATGTTAAAATTTTTTGAAAATTTATAACAATTATCACACAAAAAAGGAGGCATCGTTTCATATAATATAGATATACCTTAAAAGGGAGGGTAATATAGATGAAAACTCCAAATTATCATGATTTTTATGAGAAGGCACTAGTCCCAATAGGACATAAGGACCTGATATCATTACAAAAATCTGACGCTTATTGTCCTGAGAAACCCTTTACCCATTGGCTGATAGCTGTTGAAGGAGTCCTTCTACCGCAGCCCCAAATATATTATCACTGGAAAGTGAGTATTTATCCTGCAACAGATGAGGGCGATTTTAATTGGAAAAATCCGTATTATTGTTCACCTAATATGGAATCAATGGATAATGCGAATACATTGGCTTCCACTTTGGTACAGTCAAGTAAAAAAGACGAACTTTCCTCTATTACTCTTTTAGAGAAAATAAGCTAAACCACAACCAAATTCTTCTGCTTCACCTTCTTTTTTCTCTCACTTGTGAAAAAACATACATATAGTACTAAAATTCAAACACCTTCTCAAATTTGATCTTTTAAAAAAGCATTAACTTTTTATTTATCAACTTTGTTAATTCCTCGTAAAGAGTTCTAACACGGCATTCTATCCTTACCTTTTAATGAATAACTTGAAATGTAAAACTCTTTAGGAGGTAATTTTTGATGGCATATCTAAAAGATAAGTTTACTATTCAAGACACCAAAGAAATAAACGAGAGGATAAATCGCATCTTCAATCAAGTTACACACGCAAATACGACAACAACTGTTGGTGTGACTGAACTACAATTACTTGGAATTATCGATCACTTATGCAGAGTCTCTGGTATGCTTTGTGACATGGTCGAACAACAATTAGAAGGACATATCGAAACCTTTGACCCTCATAGTTATATAGATAAAAAATTAAAGAATGCGGAAATCGGGATCAGTAATTTCATTAAGATAAAAAAAATAAATGTCACTTGAATTAATTTAATAGCTGGAACAAAAAAACGATGCTGACAATAGCACCGTTTTTTTTTTAATTACAAGCTGTTAAGATCAAACTTTCTTGTGGTCATGAGGGTGACCACAAGAATATTCTTTTAAGCTAACCGAAATCCAATCCCATGACCGCCTTTAGGATACTCCCATTTAATATTCTGATATGGACAGCCAATCCGGCAGCTGCCGCATTCGTGACAGCCTTCATAACCTACTTGCATCCGTGTACCTTCCCACTTATACACTTCAGCTGGCAAAATATTGTACAAATTTTATCGGGACATTTAGTCATACAGATGTCGTGATCGAGCACTGTTAAATGGGACTTCGTATCACACTTAAACCGAAGCAGATACTGTTTTTCCTCGATATTTTTCGTTGACATTATTTCACCGCCTTCCAAGCACGAAGGCAACTTTTTTAAAAAAAAGCTTGTTTTATCAACGTTTTTTCTTATCACAAACCACTAGCGCTCACAGAAATGCTCACAAAGTATTAACCATCTCATCTAATTTATTAGCAACTTCTTGTTGCATACTTGGAAGTACATGACTATAAATATCAAGTGTAATTCCTATCCTTGCACATGTCCTAATCTTTCAGATATGATTTTCGGATTAATGTTTTTACTTATTAGCATAGTTGCATGCGTATGTCTTAGGTCATGAAACCGAATAACTGGAAGTCCCACTTTTTTAACATCCTTTTTTAAACCCTCTGTTAAGATTTGATGGTTGAACAGGACGACCATGCTTAGTACAAATGACTAAATCGTTATCTTTATAAACATTGGAGTATTTTAATTTGTTTTCGATACGTTTTTTTCTTTCTATTTTCAGTTGCTTAATTAATGTATCTGGTATAGCTATGGTACGTATGCTTGATTTTGTTTTTGCAGCATTTCTTAGTTCTTTTCCGTCATGAGATAAGGTTTGTCTGATGTAAATGATTTTGTTTTCAAAGTCAATGTCTCTCCATCTAAGACCCAATATTTCACCTTGACGCATACCAATCAAAATCGCGAGTAAATAAGCTGTTAAATACTGACTTGGTCGTTTGATATTATACACTTTACTTAAAAAAAAATTGACCTCTCCTATATCCCATACGCTCATCTCCGTCTTTTGGATTTTCAGAAGATCCACAAAGTAAGCCGGATTTTCTTTGATCACTTTAAGTTTTACGGCTCTTTTAAATGCTACCTTTAACACATCAAATAATTTATGAATGGTGCTTGTCCTTAAAGTTGTAAATTCCAATAAATCATTTACGTAATTTTGAAGAAAAATCGGTGTTATTTCAAACATTGGTAGTGTGCCATTCTTGGTGCTATATAAATGTTATAAAATGCAAGTTGGTTTTGATATGTTGTCCGCTCAACAATTGATTTTCTCTCTTTAAACCACAACTCAAAAAAATCACACACAGTCATTTTCTGTGACTCAAAATAAGTTCCTTCATTTATATCATTTAAAATTTTCGTAATGGCTTTTTCTGCTTCCTGCTTGGTTAAAAAGCCCCTTTTCATCTTTTGTTTTCTTTTTCCTGTCCCTGGGTCTTTTCCTATATCGACTACAATATCAAATTTCCCTGTTTTTGAATTTTTCTTTATGCTACCTTTCACTAGTTAGAGCCTCCTATTTGGCTCTTAAACTGTTTGTATGACAAATATTTTAACATTTAGACACGAAATAACAACAATAATAAAAAGAGTGTTGTAAGCAACTCTAATTAATTTCTTATTAAAATATTGCAATAAGCAATCCAATCAACGCTATACCAAACAGAGTTGTCTTTATTTCATCTGGAATCATTTTTTCTTTAACAACAAAAGTACCATATGCCCCCTTAACCTTAACTAATTTTATTGAACGTGGCTTTTCCTTTGGTGAAACAAACCTTCCTTTCTTATCACGTGGTAAATGAACTTTTTCAACCTCTCCCATTACCTCTCTATGATCTAATTTTTCATTTTTATTCTTAGACAAAAAAGACACCTCCACTGTATTCATAACAAGCTTGTCCGCATGCTAATATACTGTGTCTCCAAAATTTGGATTAATATACCGATGAGTCTAAAAACATATTTTAATACTAAATAATTAAAAGTAGACTGATATTTTAATACTAAATAATTAAAAGTAGACAACAAAAAAGAGCGACCAAAATTGATCACTCTTTAAGCAATAAAATTTTCCATTGTATCTTGATCAATCACATCATCAAAGTCAATTGGTTTCCTTAGACTTATCCCTCTTCGACTCATTACAGAAAATATTAAACCAAGTTCATAATACATTTGTTTAGTTAATATTCCCTTTTCAATATTTTTATTAATTTCATTGTAAAAAGCAATAAGGACAGCATTCGGTAAATTATCATAGAAATCCATTCTTTTACACCTTCTCAAAAATTACTAATTTATAAATAAATATTAAATCAAAAGGAAAGCGTTTTCAATATTTATGCAATTATTTCATTAAATTTTCATTTTTATAATTTAATCATAAAAAAAGAGTGACCCTGATTGTTAAGTAAGTGAAGCAATGTATTTCAATCAAAATCTTCCTGACAAAAGAATTATAGGAACTAACCATGAGTTTTTTTATTTACTTGGATTTTTGAACCTTATTTGGAGAAAATAACTATATATATCCTTGTATATAGAGTAAATCAGGTGTCAATACAGTCACATATCAGAGAAAAAGTATATTGTGAGCTCTCCACTCTGGGCATTTATAAATATACGGTCTTTTATCGACAATGGAAATAGACCTATTGTAAGGGTAAAAGACAGAATCTCCTAGCCACGGTGACGAAAAAACTAAAAGGGTGAAGAGAATGAAAAAAGGCATTAGCATTTTCACAATTCTGCTGATACTAATACCTTTTCTTAGTGCATGTTGGAATCAAAAAGAACTAACTGATTTGGCTTTTGTGATGGCTTTAGGAATTGATAAAGGTAAGGATAAAAGGTTTAAGCTTTCCTTTCAATTGGTTAATCCAGGTAATGTTTCTTCCGGTCAAAATGGAGGCGGGGACGGACAAGGCCTTCCCATAGCTGTTTACCGAAGTACCGGTGATTCTCTCACCCAAGCTACAAGAAACGTGACCAAAATGGTATCTCGACGAATTTATTTCGCACACACAAACCTTGTGGTCATCAGTGAAGAAATTGCCAAAGAAGATATGGATTATATTTTGGATGCATTGGATAGAGATCCTGAATTTAGAATAACGAGTGAATTGGTTGTAGCTAAGGATTGTACAGCTGAGGATCTTGTCTCAACATTAACACCTTTAGACAAACTTCCTGTCAACAAGATTACGAAACAGATTAAGTCTACAGAAACTATGCTTGGAGAAAATATGAGCAGAAATATCGATGATTTCCTTAGTGGGTTAGTGAGCAAGGGAAAACAGCCATTTGTAAATGGCTATGGCTTTAAAGGCAATAAACAAAAAGCCAGATCAGCTAAGTTTCTTCAAAATTCAATAACTGACGCCTCTCTTTCTTCAGAAGGGTTAGCAATATTCAATGGGACAAAATTACGGGGGTGGGTTGATGGTGATGAAGCACGGGGCATTATCTGGCTTCAGGATAAGCTAAAAAGCACGTATATTTATGTAAATTGGAAGAAAAAGAAGAATGCTATTGTTGTTGCACCAATCCGTTCCAAAACTAAAGTCAGCGTTCAATATATTAAAGAGAGACCAGTGATAAACATAAAGATAGATAGCGAAGGATGGATTAGTGAAGCCAATACACCTATAGATTTAAATAATCCAGAGATTATAAGCGAAATCGATAAACTGGTTGAAATAGAAATAAGCAAGGAAATATTAACCTCAGTTAAAGCTACGCAAAAACTAAAATGTGATATTTTGGGATTCGGAGAAAAAGTTCATGTATCTAATCCGAAATTATGGAAAAAGTTGGAGAAAAACTGGGACAATGAATTTGCAGAATTACAAGTTAATGCAAAGGTGGACTTTTACATTCGTCGCGAGGGAATCCGAACGTTGCCATTTTGGTCTGATATGGGAAAATAAGCTTTAATGAAAAAGAAACAAATAAATAAGGAGTGAACTTTAATTAGCCCACTCTACAAATGAAGGGATTCTTAGGAGTCCCTTTTTCGTTAAATTTCTGTATTTCACGTTTACACAATACTGAAGTTGTAGGAAAATAACGCTTCGTCAACTTAATAAATTAAAGTGCTCTAAACAAAAAGATCGTCAATGAGACGATCATACTCCTTTATCTTCAATTCAGAAAAATCCACTAGTTTAATATCATAATAATTAGAAAGCTCTGTTCAGCTCTACTTTTGATTTTACCTTTAATAATCTAGAGTACCTAAGACGCATTAGAACGATTTTTAAACACTGACCCAACAATGTTTAAGGTTTTACCACTCCTTTGCCCGTCAAGGATATGTTTCACTCATGGGTTATAAATGAAATAAACATACAAATAGAGGCAAAGGATTTCTCCACGCCTCTTAGTAGTTTCTCCAATCGTAAACAATCGCTGGCAGTTCAAAGTAGAATGTTACCATAGGGTAGTCTTTGCCCGTTCACCTTATTTTGGCTTATTTATCTAAAATGTAAGTAAATCCGTATTTGTCACCCTCCTCTTTTGACCAAAAGCGGATGTGCATGTCTTGACGTTCGTTAAGGTATGTGATTTGAACACCCGTACCAGAGACCTCGTATAACCATACAATGACCCTATTCTCCATACCGTAAGACGCTTGAGTGAACTCCTCTTGTGAGAACCCTTTGATATCAAAATCATAGTGTCCGACCTGTTTAACGCTTTCGATTGGTGCGAACTTGTTCAAACCGTCGTACAAAACTTGAATAAAATGTTCTTCCGGTGTAGGTGGAGCGGGTGCGATTGGTGGAACGGCTTGTCCAGATGGAATCTTCTTTACTTGTCCATATCCCGCTCCTTACCGCCGTATTCCTTCCCTATCGCTTGACCTTTGTTCGTTTTGACTTGTTTCTGCGGTGGAGGATTATTGATATTTTGTTGCGTCTTGTCTTTTAGCGTCTGTGTACATCCAACGAGCAATAATAGGGTCATTACTAATCCGACTAGACTTTTCATGTTGTTTGACCTCCGTTATTTTTGGTTAGGATTTGCTCCCTTCTTATATCTTTTCGCAAACATCCTTTCATCGTTACCCGTCTAATTGGTAAAGAATTGATCGATTACCAATAATAAAAAAGTTGCCGAGAATCACCCCGACAAACTTTGACCAGACACTTCTTTTTTCTTCACTTTGTTTTTATTCTGCTCTTTTGAAGATCGACCATACAAACCCTTTTATTCCAAAAAAATAAACCAGCTATTTAAACTGGCTTAACTTAGGAAACCTATACAGAAAGTTTTTTGGTAACTCAGTTTAGTAATAAATGTTGAAATATAAGGATTTCTCAACAACAAATTGGTCACAATAGAAACCAAAAACGTTTGATATACGTCTGTTTTATATAATTTTCATTGGTCACAAGTTGGTCACTGATTAGCACTAATCCTCCATTTTGAAGCCAAAAACTTTAAGCTAACCGAAAAACAATCCCATGACCGCCCTTAGGATACTCCCATTTAATATTCTGATATGGACAGCCAATGCGACAGCTGCCGCATTCGTGACAGCCTTCATAACCTACTTGCATCCGTGTACCTTCCCACTTATACACTTCAGCCGGGCAAAATATTGTACAAATTTTATCGGGACATTTAGTCATACAGATGTCGTGATCGAGCACTGTTAAATGGGACTTTGTATCACACTTAAACCGAAGCAGGTACTGTTTTTCCTCGATATTTTTCGTTGACATTATTTCACCGCCTTCCAAGCACGATAAAGATCTTGAATAACTCGAATAGTTCCTTTTTCTGCCGTAACACTCTTCATAATTTGTTTTTGTTTTTCCCGTTTTGGTGTTCCGTCCACTGTAAAGAATTTGCTCATGGCTTTATTCATCATTGGAACATAATCATTAAAATATTGCGGGTATTTCTCAAAGGTATGGGCTGCATCTTTATATTTTTCTAAGTCTTTAATTATAAAACTATCATATAGCTTTTCACGGTATAGATTGAGAGTGGCTTGTGAAAAATCACCTCGTGTTTTTGCTTCAATAACGGTTTCAGCTGCTAATAAGCCTGAATGCATTGCCATATTGGAGCCCTCACGATGAATGGCATTTACTAACTGTGCTGCATCACCAACGACTATCACTCCGTTACCGGCAACCTTTGGAACAGAGCGGTAACCGCCTTCTGGAATTAGATGGGCTAAATACTCAGCAGATTCCCCTCCAGCAATGAGCGGTTTCACCATCGGATGATTTTTTAAGTAATCAAGCAGATCGTATGGCTTTAATTTTGCTTTAATCATACTTGATAGGGTCGTTCCAACCCCGATATTTAAACTATCTTTATTGGTATAAAGAAAAGCTGTACCTAAGTTGCCTTTCGTTGAATCCCCAAAAATCTCAATCGTACAGCCTTGATTATCTTCCAAGTTAAAACGATCATTAATTTTATCTTTTGGTAGATTAATTACTTCCATGACTGTTAAAGCAACCTCATCTGGGCGAAATTCTTTATGGAAGCCTAATTGTTTGGATAAAAGGGAGTTTACTCCATCTGCAAGTACTACCACATCAGCATAAACTTCCCCATTAGGGCGATCGGTACGAACACCAACAACCTTACCGTTTTCAACCAAACACTCTATTACTACTGTTTCATTGATAAGAAGTGCGCCTGCTTCCACTGCTTTTCCGGCAAACCACTGATCAAACTGGGCACGCAGCACGGTAAAATTATTAAATGGTTCCACAGCCCATTCAAGACCTTTGTAACCGAAGGATACGACTGATTCCTTATCCATCATCCAAAAACGCTGTTCTATAACGGGCCTTTCAAGAGGAGCTTCCTTCCAAAACTCAGGTATTAATTCCTCCATTTGCTTGCGGTATAAGACACCACCCATTACATTCTTTGCCCCTGGGTACTCCCCTCTTTCAATTAGCAAAACATTTAATCCGCTTCGTGCACAAGTAAGGGCACACGCCGTACCTGATGGTCCAGCCCCTACAACAATGACATCAAATTTTTCAGGCATAACTGATTTCACCGCCCTTTTCTGTCTTGAGCTGTTTAAAATGTTCAATTAGTTTTGGTACAATCTCCAGAGCATCTCCAACAATTCCGTATGTGGCTACATCAAAAATCGGTGCATTTGGATCTTTATTAATAGCAATAATAAACTCTGAATTTTTCATTCCCACGACGTGCTGGATGGCACCAGATATACCTATGGCAAAATAAATCTTCGGTGTTACCGTTTCACCTGTTTGACCAACTTGTTGTTCATGCGGAAGCCAGCCTGCTTCAACCACATCACGAGTACCGCCGACACTGGCGCCAATCGTTTCTGCTAACTCATGAATAAGCTGAAAATTTTGCAGGTCCCCCATTCCCTTGCCGCCGCATACAATTACATGTGCTTCTGCTAAACTAGCTTTTTTTGTTACATCATTCACAATTTTAAGTACTTTGGTACGCATATCTTCTTCTTTTAAATCTATTTTTTCTTCAATAATTTTCCCGTGTCTAGCTGAATCAGGCTCTAATGCCTTCATAACTTTTGGTCTGACAGTTGCCATTTGCGGCCGATGTTTTTTACATAAGATGGTGGCCATAATGTTACCGCCGAACGCCGGTCTGCTTGCCTCAAGTAATCGGTTTGTGGCATCCACATCAAGCATGGTTGTATCAGCCGTTAAACCTGTAGATAAGTCTGTAGCAACTGCACTTGCTAAATCCTTTCCATTTGGTGTGGCTCCATATAAGATGATTTCCGGTTTGTATTTTTGGGCTAACAGCATAACCCCCTGCATGTAAGATTCCGTTCGGTAATGCTTTAAGATAGGCTGATCAATGACATATACTTCATCTGCACCATATGCAATGACCTGGTTGACTAATGGCTTAATCTCATGTCCTAATAAAAATCCTGCTAATGGTACTTGTAACTTATCCGCCAGCTTTCTCCCAGCCCCGAGCAGTTCGAGTGAAACGCCTTCAATTTTACTAGCATTTTGTTCGATAAATACCCAGACTCCCCGATAATCGTCAAAATTCATTTAAACCCCTCCCTAAAGCAGAAAATACTTTTTTATTTAGATGACTGAATCGTAAATAGGTCCTTTTTATCCATTAAGACTTCCATGAGCTGTTTTACTTGCTCATCAGGTGTACCCTCTAGTCTTTTACCGCCTTCAGGTCGTGGAGGTGTAAACATTTTTCCTACGATGGTTGGTGAGCCTTTTAAACCAAGCTGTGTGCGGTCGACATTTTCGAGGTCACTAACCGCCCAGATAATTGGCTGGTATCGTGCAGCTTTAATCATGTTAGGCATTGGTGAATATTCAATCTGATTAATTTCTTTTTCTACCGTTAACAAACAAGGAAGTTCAGATTGGATTAACTCATATCCATTTGATAATTTTCGTTTGATTAACACCGTTTTTTCCTGTTCATTAACCTCTGCCACTTCAATGACATTTGTCACTGGGGGGATATCCATTCTTCTTGCAATCCCAGGTCCAACTTGACCAGTATCACCATCAATCGCATGCTTCCCACAAATCACCATATCAACTGGAAGTTCCTTGCCGATTCGTTCTAAAGCTTTTGATAAGGCGTAACTAGTGGCTAAGGTATCAGCACCGGCAAAGGCTCGGTCTGTAATTAAATAACCTCTATCTGCCCCTATTTCAACGCTTTTTTTAATAATAGCCGTTGCTTGCGGCGGTCCCATGGACAATACCGAGATGGTACCACCCGTTTTTTCCTTAATTTTGACAGCCTCTTGTACAGCATGCTCATCATAAGGATTTAAAATGGCTGGTGCGCTCCGGCGATCAAGTGTGTTGGTCTTTGGGTTAATTTTAATGATTTTTGTATCAGGTACTTGTTTGATACAAACGACAATGTGCATCTAGGAATTTCCCTCCCCCATTTAAACTGCATTTATTGAAAGCGTTTGCTTTCTTTGGTTATTAGAAATGCTTTTATTAACGATATATGTATCGCAACACAAGCATAGTACCAAACTTAACAGTTTCTTTATCTCTTAAAAAAATTAAGCATATCAGGAATGAAGTTTGCAAATTCAAGGAGTGTTTTCGACAAAACGAAAAATAAAGTTAATGTGACTAATGGTGGTAGATTAGGAGCAGATTATATGTGAATTTTCAATTAAGTTGCTATTAATATAACTATATTAAATAATATAATATTATATAATATAAACAATGATAAAAATCACAGTTATGACCTGTATAAAACAGATTTAGAAATAAAAAGGCAACGATGAGTGATGTGTACGATTGGAGAGGACGGCATTATACAGTAAAGGGGAGAAAAAATAACGGAAGGTCTTCTTGTTAGTTGTTAGAACTCTTTTAATATGATTAAAAACTAAAGACCTTCAAATTCGCAAGTTAAACCAAAACCTTTGGTCAAACCATCACCATGTGTTTAAAGGCAATTTTGACTTCTTCAGTGGATTTTGAATTTTGTCCAATGACCTTATGATAATGATTGATTAGTTCATCAAGCTCTTGGCTGTATTTAATTGTTTGTGGACTAGTGTAACCTAGACTGTTAGCACTATTAATCATTAATTCTCTTTTTGCCTTTATCTCTTCAATCATTTCCGATTGAAGATCACTATCCTTATTCAATGTTATCTCCTACCTTACATACTTACTCTATAGCATTCTAAAAAATAGACTACTTGAAGAATTATGACAAGAAATTCCTTAAAAGTAAATACAATCGCAAAAGTAGACAAAACATTTGTTTTCTTTCAAATTTCGACATTTTTTTCATTTCTAAACGACATTCGGATATCTTAAGGCTGTGTTAAATATGGATGTTGATTTCCGCTCCAGGCGCTCAGCAAACCCGCGGGCGTGCCGGGGAGCCTCCTCGGCGCTGAAAGCGCCTGTGGGGTCTCCCCTGCCCCGTACTCCCGCAGGACATTGAAATTCTTCCTCGAATCCGCCCACGCACGAAGAAAATGCGATAGCATTTTCGAGGAGTCGAGCGCCTTCCGCTCCAATCAACATCGTTCCAAAATCAACAAAAGTCTTTAACACAGCCCTACATAAAAAAACTAAAAACATTTTTTAGAGGAGAAGATTTTTATGAATATAAAAGTTTCATGTCTGCAAATGGACATTGCATTTGGTGACCCTAATTCTAACTATCAATCTGCGGAAAAACTAATCAAAAAAGCAATGGAGAATCATCCCGATATTATCGTCCTGCCGGAGCTTTGGACAACCGGATATGACTTAGCTAGATTAGATACGATTGCCGATATGCAAGCCAGGCGGACCATCGATTTTCTCCAAACAGCAGCCAAAAAACACAAGGTCCATTTTGTAGGCGGATCGGTTGCCAATCAAGAGGAAAAAGGAGTAAAAAATACGCTGCTGATTATTTCAAAGGATGGCTCTCTCCGTTATCAATACGATAAACTCCATCTTTTTAAATTAATGGATGAACATCTTTACCTTGAAGCAGGGGCAACAAAAGGCTTATTTCAATTAGATGGCCATTTATTCGCAGGTGTCATTTGCTATGACATCCGATTTCCGGAATGGATTCGCGCCCACACATCAGAAGGGGCTGAAGCTTTATTTGTTGTGGCCGAGTGGCCAACTGCCCGATTAAAGCATTGGCGGGCTCTCCTCATTGCCAGAGCGATTGAAAATCAATGTTATGTCATCGCTTGTAACCGGTCTGGCAGTGACCCTAACAATCAATTTGCCGGACATTCATTAATTATTGACCCATGGGGAGAAGTATTGGCAGAAGCAGGAGAACACGAAGAAATTATCTCTGCTGAAATCAACTTAGAACTAGTAAAAGAAATACGAAAGCAAATTCCGATTTTTGAAGATAGAAAACCAAATTCCTATCATTAAAAGCAATCTGAGATGGTTCGGATTACTTATGATTATTTTCTGTGCGCAGGGGCAGCTCTATGGAAAAAATTGTTCCTTTTCCTTCTTCACTGTCAATCGTGATTTTGCCTTGATGTTCATTGATAATTCGATAGCTAACCATTAATCCCAAGCCTGTTCCCTGTTCTTTTGTTGTAAAAAAGGGTTCGCCTAATCTTTTTACCTTTTCCATGGTCATTCCAGTACCTTCATCCTGGATACTAATTAAAATTCGGTCATAATCCAACTTCTTCGTGTTAATGGTGATATTTCCACCATGCGGCATTACCTCAATGGCATTCTTAATTATATTAATAAATACCTTTTTTAATTGGTTAGGTTCACAAAATAATGAAGGAAGGCTATTGTCAAAGTATGTAACAAATTGAACATTATGAAGTATGGCTTGTGCCGTAAGCAAATCAACTGTTTCCCTCATAATTTGATTAAGATCCTTTTGTTGGAAAATAGTTACTTGCGGCTTGGCAAGGTACAAAAACTCATTAATAATTGAATCAATCCTTGCTAGTTCAGAGGTAATAACCTGATAATACATGGCATGCTCTTTAATGATGGTCTCTTCGAGTAACTGAATGAATCCTTTCAGTGCGGTCATCGGATTACGAATTTCATGAGCGATTCCTGCTGCAAGCTCACCGATTACATTGAGGGTGTCAGACTTATGGAGTTGCTTCTCAATTTCGACCTTTTCTGTTATATCTTTAAAAATAGTAAAATTGATTCCATCCCAGACATCAATTTCGGAAGAACATTCATAAAATCTGTTATTTCCTTCGTCATTTTTAACAATCATCGTGGAGAAGATATGTCCCTTTTCAAGGACTTGTTCAATATGCTGCAAAAACTCTTGCTCTTTTGATTCGACAATTTTCTGTAAATCATAAACCCGTTTTCCAATTAACTTTTCTTTTTTTAGGCCTATCATTTTTTCTCCAGCACAGTTCACATCAATAATTCGATGATCGGTATCCCAAAGTATAAGACTATCCACTGAATGTTCAAAGATTCTCCTATATTTTTGATCACGCTCAGGAGAAACTATTAAGCTATTTTGTTGATCATAATTACCAAGAGGTAAAGCGTTTTTTTGGACTTGCTTCTCCACGTATTGCCACCCCGCAAACTACGTTTTATCTATAATTATATTAAAGCATATTTTCTACACATATCGTGAAAAATCCTTTAAAGTCGACAATTAATTTTCCCTAAACTTTGCAATCCATAATTTTTTTTGCAAATAAAAATAAACAGAGAACGGCTATTCGTTCTCTGTTTTAGGGTGACTATTACTTATAAAAGTGGATGGTCGTGTTTTGCTTTTAGACGCTGCCATCTCTTTTCAACTTCTGCTTCAAACTCTTCTAAAATCGATTTATTTTCTTCTTTTAGAAGATGTTTTGTTTTCCCCATATATTTTAACCAATCTGAAAGTGGAACACGCTTATTCTTATCTTCTGGATTGTACGTAATGGTTGTTACACCTTGTTCAATTTCATAAAGAGGGAAGAAACAAGAATTCACAGCTTCCTCAATGATTTTCGTACCATACCGATCATCAGATTTCCAATTTAAAGGACATGTGATGAGAAGTTTACCATAGACAGGTCCCACGTTCTGGGCATACCATTGAGCCTTTGCCCCTTTTTTCACTAAATCCTGCGGGTGTGCTTCAGAACCTGTAAATACATAAGGGATATTAGTTGAAGCCATAATTTGGGCTGTATCCTTATGATGGAAGGCTTTACCCCGCTGAACCTTACCAACACCTGATGTACTTGTCATGTGTCCAATTGGTGTTGAATAGGACAATTGTGACCCAGTATTCATATAACCTTCATTATCATACTCTAACATAATTAGTTTGTGCCCTCGCAAGGCTGTTCCGATAGCAGAGCCCATTCCAATATCCATACCGCCATCACCAGTAATCATAACAAAGGTTGCATCATCTGATACATTGATTTCTCCACGGCGTTTTAATTCCATAAAGGCTTCGACCGTTCCAGATAAAGTCGCAGCACCGCTTTGGAACAAATTATGAATCATGGTTTGTTTATGTGATGTATTTGGATATCCAGTCGTGGTTACATATGCACAGCCAGTCTGGAACAATGTAACAATATCTCCCTCAATTCCTTTAAAAAACAACTCAAGACCTGCAAAAATTCCGCAGCCTGGGCACGCACCATGTCCTGAAGCAATTCGTTTCGGCTTTCCTGTGAGAGCTCGAAGTGGAGGGATTTTTACCTTTAATTTATTCGTCTCTTCATCCATTTTCACATCAATTAAACCCGTTTTGTACACATCACCATGCTGAGGTAAAATAACTGGTTTAAGGGCGTTTTCTGGAACCCCTGGAATATGTCCATAGTAATCAAATGGTTTTTCTGCAAAACCTTTTTCCATCGCATCGATGGCCATATGAAAGAATGCATGAGCATCATCAGCATAAAAGTCTTTACCACCAAGACCAAACACTCTGCTTAAAACGATTGTCTTGTTATCTTTATCATCTTGAAGGGCTGATTTCACTTCATGTGTTAAGTTTGGTCCATTTGCTCCATAGGAATCGGCACGCTCACCGACTAATAATGTTTTCACATTCTTTAGGGCCTCACGAATTTCTTTAGATGGGAATGGACGAATAATATTAGGGCTAATCACACCAGCTTTAATGCCTTTTTCACGAAGTTGGTCTACGACATCCTTTGCTGACTCGGCAGCAGAATTTAATAAAAATAAAGCTACTTCGGCATCTTCCATTTTATATAAATTTAAAACTGGATATTCTCTGCCTGATAGTTTCGCATATTCCGCAGCTACTTCTTTAAATACTTCACCGGCATTGTAAATAGCTTCAGATTGTTGATAATGGTTGTTAATAAAATCGTCGCCACTCATATGGGCACCAATTGTTACAGGCTTGCTCAAATCTCTGATAAAGTTATAATCTGTAGGGCATTCACCGACAAATTGTTGAACCACATTTCGATCCTTAAAGTATTCTACCCGGCGCTTTTGGTGAGATGTAAAGAAACCATCATACGCTACAATTACCGGTAGGCGGACTTTAGAATGTTCAGCAATTTTTAATGCCATAATATTCATATCATAGACTGCTTGAGGTGTTTTTGCCGTTAAGATTACCCAGCCTGTATTCAAGGCATAATAAAGATCGGAATGATCTCCGCGGATATCAAGTGGTCCGCTGACTGCACGAGTAACAAGGTTTAAAACCATAGGATAACGGGTGCCTGATTGTACTGGCATCTGCTCAAGCATGTAGAGAAAACCATTGGCACTTGTAGCATTAATAACACGTGCACCTGTTGCTGCAGCGCCGTAGCAAATACCGGCAGAACCATGCTCACCATCTGCTGGAATCAGTTTAATATCATGCTGACCGCGCGTTTTCATTTGATCTAAAAACTGCGCAACCTCAGTAGAAGGTGTTATTGGGAAATAACCCATGATATGATAATTAATTTGTGCTGCTGCAGTTGCAGCCATCTCATTCCCTGATTCAAAGGTTGAAACCTGCTCTGCAACACCTTGTGATGTTAATTTATCTTCTAAAATAGCCATTATCTTACCCCTCCCACGATATAAGGAAAGTTTTGCTTCACACGGTTTTCTTCCGCGTACCCAATGATTTCACGAAGATCTCCTAATGCATCTGTAGGACATGCTTCTACACATTTTAAGCATCCTTTACAATATTGATAATCAATACCCTTTAGGAACTTTTGTTTTCTTCCACGTTTATCCTCGCCCTCTTCCCAGACAAAACAAAAATCAGGACAAACATTATCACAGGCCGCACAGTGAATACATTTGTCTTGTTTGTATTCAGGAAGAAAGCCTTGCCGTGATCCGCTCAAATCTTTTAGTATACTATTAGCTTGTGAAACCATTACTCCGCCGATTTCCTGCGTCATATAGCCAAGTTGTGGAAGAGGGCGTGTAAACGATTTCCCTTCAGCACCTGCAGGTACTTCATAAGTTTTAAATTGAACTTCATTATAACCGCGGTCAAACGTTCGGATATTCGGTTCAACTAAATGTGGATATTTTTTTGAAAAGGTTTTCCGAATTACATCTCTCATGGATTCTGGATTTAAGAAGTCACAAATACGATATAGAGCCCCAAGCATCGCAGTATTTACTTTTGTTTTCTCTTCTAATGCAATCGTTAATGCATCGACAATCGCAAGTGTACCATATTCTAATTGTAAATCTTTTTTTACATCATCAAATTCTCTAGCTGTATTGACTAAGACAATTCCATCCGCGTCTAAGCCGCTGACAACATTCACTGTTTTATATAAGGCTTCATGGAAAACTCCAACAATATGTGGTTGTTCAATCGGACTATGATCTCTAATTTCAACTTCTGGGTCACAAAAACGAATAAAACTCTTCACAGGTGAACCTTTCTTTTCAGACCCATAGGATGAAAAGTTTGAGCCTCTTAAACCTAAACTTAAAACACCGGCCTCTGCTAACATTTTTCCTGCTAAGTTAGCTCCGAGACCGCCAATTGATTCTAATCGAATTTCAAAGAATCCAAGTTGATTCTTTTTCGGTAAAATAGACATTGTGTCCCTCCCCATTTCGTACCATACGAAACAATCTATTAATTGATTTTCCCATCGTTATTGTAGGACAATTTTGAAATTTAATCTGTGATAAAAGTCAAACATCCACAAAAAATTTTTATAACACATTATTTTTTTTAGAAAAATCATTATGATGTCAGACTTAAAAACGTTTGCTATTTTGTATAACAGATTTAAAATTGTGATACAACAGATTGGAGAATAAATAGATTAAGTATAGGTAAATCAGTTATACCAAGACTATTTTTTGGTTTGTCTAATATTGTTTTGGTCAAAAATAAGCTATAATTATTATTTGGTATCTTTGATAAAGGAGTAATATTAATGAAAGTAATTTGTTCTACCCTGAATGCTAAGTTTATTCATACGAATCTTGCCATTCGTTATTTAAAGGCATATGCTGCACCTGAATTTAATATCAAACTAAAAGAGTACACAATAAAGGATCCGGTTCTAAATATTGTCTCAGACCTTTATCAAGCAAAACCTGATGTCATTGGTTTTAGTTGTTATATTTGGAACATAGAAGAAACTCTTAAGGTAGTAAATATGTTAAAAAAGGTAGATCCCTCCATTTTAATTGTCTTAGGTGGACCTGAGGTAACTTACGATACAGCGGAATGGATGGAAAATAATAAGGATGTCGATTTTATTGTCATTGGTGAAGGAGAACAGACTTTCAAACAGCTTCTCACTGAAATAGCCGCTTCAAAAGAGTACCGAAATGTTTATGGAATTGCTTATCGAAAAAATGAAGAAGTTAAAATGACACCACAAATGAATAAGCTCGACCTTAAAGAATTGCCTTCACCTTATCGTTTTCGAGAGGATATAGCTGATTTAGGCAAACGTATCACTTATATTGAGACAAGCAGAGGCTGTCCATTTAGCTGTCAGTTCTGCCTCTCGTCAATCGAGGTCGGCGTAAGATATTTTGACCGCGAAAAAATTAAAGCAGACATTCGTTATCTGATGGACCATGGGGCAAAAACGATTAAATTTGTGGATCGGACCTTTAATATAAGTAGAAGCTATGCTTTGGAAATGTTCCGTTTCCTTATTGATGAACATTTGCCCGGAACGGTATTTCAATTTGAAATTACCGCAGATATCATGCGTCCTGAAGTCATTGAATTTTTAAACCAAGAAGCACCAAAAGGACTTTTCCGCTTTGAAATTGGTGTTCAGTCGACAAATGATGAAACCAATGAGCTGGTTAGACGAAAACAAAATTTTACGAAGCTTACGAGAACAGTCACAATGGTTAAAGAGGGCGGCAAAATTGATCAGCATCTCGACTTGATTGCAGGGCTACCTGAAGAGGATTATGCCTCTTTCCGGAAAACCTTTAATGATGTGTTTGAAATGCGACCTGAAGAATTACAATTAGGGTTCTTAAAAATGCTTCGAGGCACGGGGGTTCGCCTAAGAGCAGATGAACATCAATATGTATATATGGATCATTCCCCATATGAAATCTTAAGCAATAATGTGTTATCATTTGACGATATTGTCCGAATCAAACAGGTAGAAGACGTATTAGAGAAATATTGGAATGACCACCGCATGGATTTTACAATTGAATTTCTAGTCAGTCATGTTTTTTCGTCTCCATTTGATTTTTTCCAAGAATTCGGTTCCTACTGGGATGAAAAAGGATGGGCACGGATTGGACACCAGCTTGAGGATTTATTCCGCCGTTTATACTCGTTCCTAGAAGAGCGCTCTGTTCATAATTTGGATGTAATCGAAGGGCTAATGAAATATGATTATTTAAGAAATCATAAATACAAACCAAGAAAGCCTTGGTGGAGTGCAGCTTTAGAAAAAGGGGATCGCTCAAAAATTTATAAACAGATTCTTGATCATCCAGCAATGCTTGGGGATAATTTCAGCCGATTAGAACTTGATGAAAAGGAATTATTTAAGCATACAATGCTTGAGGGGTTAACCTTTGATTTACAGCATTATTTAATAACAGGAAACTTAAATAAAAATTCAGGGTACTTATTAGCCTACTTTGAACCAAGCAATGATCGAACACTCATCTTCCCTTTTTAGAATAAAGGGTAAATAAGCCGGAACATTCCGGCTTATTTATTTTTCACATTTTTCTTCAAATGTTTTTTCGTTTCATAAAGCTTGACCCCATTTACATCACCAATTTCGATACTAAACTCTTCCAATGATGTTGGAGTCGGGGTTTGAGGCACTTTCCCCATTAACTTCTACCTTTTTTGCCCTGTTTTGAATTACGATTTTGGAACCGAATTGCATTATTATTATCAGTAAACTCTGCAGAAAATTCATTATCTTGAACATTTTTATGAGGGGTTTTCGTATATTTTTCCACTGCATTAAATTCTGCTTTACGTTTCGCCATAGAATATCCTCCCAAATGATATTGATCTTACACCCTTAGTTTGAGCAAAGAGTGTGGTATCATTCCTTTCCTAATTTTTCATAAATAAATTTGTAGCGTAAACAGAAAATAAGAGAAAAAGGAGTGAACAATTTTGAAAAAATCTGATCCTAAACAGTCCCGAGAAAAGGTAACGATTGAAGATACTATGCCACATCAAATAAGTGCGCCTAGCTTTGAAGGCACGGGAATCAAAATGGAAGCCCCATTTACGAATAAATATGGGGTAACGATTGGTGATAGTAAATATGCATCAGAAAACTCACCTTTGGAAAATTGGTCAAAAGATACAGATCCCTCCATTATGTCTGGGGATGAATGGGTTCATCCCACAAACGATATTGGCTGGAATACAGCTGAGAATCGAGATCTGCTTGAGAGCAAAAAAAAGCCGCAAGCCTATCCATTTATGCACCCGACCAAAGATGTCAGTATTGGCTCCGATTAATGAAATTATCCATAACCGAAAAACATTACCACTCATGAAAATTTTATGGTAAATAGATACTATTACTACAGAGGACAAAACATCCTCTATTCCCTTAAATTCAACTAAGGGTTTAACGAATATCAAAAAAAAAGAAAAGAATGGTTTTTCTTAAAACAAAGGAGTGTAATCAATGGCGAATAGCAGTAATAAATTATTAGTTCCTGGAATTGAACAATACTTAGACCAGGTAAAATATGAAATTGCCCAAGAATTTGGGGTGCAATTAGGCTCTGATACCGTTTCAAGAGCAAATGGATCTGTAGGCGGGGAGATTACTAAAAGATTAGTTCAACAAGCACAAGCACAAATGTCAGGTCAGTATAACAACCAATAATTTAATAACAATGGAAAAAGTCCGGTTTATAGCCGGACTTCCGTCATTTGTACTTTTTTATTTGGTTTTCTTTGGCTGATTCACGGGTTTAACTGGTTTACTTTTTGCATTTGTTTTAGTGTTCTTATTTTGGTTCTGTTGTTGCTTCGGTTTTGGATTCTGTGGTTGTTTCGGCTTTGGATTCGGTTCCTGTTCCGGCTTTACCTGCTGTTTGGACTTTTGTGTCATTGACGTTGGATTTTTCTGAGTTTGATTCTTTTCTTTTAGTTGTGCTGGTGGTACAACCTTAACAATTGGTGAAATCTGACTTGCAGTCTTTTTCTCGTTAACGGAATTAGTAATCACTGGTTTTTCATTCTTTTTCTTTTGCTGTCCAGGTGGTAGTGCCACACTTTTTGGTGAAATCGTAGTAGGTTTTTGATCTGCATTTTTCTTTGGTGGGGATGGGTTTATCCTTTGCTTATATTTCCCAGTGGAAATACCAAGGTTTCGTGCCTTTTTGCGTTCTTCCTTTGTTGCTTTTATAACCCTAAGATCTATTTCTTTTCTACTTGCGACAGCTTTAATTTCATTAATATCCATTTGAAGTTTCTTTTTACTTTGCTCATCTTGCTCTTTTGTAGCAACAGTAGAAATTATAACGGGCTGCTTATTTTCGGTTGGATTAATCTTCGCTAAAATTTCCTGAGTTACTTTCGTTACATCTTCTTTCTTCCATTCACCGAGCTCTGAAATGGTCGCCTTACCCTCTCTATTTAATCCAGTTAATTCTACAACTTGCATATTCTTATTTACTCCAAGTTCAATACTGGAGTTCGAATCGATGGACATATAGGCATATGCCTTATTATCTTTGTATATCGGAATAAAAGAACCTAGTATGATAAACAAAGCCGCTAAAACGGCCCAAACCGGTCTAGCTACAAAAATATTTTTTAATAAAGATAATGATTTCCTTTTTTGAACATTTACGTGTGGTAAGAAGTTTATTTCCTGGCCAATGTTATAAATTTGATTTTGTTTTTTGGATCGTAAGAATTCGCCCTCGGGGGTTAAAAGCGTTAAGTAAGCATCGCCTATTTCCATAATAATTCCTTTTTTCATACATCTAACACCCCCTTTATATAATCCTTCATGTAGACATAATCACTAGATAAAATAAGTGCAATTGCGATGATATATTTCCGATTACGTTCAATCGTTTTGCGGCTGACATTAACCTTGGTTTCTAATTGTTTAATCGGCAGACGCCTTTTTTCTAGTAAAAATTCCTTTAATTCTTGATTTGCTACTAGTGTTTGGGCAGTTAGGATTGCACTTTTACGGGCATCTGCATGTTTGGGTGAATTTTCAACTAAGTCACTAAAACTTAAATCAAACGTGGTTAATATTTTTTGGAAATGAATGATTTCCTCTTTTCTTAATTGATCATCGTTCTTCTTATGATATTCATCAAGAGAAAGTTCATTTACAATAACGGTTCCCGGTGATTCTTCCTCTTGCTGGGGATTCGTAATATCGATACTAATGTGTTGATTTTTGGTTTGCTTACGTATATAGTCGATAACTCTTCGCTTAATAATTACTTCGGAAAAACTTAATAAAGAGCTTCCCCGTTCTGGTAAATATTTCTCAATCGCTTCATTAAATGCGATAAGTCCAATACTAAATTCATCATCGGATTCATATATATAACGTCTGCATACGGAAGAAACAGTTTTGGCTATAAAAGGCTTATACGAATCAATTAATTGATCAAGCAGCTCGCGATTACCTTGTTGAATTAAAAGAACGGTCTCTTCCAAAGTTCTTTTTTTCTTCTTGGTCAAAAACAATAAACTTAGCATTTGCTCACCTCTATTCGACCCATTATACCATATATGTAGGTACATAAGACTTTATAGGGGAAAAGCCATTTTGAAAAAGATAACCCCAAGAATGGCTATCTTTTCTCGTTTATTGTTGTGTTTAAGTATGTTTTAAGTATTTTCATTACATATGTACGTTTGCTATGGAACCGTTTTGGGGGTTGTAAAAATAAAAATTCACAAGATGAAATAATCATAATAAAAAGCTTTAAACACCTGTGATTTAAAGCTTTTAATTTGGCATTTTTAGTTTTGCGTCTCGTAACATTAAAAGTTTTTTTATGATTCCACCCACAAGCAGACCGGGAATCAAGAAGAGCATGGGTAGAAAAATGGGTCCCGGATGTATGTTCAATATAGTCACCTTTGGCGATACCATTAAACCCACCGTTACAAAGTAGGCTCCGAAAACAAATGGTAAATAGGAATACTTTTCATCTGCTGGCATCGCAAATCGATAGGCATCCCACATCGAAAACATGTACATACATGGATAAAACATTAACCACTGATAATTAATAACCATTTCTGCCTGTTGAATTTCACCCAAGAAGCTGTGCATAATCGCCCGGTTAAAATGACTATTTACATTCATAATAAACTCTAAAACAACAAACATTACTCCTTTAATATACTGACCTGTTATTAATTGTGAAAAACCAGGAAAAGCAATATTCCACAAAACAGCTTCCAATTTGCTCATTTTTTTCATTCATCTATCCCGCTTCATTATGGCATTTAAGTGAGGAAAACTCTCCACTCGCTTATATTTCCCCACTAACTCACCATCCATGTAATTATCCAGATTAAGTTAAAAAAAAACAGCGGAACAATTTCCGCTGTTTTTTAATATGCCTATTCATGCTGGTCCATCGGGTTATAAAGTTTAATGTCAGGATTTTTTTCTTGGAACCATCTTAAAGCAAAATCATTTTCAAATAAGAAGACATAATGATCATATCGATCCTTAACCAGTAAGCTTCTCGAACTGGATAAATTTTCGTCTATTGTGTCATTTTCAACCCATCTTGCGATTTTTGAGCCCATGCGCTCCATTAATACCTCAGCATTATACTCATTTCTCATCCGGTGCTCAAATACTTCAAATTGAAGCTGACCGACCGCACCTAATAAATACTCTTCCATTCTAACTGTTTTAAAGAGCTGGATGGCTCCTTCCTGGACAAGCTGTTGAATTCCTTTGTAAAAGGATTTTTGCTTCATGACGTTTTTAGCCGATACTCTCACATATAATTCTGGAGTAAACTGCGGCAAACGCTCATATTGGAAGTTATCCTTGCCTGTTGTAAGTGTGTCGCCAATTTGATATGTTCCCGTATCGTATAATCCAATAATATCACCGCTGACAGCTTCATCGACCGTATTACGTTCTTCAGCCATAAAAGAAGTAGACTGGGATAGCTTTAATTGCTTTCCTAAACGTGGGATATTAACCGTCATACCTCGCTCAAACTTACCTGAACATACACGCACAAAGGCAATTCGGTCGCGGTGGGCTGGATTCATATTTGCTTGAATCTTAAACACGAACCCTGAAAATTGTTCCGATAATGGATCCACTTCACCAATTGATGAGTTACGTGCTTTTGGCGGCGGTGCAAATTGCAGGTAGGACTCAAGGAAAGTCTGTACACCAAAGTTTGTTAAAGCACTGCCAAAAAATACAGGTATTAATGCGCCCGCAGCTATTTTTTCAGATGAAAACTCATTTCCAGCTTCATTAAGCAGTAAAATTTCATCTATTGTTTGATCATAAAGACCTGTTGTTTTTAAAGGATGGTCTCCTTCAATTTCACCATTATCATTTAAAGGAATAAATCGTTCTTCATCATTTACACGGAACTGTTCCACCCGTTTATGAAAACGGTCATAAATGCCTAGAAACTCTTTTCCCATTCCAATAGGCCAATTCATTGGATAGGATTCGATACCTAGAACCTCTTCTAATTCAGCAAGAAGTTCTAGTGGTGTTTTACCTTGGCGATCCAGCTTATTTATAAAAGTAAATATTGGAATTCCACGCATACGACAAACCTTAAAAAGCTTTAAGGTCTGTTCCTCAATCCCCTTCGCTGAGTCAATAATCATGACGGCACTGTCAACAGCCATTAGTGTTCGATAAGTATCTTCACTAAAATCCTGGTGTCCAGGGGTATCAAGAATATTGACCCGAAACCCATCATAATCAAATTGCATCACACTGGAGGTAACAGAAATACCACGTTGCTTTTCGATTTCCATCCAGTCACTTGTGGCAAACTTTCCTGTTTTTTTTGCTTTTACCGTACCAGCATCTCTTATAGCTCCACCAAATAATAATAATTTTTCTGTTAATGTTGTCTTACCAGCATCAGGGTGGGAAATAATCGCAAATGTCCGGCGTGACAATACTTCTTCTTTAAAATTGTTACCCATCTTGTATTCCTCTCTTTAACCAAAAAAGTCAAACTTCTTTAAATAAAATTCATTCCCTTTTATCAAGGTAATAAATCGATTTGTAATCGTGTAGCGATAAATTTTTATCCATAACTTCAATCATATCTTGCAATCAGCAACTTTGCAATACATTGATGGTTGTTAACTCATGATTTTTCTTTAAACATGGATGGTAAAAGAATATAATAGACCTAATAAAATTTATCCTATGGGAGGAACTATGCATAATAAGCCAGTCGACCAACAAACCTTAAACTTATTACATAAAGCTTTCGAAATTGTTCTTGCACAAAATAATATTTCCTATAATAAAATTGGAATTGCTGAAGAAGGCGAGCAACTCTTATTTTTGTATGAAGCAAAAGATGAAAAGGTGCACATTTTTAAATGGAGTAAGGCATCATCCATTGGAATGAGCATTGGCACATTAGCACAAAGTGTCCTTACACCCATTATTCCACAGCTTCGATTATTATCATAAATTCTTAAACACACTTCCTATATTGGGATAGTGTGTTTTTTAATCCAGTCTTTCTTCCACTGATTCCCATATCCATTTTTCTGGAAATGGCTTTATAATGAAATATATAACTCTGCTAGAAGGAGATGAAGTGAATTGAATAAAAGTAAAAAGATAGTTTCAAAGTTTATACCGCTTATTACAGCGTTAATTATAGTGATTTCAGGTATTGTCTGGTACATTCAAACTTCTCATAATCAAATCTCAATCCCTTTCTCTTCAGTAGAGAAAACAATACAAGCACAAAATGGAAAGGTTGTTTCCCTTACAGAGTATGCGGACGGCAGCTTATACCTAAAAACAGGAAACACGGAATATGTTTCTCATATTCCGCCGAATAGTCAAGCGATTGAGAAACTTGTTGAAAATTATAATATTAATTACACCTATACCACCAGCAGCCGTTATGGTAAATGGATCATGGGCGGTATTATTCTCTTACTTGCCGGCGCTGCTTTTGCCGTCCAAAAAACAAAGGGTGGTTTCAGCATTCATAACTCCATGAAAAATAGTGTTGCTACGTCACGCCCACTTCCTTCTATTAGCTTAGAAGATGTAGGTGGACTTGGGGAAGAAATGAAAGAAGAAATCCTTCAAACTTTATCGACCATAAAAGAACCTGAGCGTGCGATTAACCTAGGAATCAAGCCGCCAAAAGGAATCCTTTTGTATGGACCTCCAGGAACTGGTAAAACCTTATTAGCCCAAGCAATTGCACACGAGTTAAATGCATCGTTCTTCTCTGCAAGTGGTTCAGCATTTAATGAATTATTTGTCGGTGTGGGGGCAAGTCGGGTTCGCTCCTTATTTCAATCGGCTCGAAAACAAAAACCTGCTGTTATTTTTATTGATGAAGTCGATGCTCTAGCAGGAAAGCGTAAAGCCCATGGCGGTGAAGAAGCAGAAAAAACCTTGACTGAACTTCTTGTTCAGCTTGATGGCGGTCATTCTAATGACGGGATTTTATTTATTGCTGCGACAAATCGAAAGGACATGCTTGATGAAGCCTTTATTCGTCCTGGACGTATTGACTTCTCCTTCCAGGTACCACTTCCTGATACAAAAGGAAGACGAGAAATTATTGGAATCCATACGAAAGGAAAAGCTCTTGCAGAAGATGTGTTTGCATCCCTAGATGATTTAGCAGAAAGCACCTCTGGCTTTTCGGGTGCAGAACTACAATCCCTCTTTGAAACAGCCTCAAGAAGAGCGGTAAGAAATGGACAAGATATAATTACAAAACAAGACCTAGATTATGCTCTTGACCGGACGATATTAGGCAGTACTTCCCGTTCACTGCATGATCATGATACAAAACGAAGGGTTGCCATCCACGAAGCTGGGCATGCCATTGTTGCATCGTTAACGAAACCAGGCTCCGTTCGAAAGGCGACGATTATTCCTCGTGGTGAAGCACTTGGCTATGTGGCGCCGATTCCAAAAGAGCTTCATTTATCTACCACCAGTGACTTGCTCGATCGAGTTGCTATGGTATTAGCAGGTGGTGTAGCTGAGCGTATTTTCCTTGGAGAACATAGTATCGGAGTTAGTGGTGATGTTCAGCAAGCAAAACACCTCATTGAACAAATGGTTGATATAGGTATGCTCCAGGACGGATTTACACTAACCTTTAACAAACAGGACAAAGAAAGCAAGATGCAAGAACTTTTTACAAAAGGATTAGAGCAAGCAGAAACTCTGATTAAGAATCATCAACTACAGTATCAACAATTAGTCGATGCTTTATTAAAGAAAGAAACCTTAGAAGGCACAGAAGTAGAAGCAATTGTTGGCAATACTTCATACAGTACTGATCATATTGCATTTGCATAAATGAACCAGGTGCATAAACTGCACCTGGTTTTTTCCTATGAATAAGCTATTTGCCTAATGAAATTCCAATTTGGTGGTAAACTAAGGTGGAATTCCGTAAAAAGGAAGTGATTCATATGTACACCAATGATGAATTAATTGAAAAAGAGCAGCACAAATACATTCAAAATGCTAAACAATTTATCGGCAATCCTGAGAAAATAAAAAATTTACTCCAAAAGGTAATCAGTAAAGCTACTGATAGGAAAGGCTATCTAGGAGATGCTTGGGAAAAGATACAATTATTTGTTGATTTAGTTAAGGCATACTCCAAAGGGGAGTACAAGAATGTACAACCAAGCACCATTGTTACCATTATTGGTGCCTTATTATATTTTATTTCCCCCATCGATATCGTTCCTGATTTTATTATTGGTCTTGGACTTTTTGACGATGCTGCAGTGATTGGTTATACATTAAAAAAATTATCGAAAGAACTGAATGAATTTGAAAAATGGAAAGATACAATCCCCAATATACTAGAAGACCCGCTGGATTAACCGAGCGGGTTCTCTAGTTACATATCTAATGAACGCATAAAGCGACTAATTCCTTAAATAGGCTCTTGCCCATTACCATCTAAAGCAAGATGCACCTACAATAATTAATAAGATGAATAATACGACGATTAACGCAAAGCCACCGCCGAAACCAAATCCACCACCATAGCCACAGCCACAGCCACCGAAACCGTAGCCGCCATAACCACCATAACCGTACATTTTATTTCCTCCCTTTCAAATTAATACCAACCGCAACCCCAAGAAGCTCCAATAATAATTAATAAAATGAATAATACGACTAGCAGGGCAAATCCGCCGCCATAGCCACCAACTGCACCAGACATTTCCATTACCTCCTTTATCGATTTCCATATATCCTATTCACCTAGTTATCGATGTGCGATAGACAAATATCCAGATTAGGCTTGTGTAATTAAAAAGAATAAGCCCATTCTTGAACCATATCTGCTAAGAATGATGGGTATTAAACCAAAAATTGCAGCAATATATTTAGTCTTATACCCAGGTTGACAAGAAGCTATATTTTTCTTACCATGTTCAAAAAAGGCAAATGGGGGTAAATCTATTTGAAATTTACTACAGCCATTTGGAATTGGATTTATTTATCGGGAGCTCGAAAAGGTTGGGCCCCAAAAAAGATAAAAAGTTCTTCCCAATTTCATGAACCAATAAAAATAGGACACAGGGGAGCAGCAGGATATTGCCCTGAAAATACCTTTGCTTCTTTTCATAAAGCTCTTCAAATGGGGGTCGATTATCTAGAATTAGATGTTCAGATGACAAAAGATGGGGAGTTAGTGGTTATTCATGATGCAACTGTAAATCGAACCACCAATGGGAAAGGAAAAGTGAAAGATTTTACCTTGAAAGAAATTCAATCGCTAGATGCAGGGAGCTGGTTTGACCCTGAGTTTAAAGGTGAAACAATCCCTTCTTTTTCCGAATTTTTAGATATGTTTGCTGATAAGGCCGGTATATTACTGGAAATTAAAAATCCGCACCTCTACCCTGGAATTGAAGAAAAAGTAGCGAATGAGCTCCTTTTAAAGGGACTGACAAACCAAGAACACTCTATAGTCATTGTTCAATCATTTGATCAAAACTCATTAATTAAATTCCATCAACTCTTACCTTCTATCCCATTAGGAGTATTAGTAAAAAAATACAGTGGACAAAGGATAACAGATAAAGAGTTAGTTTCCTATGCAAACTATGCAACATTCATTAATCCGAAGATTACGATGGTAAATCAACGTCTGATAAAAAGAATTCACCAACATGGTTTTCATTCATTTATATGGACCATAAGAAAAAAGCATGAAGTTAATTATATGAAACAGTTGCATGTTGATGGGATAATCAGTGACTTTCCAGACTTTCTATAAGAAAAGCGCAAGCGCCTTGGTCAGCCCAGACAAGCTTAAGGCGCTCCCAAAAAGAAGGCGCTTTTTGCCTTCATTTTGGGAGTGGCTTAAGACCTCGAGGGGCTAGGCGCTGGAGCTAACAATTCTCGAAGTAGAAATTTATACTTTCTTATAATTAAAAAAAGATGCGATTGCTATACGCATCGCTTCTTTTTTATAAGGATATTTTGTCTATCTGGGGTTAGTTCCCAATTAGCGTGTTTTTACAAGCTCTTTTAAGCTATTTTTACTACGTTCCACAAGATCTAGATGTGTGTTCCTTGCCTTATTAACATACTCTTTACGAACTTGTACCCATGCGTTTCTCCGTTCACGAGTATAGGCAATACCAGATTCTGTATTCTGTTCAAAAGTATCTTCTAATTGATCAACTACATGGAAAAAGGATTTAACTGGTGTAAATGCCAATTTTTCCATTTGTTCTGTTACATCTTTTAACTGGTTTGTCAGTTCTTCACGATCTTCGAAAGGTACTACCTCTTTTACAGCGATGCTATTAATTTGAGACATCACTTCAGTAAGCATATCCTTATTAGTCTTTTTAGCCTGCTCATATAAATTTACAAGGGAATGACGATATTGTTTATTAAATTGAATAACTTCCCTTACAGCATTAAAATAAGCATCTTCTCGATCTTCTCTTAGCTTTCTTGCACGCTCATTTGATTTTTCAAATTGCTCCCAAAATGTTGTTACAAATGATGCCATCGGTATCGATTCTACTACTTTTTCAGCAGGAACCGTTTCATTCTTCTTCTGAACCATGATTTTTCCTCCTCTTAGAATTATTAACTTTCTCTATTGGATCCTTCTTCTGAAATGAAGGGATGTAGAGCTCAAGGATACTAGAATACATTTTGAAGAATTGATCTAAGATGGACTGATATGTTTCAAGTTGGTTTGCATATCCTTTTAGGTATGTAATCCCAGCTTTTGTAGTTGAATACCTTCTTTTTGCCGGTCCGCTGCCCGTGGTATCCCATTCAGATGAAACCAGTTCATCCTTTTCTAGTTGTCTTAGCATCCGATATAAGTTCCCTTGATCAAGAGCCTTAAATCCGAACGTTTCGAGCTTTTGGCTAAGTTCATAACCATGAAGAGATACTTTGCTAAGAAGCAATAATATAAACGGTAGCACAAAATTTTTTGATGGATTTACTGATTGGTTATCTTGGTTCACCATATCTCTATCACCTCACCTATATGTATTTTACACCTATAGGTTATATTTTGCAATATTGATTTTTTTATGTAAAAAAAGGTCATAAGCTCTAAAGATAAAGAGTTTATGACCTTCTTCAGAATTATCAGCCTGTATTACGGAGACCAGCTGAAATTCCACTAATGGTAAGGAGAACTTCGGTTAATAAATCTTCATTTGTCTCTTCATGCTTTCTTAATTCTTTAATCAGTTCAACTTGTAAAAAGTTTAATGGATCGACATATGGATTTCGTCTATACACTGATTCTTTAATATTTGGAGCATGATCGAGTAATTCATTATCCTCAGTAATTTTAAGCAGGATCGCTTTTGTTTTCTCGTATTCCTCAAGGATATTCGTAAAGATTCTATCTGCAATGGCTTTGTCGTTAACAAGGGAGATATACTCTTTTGCTGTCGGAATATCTGCTTTCATTAACGCCATCTGTAAATTATCGATTGTTGATTGGAAGAATGGCCATCTAGCATACATCCGCTGTAATAGCTGTAGATTTTCCGCACTTTTTGATGCGAAGCTATCTAAACCTGTACCAGCAGCATACCAGGCAGGAATCAATTGACGACTTTGCGTCCAAGCAAACACCCATGGAATTGCCCTTAAGTCCTCAAAACGTCCGCGATTTTTACGGCTCATCGGTCTAGAACCAATGTTTAAGTCGCCGATTTCCTTTAATGGTGTTGCTTCATTAAAGTAAGTAAGGAAATCAGGGTCGCCAAAAACAAGTGATTGATATTTAGATAAGGCAGAACTAGAAATTTCCTCAATAGCTTCTTCCCAAACACGTTCTCGCAATGTTCCATCTTCTTTTTGGGAAACATGCGTTGCTGAAAGTAGAAGTGTGGAAGTTGCCTGCTCTAGGCTCCGATAAGCAATGTCTTCAAGCAGATATCTGGAAGACAGAACTTCACCTTGTTCAGTAATTTTAACACCATCACCAATGGTTTCAGCAGGCTGTGACAGAATGCTCTTATTTAACGGACCACCGCCACGACCCAGTGAACCGCCACGGCCATGGAAAAACTTAAGACCAATTTGATATCTTTTTGCCATCTCATGAATTTCGATTTGGGCTTTATACAGTTTCCAGTTGGCTGTTAAAGTCCCTCCATCTTTACTTCCATCTGAGTAACCAAGCATGATTTCCTGTTGGTCACCTAGGATTTGAAGATGTTTACGGTAAATTGGCATTTCAAAAAGGGTTTCCATAATTTTTGGACCTGCTGTTAAGTCATCAATTGTTTCTAGTAATGGTGCAACATTTAGATGACTTTCAAGCGTACCATCTGCATGTAGGCGGTAGATTCCAGCTTCTTTTGCTAATACAAGTACCTCTAATAAGTCACTTGCCGATCTTGTCATACTAACAAGATAAACGGTGATAGCCCGTTTTCCAAATTCCTCATGTGCCTTTTTGATCATTTGGAATACTTTAAGCATCTCTTGCGTTTCTGCTGAATAGTCCTCATTTAATAAAAGCAGTGGACGAGGATCCATCAAGATATTCTTTAATAGTTGGATTTTTTCCTGTTCCGCAAGTTCTGCATAATTTTCCGTTATACGTACCGTACGCAGGATTTCTGTTATTGCAGCCTCGTGTTCTCCACTATGATTGCGAATATCAAGTGTAGCCAAATGGAATCCGAATAATTGCACTTGTCTAATTAACTTTTGAATGGTCCTTAACTCATGATCACTAGGATGATGCTTTTTTAGGCTCCTATTAATCATTTTTAAATCAACTAATAATTCATCTGCTGTTTTGTATCCAATTTCGGATTTACCTACCTGTTTAACGCGCTCAATAATTACCGCTAGGACACGACGGTAAGCTTCCGGTTTATTTGGCCATTTTTTATCGTCTGTTAAGTATAAATCTTCTTTTTCCTCAAGGAATGTAAGAATTTCCTCACTGACGTTTACTCTTGTTGTCGAGTGGCTGTAGCGTTTCATGATGTCGATTAAAACACTTTTATATTTCTTTAAGACAACTCTCCGTTGTCTTTGGAGTGTCTCCCACGTTACATCACTTGTTACGTTCGGATTCCCATCACGGTCTCCGCCAATCCATGAGCCAAAACGGAGGAAATTAGGGACATTCCAAGATGTGCCTGGGTAATATTTTTCAAGGCACTCAGCTACCTCTTGATGAATTTCAGGAAGAACATCAAATAGGGTTTGATCAAAATAATAAAGTCCATTACGTACTTCATCCAATACTGTTGGCTTGTGATCACGTAATTCATCTGTCTGCCATAGAATCGCCACTTCATTAAATAAACTATCTTCAAGTTTTTTCTGTTCTTTAGTCGTTAAGAGTGGATTTTCAAGATTTTTCAAAATAGCAGCAATTCTCTGTTGAATCTCGAGAATAGAACGTTTTGTTGCCTCGGTTGGATGGGCGGTTATAACAAGCTCTAGCGACAATGTTTGTAAGATTTCTTGAATCACATTTTCACTAATAGCATGGTCTTTAATCTTGAGAATTGCACTCTCGATTGAAGCAGGCTGAACCTTATTTCCTTCTTCCATCTGGTATTGTCTCCGTCTGCGGATACGGTGATTTTGCTCTGCTGCGTTAATCAAATGGAAGTACATTGAGAACGCACGAATTACCTGTTTACGCATAGGTGAGGCTAAACTAGTAATTTCCGCTTTTAACTCTTCATAAATCTCTTCATCGAAATGCTCCCGAAGTGTTTTGCACATGAGTCTTATTTTTTCTACTTTATCCAATAGCTCGGTTCCGCCATGATTCACAAGGATTTCACCAAGCATTTTCCCAAGTAAATTCACATCACGACGCAATGGAAGACTGCTGTCAGTTACTTTCACTTCTGTTGTCATTCTATCACCTTCCCCTTATTTCAAAAGATTCATTAAATTTTTTTATATATAAATATAACATATTTTTTTAAAACTTGTTCAACTTTTTTTCTTTTTATTCTATTTTTTCTAAAAAAATAAACCTGACATGTAACTTCTCAGGTTTATTTTCCTGGATATTTTATAAGTATTCCCCAAATATCCCTTTAATTTGCTGCTCTATCAAAAACTAGAACATAGGTTTTACGATCTGTACTATTATAGGTTACTCTAACCGAAATGACTGTTTTATTGTCATCTTCCAACTGAATCGTTTTGCTTGTGCCGCCTTCGATTGTTATATTAGAACTACTAGAAGCTGCGGTAGGATTAATGGTAACTGTTTTTGTATCATGTGAAACAGCTATATGATAAGTATATTCGCTTGAAGTAAATGAACTATCCCAGGTTCCGGTTGATACAGTTAGGGCTGCAAGATTGGCATTGGTGGTCTTTGTAACAGTACCCGATACACCTTGCTGGGAAGAACCCGTTTGGTTTGTAGTATTTCCTTGTCCCGAAAAAGAGTTGCCGGTCAGACTAACAAGTCCGGTTCCAGTTTTCGCTGAATTGCTCATTCCAGTTTGTGCAGACCCACCACTACCATATGGAGCTGAACCACTGTTACCAGTTTGTCCTGTTTGTCCTGTTTGTCCTGTTTGTCCCGTTTGACCCGAACCACTGTTGCCTGTTTGTCCTGTTTGACCTGAGCCACTGTTGCCAGTCTGCCCTGAACCTGTGCCACCAGTTTGTCCTGAACCGGCACCATTTCCTGACGTTGAATCTTGGCGTTCCAGATGAATGGTATATCTTAGTTTCGATCCGTCCTCAGCAGTTACTACGATAAGAATATCTGATTTCCCTACAGGAATATTGACTGTTACACCTTTCTCAGTCACTTCAGCACCATTCACCTCAACTACTGCTGTTTTTTCTTTAGCAGTTGGCAGAACCGTAATTGTTTGTGTGGTATTAGGAAATTGAACATTATATTGTGTCACTGATGGAGAAAAGGTTGGAGAAAGTTTTCCTGTTGATAGTTGAATATTTTGTAACTGATTATCACTATTTTGCTTTCTATCCACAGTTAAAGTATAGGTATTCGTTAGATTAGTAGTGCTATCCTTTACGGTGATGAGAAAGATATTTTGCCCAGTTTGCAGGGAGTATTCATCAGCAGTACCACTTGTGACTGTTTTACCATTGATGCTGATGATAGAATTGGCATTTGTCCCCTCAACAAGTATATGGATGGAATCCGTTTCATTTTCTACTGTAGCGGAATATTGATTAATATCTGATGAAAAATCTTGGTCGAGCTTAACGCCTTCAATTTCTAATTTTGCCAAAGTGTTTGATATTTGGCTGACTTCGGTCCCGGTATCTTCCGCATAGACGGTGGGCAGATTATAACCAGTTCCAAGTCCGAGTATCGAGACAATAAGGACAGCACTTAGGCCCTTTTTTGATATTTTTGTTCTCATTGTTAATCCTCCCACTTTTAATAAGTGATTTTGGACTAACTTTATCATTGGATGCTTAAGATTATCTTAATTTTTAGATTGAAGAATTGTCACCTCCATTAAGTTAGTACCCGATTATTGGTGAATAAAACCCATCGATATTAAAATTCCGCAATCCATAGAGAATTGCGGCTCACACATTTACTTATTACTGAATTCTTCAAGCTTCGTGGAAATAGCGGAGGCTACCTCTTCATCTGACAGATTAACAGCCTTATTAAAAAGGGAATTAGCAAGTGTTCCCATGGGTCCCGTTGCATTTATATCAAGAAATCCTGTTAAAAGGGTTTTATTTCTGTTTAAGGCTTTGGCTTCGAAATATCCTTCGCCAAGGTATTTATCGTTCTTCCTTCTTAATTCAAAGCTTACCTTGCTTGGTTCATTCCATTCTTTAATATCAATTAACAAAGTGACCTTTTTTTTCATTATCCCAAGATCGCTTTTAAATTCCCAGCTAATTTGCTGGTCATTTAATTTTTGGTGCTGAATATATCCAGGTACAAGCGGCGCCCAATTATTTTCATCTCGAATAAAGTCCCAAATGACCTCAATCGGGATATCTAATTCAAGTTGTTGTAATTCGCTCGGCATGGTGTATCCCTCTTTCATATTCAAAGTAAAATAAAAGACCTTCAAGGACTGAAGGTCTTTTTTTAATACTATATGTTTGTTTTGTTTTTTATAGAAGCCTTTATTGATTATAAAGTGTGGAATAATTGTATGATTGGATTATGTATAAATTTGTGATCCCTCTATTGATACTAGAGATTTTCATGTTTTTTGTCTTCAAACCATCTTATTGAAGACACTTCCTCTTATTCTTTTACCAGTTTTGTCCTCAAGACCCCCTATTGAAGACACTTCCTCTTATTCTTTTACCAGTTTTGTCCTCAAGACCCCCTATTGAAGACACTTCCTCTTATTCT